>NZ_WEIO01000001.1 GCF_009183655.1 Bacillus aerolatus
GTGAAGGAGCTTGTAAACGCACTGCATACAGAAGCGAAAGTGATTTAACAAACAAGACAGGAGGGGACGAACATGGCAAAAAAAGTATTGGTGTTAGGGGAAGTACGTGACGGGGCGCTCAGAAACGTGTCCTTTGAAGCGATTGCCGCTGGAAAGAAAGTCGCAGAAGGCGGAGAAGTGATTGGGGTGCTGATCGGCGATTCGGTGAGCGGGCTGGCCGATCCGCTGATTCATTACGGAGCGGACCGCGTCGTGACAGTGGAAGGTGAAAAATTAGCACAGTACACATCGGACGGCTATTCGCAGGCACTGCTTGCGGTCGTCGATCAGGAAAACCCAGAAGGCATTGTCTTCGGACATACAGCTTTAGGAAAAGACTTATCGCCGAAGATTGCTTCCCGTCTTGGCGCCGGACTCATTTCTGATGCGACAACAGTCGAAGAAGAAAACGGCGAAGTCGTGTTCACACGCCCGATTTATTCCGGAAAAGCGTTCGAAAAGAAAAAAGTGAGTGACGGTCTTGTGTTTGCGACAGTCCGTCCGAATAATATCGCGCCGCTTGCGAAAGACGAATCCCGTTCAGGCGGCGTGTCTTCTATACAAGTGGACATTAAAGACATCCGCACGATCATCCAGGAAGTCGTCCGCAAAACAGCGGAAGGCGTAGATTTATCCGAAGCGAAAGTCATTATCGCCGGCGGCCGCGGCGTGAAAAGCGAAGAAGGCTTTAAGCCGCTGCAGGAGCTGGCTAGTGTGCTTGGCGGTGCGGTCGGTGCGTCCCGCGGGGCGTGTGATGCCGACTACTGCGATTACTCGCTGCAAATTGGGCAGACAGGAAAAGTGGTGACGCCAGATCTTTATATCGCTTGCGGCATTTCCGGTGCGATCCAGCATTTAGCGGGCATGTCGAACTCGAAAGTGATTGTCGCGATCAATAAAGATCCAGAAGCGAGTATTTTCAGCGTGGCGGATTACGGCATCGTCGGCGACTTGTTTGAAGTCGTGCCGCTGCTGACAGAAGAATTTAAAAAATTAAAAGTAACTTCTTCATAAGCTGTACGTTAAAAAGCTGATGCCGGGTGCATCAGCTTTTTGCTTGTGCGGGATTCAGGGAAAGTTTGCATTCATTCAGGAAAACCACTTCAATCCTGAACAAACAACCTCTCAATTAATAAGAGTAAATGAAATGAAAAAGGGAAAAGTAGAGTGTGAAGCAAAAAAATAGCATCGTCCATCAAACGGTGCTATACTGACCATAGTATATTGTAATTATAGGAGGTTTTTTGAATGGCAATTGTAAAAGCGACTGACCAAAACTTTTCAGATGAAACAACAAGCGGCCTTGTGCTGGCAGACTTCTGGGCTCCGTGGTGCGGACCTTGTAAAATGATCGCTCCTGTATTGGAAGAGCTCGATGCAGAATTGGCGGACAAAGTGAAAATTGTCAAAATTGACGTGGATGAAAACCAGGAAACAGCTGGAAAATATGGTGTGATGAGCATTCCGACACTTATTTTATTCAAAGACGGCGAGCCTGTTGATAAAGTTATTGGCTTCCAACCAAAAGAAGCTTTGGCTGAACTAGTAAACAAACACGCTTAATTAAATGCGGGAAAACCGTCTTCTGCCACAGGCAGAAGACGGTTTTTTGTACGAAAACAAATTTGAGCTGGGAACGGACGTTTTAACCAATAATGAAGCTATTGTCCGGGAGGTGGGAAAATGAATCTGAATATCAAAAACAAGCTGGCGCTGCTCCCGGACCAACCGGGCTGTTATTTAATGAAAGATCGGCAAGGCACAGTTATTTATGTCGGCAAAGCAAAGGTGTTGAAAAATCGTGTCCGTTCTTATTTTACCGGTTCACATGATGCGAAAACACAGCGTCTTGTCGGGGAAATAGAAGACTTTGAATACATTATTACTTCATCTGCTCTCGAAGCATTAATTCTTGAATTAAATTTAATCAAAAAGCATGATCCAAAATACAACATTATGCTGAAGGATGACAAAAGCTATCCGTTTATTAAACTGACAGCTGAAAGACACCCGCGGCTGATCATTACCCGGAAAGTAAAAAAAGACAAAGCGAAATATTTTGGCCCGTACCCGAATGCTTATGCAGCCAATGAAACGAAAAAACTGCTTGACCGATTATATCCGCTCAGAAAATGCTTGAATCTGCCGGATAGAGTATGCCTTTATTACCATATGGGGCAGTGTCTCGCTCCGTGTGTAAAAGAAGTAACGGAAGAGCAGTACCGGGAAATGACGAATGAAATAACTCGCTTTTTAAATGGGGGCCACCAGCAGGTAAAAGAACAGCTGACGGCAAAAATGCACGAAGCGGCGGAAAATCTTGAATTTGAGCGGGCGAAAGAATTCCGCGATCAAATCACTCATATTGAAGCAACGATGGAAAAGCAGAAAATCAATACGACCGATTTTACGGACCGTGATGTGTTCGGTTATGCTGTTGATAAAGGCTGGATGTGTGTGCAAGTGTTTTTTGTCCGCCAGGGAAAACTGATTGAGCGCGACGTTTCTCTGTTTCCTATCTACGATGAGCCGGAAGAAGAATTTTTAACTTTTCTCGGCCAATTTTACGATCAGCCGAACCACTTTAAGCCGAAAGAAGTTTTACTGCCGGCAAATGTGGATGAATCTCTTGCTGAGCAGCTGATCGAAGTAAAAATGCTTAAGCCGCAGAAAGGAAAAAAGAAAGATCTCGTCAAACTGGCGGTAAGTAATGCTGAGGCTGCACTGACAGAAAAGTTCGCACTGATTGAGCGCGATGAAGAACGGTCGATTAAAGCAGTAGAGCAGCTTGGCCGAAAGATGAATATTCATGTACCGCTCCGGATTGATGCATTTGACAACTCGAATATTCAAGGAACAGATCCGGTATCGGCAATGATTGTGTTTATTGACGGCAAACCGGCAAAAAAAGAATACCGCAAATTTAAAATTAAAACCGTGCAGGGGCCGGACGACTATGGATCCATGAGAGAAGTCATCCGCCGCCGCTACAGCCGCGTGCTCAAAGAGGAACTGCCGCTGCCGGACTTAATCATCATTGATGGCGGCAAAGGACAGATCGAGGCAGCAAAAGATATCCTCATAAATGAGCTGAATTTAGACATTCCGGTTGCCGGCCTTGCGAAAGATGACAAGCACCGAACATCGCAGCTGCTGTATGGCACGCCGCTTGAAATCGTGCCGCTTCCGCATAACAGCCAGGAGTTTTACTTGCTGCAGCGTATCCAGGATGAAGTTCACCGCTTTGCGATCACGTTTCACCGTCAGCTCCGCGGAAAAAGCGCTTTTCAATCGATTTTGGATGACATCGCCGGAGTGGGGCCCAAGCGGAAAAAACAGCTGTTGAAGCATTTTGGATCAGTGAAAAAACTGAAGGAAGCGACAATGGAAGAGCTGAGATCGATCGGTATTCCGGAGAAAACAGCTGCAGAAATTATCGGGCAGCTGCAAGAAAAGCCCGACAAGTAAAGAAAAGCGCAAGCGCCTTGATCAGCCTTAGGCAAAAATGTTCTTTCACCAATGTCTAGCTGCGCCTCCTTGGAGCTCGAGGTCATATGCCAGCCCGACTGCATGGCTGAAAAACACCATTTCGTCAGCCTGTCATATGCTTGTCGCCCCAGAACAGTCGGCTCCGCTTTTCTATAAAGAAGTCCGCCTTTTGACTTCATTGGTGAAAGGTTATTTGACCTCGAGGGGCTAGGCGCTGGAGCTGGACAAAAGAAAAGCGCAAGGCGCCTGCCTATTAAGGAACGCAGACTAAATTCGCCACTTCCTGTGGCAACGTCTGCATGACCCGCTTCCTGCGGGCCTCAAGCATAAGACGAGCCGGCTGGAAGGTTGTTCTTTAACCTTCTGGACGGATTGGCTAGACCATAGAGATGGCACCTGGAGCTGGACAACAAAAAAGGAGCTGGTAAAAATCAGCTCCTTTTAATGTTTAGCTCACTATTCCCATTTGACGGTCAATAAGACTTTTTTCGACCGTTTTTGCACATCAATCACTGATTCAGCTCCTGTTTGTTCCTGCAAGGCAATCTGTTCCGCTAAAAATCCGCTCTCAAGCGTAAATGATGGCTCTGACTGAACAGAAAACCTTCTTTCGATAAACGGACCGCTCAGTTCAAATATCTTTTCACGCTTTGCTTCTTTCAAAAGAGCAAGAGTGCCCCAGCCGGCTTCGTGGAAAAAGGAAAAGAGGTCTTCAGCGCTTCCGCACGGGAATTTTCTGGCAAGTGATTTTCCTGCCCAATAGAGAATCGAAACGCCTTCTTTGCCGAGCACGTCTGTTAACAAGGCGTCTCTGATTAATTCATAACCAAAAACGGGCACTGCAAGACCCTCTGTTTCTTGTTTGTCGAGTTGATTCGTCAATATTATCCCCACTTTCTGTTATCCATTATATACAACTGCTGAAAGAGAAAAAAGAAGTTTGTAAGGTTGATATACTAAAATAATAAAATTGAAAATAAAGGTGAAAATACTGAAGGATCGTTCACTTCCTTTAGCTTTTTTACAATACAAAAAGATGTATAAGCATTCTTGACGCTTCTGAGGGATGAGAGTAAAATGGTCTTGTCACATAATTGTTATAAAACGAAGCGTTGACGAAACTTTGAAAAATTTGTCGGATGCTTCAAGATTAAGGGGGGTAAAACATGGCTGACAACCGAGAGTTTTTTTATCGCAGGCTGCACTCATTGCTTGGTGTCATACCTGTAGGATTGTTTCTAGTGCAACATTTGGTCGTAAACCACTTTGCAACAAGAGGCGAGGAAGCATTTAATAACGCTTCTCATTTTATGGAGAATTTGCCATTCCGTTATTTGTTGGAAGCGTTTATCATTTTCCTGCCGCTATTATTCCATGCCATTTATGGATTGTACATTGCGTTTACAGCAAAAAATAACGCAGGCAGATACGGATTCTTCCGAAACTGGATGTTCTTCCTGCAGCGTGTGTCCGGCGTGATCACACTTGTGTTCATCGCATGGCACGTATGGGAAACAAGAATCCAGGCAATGCTTGGCGCTAACGTGGACTATCAAATGATGGCGGATATATTCTCTAATCCGTTCATGATTGGCTTTTACATAGTGGGTGTCATTTCGACTGTATTCCATTTTGCCAATGGCTTATGGTCTTTCTGTGTAAGCTGGGGGATTACAATTTCTCCTCGTTCACAGCGCATCATGACGTTTGTCACGATGGGTATTTTCGTTGCGCTTTCAATCGTTGGTCTTCGCGCAATTTTTGCGTTCGTATAAGGTAATCATTGAAATAAGTTAAGTTCGGAATTGGGAGAAAAGGGAGTGAGTCTCAATGAGTAATGGAAGAGTTATCGTAGTCGGCGGCGGATTAGCCGGTTTAATGGCTACAATTAAAGCAGCGGAAGCAGGGACGCAAGTTGACCTGTTTTCATTAGTTCCGGTTAAGCGTTCTCACTCTGTGTGCGCACAGGGCGGTATTAACGGTGCGGTAAACACGAAAGGTGAAGGGGATTCGCCTTATATTCACTTTGATGATACGATTTACGGCGGGGATTTTTTAGCGAACCAGCCGCCGGTAAAAGCAATGACAGAAGCGGCTCCTGGCATCATTAATTTATTGGACCGTATGGGTGTAATGTTTAACCGTACACCTGAAGGGCTGCTTGACTTCCGTCGTTTTGGAGGCACACAGCATCACCGTACAGCGTTCGCTGGTGCGACAACAGGCCAGCAGCTTTTATATGCACTTGACGAGCAGGTGCGCCGCTTTGAAGTAGCAGGACTCGTTACGAAATATGAAGGCTGGGAATTCCTTGGAGCCATTGTCGATGACGAAGGCATTTGCCGCGGAATCGTTGGTCAAGATTTGCGCACGATGCAAATTCAATCATTCCCTGGCGACGCCGTTATTATGGCTACTGGAGGACCTGGTATTATTTTTGGAAAGTCAACGAACTCAGTCATTAACACAGGTTCAGCAGCTTCCATTGTGTACCAGCAAGGGGTTAACTATGCAAATGGTGAATTCATCCAAATTCACCCGACAGCCATTCCAGGCGATGACAAACTTCGTCTCATGAGTGAATCGGCACGTGGAGAAGGCGGACGTGTTTGGACGTATAAAGACGGAAAGCCTTGGTACTTCTTAGAAGAGAAATATCCGGCATACGGAAACCTTGTGCCGCGTGACATTGCCACACGTGAGATTTTCGATGTGTGTGTCAATCAGAAGCTTGGCATTAATGGTGAAAACATGGTTTATCTCGATCTTTCCCATAAAGATCCTCAAGAATTGGATATTAAGCTCGGCGGCATCATTGAAATTTATGAAAAATTCATGGGTGATGATCCACGTAAAGTACCGATGAAAATTTTCCCTGCTGTCCATTATTCTATGGGCGGATTATGGGTGGATTACGAGCAGCAGACGAACATTCCGGGCTTATTCGCAGCTGGTGAATGTGATTATTCCCAGCACGGAGCGAACCGCTTAGGGGCAAACTCGCTGCTTTCCGCAATCTACGGCGGAATGGTGGCAGGGCCGAATGCGGTGAAATACATCCATGGTTTGGAAAAATCAGCTGATGCGATTTCTTCCTCTGTTTTCGACAGACATGTGAAACAAGAAGAAACGAAATGGAACGACATTATGTCTCTTGACGGCAAAGAAAATGCCTACGTGCTTCACAAAGAACTTGGTGAATGGATGACAGCGAACGTTACAGTTGTCCGCTACAACGACAAGCTGCAAGAAACAGACAATAAAATTGTTGAGTTAATGGAGCGCTTCAAAAACATTAACATCAATGACACAGCGAAGTGGAGCAACCAGGGAGCTATGTTCACACGTCAGTTGAAAAACATGCTTCACTTGAGCCGCGTTATTACAATCGGTGCACTTAACCGTAACGAAAGCCGTGGCGCTCATTACAAACCGGACTTCCCAGACCGTAATGATGAAGACTTCTTGAAAACAACAATGGCGACATTTAAAGGCGAAGGCGAAGCACCTGGTTTCCATTACGAAGAAGTGGACATTTCCTTAATCCCTCCTCGTAAACGCGACTACTCTAAGAATAAGGAGGAGAAATAAAGATGAGTGAAAATAAAACTGTACGCTTTATTATTACTCGTCAAGACACGCTGGATTCGGCTCCGTATGAAGAAGAATTTGTTCTTCCATACCGTCCGAACATGAACGTTATTTCAGCGCTCATGGAAATTCAGCGTAACCCGGTCAATGCAAAAGGCGAAAAAACAACGCCGATTGCCTGGGATATGAACTGTCTTGAAGAAGTTTGCGGAGCTTGTTCAATGGTTATTAACGGTAAACCGAGACAATCATGTACAGCTTTAGTAGATAAGCTTGAACAGCCGGTCCGTCTCGCGCCGATGAGCACATTCCCTGTTATTCGTGATTTGCAAGTGGACCGCAGCCGCATGTTTGATTCATTGAAAAGAGTTAAAGCGTGGATTCCAATTGACGGTACTTATGATCTTGGCGCAGGTCCCCGCATGCCTGAAAGAAAGCGCCAATGGGCCTATGAATTATCAAAATGCATGACGTGTGGTGTTTGCCTCGAAGCATGCCCGAACGTTAACAGCAAATCTGATTTTATCGGCCCTCAGTCGCTTTCACAAGTTCGCTTATTCAATGCGCATCCAACGGGTGCCATGAATAAAGACGAGCGTCTTCATACTATTATGGGAGACGGCGGCCTTGCGAACTGCGGAAACTCACAAAACTGTGTGCAATCATGTCCAAAAGGTATTCCTTTAACGACATCTATTGCTGCATTAAACCGCGACACAACGATTCAGTCATTCCGCGATTTCTTCGGAAGCGACTATCAAGTAGATTAATAAATTTCAGCCTTCAGCTATCCGAGCTGGAGGCTGTTTTTTGTTGGGAAACGGAGGGGGAGAAGCGCTCATGAAGACATTTTCTCGCGTAAAATAAAATCATGAAGAAATTTCGCCCGGGCAGTTGTCAATTACTCATACCCTTACATATGATACCGTAACGGCCGTTCCGTTGATTAGGTGATCAGAAGCTGGCGGAAGCGAGGAGGGTACATGTCAAGTGAGGGAGAATCGCTTTGATCGTAAACCGCTATTAACGAAAAGAGAAAAAGAGGTATTTGAATTACTCGTAGAGGATCGAACAACAAGAGAAATTGCTGAAGAACTGTTTATCAGTGAAAAAACGGTCCGCAACCATATTTCTAATTCTATTCAAAAGCTTGGGGTGAAAGGACGATCACAGGCAATTATTGAATTGCTCAGAATGGGTGAATTGAAGCTTTAATAAAAACAGATGGCATGCCTTTGGCTGCCATCTGTTTTCCTGTACTTCCCTTGCATTTTTCGGCAAAAAAAGCGAAAATAATGAAGATGGCAGGACAGAAGCCCATCAATTTTTCGAAAAAGGGAACCGATGATTAAGGAGTGCTAACCGATGGCAGCAGATTTTGACGAATCGTTCGATTGTGTCGCTGATATTGAAAAAGAATTGCGGTACATAAATGGCATTATTAAACAAAAAGGCCGTGAAATATTAAATGATTACAAGATTACCCCGCCCCAGTTTATTGCGCTGCAGTGGCTGTTTGAAGAAGGGGATATGACGATTGGGGAACTATCTACTAAAATGTTTCTGGCTTTCAGTACAACAACGGACTTAATTGACCGCATGGAGCGAAATGAGCTCGTCGAACGAGTGAAAGATATGAATGACCGCCGGATTGTGCGCATTCATCTATTGAATGAAGGCGCAAGAATTATCGAAGAAGTGATCAAAAAACGCCAGCTGTATGTTCAGCGAGTTTTGCAGAATTTCAGTTCAGACGAAATACTATCTTTGAAAAGCAATCTGGAAAAAATGCATCAGGAAATGAAAGCAAAATGAGGCGAGAGCAATGAACAGACCGATTGGAGTCATTGATTCGGGAGTAGGCGGCCTGACTGTAGCGAAAGAGATCATGCGCCAGCTTCCGAATGAAACGATTTATTACACGGGAGATACAGCCCGCTGTCCTTACGGGCCGAGACCGGCAGAGGAAGTGAAGACATTCACATGGGAAATGACCCGGTTTTTAATAGAGAAAAAGATCAAGATGCTCGTCATTGCCTGCAACACAGCTACAGCTGTTGTGCTGGAAGAAATTCGATCGGCGCTTTCTATCCCGGTCATCGGTGTTATACACCCGGGGGCAAGAGCGGCTATTAAACAAACGAGAAACGACCAGATTGGCGTGCTCGGCACGATTGGAACGATTCGAAGCGGCGCTTATGAAGAAGCACTCACATCGATCAATAAAAAGGCGGCGGTGACAACGCTTGCCTGCCCGAAATTTGTGCCGCTCGTGGAAAGCGGGGAATATAAAAGCGCCATGGCTAAAAGAATCGTCGCTGAAACGCTGATGCCATTAAAAGGCACGAAGATTGATACAGTTATTTTAGGGTGCACGCACTATCCGCTGCTTGAACCAGTTATAGCGAATACACTTGGCGATCAAGTGCAGATTATTAGTTCTGGTGAAGAAACCGCCCGTGAAGCCAGTGCAATTTTGGATTATAAGCAGCTGCTGGCAAAAGAAACCCTGCGTCTTCCCCATCTTTTTTATACGACAGGTTCACGGGATTTATTTTATGAAATTGCTTCCGATTGGCTGCAAGACAAAAACATTCACATTGAAGCGATCCGCTTAGAGGGCTAAGCGGATTTTTTTTATCTTTATTTGAAGAGACAGAAGATTTGTCCAAGCTAGTTCTAAGTTTTCGAAACGCCCGTATATTTAGTACAAATAGCTTTAGGAGGGGTAGTTATGCGAAAAAAGAAAACGGCGGCGGTAGCAGCCATTCTGATTTCTTCTGTTTATACAGCCGGCTGCGGATTGTGGCCTGATGAAAAAAAAGAGAAAATTGATCCCCCGCAGTCCGTCGTTTATACGGACAGCCTAGCTGGCAGTGAAGAACAGAAGGCTGCACAAAATAAAAATGTAGTGATGACGGAACTGTACTTAATTGATAAAAATGGCTATGTCGTTTCTAAGACGATGCCCCTTTCAAATACAAAAAGTTTGGCCAAGCAGGCGCTTGAACATCTTGTGGCTGAGGGGCCGATTTCCAATTTAATGCCTAATGGATTCCGGGCTGTGCTGCCGGCTGGAACACAAGTGAAAAGTGTGAACATTGAAGATGGTACGGCAACTGTAGACTTTTCCCCGGAATTTAAAGAATATGAGAAAGCGGATGAAGCGAGAATTGTTCAGTCCATCACGTGGACATTGACGCAGTTCGATTCAGTCAAGCGAGTAAAAATGCAAGTGAACGGTCATCCGCTGACCGAAATGCCGATTGGGAAAATGGCGCTGGATGAAGAAGGTATGACCCGCCAGGCCGGCATTAATATGGATGCATCCGGCACGGTGGATCTCGCAGATACAAGGCCCGTGACGGTGTATTACATGGCCCAGCAGGGAGAAAGCTATTATTACGTACCTGTCACGAAGCGCGTCAGTAACAAGGAAGAAGACCAAATTACCGCTGTTGTCAAAGAACTGGCTAAGGGACCAAGAGCAGGCTCGGGGCTTGTGACAGAATTTTTGCCGGAAGCTGAGCTGTTAGAGAAGCCGGTCATTAAAGACGGCCGGGTGACGCTGAATTTTAATGAAGCAGTTCTCGGGAGCTTTGAAAGTAAAATGGTGTCCGAGCATGTGTTGAAATCTCTCGCTTTATCTTTAACGGAAAGCGGACAAATCGAGAGTCTGGCCATTCAAGTCGGCGGCAGCTCGAACATTACGACCGAACAAGGAGAGCCGCTCAGCAGCTCGGTGACCCGGCCGGAGGTAGTGAATCCAATCGATTTGTGAAAGCGTTCATTTGATGAAATGGAGCAGATTTGCCGATAATACTTCCTATCAGATCATCTATCTAATCATCCGGCCATTGGGCGATTAGATAAATGATTTCTTTTTATGCAGAGGAGAAAAGATGCTACTATAAGAAGATACGCGGGATAAATAGGGACCACGGAGGGAATTAACATGAGGTTTGACGGAAGAGAAGCACATGAACTGAGAAATGTAAAAATTGAAACCAATTATTTAAAACATCCGGAAGGGTCGGTATTGATTCAAGTCGGTGACACGAAAGTCATTTGCACAGCAAGCATTGAAGACCGAGTGCCTCCGTTTATGAGAGGAAGCGGCAAAGGCTGGATTTCAGCGGAGTATTCGATGCTGCCGCGGGCAACGGGGCAAAGAAATATCCGGGAGTCTTCAAAAGGTAAAGTGTCGGGAAGAACGATGGAAATCCAGCGGCTGATCGGACGCGCCCTTAGAGCCGTAGTAGATTTAGAAGCGATCGGCGAGCGGACAGTCTGGATCGACTGCGATGTAATTCAAGCGGACGGCGGCACGCGGACCGCTTCTATCACTGGTGCTTTCGTGGCGCTGACGTTTGCACTTAATAAACTGTTTGAGGAAAAAGAATGGCCATCATTCCCAGTTACTGACTTTTTAGCTGCGACAAGCGTTGGAGTCGTCAAAGAACATGGCGCCGTGTTAGACTTGAACTACATAGAAGACAGCCAGGCAGAAGTGGACATGAACGTTGTCATGACCGGAGCGAACGAGTTTGTCGAGCTGCAGGGAACAGGAGAAGAAGCGACATTTTCCATAAACGATTTGCAGCGACTCCTAGAACTCGCTCAATTAGGCGTCACCGGCCTATTTGCTATTCAAGCGGCTGCGCTTGGCGAAATCGCCGAAAAAATCGGTAAGTAACCAAAAAGGGGAAACGATATGAAGACTGTGATTATCGCGACAAAAAATAAAGGGAAAGCAAAAGAGTTCACGAGTTTGTTTGCGGATTACGGAATTGAAGTGAAGACGCTGCTCGATTATCCGTTATTCGAGGATGTCGAAGAAACGGGAGAAACATTTGAAGAAAATGCGGTGTTAAAAGCAGAAACGATTTCTGCTCAAACCGGGCAGCTCGTCATTGCGGATGATTCCGGTTTAATGATCGATGCACTTGACGGCCGTCCGGGCGTTTATTCCGCCCGTTACGCCGGTGAAGAAAAAGACGATAAAGCAAACATTGAAAAAGTGCTCCATGAACTTAAAGGCACTCCGGCAGATGAACGGACAGCCCGCTTTTACTGTGCCTTGGCGATCGCCCGTCCTGGAAAAGAAACGGTGACCGTATCGGGAGTGTGTGAAGGAATAATAACGGAAGAAAAGCAGGGGACGAACGGTTTTGGCTACGATCCAATCTTTTGGGTGGAGCAATTCGGGAAAACGATGGCGGAACTTCAGCCGGATGAGAAAAACAGCATTAGCCATCGCGGCCAGGCGATCAAAAAATTAGACAACATGCTGCCGGATTTGATAGGCGGTGAAACAGAGTGAAGGTATTGGTAGTCAGCGACAGCCATGGCTGGAGCGAAATTTTAACAGAATTGAAAGAGCGCTACGAAAAAGAAGTGGACGTGATGGTTCATTGCGGCGATTCCGAGCTTTCAGATGACGACCCGGCGATTGCCGGTTACATTGTCGTCAGAGGAAATTGTGATACGGAAGATGAGTTTCCGTACGATGTCGTCGAAGGCGTGGGCGGCAGAAGAATATTCGTCACTCATGGCCATCGCTACGATGTTAAACTGTCGCTCATGAAGTTAAAATATAAAGCGCAAGAATACGGGGCTGATTTCGTCTTTTTCGGCCACTCCCACCTGCTTGGGGCGGAAAAAATCGATGACGCCATTTTCTTAAACCCCGGCAGCATCACGTTGCCGCGCGGGCGACGGGAGAAAACCTATGCTATCGTCGAGGTGGACAAGCAACAGGCCGCCGTTCGGTTTTTTGATGACAGGCATCAGGAACTTACGGAACTGAGCCATACATTTATGTTATGAAGAAAGAGCGGCTGGCCGCTCTTTCTTCCACTTCTTGTTAGATGTTTGCAGCAATAAAAATAAAAGAAGAAAAAATTCTCAAAAACCCGTTGACATTATTCGGCTGAATTGTTAATATAAAAAATGTCTTACATAACTTGTTCAAATGCTGATGAAAACAGAGAATGAGTTAAAACATGTCCCAGTAGCTCAGTTGGATAGAGCATACGCCTTCTAAGCGTACGGTCGGGAGTTCGAATCTCTCCTGGGACGCCATACATAACGAACCAACCTTTCAGGCAATCGCCTGGAAGGTTTTTTTCTTTGCTTTTTTTTTCAAAACAGACGTGCTACACTTACAGAAATAAAAGATGCGTAAATGAAAACAACAGCTGTCTAGTGAAATGTTCGTATCCAGACAGAGACGATCGGGTGACGTAAAGATGAAAAAGAAAAAGTGGAATAGAAAAGGGAACGTCTTTATCTTCCCGGGAACGGGTGAAGCGCTCATTCAGAAAGGAAGAGCCGCACTTGAAGCAAAAGATTATGACCAGGCGGCTTTGTTTTTGTCGGAAGCGCTGGAGTATCCGCTTGCTGAAGAAGGGGACGTGAAAACGGCTCTTTTATTAGCGTTGTACGAAAGCGGGCGTTATAAAAGCGCGCTTGAACTTTGCAGCGATATGCTTCATAAAGGTCTCGGCGATTATTATGACGTGCTCGATATTTATGTGCTAATTCTTATGCACGAAAAGCAATATGACACGATTTACTCCACGCTCACCGCTCTAATGGAAGAGAAGCAGCTGCCTGAAGAGAAGCGGGAGTATTTTGAGCGGCTGCTGGAATTAAGTAGAAAAATGAGCGACTCCCCGGGAACAGAATGGAAACCGCTTTTTACCGGTAAAGAAAGTTTGCGGGAACAGACGCTGAAGCTGATGGAGCTTGTTCATGTGAATATCCGTCCATATGCCGATGAACTCACCGCTATGCTGCAAAAGGCGGATAATCATCCATTTTTGCAGACGCTCGTTTTAAACGTATTAAAAGAGCACGGAGTGGAAAAACCGGTAAAAGTACAAAAGTTTTATTTTGAAGAAATGATCATACCAGCCCGGCTGATAGACGCGTTTGAAAAAGATTATTTTAAAGATGTGATTCAGTTGTTGGAGGAAAAGTTGGCCGATACGAATCCTGTATTGCTTGAGCAGGCGAAGGAAATGGTGAAGCGCCATTTTTTCCTGCTATATCCATTTGAGCCGGACAATATTTCTCCGGCAGGGTGGGCGGAAGCTACCCTTCTGCTGCTTCACGCTTATTATGAAGAAATAGAGCCGGCAATAGAGGAAGAAACAAATAAGGACATCCGGCTGGGTCTCGCTTTTGTGCGGAAATTAGACGAAATTTCTTCGCCGATCATGTAGCCTTTTTGTTGAAAGAGAAAAAACGTATGTTATAATGTAAAGGTCATAATGTGTCCTTTTTGTGTAGGAAACGATATACATAGGGCGGCCGAACAACTTATACTGTTCATGATGATCAATTTATAGATTTTTGGAGGGAACTTTATGTCTGCTAAATGGGAAAAACAAGAAGGGAACCAAGGGGTTCTTACAGTAGAAGTAGATGTGGAAACAGTTAATAACGGTTTGGATTCCGCATTTAAAAAAGTAGTAAAAGATATTAACGTACCTGGTTTCCGTAAAGGAAAAATGCCGCGTGCTTTATTTGAAAAACGTTTCGGAGTAGAATCTCTTTACCAGGATGCACTGGATTTCATTCTTCCAGAAGCGTACGGAAAAGCGGTTGAAGAAGCAGGAATCGATCCTGTTGACCGTCCGGACATTGACATTGAGCAAATGGAAAAAGGCAAAGAGCTGATTTTCAAAGCAACTGTTACAGTGAAGCCTGAAGTAAAGCTTGGTGAATACAAAGGGTTGGAAGCTGAGAAGCTAAGCACAGAAGTAACAGATGAAGATGTGCAGGAAGAACTGACTGCTTTGCAAAAGCGTCACGCTGAGCTTGTTGTGAAAGAAGACGGCAAAGTAGAAGAAGACGATACAGTCGTTCTTGATTTTGAAGGCTCTGTTGATGGTGAAGTATTCGAAGGCGGCACGGCTGAAAACTATTCATTAGTAATTGGTTCCGGCACGTTCATCCCGGGCTTTGAAGAGCAATTGATCGGCATGGCAGCCGGCGAAGAAAAAGACGTGGAAGTTGCTTTCCCTGAAGAATACCATGCGGAAGAACTTGCAGGTAAGCCAGCTGTCTTTAAAGTAAAACTTCATGAAATCAAGTCTCAGGAGCTTCCTGAACTAAATGATGAATTTGCAAAAGAAACAGATGAAGATGTAGAAACACTGGATGCATTGAAAGAAAAAATCCGCACACGCTTGGAAGAGCAAAGGAAAACAGAAGCAGAGCAAACGCTTCGTGACACACTTGTAGAGAAAGCAACGGCTAATGCAGAAGTGGATGTGCCGGAAGTGATGGTTGAGAACGAAATCGACCGCATGCTTCAAGAGTTCACACAAAACCTTTCTATGCAAGGCATGAACCTTGATCTTTACTACCAGTTCTCAGGCCAAAGTGAAGCAGACCTTCGCAGTCAAATGAAGGAAAATGCTGAAACACGCGTACGTACAAGCTTAACGCTTGAAGCAATTGCTCAAGCTGAAAACTTGGAAGCAACTGAAGAAGATACAGAAGCGGAATTAAGCAAGATGGCAGATCAATTCAACTTATCAGTAGAAGATATTAAAAAAGCATTAGGCAACCTGGAAGGCATGCAAGGTGACTTGAAAATTCGTAAAGCGATCGAATTTCTTGTGGAAAACAGCAAAACTAGTGCATAATATATATAGGTAAAGATAGACAAGGCGCGAATTGCTCGTGCCTTGTTTTCTACCCATTACATACATATGGAAAAGCGGAAGGTGCTTGTCCAGCGCGCCAGCGGATTTATGGCTCTGCTCTTTGGCTCCGACAGAGAGAGTGAAATCAGCATACGCGCTAGCACTGCAGTTAGATAATAAAAGAAATGTTTTAGTAATAGTTAAGCAGGTAACACATTATATATACAAAAGACCTTTTGTTTTTTGAATAGGGGAAAATGTGATACAATGCAATACATAACTTTTTTAAACAAGAAAAGCGGAAGGCGCTCGTTCAGTGCGATAGCGGATTTGTAGCTCTTGACGAGGAGTCGTTCTTGAACTCCGACAGAGAGAGCGAAATCAGCGTACGCGCTAGCGCCTGCAGCTGGACAAAGGAAAAGCGGAAGCGGTCTGTTAAGACTCGGCAGACATAAGACGGATCGCTGAAGTGGCGTTCTTTGCCACACAGGCGTGACGGCTTATGACCGAGAGTCTGGCCGCTGCAGCTGGACAAAGGAAAAGCGAAAGCGCCTGTCCAGCCACGACAAGCATAAGATGAGATGGTGAAATGGCGTATCTCAGCTATGCAGCCAGATCAGCTTATGACCTCGAGTGGCTAGGCGCTGCAGCTGGACAAGCGAGTAATTATTCATAAGGGGTGAAAATCATTGTTCAAGTTTAATGATGAAAAAGGGCAGCTTAAATGTTCTTTCTGTGGAAAAACACAGGACCAGGTACGCAAGCTTGTAGCAGGTCCCGGTGTATATATATGTGACGAGTGCATTGAACTTTGCACTGAAATAGTAGAGGAAGAACTTGGCACGGAAGAAGAAGTAGAATTTAAAGATGTGCCAAAGCCAATAGAAATCCGTGATATTTTGGGCGAGTATGTAATCGGCCAGGAGCGGGCTAAAAAATCGCTTGCCGTTGCCGTTTACAACCATTACAAACGCATCAATTCCAATAGCAAGGTGGATGATGTGGAACTCGCTAAAAGTAACATTTGTTTAATCGGTCCGACAGGAAGTGGGAAAACCCTTCTTGCACAGACGCTTGCACGCATTTTAAATGTACCGTTTGCGATTGCTGATGCCACTTCTTTAACTGAAGCAGGGTACGTTGGAGAAGACGTGGAAAACATTCTTCTTAAACTGATCCAGGCGGCGGATTACGATGTGGAAAAAGCAGAAAAAGGTATTATTTACATTGATGAAATCGATAAAGTAGCAAGAAAATCTGAAAATCCTTCGATTACACGGGATGTTTCCGGTGAAGGTGTGCAGCAGGCACTTCTGAAAATTTTAGAAGGTACAGTCGCGAGCGTTCCTCCACAGGGCGGACGCAAACACCCGCATCAGGAATTTATTCAAATCGATACAACAAACATCCTTTTCATTTGCGGCGGAGCATTTGATGGCGTGGAACAAATCATTAAACGCCGTCTTGGCCAAAAAGTAATCGGCTTCGGCTCTGACACGAAAAAAGAAGAGGTGGCAGAAGGCTCGCTTCTTTCTAAATTAGTGCCTGAAGACTTGCTGAAATTTGGTTTGATTCCTGAATTTATCGGGCGTCTTCCAGTTATCTCAAGCCTTGAACAGCTCGATGAAGAAGCGCTCGTAGAAATTTTAACAAAGCCAAAAAATGCGCTTGTTAAACAATATCAAAAAATGATGGAGCTTGACGACGTCAACCTCGAGTTTGAAGAAGGCGCTCTTCGTGAAATCGCGAAAAAAGCGATCGAACGCAAAACAGGCGCGCGCGGACTCCGCTCTATCATTGAAAGCATCATGCTCGACGTTATGTATGACCTTCCATCACGAGAAGACATCAAAACATGCGTCATCACACAAGAAACCGTCCTCGAAAATGCTGCACCACGGCTGCTCGGCGAAGACGGCCAAAAAATAGACCTAACAAAAACATCAGCTTAAAAGAAAAGCGGAAGGCGCTTGTTCAGCGCGGTAGCGGATTTATAGCTCTCGACAAGGAGTCGTTCTTGGACTCCGACAGAGAGAGCGAAATCAGCGTACGCGCTAGCGCCTGCAGCTAGACAATTAAATCAAACATGGAGACGGGACAGCTGAGGATCAAGCCGCTGTCCTGTTTTTCTGTGATAAGAAGGATTTCTCCGTTAAATGCTGTTTACGAGTATCGAATCGAGGAAATACTGGCAAATAATAAAACGGACCATTCGGCAGCTAACATAGCTGTGTCCGGGTGGAAAAACGGATCATGTGTAAAAGGATTTGTTTTCTTTCAAAAGAAAGCGGCCTTTTAGACAAGGTTTACTTTGCCGGTATTGGAGGATGCGATATGAATTGGACAGTTGTTGCCATTGTTGGTCAGCTTGTATTCGGGCTTATTATTAGCCTTTACTTTTTTACGATGCTAAGAAAACAGCATACAAACAAAGTAACGATCGATCGCGAGTCGAAAAAAGAGATGGAAGCAATGGGGAAAATGCGGGCGATTTCCTTAACGAAGCCGCTTGCTGAAAAAATCAGGCCGCAAAGCTTTTTAGAAATTGTTGGACAAGAAGAAGGCATTAAGGCGTTGCGGGCCGCTCTTTGCGGCGCCCATCCGCAACATGTGATTATATACGGCCCGCCGGGAGTAGGAAAAACAGCGGCAGCCCGCCTTGTGTTGGATGAAGCGAAAAAAAATAAACGCTCGCCTTTTGCTTCAACAGCTGTATTTGTGGAATTGGATGCGACAACAGCCCGTTTTGATGAAAGAGGCATTGCCGACCCGCTCATCGGTTCCGTGCATGACCCTATATACCAAGGGGCCGGTGCCCTCGGGCAGGCTGGTATTCCACAGCCGAAAAAAGGAGCAGTCAGCAACGCGCATGGCGGTATATTGTTTATCGATGAAATCGGTGAACTGCACCCGATTCAAATGAACAAGCTGTTGAAGGTACTTGAAGACCGCAAAGTGTTTCTCGAAAGCATTTATTACAGTGAAGAGAATGACGTAATCCCAAGACACATACATGATATTTTTCAGCACGGACTTCCCGCAGATTTTCGCCTAATCGGCGCGACAACGAAACAACCGGAAGAAATACCAGCTGCCATTCGTTCCCGATGCCAGGAAGTGTATTTTAACGAATTGGATAATAAACATTTAACCGACATTGCCAGTAAAGCCGCTGAAAAAGCGGATATGACTATGACAGAAAAAGGACTGGCGCTTGTTGCCGGCCATACACGCAATGGACGGGAAGCCGTTAATTTAGTTCAAATGGCTGCCGGCATAGCGATGATGGAAAATAGAAAAGATATCCTTAATAGTGAAGTGGAGTGGGTCATTCATTCGAGCCGGCTTGCGCCGAAGTGGACTTCCCGCATTCCGGAGAAGCCTAGAGTCGGGCTCGTTAATGGACTCGCTGTCACGGGGCCGAACAGCGGCGCCTTGCTGGAAATTGAAGCGGTTGTGCTTCCTGCTAAAGAAAAAGGAGCGGTTACTGTTACCGGGATCGTAGAGGAAGAAACACTCAAGCAGCCGGCAAAGTCTATTAAGCGAAAAAGCATGGCAAAAGGATCAGCGGAAAATGCCGTCACGGTCTTAAAGTCAATCGGTGTACCGGTAGAACAATTTGATATTTTTATTAATTTTCCCGGCGGTGTGCCAGTAGATGGACCATCAGCTGGAGCGGCGATGGCTCTGGCTGTCTATTCGGCGATCTACGGTCATCCGGCAGATCATACAACAGCGATTACTGGAGAAATAGGGCTGCACGGCCAAATTAAACCGGTCGGCGGTGTGCTGCAAAAAGTGCTTGCCGCCAAAGAAGCAGGGGCCAAAAAGGTGCTTTTCCCGCAAGCAAACGATACGCTGCTTTTGGAAAAAGTACAAGGAGTAGAGTTGGTACCCATTTCCCAATTGCAAGAAGCATTCGATCACTTTTTTGATAGGCAGGCAGAACGGCAAGGACTCGTCAAGCCGGGAAGCATTCTATCTAAAGAAAAAAAATCTATATAATAATGTTAATGAGGCTGTCTCATAAGTGCCTGGCTCCTCTCATGCCCAAGTATAGTATGTTATCAAGCGTTTTATACTATATATGGTGATGGAGGTGCCCGGCTCTTTGCTTTTTGGACAGCTCCATTGTTGTTTGCTTTCTGTTCCAGTGAGGAATAGGTAGAAAGACAGAAGGTTTAACAAGCTGCCCAAAAATGGACACCCCTATTTAAATAAGATAAGATTGTACAAAACACCTGTTTTAAGGTGGAAAACGTAAAAGAGAAAACAGGCGGCTGTTTCGCCTAATGTTTGAATTGATTGATGGAGGTTATGTTTATGAGCAATCAAACTGTTTACACTGTTCCCCTCTTGCCGCTTAGAGGTTTATTAGTGTATCCAACAATGGTACTGCACCTTGATGTTGGCCGTGAGCGTTCGATTGAAGCGCTGGAGCAGGCAATGATGGACAATCATTTAATTTTTTTATCGACTCAGAAAGATTCGAATATAGACGACCCCCTGCAGGAAGACTTGTTTGAAACGGGCACATTGACCAAAGTCAAGCAAATGCTGAAGCTGCCAAATGGCACGATCCGCGTTCTTGTAGAAGGTTTGAATCGGGCTAAGCTCAAACAGTTGGAAGATAAAGAAACCTTTTATTCGGCAACAGTAGAGACGCGAGAAGACGAAGGGGCGAAAGATACAGAAACAGAAGCGCTCATGCGCACACTGCTGCAATATTTTGAACAATATATTAAGCTGTCTAAGAAAGTTTCTGCGGAAACGTATTCAACTGTGACAGATATTGATGAGCCGGGCCGCCTGGCTGATATTGTGACGTCTCATTTGCCGATTAAAATGAAAGAGAAACAAGATATTCTTGAAACGTTTGATGTGAAAGAGCGGCTGAATCGAATTATTGACTTATTGAACAATGAAAAACAAGTGTTGAATTTGGAAAAAAAGATCGGCCAGCGGGTGAAAACATCCATGGAACGAACGCAAAAAGAATATTTTTTGCGTGAACAAATGAAAGCGATCCAGCAAGAGCTTGGAGATAAAGAAGGCAAAACCGGCGAAGTCGAAGAGCTGCTTAAGCGTATTGAAGAAGCGGATATGCCTGAGCATGTGAAAAAAACCGCTTTGAAAGAACTTAACCGCTTTGAGAAAATTCCTTCTAGCGCGGCAGAAAGTGCAGTCATCCGTAACTATCTCGAATGGCTTGTCACTCTTCCATGGACGAAAGCGACGAAGGATGACTTAGACGTAGCAAAAGCAGAAGCGATCTTAAACCGCGACCATTACGGGTTGGAAAAAGTGAAAGAGCGTGTGCTTGAATATTTAGCTGTGCAGCAACTTACGAAGTCGTTAAAAGGACCGATTCTTTGTCTTGCGGGACCACCAGGCGTTGGAAAAACGTCATTGGCGCGTTCTATTGCCGAATCGATGGGCAGAAACTTCGTCCGTATTTCTCTCGGCGGCGTGCGTGATGAATCAGAAATCCGCGGGCATCGCCGCACATATGTCGGTGCGATGCCGGGCCGGATTATTCAAGGCATGAAAAAAGCAGAAACAGTCAACCCGGTCTTTTTGCTTGACGAAATTGATAAAATGTCAAGCGACTTCAGAGGAGATCCGTCTTCCGCTATGCTTGAAGTACTTGATCCTGAACAAAACTTTAACTTCAGCGACCATTATATTGAAGAAACGTATGATTTATCGAAAGTAATGTTTATTGCGACGGCTAATGACTTGGCGACGATTCCAGGGCCACTTCGCGACCGGATGGAAATCATTACAATTGCCGGTTATACGGAACTGGAGAAAATTCATATCGCGAAATCGCACTTACTGCCGAAGCAGGTAAAAGAGCATGGACTCTCGAAGATGCAGCTTCAAGTGAGAGACGATGCGATCCAGGACATTGTTCGCTACTATACACGCGAAGCCGGTGTCCGCAGCCTTGAACGGACACTGGCAGCGATTTGCCGGAAAGTAGCAAAAATTATTGTTTCCGAGGAAAGGAAACGTATTGTTGTCACAAGCAAAAACTTGGAAGAATTTTTAGGTAAGCGAAAATTCCGTTACGGACAAGCAGAAACAGTCGATCAAGTAGGGGTGGCAAACGGACTTGCTTACACGTCTGTCGGCGGGGATACACTTCAAATCGAGGTGTCATTGTCGCCTGGTAAAGGCAAGTTAATTTTAACGGGCAAGCTTGGAGATGTAATGAAAGAGTCGGCGCAGGCAGCTTTCAGCTACGTACGCTCCAAAGTAAAAGAATTGAACATTGAAGATGACTTCCATGAAAAATACGATATTCATATTCATGTGCCAGAAGGCGCTGTGCCAAAAGACGGCCCGTCCGCTGGCATTACGATGGCCACGGCGCTCGTGTCTGCTTTGACGGCACAGCCTATCCGCCGGGAAGTCGGCATGACTGGTGAAATTACGTTGCGCGGACGTGTGCTCCCGATTGGGGGCGTCAAAGAAAAGTCGCTTGGCGCCCACCGTGCAGGGCTGAAAACGATTATTCTTCCGCAGGATAATGAAAAAGATATTGAAGACATTCCAGAAAGCGTGCGCAACGATTTGACATTTATTCTTGCCTCGCATATGGATGATGTGTTGAAAGTCGCACTAACAGGTGAAAATAATGAAGGTTAATCAAGTAGAACTCGTCATCAGCGCAGTCAAGCCAGAACAATATCCGGAAGGTTTTCTTCCTGAATTTGCGCTTGCCGGCCGCTCCAATGTTGGGAAATCCTCTTTTATCAATAAAATGATTCAGCGCAAAAGTATGGCGCGCATTTCATCGAAACCAGGAAAAACGCAGACGCTCAATTTTTATAAAATTGAAGAGGCGCTTTATTTCGTTGATGTGCCGGGCTATGGTTTTGCGAAAGTCTCGAAAAAAGAACGCGAGTCATGGGGAAAGATGATTGAAACGTATTTAACGATGAGAGAACAGCTTAAAGCGTGCGTGTTAATTGTTGATTTAAGACATCCGCCTTCAGAAGATGATGTCATGATGTATCAGTTTCTAAAGCACTACGAAATACCGGCGGTTGTTGTCGCTACGAAGGCTGATAAAATCCCAAAAGGCAAGTGGCAAAAGCACTTGAAAGTCATTAAAGAAAAACTTGAATTTGATCCCTTAGACGATATCGTCGTTTTCTCCTCTGAAACTGGGCAGGGGAAAGATGAAACGTGGGGCATTATTCATAAAAGAATGAAGAAGTAACAAAAGCAGGCCGTATAGACAGGCCTGCTTTTTCAATGTTCTTTTGATGAAAGGATGACTTATATACCTTGTTTCTTCACCCATTTTTCATATATAAAATGTAAAATACGTTTTTGATATCGTTTGAACAAGATATAAATAGCCGGATACAAGGAAAAGATAAATAAGAGCATGTTAATAATCATCCCAATCAAGAATGTACGCCCTATAGACAGACCGGTCATGACAGGATCATTTAGTACAGCTGCGTCCTCCACTGCATTTTCAATGACTTCTCCAATGTCGTGAGGATAAATGAATTCCCCAGTGACCATGTTTAGGTAAAATAAGAAGGGGAAAAACCAGACTAACGAAATGCCTCCTATAAAAGCGGCGATGGAATTCCCCCTAAACAGTTTGGCAAAAGCGACTGAAATAATTAAGCCGATGCCGAATGAAGGGACAAAATTAATCGAGGCCCCCAGCGTAAATCCGATGGATATGCTGTGAGCGCTGCCGCGAATTCTAAAGAACTTTAAAAGCATATATTTTAACCGTCTGATCCATTTTTTTCTCATGGTGATCGCTCGCTTTATTTCTTTTTAATAAATAATAAATAGCCGCCGGCGGCTATTAAAACGACCGGCCAGAATTGCCAGAGGGAAAGGGCGCGGTTTTCAAGAAGGCCGAGCCATTCAATCACCTTATCGTAGAAAAGAGTAATAACTGCCAGTACGAGAAACAGCATGCCTTGAAACAGTCCATTTCTCGTTTTTTGATATTGAAGTAAAAAGCCAAGTGAAATAATTAAGATAAAGACACCGGTATCATTGGACCAGAAGCCGAAATGGTTCACGACGTGAAAGTGGATGCCGAAGCCGGTTAAAATCACACCGGGCAAAATGCCGCTTCCTTCTCTTCCGCTGTATGCTTCTGCCAAAAAGGCGAGACCGATGACGATGAGAAGCGTCGGCCAGCTTAAAAGTGGCTGAAACAAAACAGTAGCGGTTTGTTGCAAGAAAAAATATAAACCGAATCCAATTAAGATGACACCTGGAAAAATACGCTGCTGCTTCATGTGACAATTTCCCCGCTTTCTGTATTCCGAACTTGAATCTTAGTGCTTGTTTTGTTACGCTAGCTAGTGGGATTATACAGATTCATTCTTTTCAGATTTCATGCTCTTAATGTTAGCATATGTTCACAAATTGTGAATAAGGAAAATTTGTTCCGTGTTATAATAAAGGTAATAGATTTTTACGGGGGTGCCTTCAAACGTGCATATTATTGTGGTGGGACTAAACTACAAAACAGCCCCAGTGGAGATACGCGAACGATTATCTTTTCAAGATACTGACTTAGAAAAAGCCATGTCAGAGCTCCGGAAACAAAAAAGCATTTTAGAAAATGTTATTATTTCTACTTGCAACCGGACAGAAATTTACGCGGTCGTTGATCAGCTCCATACAGGGCGTTATTATATTAAAAACTTCTTAGCAAAATGGTTTGGCATGGAAAAGGAAGAGTTTACCCCTTTTCTGTTTATTTATGAGCAGGAAGCAGCTGTTGAGCATTTATTTAAAGTGACGAGCGGATTGAATTCCATGGTGCTCGGAGAAACGCAAATTTTGGGACAAGTGCGTTCAAGTTTCTTGAGCGGCCAGGAAATCGAGGCGACTGGCACAGTCTTTAACCACTTATTCAAGCAAGCCGTCACGCTCGCGAAAAAAGCACATGCCGAAACAGATATCGGTGCAAATGCGGTTTCTGTCAGCTACGCGGCTGTGGAATTGGCGAAAAAGATTTTCGGCGATCTTTCTGGCAAGCATGTGCTCGTTGTTGGTGCCGGTAAAATGGGCGAGCTTGCGATTCAAAACTTACATGGCAGCGGCGCCACGAAGGTAACGGTCGTCAACCGGACGTTTGAAAAAGCGGTTTCACTTGCTGAAAAGTTTGACGGCGAGGCGAAAACTTTGGCCGAACTCCAGTGTGCACTTGTGGAAGCGGACATTTTAATCAGCTCCACCGGCGCAAGCGGGTATGTCATTACGAAAGAGAGAATGACAGCAGTCGAAAAAATGCGTAAAGGGAAGCCGCTGTTCATGGTGGATATTGCCGTTCCTCGCGATCTTGACCCTGCTATTTCTGACTTGGAAAGTGTTTTTTTATATGACATTGATGACTTGGAAGGCATTGTCGAAGCAAATCTGGCTGAGCGCCAAAAAGCAGCGGAAAAAATCGAAATGATGATCGAAGCCGAAATTGTCGCTTTCAACGAGTGGATCAATATGCTTGGCGTCGTTCCTGTCATTTCTGCTCTTCGTCAAAAAGCCCTCTCTATCCAGGCAGAAACGATGGTTAGCATCGAACGGAAGATGCCGGACTTAACAGAACGTGAGCGAAAAGTGTTAAACAAACATACGAAAAGCATCATCAATCAGCTGCTGAAAGACCCGATTTTACAGGCGAAAGAACTGGCTGGGGATAAAAAATCAGCTGAAAAACTGGCCTTGTTTATGCAAATCTTTAATATTGAAGAAGAAGTAGAAGCTCAAAAACAGGTGAAAACAGTGGAACAGCGCATCCAGCCGGCTCAAACAAAGCCACTATTTCAAGTGTAAGCGAGGTTACTCGATGTTTGAACAAGGAATGGCCAGGCTCCACGAATTGATGGTAATTTTATATGCTTTGAGCACGATGCTGTATTTTATTGATTTTTTAAATCAAAACCGGAAGGCGAATAAAATCGCCTTCTGGATTTTATCGATTGTTTGGGTTCTTCAAACAATTTTTTTGTTTTTATATATGCTGCAAACCGGCCGATTTCCGGTCCTTACCCTTTTTGAAGGGCTTTATTTTTATGCATGGATTTTGATTACATTATCACTCATTATCAACCGGTTGCTGCGAATGGACTTCACTGTGTTTTTCACAAACATTATCGGGTTTGCCATTATGGCCATACATACATTCGCTCCCGTGCAAATGGAGTCACAGGCTATGGCCGAGCAGCTCGTCTCTGAACTTTTGCTCATCCACATTACAATGGCCATCTTGTCGTACGGTGCATTCTCGCTTTCTTTCATTTTTTCAATGCTATATTTGCTGCAATACCGGCTGCTGAAAATGAAAAAATGGAGCCAGCGCCTGTGGCGTCTCGGTGATTTGGACAAACTGGAGAAGTTCTCGTACGTATCAAATGCGGTCGGTGTGCCGATGCTGTTGTTAAGCTTGATTCTCGGTGTGATCTGGAAGTTTATTAAACTGCCCGACGTCAGCTGGTTTGACGCTAAAATCATTGCTTCTTTTATTTTACTAATTATTTATGGCATTTACCTTTATTTAAAAGTTCGTAAAGAGCTGTATGGGAAATCACTGGCGCTATTGAATGCCGCCGCCTTTTTAATTATCTTAATTAACTTTTTCTTAGTGAGCCGATTTTCATCGTTTCACTTTTGGTACACTTAATAGGAGGATATTATGAGAAAAATTATTGTCGGTTCCCGCAGGAGCAAGCTTGCTTTAACGCAAACAAATTGGGTGATCGCCCAACTAAAAAAAATAAAGCCGGAATATGATTTTGAAGTAAAAGAAATTGTCACGAAAGGCGACCGCATTTTAGATGTCATGCTGTCTAAAGTAGGCGGAAAAGGCTTGTTCGTTAAAGAAATTGAACAAGCGATGTACGATAAAGAAATTGACATGGCGGTGCACAGTATGAAAGATATGCCGGCTGAACTGCCGGAAGGGCTGACAATCGGCTGTATTCCTGAGCGGGAAGACCACCGTGATGCCTTTATTTCGAAAAATCATGTGAAGTTAAGTGACCTGCCGGCCGGTGCAATCGTCGGGACGAGCAGCCTGCGCCGCAGCGCTCAGCTGCTGGCGTCCCGTCCAGATCTTGAAATTAAATGGATTCGCGGAAACATTGATACGCGGCTTGCGAAGTTGGAAACAGAAGAGTATGATGCGATTATTTTGGCTGCGGCCGGATTGTCACGAATGGGCTGGACATCTGATGTGGTGACGGAATTTCTAGAGCCGGAACTATGCCTGCCTGCTGTTGGACAGGGAGCGCTTGCCATTGAGTGTCGTAAAGATGATAAAGAAGTACTTGATCTGCTCGCTGCTTTCGCTTGTGCGGATACGACAAAAACAGTGACAGCCGAACGAGCTTTCTTACATGAAATGGAAGGAAGTTGTCAAGTGCCAATTGCAGGGTTCGCCGTGAATGAAGGAGAAGAAACGGCTCTGACAGCACTCGTCGCATCTCCAGACGGGAAAACGATTTATAAAGAAACAGTAAAAGGCAGTGATCCGAAAGTGGTTGGCGTAGAGGTAGCTGCCCGCTTGAGTGAACGCGGAGCGAAAAAGCTAATTGGAGCGGTGAAAGCGGAGCTTGATGCTGAATGATGTCCGCCGGGCCGTTGTTTGGCAAACATGTGTTAGTCACTCGCCCGAGAGGACAAGCGGCATCATTTATTGATAAAATAGAAGCAGCCGGGGGAATGGTTCATTTCGTTCCTCTGATTGCTTTTCGTTCTTTTTCCGATCCGAATGGAAAAGATCGTTTACAAACATTGTTTACATATGACTGGATTATTTTAACAAGCAAAAACGGTGTCGACTTTTTCTTTCAGCAGCTGGAAAAAGCGGGAAAAGACCGCGCGGATATTCAAGCCCGCTTTGCCGCGATCGGAACGGAAACGGCTGCTGTGCTTCAAACATACGGGTTTCAAGCGGAGTACATCCCTGAGAAGTTTTCTGCCGACCAGTTTGCGAAAGAAATCACAGACGGCAGCTTTGAAGCAACAAAAGTACTGATCCCGAAAGGCAATCTCGCCAGAACAATGATTGCCGATGCGCTTAGAAAAAAAGGCATGGCTGCCGATGAGTGGATCGTCTATGAAACATTTTTTCCTGAGGAAGAAAAGGCCCGCTTAATTGACTTGCTGCAAAAAGAAAGAACAGATGTGATCACCTTTACGAGCCCTTCTTCCGTTCGCCATTTCATGAAAGCAGCGGAAGAAGCAGGCATCGACGCGTTTGAACAATCTGTTGTTGCCTGCATTGGCCCGGTGACAAAAAAGGAAGCGGACCGCTTTGGCCTGCACACAAAGATTTGCCCGGACGTCTACACGAGCGAATCATTGGCCGAGGCAATTGACCACTATTTCAGAAAGGAAGAGAACTGATGGAATTACAATTTAAACGCCACCGCCGCTTGCGTCAATCGGCGAATATGCGCGCGCTTGTACGTGAAACGGTGCTGCATAAAGAGGATTTTATTTATCCGCTGTTTATCGTTGAAGGCGATAACATTAAAAACGAAGTGTCCTCCATGCCGGGCGTGTTCCAGCTATCGATGGACCGCTTAAAAGAAGAAATGGATGAAATTGTGAAGCTCGGCTTGAAGTCTGTTATTTTATTTGGTGTGCCGGTTGAAAAAGATGCGGAAGGCACAGGTGCTTATCATAACCACGGCATCGTCCAGCAAGCGACTCGTTTCATTAAAGGCCAGTATCCGGATATCGTTGTTGTGGCTGATACGTGTTTGTGCGAATATACAGATCATGGCCATTGTGGCGTCATTGAAGGCAACAAAGTGTTGAATGACCCATCTCTTGATTTGCTCGCTAAAACAGCGGTCAGCCAGGCAGAGGCAGGCGCAGACATTATTGCCCCGTCAAATATGATGGATGGCTTTGTCGCTGCGATTCGCCGAGGTCTAGATGAAGCGGGCTTTATAGATGTCCCGATCATGTCTTATGCGGTCAAATATTCTTCCAGCTTTTACGGTCCATTCCGTGACGCTGCGGACTCTACTCCACAGTTTGGCGATCGCAAAACGTATCAGATGGACCCAGCGAACCGGCTGGAAGCTCTTCGTGAAGCGCAGTCCGATATGGAAGAAGGCGCCGATTTTTTAATTGTTAAGCCTGCGCTGTCTTATTTGGATATTATCCGCGATGTACGCAATGAGTTTAATGCACCGGTTGTTGCCTATAACGTCAGCGGCGAGTATTCAATGGTTAAAGCGGCCGCACTTAATGGCTGGATTGATGAAAAAGCGGTTGTCATGGAAAAATTGACCAGCATGAAACGGGCAGGCGCCGACTTAATTATTACGTATTTCGCAAAAGATGCAGCCCGCTGGCTGAGTGAATAATTGAATCAAAGGAGGTCTCAATCATGCGTTCTTATGAAAAATCAAAGCAGGCGTTTCAAGAAGCAGTTAAATTAATGCCAGGCGGTGTCAACAGCCCGGTGCGTGCCTTTAAATCTGTTAATATGGATCCGATTTTTATGGAGCGGGGCAAAGGCTCAAAAATTTACGACATCGACGGCAATGATTATATCGACTATGTGTTATCGTGGGGGCCGCTTATTTTAGGCCATGCGAATGACCAGGTCGTTGAAGCATTAAAAAAGACAGCTGAAACCGGTACGAGCTTTGGGGCGTCGACACTGATTGAAAATGAGCTGGCTAAGCTTGTTATTGAGCGTGTTCCGTCCATTGAAGTCGTCCGCATGGTGTCTTCAGGGACAGAAGCGACGATGAGCGCTCTTCGTCTTGCCCGTGGATTTACGGGCCGCAACAAGATTTTAAAGTTTGAAGGCTGCTACCACGGCCACGGAGATTCGCTGCTTATTAAAGCAGGTTCCGGGGTAGCGACATTAGGTTTGCCGGACAGCCCGGGTGTACCTGAAGGTGTGGCGAAAAATACGATTACCGTCGCTTATAACGACTTGGACGGCGTCAAATACGCCTTTGAACAGTTTGGCGATGACATTGCCGGTGTCATTGTAGAACCAGTCGCAGGCAATATGGGTGTTGTGCCTCCGCAGCCGGGCTTTCTTGAAGGCTTGCGTGAAGTGACGGAGTCTCACGGGGCACTCTTGATTTTTGATGAAGTCATGACGGGTTTCCGTGTCGGCTATAATTGCGCGCAAGGACTCTTCGATGTGACACCGGACATTACGTGCCTCGGCAAAGTGATCGGCGGAGGGCTTCCGGTCGGTGCTTACGGCGGCCGGGCAGACATTATGAACCAAATTGCCCCGAGTGGGCCGATTTACCAGGCCGGTACGCTTTCCGGAAATCCGATGGCGATGACAGCGGGACTCGAGACGCTTCGCCAGCTGACGCCCGAAACGTACGAAGAGTTCGGCCGCAAAGCAGACCGCCTCGAAGAAGGACTTTCCCAAGCAGCGGAGAAATACAATATTCCGATTACATTTAACCGCGCCGGCTCCATGATTGGCTTGTTTTTCACGAGCGAAGAGGTAACAAATTATGAAAAAGCGAAAACATCTGATCTTGAGTTATTCGCTGATTATTACCGGGAAATGGCGGACGAAGGTGTTTTCCTGCCGCCATCCCAATTTGAGGGCTTGTTTTTATCCACCGCTCATACAGATACAGACATTGAACACACGATTTCAGCTGCTGAAAAAGCGTTTAGCCGCTTAACAAAATGAGATCGAATGAATCCCGCTTGTGCGATGCGCAAGCGGGATTTTTGCGCCGAAAAAACAATCGTGCCGGGCTAAGTGAAAATGGGTAAACTATCATAATCTATTTAGGGCGGGCATACAAATAAATTGTGAGAGAAGATGAATATGGACTTAATGCCAGCATTCAAACGAACAAATTGAATGAGGCTGTTGATTTGAAAGGAGGAAATGAAGTGGCGTCTCAAGATGTGTCGTATTTACGATTTTCATTAGAAGAAACAGTGTGGTTTTCAAGCGGGCAGGAAGTAAAAGAGTTATACTCCATTTCTCTTGACCCGCAAATTCAATCGGAAGAAGAAGACCAGTTTGTTAGAATGCATGGCTTTTTAGAGCTTTCAGGAGAATATGCTCCTTCTGAAAAGAAAGAAACTGAACAAACCGTAACAACTACTCATAAATTTGTACAGCAAGTGCTCGAACGAGGGGACAGCGAGTGCGAATTTTTCCACCGCTTTCCGATTGACATCACCATTCCGAAAAATCGCATTGCCAAAATGGAGGACGTTGAGATTTATATTGATTCATTCGATTATGAATTTCCCGAGAAAGCGAATTTGAAATTAACGGTTGATCTCTCGATATCAGGCATAGCGGAAGAACAGCCGGCTGCTGAAAGAGCACCTGCCGCTAAGACGGAAGCGGCTGAAGCAGCCGAGGAAACAGAAGAAATAGTCGAAGTCAAGAAAAAAGAGGAACCAGTTAAAAATATGAAAGAGGAAGAACCAGCTGAAGTTAAGAAAAAAGAAGAAGTTAAAAGTATGAAAAAAGAAGAACCAGAGTTTTCAATATTAAAGCTGGACGTGAATACAACGGACAGCATGGAAAAAGAAGAAGAAGCCGAAACTGATTTTTCAGTAGAAGTGAAAAGACAGCCAGATCTACCGGAAAAAGAAGTAGAAAGCCAGCTCATTGAAGCAATCGAAAAAAGAAAAGAAAAACGGATGAGTGAATCTCCAAATATAATCTTAGATATGGAGAGCGTTAACCAAGAGCCGACAGAGACAGCTCCGGCCACGGAAGACATTAGCGAGGAGCCGGCAGACATACAGGAGTCCCCAGATCTGACTGACTCTCCTTCCAATGAGCCGGAAGCAGTAGAGCCAAAAAAGAAAAAAGCTTTCGGATTGAAGAAAAAAGAAACGATGTCGTTGGCTGATTTTTTTGCTAGAAAAGAACCTGAGGAAGCCGTAACGTGGAAAGTTTGTCTCGTGCAAAAAGATGATACGCTGCAAAAGGTAGCAGAGCGTTATGGGCTGCCGGTAGCTGATTTAGTCCGGGAAAACCGACTGGAAACAAATCAAAGCATTGAAGAAGGCCAAGTACTTTATATACCGTCTTCCCATTCGGCCGGCAAGTAACGGCCCGGCTGTCCCCGATTGAAGTTGGGACAGCCTTATTTTTTTAATAAAGCGGGTGAAGAAAGTGGAACAGCCCTATTCAGCTATTTGGAAAAGCTACGGATTGAAACCGAAGCATGTAGAAACAATGGGCCGTGTACAAAAAATATCCACCGATGCAGGCCAGTTCGCTTTGAAAAGAATTCCCGCTGCCCGGGGAATGGACTTTCTATTCAATATGCAAAAGCTTTATCAGGCGGGCTACCACCGGTTCGTTCCTGTTTATCCGGCTCTTGACGGCAGGTATGGCATTCTTGAAGGCTCCTATATTTATTATTTAATGCCGTGGATTGAAAGCGGCAGACAAGAAGCGCAGGAAGCAGAGAGAAAAATGCTGCGAGAAGCAGCAAGGCTGCATTTAGTCTCTTCTGCTGATGTGCGCGTGTCGAAAGCGGGGCGCGAGGAACAATATGAACGGACATCCGCTGTTTGGGAGCGCCAGGAAGAACAGCTGGAACAATTTTTGTTACTCGCGGAAAAGGAAACGTACATGTCATCGTTTCAACTGCTTTTTTGCCTATATTACACCGAAATTCGCCAAGCTTTTTTTTACGCGAAAGAAAAGCTGAGTGAATGGAAACAGGCAACAGAAGAAGAAGAGAAAGCAAGAACTGTCCACGTACATGGAAAGCTCGAACCTTCCCACTTTCTAATGGACGCAGGTGGAGGCGGCTATTTTATCAATTTAGAACAATCGCGAAGAGCCACACCCATCCATGACTTAATTCCGTACTTTGCCCGCACACTCGACGCCTTTCCGGAAGGATCCACTTCAACAAGGGAATTATTCGAGTATTACACAAGTTTTTTTCCAATGAAAAAAGGAGAAAAACTGCTGTTTCAAAGCTATTTAGCTTATCCGGGAGCGATATATGAAACAATTGCTGCTTATTTTCTAAGCCGGCAAAAACAAAACGAGTTCCAATATTCCCGACAGCTCCAGAAAAATTACTGGCAAATGAAAAACATCGAGTATTTTATTACAAGTTTGAAAGAAGAAGGGTGATAAAGTGGGTGGATGCAGAAGGTGAAGAAGGTCGTGCACAACACAGTGAAACGGTGCACAATCTTGACAGCGGGCGTATATTTCAAGGTAGTTCACGAACGCTAATAGGCCATTACAAAAAGACGTCTCGCCAGACGTCTTTTTTAAATCCACTCGAGATGAAGGGCGACGGCAATCAGCACAAAGATGGCCATCAAAATCACATCGAATGTCGTCGGAAAGAAAATGGTGCGGATGCCCTGAAACACGCAAAACGGAATGGTCAGCTGACAGCAGACGCTTCGGACGGTCCGCAGCCACGGCGGCAAGGAATACGGATTGTATCTTCTTCTCATCATCACACCTGCCTGTTGCTTCATAGGCACTTTAAAAAATGCCATCAAGCGTTCTTCTTTTACTATATGTAACGATGGTAAAAGGGGTGATTTTTCAAGCAGCTAAAGCAAGATCTTTGACAGATGAAGGAAGGTCATTTACGTTGAAGAGGAGAGGCGCAAAGGACATACATAACTTTTTTCATACCGCAAAAAAATGATAGAGAGGATGATTATATGTTTGACTTATTGAAATCCCATGCATCTGTTCGAAAATATACAAATGAACAGATCTCAGACGAAACGTTCCGTGACCTGCTTGAAGCTGCCCAGCACGCAGCCAGCTCTCATTTCGTACAGGCGTATTCTGTCGTACGCGTGAAAGATTCGGAAAAGCGGCTGAAACTTGGGGAGTTATCAAAAAATAAACAACAATTCGAGTCTGCTGCGCTGCCGCTCGTTTTCTGTGCCGACTTGAAACGACTGGAAAAAGCAGTGTCATTGCACGGCAAAACGATAGAAGGCAGCACAGCTGAAAATCTGCTTGTCGCTGTTATTGACACCGCTTTATTTGCTCAAAACTTTGTCGTTGCTGCGGAATCAAAAGGGTATGGCATTTGCTATATTGGCGGCGTGCGCAACAATCCGCAAGCGATCAGCGAATTGCTCAATTTGCCTGACTATGTGATCCCGCTGTTCGGTTTAACGGTCGGCGTGCCCGCAGAATCAAACGAAGTAAAGCCGCGCCTGCCAATGGAAGCGATTTTGCATGAGGATTCATATGATGAGCAAAAATATGACGTCCTGCTTCCGCAATACGATGAGCAAATGAGTAAGTACTATGCCAGCCGCACGGCAAACAAGAAAGACGCCGCCTGGACGAGCGGGATGGCTGCCTTTTTATCAGAGCCGCGCCGGGCGTACATGCTTGATTTTCTGCAGTCAAAAGGGTTTATTAAAAAATAATTAGAAGAAAGATTGACGTTAACACCTGTTTTTCGATAATATATGAATGATTGATATAGAAAAGCAAAGACCGGGAAGAGTACAAAGACAAAGCTTGCTTAAAGAGAGGAAAACTCACGGCTGAAAAGTTTTCCGCAAGGCCCCTTTGGAATGTCGCCTGTGAGCTGCTTCTGTGAACGTTCAGTAGCGGAAGCCGGTTACCAGCCGTTAATGGATTGAGAGCCGAATGAGTCTGCCTGTGTGCAGCCATTCGTGAAAAAAGGTGGCACCGCGAACAACTCCTTCGTCCTTTTGGCGACAGGGGTTTTTTGGTGCTTAGGAAACTATAAAATATCGCAGTGCGCATACCTTGCGAATGGAGCGAGACTGCGTCTAGCTCCAGCGCCTAGCCCCTCGAGGTCAAATAACCTTTCACCAATGAAGTCAAAAAGCGGACTTCCTTGGTAAAAGAACATTTGCTTGTCGGGGCTGACCAAAATGCTTGCGCATTTGCTCTGAAAATAAGGAGGAAATTTCGATGGAAAATAATGAATTGTCGATGCCGACAAAATATGACCCGAAAGCAATTGAACAGGGACGGTACGACTGGTGGGTGAAAGGCCAGTATTTTGAAGCGAAAGATGACGAAACAAAAGCGCCCTACACGATCGTTATTCCGCCGCCAAACGTAACAGGCAAACTGCACCTTGGCCATGCGTGGGACACGACGCTGCAGGACATTTTAACACGGATGAAGCGGATGCAGGGCTATGATGTACTTTGGCTGCCGGGCATGGACCACGCGGGCATTGCCACGCAGGCGAAAGTGGAACAAAAGCTCCGTGAAGAAGGCAAAACCCGCTATGACCTCGGACGCGAGAAATTTTTAGAGGAATCATGGAAGTGGAAAGAAGAATACGCGGAATTCATCCGCCAGCAATGGGCCAAGCTTGGTCTCGGCCTTGATTACAGCCGCGAGCGCTTTACGCTGGATGAAGGTTTGTCGAAAGCGGTGCGTGAAGTATTCGTTTCCCTTTACAACAAAGGCTTAATTTACCGCGGCGAATACATTATTAACTGGGATCCGGCAACGAAAACGGCTTTGTCGGACATTGAAGTTATTTACAAAGACGTCCAGGGTGCTTTTTACCATATGAGATATCCGCTTGCGGACGGCAGCGGCCACATTGAAATCGCGACAACACGTCCGGAAACGATGCTTGGCGACACAGCTGTTGCTGTTCATCCGGAAGATGAGCGCTACAAGCATTTGATCGGTAAAACGGTCATTCTGCCAATCGTCGGCCGTGAAATTCCAATCGTTGGTGATGACTATGTCGATATGGAATTTGGTTCAGGTGCGGTAAAGATTACACCAGCCCACGACCCGAACGATTTTGAAATCGGCAACCGCCACAACTTGGAGCGCGTGCTTATTATGAATGAAGACGGCACAATGAACGAACGCGCCGGCAAATATAATGGCATGGATCGTTTCGACTGCCGCAAGCAAATTGTAAAAGATTTGCAGGAAGAAGGCATTCTATTTGAAATCGAAGACCATATGCATTCTGTCGGCCACTCGGAGCGAAGCGGTGCAGTTGTAGAACCGTACTTATCGACGCAATGGTTCGTGAAAATGCAGCCGCTTGCTGATGCGGCGGTGGAATTGCAGTCAAAAGAAGACAAGGTCAACTTCGTACCTGACCGCTTTGAAAAAACGTATCTTCATTGGATGGAAAATATCCGTGACTGGTGTATTTCCCGTCAGCTTTGGTGGGGTCATCGCATTCCGGCCTGGTACCATAAAGAAACGGGCGAAGTGTATGTCGGCCACGAAGCACCAGCAGACGCTGAGAATTGGGAACAGGATAAAGATGTACTCGATACGTGGTTCAGTTCCGCGCTATGGCCGTTTTCCACAATGGGCTGGCCTGACGCGGAAGCAGCTGATTTTAAACGCTACTACCCAACCGGCGTTCTCGTAACCGGCTACGATATTATTTTCTTCTGGGTATCACGCATGATTTTCCAAGGACTGGAATTTACAGGTGAACGTCCATTTGAAGATGTGCTTATCCACGGACTTGTCCGTGACGCTGAAGGGCGAAAAATGAGTAAGTCGCTCGGAAATGGCGTAGACCCAATGGAAGTAATTGATCAGTATGGCGCTGATTCGCTGCGTTATTTCTTATCTACTGGCAGCTCGCCAGGACAGGATCTTCGCTTTTCTGTAGAAAAAGTGGAATCCATCTGGAACTTTGCCAATAAGATTTGGAATGCTTCCCGTTTTGCGTTAATGAATATGAATGGACTGAAATATGAAGAAATCGATTTGAGCGGCGAAAAATCAGTTGCCGACAAGTGGATTTTAACTCGTTTAAATGACACGATCGCAACGGTAACGAAGCTCGCTGACCGTTATGAATTCGGTGAAGTCGGCCGCGTACTGTACAACTTTATTTGGGACGATTTCTGCGACTGGTATATCGAAATGGCAAAACTGCCATTATATGGCGAAAACGAATCGGCAAAGAAAACGACGCGCTCGATACTTGCTTACGTATTAGACAATACGATGCGCCTGCTGCATCCATTTATGCCATTTATTACCGAGGAAATATGGCAGAACTTGCCGCATAGCGGCGATACGATCGTGACGGCAAAATGGCCGGAAGTAAATGACGAACTGTCCGATCAACAAGCAGCCGCCGACATGAAACTGCTCGTGGATATTATTCGTTCTGTGCGCAATATTCGTGCGGAAGTGAACACGCCGCTCAGCAAAAAAATTAAATTGATCGTCAAAGCGAAAAATGAAAACGTGCTGAGCACACTCCAATATAATCGTGCGTATATTGAACGATTCTGTAATCCGGAAGAACTCGTTTTATCCACGGATGTGGCTGCTCCTGATAAAGCGATGACAGCTGTTGTAACAGGTGCAGAATTGATTTTGCCGCTTGAAGGATTAATTAATATCGAAGAAGAGTTAGCCCGTCTGCAAAAAGAATGGGACAAATGGAACGGCGAAGTCGAGCGAGTGCAGAAAAAACTCGGCAATGAGCGCTTCGTCAGCAAAGCGCCTCAAAAAGTTGTGGACGAAGAGCGGGCGAAAGAAAAAGACTACTCAGAAAAACGCGCAGCCGTCGAAGCACGCATGAAGGAAATGAAAGGATAATTTAATGGGAAGACGAATCTGCGGCCTGCAGGTTCGTCTTTTTACAAGTCGTCCTCAATTTGCAAAGTTGGATAATAAGCAAGATGGATCAGCTAATAAATAAGGGCATTTGAATAATAAGTAAGATCAATCGAATAATATAATCTCGTTTTAGGCTTATAAATAGCCGAACCTTCATTGATATAGCTTTTTAGGAGGGAAATTATGCTGAATACATACAAAGAAGCACTAAATTGGATTCATGGCCGGCTGCCGCTCGGCATTAAGCCGGGTCTGAAGCGGATGGAATGGCTCATGAAAAAGCTCGATCACCCAGAGCGCCGATTGAGAACCGTCCACATTGCGGGAACGAACGGCAAAGGATCAACAGTAACTTATATGCATTCAATTTTACAGGAAGCAGGCTATGAAATTGGTACATTCACTTCACCGTACATAGAGCAGTTTAACGAACGGATCAGTGTGAACGGCGATCCGGTCAGCGATGAAGCGATTATTGAGCTCGTCGAAATCATCCGGCCGCTCGCAGATGAGTTGGAAAAAACTGAACTCGGCGGGCCGAGTGAGTTTGAAATCATCACCGCGATGGCGCTCTATTATTTTGCGTACATCCGGCCAGTCGACATCGTGCTGTTTGAAGTCGGACTCGGCGGGCGGCTCGATTCCACAAATGTGATTCATCCACTCGTCTCTATCATTACGACGATCGGAATGGATCATATGCAATTTCTTGGCGACTCGATTGAAGATATTGCCTTTGAAAAAGCAGGCATTATTAAAAATGGGGTGCCGGTCATTTCTGGTGTTAAACAAATAGCTGCTCAAGAGGTGATTACAAGGCGGGCAAAAGAAGCTAAATCCGCCGTTTATCAGTTCGGTGAACAATTCAAAACTGACTGGCAGGAATCGCTGCCACAAGGCGAGCTTTTCCATTTTCAATCTGTTTTTGCTGACATGAAAGACTTGCGCACCGGTTTAAACGGCCTTCACCAAACAGAGAATGCGGCACTGGCTGTCATGGCTATTTTGTACTTGCGTGCCTTTTATGCCTTCAATGTGGAAGAAGGACATATTCGCCTTGGGCTCCAAGCTGCTTACTGGCCCGGAAGGATGGAACAAATTTGCAAACAGCCAGTTATTTTGCTGGACGGTGCCCATAATCCGGAAGGCATGGAAGCACTCGCTGCTTCCTTGAAAGAGCGTTATCCGGACAAACGTATCACCGCTTTATTTGCCGGCTTAAAAGACAAAAAGCTGGGCGATATGGCCGCTCTGCTTAGAAAAGCAGCTGACTCGGTCATTTTCACAAGCTTCAACTTTCCACGAGCAGCAGGGGAGAAAGACTTCGAACCGCTTCTTTCCATTCACCAATGGAAAGAAGACTGGAAAAAAGTCATCAGTGAATTTGAAATTTCTGCTAAAGAAGACGAAGTGCTCGTCATCACCGGATCGCTTTACTTTATTTCGGAAGTGAAAAAACAGTTTTAACCGTTCTTTATGGAACGGTTTTTTTATGTAGAAAAACATGGTAAAGTGAAAAGGAGGTTCCTTATAAGAAATAAAGGAGGAAAAAGTTATGTGTATAAAAGACAGTAAAAATGATCGTTTACTCAACACTTTTTATGGGAGAACAAAAAAGTGACGCTCCTGATCTTTATTATTGGTCTTATATTTGGCTCGTTTTTCAATGTGGTTGGTTTAAGAATTCCAATAGGAAAGTCTATTATGTTTCCGAGAAGTTCCTGCCCGAAATGTCATTGTATTTTATCCCCTCCCGAGCTTATACCGGTTTTATCCTACGTCTGGCAGAAAAGATCATGCCGAAGGTGCGGTTTACTCATTTCTCCAATTTATCCCTTCACAGAACTATCCACTGCTTGTTTGTTTGCCGCCGCGTACGCGGTATTCGGCCTTCAATTCCCTTTCTTAAAAGCGTTGATTCTCATTTCTTTGTTAAGCATTATTTTTATCTCCGATGTCGTCTACATGATCATTCCTAATAAAATACTTTTGTTCTTTACTTGTTTATTTTTTATCGAGTGGCTTTTTTTATCGATGCCGCTTAAACTGGATGCTTTGATAGGCGCCGCAGTCAGCTTTATTTTAATGATGATTGTTGCGGCGGCCTGCCGGGGAGGTATTGGAGGCGGAGATATAAAGTTGTTTACTTTACTCGGATTCGCGCTGGGATTAAAGGGTTTTTTTCTTACTTTCTTTCTCTCGCTCTGGCTTGGAACAATTGGCGGGCTTCTCGGCATGCTTCTAGGGAAAGTCAAACGGAGGCAGCCATTCCCATTTGGTCCCTTTATTGCATTTGCCTCTTTGCTAGCATTATTTTACGGTGATGTTATGTTTAAGTTCTACCTGTCTTTCTTCCGTTGAAACACGGTGAAAGATAAGACGAAACACAAAAATATTTGCCGAAATTTTTCCAGAACAGGACGACAAAAGTCTTGTTCTTTTTTTTATTCGCTGTGATAGCATGAAGGCAACTTCAATGGATGTGGAAGGGTGATCTCAAATGGACAAGCCGAAGAAATCGCAAGACATTTTTTTAACGATCGGCGACAATAAGAAAAAGCAGGAACGGAAAGAGCTGATCGTACCAGATTGGAAAAAAGGATCAACGGAAAGTGCAGCAGCAGCTGAACCGAAAAAAGAAGAAGAAGAATTTCAATGGATTTTTCCTGAGGAAACAGAGCGGAAAGAAGACGTGCTCGAGCAATATGTCTCGTTAAAAAGACCGGCTGCGAAGTGGACAGCGGGCAAGTTGTTTATTATTGTGGTCAGCGCCGTGTTAATCGGTTTGCTATTGGGCTATGCGATGGTAAAAGTTGTTACGCAAAAGGAAGAAGTGCCGCCGCAAGCCATTTTAAAAGAAGCAAAAGTTGAAAAAGAAGCGCCTGCTCCAGCTGCACCTGCCACTCCGAAAGCGGCCGGCACTCCGCTTCTTCCAGTAGAGATGGCTGTTGTCCAAGGCGGCGTATTTTCGACAAAAGAAGCCGCTGCTGTGATGGAAAAACAATTGGCAAGCAAAGGACTGCCTGCTGAAGTCGTGACGCAAAACGACCAGCACATTATTTTACTGGCTGCTTCATCCACCGTAGAAACCGCTAAATTGATTGGAAGCACATATGAAACAGCAGGCGCTGCTGTTTACGCCAAACAAACATCCATTGCCCCTGCCGAAAACTTGCAGGAAACGGCTGGGGAACTGGCCGCACTTTTCCCGGTTATTGCCGAAGAAAGCGGGAAAAAGTCAGCCGGGGTTCCTGCTGATTTAAATAAGCTTCAAGAGGCTGAACAAAAACTGCAGGCGGTGAATATCCCGTCGAAAGACGAGACATCCGCCAAACTAAAACAATTACTGACAGAAGCGTTAACTGAAGCCAAAAGCGATCAGCCGCAGGCCGCCAAAGCTGCGCAAGAGAAGCTTCTGGCTTTTTTAGCCGTTTACGGACAATGAGTTAATTTTTATTCCTTTTCTGCCCGCACTAATGAAAACAGTGCGGGTTTTATCGGGTGGCTTCTATTTTGGAAAAGTTTGTAGTATTGTTCCGTTTTTGATAAGATAGCTTTGTATCTCCCTTATACCTCGAAAGAAAGGTGATTGATTTTGACGCAGTTGATTTTAGCCTCGGGTTCTCCCCGCCGAAAAGAACTCCTCGAACAGATTGGCCTGGTGTTTACAGTTGAAGTAAGCCATGCTGATGAAACGATCTCCCCTGGAATGTCTCCAGAAGAAACAGTTATGCAATTAGCTTCCATGAAAGCTGCCACAGTGGCAAAAGATCATGAAAATAGCTTTGTGGTCGGTGCGGATACGATCGTTGTCCTTGATGAAGAAATTTTAGGAAAGCCAAGTGATCGTGAAGAGGCGAAGAAAATGCTTCAGCGCCTCTCAGGCCGCGTACACTCTGTTTATACAGGAGTGGCCGTAACATATGAGGCGAATGAGTACGTTTTTTATGAAAAAACAAACGTCACTTTTTGGGAGCTTTCAGAAGAGGAAATGAACAGCTACCTGGACACTGGTGAACCGTTTGATAAAGCGGGTGCGTACGGCATTCAGGGAGCGGGTGCTGTCTTTGTGAAAAAAATTGACGGTGACTATTTCTCTGTTGTCGGGCTCCCGATCGCTTCTTTGTACAGGCAGCTTAAGCGGCTCGGCTGGCAAGGTACTGCTTTTTCCTCCCATTCCTAAAAAGGATAAAAGGAGAGAAAAAAATGCCAAAAGAAACATTTATGATCCGCGATGTACCTTCAGAAGACCGCCCGCGGGAGCGAATGATCGCGAGCGGAGCGGCCAGTCTGTCCAATCATGAACTTCTCGCCATTATTTTGCGGACGGGAACGAAAAGTGAATCCGTCTTGCAACTAGCTAATCGCCTCTTAAAAACATTTGATGGACTCCGCCTGCTGAAAGAAGCCTCTCTCGAAGAAATTACTTCCATTAAAGGCATCGGTGAAGCAAAAGCCGTGCAAATCATGTCTGCACTTGAACTAGGCCGGCGCATCAGTCAATTGAAATTCGAAGACCGCTACGTCATTCGTTCGCCGGAAGACGGGGCCAACTATGTGATGGAAGAAATGAGATTTCTCACCCAGGAACATTTTGTCTGCTTGTATCTCAATACGAAAAATCAAGTGTTGCACAAGCAAACGCTGTTTATTGGCAGCTTAAACGCTTCGATCGTGCATCCGCGCGAAGTTTTCAAAGAAGCTTTTCGCCGCTCAGCAGCTTCCATTATTTGTATTCACAATCATCCGTCGGGCGACCCGGGTCCGAGTAAGGAAGACATAGATGTGACGAAGCGGCTCGCAGAATGCGGCAAAATTCTTGGCATTGAGTTGCTTGATCATCTGATCATAGGTGAAAAGAAATACGTAAGTCTGAAAGAAAAAGGCTATTTATAACGCTAGGATTTTTTTTTTCCTTCAGTTATAATATAAGTTATGATTTTTGCTAGTTGTTTTTGTCGAAAACTTGAAGAATGATGCTAAATCAATCACGATAAAAGTAATGGACCGAGAAAGGGAGATACTTGTATGTTTGGAATTGGAAGCCGAGATCTTGGAATAGATTTAGGAACGGCTAATACGCTCGTTTATTTAAAAGGAAAAGGCGTCGTTTTACGTGAGCCGTCTGTTGTGGCGCTTCAAACAGATGCGAAACAAATTGTAGCGGTTGGAAACGATGCGAAAAAGATGATCGGCCGTACACCGGGGAATGTTGTAGCGACGCGCCCAATGAAAGACGGCGTTATTGCTGATTATGAAACAACAGCAACGATGATTAAATATTATTTGAAACAAGCGACAAAAAGTGGAAAAGGCTTTTTTACAAGCAAACCGTATGTGATGATCTGTGTACCATCCGGCATTACAGCCGTCGAAGAGCGGGCAGTCATTGACGCGACCCGCCAGGCTGGTGCCCGCGATGCATATACGATTGAAGAACCGTTTGCAGCCGCAATCGGCGCCAATCTACCTGTATGGGAGCCGACGGGCAGTATGGTTGTCGATATTGGCGGCGGCACGACTGAAGTGGCGATCATATCTCTAGGAGGCATCGTCACAAGCCAGTCTTTGCGTATTGCCGGCGATGAAATGGATGATGCGATTGTTGCTTATATTCGCAAACAGTACAATTTATTAATCGGTGACCGAACGTCGGAAACGATCAAAATGGAAATCGGTTCAGCCGGTGACTTTGAACAAATCCCGAGCATGGAAATTCGTGGTCGTGACTTGTTGACAGGACTGCCGAAAACAATTGAAATTACCGGGGCAGAAATTGCTGATGCATTAAAAGACACGGTGACGGCGATTGTTGATACGGTAAAAAGCACGCTTGAGCAAACACCGCCTGAATTGGCGGCAGATATTATGGACCGGGGAATTGTACTTACAGGCGGCGGCGCACTGCTTCGCAATTTAGACAAAGTCATCAGCAAAGAAACGAATATGCCGGTAATCATCGCCGAAAATCCACTCGACTGTGTAGCAATCGGAACGGGAATGGCGCTTGATCATATTGATTTATTTAAAAACAAGGGCAAATAAGGTACAATTTTATCTAGCTGCAGCGCCTAGCCGCTCGAGGTCAAATAACCTTTCCTCAATGAAGTCAAAGAGCGGACTTCTTTGAGGAAAGAACATTTGCTTGTCGCGGCAGACCAGGCGCTTCCGCTTTTAAAGATATCTAGCTGCAGGCGCTAGCAGCTCGAGGTCATAAGTCAAACTGACTGCATGGCTAAAAAGCGCCATGTAGTCAGTTCGCCTTATGCTTGTCGCTGCTGGCCGAGCGCCTTCCGCTTTTAATGTAATCCGGAAGCGGCTAAAAGCTGTCGGATTCTAACTTAATGCAAACAAACAGAGGTGGAGTATATGCCACAGTTTTTTACAAATAAGCGTCTGATCATTCTTCTTGGGAGCATTATTGTTCTTGTCGCTTTAATTGGTTTTTCTCTTCGCGATAGGGATAATTTATCCTGGCCGGAGCAATTCGTCAAAGACATTGTCGGTTTAGGGCAAGCAGTTGTATCTAAACCTGCAAATGGTTTCGCAGGTTTTTTTAGTGAGATTGAAGACTTACGAAGTACATATGACGAAAATAAAGAATTAAAAGCAAGAATTAAAAAAACAGCCCAGTTGGAAAGTGATGTAGCGCGTCTCAAAAAAGACAATCAGGAACTCCGGAATGTGCTCGGTAAAAAGAAGAGTTTAGCAGATTACGAGCCGGTGCAGGCGACGGTGATCGCCCGTAATCCGGACCGCTGGTATGATGTGATTACGATCGACCAGGGAGAAGCAAATGACATTCAGCCGAACATGGCTGTTATCACAGCCGAAGGACTAATTGGGAAAGTGAAAAACACATCGAAATTCACATCCACTGTTCAGTTGTTAAGTGCTCACGATTCGAGAAACCGTGTATCAGCGATGATTCAGGGAAAAAGCAATATATTTGGTTTGATTGAAGGCTATGATAAAGAGCAAAAATCACTGTTAATGACGAAGATTCCTTACGATTCCAGTGTGAAAAAAGGAATGCTCGTCACTACTTCAGGAAAAGGCGGCGTCTTTCCGAAAGGATTAGTCATTGGAAAGATAAAAAAAATGGTGCCTGATGAATTTGGCTTAACTCAGACGGCACTCATTGAACCAGCCGCTTCCTTTAATGATCTCGAGCATGTCATGGTTACAAAACGCAGCATGACGACTGTCCTTCCGCAAAAGAAAGAACGCAAACAGGTTCTCGTTGAGGAGGGAAATTTGTGAAACGGCTTCTTCTCCCATTGCTAATGCTCGTGCTTTTTTACAGCGACAGCTTATTTACCGCTGTGTTGCCGGACACGGCTTTTAACGGGAAATATGTGATCGTTCCGCGTTTCTTTACGGTTGGATTATTATTCATGTCCATTTTTTTCGACCGCAACACAGCCATTAAATATGGGTTTCTGTTTGGCTTTCTTTTTGATATTTTTTACACAGGAATACTGGGGGCGTACATGTTTTTTCTGCCTCTGATTGTGTACATCACATCGAAACTTGTGAAAGTACTGCAAAACCATTTATTCATTTTGGGCTTTATTATTCTGTTCGGAATTTTTTTGCTGGAGCTGATTATGTTTCAGTTGAACGTGCTCATTGAGCGGACGGAAATGACTGTAACACAATTTGCTTCGATCCGTCTGGGGCCGACTTTGCTTTTAAATCTTATCTTTTACTTACTTTTAGCGCTGCCGTTAAAAAACGCATTTGAAAAGCTCCGGCGCATTTATAATGACTAAGTCCAGAAAAGTGTAAAGAGGAATCAGAAGAAGGTTTGTCGAATTAATTGGACAACAGAGGTGAATATCGTGCTATGAAAACAAAACAGAACGTTGTCATTAAAGGGACAAAAGATGGGCTGACCCTGCATTTGAACGATAAATGTGCGTTTAATGAATTGCTGGAAGAGCTGAAAGAAAAAATGGATGCCGTCAACGGTCAGGAACACGGCTCTATCATTACAGTTACGGTCCAGGCAGGGAATCGCTATTTATTGGATGAAGATATAAAAGAAATTACAGAACTGATCAGCCAGCGTGAACACCTGGCAGTGGAAGCGGTCAAATCTAATGTGATGACAATGGAAGAAGCCATTCGCTGGAAAGAAGAAAGCGAAGTTGTTTCTTACACAGGAAGAATTCGTTCCGGACAAGTGCTTGAAGTCCCAGGAGACTTGCTGTTAATCGGCGACGTTAACCCAGGGGGGACGGTGAGAGCTGGAAGAAATATTTTTGTGTTGGGGACTTTAAAAGGAGTGGCCCATGCCGGCTGTTACGGAGATGACGAGGCGGTGATTGCTGCCGGTCGGATGATGCCGTCCCAGCTTAGAATCAGCCGCTATTTAAATCGTGCGCCTGACCGTTATGAAGAAGAAGAAAGCTTGGAAACGGAATGCGCCTACATAGATGATTCTAACCAGATTGTTGTTGACCGCTTACAGGTGTTGAAGCATCTGAGACCGGATATTTCTACGTTTAAAGGGGGAAACCACGTTGGGTGAGGCTATAGTCATTACATCTGGAAAAGGCGGAGTCGGTAAAACGACCACTTCGGCTAATTTAGGTACCGCACTCGCACTGCAAGAGAAAAAAGTTTGTTTAGTCGATACAGATATCGGCCTTAGAAATTTAGATGTCGTTATGGGGCTTGAAAACCGGATTATCTATGATTTAGTAGATGTTGTAGAAGGACGCTGCAAAATCCATCAAGCGCTCGTAAAAGACAAACGCTTCAATGACCTGCTTTATTTGCTGCCGGCAGCTCAAACAACAGATAAGTCGGCAGTTCAGCCTGAGCAGATGAAGAAGCTCGTAGACGAATTGAAGCAGGATTTTGATTATATTTTAATTGATTGTCCGGCTGGAATTGAACAAGGCTATAAAAATGCTGTAGTTGGAGCTAATAAAGCAATTGTCGTCACCACCCCTGAAAAATCAGCTGTCCGGGATGCTGACAGAGTGATTGGGCTCCTGGAAAAAGAAGAAGGAATGGAGCCTCCGAAGCTGATTATCAACCGGATCCGCAGTCATATGATGCAGCAGGGAGACATGCTTGATGTAGATGAAGTGGCCGCTCATTTGTCGATCGAACTGCTCGGCATTGTGGCAGACGATGATGAAGTCATTAAATCGGCTCATAACGGCGAGCCGATTGCCCATAATCCAAATAACCGGGTATCGATTGCCTACCGGAATATAGCGAGAAGAGTTCTCGGAGAATCTGTTCCTCTTCAACAGCTGGAAGATTCGAAGGATGGATTTTTCACACGCTTGAAAAAATTTTTTGGTGTTCGTTCATAATAATAATCGAGGAAGCTGTCTGCAAGCCATTGGGCTGCAGGCAGCTTTTTTATTGTTTATCGTACTATAAAATAATCGCAGGGTGGATACCTTTGTTAATAGAGCGGGTCTACGTCCAGTTCCAGCGCCTAGCCCCTCGAGGTCAAATAACCTTTCCTCAATGAAGTCAAAAAGCGGACTTCTTTGAGGAAAGAACATTTGCTTGTCGGGGCTGTTCCAGGCGCTTGCACTTTTGTTTCTGCCGGAATTCATTCTTCTTAATCAGGCTTGTCTGTCATATAGTGTACAAACTTATGTTTAAGGGGGGAAAGCCGGGTGAAAGAAGAAAAAGAACTGTTCCCGCTGACAGAAGATAAAGAAGAACTGCATCCGTTATTTAGCTGGGAACGCTTTTTGTTTAAATGGCTTGCAGCCGCTGCTTTAGTATTAGCAACAGCCATCATGTTCCAGCATCCGTCTCCGATCTTTGAAGAAGGACAGGGGTGGATGAAAAAGACGATGGAGAATGAGTTTCCTTTTTCAAAAGCAGCTGAGTGGTATGAGAACACGTTAGGAGAACCGCTGCCATTTACTGTAGAAGATTGGGCGCCAAAAGAAGAAAATCGAGAAGAAGCTCCCGGATTCGCCTTGCCGGCAGCGGGCCGCATTTTGGAAGATTTTCAAACGAACGGACAAGGTATTCTTATTGAAACCGGACCGACAGAAGAAGTGAAGGCGATCAAAGAAGGAACCGTTATTTTTACCGGAACGAAAGAAGGTCTTGGAAAAACGATTATTTTGCAGCACGCCGACAACAGCGAATCGTGGTATGGGCACCTAGCTTCCTCATCAGTCCAATCTTATGAAAGAGTGAAGGCGGGAAGCACGCTCGCCAAAGCAGAAGCAAGCCAATTTTATTTAGCGATTAAGCGGGATGGTGTGTTCATTGACCCGAATCAGGCGGTTCAGTTTGAGTAACTTGGTGAAGAGTGTGCATATTCATCCGCTGCTGTGGGGAGTGACTGGTGTTTGTGTGCTGACAGGATCTTTTTTAAACCTTTTACTTGTTTTTATCGTCATCGCTATTCATGAATTAGGCCATGTGTTGGCAGCTCGTGCGTTTGGCTGGCGGATTAGAAAAATTGTTTTTCTTCCATTTGGTGGTGTGGCAGAAGTAGACGAGCACGGAAACAGGCCATTTAAAGAAGAGCTGCTCGTTGTACTTGCCGGTCCCGCTCAGCATCTTTGGCTGTTTGCAGGAGCTTGGCTGGTGCATGCAGCCGGCTGGCTTCCAGACAATATTTATGAAACCTTCTGGCAAATGAATGCCGCCATTTTGCTGTTTAATTTGCTCCCAGTCTATCCGCTTGATGGCGGCAAGCTGCTCATGCTGTTATTTTCTGCGGCGAAACCTTTTTTAGCTGCTTTTCGCCTCGTTATTATTTGTTCAGCCTGTTTGCTGGTATGTTTGCAAGCTGTTGTTTTTGTTTTCTTTCCCTTTCACTTACAGGCATGGGCGTTATTTATTTATTTAGCGTGGGCGCTCTGGCGGACTTGGAAAGAAAAACGGTACGCCTTTATGCGGTTTTTGCTTGAACGGCACTATGGTAATAAAGGCCCAGCCGCCGAGTTAAAGCCGCTGACTGCAGTAGCCGGTGAACCGGTAATGAACGTTCTTGAACGATTTCAACGGAACGCCAAGCATATTATATACGTGACAGGCGAGGGGGAAAAACAGACGAGGCTCGACGAAAATGAATTGCTTTATGCTTATTTCTCCGAAAAGAAAACGAGCGCCTGCCTGCGGGACTTGCTGCCAGTTGATTGACGGGAAAGCTCTATACCAGTAAAGTGAAGTTAAAAACAGGAAAGCGGGTTTTAAATGAATACATTGATTGTCAGCATGAAAGGCAGAGAAAAAAGACTGGCTGTCATCAAAAACGGCCAGGCAGACCAATTTCACGTATTTCAGCCGTCACACGCATCCCGTGTCGGCTTTATTTATTATGGCCTTGTCTCAAAAGTGGAAAAAGGCATGAATGCTTGTTTTGTGAACATCGGCTTGGAGAAAAATGCATATTTGCACCGGAATGATTTGCCTGACCATCAAAACAAGCCGATCAGCGAACTTCTTCATCAAGGGCAAAAGATAATCGTTCAAGTGACGAAAGATGGATCGGAAATGAAAGCGCCGCGGCTGTCAGCTGTTGTTGAGTGGCCGGGCGGGCTGCTCGTTTATTTGCCGGAAGGCGGCTATGTCGCATTATCTAAAAAAATTGGGAACGACGAAAAGCGCCGGGAGTGGACAGATTGGATTGAAAAGCATAAGCAGGAGAAAGAAGGATTGATCGTTCGTACGGCTGCATTGAACGAGCCGAAAGAAGCGATGCTCGCCGAGTGGAAATGGCTGCGCTCCGAACATGAAAAATTAGTGAAAAGAGCAGAGCGGACAGGGGCGCCTGCTTTATTAATGGAAAAGCAGCATTTGAAAGACGAACTGTTTGCGCGGATGCATGCGCTCGGTGAAGGAGAGCTTATTTGTGACGAACTGGGCTTTCTGTCGAGTGTAAAAGAAGATCCCCGTTTTGAAAATTGTAATTGGCCTTCTGTTTTGCATTCAGCAGATGAAGAAGTATTTTCTGCTTATGGTTTACGAGAAGCTGCAGACGTTGCTTTAAAACGTGTGGTCTGGCTGCCGAGCGGCGGGTTTATTGTTATTGACCGCACAGAAGCGATGACAGTAATCGACGTGAACACCGGCAAATTTACCGGCAAAAGCAGCCAGGGACAGACGGTGCTCCTTACAAATAAAGAAGCCGCGGCAGAATGTATACGCCAGCTCCGGCTTCGTGATATAAGCGGTATTATCCTCATTGATTTTATTGATATGCTCAGTGAAGCAGACCGGGAGAAAGTAGAAAAACTCCTCATACAAGAAGCGAAGAAAGACCCGAAACAAATTTCCATTCGAGGATTTACCACTTTAGGCCTTATGCAGATCACCCGCAAGAAAACAAAGCCCTCACTTTTAGAAACGATGACGGTTCCTTGCCGGACATGCCACGGAAAGGGACGAGTGATCAGTGCGGAAACAGCGGCGTTTCAACTGGAGAGAAAATTGTTTGAATACGCCCGCAGCAGCGAGGAGGCAGTGCTTGTTGAAGTAACGTCAGACGTAATGACAGTCTTCGCCGGAGAGAAAAATGAATACCATGAAAAGCTGGAAGAACTGCTTCATAAAAAAATTATATACCGGGTAATTAACGCCGATTTGCCAACGGGAAAATTTGTACGTGCGGGTGCTTATGAAGACTTGGCGGCCAAAGGAACGTCCAGAAAAAGAAGTTGACATGAAATACCTGAAGTGATAAGATTTTAATGTTATTGTTTGTAGCACCCGTGCTACAACCGCGCATAACAGGTCATAAGCGTTTGCTCCGGTAAACCACCTGCGAATGGCGAGTCTGAGTTATTAAGGAGGTGCAGGGAATGTACGCAATTATTGAAACTGGCGGTAAGCAAGTGAAAGTAGAAGAAGGCCAAGCCATCTACATTGAAAAATTAAATGCTGCAGAAGGTGATTCTGTCACATTTGATCAAGTATTATTCGTCGGCGGTGAAGATGTAAAAGTAGGCAGCCCGCTTGTTGAAGGTGCCACTGTTACAGCTAAAGTTGAAAAACAAGGCCGTCAAAAGAAAATTACTGTTTTTAAATTTAAAGCAAAGAAAAACTACCGTAAAAAACAAGGTCATCGTCAGCCATACACTAAAGTCGTGATTGAAAAAATCAACGCGTAAGGCGATGGTCCAATGATTCAGGTAGAAATAACGAAGCAGCCGTCCGGAAGAATCTCTTCTTTCACAATGGATGGTCATGCGGAATTTGCTGAACATGGAAAAGATCTCGTTTGTGCAGGGGCGACAGCTGTTTCTTTCGGTGCACTGAATGCGATTCTTTCACTGACCGATGCCAAATTGGACATTGAACAAGGGAAAGAAGGCGGATTTCTCTGCTGCCGTATCCCGGATACTCTTCCGGCCGGCACGGATGAAAAAGTTCAGCTGCTTCTCGAAGGAATGATTGTTTCCTTGCAGACGATCGAACGTGAGTATAGCAAACATATAAAAATTATTTTTCACTAACAGGAGGTGAAACTCATGTTAAGATTAGACCTTCAATTTTTCGCATCGAAAAAAGGGGTTGGTTCTACAAAGAACGGACGTGACTCTGAAGCAAAGCGCCTCGGTGCTAAGCGTGCAGATGGTCAGTTCGTAACAGGCGGCTCCATTCTTTACCGTCAGCGTGGAACAAAAATCTACCCTGGTGAAAACGTTGGCCGCGGTGGTGACGACACTTTATTCGCAAAAGTAGACGGCGTCGTTCGTTTTGAGCGTTTTGGCCGTGACAAGAAAAAAGTGAGCGTATATCCTGCAGCTCAATAATGATACAACTCTTGCCAGAAAGCTCTAACCAACAGGTTAGAGCTTTCTTTATTGCCATTTTGTTCTTGATTTCAAGAGTTTGATATCTCTATTTGAATCAATTTCTGTTATACTAATTGAAAGCCGGAACTAACAGGCAGATCAAATGGAAGACTGCAGACGTATGGTTGGTAATGGGGCAGTTGATGTCTGAATGCAACAGAACACCTCTCTTTCCATACGCGTTTGGCACAAGGGGGGTATCCTGTGCGATGGATATGAAAAACGACGATTGGACTGTAATCAAGGCGCTTCAACATGCCCGGCATGACTGGATGAACCATATTCAGCTCATTAAGGGGTTTATTGCGCTTGGAAAAATAGAAGAAGCGGAGCGGGCGATTGAACGAACAGTGATGCAGGCAAGACAAGAAGCTCACTTATGCAATTTGCCTTTGCCGGAGCTTGCGGAAATGCTTATCACATTTAATTGGGAAGAGCATTCGTTTCGTCTCGAATATGAAGTGCTAAATATGAATATCCGGACAGAAGCGGATGACAGCCGTCTAGTACGATGGATGACGTCACTTTTTTATTTGGTTGAGAACCGCATTGAGCAATATGCTGATAATCATTTGTATCTTTCCATTGAAGATGCAAACGAAGGGCTCCGTTTCTTTTTTGAATTCAGTGGAATAATAACGGATGCAGAGGCACTGATCCGTGAATTAACAGAAGCATCGGATGTGCCTGGCGTAAAGAAATGGAAAATCCACTCGCACTCAGCGAGAGAAATGCTGTTTGAAGCAGTAGTGTAAAAACGCTTTAGAAAAGAGCGAATGCTTCATTACTAACAGGAGGACTTTATGTTTGTAGATCAGGTGAAAATATACGTAAAAGGCGGAGACGGCGGAAACGGTATGGTCGCTTTCCGGCGTGAGAAGTATGTGCCAAAAGGAGGCCCGGCCGGCGGAGACGGCGGCAGCGGTGCTGATGTGGTGTTTGAAGTGGATGAAGGATTAAGAACATTGATGGACTTCCGTTATCAGCGTCACTTTAAAGCACCGCGCGGCGAGCACGGCATGAGCAAAAATCAGCACGGCAAAAATGCGGCGGATATGGTCGTGAAAGTTCCACCGGGCACAGTCGTTATGGACGATGACACGAAAGAAGTTATCGCCGATTTAACAGATCATGGCCAGCGGGCAGTCATCGCACGCGGCGGACGCGGCGGACGCGGAAACTCCCGCTTTGCTACGCCGGCCAACCCGGCTCCGGAGCTGTCCGAAAACGGGGAACCAGGACTCGAGCGCTACATTGTGATGGAATTGAAACTATTGGCGGATGCCGGACTCGTCGGTTTTCCAAGCGTTGGTAAATCTACGTTGCTTTCCGTTGTTTCCGCTGCCCGTCCGAAAATTGCCGCTTACCATTTTACAACGATTGTACCGAACCTCGGTGTTGTAGAAACAGAAGACGGCCGAAGTTTCGTCATGGCAGACCTTCCGGGATTAATTGAAGGAGCGCATGAAGGAGTGGGTCTCGGCCATCAGTTTTTGCGCCATATTGAACGGACGCGCGTTATTGTCCACGTCATAGACATGTCCGGCATGGAAGGCCGTGACCCTTATGACGATTATGTGACGATCAATAAAGAGCTGAAAGAATATAATTTAAGGCTGACAGAGCGCCCGCAAATTATCGTCGCCAACAAAATGGATATGCCGGATTCAGAAGAAAATCTGGCAAAATTCAAAGAAAAAATAAATGGGGAGACACCGATTTTTCCGATCTCCGCCATTACTCGTGAAGGGTTAAAAGAGCTGTTGTTTGCAGTAGCGGATAAAGTGGACGAAACGCCTGAATTTCCGCTTGAAGAATTGGAAGTGGAAAAAGGTATTCACCGCGTTATGTACAAACATGAAGACCAGCCGGCGGAGTTTGCCATTACGAGAGATTCGGCAGGCGTATTCATCGTGAGCGGAGCAAAAGTTGAGAAGCTGTTCAAAATGACTGATTTCTCACGTGAAGATTCAATCCGCCGCTTTGCCCGCCAGCTTCGTTCCATGGGAGTGGACGATGCACTGCGTGAACGCGGAGCAGAAGACGGCGACATCGTCCGTCTGCTTGAGTATGAATTTGAATTTGTGGAGTAGGGAAGGTGTCTAGTTGCGCCTCCTTGGGGCTCAAGAGCATATGCCAGTCTGACTGCATGGCAAAAAAACGCCATTTCTTCAGCCTGTCATATGCTTGTCGCGGCTGAGCAAGGCAGGCGCTAGCGCGTACGCTGATTTCGCTCTCTCTATCGGAGTCAAAGAGCGACTCCGACAAAGAGCTATAAATCCGCTATCGCGCTGAACAAGCGCCTTCTGCTTTAAAAGTTTATCTAGCTGCAGCGGCCAGACTCGAAGGTATAGCCGTCACGCCTGTGTGGCAAAGAGCGCCACACAGGCGGTCCGTCTTATGTCTGCCGAGTCTGAACAGCCGCTTCCGCTTTAAAGGTGAGGATAGGGCAGTGGTTAAGAAGGATTTTGATCGTAAATTTTACCTCGTACGTGAAGATGTACTGCCGGAAGCGATGAAAAAAACACTCGAAGCGAAAGAGTTGATCGACCGGCGCCGGGCAGATTCCATATGGGAAGCAGTTAAAAAAGTCGATTTGAGCCGAAGTGCCTTTTACAAATACCGAGATACGGTCTTTCCTTTTCATAAAGTGGTAAAGGAACGGATTATTACGCTGTTCTTTCACCTAGAAGACCGGTCCGGTACACTGTCTGAACTGCTGCGGCTCGTCGCTAAATATGACGGAAATATTTTAACAATCCACCAGACGATCCCCCTCCAAGGAAGAGCGAATGTAACGCTTTCTTTGAATGTGAGCGAGATGACGATCGACCTGGATGATATGTTGGCAGAACTGGGAAAACTCGAATTTGTCGATACCGTGGAAGTGCTCGGCTCAGGCGGGTAAGAGCCGACTTCTGTCTGCTTGAAAGATTCCCAATTTTCTTAAAAGGAGAAGATGTAATTGCGAAAAATTGCTTTTTTAGGACCCGCGGCCACTTTTACCGATTTAGCGGTACGCCATGCTTTTCCGGGAGAAGAACGTTATCCTCATTTAACGATCCCTGCCTGCATGGATGCCGTTATTAACGAAGAAGCGGATCTCGCCGTTGTGCCGATTGAAAACACACTTGAAGGAACGGTCAATTTAACAATTGATTATTTATTCCATGAAGCCGACTTGAAAATTGTGGCTGAAGTGACAGCGCCGATACAGCAGCATTTACTCGTGCATAAACAAAACGCATATGAATGGCAGAAGTCGGAAAAAGTGCTTTCCCATCCGCATGCGATCGCGCAGTGCCATAAGTTTTTACATAGTTATTTTCAAGGAATCCCATACGAACAAATGACGTCTACAGCGGCTGCAGCTAAATACATAAAGGAACACCCTGAGCAGCGGCTGGCAGCGATAGCGAATGAAGTATCTGCCCAGGAATATGATCTGGCGGTCGCTAAAGTGAATATACATGATTACAGTTTTAATCATACGCGTTTTATTGTGTTAGCCAGACAGGAAAAAGAGCTGTCGCTGCCGCTTGCTAATCCGCATGATAAAACAACAGTTGTGATCACGCTGCCGTCTGATAAAGCTGGAGCACTGCATCAAGTGCTGTCCGCTTTTTCCTGGCGCAACATTAACTTGAGCAAAATCGAGTCCCGCCCGTTAAAAACCGGACTCGGTCATTATTTCTTTATTATCGATATTGGACAGGGGATGGACCAGGTGCTCATTCCCGGCGCCTTTGCGGAAATGGAAGCACTCGGCTGCAAAGTGCAAGTGCTTGGCAGTTATCGGTCATACTCCATTCATTACGATGAAACATGAAAAAAGCTGTCCCATAAGGACAGCTTTTTTCTATTCGACCAGCAGAAATCCTGCTTGTTTTAAGGCGGCTTCTGCTTCATCCAATGTACGTTCTTCTTTTGCGGCAATCGTGTGTAAATGAACCCCATCTGTTAACTGGGCAAGATAAGCGGCCTTTGTTTCATTAACACGTTGAATAAACTGAGTGACTTCTTTGCGGTTAGAGACCATAATGGAGGCAGTTAAATCTCCATAGACGGGATGTTCAATTTTCACATCTTTTACAAGCAAACCAAGGTCGACGAGCACATTTAATTCCTTTTCCGTCTCTTCAGGCTCATGAATGCAGGCGACTGAACGCTCAAACCACTGCTCGGGAGCGGGAGGTGCAAAATAATAATAGCCTTGGCTCGTCGCGATAATGGGTTCATTTCTTGCTTTTAATAACGTAATATCGTTAACAATGACTTGGCGGCTGACGTTCGTCCTGCTTGCCAGTTCACTGCCGGTTAACGGCTCTTTGCTCGTTTGCAGCCATTCTAAAATGAGCTGACGCCGTTCTTCTCCTAAAATCTTTTTTCCAGGAGCCATAACAATCCCTCCATGTTCAATCTTCACTAATCTTATTCTAGCATAAGGTTTGGCACGATTCTAACAAGGAACAGCTGAAGAAATCTCAAGGAGAACATTTCCAAGCCGTTCTATCTCTTTCGAAGTCGTGCTGCCGCTAAAAGAAATGCGGAAAAACTGCCTCGCTTCCTCCATGGAATACCCTATAGCCAGCACCGCTTTCGTTCCGGTTTCTGAACGAGAGTCACATGCGCTGCCCGTTGAAATGGCAAAGCCTTGTTCGTTTAACTTAAGCATAACGAGCTGACCTTCCATTCCGGCTCGCTTCATGCCAATAATCGACGGAAGCTGGCAGGAAGAGTCGGCTTCAATCCACTCATAAAGAGATTCTTTAAGCTTTTCTTTTAACTGCCAGCGCAGCGCCCATTCTCGTTCCAGGGTGAACGAGTGGCACACTTTTTCAGCTGCTGCTGTAAAAGCCGCAATAGCCGGTACATCCACGGTTCCGCCCCGAAAGCCTTTTTCATGAGTCAAGCCGGGAAAAAGAGGTGTCCAAGGGATGGAGGGGTTGATGTGAACTGCCCCAACCCCTTTTGGACCAAAAATTTTATGGGAAGAAACGGAAAGGCTGTCTGCCCACTTGAGCAGCGGCCGAATATCCAGCTTTCCCAACGCTTGAACACAGTCCGAATGAAATAAAATGCCTTTTTTCTTCAATAATGCACCTATTTCTTCCAGAGGATTGACCGCTCCGATTTCCTGATTCGCATATTGCAGCGACACGAGTACTGTGTCAGGCCGGATGGCGGCGGCAAGCGTTTCCGTCTCTACTACTCCCCGGGAGCTGAGCGGAAGTTTTGTTATTTGAAAACCTTCTTTTTCTAAATACATCATTGCTGAATGAACAGACGTATGTTCCGCCATAGATGTGATAATATGTTTTCCTTTTTTCTTTGCCGCTCTTGCCAAGGAAACAATCCCTAGTAAGTTACTTTCTGTTCCCCCTGATGTAAAATAAATGCCTTCCTGTTTGCCGCCGATGAAGCGGGCTAGCGCTTCTCGGCACTGTTCGAGCAAAACATGGGCCCTGCCCCCTTCATCATGCAGGCTTGAACTGTTGCCAAAAAACTCCCGGCTTGCTTTTGTATAAACAGAGAGCGCTTCTTCTCCCATAGGTGTCGTTGCCGCATAATCAAAGTAAATCAATGAAATCTCCCCCTAAATGAAAGGATTTTTAAAAAAAGCCTTGTCATTAGTTTAAATTTATGTAAACATATGTGTCAAGACACCTGTTAAAACAGGAGGAGAAAATAATGGACAAACAAGCGGATGTGATTATCGTTGGCGGCGGTCTGGCTGCTTTGCAGCTTGCTCGGCATTTACGTTCAACTTTTCATGTGATTATTCTCACAAAAACCACGATCAGACAAAGCAATTCTTATTTTGCTCAAGGCGGAATTGCCGCAGTGATCGACCAAGAAGACAGCGTGCATTCGCATGTGGAAGATACATTAAAAGCAGGAAGATATCACCACTTCACTGAGGAAGTGCAACGATTAGCGGGAGAAGGGGCCGAAGCGGTGAAAGAGTTGATAGCCGGCGGCTTTTTGATCGACAGAGAAGCGGACGGGCGGCCATCACTTGGCCTTGAAGGCGCACACAGTGCAAGGAGGATTATTCATTCAGGCGGCGATGCAACGGGACGACAGACGATAGAATATTTGCTTGAGCGGATGCCGCCCAATGTAGAAATCATTGAAGGAGAAATGGCTTATGAATGTTTGCTTTCAACGGACCGCTCTGTTTGTCTCGGTGTAAAAACGAAAAATAGGCAAGGGGTGATCCATCGCTATTATGCGCCTCATGTTGTTTTGGCCACAGGCGGCGCCGGGACAATGTATCCGTTCACTTCCAATGAACCGACTTTAACCGGAGACGGGGTCGCCATTGCTTTTCGGGCGGGAGCGGAAGTGGCTGATATGGAATTTGTGCAATTCCATCCAACATTGCTTTTTATCGATGGGACAACAAAAGGGCTCATTTCTGAAGCGGTGAGAGGGGCTGGAGGCAGGCTCGTTGATGGATCCGGCAGCTATTTGATGGATGGTATTCACCCGCTAAAAGACTTGGCTCCACGCCACATAATGGCTTTTGAAATTTATCAGGCGCGGGCGGCAGGAAAAGCTGTTTTTCTAGATATTCGTTCGATTAAACAATTTGAAAAAAAATTCCCGACAATTACTGCACTATGTGAACGAAATGATGTATCCATCAGCAAAGGATTAATACCAGTTGCACCCGGCAGTCATTTTTTAATGGGCGGCATTTCAATTGACACAGATGGCCGCACAACTGTGCCGGGGCTTTATGCAATCGGGGAAACGGCTCACAGCGGCGTCCATGGCGCCAACCGCCTCGCCAGCAATTCATTGCTGGAAGGTCTCGTGTTTGGCCGGCGGCTGGCCGCTTTTCTTAATGGCTATGGAGGAGGAATCCGGACGAAGCGAAACATCGTCTACCGCTATTTAAAACAACTAGATGACAGCTCACTAACTGATCTTTCTAAGAGAGAGTTGCAAAAACGAATGATAGAAGCGTCAGGGATTATACGCACAGGGGAAGGATTGAGGCAGCACATTCGTTACTTGGAAGCAAAAGGCTTGCCAGAGTGGATGACAGCCGGAATGGATTTGCTGTCTTTTGATGACATTGAGCTTGTTCATTTGCATATAAACAGTTATTTAACGAGCCGGGCTGCTTTGCTCCGGCAAGAAAGCCGCGGGGCGCATATCCGGGCTGATTTTTGTAAGGAAGAAGAAAACTGGCAAGGAAGAAGAATTGTCCAGACAGTGGACGGAACAGAGATAAGGGGTGGACAGCATGAACGGAATCCAATTGGAATCCATGCTTAAACAATTTTTTATCGAAGACATTGGAGAAGGTGATTTGAGCGGGGAAGCACTTTTTTCTTTAGAAGAAAGAGGATCGTTCACGCTGCTCGCAAAGGAAAGCGGAATTTTTTGTGGGAAAGAAGTATTGCAGTGCGGCTTTGCCCTCATCGATTCGTCTTCAGTTGTACAAGTGAACGTTCAAGATGGAGACGCCGTTTTTCCCGGAACAACGATTGCGGAAGTGGAAGGAACGATGCAGGGGCTGTTAAAAGGAGAGCGTGTCATTCTTAATTTAATTCAACGCATGTCAGGGATAGCCACTGCAACAGCAGAAGCGGTCAAACAAACTGCCGGCACCCGGGCGAAAATTTGCGACACGCGGAAAACAACGCCTGGCTTGCGCATGCTCGAAAAGTATGCGGTAAAAACAGGCGGCGGCTTTAATCATCGGCGCGGTTTATATGACGCGGTGATGCTGAAAGACAATCACATTGCTTTCGCCGGTGGAATTAAACAAGCGGTCGCAAAAGCGCGTACAGCTGTTGGCCATACCGTCAAAATTGAAGTGGAAATAGAGACGAAACAGCAGCTCACAGAAGCTGTAGAAGCCGGTGCCGACATTATTATGCTTGATAACCGGACGCCTGATGAAATTAAACAATGGCTGCCGCTCGTACCGGAAGGAATTGCCACGGAAGCTTCAGGTGGTATTGAATTCGACAACATCCGCCCATTTGCAGAAAGCGGAGTCGAATGGATCTCGCTCGGCGCACTGACTCATTCAGTTCGCGCTTTAGATATTAGCGCCAAAGTGCTGGCGGCATCTTTAAAGGGGGAAATAAGTCATGTCTATCATGGAAAAGCTTAAACAGCCATCTTTTACATTGCCAGAAAAGTACCGTCAGTTGAAAAAAGAAGAGATGGAAGAGCGCGTAAGAGAAATTAAACAGCAGCTCGGCGAGACGCTGTTTATTCCCGGTCATCATTATCAGCGGGATGAAGTCATTCAATTTGCGGATGCGGTCGGTGATTCGTTGCAGCTCGCACAAATTTCTGCCAATAATAAGCAAGCGAAACATATTGTTTTTTGCGGCGTTCACTTTATGGCAGAAACAGCAGATATTTTAACGACTCCGGACCAGACGGTTATTTTGCCAGACATGCGTGCGGGCTGTTCAATGGCAGATATGGCGGACATTTATCAAACAGAAACAGCTTGGGAAGAACTGCAGTCTTTGTTCGGTGACACGATGCTGCCGCTTACGTATGTAAACTCTACAGCAGCGATTAAAGCATTTGTCGGCCGCAATGGCGGGGCCACTGTTACTTCCTCCAATGCGCATGCCATGGTCAAATGGGCTTTCGGGCAAAAAGAAAGAATATTGTTTTTGCCGGATCAGCATTTAGGCCGCAACACTGCCTTTGATTTAGGTATCGGCCTGGATGAAATGGCCGTATGGAATCCGATCAGCAGAGAATTGGAGTTCGAAGGCAATCCAAAGCGTGTAAAAGTGATTTTGTGGAAAGGACATTGCTCTGTCCACGAAAATTTTACGGTGAAAAATATTGAAAATGTACGCAGTACGCATCCGGATATGAAGATTATCGTCCACCCGGAATGCACACGCGAAGTAGTCGGGTTATCTGATGACAACGGCTCAACAAAATATATTATTGAAACAATTGAGCAGTCAGAACCGGGCAGCGCCTGGGCAATTGGGACGGAAATGAACCTCGTCAATCGCCTTATTCAACAGCACCCAGACAAACACATTATCTCGCTGAATCCGAATATGTGCCCATGTTTGACAATGAACCGCATCGATTTGCCGCATTTATTATGGTCGCTTGAAACGATCGTAGAAGGCGACATGATAAATGTCATTAAAGTAGAGGAACAAACAGCCCGCGAAGCCATCCTCGCGTTAGAGCGTATGCTGAATAAATAACGATGAAACCATCCGCCAGCGGATGGTTTTTTTGCGGGAAAATGGATGAACAACACACCGGAATCGTGAACAACGCCTTCAAAATGACGAACAAAGCACCGAAATCGTGAACAACACCTTCAAAGTGGCAAACAGCGCAGCCGATTTATTGAAAAATATCCAATCTCCATCAAACTGTTTGCCGCCTGTCTCCAATCTTTACTCATAATCTTGGCCACATGCTCATACAATTTGGTGTAAGTTCGTTCGCAAATTCGTATCGCCCACATACACTATACCGACGAATGCTTGAGGAGGGAAAAAATGAGAATCCATATTGTTCAGAAAGGGGATACACTCTGGACGATCGCTAAAAAATACGGAGTGAACTTTGATGAACTTAAAAAAATGAACGCGCAATTATCCAATCCAGACCTGATCATGCCGGGGATGAAAATTAAAGTGCCCGCGCCGGCAGGGACGCCGAAGAAAGAAATGCCGAAGCCGCAAAAGGAAGCGCCGGTTGCTCCTCCGCCAGCACCAGTCAAAGAACAAGTCAAAGAACAAGTGCAGCCGGCTCCCCCGGTGAAAGAACAAGTGCAGCCGGCTCCTCCGGTGAAACAACAACCAAAAATGCCAGCGATGCCGCCGCTTCCGCCTATTATTCCGGAAGTGGAAATTAATCAAATTTTTCAAATGAATATGGAGCAAATGCAGCAAACGGTACAGCCGCAAGCACCTGCTAAACCGGACAATATTTTTCCAGGTCTCGGTAAAAAAGAAGAGGTAATGGAAAGCCCGAGCCTGCCAATAGCGCCGCCGGTTATGCCTGAAATGGAAATAGCACCAAAATTACAAGGGGGATGTACTTATCAAATGAATCCACATGCGAATATGTATCAAATGGCACCGCAAGTTCAAGGGCACGGGATGCATCATGGACTTCAGCCGCACTGGTGCATGCCGGCACCGATTCACACAGCGCCGCCAATGCAGTGTCCATACGGGATAGCAGGAGAAAATATAATGCCGCCCCCATATGGGATGGCAGGAGAAAATATGATGCCGTCTCCACACGGGATGGCGGGAGAAAATATGATGCATCCTCCATACGAGATGGCGGGAGAAAATATGATGCCGCCTCCACACGGGATGGCAGGAGAAAATATGATGCATCCTTTATACGAAACAGCGGAAGAAAATATGATGGAATCGCTTGATGTATCACCAAACTATCCGATGATGAATTACCCGTCACCTGATCAAGTACAGGGAGTACAAGATGAAATGTCATTCATGCCGATGCCTTATGCTCCGCAAATGTATCCGGCACCGCCTTATCAAATGCCAAACTATCCGCCATATGGCCAATGTATACCTATGACGCCGGTTATGCCTGGCATGGGCTATCACTCGCCTTACGGAGCGATGCCTTATCAGCCGATGGGATATGGAATGGAATCACCAGAATACAGCTCCCCTTCACACGTGATGGGCGCTTATCAGCCGCAAGCTCACTATCCGCAGCCGGTGATGCAGCAGCCTTACATGCATGGTTATCATCAACAGCCGATGCATCCAAGCATGGGCATGCCGCACCATCAGCATCCGAAAAAGTTAGACTGCGGCTGCCAGCGCCTTGATGAAGAGGATGAAGAATAACTTTAAGGCAGGAGACGGATTTTCACCGCGTCTCCTTTTTTTATTATCCGCTTCTTTGCAAGAGCACATTCAATCTATCCTTCCGTTAAAAACAGAGAAATGGCTGATTACAACAAATAAAAACAAATGGTTTGTAAAAAGGTACGCCTCTTTGTCTCAATTAGAAAAACAAATGAAGTTATGTGCCGCCCTTCTTGAAAGCGGGTTTACACAAGTGATTCCCTTTCATCCGGTTTCTCCAATCAAGCTCGAAAAGCAAATTTTTGCTGTTATGCCATTCGTGCAGCCGGCGAAAAAATCATTTACATTTCACACAACGGCCGAAAGGGAAGAAGCGCTTTGTCTGCTCGCTTCTTTTCATCATCGTACAGAATTGTTTTCAACAGAACTTACCACTAGCTTCCCTCTATTTGACCAGCTAAGCTGCTGGCAAAATAGGTTGACTGCTTTCCAACTTGACCTTCCTGAGCTTTCCCGTTATTTACCTTCTGCTATTTTAAGGCGCTGCGCGGAAATGGGTGAATGGTGTCTGGCTCAGCTTGCCAGCAGGCAGCTAAATGAAAGGAAACCGGCTGTTATTCATGGAGATGTGGCCGCCCATAATTTTTTTCGAGCAGCGAATGGAAAGCTGTATTTAATTGATTTTGATTTAGCTGCCCGCGCTCCTGTCATATGCGATTACGTACAGTGGATCAACCGGGTTTTGCCGCTCGTTGGCTGGCACTTGGAAAAATTAAAGGAACATAGTGTGATTTCCACCTATACGCGTGAGAAAGACTGGCTGCTTTATACGTTGTTTCCTGCAGATATCTTTCGTGAATGCAGGAGGATGATGCATTTGGGATCAGCAGAAAAAAAGCTGTTTTACAAACATGCGTATGAGCTCACAGTAAGTTCCTTCGCACAGCGAGAGTACTTCTTCAGAAAATGGAAAAAGGAATGGGAGAATCAAAAAGAATAAGAAAGCCCCACTACTGCAAACTAAGAAGGGCACTGACTGCCCGAATAAAGGTTCAGGGGTGGGATCATGCAGAAAACGCTGAAAGCTTTTGCTGTATTGTCTTTAATGGCTGGCCTTGCTGCTTGCGGAACTGAAAAAGAAAGCGGCTATGGCGGCACTGCCAATCAGTATGAGCCACAAGGATATTACTCGGATGCCGGCCACGGAGACGCCAATGACCGGCAAGATGGACCGCTGACAGAATGGTACGACCATTCCGTTGGAAAAGAACAAAAAGTTATACGAAAAGAAAAAGACCGTTATTTGCAAAAGGTTGATGACAATGGCCATCCGCAAAACCCATCGAAACCGCTTGCTAAAGAGGATCGCAGCTTCTTTGAACGTGATAATAAGCAGCCCTATAACAGCGATGCAAATTATCACGGTCACCTAAGTGTTCAAAACGTCCAAGCGAAAAACTCTTATTACACAAACTACAATGGAAAACTGGCGGAAAAAGTAGTTAGAAAAGCAGAACAAGTAGAAGGTGTGCTAGACGCCCAGGCATATATTGGGAAAAAGGAAATAATCGTCGCTGTACAGATTTCTAAAAAGAGCGATGAGAAAGCAGTAAAAAGTGAAGTTAAGCAAACAGTAGCACGCTATGCGAAGGGTGCTGATGTCAAAGTAGCGAGTGATAGTGGTACCTTTAACTATATTCGTGTTCTGGATAATGACTTGCGTGATGGAACCCATTGACTTAAACAACACCCGTTTCAGCAAAGAAAAATACAGATGAACAGGAGCCTGCGGGCTCCTGTTTGTTTATGGAAATTGAAAAAGGCAGCAAACTTCCGAAACAGAGCCGTACAATGCTGGATACGGAAAGAGAAATAGATGCGGTCCGCAAAGATTTTCGGCTGCTGGATAAGCCGATGTACAAGGCGAATGTCGAAAATGAGTTGAGTTTTAATGAAGAGCAGCTCGCTATTGTGGAAGCGATCGAACTAGCGACGCAGCTACGTGCAAAAGCGCGAAAATACAAAGAATATGGCGCTTCAGCTAAAGAAGAGTATCCATATACTTATGGAGAAGCGGTTACGTTGATTAAAGTAGCGATGTTTGATCCGGAAGCTTATCGTTTGAAAGGGCTGGAACTGGAAAGACAGGCAAACAGGCTGTCTAATTTAATCAATGCGAAAAACTATTCGGTTGAATTGCCATTTGACAGTGAAAAGTACTTTTAATCCTTGAAGAGGTGAGACTCCTTTTCAAGGCATAGAAGGAGACACTCTTATGTACAATGGTACCTTTGTTATGGCGAACGGACAAACCACTTATCCTATGACCCATTAAACGATTACCTGTTACTAATGACCAACTATGGCAATGAGAGGTCGATGACCGCTTTTTAGAATTTTATATTCCTTCTATGAACCCTCCGGTTAATAACCAGGGGATTTTTTTAGTTTAGCTGTACAGCTGAGTGCAAAACGATCAATTATAGCAAATAATATTAAGGAGTTGTAAGCTGCCAGCATCTTTTTTTAGTGTCTGCATTCCCCTTCAACTCACTTAATAAGGTGTTTCTGAATTAGACGGTTTCCCGTAGGCTGCTTCTGCATATGTATAGTGGTATGACTAAAGTTTGAGGAGGTTCCAATGATTATACATGTGATACGAAGAGGAGAGACGCTCAGCCAATTGGCCCGGCAGTATGGGGTAAGTGCGTCACAAATAGCAGCGGCTAACGAATTGCCTGACCGCAATCGGCTTGTGATCGGCCAGGCGCTTATTATACCTGTTTTAGCCAGGCGGCACACCGTTCGCTCAGGAGAAACGCTTCGGCGAATTGCCCAAATGTATGGGGTGACAGTGAGCGACATTGTACAGGCGAATCAAATAAGTGATCCAGAAAGAATTAATCCAGGAGCAGTCTTATACATTCCAGCCCGAAAGCACACGGTTCAAGAAGGAGAGACATTATGGCAAATTGCTGAGCACTATGGTGCAGAGGTGCAAGAATTGATGAGATTAAATAACATTCAAAATCCGTCCGCCATTTATCCCGGGCTCGTCCTGCAACTTCCACTTGAAAGACCGGTTATTGATGTGAATGCATATACGATTGAAATGGGGGAAGAAGGGGCCCGGCAAGTCCGCGAAATCGGAGATTATTTAACGTATGTCTCTCCATTTGCCTACATTATGAAAGCAGACGGCGGACTCGAATCAATCAATGACGCTGCTACGATTCAAGCGGCTCGGGCCGAACAGGTCATTCCGATGATGTCGATTACGAATTTCACTTCGAGAGATCCGGGATCCCGCCTCGCCCAGACAATTTTAGGAAGCAGAGAACTGCAAGAAAGGCTTTTAACGAATGTAATCCGCATTATGAAAAACAAAGGATACCAAGGATTAAATGTCGATTTTGAAAATGTGTTTCCGGCTGACCGCGAGCGGTACAATCAGTTTTTGCAGCGGGCAGTGGACCGTCTTCATCCAGAAGGTTTCTTTGTTTCTACCGCACTTGCTCCTAAAACAAGAGCCGATCAACCAGGGCTCTTGTATGAAGCGCATGATTACGAGGCGCATGGCCGGATTGTCGATTTTGTCGTGTTAATGACGTATGAGTGGGGCTACAGGTTAGGTCCTCCACAAGCGATTTCCCCGCTTAATCAAATTAGGCGCGTTCTTGATTATGCCGTTTCGGTTATTCCGAGAAACAAAATCTTTTTTGGTTTCCAGCTGTATGCCCGCGACTGGCTTCTTCCGCATAGGCAGGGCCAGGAAGCACAAACCTTCGATATGCAGGAAGCCGTCCGTCGGGCGACGAAATACGGCGCCGCCATTCAGTATAATACTGCCGCGCAGTCACCATTTTACCGATATACAGATGAAAGAGGGCGCACGCATGAAGTGTGGTTTGAAGACGCCCGCAGCGCCCAGGCGAAATTTGATATTGTAAAAGAATACGGCCTCCGCGGTATTAGCTACTGGGTGCTCGGCTATCCATTTCCGCAAAACTGGCGGCTGTTGCAGGACAATTTCAGAATACGCAAAATAGGATAAATGATGAGAAACAAGAGCAGGGTGACTTGAATGTTAGTCATTTCGATCATGTAGAAATAAAATAGTCCCTTATTCGGAGTGTTAAATGGCAACTTATTTAACACTCTTTTTTGGATCTATAAATCATTTTCATGATAAAGCATTCAAGGGGAAATCATTTTAGAAGTATGTTATCAAACAGTACCGAACACTCTTTTTAAATTAATTGAGCGAATTTGATTTTCAGTTCTATTTTCCTTCAAACGCATATACATAAGTTAGAAAGAAAAATGATAAGGAAATGGGGGAGTGTATGAATCGTTGGGCTCAGACAAGTTTATTGGATTTTACGGGATTGCTGGCGGCAGCTGTAGTGGTTTATTTCTCTTTGTTTGGCGGCTGGGTAATGAAGCAGGATTTTATTAGTCAAATTCCAGCCTCACTCTTGCAGCTAAACACCATCTTTTTGAGTATTTTAATTGAAGCCGTGCCGTTTGTCTTAATAGGTGTACTTATTGCAGGGTTTATTCAAATCTTTGTAACCGAAGAACATATTGAGAAGTGGATTCCCCAAAATAAGTTTTTAGCCGTGACGATGAGTTGTGTGGTAGGTGCTTGTTTTCCGGCTTGTGAATGTGGGATTGTGCCGATTGTCAGGCGGCTCGTTGCTAAGGGAGTGCCTATATACGCGGGCGTCGGCTTTCTTTTAACCGGGCCGCTGATCAATCCGATTGTCATCTTTTCTACGTACATGGCTTTCGGAAATGATCTGAAAATAGCAGGCATGCGAATGGCTGTTGGCTTTATTGCCGCGATGATTATTTCTTTATTTGTGAGCCTGCTTTTTAACGGGAATCAGTTGAAAGAGGCTCATCATCATGAAGCGGCGATTCAGACGAAAAACAGAAAGATACCTTTTTCCATTCGATTTTGGGACATGCTGAAACATTCCATTGATGAGTTTTTTGATATGGGAAAATATTTAATTTTAGGAGCGTTTTTTGCTGCGTTTGTTCAAACGTACGTCTCGGCACAAGCGCTGCTGCAAGTCGGCGAAGGATGGATCTCTTCCACATTAGTCATGATGGGACTGGCCTTCATCTTATCGCTTTGTTCTGAAGCTGATGCGTTTATTGGCGCCTCCTTCCGAAATATATTTCCCGCAACTTCAATTTTGGCTTTTTTAGTATATGGTCCGATGATCGATTTGAAAAATACGTTTATGCTTTTAAGTGTATTTAAGATGAAATTTGTCCTCCAGTTAATTGCGTTAATTACGATCATCGTTTTTATCTGTATCAGCTTTTTAAACTGATTGTAAAAAGGAGGATTAAAAGATGCAGTTTCACTTTCAACAAGCCTTGCGGGCAGTCACATTATTTGCTTTTTTTCTTTTTCTTATCAAACTTCATCTTGGAGAAGAAATCACAAAATACGTCAATCCAAAATATGTTTTGTTTAGTCAAACGGCGGCTGTTCTGTTCCTCTGTTTATTCTATGTACAAATTCAGCGGATTTGGGGGAAGAGGCATATACATGATCATGATTGCCATCATGGATGCAGTCATGACCACGGCGAGTCCGCCTCTCCTGTTAAAAAAATGATTTCCTATTCGATTTTAATTTTTCCATTAGTCACTGGCTTTTTTTTACCTGCTAAAACACTGGATGCTTCCATTGCTGCTAAAAAAGGGACATTACTGACTAAGCCGGTTAAGGCTCAAGAACAGATAGAGAACGAATCGGAGTTGAGTCACCTAGATGAATCAGCAGCTGAAGTAGAACCAAATCTTTCTCTCTATGAAAATGGAGAAGATGGTTTTGACGATCAAGTCCCGTTACCAAATCCAAATGAAATGGCGGACGAGGAGTATAAAGAAAAAATGAAGCAGCTGGACAATTCAACGATGATCGATATGAAGGATAATGTGTTTGAGCCATACTACGGAGAGATTAATGCAGAGCCTCACAAGTATATAGGCAGAACACTGAAGCTGAAAGGCTTTGTATACAGAGAAGAAGATTTTCAACCGAATCAGTTCGTACTGGCCCGATTTTTAATCACTCACTGTGTTGCAGATGCGAATGTTATCGGTTTTTTAACGGAGTTTGATAAGGCTCATACAGTGAAGGAGAATGCATGGCTCGAAATAGAAGGAACCTTTCATACGACAACATATAATAATGCAGAAGTGCCGGTGCTGAAAATAGTCTCTTGGAAAGAGATCTCGGAACCAGCCGAGCCTTATGTGTATCCGGTGTTTACGAGAATAAAGTAACAAGGGAAAAAGAGGATAATGGATCAATTTTTCAGTGTTTTGGAAAAAACGCTTGCAAATAGGAATGGTTACGTTTTAAAATGATTGAGTACATTAAAAAATTGGAAGGCGAGAACACGGAGGAACCTCATTATTTTTTTATCTTTTAAATCGTAATGATTTTGATTTAAGGAGAAAGGAGGTGTCTTTTTCTTGGTTGATTGGATGATCATTGGCGGAGGGATACAAGGCTGTACTGTTGCTTCATTCTTGTTAAAGAGCCGAAAAACAACAACAGAACGATTACGTATTATTGACCCAGGTTCTAAACCATTAACTAATTGGAAAAGAATGACGAGCTTAATTGAAATGCCGTTTCTTCGATCACCGTTTGTTCACCATATAGACGTTGCGCCATTTAGTCTTCAAAACTTTGCAAAGAAGAGTTTTTCTCGAAATCATTTTTACGGAGATTACAAGCGGCCTTCGCTTGAACTATTCAATGCTCATTGTGATGAAACGCTAGAGGAGGCAGGGGTTGAGAAATGCTGGCTTCAAGGGCGGGTAAAGAAGGTTGAGAGAGATGGAAACCATTGGGCTGTTCAAACAGAAGATGGGTCTGTACTGAAAAGTAAATATGTTGTTATCGCAATCGGCGTAACAGAACAGCCGGTTTGGCCGGAGTGGGCGAAACATGTGAAGACGATAAACCCTTCTCGGATTTTTCATATTTTTGATCAAGAGGTCCAGACAGTTGAAGAATTCTCACCTCCTTTTCTAATCATTGGCGGCGGGATCACAGCGGCACATTTGGCTATTAAGTTAGGAAGGCAATTTCCGGGTCAAGTTACACTCTTAACACGCCATCCGTTTCGTCTTCATGATTTCGATAGCGACCCCGGCTGGCTTGGACAAAAATATTTACGTTCGTTCCACCAAATCAGCTGTTTTGGTGAGCGAAGAAAAAAGATCAGGCAGGCAAGGCATAAGGGGTCGATGCCAAGAGACGTGTATCGTACATTGCGTGCCCTTGAAAAGAAGCAAAGCTTGGCTATTATCGAAGGTGAAATCGATGCTGAATCTATCATTAGGGACAGCCAGCATATTAACGTTTGTCTTAGCCATTCAAAAGAGTGGATAAAGGCAGGGAGTATAGTACTGGCAAATGGGTTTGATCCTTCTTTGCCAGGAGGGGATTGGCTTGAATCTCTCATTCGGCAAGAACACTTGATGTGTGCTGATTGCGGCTACCCGATTGTTTCCAAAACATTAGAGTGGTGTCCTCATTTATTTGTGGCAGGCGCTCTTGCTGAACTGGAAGTAGGACCTGCAGCCAGAAATGTTTCGGGAGCGAGGATGGCGGCGGAAAGAATTGTAACGAGTGTGCAATAATAACCGCAATGATATCGGTTATCAAATTTAAGGGAGAGAACATGAAATGCAGAAAAAAATTCCGGTCACCGTATTAAGCGGTTATTTAGGGTCAGGGAAAACAACTCTTTTAAATCACATTTTAAAAAATCGTGAAGAGAAAAAAGTGGCCGTCATTGTGAATGATATGAGTGAAATTAATGTGGATGCTTCTCTTATTAAACAAGGCGGGTTTTCACGGACAGAAGAAAAGCTTGTTGAAATGCAAAATGGCTGCATCTGCTGTACGCTCCGGGAAGATTTGATTAAAGAAGTGGAAAAGCTCGCCGCATCGGGAGATATCGATTATATCGTCATCGAGTCAACGGGCATTAGTGAGCCGGTGCCAGTCGCCCAAACATTTACATATGTGGATGAAAACTTGGGAATTGACTTATCCGCTTTTTGCCGGCTTGACACAATGGTGACGGTTGTCGATGCTAACCGTTTCTGGCATGATTTTGCTTCCGGGGAGAGCCTGCTTGACCGCAAAGAAGCGACAGATGAAACGGATACGAGAGAAGTCGTCGATTTATTAATTGATCAAATTGAATTTGCCAATGTGATCGTGCTGAATAAAATCGATTTAGTGCAAGAAGAAGACGTGCTTGAATTAAAAGCTGTCTTGAAAAAATTAAACCCGGAAGCGCGCATTGTTTTAACGGATCATAGCCGTCTTTCATTAGATCAAGTGCTCGATACGAATTTATTTGATTTTGAACAGGCTAGTCAAAGTGCCGGGTGGATACAAGAATTGAATAATGAACATACCCCGGAAACGGAAGAGTATGGGATTTCGTCTTTCGTTTATCGCAGACGGTTTCCACTTCACCCGCAGCGCTTTATGAACTGGCTGGAGGATTGGCCGGCAGATGTCGTACGGGCGAAAGGTTTTATTTGGCTCGCTTCCCGCAATAATACGGCAGGGATATTGTCGCAAGCCGGTCCGTCCATTATTTTTCAAGGAGCCGGGGAATGGATTGCGACCTATTCCGAAAGAGAGAGACAGCAAACGCTGCAGGAAGAACCTGAATTATTGGAAAGGTGGCACGAAGAATACGGCGATCGAATAACAGAACTTGTTTTAATTGGGATTGACATGGATAAAACCGAAATTGAACAGTCTTTAGACGAATGTTTGCTTACAGAAGAAGAACTAAAAAAGGATTGGACTTCGTTCAAAGACCCGCTTCCGCCATTTGTAGAAGCTTAATGAAAAGAGGAGGATCACATAATGAGAGTAAATATTACATTAGCATGCACAGAAACAGGGGACAGAAACTATATTACAACGAAGAATAAGCGTACAAATCCAGAGCGTTTGGAATTAAAAAAATATTGCCCGCGTTTAAAAAGACATACACTGCATCGTGAAACGAAGTAAAAGGAAGAGAGAAAACTTTTTCTCTACCGGCAAAAAAGAGCGTGTCCATTTTCGAACAGAAATGAGCCGCATGCAAAAATAAATGCAGCGGCTGGCTTTTTTTAAAATAGCATCAAAAAATCCGGCTCCTTTAAAGGAAGCCGGACTTAGTTATGTAATGGAAAGGCCGCGTTTGCCGTACATTTAATGAAGTTTTAAAACCACCACTCCATAAAGTGGGTGTTTGCAGAAACGCTCCTATCGTCCTCATAGCGATGAGGCATGATATTCCCGCTTCAATGTTAAAACTCCCTATTTCAGCTTAAAGGTTAAAACTTTATTAAGATTACGCACAACGCAGCTGATATGTACACTATACCGAATGTCGTCATAAAATGCAACGCCAATTTTTTCTATTATCTAGTGTTTAAATCGAAAAGAGAAGGGAAAAAAATAATTATACACTAGTTGAAAGTGAGGAGAATGGCATGAGAGTAGTAAATGCGGAATTACAATATAACGAAGATAAAATCAAAGGCGACTTTACTGACACGTTGAAGAACATCTTGAAAAAAGAAGGCATTGAAGTCATTTCTGTCGATAAAAATAAAAATACAGAGCCAGCCAGCCCTTATCCGAGATCGAAAAACAAAGACGCCGTGTCTGACATTAATTCAGCAGGCGCAGGAGGTATGGTTTCTCCAAATTAACAAATATGCAGCTTGGCCGCCTTTAGGGGCGGTCTTTTTGTTTGTTCTTTTTCCTTTTTGGCGAAAATGAAATAAAAAAGGAGAGAGTCAGATGAAGTGGGTAATTCCTTTTATTTTATTTCTCGTTTCAACCACCGCCGGTACATATTTAACAGAAACATCAAGAAACAAACAAGTGGAGGCGATTGAAGCAGTAGATTCCGCCAAAGTGGTATCAGGTCCACACAGCGTTCAAGTAATTATTCGTGAGACAGATGAACATGGCCAGTTGAAAACGAAAGCCCACGCTGAAACGATTTGGGCAATGGAAGACTTTTGGGCTCAATATGAGGGATATCAGCTTGTGGATATGAATGAGAAAGAAGTGATCTTTGAAACAAGAAGCAGGGAAAGATAAGTGATGCATTGTCTAATTATTTCAACATTTTAGCTGTTTGTTCACGAATCCAAATTGGTATTCAATCTTTCTTTTCAATTCTTAAGAACAGATGTTTCTTTTTAATTTTTTCCACGAATAAATCATGGTATGATACAATGAAGGGTAGTGTGCAATGCAGAGGAGAGAATCATTTTGTACGAATATATAAAGGGCACTGTGGCGTTCGTAGGGCCGGAGTATGTTGTCATTGAAAATGGCGGCATCGGCTTTCAAGTGTTGACGCCGAATCCATTTGCTTTTTCAAAATATGAACAGCAGAACGTAACAATGTATACGTACCAGCATGTGCGCGAAGATGTGCTGGCGCTATATGGCTTCTCTTCTATGGAAGAGAAGCGATTGTTTGAAAAGCTGATTTCTGTATCGGGCATTGGACCGAAAGGAGCGCTCGCTGTGCTCGCGAGCGGAGAACCTCAGCAAGTCGTGTCGGCGATTGAACAGGAAGATGAAAAGTTTTTAACGAAATTTCCAGGCGTTGGCAAGAAAACAGCACGGCAAATGATCCTTGATTTAAAAGGGAAGCTGGCTGATGTTGTGCCGGAGTTTTTCCCGAATTTGTTTCATCCTGACGGCACAGAGAAAAAGCCGGCTTCTTCTGGTGAATTGGAAGAAGCGCTGCTCGCTCTTGAAGCGCTTGGTTATTCAGCCCGGGAAATTAAAAAAATCAGCCTGAAGCTGAAGGCAGAGTCTTTAACGACAGATCAGTACATCCGTAAAGGACTGCAGCTGCTGTTGAATGGATAAATGAATGAGGGAGTGATCATGCGATGGAAGAACGCATCGTTTCCGGAACGGCTGAAATGAATGAGTTGTACGAGGAACAATCACTGCGTCCCCAGACGTTAAAACAATATATTGGCCAGGAGCAAGTAAAGAACAATCTGGCAATTTTTATTGAAGCGGCCCGGCAGCGCGGGGAAACGCTCGATCACGTGCTGCTGTATGGTCCGCCCGGACTTGGTAAAACAACGCTTGCCGCTGTCATTGCTAACGAAATGGGCGTGCAAATGAGAACGACTTCAGGGCCGGCGATCGAACGGCCTGGGGATCTTGCTGCTGTTTTGACGGCGCTGGAGCCGGGTGATGTGTTGTTTATCGATGAAATACACCGCCTGCCACGTTCGATCGAAGAAGTGCTGTATCCGGCGATGGAGGACTTTTGCCTTGATATCGTGATTGGCAAAGGACCGAGTGCACGCTCTGTCCGCCTTGATTTGCCGCCGTTCACATTAATCGGTGCCACAACGCGGGCTGGTTCACTTTCCGCCCCGCTCCGTGACCGCTTCGGCGTGTTAAGCCGGCTTGAATATTACAGTGAAGAACAGCTGACAGACGTCGTTATGCGCACAGCAGATATTTTTGAAACAGCGATTGATCCGGTTGGTGCCGGAGAAATCGCCCGCCGTTCGAGGGGCACGCCGCGAATCGCCAACCGTCTTCTGAAGCGGGTGCGCGATTATGCCCAGGTGCGCGGCAATGGTACGATTACTTATGACGTGGCCGAAGAAGCGCTTGAACTGTTGCAAGTCGACCGGATGGGTCTTGATCATATTGATCATAAGCTGTTAAAAGCGATTATTGAGCGCTTCCGCGGCGGTCCGGTCGGTATCGAAACGATAGCGGCGAGCATCGGTGAGGAGTCGGGGACGATTGAAGATGTGTATGAGCCGTATTTGCTGCAGATTGGCTTCTTACAGCGGACACCGAGAGGGCGGATTGTCAGCGGCTTAGTATACCGCCACTTTCAAATGGAAGTTCCGGCTGAATGAGTGGAGTCGGCAAAACGCTCATGCTGCTCGGTGTCATCATTTTTGTCATCGGCCTCGTTATGCAGTTTGTCAAAATCGGCCGCTTGCCCGGGGATTTTTTATTTAAAAAAGGAAATACAACTTTTTATTTTCCAATTATGACTTCTATTATCGTCAGCATCGTGCTGTCCCTGCTTTTTTATGTAATCGGAAAATGGAAATAAACAGATAAGGATGAAGAAAGTGAAAGTAGAAGATTTTGACTTTAATCTGCCGGAAGAATTGATTGCACAGACCCCGCTTGTTGAGCGGACAAAAAGCCGGCTCATGGTGCTCGATAAAGAAACAGGCGCCATTAGTCATGAAGTATTTAAAGATATTACTTCTTATCTTAAGCCGGGCGACTGTCTCGTGCTCAACGACACGAAAGTAATGCCGGCCCGCCTGTACGGTGTGAAAACAGAAACAGGCGCGAAAATTGAAGTGCTGCTCTTAAAACAAGAAGAGGGCGACCGCTGGGAAACACTTGTAAAGCCGGCGAAGCGAATCAAAACGGGCAGTAAAATTATATTTGGAGACGGGCGGCTCACGGCTGTCTGCACAGGTGAAAAAGAGCATGGCGGAAGAATGTTGGAGTTTTCTTATGAAGGCATTTTTTACGAAGTACTTGACGAACTTGGGGAAATGCCGCTGCCGCCGTACATTAAAGAGCAGCTGGAAGAACGCGACCGCTATCAGACTGTCTTTGCAAAAGAGCGAGGATCGGCCGCCGCCCCAACGGCAGGGCTTCATTTTACGGAAGAACTGCTGGAGGAAATCCGCAGCATGGGCGTGCATACCGCTTTTTTAACACTTCACGTCGGTTTGGGCACGTTCCGCCCGGTGTCTGTCGATACGATTGAAGAACATGAAATGCATGCGGAGTTTTATCACGTTTCAGAAGGAACAGCTCGTCTCATTCAGCAAGTGAAAGACGAAGGCGGCCGCATCATCAGTGTGGGTACAACGTCTACTCGTACATTGGAAACGGTCGCCCGTGACCACGGCGGCCGGATAGAAGCGGCGAGCGGCTGGACGGATATTTTTATTTACCCGGGCTTCGAATTCCAGGCGATCGACGGCATGATCACGAATTTCCATTTGCCGATGTCGACATTAATTATGCTCGTCAGTGCACTCGCCGGGAAAGAACATGTGATGAACGCCTATGAGGAAGCGGTACGGGAAAAATACCGCTTTTTCAGTTTCGGTGATGCGATGATGATTAAATAAGAATGGAGCTTCCGCTTTTAGATTATCTAGCTGCGCCTCCTTGGGGCTCGAGGTCATATGCCAGTCTGACTGCATGGCTGAAAAGCGCCATTTCGTCATCCTGTCATATGCTTGTCGCCCCAGTGCAGTCGGCTCCGCTTTTAATACATCCAGCTGCAGCGCCTAGCCCCTCGAGGTCAAATAACCTTCTTCCAATGAAGTCAAAGAGCAACTTCTTTGGGAGAAGAACATTTGCTTGTCGGGGCTGACCAAGGCGCTTCCGCTTTTAGAGAAAGGAGTGGCATGGATTTGCCAGCGATTAAATATGAATTAATTAAAACGTGCAAACAGACAGGTGCGCGTCTCGGCCGTGTGCATACACCGCATGGGAGTTTTGAAACGCCTGTGTTTATGCCTGTCGGGACATTGGCTACTGTTAAGACGATGTCTCCCGATGAAGTGAAGGAAATGGGTGCTAATATCATTTTAAGCAATACGTATCACCTTTGGCTTCGTCCGGGGCATGAAATCATTAAGGAAGCGGGCGGTCTTCACAAGTTTATGAACTGGGACCGGTCGATTTTAACTGATTCCGGCGGTTTTCAGGTGTTTTCTTTAAGTGAGTTTCGTAAGATTGAAGAAGAAGGCGTTCATTTTCGCAATCATTTAAATGGAGACAAGCTGTTTTTGTCACCGGAAAAAGCGATGGAAATTCAAAATGCACTCGGACCTGATATTATGATGGCATTTGATGAGTGCCCTCCTTATCCTGCGGAACATGATTATATGAAGCGGTCGGTTGAGCGGACATCCCGCTGGGCGGAAAGGTGCTTGAAAGCCCATGCCCGCCCCGAAGACCAAGGATTGTTTGGTATCGTTCAGGGAGGCGAATATGAAGAGTTGCGCCGCCAAAGTGCGAATGATCTCGTTTCCCTTGATTTTCCGGGCTATGCGATTGGCGGGTTGTCTGTTGGGGAGCCGAAAGATGTCATGAACCGCGTACTCGAATTTACAACACCGCTTTTGCCGGCCCAGAAACCGCGTTATTTAATGGGCGTTGGTTCGCCGGATTCTTTAATTGACGGTGCGATTCGTGGAGTGGATATGTTTGACTGTGTACTGCCGACGCGGATTGCCAGAAATGGCACTCTCATGACGAGCGAAGGCCGCCTCGTCGTAAAAAATGCGAAATACGCCCGTGATTTCGGACCGCTTGATAAAAATTGCGACTGCTATACGTGCCGCAATTATTCGCGCGCTTATATCCGTCATTTAATTCGCGCAAATGAAACATTTGGTATCAGGCTTACAACTTACCATAACTTATATTTTCTGATAAAATTAATGGAAAGAGTAAGAGAAGCGATTAAAGAAGATCGTCTCGGTGATTTCAGAGACGAATTTTTCGAAACATACGGCTTTAACCGGCCGGATGCAAAAAACTTCTAATATCGTTCTCGGAAAGGGGGGAATTTTATGCAATCAATTATTATGCTCGTGTTGATGTTCGTTATTTTTTACTTTTTGCTTATCCGTCCACAGCAAAAGCGCCAGAAAAACGTGATGGAAATGCAGAATAACTTGCAAAAAGGCGACAAAATTGTTACTATCGGCGGTTTGCACGGCTTTATCGATGCAATCGAGGAAGGCACAGTTGTTATTAAATGCGGCGATGGCAGCCGTCTTACATATGACCGTTCTGCTATTCGCGAAGTGTCTGAAAAAGCAGCCGTTCTATAAGATAAGAGACTGGTCAACATGTCGGGAGGGAAACAGCTGTCGAATGTTTTCGACAGCTTGCTTCGCGGCTCTTTTTTGTTGTTGGAAAATTACAAAATAATCGCAAGGTGGATAACTTTCCTAATGTAGCGGGCCTACGGCAAGCGTAAGCGCCTAGCCCCTCGAGGTCAAATAACCTTTCCTCAATGAAGTCAAAAATCGGACTTCTTTGAGGAAAGAACATTTGCTTGTCGGGGCTGATCGAGGCGCTTCCGCTTTTGTTTTGAATACGCACGATAAAAAAGCAAATCCTCATCATTGAGTGATTTGCTTTTTTTATTATTTTCTCGAATAGATGTTTACTCCTAAAATACCGCCCATCATTGCTGTGATGATAAAACAAAGGTGGTAGATAAGCTGCTCCCAGTGAAAGCCAGTGTTATAGCCAAGATATTGATACATCATCATTACAGCGCTGTATAAAAGACCTGTCGCTCCCCCGGAAAGCCAGCCTTTTTTCCCTGAAAGCTTCCCTGAAATAAATCCTCCTGAAAATAAAACGAGAAATGAAGCGATCGTAATGGAAAGCTGTAATGACGATTCATTTAATGAGCTGAACCGTAAAATTAACGAAAAAACTAAACTGCACACCGCGGCAAAAACGAAAATCACGAGCGTTCCATACATAATGCCATAGCTGAAAGGCTTCACGTTAAAGTCCTCCTTAATTACCATTGTTTGTTCTTCATGTTTTTTTGATACAGGTTCACACTAGAAGTAAACACTAATGAATATGAAAGGGAGTCTCATGATTTATTGGACAATCATTTTGCGGGCGATATTTTTATATATCGTCATTTTATTTATATTCCGGCTAATGGGCCGGAGAGAAATTGGTGAACTTAGCATTCTGGATCTTGTTGTCTTCTTGATGATCGGTGAAATGGCTGTTCTAGCTATTGAAAAACACGAGGATCCGCTGATGCATACGCTCGTGCCAATTGCTGTTTTAGTACTTATTCAAATCATTTCTGCTTACATTTCACTTAAAAGTGTCAAATTCCGTGAGTTTATCGAAGGAAAGCCGGAAATCATCATAAAACATGGGAAAATCGATGAAAAGGCGATGAGAAGACAGCGATATAACTATCATGATCTGCTTCTTCAAATGCGTGAAAAAGATATCCGGCACATTGATGATATAGAATTTGCGATATTGGAAACATCAGGAAGCCTATCGGTATTGCCAAAAGAGAATAAACGGAAAAATGGTTCATTTACATTGCCGCTCGTGCTTGACGGCAAAGTCCACCATGAGCATTTAGAGATGATCAACCAGACAGAGCAATGGCTGATTCGGGAATTAACGAAAAGAGGGTACAAAAATATAGAAAAGGTTTCTTTTTGCAGCTTTCATGACGGCCGGTTTTTTATCGATGAAAAGGATCGATAAAAGCTGGCTTATTTTTTTATGAAAGGCAGGCGGGATAAATCTTGCTTCGTAACGAGTCCGCACAGAATAGAAATACATAAATAGCAAAAGGAAGTGATAAGCGCCCCCGCTGCAAGGTACAGAGATGAGCTTAAGCCATTGAGCCACATGTGATTTAACGAGCGGCTGATGAAATAAGAAACTGCCAGGACAAGGAGAAATTTAACATATTGGCGCACATCCACTGAAATGGAGATTTTTTTAAACACAGTGGCCAAATGCAGCAGTGTGACGAGCAAAATACTTGCAGCCATACCGAGTGCTGCTCCGTAAATACCGAATTGCGGCTGCGAAGCAAAGATGAAAATGACAGATAACTTAACAACTGCCCCGATGAGACTGTTGATCATAGCTGCATTGGCTAAGTTTAAAGCTTGCAAAACAGCCTGGAGTGGACCTTGGTAATAATAAAACAAAAAAAACGGAGCCATCAATGTAATAAAACGTGCGCCATTGGATGAGTGATACATAAATTGCATGAGCGGTTCAGCGTATAAGAATAAAATCAGCACAGATATTCCGCCGGTGACGAGGCAAAAACGCAGCGCTTCCTGAATGCGGTGCTCAAGCAGCTGATGTTGTTTTTTTGCATACGCTTCGCTGACAGCAGGAACGAGAGAAGTAGACAACGCCAGTGTTACAAAAGAAGGCAAAAACATAACAGGCAGCGCGTAACCGGTAAGGACACCGTACTCTTTTGTGGCGACAACGGCGGTTACACCGGCAATGGCTAGACTGTGCGTAACAACAATCGGCTCAAAAAACCACGCCAGCGATCCGATCATTCGGCTGCCGGTAGACGGAATAGCGACTTCAAACAACTCTTTTGCCGTTTCTTTGCCGTTGCGAATCGCTCGGAAAAAGCGGCGGCGAAGCAAAAAGGTTTTATTAAAGCGGAACATTAGCAGCAAGTAAAGCAGGGAAATCAATTCACCTGCAGCAGCAGCGGCCATCGCTCCGGCTGCCGCAAATTCTATCCCGTAAGGCAGCATTTCTTTCGTAAACAAGGCAATTAAGCCGATGCGGACGACCTGTTCAATAATTTGCGAATAAGCGGCTGGCTTCATATTTTGTCTGCCTTGGAAGTACCCGCGCAGCACAGAAGAGACCGCAATGATTGGAATGGCAGGCGTTATGGCCGCTAAAGGATAATATGTGCGCGGATCGGTAAATAACACTTCAGATAAATATGGCGCGAGCAGCAAGAGAGCCGGTGTAAAAAGAAGCGATAAAGATATGGTGATCGACAGTGACACAGCTAATATTCGTTTCATTTTTGCTGTGTCTCCTCGTGCTTCAGCGGCGGCAATGCTTCTGGAAATGGCTACAGGGAGACCTAGCTGTGTGAGCGTGACGACGAGAATGAACGTCGGAAATACCATCATATACAAGCCGACGCCTTCTTCGCCGATCAGGCGGGCGATCACAATCCGGTTGACAAAACCAAGTATTTTTGTAATAAACATAGCAGCCATTAAAACGAGCGTCCCTTTTAAAAACTTCGACATCTGTCTCCCTGCCTTCTCAAAATAGATGAATTGCTTTACAATGATATATATGCCTTCTAGTCGGGCAAGCATGACAAGTTCATTTATTCTTCTAACAAAAAGGGGATGGGGAGAATGGCGGGAGTACATCCATACGAAAAATATTTTCAACACCTGCTGCCGGCATTAAAAAGCAAAGTTGAAGAATTTCGGCTGCTGAATTACGGCACTATCGATATACCATCTTTGTGGGAGTATTTAACGAGAAAGAAATGGCGGAAGCCGGTAGAAGACGTACATATGTACCAGCTTGTTGCTGATATTGTATCGACCATGCCGGGAGACTATATGAATTATGCAACGATCGAATCGTATCGCTCGACGAATTGGCTCGAAGAAATCAGCAAGGAAGAACTGCAGGAATTGTTAGGAACGAAAAAGAATTGAGTAAAATTGACAGCGGTTATTTTCTGCTTCATAATAGTTTTGTTAAGGAATTCTGGTATCCTTTTACCAGAATTTTTTTTATCAGCTGGCAATCATTTATTCAATTTTTAAGAAATGATCTGGACTAAGGAGGAAGTTGCACAATGGTAAAACGCAGCCGGATCGTAGCCTTTTTTCTTATTGTACTGTTGCTTGCAAGTACAATCGGGCTTACGGCGAAGGATATTGTCAAAGATATAAAACTTGGCCTTGATCTTCAAGGCGGGTTCGAAGTGCTGTATGAAGTGAAGCCGGCAAAAGAAGGACAAAAGATTACAGAACAAGTTGTAGCCAATACGGCTGATGCACTCGACAAGCGGGTCAATGCCCTCGGAGTAAGCGAGCCGAGCATTCAAATTGAAGAAGGCAACCGTATCCGCGTTCAGCTTGCAGGCGTGGAAGATCAGACTGAAGCCCGGAAGATGCTGTCCACGCAAGCGAATTTGTCTTTCCGTGACGTGACGGACAAGCTCATGATGGACGGAGGTGACCTTGCAGAAGGGGGAGCCACTCAGTCTTTTACTGAGCAAGGTGCGCCAAATGTCGCCTTGAAGCTGAAAAGCAGTAAGAAATTCAAAGAAGTCACTGAGCACATTGTCAGTTTGACGCCAAACAACCAGCTCGTCATCTGGCTTGATTTCGAAGAAGGGAAAGATTCCTTCCAAAAAGAAATTCAACAGAAAGACCCTAAGTTTTTATCTGCACCAAATGTAGATGAAGTTTTTAATACAAATGAAGTAACGATTCAGGGAAGTTTCACTGTCGAGGAAGCGCAAAATCTTGCTTCACTATTAAATGCCGGTGCTTTGCCAGTGAAGCTGGATGAAGTGTATTCCACTTCTGTCGGCGCCCAATTTGGTGAAAAAGCACTTGATCAAACCATTTTCGCCGGAATTGCCGGGATCTTAGTTATTTTCTTATTTATGCTTCTTTACTACCGATTGCCGGGAATTGTAGCGATCATTACTCTTTCAGTCTATATTTATTTAATTTTATTAATTTTTGGCTGGATGAATGCCGTCTTGACGCTGCCGGGTATTGCCGCATTGATTCTCGGAGTTGGGATGGCGGTCGATGCCAATATTATTACGTATGAACGGATCAGAGAAGAAATCAAAGTGGGCCGAACGATCCGTGCCGCTTTTAAAGAAGGGAATAAAAACTCATTCCTGACGATTCTCGATGCCAACTTAACGACGATTTTAGCAGGAGCGGTTTTGTTTTACTTCGGAACAAGCTCTGTCAAAGGGTTCGCGACAATGCTCATCATCAGCATTCTCATCAGCTTTGTGACAGCTATTTGGGGTTCACGCCTGCTCCTTGGCCTGTTTGTCCATAGCAACTGGCTGAAGGACAAGCCAGGTTGGTTCGGTGTCAATAAAAAAGACATTAAAGACATTAGTGAAAACTACGATACACTTGATTTGCCGACAAGATTTGATCGCTTTGACTTTGTGAAGCATCATCGCAAGCTGTTCGCATTGTCAGCCATTGCGATCCTTGCGGGCATGATCGTTCTCGGAGTTTTCCGCCTGAACCTTGGCATTGACTTCTCGAGTGGGACGCGCATGGAAATTATGGCGAAAGAACCGCTGACAGAAGCAGTGCTTAAGAAAGACTTGGCGGAAGTAAAACTCTCCACCGACGATATTGTCCTTTCGGGTGAACAAAAAGAAGTCGGTGTGGCTCGTTTTAAAGAATCATTTTCTCAAGATAAAATTGCTGAAGTGAAAGATCACTTCGCGAAAAAATACGGCAGTGAACCGAATATCAGCACCGTTTCGCCAATCGTTGGGAAAGAGCTGGCAAAGAATGCGATGATTGCTCTTGTTATTGCTTCTGCTGGTATTGTGCTATACGTTACGCTGCGCTTTGAAATTTATATGGCGCTCGGTGCCATCATCGCTTTGCTGCATGACGCCTTTTTCATCGTCGCTTTCTTCAGCTTGACACGTCTCGAAGTCGATATCACTTTTATCGCCGCTGTTTTAACGATCATCGGTTACTCCATTAACGATACAATCGTTACATTCGACCGCATGCGCGAAAACTTGGCGAAAAGACGTAAAATCAAAACAGAAAAAGAACTTGAAGATATCGTCAACGGCAGCTTGCGTCAAACATTGAGGCGTTCCATTAACACCGTCCTGACCGTTGTCATCGCCGTTGTTGCCCTGCTCCTGCTCGGAAGCGAATCGATCCGTAACTTCTCGATCGCCCTCCTAGTCGGATTAATTTCAGGAACTTACTCTTCCCTCTTCATCGCCGCCCAACTGTGGCTCGTGTGGAAGAAAAAAGAACTAAAGAAAAAAGGCACCCTCACTACCTACAAAGAGAAAAAACAATGGAGCGACGAACCACAAGTCTAGAAAGGCGGAAGCGCCTGTTCTGCTCCGATAGGCAAATGTTCTTCCCCCAAAGAAGTCGCTCTTTGACTTCATTGGGGGAAGGTTATTTGACCCCGAGGAGCAAGGCGCTGGACAATAGAAAAGCGGAAGCGCCGACAGCCGCGATAAATAACAACCTAGGGCTGCGAAAAAGTCTGTTATCCACTGACTTTTTCGCAGCCCTTTTTTCTATAAAAAAGAAGAGCGGTGCAGCATTGTGCACGGGTTACTCGAATTTCTGTACATCCGCGTCTGATTTATGCACAAGAACCACCACAATAGACACGCTGTCAACTAATAAAACAAAAGAGGTATTTGAGACATCTTCGTTTTTTCATGATTCAGGGCGCTCTTGTCCATAATAACGGTAGGAAAAAGTGGAGGAGGAGATGGGATGGAGACAGAGGAAAGGTTTAAAAAAGCAGAGTTTGCGGCAATGGTGGGAGTCGTCGGAAATATTGCTCTAGCTATTTTGAAATGGGTATGCGGGATTGTGGGCAACAGCCGGGCGCTCATTGCCGATGCTGCGCACTCGGCATCAGATGTCGCTGGGTCGCTGGCCGTGTGGATTGGGCTAAGAGCCGCTAAGCGCCCGCCCGATGAAGATCATCCATACGGACACGGGAAAGCAGAATCCATTGCGGCTATCATTGTGGCCGTTTTGCTCGTCATCGTTGGTGTGGAGATCGGCATTTCATCTGTGAAAGCTTTTTTTCAAGAGATTGAGCCGCCTAATGCTATCGCTATTTATGCCGTCATTTTTTCAATCCTTGTGAAAGAAGCGATGTTTCAATACAAGTACCGGCTGGGAAAAAGGGTAAAGAGTGATGCGTTAATTGCGAACGCTTATGAGCATCGCTCCGATGTTTATTCTTCCATAGCGGCACTGATCGGGATTGGAGCGGCGATGCTGGGCGGAAAGCTTGGGATAGACTGGCTCGTTTACGGAGATCCTGTCGCTGGTCTTCTCGTTTCTCTGCTCGTGTTGAAAATTGCCTGGAAAGTCGGAAAAGAATCCATTCACAGTACGCTTGATCATGTGCTTCACGAAGAAGAGACCGAGACTTTTAAAAAAGCTATTTTATCAGAACCCGATGTCAGAAAAATCGATTCTCTTTATGCACGGGAGCACGGCCATTACGTAATTATTGATTTGAAAATTTCAGTCGATCCCTTAATGACAGTCGAGGAAGGGCACCGGATTGGAAAAAAGGTGAAAAAAAAGCTGCTCGAGCTCGCCAACGTGCAAGATGCGTTTATACACATTAATCCCGACCAGCCGCTTACGGAAGAAGGCAAATAATTGAAAGGAAGGGAAGCGGATGAAAACACAATCGACTTTATTGCTTGTCGTTCTTTTCGCTTTAATAGTTGCGGTGTTTGCCGTCATTAATGTGAACCCTGTCACAGTGAACTATTTGTTCGGGCAGTCTCAATGGCCGCTCGTTCTCGTCATTATTTTTTCGGTGCTGATGGGTGGATTGATTTCCGGGCTGCTTAGCTTGTTTCGGACAATTGGCTTGAGACGACAAAACAAAGTACTCATTCATCAAATTGAGAAGCTGAAACAGGAGCTTCACGACTTGAAATTGGAAAGCCGGGGGAGAAGCGGGACAAGTGAAATAAAGCGTACGGTGCCAGATGGAGAATAAGAAATAAGCTATGGTTAGAGAATAGAGGCCTTGAATGCAAGGTCTCTTTTTCTGTGAAAATAAGTCCTTGCATTGAATCCCCATTTTTACTCTTGTATAATAGTAAGGCTGAGGGGTGACTTTATGTTAAAATCAAAAACCCGCTGGATTGTCCGGGAAACTGACAAGCAAATGCGAGATCAACTGGCAGAACAACTAGAGATAAGCCCGCTGCTCGCTTCTTTGTTGATTAATCGCGGTATGACTGAGGCGGAGACAGCGCGGAATTTTTTATATGATAAAGGAAATGAATTTCATGATCCGTTTTTGCTTAGCGGAATGAAAGAAGCGAGTGAACGGATTCATCAAGCAATTGCAAATGAAGAGCCCATTTTAATTTTTGGCGACTATGACGCGGACGGTGTCAGCAGTACATCCGTGATGATGACCGTCTTAACCGATTTAGGAGCCAAAGTAGATTTTTATATTCCGAACCGTTTTACAGAAGGATATGGACCGAATGAAGCTGCCTTCCGCCAAGCGAAGGAGAACGGCTATCAGTTAATTATAACGGTTGATACAGGTATTGCAGCGGTGAAAGAAGCAGCTGTGGCAGCGGAGATCGGCATTGACTTAATTATTACCGACCACCATGAACCGGGGCCGGAGCTTCCGCAGGCGCTGGCGATCATCCATCCGAAGCTCCCAGGTGGCAGCTACCCTTTCCCTTATTTGGCGGGAGTCGGTGTCGCCTTTAAAGTAGCGCATGCGCTTTACGGACGCGTGCCAGAGCATTTGCTGGATCTGGCAGCTATAGGAACGATCGCTGACCTTGTCCCATTAAGAGGAGAAAATAGAACCATTGCCAAAGCTGGCATAAAGAAACTGCAGCAAACATCGCGGCTTGGCATTGAAGCGCTGCTGCAATTGACCTCAACTAAAAAAGAAGTGGTCAATGAAGAGACGATCGGTTTTATGATTGCACCGCGTATCAATGCGGTAGGGCGTCTTTCAGATGCCGATCCCGCCGTTGAGCTGATGCTGACAAAAGATAAGGCAACGGCGGCCGAGCTGGCACAGGAAATTGATGCGATGAACAAAGAGCGCCAAGCCATTGTTGCAGAGATTACGAAAGAAGCGGTTGAGATGGTGAAATCTCACTATCCTCCGGAAAAATACCCGGTCATCGTGATCGGAAAAGAAAACTGGAACGCGGGGGTTATTGGCATTGTCGCTTCCAAATTAGTTGATACTTTTTACCGTCCGGCGATCGTGCTGAGCTTTGACCCGGAAACGAATAAGGCAAAAGGGTCAGCAAGAAGTATTACGGGCTTTGATTTATTCAAAAATTTATCAACGTGCCGCGAATTGCTTCCTCATTTCGGCGGCCATCCGATGGCTGCGGGGATGACATTGGAATTATCCGATGTAGATAGACTAAGAGAGCGGCTTTGTGCACTGGCTAATGAACAGCTGACAGTTGAAGACTTTATTCCGGTGACTGAGCTTGACGCGGCCGTGCCGCTCGACCAAGTAAATCTCCCAATCATTGAACAATTGAATATGCTGGCGCCGTATGGGATGAGCAACCCGAAACCGAAAGTGCTGATTGAAAAAGCTGGATTGTCGACTTTGCGCAAAATCGGTTCCGATCAAACTCACTTAAAGCTCCAATTGGAAAATGAAGCGGGATCTCTCGATGGCATCGGCTTCGGTATGGGGCATTATGCGGATCATATTGCTCCTTTTTCTAAAGTGTCTGTGATCGGAGAGCTCGCTGTAAATGAATGGAATAATATTCGCAAGCCGCAATTATTTTTGAAAGATCTTCAAGTGGATAACTGGCAGTTGTTTGATGCAAGGGGGCACCGGCAGCTTGAAAAATGGATTGGCCAAGTTCCTCGTGAGCGTCTGCTCATAACGTTTAAAGAAGACACAGTCCGCGAATTGAACTTAGAAACATTCAAGCCTGAAATTGTGCACATTAGCGGGCCGAAAGAAGCGGCTCAATTGTCTGTTCATGATAAAAATATTGTGTTTGTTGATTTGCCGCCTGCAGAAGGATACGTGGAAGCTTTGCTGCAAAATGGCTGCCCCGGACGTATTTACGTTCATTTTCATCAACAGGACAGTCATTTTTTCAGCACGATGCCGACGAGGGAGCATTTTAAATGGCTGTATGGCTTCTTATTAAAAAGAAAAAGTTTTGATTTAAATAAATATGGCGATGAGCTTGCTAAGCATCGAGGCTGGTCTCGCGAAACAATAGATTTTATGTCAAAAGTGTTTTTTGAGCTCGGCTTTGTTACAATAAATGGGGGAATCATTCATTTACAAGAAACAGCCCCAAAAAGGGACTTAAATGAATCACCGTCTTATCAAAATAAGAAACTGCAGCTTGAACTGGAAAATAAGCTGCTGTATTCTTCCTACCAGGAGTTAAGAGCCTGGCTGGATGAACACGTGAATGCGCCTGTAGATAATGAGGAGGAAGTTGAATCATGGATTTAAAACCGTATATTAAAATTGTGCCGGACTGGCCAAAGCCAGGCATTAAATTTAAAGATATTACCCCTTTAATGGATAATGGCGATGCCTTTCGCTATGCGACAGACCAGATTGTCGAGTATGCGAAAGAGAAACAAATTGATTTGATCGTTGGTCCAGAAGCCCGTGGCTTTATCGTCGGCTGTCCGGTCGCTTATGCACTTGGCGTTGGCTTTGCTCCTGTTCGTAAAGACGGAAAACTTCCGCGTGAAACGGTAAAGGTAACTTACGGAAAAGAATATGGTGACGACGTGCTAACGATCCATAAAGATGCAGTAAAACCAGGCCAGCGTGTGCTGATTACGGATGATTTGCTCGCTACAGGCGGTACTATTGAAGCGACGATCAAACTTGTTGAACAGCTTGGCGGCATCGTCGCCGGCATTGCATTTTTAGTAGAGCTTTCTTATTTGGACGGCCGCAGCAAATTGGACGGCTATGACGTATTAACGTTAATTCCTTATGAATAAATAATGCTAGAAGATAGGCACTGTGAGAAGTGCCTGTTTTTTTATATTTTCTCTGCCACAACAGGGTGTTTTTCACAGAAAGCCGAAAAAAAAGTGAATAATTTCGACATATTTTTTCGTTTTCTTCAAAAAATGAGCAAGATGGCTTTACATCTTCTCTTTTTTTTTCGATAATAAGAAATATTAGAATCTTTTAGAAGCACTCAAAAATATTTTATAGATGGCAAAGGTGAGTAAACATATGGCGAAAGATCGGGTATTGACTGCCGACCAAGTGATCGAGAAGGCGAGTGGATATTTAAACGCAGAACATGTCAAGCTCGTGGAAAAAGCTTATCGATATGCTGAAGAAGCACACAAAGACCAGTATCGTAAGTCAGGGGAACCTTACATTATCCATCCGATTCAAGTCGCAGGGATACTGGCAGATTTAGAAATGGATCCGGCCACTGTAGCAGCCGGTTTTTTACATGATGTCGTAGAAGATACAGATGTGACGCTGGAAGATATTGCAGAAGCCTTCGGAAAAGAAGTGGCTATGCTCGTGGACGGGGTAACAAAGCTCGGGAAAATTAAATATAAATCAAAAGAAGAACAACAGGCGGAAAATCACCGAAAAATGTTTGTCGCCATGGCACAGGACATCCGCGTTATATTAATTAAACTAGCGGATCGACTTCATAATATGCGGACATTAAAGCATTTGCCGCATGAAAAACAGCGGCGCATTTCCAATGAAACGCTGGAGATCTTTGCCCCGCTTGCTCACCGGCTCGGAATTTCAAAAATTAAATGGGAGCTGGAAGATATTGCTCTCCGTTATTTAAACCCGCAGCAATATTACCGGATCGTCAATTTAATGAAAAGGAAGCGGGCGGAACGGGAACTTTATTTGGACGAAGTCATTGATGATGTAAAAGACCGTCTCGATGAGCTTTCAATTAAAGCAGATTTGTCCGGGCGGCCGAAGCATATTTACAGTATTTATCGCAAAATGGCCCTTCAACATAAACAGTTTAATGAAATTTATGATTTGCTCGCCGTTCGTGTGATTGTTGACAGTATTAAAGACTGTTACGCAGTGCTTGGCATCATCCATACGTGCTGGAAGCCGATGCCCGGCCGGTTTAAAGATTATATTGCGATGCCCAAAACAAATATGTACCAGTCGCTGCACACAACGGTCATCGGGCCAAAAGGAGATCCGCTGGAAGTGCAGATCCGCACGAAAGACATGCACCATATCGCCGAGTACGGGGTAGCCGCTCACTGGGCCTATAAAGAAGGACGGTCTATTGACGAAAATGCGTCATTTGATAAGAAAATGTCGTGGTTCCGAGAAATCATGGAATACCAAAATGACTCTGCGGATGCGGAAGAGTTTATGGAATCGTTAAAGATTGATCTTTTCTCAGATATGGTATTTATTTTTACGCCAAAAGGCGACGTCATTGAACTTCCGGCAGGCTCAGTGCCGCTTGATTTTGCTTACCGGATCCACTCGGAGATCGGCAATAAAACGATCGGCGCGAAAGTAAATGGAAAAATGGTGACGCTCGACTATAAGCTAAAGACTGGCGATATCATTGAAATTTTAACATCGAAGCACTCGTACGGGCCGAGTAAAGACTGGCTGAAAATGGCCCAGACGTCTCAGGCGAAAAATAAAATTAAGCAATTTTTCAAAAAGCAAAATAGAGAAGAAAATGTCGTTAAAGGCCGGGAACAAGTTGAAAAAGAAATTAGGAGCATGGAGTTTGATGTGAAGAGTGTAATCACGCCTGAAAACGTCAAGCGTGTCGCAGAAAAATTCAACTTTGCGAATGATGAAGATATGTACGCGGCAGTTGGCTATAACGGCATCACCGCCCTTCAAGTTGTCAACCGCTTGACGGAAAAAATGCGGAAATTGAGAGACCAGGAAGCAATTGTACAGGAAACATTAAAAGAATCAAAACCGTCTGCACCGCAGGCACCACACCAAAAGAAAAATTCGGGCGTTACGGTCAAAGGAATCGACAATTTGCTTATCCGGCTGTCGCGCTGCTGTAATCCGGTGCCAGGTGATGACATTGTCGGTTATATTACTAAAGGGCGGGGGGTTTCCGTCCACCGGACCGATTGTCCGAATGTGACTGATGAAGAGTCGACGGACCGCCTCATTGAAGTCGAGTGGGAAAGCGGTGCAGCTAATCAAAAAGAATATACAGTGGAAATCGAGATTTCGGGCTATGACCGGCATGGACTTTTGAATGAAGTGCTTCAAGCTGTCAGCGAAATGAAAACGAATATTTCCACCGTTTCCGGAAGATTAGACCGCAACAAAGTCGCGAAGATCGACATGGCTATTTCTATCCATAGTATTAGCCATTTGCATAAAGTCGTGGAACGCATTAAGCAAATCCCGGATGTTTATTCCGTTCACAGAATCTTAAATTAAGGGTGTTTAACAAATGAAAGTTGTTTTACAAAGAAGTAAAGAAGCTTCTGTTACAGTTGACGGAGAAACGGTTGGTCAAATAAACAGCGGGCTCGTTCTTCTCGTCGGTGTCACTCATGAAGACGGTGAAACAGAAGCTGCCTATTTAGCAGAAAAAATTGTCCATTTGCGAATTTTTGAGGATGAAGAAGGAAAAATGAACCGCTCGCTTTTAGATGCAGGCGGTGCCATTTTATCCGTTTCCCAGTTCACTCTGTATGGCGACTGCCGCAAAGGGCGCCGTCCTAACTTTATGGCGGCGGCCAAAGGGGAACTGGCGAAAAAAGTATACGATCGGTTCAATGAACTGCTGGAGGAAAAAGGTGTTCACGTCGAAACCGGTCAGTTCGGTGCGATGATGGACGTGGCGCTCGTAAACGACGGACCGGTCACACTTATATTGGAAAGCAATAAGTAAACGGCTCCTTTTAAAGGGCCGTTTTTTTGCATAAATCCGCGGATCTGTGCAAAAACTTGAGGGGTGCGCATAAATTCATGAAGTCGGTGCACAGTCCCGATAAGCTTCATAAAACGACAAAAAACAGTCCGGCGAATTGTTCGCCGGACTGTTTAATAACATTAAGCTTCTTTGGATGCTTGAATATCAAGGGAAATTTTTACTTGATCGCCTACCATGATGCCGCCTGTTTCTAGGACAGCGTTATACGTTAGGCCGTAGTCGCTTCGGTTAAGTTTGCCAATGACGCTAAAGCCTACTTTCTCATTGCCCCAAGGATCTTTTGCCGCACCTTCAAATATAACAGCGAATGTTTCTGGACGAGTAACGCCGTGTAATGTGAAGTCACCCGTTACATCGTATTCGTTTTCATCTGTTTTGACGATGTTCGTCGCTGTGAACGTCATTTGAGGATGGTTTTCTACATCAAAGAAATCGGCGTTGCGCAAATGAGCATCGCGGTCATTGTTACGCGTATCAACGCTGGCAAGGTCAATGGCAAAGTAAATGTTTGCTGTTGTTAAATCAGTCGGATCCGCTTCAATGTCGGCAGAAAAGTCATGAAATGTTCCTTTTACGTTACTTACCATCATATGGCGAATAGAAAAATCAACGCTACTATGTGCAGTGTCTACCGTCCATTTAGTTTTTGTCATCACTTAATCTCTCCTTTTTATAAATGATTATTGCTCTAAACTCATTATTGTATACATAAGATAAAAAAGTAAGTAGGCACATAAATGTGGTATAGTATCAAAAAGAATACTTTTAGGGAAACGAGGGATGAAGGATGGAAAAGCATCCACAGCACTGTCAAGTGGTCGTCGCGTTGGATATGATCGTCGGAAAATGGAAACCCATTATTTTGCAGCATTTGATTATTGGGGGGACAAAGCGTTTTAATGAACTCAGAAGACTAATGCCTGATATCACGCAAAGAATGCTGACGCTGAACTTGCGTGAACTGGAAGAGCAGGACATTATCGAACGCGTCGTGTATCCGGAAGTTCCACCAAGAGTAGAATATTCGATTTCAGAATACGGAAAAAGCCTGGAACCTTTGTTAGATTCGATGCATGAGTGGGGAATGGCTCATTTGGAGCATATGAAAAAGAAAGAGAAAGAACTTGGTGCTGATGATAAATCGAGCTGAATAATTAGTCAGTTAAGCGGAACTCATACACGAATGCCTAAAAGTTGTTCATAGCTGTTTACAAGCAGAGATAAAAAAGCAGCCGGACAAAAATTTGCCGAGCTGCTTTTTTCATCATTCATTAAAGTAGGAATTCAAGCCATTATAAATCCCGTTCGTGACAAGTTCCTGATACGGACTCGTGACCACAATAGACTCTTCTTGCGGATTGCTTAAATAGCCGAGTTCAAGCAAAATAGCAGGCTGGCTGTTTTCGCGCAAAACGTAGTAATCTCCTTGGCGGGCACCTCGGTTTTTAATAGGGAGGATTTGATCCAATCCACGATTCACATTTTTGGCGAGTTGTTTTTGATAGTTATGGTAATAATACGTAGTAAAGCCATTAGCGCCGATATGGTGTGTACTGTCGTAGTGCAGGCTGATAAATGCATCTGCACGATGATATTTGGCTGCAGCGACACGTGAAGGAAGCGATACGTATCGGTCATCTGACCGCGTTAAAATAACGTTCGCCCCAGCTTGTTTCAGCTTATGGTATAAGCGCTCGGATGTTTTTAATGTAATAAACTTTTCAAACGTTCCTTGCATTCCAGTTGTGCCGCCGTCTATGCCGCCATGGCCCGGGTCTAAAATAATCGTTTTGCCTTGCAATCCAGGTGTATGGTTTGCAACGGGACGGGCAGTGGGTTCCTCAGTGAAAGCTTTTTTATTTATCGAGACAACCCAGCTGGCTACATACGCCTGCCTGCCGCTTTCCAGGCTGATTTCATACCAATCGCCGACCCGCCCATGAATCGGATAACGCTCTCCTTGGGAACCTCTTGCAACGACCGAAGAAGAGGTGCTGGCATCAGAGCGGATGTTTGTGCCATCATATAAAATCACTGCAAAGCCGTCAGCCGCGGACTTACTGCTGACTTGCTTGCTTGTCTCATTAGCAAAACGGACGAACTGCTCGCTCACCCAGGCGTCTTGTCCTTTGTAGCGAATGCTTACCCAGCCGTTTTTGCCAGCTGATGCTGATACTTGGTCACCGATATGTAATTTGCCGAGAACATTTGACGACAAAGATGGCTCGCTGCGGACGTTTAAGTCATCCGCTATAATCGTAGCCGTTTTACCCGCTGATACGCTTTTTACCGCTTTCTCTCGTGCCGGCTGTGAGGAGTTGTCTGCTTTTTTGACGATATAGCCAGCGACCCAGCCTTTTTCCCCGCTTGCGAGCTGGATTTGATACCAGTCATACTTTTCGCTTAATATTTGATACTGGGAGTTCCGCTCTGCCTGTCCAACTACGCTTGCGGACATACTCGGCTCACTGCGGACATTTGCCTTGTTTACCGCAATCTCTACCGTGCTTTGCGATACTTCCGCAAAAGTAGTTCCTGCCGGAAGAAGGCTTAAGAAAAAAATAAATGCAATTATCATACTTACGTGCTTTCTTTCCATAATCCACCGCCTCAAAAAAATAAATAAATTCATCATTTATTTTAGCATCTATTTCACCTTTTGGTGCTTCTTTCCGGCACTTTTCTCAAATTAAGAAAAAGGTCAGTATAGTTAGAAAAATAAGAACGAAAAAATTCAATATATGAAAAAAGTTGCAAAAAAGAAACTTGAATGCATCCGCAAAGTTTCTTATAATGGGAATGTTAATTAGACAAAGAAAAGCGGAAGCGCCTGTCCAGCCGCGACAAGCAAATGGCTGGCAGTGAGGAGGCAGTTTTTCAGCCACCGCAGCTGACAGACATTTGACCTCGAGCGGCTAGGCGCTGCATCTGGACAAAGAAAAGCGGAGCCGACTGCAATGGGGCGACAAGCATAAGACGAGCTGGCGAAATGGCGCTTTTCAGCCATGCAGCCGGATTGGCTTATGACCTCGAGCCCCAAGGAGGCGCAGCTAGACAAAGAAAAGCGGAAGCGCCTGTCCAGCCGCGACAAGCAAATGGCTGGCAGTGAGGAGGCAGTTTTTCAGCCGCCGTAGCTGACAGACATTTGACCTCGAGCGGCTAGGCGCTGCAGCTAGACAACTCAATCACCAAACCAATAATGGAGAAAAGTAATTAAGAACCGCACGCCCAGAGAGGAATGGCCATGGCTGAAAGTCATTCTCATAAGCGCCTTAGTGAACGAACACTCCGGAGGTTTTTCCTTGAAAGAAGCTGTGCTTTTAGTAGGGGAAAACGTGAACAGGCGTTAACTGGAAAAGTGAAAGCAGCAAGTCAGCTTTAACTAGGGTGGTACCACGGGAATAAAACTCTCGTCCCTTGTCATAGGGATGAAGAGTTTTTTTTATTTGGAAAAAAAACCCTGATACATAATTTAAAGGAGGAACAATCATGAGTGTAAACATTCCGCGCGGCACGCAAGATATTTTACCGGGAACGGTCGAAAAGTGGCAGCACATTGAAAAAATCGCCACGGACATTTGCCGCAACTATCAATATAAAGAAATACGGACGCCGATTTTTGAACATACAGAATTGTTTCAGCGCAACGTCGGCGATACGACCGACATCGTCCAAAAAGAAATGTATACATTTACTGACCGCGGAGACCGCAGCTTGACTCTTCGCCCGGAAGGAACAGCCGCTGTTGTCCGCTCCTTTGTAGAAAACAAAATGTTCGGCGATCCAAATCAGCCGGTGAAGCTGTATTACAATGGGCCGATGTTCCGCTATGAACGTCCGCAGTCGGGTCGTTACCGCCAGTTTGTACAGTTTGGCGTAGAGGCGATCGGCAGTGAAGATCCGGCTATCGATGCAGAAGTGTTAGCGCTCGTAATGGATATTTATCAAACGGCCGGCCTGCAAAAAATTGAGCTCGTTATCAATTCACTCGGTGACACAGACAGCCGCACCGCTCACAGAGAAGCGCTCGTCAATCATTTTCAGCCGCGGATCGGAGAGTTTTGCACAGACTGTCAAAGTCGTCTGGAAAAAAATCCGCTGCGTATTCTTGACTGTAAAAAAGACCGTGATCATGAATTGATGAAATCTGCTCCATCCATTTTAGATTTCTTAAATGACTATTCCCGTACATATTTCGAAAAGGTGCAAAGCTATTTAACTGCACTTGAAATCGAGTTTACTGTCGATCCGACGCTCGTACGCGGACTAGATTATTACAATCATACCGCTTTTGAAATCATGAGCAATGCTGAAGGGTTCGGGGCAATTACGACTCTTTGCGGAGGCGGGCGCTACAATGGCCTCGTCAGCCAAATGGGCGGACCGGATGTGCCGGGGATTGGTTTTGCTTTTAGTATGGAAAGATTCCTTGCTGCGATCGAAGCAGAAGGGATTGAATGGCAAGAGGAGAACCGTCTCGATTGTTTCGTCGCTTCCCTTGGAGAAGAAGCAAAAGACTATACGGTCAAACTTGTGCATGATTTGCGGAAAGCGGGAATCAAAGCGGAACGCGACTATCAAAATCGAAAAATGAAAGCTCAGTTTAAAGCAGCAGACCGCCTGAAAGCAAGGTTTGTTGCGATTCTTGGTGAAGACGAGCTGAAAGAAAACAAAATCAACGTCAAAGACATGGAAACGGGTGAGCAGCAAGAAGTAGCACTCGCCGAATTAACAGAGACATTATTGAAGAAAGTGGAGGCGAAATAAATGTTTGGCAGATCATATGAATGCGGAAAAATTACAGAGCAGCAAATTGGAGAACAAGTGACATTAAAAGGATGGGTGCAGCGCCGCAGGGACTTGGGCGGGGTGATTTTTATTGATCTTCGCGACCGTACAGGCATCGTTCAAGTAGTATTTAATCCGGAAACTTCATCTGAAGCACTTGCTGTAGCTGAAAAAGTGCGCAGTGAATATGTATTAGACATTCGGGGAGTAGTTGTTGTCCGCGATGAAAGCACAGTGAATGAAAATATCGCTACGGGAAAAATTGAAATTCAGGCAAAGCAAGTGACGATTTTAAGTGAAGCGAAAACACCTCCTTTCCTGATTGAAGATAAGACAGAAGTAGCGGAAGATATTCGTTTAAAATACCGCTATATGGACTTGCGCCGACCAGTTATGTACGAAACATTTAAAATGCGCAGCGATATTACAAAAACAGTGCGTGATTACCTCGACGAAGAAGGATTTCTAGATGTGGAAACGCCGATTTTAACAAAAAGTACACCAGAAGGCGCCCGCGATTATTTAGTGCCGAGCCGCGTGCACGAAGGGGAATTTTATGCGCTGCCGCAGTCGCCGCAAATTTTCAAGCAGCTGTTAATGGTGTCGGGTTTTGACCGTTATTACCAAATTGCCCGCTGTTTCCGCGATGAAGACTTGCGTGCTGACCGCCAGCCGGAATTTACGCAAATTGATGTTGAAGCAAGCTTTATGAGCCAGGAAGACATTATGGCGATGGCAGAAGAAATGTTGAAGCGAGTAATGAAGCGTGTGAAAGGCGTTGAGATCACCGATTCATTTCCGCGGATGACTTACGATGAGGCGATGAGCCGTTTCGGTTCAGATAAGCCAGATACACGCTTCGGTATGGAACTGGTGGATGTGTCAGAAAGAGTCCAGGACTCTGGATTTAAAGTGTTTGCCGGTGCTGTTGCAAGCGGTGGTCAAGTGAAAATGATCAACGTGAAAGGCGGCGCGGCTGACTATTCTCGAAAAGACATTGATGCGCTCACTGAATTTGCAGCTGTGTACGGGGCGAAAGGGCTCGCTTGGCTGAAAGTGGAAGCGGAAGGTTTAAAAGGCCCGATCGCTAAGTTTTTCTCAGAAAAAGAACAAGCGGGACTCATATCTTCGGCGGAAGCAGCTGAAGGAGATTTGCTTTTATTTGTTGCTGATAAAAAAGCGGTTGTCGCAGACGCGCTCGGTGCGCTTCGTCTGAAGCTTGGGAAAGAGCGCGGGCTGATTGATGAAAACAAATTTAATTTCCTTTGGGTCACAGACTGGCCTCTGTTGGAATATGATGAAGAGGAAAAGCGCTACTATGCTGCTCACCATCCGTTCACAATGCCTGTCCGTGAAGATTTGCCGCTCTTAGATGAAGAGCCGAAAAAAGTTCGGGCGCAAGCGTATGACATCGTCTTAAATGGCTATGAGCTTGGCGGCGGTTCGATTCGGATATTTGAACGTGACATTCAAGAAAAAATGTTTGAAGTGCTTGGGTTTACGAAAGAAGAAGCAAAAGAACAGTTTGGCTTTTTGCTTGATGCATTTGAATACGGCACGCCTCCGCATGGCGGCATTGCACTTGGTCTTGATCGGATTGTCATGCTGCTTTCTGGCCGGACGAACTTGCGCGATACGATTGCTTTCCCAAAAACAGCGAGCGCCAGTGACTTGTTAATGGATGCGCCAGGTGAAGTGAGTCAAAGCCAGCTGCAGGAGCTGCATTTAGCTATTCGTGAAACAGCGAAAAAATAATTTTTAAATATTTAGACAATTCAAAGTTGAAAACAAAATTTGGGTATGTTATGATAATTTCATCGAAGGGAAGTCCTGATGTGTACGTTTATTTTCACTATCTGTTTTGACCGAACAATATATGTGACGGGAGCCCGGGTTTGTAAGCGGCGTACATGCCTCTTTTGCAGAGGACTTACAAAGCTTACTGCAGCGCACCCACCTGCCTAGAGCGGGTTCAAAACATATAGATCCATAGGACGGCACAATTGGGACCTACCCTTCATAACGCATACGATCTACAGCCTCTCATTGCCGGGGGGCTGTTTTTTCTTTGTAGAAAACAGGGAAAAGATTGAATGGATGCTTATTTTCCAGTAAGATTAATTCTATCTGAAAAAGATAGTCAAACTAAACTAATAAAGTTATGGAGTGAACACTCAATGCTGCATCAATTTTCCCGCAATGAACTTGCCTTCGGACAAGAAGGTCTTGATATTTTAAAAAACAGTACGGTTGCTATTCTTGGCATTGGCGGCGTCGGCTCATTTTCGGTAGAAGCACTCGCCCGTTCCGGTGTCGGCCGTCTTGTGCTCGTTGATAAAGACACCATCGATATTACGAACATTAACCGTCAGCTTCCGGCTCTCTTGTCAACGATCGGCCAGCCGAAAACGGATGTGATGAAAGAGCGCATTGCCGATATTAACCCGGAATGTGAAGTCATCACGCTGAACATGTTTTATACGGAAGAAACGTATGAAGACTTTTTCAGTTATGGTTTGGACTTTGTCGTAGATGCGTCCGACACGATTTCTTATAAAATTCATTTAATGAAAGAGTGTTTAAAGCGGAACATCCCGATTATTTCCAGCATGGGCGCAGCGAATAAGCTTGATCCGACACGCTTTCAAATCGCCGATATTTCCAAAACTCATACAGATCCAATCGCTAAAGTAATCCGTACCCGCTTGCGAAAAGAAGGCATCCGTAAAGGAATTCCAGTTGTGTTTTCCGATGAAAGTCCGATCGTCATCCGCGAAGATGTTCGGAAAGTGGTCGGTAATGATCAAGCAGAAATCCGCAAAGCGAAAATGCCGCCGGCTTCCAATGCATTTGTGCCGTCTGCGTGCGGTTTGATTATGGCAAGCTACGTCGTCAGAGAATGTTTAAAAGATATAAAAGTTACCCGTGTAAGCGATGAAAAATAAGTGAGAACAGACGCCCTAGTGTCTAGGGCGTTTTTTTGTTGTCCAGCTGCGCCTCCTTGGGGCTCGAGGTCATATGTCAGTCTGGCTGTGCGGCAAAAAGCGCCGCTTCGCCAGCCCGTCATATGCTTGTCGCCCCAAAGCAGTCGGCTCCGCTTTTATTGTCCAGCTGCAGCGCCTTGCCCCTCGAGGTCAAATAACCTTCTCACAATGAAGTCAAAGAGCGACTTCTTTGTGAGAAGAACATTTGCTTGTCGGGGCAGAGCAGGCGCTTCCGCTTTTCTTTGTGTGAAAAAAATGGAAAATGGAGTTGACAGTTAAACTTGTCCTAGTGTACTATTCGACTAGTACAGTAATACACGGAGGGATCGCGTATGTTTCAAGGGTTGTTAAAAAAAGATTTTTTACTCATTAAAAATTATTTAGTAGTATGGCTTGTTTTAGTGCTGGCGCTGTACTTTTGCGCGGCAGCCTTTGCTGTTTATCAAGGCGAGTTTTATTTAGTTTTTCCGTTTATTTTTTTCATTTATTTTTTTCATATTGTGCTGCTGCCGATAGCGGAAATGGTTTTGCTGAAGGCAGAAGAGAAAGGACATTACTGGCTGCATAGTACAGCCGGTGGAGTGAAGCAGCTGCTATCCAAACTGCTGATTGCCTTTTTCGCATTTATTGTCTCTCTCATACTGACGGATCTATTGGCGCTCATTTCGCTGAAAATTGCTTTGCCGCAAGGTTTTGTCGACACCCCGGACAATAGAATGCCTTATGCAGAAGGGATTTTGTTAAATATGGGACTCACTGGGGGAGCTCTATACTTTGCTGTTTGGGGACTGTTTCTCTGGGCCGTTTATCATTCATTAAATGCGTATCCGACATTGAAAAAAATACGCTGGTTTCTCATCCTTGCCATCTATATTTTTATCCAGGCAGCGACAGCGAAAGTGCTGCAAATCCCGCTCATTCAAAAGTGGTTCGCAAGTTGGACAATGAATATTGGGGAATCGGAAACGAAAGCGTGGGGAATAGGTGGAATGCATTTTTCCGTAGAGAATGGAGACATTCAGTTATGGCCCATTATCCTTTCTGTTATCTTTCATATGGCATTGTTTTTAGCTGCTGCCTGGCTGCTCAATCGAAAAGTAGAGGTGTAACACATGACAGAAGAATTCAAAACATCGAAACCAATATACAGTCAAATCGCTGACCGGATTATTCAACAATTTGTCCGGGGGGAAATTAAGCCGGGTGAAAAGTTGCCATCAGTGAGGGAGATGGCAATCCAGTCAGGCGTCAATCCGAACACGATACAACGAACGTATGGGGAGCTGGAACGCATGGGCGTCGTCGAATCCAAAAGAGGGCAGGGTACGTTTATGACAGAACAGATAGATATGAAGAAGAAACTAAGAGCGGACATACAAAAAGAAATGATTGAAACGTTTATACAAAATATGCGGGGAATTGGCGTAGAAGATGGCGAGATTTCGCAGGCGGTCGAACAATTTTTAACCGAAAAGGAGAAAACGGGCGATGATTGAAATGAGGAACGTGACGAAAAAGTATGGGAAAAGAAAAGCGCTCGATAGCATTGACTTAATATTTGAAAAAGGCAAGGTGTACGGCATTCTCGGACCGAATGGCAGCGGAAAATCCACGATGATGAAAATGGCGGCGGGTCTTTTATTTCCAACAAAAGGTGAAGTGCTGATCAACGGCCAAAAAGTGAACCGTCACATCGCAAAAGATGTTGCTTACTTAGCGAGTGAAGGCATGATTTATCCGGGGTTGACCGTTCGGCAGATGATTGACTTTTTTGCTTCACAGTACCCTGATTTTTCAATGGAAAAAGCAGAGGAGCTTATCCAATTTATGAATCTGGAGACTCATCAAAAAACGGCTAAGCTGTCAAAAGGACAGCAGGGCCGGCTGAAGCTTTTACTCGTTCTTTCCCGCGAGGCACCGGTGCTGCTTTTGGATGAACCGTTTCTTGGGCTCGATCCGATGGTCCGCGACACGGTTGTGAAAGGGCTCGTTTCTTTTATCGATTTCGGGGAGCAGACGGTCATTATTACAACCCATGAAATTACTGAAATTGAACCGGTTTTAGAAGAGGCGGTCATTTTAGATGAAGGCCAAGTGCGCGCCCGCTGCCACGTGGAAGCTCTTCGCGAAGAAGAAGGGATGTCTGTATTGCAGTGGCTGAAAACTACTTATAAAGAGGGGATCAACTCATGACTGCATTGGTGGAATTAAAAAATGTCACAAAAGTGATTAAAGGCAAAAAAATCATTGACTCATTAAGTTTTACTATACAGAAAGGGGAAGTGTTCGGGTTTCTCGGACCGAATGGAGCGGGAAAAACGACGACGATCCGGATGATTGTCGGCTTAATGAAACTGACTGAAGGAGATATTGTTATTTGTGGACACAGCATTCAAAAAGATTTCGAAAAAGCGGTCAGTCAAATTGGGGCAATTGTTGAAAATCCGGAAATGTATAAGTTTTTATCGGGCTATGAAAATTTACAGCAGTACGCCCGTATGCAAAAAGGGATAACGAAAGCGAGAATCGATGACGTCATCAAGCTTGTCGGTCTCAGTGAACGTATTCACGACAAAGTAAAAACGTACTCACTCGGTATGCGGCAGCGGCTTGGCATCGCCCAGTCTCTGTTGCATGACCCGAAAATTTTAATCCTCGATGAACCGACGAACGGACTCGACCCCGCCGGCATTAAAGAAATACGACAATACATTCGGGACTTGGCTGAGAAAGAAGGCATGGCCGTCATTGTATCAAGCCACTTGCTGTCGGAAATGGAAATGATATGCGACCGTATCGGTATCATTCAAAAAGGCCGGTTAATTAATGTCCAATCCGTTCATGATTGGGAGGAAGACGACCGGGAAGCTTACTCAATTGAAGTCAATGATTCAGAAACAGCCGCTAAACAAATGGCAGCAGCATTTCCGAAAACGCGCGTCAAAATAGCAGGGGGGCGGCTATCGATAGAAGCGGAAAAAGAACAAATTCCGGCTGTAATTAGCTTACTTGCTTCTAAGAATATTAAAATTTATGAAGTGAAACAATTGTCTAAAACACTAGAAGAAAGATTTTTAGAAATAACTGAAAAACAAGAGGCGGTGAGCTGATGGTACGCTTAATTCAAAATGAATGGATTAAAATATTCAAACGGCCGGGCACGTATGTGATGATCGGGCTGCTCGTCCTCATGGCCGGCACATTTGCCGGGTTTACGAAGTACGATGAAAGCAAACAAAAAGAAGCGAAAAACTGGCAGCAAATCGTCAAAGCAGAAAATGCCGCTTATGAGAAACAAATAAAAGAAGGCTACGATTTATCGAAAGACCGCAAAGAATATTTACAGGGGCTAATCAAGGTAAATGAATATCGACTCGAACATAATGTGCCGGCCGATACGAAAACAACGATGCTCTCATTTGTGGAAGATGGGAGTGAACTGCTCAGCTTTGCAGGTTTATTCATGATCATTATCGCTGCAGGAATCGTCGCCAGTGAATATACGTGGGGTACAATAAAACTGTTATTAATCCGCCCGATTAGCCGTACGAAAATTCTCTTTTCTAAATATGCGGCGGTTGTGCTGTTTGGCTTGTTTATGATCTCCGTGCTCTTCCTAGTGTCTGCACTGATCGGCGCCATCTTGTTTGGTGCGTCCGGGGAAGCCGTTCATCTTGCGTATGAAGGCGGTAAAGTCATTGAACAAAGCATGTTCCTATATTTGCTCAAAGTCTATTTATTAAAATCAGCCGACGTATTCATGCTCGCGACAATGGCGTTTATGATCTCCGCTGTGTTTCGCAGCAGCTCACTCGCCATTGGTATTTCGTTATTTCTCCTATTCATCGGTACAAACGTTACGATGCTCATCGCGATAAAATACGAATGGGCGAAATACTTGCTGTTTGCTAATACAAATTTACTGCAGTTTGAAAACGGCCGGGTGTTGGTGGAAGGAATGACGTTTGGTTTTTCCCTTGCTGTTCTTGCCGGCTACTTTATTGTCTTCCAGCTGCTCGCGTTTATTACATTTGCGAAACGGGATGTAGCAGCTTAAGTGTGGCCGCAAATTGAGTGAGGGGACTGCAAAATCACTTTCATTGACTATAATAATAATTTTAAAAAGAGAACGGGCTGCTGGTGCGACACCGGGCAGCCTGTTTCAATATTGATTTCTTTTCATCTCATCTCCGCGTCATTGCAAGCAAATGAGGAGGTTTCGCAAAGTAATTTTGCTTTTACGAATTTAGCTTTCCTGTAAAACAGAATAACGGTCACGGATTGTATTTGTAGCAGCCACCATATTTTTTAAAGAAGCTACGGTTTCATCGATCTTTCTAGTTTTTAAGCCACAATCGGGATTAATCCAAAATTGAATCGGCTCTAGCACTTGCAAGCCTTGTTCGATAATATCGATCATTTCTTCAACGGCAGGAATGCGTGGGCTATGGATATCATACACACCTAAACCAATGCCTTTGTCGTAAGATTGATCGGTAAAAGCAGAAACGAGCTCGCCGTGGCTGCGGGACGTTTCAATAGAGATAACGTCGGCATCCAATGCGCTGATAGCGTCAATGAAATCGTGAAATTCACAATAACACATATGTGTATGAATCTGTGTCGTGTTTTGAACTGAAGAGGTAGCTAGCCGGAACGCCTTTACGGCCCAATTTAAATAATTATCCCAGGCTGATTTTTTCAATGGCAGTCCTTCTCGCAGTGCCGGTTCGTCCACTTGAATCATGTGGATACCAGCTGCCTCTAATGCTTCGACTTCTTTTCTTAGCGCCAGGGCGATTTGATTCGTTACTTCTTCTCTCGATAGATCATCGCGGACGAATGACCAGTTTAATATGGTTACCGGTCCGGTGAGCATGCCTTTGACCGGTTTGTCTGTTAGAGACTTAGCATAGACGCTTTCTTTGACAGTCATTGGCTGCAAAAATTCTACGTCTCCGTAAATAATTGGCGGTTTGACGCAGCGGGAACCGTAAGATTGTACCCAGGCTTTTTGTGTAAAAACAAATCCGCCCATCTTTTCTCCGAAAAATTCCACCATGTCGGTTCGTTCAAATTCACCGTGAACGAACACATCAAGCCCGATTTGCTCTTGTAAAACGATCCAGTCTTTAATTTGATTTTGAATGAACTGTTCATATGCTTCAGCGGACCATTCTCCTTTTCTCCACTTTTGTCTTGCTTGGCGTACTTCAGTCGTTTGCGGGAAGCTTCCTATCGTAGTTGTCGGCAACAACGGCAAGCTGAAGGCGTCCTGTTGTTGTTTGCGGCGTTCATTAAAAGGAAGAGTGCGTTTCGTTTGCTGTTCACTAATTGTACGGGCGGAATACTGGATACCAGCCCGGTTTCTAGCTGGGGACTGAGCCAGTTTCAAGCGCGCATTCCGGCTTTCTTGAATTGCTTCAACAATGGCACTTTCTCCGTTGTGTAGTGCGTTCGTTAATGTTGTAACCTCTACTAATTTTTCATCAGCAAAAGCGAGCGCTGAATGAATCGTTTGATCCAAAGCTTTTTCTTGAGCGACTGTCACAGGCACGTGAAGCAGGCTGCACGAAGGCTGGAGCCAAATCCGGTCAGCTGGCACGTAATTAGAAAGAGTGGTGATTAACTCCCATCTTTCTTGTAAATCAGAACGCCAAATGTTTCGCCCGTCAATGATGCCGGCACCGAGAACTTTATCCGTTGGAAATCCATTTGATTTCAAATTTTCGATCGTCTTTTCCAATCCGTGGACAAAGTCGACTCCTATTCCTTGCACGGGCAGTTGGGTAACTTCTTCATACCATTCTATCGAATCAAAATACACTTGCAGCATGATTTGCAGAGCCGGAGCAGCTTGATTTAGCTGTTTGTAAATTTCTGCTACTGTTTTCATTTCTTCTTTTGTAATAGAGGTAGCTAAGATGGGCTCGTCGATCTGGATCCACTTCACTCCTTCTGTCTCTAATTCTTGCAGTACTTGAGCATATAGTGGAATGAGCTGTAAAAGAAAAGCAGGGATATCGCTGTTTTCATATCCTTTGGACAATTTTAAAAATGTATAAGGCCCGATGAGCACTGGTTTTCCATTTATATTTAATTTTTCTTTTGCTTCCCGGTAAGCGTTCAGCGGTTTGTTTTCTGTTAACGTTAACTTTTTTCCTTCAAACTCTGGAACGATATAATGATAGTTTGTGTTAAACCATTTCGTCATTTCACAGGCGACAGCTGTGTCGTTTCCACGCGCCATCGCAAAATAAGTGTTTAGCGGAACTTTTCCGCCAGCATAAGCAAAACGCTCAGGCACCATGCCGAACATAACAGCCGCATCTAGCATTTGATCATAAAACGTGAAATCACCAACTGGAATCATATCAATTTCGGCATCCTTTTGCTTTTGCAAATTCCCTAACCTGATTTTCTCCATCTCCTCGAGAAATTGGCTTTCTTCGAGCTTGCCTGCCCAAAATGATTCAAGTGCTTTTTTCCATTCGCGGTTTTCTCCAATACGAGGGTAACCTAGATTGCTGCTTAATGCTGTCATGATTGATCGGCTCCTTTAAGAAAAATAATTGATAAACACAAAAAAACATTTCTAACGAAGGTTAGAAATGTACGTGTATCCCATCAAGATCGGGGAAAATGCCTGCCGAAGCAAACATTTAATTCGCATATATTCTAACACCTCCCCATTCACCGTAGGTTAGTCAGCGTCGTTAAAATAGGCAGGTATCTGGCTTCAGCGTTACTCTGTTCTTCACGAGTCGGAGTGTGCTGTTACAGTGGCGGGACCGCGCCGGATTATCGTTTCACCGGCTTCCCTTTTAAGACTTGACCGTTGTCAAGCCACCTATTTCCATTGCTATGTAGTATAACTGATGATTGTGTTCAAAATTAGCACATATAAAAGTGTCTGTCAAATTGGAATTTATTAATATTTTAAATTAGTCTTGAATACCGGAAGTTTATTTATCGTGTTTGGCAGGAAGATCCCGCTGCCCGCGTTTCTTTACGGAAATTCTCGCGTCATCGAATCTTATCAGGAGGAAAGCGGCTTATTCCATATTAATGTTCATGTGAGCAATCCACTTCTCGGCACTCTTTTTGCTTATAAAGGTAGCTTTCGAGAGATGGGGAGTGGCGAGGAATGAATATTCAAACGATCGTTGGGATGGGGCTTTTTCTTTTTTATATTTTCATTCAATGGCCGATGCTCGAGCCGGCTGAAACGCTGTTATTATTGTCGGTGTTGCTGTTCGTTCCGCTCACGCAACAGTTAACGGGTAGACAAAAAAGAGACAGAACGAAACTGCCGCTTATCGGCTTTCTTTCTTTGTTTTACCCTTTAGCTGCTTTTTCAGCCGTATTTGCTGTCACAGTTGATACAGCTTTGCTTGCTTTAATCTGGTTCGTTTATACGTTGATAGTATCATTATCCGGATTGCTCCCGCTGCTTGAAGGAGGCGTGCGGCCGATCAGTGAAACAGCGATTGACAGCGGCTTGATTTATTTAGGTCTCGGCGGCTTCTGGTTTTTTGCTTATACAGCCGATCTATCCGTCATGCATTTCTCTAAAGAAATGATTTTATTAACCGCTGTTCACTTTCATTATTCAGCATTCATCATTCCGGTCATTTGCGGTCTGCTCGGCCGGAAATGGCAGAAAAAAAGTTGTATTTATGCCATGATCACCGCTGTAATTATTTTGTCGCCGATGACGATCGCTATGGGAATTACTTATTCGCGGTGGATCGAATTTTTAGCTGTTTTCATCTATGCTGCTGCTCTTTATGGATATGGCTTTTTTGTATTTAAAACAAAGTTTCATAACAAATGGGCAAAAGGTTTGCTTTCAGTGTCCGCTGCCGTTCTTTTAATTACGATTTTGTTTTCATTCATTTATGCATCCGGGCGCGTCGATTTGACTGAAGGACTGACGAACCGGATGGAACAATTTCGCTCCGTCTGTTTTGATGACCGAAAATTGGCGCCGGGAATTATTGATTTTTACGAGAATACAAATGATTACCAGTTAAAAGCTAACATTCAATGGGTCTTCTGGTTTAAGCCATTTGCGTTTATTTACGAAAAAATCAGCCGTCATATTCAGCAAACTCAGCGAGCTTCGTTAAGTAATAACATTCTTCTCTCATCATGTGATCAGCCATTAAAGGGGCGAATGTGCCTAATGCTTTTTTGCTGAGCTCTAATTCTTCAATTTCTCGGAGAAAATTCATAAACAGTTTCATTTCGAGTGCGGTGTCTTGATTAAACTTCTTTAATGCGGGGAAAGCAGAGAGGTTTGTTCGTAAATATCCTGTCAACTCTATCGCTTTTAAATAAAAAGCTCCAAAGTCCTTTGTGAACTCGTCACTTTTTTTCTTAATCTTCTTTTCAATTTGGTCCATATTAGCTGATATGGCTCCGGCGTGGCCTGCTGCGTCCAAAAGCCAAATTAAATGGTGGTGGAGCTCATGGCAAACAGGAGGAATGTCTCCTTTATTTAAAAACTCTACTATTCGTAAATACTCGTCAAGCTCATTTACCATATGATTAATAAACGTTGGACCAAGATGAATGGAAATCTTCCCAATTAGATGTCTCTTTAAAATATTTAGTTTAAATGCTCTTAATCTTTTCGCTTCTTCGTCAGCCCTCTTGCTTAAGTGTATTAAGTTATCCACTTCAACTCTTCCTAACAGTTGGTCAAATGTTTGGATGAAGTTATTAGCCAATTCAATCTCCTTTTTTTCACTGGGAGCAAGTGAATCGTGAATAAACCGGGCATGATCCCCTAATATTTGCAGCCAAAATCTATGTTCGAATTTGGCTGTTTTCTCATAATTTTTCACTATATAACCTCTCCTTTTTTGTACATTCATCTAATTTTATGGAGTGTGTTGAGCTTTATGCCAGTGAACGCTAAACAATCATAAATCCGTCTTTGTAGAGAAAAAGAAAAGGCTAATTTTTAAAAGCAGCAAGTTTCTACTATTAAATTTTTTAGTTTGAGTAAAATAACGTGTATACATAGCAAACAGCCCCCATTCAAATAAGGAAGGGGGGGTTCTATTTACTTTCCTCTTTCAATCTTCTCGTAAATGCTAGATAGAGCTTGTTCAAATTTCCCGGTTTGCTTCGGTTCATAATAGCGTTTGTTTTTCAATTTATCAGGCAAGTATTGTTGTTTCACCCAGCCGCTGTCGAAATTGTGCGGGTATTTATAGTCGACGCCGCGGCCGAGTTCTTTAGCGCCTTGGTAATGGGCGTCTTTCAAGTGATCGGGCACGTCGCCGCTTTTGCCGGCGCGGATGTCGGCAAGAGCCGAATCGATGGCAGTGATGGCTGTATTCGATTTTGGTGACAGGCATAGTTCGATGACAGCTGCGGCGAGCGGAATGCGCGCTTCCGGGAAGCCGATTTTTTCCGCGGTTTGAATGGCAGCGAGCGTCCGCTGTCCAGCTTGTGGACTCGCGAGGCCAATGTCTTCGTAAGCAATAACGAGCAGCCGTCTTGCGATACTCGGCAAGTCGCCTGCTTCGATCAACCGTGCAAGGTAATGAAGAGCGGCATTCGCGTCGCTGCCGCGAATCGATTTTTGAAAGGCGCTCAGGACGTCGTAATGGGCGTCACCGTCTTTATCATGGGAAAAGCTTTTCTTTTGCAGGCACTCTTCCGCTGTTTCCCGGTTGATCGTAATCACGCCGTCTTCATCGGGTGGTGTGGACAGAACTGCGAGTTCCAGCGCATTTAATGAGCTGCGCACGTCGCCGCCGCTTGCCTGCGCGAGATGGTGCAGAGCCGCTTCGTTTATTTCTACATTATATTTACTAAGTCCCCGTTCTTCATCTCGAAGAGCCCGCTTCAATGTTTCCTCAATTTCAGCGGGTGTCAGCGGGGTCAGTTCGAAAATCTGGCAGCGGCTGCGGATCGCCGGGTTGATGGCATGATATGGATTGCTCGTTGTTGCGCCAATTAACGTAATCATTCCATTTTCCAAAAGCGGCAGCAGAAAGTCCTGCTTTCCTTTATCCAGACGGTGCACTTCATCGAGTAATAAAATGACTTTCCCGGACATTTTTGCTTCCGCGGCGACAATTTCCATATCTTTTTTATTGCTTGTGACTGCATTAAGTGTGCGAAAAGCATATTTCGTACTACCGGCAATGGCGCTTGCAATCGATGTTTTGCCGATGCCGGGCGGCCCATATAAAATCATCGAAGACAATTGTTTCGCTGCAACCATCCGGTGGATAATTTTTCCGTTGCCGACAAGGTGCTCCTGTCCAACGATTTCCTCGATTGTTCGAGGGCGCATGCGGAAAGCTAATGGTTTCATCGAAATTCCTCATTTCTTTTCCAGGTGTTTTCTTCCACTGTATCATAGGAAATGAAGGCGGGGCATGTTATTTGATCTGTTTTCTATGATATAATGATGAAAGCTGACTTTGTTGATAAAAAAACAGGCAGCTCATTTAGTTAGGGGAAAATGAGTGATGAAAAAAGAAAGAAGAAAGCTGAAAAGACAAGGGAATATTGTGATTCGGCTGATCATCTTTACTATCGGCCTTTTATTTATGTCGCTCGGCATTGTATTGTTAATTCGAGCTGATCTCGGAGCGACGCCATGGGACGCCTTGCATGTAGGGCTGTACGAACAGATTGGGCTGACAGTCGGTACCTGGTCGGTGCTCGTCGGCTTTCTTATTTTAGGCGCTGCTTCCTTTTATTTACGGGAGTGGCCGCAATTTGGAGCTTATTTAAATATGGTGCTCGTTGGCGTATTTATCGATCTCTTTTTACTTATGCCGGCAATTGCCACGCCTGAAGGTTTCATTGGCAAGCTGATCATGTTTGTGGCAGGTGTCATCATTATGGCTTACGGGATGTCACTTTACCTTTCCGCCCAGCTTGGAGCCGGGCCGCGGGATAGTTTTATGCTCGCTGTCATGAAAAAAACCGGCTGGAAAGTATCCCACATTCGCCGGGGAATGGAGTTCATTGTGCTTGCGCTTGCCTGGTTGATTGGCGGTCCGGTGCATTTTGGCACGTTTTTATTCAGCTTTTTAATGGGAACAGCAGTCGGTATTTCACTGCCGCAATGCCAGCGATTTTCCGATTTGCTTATAAGCAAAGTAAATGAATGGAAAAATGATAATAAACAGGAGGCAAATATATGAGAATTTCTACTAAAGGAAGATATGGATTAACGATTATGATTGAATTGGCGAAACGGCACGGTGAAGGTCCGACTTCTTTACGGGTGATTGCCGGTGCCCATAATTTGTCCGAGCATTACTTAGAGCAATTAGTTGCTCCGCTCCGCAATTCAGGGCTTGTCCGCAGCATCCGTGGTGCTTACGGCGGATACGTACTTGGGAGGGAGCCGGAAACGATTACTGCGGGGGACATTATCCGTGTGCTTGAAGGACCAATCACCCTTGTTGAAGGAATTGAAGAAGAAGAGCCGGCGAAGCGCGAACTGTGGATTCGGATCAGCGATGCCATTAAAAGCGTGCTGGAAAATACAACGCTCGACGACTTGGCGAAGCACACAGACGAGCACGGTGAATCTGATGCGTACATGTTTTATATTTAAGGAGTGACGGTACTGATGGAACGCATTTATTTAGATCATGCGGCAACGACTCCTGTTCACCCGGAAGTGATTGAAACGGTCGCCGCACAAATGGCTGACGTGTTTGGCAATCCGTCCAGCATTCATTCATTTGGCCGGACGGCGCGTCATGTCGTAGATACGGCACGGACAACTGCAGCAGCGAGTATTGGTGCTGATTTTAATGAAATCATTTTTACGAGCGGCGGGACAGAAGCAGATAATTTAGCGGTCATCGGCACGGCGCAGGCGATGAAGCATCAAGGCCGCCACATTATTACAACAGCGGTCGAACATCATGCGGTGCTTCATACGTGCGGCCAGCTTGAAAAAGAAGGATTTGAAGTCACATATTTGCCGGTAGATGAAGACGGCCTCATCAGCTTGTCTGATCTTGCGTCTGCTCTGCGTGAAGACACGATTTTAGTTTCGATTATGTACGGGAACAATGAAATCGGCGCGGTCCAGCCTATTGCGGAAATCGGCGGGCTGCTAAAAGAGCATCAAGCTGTTTTTCATACTGATGCGGTACAGGCGTATGGCATGATGCCGATGAATGTAAAAGCAGAACACATCGATTTAATGTCGGTTTCCGGTCATAAAATTAACGGCCCGAAAGGCATCGGTTTTTTATATGCGAGAGAAGGGCTGTCTCTTACACCTGGCCTGTTTGGCGGCGAGCAAGAAAGAAAACGGCGGGCCGGAACAGAAAACGTCCCGGTGATTGCCGGTTTTGGAAAAGCGATCGAAATCGCGATGGCATCTATGGAGGAAAAAAGAGAGCAGTATACAGCATTTAAAAAGCAACTCATCCGTACATTAACAGAGAAGCAGGTAGAATTTACAGTGAACGGATCGCTTGAACAAACATTACCCCACGTGGTAAACTTGAGCTTTCCCGGAACGGATGTGGAAGCAATGCTTGTTAATTTGGATCTTGCTGGCATCGCTGCTTCAAGCGGATCCGCTTGTACAGCGGGATCGATTGAACCGTCGCATGTGCTTGTGGCGATGTTTGGCAAAGAATCTGAACGCCTCCGCAACTCTATCCGGTTCAGTTTTGGTTTAACAAACACGGAAGAACAAATAGATCAAGCAGGAGAAGCTGTGGCGAAAATTACCGCCCGCTTAACGAAAAAGTAAATGGCCGCTCCTGCCGGAAAGAGAGTGGACAGAATGAACAAAGCACCGAAAGATACCCGTGTCGTTGTCGGCATGTCCGGCGGTGTGGACTCTTCGGTTGCCGCCCTTTTATTGAAGGAGCAGGGCTATGATGTCATCGGCATTTTCATGAAAAACTGGGATGATACAGATGAATTTGGCGTCTGCACAGCAACAGAGGATTACAACGATGTCATACGCGTGTGCAATCAAATCGGCATACCTTACTATGCCGTCAATTTTGAAAAGCAATATTGGGAAAAAGTATTCACTTATTTCCTGGATGAATATAAAGCTGGCCGCACACCGAACCCGGATGTGATGTGCAACAAAGAAATTAAATTTAAAGCCTTTCTTGAGCATGCGGTCAGTCTCGGCGCTGATTTTCTTGCGACCGGCCACTATGCAAGAGTCGATCACAGCGGCGAAGAAGTGAAAATGCTTCGCGGCCTCGATGAAAATAAAGATCAAACCTACTTTTTAAATCAATTGCAGCAGGATCAGCTCGAAAAAGTGCTGTTTCCAATTGGTGATATTGATAAAAAGCGCGTTCGCGAAATCGCAGCGGAAGCGGGCCTCGCGACAGCAGCGAAAAAAGACAGCACTGGCATCTGCTTTATCGGCGAACGCAACTTTAAAGAATTCCTGAGCGGCTATTTGCCGGCTCAGCCCGGGTTGATGACAACGATGGACGGAGAAGTAAAAGGCCGCCACGACGGCTTGATGTATTATACGATTGGTCAGCGCCATGGGCTTGGCATCGGCGGGTCAGGCGAACCGTGGTTCGTGATCGGCAAAGATTTAGAAAAAAATGTTCTCTATGTTGATCAAGGGTTCCATAATGATCTTCTTTATTCCGATTCCTTAATTGCTGATCATGTCAGCTGGGTATCGAATAAGCCGAAGCCGCAGTCATTCGAATGCACAGCGAAATTCCGCTACCGCCAGCAGGACAACAAAGTGACGGTTCACTTGCTCGAAGACGGAAAAGTGAAAGTTGATTTTCACGAACCGGTGCGGGCGATTACTCCGGGACAAGCCGCTGTTTTTTATGACGGTGAAGAGTGCCTCGGCGGCGCTACGATCGATACAGTGTTTAAAGCGGGAGAACGGCTGACGTATGTCGGCTAGAGTGCCTGAAAAAAGCCTTTAAAGCGGGAAGCTGCTTTAGAGGCTTTTGTTTTGATTTCCAGCTCTTTGAACTATGTTATACTTTTTTTATTAGACAGAAAATCAGAGGTGTCCTATGGATAAAAACTTACAAGGTATTGAATATTTGCAGCAAGGAAAAGTAGAAGAAGCACTGAAATTGTTTTCGGAACGAATTGAAGAAGCGCCCGGAGAGCCGACTGCCTATATCAATTTTGGCCACGTACTGGCGACGGTCGGTGAGCTGGAAAGAGCCGAGAAGTTTTATGAAAAAGCGATTGAAGTGGATCCGGAAGCAGGAGCCGCACATTATGCACTCGGCACGTTTTATTATGAACAGGAACGTCTTGAGGATGCCTGCCGCCAATTTGAGCAGGCAGTCCAGTCAGGGCTTGAGGAAAGCGATGCCTTTTTCATGCTTGGCATGACGTTGATGCAGCTCGATCAGTCGATGTTTGCTCTGCCATATTTACAGCGCGCTGTTGAGTTAAACGAAGAGGATACGGAAGCGCGTTTTCAGCTTGGTTTGGCACTGGCAAAAGCGAAAGCTTATGATGAAGCAATCCGCCAACTGGAGCGGGTCATTGAAGAAGACCCGGAACATGCGGATGCATATTATAATCTCGGTGTGGCTTATGCCGGCCATTTAGAAGATACGGAAAAAGCGATGACGATGTTCAATCGCGCACTTGACGTGCAGCCCGACCATATGCTGGCCGGATACGGGAAGAAAATGATAGAAAAAGCAGAAGAAAACTGATCAAAGTAAGAGGTGGCATGTATGGAGCAAAGTTCGATGGATTTGTTCGCAGATGGAGAAAAATATGTGAAAGGCCGCCATCTTGTGACGATTTTCCACAATGAGGAGAACTTTTATTCGGTGATGCGCATCCGTGTGACAGAAACAAACGATACGTATGAAGAAAAAGAAGCGGTCGTGACCGGGTATTTTCCGCAAATTCATGAACAGGAAGTGTACACTTTTTACGGGCAGTTCAAAGACCATCCGAAATTTGGCCGCCAGTTTCATGCGCGGCACGCTCAAAAGGAAATTCCTCAAACGAAACAAGGAATCGTTACTTATTTATCAAGCGAACTATTTAAAGGCATCGGCAAAAAAACAGCGGAAACAATCGTGGAAACACTCGGTGAAGGCGCGATTTCTAAAATTCTTGATCATCCATCCCTGCTCGATGATGTACCCCGTCTGCCTGCCGACAAAGCGCAAAAGTTGTACGAAACGCTGCTGGAACACCAGGGGCTTGAACAGGTGATGGTGGCGCTCAACCAATATGGTTTTGGTCCGCAGCTTTCCATGAAAATTTACCAGGCGTATCAGCAGCAGGCGATTGAAGTCATTCAGAAGAATCCGTACCAGCTCGTCGAAGACGTGGAAGGCATCGGCTTTGGCCGGGCGGACGAACTTGGTGCCCAAATTGGCATTGACGGCGAACATCCCGACCGAATTAAAGCAGGAATTTTATTTACTGTGGAACAGCAAAGCCTGCAGGATGGGCACTGTTATTTAGAAGCGGAACCGCTGTTAAAAGAAGTAAAAGCGCTTCTTGAAAAAAGTGGCAAAGGCCAAATCAATTATGAAGCGATTGCTGCGCAGTTGATTGCGCTTGAAGAAGAAGGAAAGGTCATTGGAGAAAACGACCGTGTCTTTTTACCGTCACTTTATTTTTCTGAAAAAGGACTTGTTTCCAACATTGAGCGTATGCTTGGACAGAACCAGTATGAAGATCAGTTTCCGGAGTCGGAGTTTTTGCTTGCGCTCGGCGAGCTGGAAGAGCGGACGGGCGTGCAATATGCCCCTTCGCAAAAAGAAGCGATTCAAAAAGCGCTGATGTCGCCAATGATGCTGTTAACCGGAGGACCGGGGACGGGCAAAACAACCGTCATAAAAGGAATCGTTGAGCTGTATTCTGAACTGCACGGCTGTTCGCTCGACCCGAAGTCATACGGGAAAGACGAACCGTTTCCGGTCAAGCTTGCCGCGCCAACCGGCCGGGCAGCGAAGCGGATGGCTGAATCAACGGGGCTGCCGGCGGTGACGATCCACCGGCTGCTCGGCTTCAGCGGTCAAGAAACGTTGGAAGACGATGAAAGCCGTGAAGTGGAAGGGCGCCTGTTGATTATCGATGAAATGTCGATGGTGGACACGTGGCTCGCCCATCAATTATTTAAAGCGCTGCCGGATGATATGCAAGTCGTACTTGTCGGCGATGAAGATCAATTGCCATCCGTCGGTCCTGGTCAGGTGCTGAAAGATTTACTTGCATCGGGTACGATTTCGACCGTCAAGCTGACTGATATTTATCGGCAGGAAGAAGGGTCTTCCATCATTGAAATGGCTCATGAAATGAAGAACGGACTTATGCCATCCAATTTAACGAAACAGCAAAAGGACCGTTCTTTTCTAGCTTGCCGCGTTCAGCAAATTCCGGAAGTAGTGGAACAGGTCGTTAAAAATGCGATGAAAAAAGGGTTTACCGCTAAAGACATTCAAGTGTTGGCTCCGATGTATAAAGGACCGGCGGGCATTGACCGCTTAAATGTCATTTTGCAGGAAATATTTAACGCCAACCCCGACGGGTCCCGCAAGCAGATCGACTTTGGGGACGTTCATTATCGAATCGGCGACAAGGTACTTCAGCTCGTCAACCAGCCGGAACAAAACATTTTTAACGGCGACATTGGAGAAGTTGTATCCATTTTTTTTGCTAAAGAAAATACTGAAAAACAGGATATGGTCATCGTTTCTTATGAAGGCAATGAGGTGACATATACGAGACAGGATTTAAATCAGATTACCCATGCTTTTTGCTGCTCGATTCATAAATCGCAAGGAAGCGAATTTCCCATTGTGATTTTGCCGGTCGTCAAAAGCTATTACCGCATGCTGCGGCGCAACCTGCTTTATACAGCTATTACGCGCAGTAAGCAATTCCTGATTTTATGCGGGGAAGAAGAAGCATTTCGCATCGGTATCGAGAGAAATGACGACCTTACGCGCAAAACAGCATTAAAAGAAAAACTCGTGGCTGTTCTAGAGACAGACAAACAGAGCGACACACAAGAAAATAAAGTGCAGCCACCGCTCTCATTAACTGAAGATACCATCGCCGCCATCGATCCGATGATTGGCATGGAAAACGTAACACCGTACGATTTTCTATAAAAAAACACGTATAAAAATGGGCACAGCCGGGCACCCTGTTAGCAAAAAGCGAAAGCGTGCGAGGTGACGCCCATGATCACATGCCCAAACTGCCAAAGCAAAGAAATCGGCAAAATCGGCACAACCCAATTTTACTGCTGGAACTGCTTCATTGAACTCTCCATCGACAAAAACATTATCTCCGTCCACCAAGTCGAAGAAGACGGCTCCCTAAGCTCCCTAAACGACTTGTTCGAAGAAGAAAAAAGAAGGATGGGTTAAGTAGAAAAGCGGAAGCGCCTGCCCAGCCGCGACAAGCATAAGGCGATTCGGCGAAATGGCGTTTTTCAGCCATACAGCTGAATCAACTTATGACCTCGAGCGTCTAGGCGCTGCAACTGGACACGAAAAGCGGAAGCTTGCAAAGAAGACCTCTTCTTTGCAAGCTTTTTTCATTGTAAAGGAAAATTGTTCATCAAATTTTAAAATTTGTTCACGCCATTTGTTCATCAATTCCAAGGGTTTTTCCATGCAACTCACGCCAATCTTTTCATAATGATGAATAAACAAGCCTTGTTCAGCCGCAAAATAGAATGACAACAGTTCGTTAAAAAGGTGTTGGACCTAATGGAAAATAAGTTGAAGTTAAAGTGGCTTTATTTGGCATGTGCGGTGCTATTGACGCTATTGTCGGTATATGTCGTGTACTTACTGAGTCCAGTGTTAAGCCCGCTTTTTCATGGTTTAGTGATCAGCCTGATGCCATTTTTATTAGGCGGATTTATGGCTTATTTGCTGCACCCGCTCGTAGAAAAAATAGTAGAGCGGGGCATGTCGCGGATGATGGCCATTTTACTTATTTATATATTAGTTTTTGGTCTTATCGGCTTCGGTTTATTCAAAGGCATACCATTATTTATCGGACAGTTGAAAGAACTATCCCAAAGCGCTCCTGAGCTGTCGCGGATGTATGAAGAACAAATCATTGCCCTCGAGGTGGAGACGCTGAGCTGGCCGGATGGTGTGCAGGAAAAAATCCATAATCGGATTATAAGTTTTGAACGCTGGTTGTCCGGTCTCGTGGAAGTATTTATGAATACGCTCATGAAAGCAGTGAATTTTTTGCTTCTGCTGGCGATTGTTCCCTTTATATCTTTTTACTTATTGAAGGATATGAGCCGGGTAAAAAAAGCAGCTTGGAAGTTCACGCCGAAAAAATGGCGGACAAGAGCGCTGCGTTTCGTTAGAGAATTGGACCAGTCGCTCGGCGGCTATATAAGGGGGCAGCTGCTCGTCTGCTTGTTGACAGGCGCTGCGGCAGCTTTATTGTTTACCTTTATTGGGCTTAAGTATGCCATTTTATTTGGAATCATTATTGGCATCACGAATGTCATTCCGTATTTTGGCCCGATTATTGGAGCGGTGCCGGCTGTCTTTGTGGCGCTGACGATGTCTGTGCAGATCGCGGTTTATACGGCGGTTATCGTCTTTGTTTTGCAATTTGTCGAGGGAAATGTACTGTCGCCGTGGATTGTCGGCAAAAGTGTGCATCTGCACCCGCTTTTTATTATCGGTGCTCTATTGATTGGCGGGGAAGCAGGTGGAGTCATTGGCTTGATAGCTGCTGTACCGGTCCTAATTATTTTTAAAGCCGCTTTTTCTGCAGAAAGAAAAGTGAAAGTAAGGCTGCAAAAAGTCCCGCGTTGACAAATAGGTAGTAAGTTTTTTATAATTCGATATATATCAACATATTTAAATCAAAGAAGGACCGAGTATGTTATAGCCCGCCCGAGTGCAAAGCACATCAGAGAGGAATTTCCATGGCTGGAAGAAATTCTGGGTGAAGAATAACAGAAAGCTAGTCCGGAGAGCAGTTAATCCCTGCCGTCTGCCGCGTTAAGGTGTACGAGAGATGAGCCGGCCAAGCCGGTTCATAATCAGGGTGGTACCGCGAAAAGCTTCGTCCCTGTCCGGGGAACGGGGCTTTTTTTGTTGTCTTAAAAGTAAACGTTGAATTTATTATTCGATAGGAGGAATCATGAATGAAAGCTTTGACAGGTGCACAAATCCGCCAGAAATTTTTAGAGTTCTTTCAAGAAAAAGACCACCGGGTAGAGCCGAGCGCGCCGCTTGTCCCGCATGAAGATCCGAGCTTGCTATGGATCAACAGCGGTGTAGCCACGCTGAAAAAATATTTTGACGGCCGGGTTGTTCCTGAAAACCCACGAATTGTCAATGCACAAAAGTCGATCCGGACGAACGATATTGAAAATGTAGGGAAAACAGCCCGCCACCATACTTTTTTCGAAATGCTCGGCAACTTTTCTATCGGAGAATATTTTAAAAAAGAAGCGATTCATTGGGCATGGGAGTTTTTGACAGATGAAAAATGGATGGCTTTTGAGCCGGATAAACTGTCCGTTACGATTCACCCTGAAGATGATGAAGCGTTTGCTATCTGGCATGAGGAAGTAGGTTTGCCGGAAGAGCGGATTATCCGTTTGGAAGGAAACTATTGGGACATCGGTGAAGGGCCAAGTGGGCCGAATACGGAAATTTTTTATGACCGCGGAGAGTCCTACGGAAATGATGAAAATGATCCGGAACTTTATCCAGGCGGAGAAAATGAGCGCTATTTAGAAATTTGGAATCTCGTCTTTTCCCAGTTTAACCATAATCCGGACGGCACGTACACACCACTGCCGAAGAAAAATATTGATACCGGTATGGGATTGGAAAGGGTGGCTTCCGTTTTGCAGGAAGTGCCGACGAACTTTGATACTGATTTGTTCATGCCAATCATTGAAGCAACAGAAGCCATTTCCGGTGAAAAATATCGGGAAAGCACAGAAAAAGATGTGGCGTTTAAAGTGATTGCTGACCATATCCGCACCGTTGCTTTTGCGGTTGGAGACGGAGCGCTGCCATCAAATGAAGGACGTGGATACGTACTGCGCCGCCTGCTGCGCCGGGCTGTCCGTTATGCGAAACAAATCCAGATTAACCGTCCATTTATGTTCGAACTCGTCCCGGTTGTCGGCGAGATCATGAACGATTTTTATCCGGAAGTGAAAGCAAAGCAGGAATTTATCCAGCGCGTCATTAAAAATGAAGAAGAACGCTTTCACGAAACGCTCCATGAAGGTTTGGCGATTTTATCAGCGGTTATTCAAACAGCGAAAAATAACGGCTCGGATACGATTGCCGGAGCGGATGTATTCCGTTTATACGATACGTACGGTTTCCCTGTGGAGCTGACGGAAGAATATGCCGAAGAAGAAGGCATGAAAGTGGACCACGAAGGCTTTGAAAAAGCAATGGCGAACCAGAGGGAACGCGCACGCGCTGCCCGACAGGATGTGGATTCCATGAAGGTGCAAGGCGGCGTGCTCGGTGACATTAAAGTGGAAAGCGAATTTACAGGTTACGATGAATTAACAGCTGAAGCAACAGTTGAAGTGATTATTGCTAACGGTGAAATGGTGGATAAAGCACAAGCGGGTGAAGCGGTGCAGCTTATTTTAAGCCGAACACCTTTCTATGCAGAAAGCGGCGGACAAATTGCCGATAAAGGCGTGATTGAAGCTGACGGTGTACGTGCAGCCATCCAAGATGTCCAAAAAGCGCCAAATGGGCAGAATGTGCAGCACGCAATAATTGAAAGTGGAACGTTAAGCACAGGGCAAACGGTGACCGCCCGTGTTGATGCGGCTTCCCGCAGCAAAATTATTAAAAATCATACGGCAACTCACCTTCTTCACCAAGCATTAAAAGATGTGCTCGGCACCCACGTTAACCAGGCGGGCTCGCTCGTCGGGCCGGAGCGCCTTCGCTTTGACTTTTCTCATTTTGGACAGGTTATGCCTGAAGAACTCGAGAAAATCGAAGCGATTGTCAACGAGAAAATTTGGAACAGCTTACAAGTAGATATTGCCCGCAAATCACTCGATGAAGCGAAGAAAATGGGAGCGATGGCACTGTTCGGTGAGAAATACGGCGACGTCGTCCGTGTCGTATCTATCGGCGATTACAGCTTAGAACTGTGCGGCGGCTGCCACGTGCCGAACACATCAGTCATTGGGGTGTTTAAAGTCATTTCTGAAAGCGGCATCGGAGCTGGTACGCGCCGGATTGAAGCAGTGACCGGTGAAGCAGCTTATCGCTCTTTAAACAGCCAAGTAGCGTTATTGAAAGAAGCGGCGAATAAACTAAAAACAAATCCGAAAGATATTGTAGCAAAAGTGGACAGCTTGCAGGCAGAAATGAAAGAACTACAGCGTGAAAATGAATCACTTTCTCAAAAGTTGTCTAATATAGAAGCAGGAAGTCTGCTCGATCATGTGCAGGAAGCGAATGGCGTCAAATTCCTTGCTGCCCGCGTTCAAGCTGCAGATATGAACAATTTGCGTACGATGGCGGATGAATTAAAACAAAAGCTTGATTCCGGCATTATTGTTCTTGCTGCCCCAACAGAAGATAAAGTGAATATTATTGCTGCTGTCACAAAAGATTTAATTGAAAAAGGCTACCACGCCGGCAAGCTCGTTAAAGAGGTTGCTTCACGCTGCGGCGGAGGCGGAGGCGGACGTCCGGATATGGCGCAAGCAGGAGGAAAAGATCCAGCTAAAACAGAGGAAGCTCTCAAAATTGTGGAAGAGTGGGTCAAATCCATTTGATTCCATGAAAATTTAATGTACAATGGGAATAACTTGTACAAAAGAGAGTTTTCACTTTCAAGCTTAAAGCGAGGTGCTACCAATGAGCTCTTTTGATCAAACGATGAAATTTAATTTTCCGGAAGAACCGTTTGAACAGAACGTAGAAGAGGTACTTTTTAAAGTGTATGGGGCTCTTCAGGAAAAAGGATATAATCCGATTAACCAAATCGTCGGTTATTTGCTGTCCGGTGATCCTGCTTATATCCCACGGCATAACGATGCGCGTAATTTAATCCGCAAGCTTGAACGCGATGAAATCATCGAAGAGCTTGTGAAAACGTATTTGAAACAGCAGCGAGAGGAATAAATGTTTATGAGAGTAATGGGGCTGGACGTCGGTTCAAAAACAATCGGCGTAGCGATCAGCGATGAGTTAGGCTGGACAGCGCAGGGCATTGAAACGGTTCGAATCAATGAAGAAAAACACGATTTCGGGCTTGTCCGCATTGAAGAATTGAGCAAAGAATACGGAATTGAAAAGTTCGTTGTCGGACTGCCGAAAAACATGAATAACACAATTGGTCCGCGTGGAGAGGCTTCTAAAGTTTTTGCTAAAAAGTTGGAAAAACGCTTTTCGCTGCCGGTTGTACTTTGGGATGAGCGGCTCACAACGATGGCAGCGGAAAGAGTGCTGCTTGAAGCGGACGTCAGCCGGAAAAAGCGCAAAAAAGTAATTGATAAAATGGCTGCCATTATGATCCTGCAAGGATTTCTGGACAGCCAAAAACAATGAGGTGAACGAAATGGAACATGGTGAAAAACAAATTACAATTATTGATGAAGACGGAAATGAACAGTTATGCGAGGTGCTTTTTACATTTGATTCTGATGAATTTGAAAAGTCATACGTGCTTTACTTTCCGGTTGGAGCAGAAGAAGATGACAATGAAGAAATCGAAATTCATGCTTCTGCATTTGTTCCCGGTGAAGACGGGGAAGATGGCGAACTAAAGCCGATCGAATCCGATGAAGAATGGGAATTGATCGAAGAAATGCTGAATACGTTCCTTGACGAAGAGGAAGAAGAATAATCAAGTTAGGCTTAAAAGGACCGGGGCTGCCCGGTCCTTTTTTATTGTTTAGGGAATGATAAAATAATCGCATAGTGTATACCGTTGCTAATGGAGCGGGTCTACGTCCAGCTTCAGCGCCTAGCCCCTCGAGGTCAAATAACCTTTCCTCAATGAAGTCAAAAGGCGGACTTCTTTGAGGAAAGAACATTTGCTTGTCGGGGCTGATCAAGGCGCTTGCGCTTTTGTTCATTCTGTCTTTTTTAATGAGTTGTAGTATAATGTAAAAGCAAAGAAAGACTCGGTATTTGTTGAAAGGAGTAAGTTTATGTCGAAACAATCATATATTCAGCCGCCAGGCAAAAAGCGGCGATTAAAAAAAGCTATTTTTTTCGCTGTTGTTTCGTTTTTGCTAATCATTGGAGGATTGGCAGCAGGTGGCTATTTCTTCATTAAATCCGCGCTTGAACCTGTAGACAAAAAAGACCGCACGCCTGTGCAGGTCAACATACCGATCGGTTCTAGCTTGTCGGTCATTGCGGAAACGCTTGAGAAAAAAGGAATTGTCAAAAATGCGGAGGTCTTCAAGTACTATGTGAAGTATAAGAATGAAGACAACTTGCAGGCAGGAGAATATTCATTTACCCCAAGTATGACAATGGATGAATTGATCAGCAGTTTGAAAACCGGAAAAGTGATCGGCCAAGGAGAAGTGAGACTAGCCATTCCAGAAGGCTACCAGTTGACACAAATTGCCGCTCTCATCGGCAAAGAAACAGGACGGCCGGCAAATGATGTACTAAAAGTGATGAACGATCACACCTTTATTAAGGAAATGATGCAGAAATATCCTGAGCTTTTAACAGAAGAAGTGTTTGCTAAAAATATTAAATATCCGCTTGAGGGCTATTTATATCCGGCTACTTATCATTATGGAGATAAGAAGAAGCCGGTGAAAGAAATCGTGGAAGATATGCTCGAAAAAACAGACAGCGTGCTTGTTCAATACCGGACGTCCATGGCGGCAAAAAAAATGACGTCTCATAAGCTGCTAACGCTGTCTTCATTAATTGAAGAAGAAGCGACAGAAAAAGCGGACCGCCGTAAAATTTCCAGCGTGTTTTATAACCGTCTGGCCGCTGATATGCCGCTGCAGACAGACCCGACTGTGCTTTATGCACTAGGCAAGCATAAAAGCCGTGTGCTCTATGAAGATTTAAAAGTAGAGTCGCCGTACAACACGTATAAAGTGAAAGGATTAACGCCAGGTCCGATCGGCAACAGTGGCGTGTCATCCATGGAAGCGGCATTAAATCCGGAAGAAACGGATTTTCTCTTTTTTCTCGCTTCACCAGCAGGAGATGTTTACTATGCGAAGACGCTGAAGGAACATAATGAACTGAAGAAAAAATACATTACAAGTTATTACGAAAAACAAAAGTAATGAAAGGAGAGAGAAATATCGCTTTTCTCTCTCCGTTATGGTAGAATAATTCAAGTGTTTTTTGGAAAAGAAACGTAAATAAAAACAATGAAGCAGAAAGCTGACGGGCTTTCTTCTTTTTCTGTGAATAAAAAGTATAAATTTTTTGTAATTAGTTTTGATGTCTAGCTCCAGCGCCTCCCCCTTCGAGGTCACAAGCCAAGCCTCCCAGAAAGGCAAAAACACCTTTCCGTGAGGCTCGCCTTGTGCTTGTCGGGGGTGGGCAAGGCGCTTACGCTTTTCTAATCAAGCCTTTTTGAAGAGGGGAATTTCATGGACAACATTATCCATCGTTATATAGAATCGTTAATTAAAGATAGACCCGCGCTGCTCGCTGAAATGGAAGCGTTCGCCCAGGAAAATGGTGTGCCGATTATGGAGTCCGCCGGCATAGAAGCGATGCTGCAAATCATGAGGATCCAACAGCCGAAGCGCATTCTGGAAATCGGGACAGCGATCGGCTATTCAGCTTTGCGTATGGCAGAGGCGCTTCCGGATACAGAAATTACTACTATCGAGCGGGATGAAGAGCGCTATCAGCAGGCACTGGACTATATCGGCCGTTCAGGCAGCGGAAGCCGTGTAACTGTTTTATTTGGTGATGCGCTTGAAGTAGTCGCAGAAGCAGAAGAACAGGGTCCGTATGATGCAATTTTTATTGATGCAGCAAAAGGCCAGTACACGAAGTTTTTCGAAAGCTATTCGGGCTTTTTAACACAAAACGGAACGGTCTACACAGACAACGTGTTATTTAAAGGATACGTAGCTGGTGTACCGGTGGAATCAAAGCGTATCGTCAATTTAGTGAAAAAAATTCAATCTTATAATGAATGGCTGATGAATCACGCGGGCTATGATACGGCGATTATTCCGGTTGGGGACGGTTTGGCCATCAGTCGTAAAAGAGGTGGAAAGTAATATGAAAAAACTGGAATTGCTCGTCGCTCCTCATAGTGTGGATACGATTTTGCCGCTGGCTGAGGCAGGCGCTGACGCATTTGTCGTCGGCGAACAGTGGTATGGGCTGCGTCTTGCAGGAGAATTTTTACAGCAGCGCAACTTTTTCCGTCCGGAAATCGCCAAATTCAAACAAACAGTTGAAACAAACTGGGATGAAAAAGGAAACGAATTGGATGCGGCCCGCTACCCGCTGCAAATTGTCCGTTTTAAAGCAGCGAAGCCAGTGTATCCAAACAACATGATGCGAAAGGGGCTTGAATAAATTTCATGGATCAGAAGCCAGTTGTAATCGGTGTTGCCGGCGGATCAGGCTCCGGCAAAACAAGTGTCACTAAGTCAATCGACGATTATTTTAAAGGGCATTCCGTTATGATTATTGAACAAGATTATTACTATAAAGATCAAAGTAATTTGCCGTTTGAAGAGCGGCTGAAAACGAATTATGACCATCCGCTTGCCTTTGATAATGATCTGTTAATCAATCATATCGAAAAGCTGTTGAAATACGAGGCAGTCGAAAAACCGGTGTATGATTATGCCCGCCATACCCGTTCGGCAGAAACGATCCGCATGGAACCGAAAGATGTCATCATCCTTGAAGGCATCCTCGTGCTTGAAGATGAACGGCTCCGCGATTTAATGGATATTAAACTATTTGTTGATACGGACGCGGACTTGCGTATTATCCGGCGGATGATACGTGACATGAAAGAGCGCGGCCGCACGTTTGAATCGGTCGTGGATCAATACTTACATGTTGTCCGCCCGATGCATAATCAATTTATTGAACCGACGAAGCGCTATGCCGATATTATTATTCCGGAAGGCGGCCAAAATCGTGTCGCCATTGACCTGATGGTAACGAAAATTCAAACGGTTCTTGAACAAAAAGCTATTTTATAGTATCTTTTTATGAAACAGACATAATCTTTTAAAAATAAAGGCTGTCTCAACCATTGGAAGAATGCCTCTGGCGCGTCCATATATAGGGGAAAATGTTTTCGCTATATATGAACGCGGCAGAAGCTGCTCTAAGGGAGGCAGCCTGCTCATGTTTATTTGTTTTCCTTCACCAAGGAAGGCGTCGAGATGAAAAGGAGTGGAAGGGACTTGTCAACAGAAAAAGTATATCCTATGACACAAGAGGGAAAAGAAAAGTTAGAACAGGAATTGGAATATTTAAAAGCGGTAAAACGTAAAGAAGTAGTGGAAAGGATTAAAATTGCCCGCAGTTTCGGTGATTTATCGGAGAACTCCGAATACGATTCAGCAAAAGAAGAACAAGCCTTTGTAGAAGGGCGCATCGGCACGATTGAGGCAATGATCCGCAACGCTAAAATTATTGAAGAAGACAATAGCAATGTCGTTTCTTTAGGGAAAACAGTTGCTTTTATTGAGCTGCCAGATGGGGAAGAAGAAACGTATACGATTGTCGGCAGTGCGGAAGCAGATCCGTTTGAAGGAAAGATTTCAAACGATTCTCCTATCGCGAAAAGTCTGCTTGGCAAAGAAGTAAACGATGAAGTGACTGTCCAGACACCTGGCGGGGAAATGCAAGTAAAAATTGTTTCAATTAAGTAATGAAGCTTAAAAAAGCGCTAAAGGTGTAGGCCTTTAGCGCTTTTTTCGATGAAAATGACTTCATGTTCAAGTAGAGTCATGATAAAATGTGAATGATGCTGTAGAGAGAGGGGTAGTAATATGGCACAGCCAACACGTGCACAAAAAAAGTCAAAACGAAGAAAAACCAATCGGATTTTAAATACCGCGATTGCGGTTGTCGTCCTTTTAATCATTATTGTCGCCTTTACCATTTTTTCCGGCGGTGAAAAAGAAGAAGTAGCACAGCCGCCAGAAAAGAAAACGGAAACGCAGCAAACTGCTGTCAATGAAAAAGAAGAACAGCCGGCCACAGAAGAAGAGGCGGCTGAAGAATCTGAACAAGAAGATAAAGAAGACGAACAGGCAGAAGAGGACAAACAAGAAGAAGTGATCGAGAAAGAAAGCGCTGAGCCGAACGTGGAGAAAGAAATTGTTGATCCGAATTGGACAGGCGTCGGAACTTCACAAACTGGTCAGCACACCTCCTCTTTTAACACCAATTCGGTGGATTGGCAAGAGAAAGAAGACGCGCTGTCTTATGCAACCGGTATTCCGAAAGAAGAAATGACCGTCTGGTATATTAGCGGAGACGGGCCAAAAGGAGCCATCGGGACAGTATCTCCTAAGAGCGACAAAAATGATGCATACCGTGTATACATAAGCTGGGTGGATGGCGAAGGCTGGAAACCAACAAAAGTGTACAAATTGGAGCATAATGATAAAGCGCGGTAAACCGCAGAAAAAAGGAACTCGCTTCACAGCGGGTTCCTTTACTTTTTCGCTTTAAAATGGACAACAGCTGAAAAGTATCTGCGCCCATCTGCATCCACTTGCATTTCGTGAGAAACGGAATAGACGCCAAGTAGAATTGCCCGGTTTAGTTCAATTTTTTCAGCTATCTTTTTTTCTAGCGAAACGAGGTCAGCCGCTTCGAAAAATTCTATTTTGTCTTCAATTAAATCGAGTTGAAACTGCATTGTTTTTTTCTCCTCCCGAGATGAAGTCATTCCCTTTCTATGTATACAGGATAATAGGGAGAACTGGCAAGCTATTCTGCTGAAAAAATGCTAGAATGAAACAGTTGAACGTGAAGAAAACGGAGGAATGAACGATGAAAATTGCGATTATCGGAGCAATGGAAGAAGAAGTAGTGATTTTGCGTGAGCAAATGGAAAACTGCCGGGTGGAAACGATCGCTAACAGTGAATTTACAGCGGGAACGCTGAACGGGGCAGAAGTTGTTTTGCTGCGCTCGGGCATTGGGAAAGTAAATGCGGCGATGACAACATCCATTTTACTTCATCAATTTCAACCGGACGCGGTCATTAACACAGGTTCTGCCGGTGGACTGAACCCGCAGCTGAATGTTGGTGATGTAGTCATTTCCACGGAAGTGCGCCATCATGATGTGGATGTAACGGTGTTTGGTTACGAGTACGGACAAGTACCGCAACTGCCAGCCGCCTATGAAGCCGATGCCAAGCTCATTGAGGTTGCTGAGAGTCGTGCCACGGAAGCAGAAGGGATACAAGTCATGAAAGGGCTTATCGCGACAGGTGACTCGTTTATGAGCGATCCGGAGCGTGTGCTTGCAATAGGAAAGAAATTTACTGGTTTACAGGCGGTTGAAATGGAAGCGGCTGCTATTGCGCAAGTCGCTTATCAGTTCGGCGTCCCCTTCGTCGTGATCCGTTCCATTTCAGATATTGCCGGCAAGGAATCAGGTATTTCATTTGAACAGTTTTTGCCGAAAGCCGCCCGCCATTCCGCTAATCTTGTGATGAGCATCGTCGAGCAGCTGTCCCGTAAGTAGAGTGTGAACAATTTGTGAAAAATGTGCTACAATCTGTTCGTTTTGTGGTACATTATTAGTAAATAGCTTTTGTGAGTGTGTAAGGAGTGAAAAAAGATGGTCATGATGATTATGGGATTGCTGCTTGCTACGGTTACTGGCGTTTTGATTGCTGTAACAATTGACTAATAAGTTAAAAACCGGCTGCCTTTGGCGAAGCCGGTTTTTTGATCCTTAATTGCCCTGGCCTTTCTCTTCCCGATAAAACTCGTGGAACATTTTCATTAAGGCGCGTTTTTCGATGCGCGAAACGTAGCTGCGAGAGATGCCTAGTTCTTTGGCAATTTCCCGCTGTGTTTTTTCTTCATCCTGCTGCAGGCCAAAGCGGGCGATGATCACTTCCTGCTCCCGTTCATCAAGCACACGGAGAAACTTTAATACTTTCTTCAGCTCGATTGTTAATAAAATATGTTCGAGTACATCTTCATCTTCTGACTTTAAAATATCCAAAAGATTAATTTCATTTCCTTCTTTATCGTGGCCGATCGGATCTTGGAGTGACACATCTTTCTTCGTTTTCTTTAATGCGCGCAAATGCATGAGGATTTCGTTTTCGATACAACGGGCCGCATACGTGGCAAGTTTTGTGCCTTTTCCTCCTGAATAGCTTTCGATTGCTTTGATTAAACCGATCGTGCCGATGGAAATTAAATCTTCCGAGTCTTCCCCTGTGTTCTCAAATTTTTTAACGATATGCGCGACGAGCCGTAAATTATGTTCAATCAGTTTGTTGCGCGCATCCATGTCGCCGTCTGCCATTTTTTTTAAGTATAATTTTTCTTCAGCGGCAGACAACGGCTGGGGAAAGGCATTGTTTTTGACATACGATACGAAAAAAAGCAACTCTTTTACCGCGTACGACAAAGCAGCAAGGATGCCGAGCATAGGAGATCCTCCTTTAACTAAATCCGCCATTGTCCTAAGTGTATGAAAGAAAAGGGGCTTATTTGCCTGTCCGCTGTATATTTCGTTTTTTGAAGAATAGGGAAAACAAACCCCTGTTTTGTTTTTTTTGTGTGTTCACACATCACATGATGAGGACTTGAATACAGTAAAGGGGAGAGAAGATGTGAGGGGGAATCCTTTTGCGGTATCAAAATTTTAATAATGAAGAACAGGTTTACCTACGAAATGACTTTAACTATGAGTATCCTGATTATGTAGATGGAAGAATTCAATCTTATTCTCACCCACATGTAGGACCAAGTCCGCTATACTATCCATATTACTACTATCCAAGCTGCTATTATCCAACCCGTTCTTATCCGTCCTACTATCATTACTATCCTTCTCAACATGAGTATAATTACCATCCAGGATATAGGTCTTACGGAGATTCTGACTGGAGAGCTAGTTGGAAAGGTTGGGAAGATCTCGGAGCTCCTCGTGGGGGATTCGAGGATTCCCCAGCAGTAGCTTCCTGGGGGTCTAACCGACTAGACTGTTTTGTACGCGGAAACGATAATCGAATGTGGCATAAGTGGTGGGACGGCTCAAGGTGGAGCAGTTGGGAAAACCTTGGAGCTCCTCGTGGAGGATTCGAGGATTCCCCAGCAGCTGTTTCCTGGGGGCCAAATCGAATTGATTGTTTTGTGCGTGGAGCGAACGATCGTATGTGGCATAAATGGTGGAACGGTTCAAGGTGGAGCGACTGGGAAGACCTTGGAGCTCCTCGTGGGGGATTCGAGGATTCCCCAGCAGTAGCTTCCTGGGGGTCTAACCGACTAGACTGTTTTGTACGCGGAAACGATAATCGAATGTGGCATAAGTGGTGGGATGGCTCAAGATGGAGCGATTGGGAAAACCTTGGAGCTCCTCGTGGAGGTCTTGAGGATTCCCCAGCAGCTGTTTCCTGGGGGCCAAATCGAATTGATTGTTTTGTGCGTGGAGCGAACGATCGTATGTGGCATAAGTGGTGGGACGGCTCAAGATGGAGCGGCTGGGAAAACCTTGGGGCTCCACGTGGAGGATTTGAGGATTCCCCAGCAGTAGCTTCCTGGGGGTCTAATCGACTCGACTGTTTTGTAAGTGGGGACGACGACCGTATGTGGCATAAGCGGTGGAATGGCTCAAGATGGAGCGGCTGGGAAAACCTTGGGGCTCCACGTGGGGGTCTCGAGGATTCCCCAGCAGCTGTTTCTTGGGGACCGAATCGAATTGATTGTTTTGTCCGCGGAGCCAATGATCGTATGTGGCATAAGTGGTGGTCCTAGTACTTTTTAATGTTTTTTATTTCAATGGAAAAAACCCCGGGGGAACCACGGGGTTTTACTTTACATTTTTTTTAATTTGAACGGGCTGATCATTAATAAAGACAAGCACACAATAATAACCATAAATGAAGGCATTGGTAAATAAGGGATCGTTAAATAGCTGAGCGTAAGCAGGCAGCCTGCCGCTGTAATCGGGAGTCCGTGAAAATAACCGTTATTCTCAGAAATGTTGAAACGGGCCAATCGGAAAGCGCCGCAACCGATGTAAAAGACGGTGAAAAATGCGCCCGGGAAGCCAAACTCCGATAAAATGCCGCTGTAAAGCAGAAGCGCAGGAGCCACTCCGAATGAAATGACGTCGCACATAGAATCCAACTGCTTGCCAAGTTCGGACACAATATTCATTTTGCGGGCGACCATGCCGTCGAAGCGATCAGCCAAAGCAGCGACAAAAATCAGCAATAGTCCCAGGTGATACTGCCCCTGCATCGTCATCAGTATAGAAAACCCGCCTAAAGCTAAGTTGCCCAATGTCAGCACGTTTGCTGTTTGCGCTTTTACTTTCTTAACGGTCGAATCTATCACTTGAGAAATAAACAAATTTACACTCTCCTTGAATTTAGCAAGAAATCTGCTGATAGTTTATTATATAATAATATTTTAATGATTATCTATTATACCATAAAGTGGATTGGATTTTTGAAAAAACTTGGAGGGTGAACTGTGCAGCGGCATTTATATCGTTTTTTTATCGAGTTAACAAATAAAAAGTGGTCTTCACGGCTGCTTGAACAATATACAAGCTCTTCTTTAAGTAAGCCGATGATTCGGCCTTTTATAAAAGCTTATCGGGTGAATGAAAAAGAAATGGCTCACCCAGTGGAAGACTATAAGACACTTCACGATTTTTTCATGCGCACGCTTATGCCTGAAGCAAGAACAATAGACTATGGCCGTAACCATGTTGTTAGTCCAGTTGATGCCAAACTGGCAGAAGCGGGAACGATCCTCCGCGGCTGTAAGATCGTTGTGAAAGGAAAGGTCTATTCCGTTACTGAAATGCTCGGCAGCCATAAAAAAGCGGTCGGCTATGAAGGAGGCACGTTCCTTGTGTTTTATTTGAGCCCAAGCCACTACCATCGGATCCATAGTCCTATTGATGGCCTTATAGCTGGTAAATGGACGCTCGGCAGCCACTCATATCCGGTCAATACACATGGCCTGAAGTACGGCAAGGCCCCGCTCGCCAAAAACTACCGCGACATCACTGAGCTTCAAATAGAGAGCGGAAAAATGGCCGTAGTGAAAGTAGGGGCTATGTTCGTAAACTCTATTCAGCGCTCGCACGACCGTCCGTATTGGAAGCAGGGAGAGGAAGTCGCTTACTTTAATTTCGGTTCCACAGTTGTTCTTTTGTTTGAACCAGGCGCTTTCGTCTTAAACGAACAACTAACCGTGCCTTGTGAAGTAAAAGTCGGCGAAAAAATCGGCTCTTTAAAATAAAAAAGCACTGCTTTAAGCAGGTGCTTTTTATTAATATGCTTTTACTTGTTGATAAAGAGCTCTTTTCTTTAATTCATCCTCTATTAATAAGATAAAGTCACGATTGAGGTCTAGTTTGCGGGCCTTTGTGTAAGCTTCTAAAAGCAAATCGTCTGAAATTTGATTCATTACTAGTTCACCTCCAGAAAAATAAATAGTCTATAATAGGTGAATCCGCATATGATGGTAAGTTGAAGTATATTTCTACCTAACCTTACCAAATACAAACAAAAAGAACAAGTGTTCCTTTATCCACAGGGTGGAGTGGATAAATTGTGGGTAGACTGTGGTTAAGTGAGATAAAACAGTCAAAAACTTAAGGGATAATGTGTATAAGTTTATCCACAATAAAAAATTAAAAAAAATGTCGGAAAATATTTTTTCTTTTTTAAAGAAAGAGAAGCTTGGTATTATATGTTTTACTTTGTCACAATAGCTAAAATCCGCTATGATAAAAGCAATGAGAGCGGAGAGAACGAGGTGTAGGGATTGTTAAGGAAATTTTTGCCGAGCAGGCATGTAAAAAGCATATATGATATTAAGCCGTCAGAACTGACGGCCAAAGGTGTGAAAGCGATCATTACCGACCTGGATAATACGCTTGTTGCCTGGGATCGTCCGGACGCTACTCCGGAATTACTGGAATGGTTTAAGGGAATGAAAGAAGCAGGCATTAAAGTGCTAATTGTTTCCAATAATAATCAAAAGCGTGTCAGTGCGTTTTCCCATCCGATTGATATTCCATATATATTTGAAGCCCGCAAACCGATGGGGAGAGCTTTTCGTCAAGCCATTAAGTTATTAAATGTAAAGAAGGAAGAAACAGTCGTTATTGGCGATCAGTTGCTGACCGATATATTTGGCGGCAATCGCAGCGGTTTTTACACGATTTTAGTGCTCCCGGTCGCGCAGACAGACGGCTTTTGGACAAAATTCAACCGCCGGATTGAGCGGCGGATTATGAATTTCTTTAAACGAAAAGGTTTAATTCAATGGGAGGAAAATAAGTGAATAACAACAAAATTATTTGTACAGGGTGCGGCATTGATGTGCAGACAGAAGATCAAAAAGGATTGGGCTATGCCCCGGCGTCTGCTCTTGAAAAGGAGGTTATTGTCTGCCAGCGCTGCTTTCGCCTGAAAAACTACAACGAAGTACAAGACGTTTCTTTAACAGACGATGACTTCTTGAAAATTTTAAATACACTGGGCCAGACAGACAGCTTAATTGTAAAGATCGTTGATATTTTTGACTTCAATGGCAGCTGGCTTCCTGGTTTGCACCGCTTTGCCGGGAGAAATCCAGTTCTTTTAATCGGCAATAAAGTAGATCTTCTCCCTAAGTCAGTTAAAAAGAACAAATTAATTCATTGGATGAAGCACGAAGCGAAAGAACTTGGCTTAAAACCGGTTGATGTGCTTCTTGTCAGTGCGGCAAAAGGATCTTCAATGGGAGAAGCTATGCAAGCGATCGATTATTACCGGGATGGGAAGGACGTCTACGTGGTCGGTTGTACGAACGTGGGCAAATCGACGTTTATTAATAGGATCATTAAAGAAGGGACGGGTGAAAAAGATGTCATCACGACATCTCATTTCCCTGGCACGACACTTGACATGATAGAGATCCCGCTCGATGACGGACATTACCTTGTCGACACACCAGGCATCATTAACCATCATCAAATGGCTCACTTTGTTGATAAAAGAGATTTAAAATACATTACGCCTAAAAAAGAAATCAAGCCGAAAGTGTTTCAGCTGAATGAGCAGCAAACGTTGTTCTTTGGAGGTTTAGCCCGTTTTGATTATATTTCAGGCGGCCGCCGGTCTTTCTCGTGTCACGTATCGAATGAATTAACGATTCACCGGACGAAGCTCGAAAAAGCTGATGAATTGTATGAGACGCACGCGGGTGACTTGCTTACTCCGCCGAGAAGAGAAGACATGGAGGAGTTTCCAAAGTTTGTCCGCCATGAATTTATGATTAAAGAAGGCAAAATGGATGTTGTCTTTTCTGGACTTGGGTGGGTCACAGTAAATGAACCGGGCGCAAAAGTGGCTGCTTACGTGCCAAAAGGTGTCAGCGTCTTTTTACGGCAATCTTTAATTTAAAAGAGGGGGAAAATATGAAGAAATTGTTTGGAGTTATAGGGGACCCAATTGCCCATTCTATGTCGCCTGTCATGCATAATGACGCTTTTGCGCAGCTTGACATTGATGGGGCTTATCATCCTTTTCATGTAAAGGCGGATGACCTGGCGGCCGCCGTTCATGGAATGAAAGCAATTGGTGTAGAAGGTTTTAATGTCACTATTCCTCATAAAGCAGCGATCATTCCGCTGCTCGATCATGTAGACCCCCTAGCAAGAGCGATTGGAGCGGTAAATACGGTTGTCCGCGAAAACGGCAGCTGGACAGGTTACAACACGGATGGAGCCGGGTTTGTACGCGGTCTTCAGGAAGCTTATGGAGGACCGCTTGAAGAAAAACGGGTGTTAGTTATTGGAGCAGGCGGCGCGGCCCGTGCCATTTATTATACGCTTGCTTCTGAGAAGGTGAGCCGCATTGACATTGCGAACCGGACACTTGAAAAAGCAGCAAGCCTTGCTGAAAGCTGTCCTTATCCCATTACCGGTGCGGTACTCACAACGGAGGAAGCAGAGAAACAGCTCGGGGAGTATGATATTATCATTCAAACAACGTCTATCGGCATGTCCCCTTTAATAGAAGAGTGTCCGGTATCGATGGAAAACGTGAAACAGGGAGCGTTCGTTTCAGATATTATTTATAATCCTTTAGAAACAAAGTTATTAAATGAAGCGAAAAAACGAGGCGCCCGCATTCAAAGTGGACTGAAAATGTTTGTTTATCAGGGAGCGTTGGCGTTTGAAAAATGGACAGGCACAGCGCCTGACATTCATCGAATGGAAGAAATCGTACTACAACAATTGGGAGGCAAATATGTTAACAACTAAGCAAAAAGCTTTTTTACGCTCGAAAGCTCATCATCTTGACCCTATTTTCCAGGTTGGAAAAGGCGGAGTAAATGAAAATATGATTACTCAAATTGCGGAAGCGCTCGAAGCCCGTGAGCTGATTAAAGTCAGCGTGCTGCAAAATTGTGGGGAAGATAAACATGAAGTGGCTGAAAATCTGGCAAAAGGAGCACGCGCGCAGCTTGTACAGGTCATCGGAAGCATTATTGTCCTGTATAAACAATCAAAAGAAAATAAAAAGATTGAATTGCCGCGATGAGCAAAAAAACAGGCATTTTAGGAGGCACATTTAATCCGCCGCATCTCGGTCACTTAATGATGGCGAATGAAGTGCTTGAGGCGCTCGGCCTTGATGAAATCCGCTTTATGCCAAACCATATTCCGCCGCACAAAGTAATGAATGAGGACATTCGTGATGATGACCGCATTCACATGCTCTCCGCAGCCATTGAAGGCCATCCGTGCTTTTCGCTGGAATTAACGGAAGTCGAACGGAAAGGGACCTCCTATACGTTTGATACAATGAAACTGTTGAAAGAACAAGAACCTGAAACGGAGTTTTATTTTATCATCGGCGGAGACATGATCGAATATTTGCCGAAGTGGCATAGAATTGACGAGCTAAGTCGGATGATCCAATTTGTCGGTGTACGCCGGCCGGGATATTCAACGAAAACACCTTATCCGGTAACGTTGATTGAAACGCCGGAAGTTCATCTTTCTTCGACGATGCTGAGACAAAGAGCAGCGAACGGAGGTACGCTTCGTTATTTGCTGCCGGAAAAAGTCATCACCTATATAAAGGAGAATCGCTTATATGAATCGTGAGCAGGCGCTGGCGCTCGTAAAGGAACAAATAACCGAACACCGTTACGTTCATACGCTCGGTGTAGTGGAATCAGCGATCACTCTTGCCGAGCGGTATGGGGCGGACGTAGAAAAAGCAGAAATGGCCGCTATTTTTCATGATTACGCTAAATTTCGACCGAAAGCAGAAATGGCCGCGATCATTGAACAGCAGCAAATGGATCCGCAGCTGCTTTCGTTCCATTCAGAATTGTGGCATGCGCCGGTAGGAGCTTTCTTAGTCCAGAAAGAAGCTGGCATTGCAGATGAAGCTATATTAAATGCCATCAAATATCATACGTCGGGAAGAGCGGGCATGACGCTGCTTGAAAAAGTGATTTATGCAGCAGATTACATTGAACCAGGGCGTCACTTCCCGGGCGTGGAAGAAGTACGTGAATTAGCCAAAAACGACTTGGACGCTGCGCTTATTCAGGCGCTGAAAAACACGATACAATTTTTAATGAAAAGAAACGAGCCAGTTTACCCTGATACCTTTCATACGTACAACGATTTAACGAAAAAAAAGGAGGATTCCAATTAATGGGCCAACCTGAAATTTTACAACGAGTCGCTGCAGCAGCAGATGACAAAAGAGCAGAAAATATCGTCGTTTTAAACATGCAGGGCATTTCACTGATTGCTGATTATTTCATGATCTGTCACGGGAATTCTGATAAGCAAGTGCAGGCAATTGCCCGCGAAGTTAAAGGTCAGGCGGAAGAGTTAGGACTTGAGGTGAAGCGTATGGAAGGGTTTGACGAAGCACGCTGGGTATTAATCGACCTTGGCGATGTTGTTGTCCATGTGTTCCATCGTGAAGAGCGCCTATACTACAATCTTGAACGGCTCTGGGGAGACGCGCCTGAGATTGATGTGCAGAGCGAACTGCTGTTATGACATATGAACGCTTCGCCCATGTATATGACTTTTTAATGGGGGACGCACCGTACGAAGAATGGATGGATTTTTTTCAGCGGCATGCGGCGAATCTGTCCGGCAAAGGCGTACTCGATCTTGCATGCGGCACGGGTGAGTTTACTTGGCGCCTTGCGGAAGCGGGCTGGCACGTCACGGGCGTCGATCTATCAGATGACATGCTTTTCGTCGCCCAGCAAAAAGCGGCCGCGAAAAATTTATCCATTCCACTATTTCAGCAAGATATGCGTGAACTAGAAGGACTGGAATCATTTGATGCCATCACTATCTTTTGCGACTCTCTCAATTATTTGACCGAAGAAGAAGATGTGAAGCGTACTTTTCAAAGCGCAGAAAAACATTTAAAGCCAGGCGGTCTGTTTTTATTTGATGTGCATTCTTTATTTAAAATGCGGCATGTGTTTAAAGACGGCACCTTTACAGCCGTCGATGAAGTGGTCTCCTACATCTGGAACTGCTTCGACGGCGAAAAGCCTGACAGCATCGAGCACGAACTCACCTTCTTTGCCCGTGATGAAAAAGCGGACTTGTACGAACGGTTCGACGAGCTCCACACCCAGCGCACTTTCGCACCCGGACAATACGAAACATGGCTTCAAGAAGCCGGCTTTACCAACATCGAAACAACGGCCGACTTCACCGAACACCCCCCGGGAGAAGAAAGCCAAAGAATATTCTTTGTGTGCAGAAAAGCGGAGGCGGCCATCCGTGCATAATAACCCAAACTCGTGCAGAATACTTAATTGTCTGTGCAAAAGCCGAGAAGGTCGGCGCATAAAACAGGCAGACGGGATCATCCCGTCTGCCTGTTTCTAAACAAATATAAAAAATAAAAAGGATTTCCCTGTCCGGCGGCGAATAATTTAAGGGATTCCGAATTGTGCCATTGTTTCTTGTTTATCCTCGGCAAACTTTTCATGGGTGGCCTGAAACAGCTTCGTGAACATATCTCCGGTTTCTGCTTCTAAAACGGCAATGCCTTTTCCCGTCACTCCCCCTTTTACACAAACTTTTTCTTCGAGCTGTGCGAGTGTATATTCTCTTTGTTTAAATAATTCTCCGAGTCCGGCAAGCATTGATTCGGCTAGCTTTTCAGCGGTTTGTGCATCCATGCCGGTTGTTTCTGCTCCTTCAATAAATTTCCTCGTTAAAAAGCTGATGAATGCCGGACCGCAGCTCACAAGGTCAGAGGCAGCGCGTGTAACAGCCTCATTAATTTCCACCGCTTCTCCGCATAATTGATCCATCCGTTTTTTCATTTCCGCTTTCCAGCTTTTTTCGCATTTTTCACCGTACGTATAAAGAACTGTCCCTGATAGTACTTTATTTGTAATACTCGGGATCATCCGCATGCATGAACACGGCAAAATCGATTCAAGCTGGGCGGTGCTGACTGGGCTTGTAATAGAAACAGCGCATTGTTCAGAGCGAAATAAAGGGCGCACTTTCTCCAAAAGCGGATAAATATCGTGAGGTTTTACACAAATAAAGACGATATCAGCTGTTTTTACAAGCTCAGTCACTTCACGGCAAACGGTCATTCCCGGATGTCTTTCTTGAATGCGCCGTGCTTTTTCTATGGTCCTGTTCGTAATTAAAACGTCGGAAGCGGAAGCTGCTTTTGAGGCAACTAACGCGTCAATTAAAATTTCTCCCATATTGCCTGTTCCAATTACTCCTGTTTTCATACAGAATCCCTCCTTTATGACAGCTGCTCTTACAATGTATGAAAGAAAAATCTATTTATGAAAAAGAGGTGTAAATGATTGGATATAAAAGAGTTTATTGAAAAATATAAAACGTATGCCTTGATCGGAGCGGCGCTCACGGCATTTGGTCTTTATCAGCTGACAGAAGAAGAAGAGCCGGCGCCTGATCCTGAGCCGCTTGCTTTCGAAGAAACCGCGGTGGAAGAAAGAAGTACACCCTCGCCAGCCGAGCCGCTGCCACAAGAACCTGCTGTTGTTATGGTTGATATAAAAGGAGCTGTTGCTTCACCTGGAATCTACTCCTTGAAAAATGGCGAGCGGATTAACGATGCGGTAGCAAAAGCAGGGGGCTTTCAAAAAGAAGCGGACCGGGCCGCTATTAATTTGGCCCAGAAACTGCAGGATGAAATGATTATTTACGTACCAAAAGTTGGAGAAGAGCCGCCGGCAGAGTTGGCTGCTGCCAATGCGCCTGTGCAGCCGGTGAAAGAAGGCGCTAAGGGAAGCAGCGGTGGCAGTGGAGCTATTAATTTGAACACGGCGACGGCTGGAGAACTCCAGGAATTGCCGGGAATTGGTGAAGCGAAGGCACAGGCTATTATCGATTACCGGGAAACGACCGGGGCTTTTTCGAAGCCGGAGGATTTAAAAAATGTATCTGGCATTGGAGAAAAGACGTTTGAAAAATTGGCCCCGCTTATAGCTGTTCATTAATTAGGATTGACGGGGAGCTTTTGCTGTCGCTACACTAGAGAAAAGATGAATTTTAAACAGAAAGAGTGAAACCGGATGAGCAGAAAAAGTTGGGATGAATATTTTTTGGATATTGCAGAAGTCGTTTCTACACGCTCCACATGCAATCGGCTGCATGTCGGCTGTGTCATCGTGAAAGATAAACATATCGTGGCAACCGGTTATAACGGTTCGATCCACGGGCATGAACATTGCGACGAAGAAGGATGTCTGCTGTCTGATGAAAAGCGCTGTATTAGATGTTTACATGCGGAGCTGAATGCCGTGCTCCATGCTGAAAGAGACAAGCTTAAAGGAGCGGCTGCCTACGTGACACATGAGCCTTGCGAAAACTGTGCGAAAACATTGGCACAAGCAGGAATCAAAAAAATTGTGTACAGACATGCATATCCGAACAAATGGAATCAGCATTTCCTAAAAGATATTGAAGTCGTCAATTTATCTAAATAAAAAACTTCTTAAGGAGGAGTTATGCGCGGCAATCTCATTTATATGGCGGCTGGCACACTTGCGGGGCTTTTATGGGCACTTCCTGCTTTAAGCAGTGTCCGCTTGCTGCTGACCGCCGCTGCTTTCTTTTTCGTTATCCGAATGGATGCGAAAAGAAAAGCAGCTTTTTTAATCTGTATCATTCTTGGTTTTTTGATCGGTCAGTATCATGAAGAGCATAACGTAACCGCATTTACTGGAAAAGAAGAAAAGTGGCTTGTTTCTTTTTCGGAAGATACAATTGTGGATGGCGACCGGCTAAAAGCAACTGTAGAAGCAGCCAATGAGGAAAAGCTGCGCCTCCTTTATCGGGTGTCTTCTCGGGAAGAAGCAGGTCAGCTTCGGAAAGGGCTGATTCCCGGCACGGTCTGCTATGTGACAGGGTCGATTGAAAAACCTGATGGAGCCCGCAATCGCAATGGTTTTGACTATAAGACTTTTCTTGAAACTAAACATATTTTTTGGCAGCTGAAAGTGAACCGTTTGTCATTGTCGTCTTGCTTGAAAAAGGAAAAGTCGTTCAAGGATCTTATTTTCCTCTGGCGGGCGGAAGGGTTGAATCATTTGAAAACGACCTTCCCTGAAAGCTTACAGCCAGTCGCGGCGGCTCTGCTGTTTGGAGACCGCACATTGACGGAAGAAGATATTATTGAAGCATATCAGCGTCTTGGAGTTATTCACTTATTGGCGATTTCAGGTCTGCATGTTGGTTTAGTTACTTCTATTTTTTATTACGCGATGATCCGAATTGGCCTCGTAAAAGAAACAGCGCAGTTCATTTTGCTGTTTTCACTCCCCATTTATGCACTCATTGCCGGCGGATCGCCTCCTGTCGTCAGGGCTGTACTGATGACGCTCCTCGTCTTATTGTCCATTCGATTTCATCATAAGTTCACTGCACTTGATGCCTTAGGCGCGAGCTTTATGTTCGTTATTTTTCATGATCCGTATGTCATTTATCAAGCGGGGTTTCAGCTTTCTTATCTCGTCAGTTTTTCTTTGCTTCTTTCTTCCAGCTCCATTTTATCCATCCCATCTACCCTTCTTGGAAAAATGGCCGCGATGACGTCGGTTTCACAAATCGCCGGCTTACCGGTATTAATGTATCAATTCTTTGAAGTTTCTCTTTATTCATTTGCCGCCAATTTGTTTTTCGTTCCTTTTTATTCGTTCCTCGTGCTGCCTTTACTTATTATCGTTTATCTCCTTAGTTTTGCTGTGTCCCCTGCTGTTGTTTTATTGGAACCCCTTCGTCTATTGCTTGATAAAATAGACCAGCTGGCAGTTGAAGTAAGCGGCTGGCCGTTTGCTGTTGTCGTGACAGGCCGGCCGGAAGGTGTCCTGCTGGCAGCCATATGTATGATGTGGGTTGCTGCTTTTCTCTTTTGGGAAAAAGCAAACGGTCTAAAACGTGTAGGCCTCATGCTGCTAATGATGATCGGGACGGCTGTGTTGCCACATACGCATTCAGCAACGGGTGAAGTATCATTTATTGATGTCGGACAGGGAGATGCCATTTTAATTACTCTTCCATTCAATAATGGTAATTATTTGATCGATACGGGCGGCGTGCTGCCATTTCACAAAGAAGAATGGCAAAAGCAGAAAAAGGATTTTACGATCGGTAAGGATGTGCTTCTCCCCTATTTGAAAAGCAGGGGGATTACACGCATTGATAAATTAATTTTGACGCACAGTGATTATGACCATATTGGAGCAGCTGCCGAACTGTTTGGCCTTATCACTATAAAAGAAGTGATGATCAGCCCTGGTTCGGAATCAAAACCGGTCATGCAGGAAACGATTCAGCAGGCAGCTACGCACAAAATACCTGTCCGCTACGGAAAATACATGGAAAGCTGGCAGGCGGGAGGTGCTTTCTTTCAAATTTTGTCACCAGCGGATAAGCATTATGAAGGAAATGATGACTCTCTTGTTATTTATGCCGTATTGGGCGGGAAAAAGTGGCTGTTTACAGGGGATATGGAAGAGGAAGGAGAGAAAAAACTCACAGAAAATTTTTCCGCAGACGTCGACATCTTAAAAGTGGGGCATCACGGCAGCCGCTCTTCTACGACGGAATTATTAACAGCAGAAACGGCTCCCGAAGATGCCGTGATTTCTCTGGGGAAAAATAACCGCTATGGCCATCCTCATAAAGAAGTGATTGAGCGTCTGCAAAAACAAGGCGCCCGTATTTGGCGCACAGACCTTCACGGAGAAATAACATACACGTATAAAAGAGAAAGAGGCACATTTTCAGCCGTTCTTCCGTAAGATATAGCAGGAAGAAGCAACAGCACGAAAAAAAGAAAAGAAGCCCGCCGGCTGGCGAGCTTCCTGTACTGCTATCCGATCATTTTGATAGCTGTTGCAATAATAAATATAATGGCAAAAAATGCGAAAGAAGCGACGAACGCGACGCCGGAATCTACTACGTCGTTCCGTTTTGTTTGGACATCTTTTTCAAATTCGTTCACAACTACCCCTCCTATTTCATTTATAGTATAGACGATCATTTACGAAAAATCCAGACTGCACTCGCTAATTTCCTTCATTGACAAGAGTTAACTGCGATAAAATTCACAATTTCGGTGAAAATACAATTAACATGATCACCGCTTGCAAAGTTGTTTCCCGGGACAGCGTTGTTGGCGTTCATATAGATCACAGGGGAACTTTTCCGGAAGTTCCCCCTTGTCAAATGAGGCTGGCTTTTTTAACATGAGAGTATCATACATGAAAATGGAGAGAAAAGCCATTGATACCCATTTGGAAAGATATAGAGAAAAAGCAGTTTTCCCCGATTTATTTATTGTACGGAACAGAGGCATTTTTAATTAATGAAACAAAACAAAAGCTCATTCAATCTGTGTTAACAGAAGAGGAAATGGATTTCAATTTTTCGGTATACGACTTGGAAGAAATGCCAGTGGAGACAGCGATTGAAGAAGCGGAAACCTTTCCTTTTATGGGAGAGAAGAAGCTGGTGATTTTACATAATCCGGTGTTTTTAACGGCTGAACGATCAAAAGATAAAGTGGATCATAATGTGAAAAAGCTGGAAGAATATTTAGCTAATCCGGCCCCTTACACTATATTAGTCGTAGCAGCCCCTTATGAAAAATTGGACGAGCGCAAAAAGATTACAAAGCTGTTGAAAAAAAGTGCAGCTGTCATGGAAGCGAATAAACTAAACGATAAAGACTTGAAAATATGGCTTCGCGGCCGCGCTGCTGCTAACCAGGTGCAAATAGATGAAGAAGCATTAGACCACTTTTTAGTGATCGCAGGTACGGATTTAATGATGCTTGCCTCGGAGCTTGATAAATTGTCTCTTTACGCCCAGGATGAACAGCGGATAACAGTGGAAGTTGTTGATAAATTGACTGCCCGATCATTGGAGCAGGATATTTTTGCGCTTGTGGATCGAGTGGTAACTGGAAAAGTCGAGGAAGCATTCCGGATTTATTACGATTTATTGAAATTAAATGAAGAGCCGATTAAAATCCTGGCGGTGATTGCCAATCAGTTCCGATTGATTTACCAGACGAAAGAATTAGCAAGAAAAGGGTACGGACAGCAGCAAATGGCCAGCTTTCTAAAAGTACATCCGTTTCGGGTGAAGCTTGCTGCCGGCCAGTCTAGGAATTTTTCTGACGAGCAGCTTGCGGCGATTATCATGCTGCTCGCTGACAGTGATTTACAAATGAAAACGAGCGGGATGGCGAAACCGCTTATTGTGGAAATGTTCTTATTCAAGCTGCAGAGCTTGATGAAGAAAACTGGATAAAGAAACAAGCGTGGAGAGCGTCCGCTAATCGGCTAGACCATGGAGCTGGCGGCGCTCGGAGCTGGACGCAAAATAAAAAATCCTTCAAGTTAATCTTGAAGGATTTTTGTTCAGCAAAACAGCTGTTTATTAAGCGTTAAGCTTTTTCATTAAACGAGATTTTGTGCGGCTCACAGTGTTTTTGTGGATCAAACCTTTAGCGGCAGCTTTATCAAGACCCTTTACTGCTTCAGTGAAAAGCGCTTTTGCGTTTTCATCGTTGTTGGCAACTGCTGTTTCAAATTTCTTTACAGCTGTGCGCATAGCAGATTTTTGGTGGTTGTTGCGCTCTGTGCGGTCTTGAATCGTTTTTACGCGTTTGATGGCAGATTTAATATTTGGCATTCCGGTCACCTCCTAAAACGATCGAGATTCTATTTTTTGCTCGATTTCCACTTTTCCTTAACAATTAAGAACAAAAGTTATTCTATCAAACAGAAAGTGAGATTGCAATAGTTACATTTGTAATTTGTGTCAAGGAATGAACTTTTACACAGTCGGGTAGACTGGAAACTAAAGTCCATATAAAAGGGTGAGAAAAGAATGAAAGAACGATCTATCGATTTGAGCCAATATGCTGTAAGGACAGATCTTGCTGTAGAAGTGAAGGCACTCGCTGAAGAGCAGCAGGGACAAAAGCGGAAAGTAACCGGCATTTTGTCAGAGGAACGGACTATTAATGGTATTACTGTGACCTCTGTCACGATTGATGATGCAGGTGAAGAGGCAACAGGCAAAAGAGCCGGTCATTATTTAACAATTGAATCTCAAGGGATCCGCAGCCATGACACGAGTCATCAGCATGAAGTCGAGAAAGTGATGGCAAGTGAACTTGCTGCCTTTTTGAAAAAGAAAGGAATTCAGGAAAACGCCAGCTGCCTCGTCGTCGGCCTCGGCAACAGCGATGTCACACCGGACGCCCTTGGTCCGCTAGCGTGCGGAGAAGTGATGATAACGAGGCATTTGTTTGAGTTGCAGCCTGATGAAGTGGAAGAAGGCTTTCGGCCGGTCAGCTCGCTCATTCCGGGTGTGATGGGGACGACGGGTATTGAAACGAGCGATATCGTCTTTGGTGTCGTTGAAAAAACGAAACCGGATTTTCTGTTAGTGATTGACGCGCTTGCTTCCCGGTCTATTGAAAGAGTCAATGCGACTATCCAAATTGCAGACACTGGCATCCAGCCGGGAGCGGGAGTAGGGAACAAGCGAAAAGAAATCAGTGAAAAAACGCTCGGTGTGCCAGTCATTGCTATCGGTGTGCCAACTGTAGTCGATGCTGTTTCCATTACAAGTGACACGATTGATTTTATTTTAAAGCACCTAGGTAAGGAAATTCAGGAAGGGGACCGTCCTTCAGGCGCACTGGCTCCTTCGGGATTTTCTTTCGGCAGAGGCAAACTGACGGAAAACGATTTACCTGATGAACAAAACCGCCGTTCTTTTCTCGGGATGATCGGCGTACTGCCGGATGACGAAAAACGGCAGCTTATCCGTGAAGTGCTGGCTCCGCTTGGCCATAATTTAATGGTGACACCGAAAGAAGTGGATTTGTTTATTAAGGATGCCGCCAATTTATTGGCGAACAGCTTGAATGCTGCTTTGCATCCGGCGATTGATCAAGAAAACACTGGCTTCTTCACGAAGTAAGCGGTTCTTCTACTGTCTAGCTGCAGCGGCTTGCCCCTCGAGATCAAATAACCTTTCCTCAATGAAGTCAAAAAGCGACTTCTTTGAGGAAAGAACATTTGCTTGTCGGGGCAGAACAGCCGCTTGCGCTTTTCCTTGTCCAGCTGCAGCGCCTAGCCCCTCGAGGACAAATAACCTTCCTCCAATGAAGTCAAAGAGCGACTTTTTTGGGGAAAGAACATTTGCCTGTCGGAGCAGTACAGGCGCTTGCGCTTTTCTTATAAAGTTGTTCTGCTTTTTCGAATAAAGTCATACGTATAGTACAAGACTTTTGCAGAAAGGGTGGAGCAATGAAGGAGAACCAGCCGTATGACCTTTTTTCAATTAATTTGTCGACAATCTTAAAGGGAATCATGATTTTTACGATCTCTCTCCTTTCGCTTTTTTCCATTGCGGGCTTGTTAACGTCGCTTACATACAATTACAGAATTTCTTCCCATTCTGTAAATGAAGCGGCTGAACATGTGTCAGGCGGCGCGCTTTATTATTTATACACGATGGAAAATAAACTGTTTACTGCGCACGCGCCTGAAACTGCGGGGCCGCCATCATTAAGTGAATTGGCGTTTCGTTATGCAACAAATGTCCGGTTTCAGGATCCGCGCAGCTTTCTAGGGAGAGAAGTGCCGGGCTTCTCCATTTATGACGGGGAAATTTTAGTGGCGGGGGAAGGAACGGATTACACGAATATGCCGATCGAATCGGAACCTCCGGCCGAAGCGCTCGATAAAGGCAGTGAAGGAGCGGTGAGGCCTGCCAAAGACTTCCCGAAAGAAAAAGGGAACACACCGCCTTCTTTAACGACGAACGGGAAGAAACGGGTATATATGTATTTCACCCATACGAGAGAGTCGTACTTGCCGCATTTACAAGGCATTTCTTCGCCGGATGCCGCTCATCATTCTGGATTAAATGTGACGAAAGTCGGGGAAATGGTGCAGGAGCGGCTCGAATCAAAAGGAATTGGGGCCATGGTGGACAAAACGGATGTCGTCGCTAAGCTGAACGAGTCAGGGAGAAGCTATGGCCAATCTTATCAAGAATCACGAGCTGTTGTGGCTTCTGCCCAGACAAACAATCGCGATTTGCAATATTTTATTGATATTCACCGTGATTCGCAGCGCAAAAAAGTAACAACAGCGGAAATCCGCGGCGAAAATTATGCAAAGCTGGCGTTTGTTGTGGGCGGTGAACATGCTAATTATGAAAAGAACGTCAAGCTGGCAACTGATTTGCATAATTTACTGGAGAAAAAATATAAAGGGTTATCCAGAGGAGTTATTTTAAAACAAGGAAAAAATACGAATGGGAAATTTAATCAAGACTTGTCAGAAAAAGCGATGCTGGTTGAATTCGGCGGAGTAGATAACACGTTTGAGGAATTAAACCGGACGGCTAATGCATTTGCAGATGTATTTGCGGACTATTATTGGCAAGCAGAATCGGTGCAGGCAAACGATAGCACCAATTAGAAAGGAATAGAAATGAAAATTTTTCTGCTGAAAATTTGCCTCGTTGTTTCTATTTTCTTTTTAGGCGTATTGATTGGCTCTTTCCAAAGCAGGGATTGGCCAGAGTCGTCTCCGTACTGGAGGACAGCTTCCGTTAAAAAAGAAGAAGCCCCGGCTTTTTCTTTTTTTCAACAGGATGCAGCAGAGATAGATTTGCGTGTAAAAAAAGAAAAATTGGAAGAAGAAGAGTCGGTGAACTTATTTTCAAAAGTTGGCCAGTCATTGGCCGAAGCTGTGACATTTGCCGCTGCTTCTTTATTCAACGGCTAAAGCCCGCTCGTCCGTCTTTTACGGCAGCGGGCTTTTTCACTTTATAAAATTGTCAATTGCTTTTCTGGCTGATATAATCAATGCTAGTATACATGCGCCGACTAACAGGAGTGAGAAAAAACATGAATTATGAAGAAAAACGAACAAGACAAGAGCATATCCGAAATTTCTCGATTATTGCTCATATTGACCACGGGAAATCGACTTTAGCTGACCGGATTTTAGAGTTTACGAATGCATTGACTGCCCGTGAAATGAAAAGTCAGCTGCTCGACTCGATGGACCTTGAACGCGAGCGCGGCATTACGATCAAACTAAATGCCGTTCAATTAAATTATAAAGCGAAAAATGGGGAAGAATATACGTTTCATTTAATTGATACGCCGGGGCACGTCGATTTTACGTATGAAGTATCTCGCAGTCTCGCTGCTTGTGAAGGGGCGATTCTTGTTGTCGACGCTGCCCAGGGAATAGAAGCGCAAACACTGGCAAACGTCTATCTTGCTTTAGACAACGATTTGGAAATTCTTCCGGTTATCAATAAAATTGACTTGCCGGCCGCTGAACCGGAACGTGTACGCCAAGAAGTGGAAGACGTGATCGGACTCGATGCATCCGAAGCTGTTCTTGCTTCCGCAAAAGCGGGTATCGGCATTGAAGATATACTCGAGCAAATTGTTGAAAAAGTACCAGCACCGACCGGTGATCCGGCTGCGCCGTTAAAAGCGCTTATTTTTGACTCGTTGTACGATGCTTACCGCGGAGTAGTTGCCTACATCCGTGTCATTGATGGATCAGTTAAAGCAGGAGATAAAATTAAAATGATGGCAACAGGCAAAGAATTTGAAGTAACGGAAGTCGGAGTGTTTACGCCAAAAGCGACCGATCGCGATGAGTTGACAGTCGGGGACGTTGGTTTTTTAACCGCAGCCATTAAAAATGTCGGCGACACACGCGTCGGGGATACGATCACATCGGCGAAAAACTCGGCAGTCGAAGCTTTGCCGGGTTACCGCAAACTGAACCCGATGGTCTTCTGTGGCCTTTATCCGATCGATTCTTCCAAGTTCAATGATTTGCGTGAAGCACTTGAGAAGCTGGAATTAAACGATTCCGCGCTTCAGTATGAACCGGAAACATCACAGGCGCTCGGATTTGGTTTCCGCTGTGGGTTCCTTGGACTGCTTCATATGGAAATTATTCAAGAGCGGATCGAGCGAGAATTTAAAATTGATTTAATTACAACAGCGCCAAGTGTCATTTATAAAGTGAGGATGACAAATGGCGAAGAGTTGAACGTCGATAATCCATCTAATATGCCTGATCCGCAAAAAATCGATGATGTCGAAGAACCGTATGTAAAAGCTTCCATCATGGTGCCGAATGATTATGTCGGTGCGGTCATGGAACTTGCTCAAGGTAAACGAGGTATTTTTATCGATATGAAGTATATGGATGAAAATCGAGTCAATGTCATTTATGAAATTCCTCTTTCGGAAATTGTGTATGATTTCTTCGATCAACTAAAGTCAAACACGAAAGGCTACGCTTCTTTTGATTACGAGCTGATCGGCTATAAGCCATCCAAGCTTGTGAAGATGGACATTTTATTGAATGCCGAAAAAGTGGATGCTTTAAGTTTTATCGTCCATAGAGATTTTGCCTACGAACGTGGAAAATTGATTGTTGAGAAATTAAAAGGGCTTATCCCAAGACAGCAATTTGAAGTGCCTGTACAAGCAGCTATCGGCCAGAAAATTGTTGCCAGATCAACGATTAAATCGATGGGGAAAAACGTGCTTGCCAAATGTTACGGCGGAGACATTTCCCGGAAGCGTAAACTGTTAGAGAAGCAAAAAGAAGGAAAAAAACGGATGAAACAAGTTGGCTCCGTTGAAGTGCCACAGGAAGCGTTTATGGCTGTCTTGAAGATGGATGAAGATAATAAATAAAAAAACAGGAAAGGGAAAGCGCAGACGCTTCCCCTTTTTCTCGTTATTGAACAAACAAAGAGGAGTTTTTTAATGATACGTTCCGCTTATATCCATATCCCTTTCTGCCGGCAAATTTGCCATTATTGTGATTTTAATAAAGTGTTTTTAAAAAATCAGCCAGTTGATGACTATCTGGATGCGCTAGGCAGAGAAATGGCGATGACGATGCAGCAATTTCCGACTGTCGGTCTCGACACCATTTTTGTTGGCGGGGGTACCCCAACTGCTCTCGACGCTGCACAGCTGGAGAAGTTGTGCCGCATCATTCGGAATCATTTGCCATTTATTAAAGGAGAATTTACGTTTGAAGCAAATCCTGGTGATTTAACGACGGATAAACTGAGTGTGCTGAAAGAATATGGAGTGAACCGCTTAAGTATCGGGGTTCAGTCATTCAATGATCAGCTGCTTCAGGCAATCGGGCGCACGCATAAAAGCAGTGACGTGTTTGCGACAGTGGAAAGAGCACAATCAGCCGGCTTTGAAAACATCAGCATTGATTTAATATATGCGCTGCCGAAGCAAACACTGGCTGATTTCCGGGAAACATTAAAACAAGCGTTAAGTTTGCAGCTCCCGCACTATTCAGGCTACTCCCTGATCATTGAACCAAAAACGGTGTTTTATAATTTAATGAGAAAAGATGCCCTGCCGCTTCCGAAAGTGGAAACGGAAGCGGCCATGTATGAAACACTTATGGAAGAAATGGCTGCTTCAGGTCTCTTCCAATATGAAATCAGTAACTTCGCCCGGCCGGGGTTTGAAAGCCTTCATAATCTCGTATACTGGGATAATGAACCTTATTACGGGTTCGGTGCCGGCGCTCATGCTTATATTAATGGGGTGAGGCGCTCTAATCATGGCCCGCTGAAGAAGTACATGGCTCCTTTGCAGGCAGAGAAATTACCCCTTTTAACGGAAAGCAAACTAACGGAGAAAGAGAAAATGGAAGAAGAAATGTTTCTTGGGCTTCGTAAAATGGCTGGTGTGCCGGCTGCCCGTTTCGAGAAAAAGTTTGGCGTGTCGCCGCTTGTCCTTTTTAAAAAGCCGATTGAAGAGATGATTGCGAGGGGGCTGCTTGTGGTAGAGAATAATGAATCGATCCGGCTGACTGAACAAGGGAAGCTTTTCGGAAATGAAGTCTTCCAATCGTTTTTATTTTCTATTGAAAATAATGATGAAAGAAACGACTACAATGTAAGCTCCGCCGTTGACAATAATCGCTGATTTTGATAATTTATTTATAGATTTAGCACTCATAATAAGAGAGTGCTAACAGAGGTGATCAACGATGTTAACCGATCGTCAACTTTTTATTTTGCAAGTAATCATTGATGATTTCATTCGATCTGCGCAGCCGGTGGGCTCTCGCAGCCTCGCAGAAAAAGAAGAAGTAGCATTTAGCTCGGCTACGATCCGTAACGACATGGCTGAATTAGAGGACCTTGGTTTTATAGAAAAGCCCCACACATCTTCAGGACGCGTGCCGTCAGAAAAAGGGTACCGTTATTATGTAGACCATCTGCTGCATCCAAAAAAGCTGAACCATCAGGAAGTGGAGACAATCAACTCCATTTTTGTGGACCGCATTTATGAACTGGAGAAAGTAGTCCAAAAATCAGCCAGAATTTTATCAGAGCTGACTAATTATACTGCGATCGTATTAGGACCGGAATTAAAAGATAATAAAGTAAAAAAGCTGCAAATTGTGCCGCTGAGCAAAGATGCGGCGATTGCGATTATCGTGACAGATACTGGTCACGTCGAAAACCGGGCGTTTACTTTACCCGAACAGGTGAACGCGTCCGACATTGAAAAAATGGTGAATATATTAAACGAACGGCTCGTCGGCGTCCCGCTTTCCGAGCTGCATGATAAATTATATAAAGAAATTGTCGTGCTGTTGCGCCGTCATATTAACAATTATGATGCGATGCTTTCCATGTTTGCCGAAGCGGTAGACGTGCAGGTGAGTGAAAAGTTGTTTTTTGGCGGAAAGACAAACATGTTAAACCAGCCCGAATTCCATGATGTGGAGAAAATCCGGCTTGTTATGAACATGATCGATCAGGAAGAAGGCATGTACCGTTTAATCAGCGGTGTCCCAACCGGCATCCAAGTAAAAATTGGGAAAGAAAATCAAAATGCCGCGATGGAACATTGCAGCTTAATTACAGCTTCTTATTCGATCGGAGATGAACAAGTTGGGGCTATTGCGATTCTTGGGCCGACACGGATGGAATATTCGCGCGTCATCAGCCTCGTCGACTTTTTAAGCCACGACATGACGAAGGCGTTAACAAACTTGTACCACAGCTAAAGAGGCAGCGCATGAAAGTGAGTGGAAATTAGCGTCTCACTGCTAATTTCCTTCTCTTTGTGCCAATCTTATAAACAACTGTTTAAACACCCTTTGAAGGAGGTGAAACGAATGGCAGAAGAAAATCAACTAAACAAAGAAGAAACAGAAGAAATTAAAGAACAGCAATTAACAGAAGAAGCTCCCGCCGAGACGGAAAATGCGTCAGTTGAAGAAGAACAGCCAGCGGAAGAAGCTTCTCTTGAAAAAATAAACGAGCTTGAACAGCAGCTGGAAGAATCAGAAAACCGCTATTTACGCTTGCGTGCCGATTTTGATAATTTCCGCCGCCGTGTGCAATTAGAGCGAGAAGCAAGCGAGAAGTATCGCGCTCAAGACTTAATATCTGATCTTCTCCCATTGATTGACAACTTTGAACGTGCTTTGAAAGTTGAAGCAACCAATGAACAGACTGAGTCTGTTTTGCAAGGCGTAGAAATGGTGTATAAAGGAGTCCTTGCTGCATTGGAAAAAGAAGGCGTAGAAGTAATCGAAGCGGCTGGCAGCGAGTTTGATCCGCACGTTCATCAAGCTGTGATGACAGACAGCGATGAAAATTATCAGCCGAACGAAGTGATTGAAGAGTTTCAAAAAGGGTACAAACTGAAAGACCGTATCATCCGTCCATCGATGGTAAAAGTGAATCAGTAAACTAGTAAACCATTACATATTTTCAAGGAGGCATATCTTAAATGAGCAAAATAATCGGTATCGACTTAGGTACGACGAACTCATGTGTAGCGGTTCTCGAAGGCGGAGAACCGAAAGTGATTCCAAATCCGGAAGGCAACCGGACAACGCCATCTGTTGTTGCATTTAAAAACGATGAGCGCCAAGTAGGGGAAGTCGCGAAACGCCAGGCGATCACAAATCCAAATACAATTATGTCTGTCAAGCGTCATATGGGAACAAACCATAAAGAAACAGTAGATGGAAAAGAATTCTCACCTCAAGAAATTTCAGCAATGATTCTTCAATATTTAAAATCATATGCGGAAGATTATTTAGGAGAAAAAGTGGAAAAAGCGGTTATTACTGTTCCGGCTTACTTCAACGATGCAGAGCGCCAGGCGACAAAAGACGCCGGTAAAATTGCCGGACTTGAAGTTGAGCGGATCATTAACGAGCCGACTGCCGCAGCGCTTGCTTACGGAATGGATAAAACGGATGAAGACCAAACGGTTCTCGTGTATGACCTTGGGGGCGGTACATTTGACGTTTCTATTCTTGAACTTGGCGACGGCGTTTTTGAAGTTCGCTCGACAGCTGGAGACAACCGCCTTGGCGGCGATGACTTCGACCAAGTAGTCATCGATTATTTAGTGCAGGAATTCAAAAAAGACAATGGCATTGACTTGTCGAAAGACAAAATGGCGATGCAGCGTTTAAAAGACGCAGCGGAAAAAGCGAAAAAAGACCTTTCAGGTGTAACGTCAACTCAAATTTCTTTGCCGTTCATTACAGCTGGTGAAGCGGGACCGCTTCATTTAGAGCTGACATTGAGCCGTGCGAAATTTGATGAGCTGACAGCAAATTTAGTTGAACGGACAATGGGACCTGTACGCCAGGCGCTTTCAGATGCCGGCCTTTCTGCTTCTGAACTTGACCGCGTCATTTTAGTCGGTGGTTCCACTCGTATTCCTGCCGTTCAGGAAGCGATTAAAAAAGCAACGGGCAAAGAGCCGCATAAGGGAGTTAACCCTGATGAAGTAGTAGCCATGGGAGCAGCTGTCCAAGGCGGCGTGTTAACTGGCGACGTAAAAGATGTGGTTCTTTTAGACGTCACTCCGCTTTCATTAGGAATTGAAACGATGGGCGGCGTGTTCACAAAATTGATCGAACGCAATACGACGATTCCAACATCAAAATCACAAGTGTTCTCAACCGCTGCTGACAACCAGACAGCTGTTGATATTCACGTGCTGCAAGGGGAGCGTCCAATGGTATCCGGCAACAAAACGCTCGGCCGCTTCCAATTAACGGATATTCCGCCGGCACCGCGCGGCATTCCGCAAGTTGAAGTAACTTTTGATATCGATAAAAACGGTATCGTTAATGTAAGTGCAAAAGACCTTGGCACAGGCAAACAACAAAACATTACGATCAAATCTTCTTCTGGCCTTTCTGATGAAGAAATTGACCGCATGATGAAGGAAGCAGAAGAAAATGCGGAAGCAGATAAAAAGCTGAAAGAAGAAGTGGAACTGAAAAACGAAGCAGACCAGCTTGTCTTCCAGACGGAAAAAACATTGAAAGAGCTTGAAGGCAAAGTTGATGCGGATGAAGTGAAAAAAGCAGAGGATGCGAAAGAAGAACTGAAAGCAGCCATTGAAAAAAATGAGCTGGAAGATATTCGCGTGAAGAAAGACGCTCTTTCGGAAATCGTTCAAAATTTATCTGTGAAATTATATGAAGAAGCAGCCAAACAAGCTCAAGCCCAGGGTGGACAGGGGCAGGAAGCCGGCCAGCAAGGCGATGACGTAGTCGACGCTGAGTTTGAAGAGGTAGACGACAAAAAATAATCGCCGCATATGCCTTTTTAAGAGGCATTAAAAAGTCAAAGTCAGGGTTTCCTTGACTTTGACTTTTTTCATGGCGGCAATAGAAAAGGATTAGGATTAACTATTCACTATTGCTAAGCAACTATGTTAAAATAGCCTTTATGCGAAATGAATCGGGGAGTGGGTCATTATGAGTAAACGAGATTATTACGAAGTACTCGGCGTTGAAAAAGACGCCTCAAAAGACGAGTTAAAAAAAGCATACCGGAAGCTCTCTAAACAATATCATCCTGATATTAACAAAGAGGCCGGAGCCGATGAAAAATTCAAAGAAATAAAAGAAGCGTATGAAACGTTGAATGATGACCAAAAACGGGCACAATATGACCAATTTGGCCATACGAATCCAAACCAAGGCTTTGGCGGACAGGACTTTGGAGGCTTCGGCGGGTTCGAAGATATTTTCAGTACCTTTTTCGGCGGCGGCCGCAGAAGAGATCCGAATGCACCGCGCCAAGGATCAGATTTGCAATATACGATGACGATCGGCTTTGAAGAAGCTGTATTTGGCAAAGAAACAGATATTCAGATTCCGAAAGAAGAAACGTGCGGTACTTGCAGCGGCACAGGCGCCAAGCCGGGAACGACACCTGAAACGTGCAGCCACTGTCAAGGATCCGGCGAATTAAATGTCGAACAAAACACGCCATTTGGCCGCATTGTCAATCGTCGTTCTTGTCCTTACTGCAGCGGCACTGGCAAACTGATCAAGGAAAAATGTTCTACTTGCGGCGGAGACGGCGTAGTCACGAAAAATAAAACGATTCATGTGAAAATCCCTGCAGGAATCGATGACGGCCAGCAGCTGCGTGTGCCGGGTCAGGGAGAACCGGGTGTGAATGGCGGACCTTCGGGAGACTTATATATCGTTTTCCGTGTGCTTCCGCATGAACTGTTTGAACGGGACGGCGATGATATTTACTGTGAAATTCCGATCACTTTCGTTCAGTCCGCGCTTGGAGATGAAATTGAAGTGCCGACGATCCACGGCAAGGTTAAGCTGAAAGTGCCGGCGGGTACACAAACGGGTACGAGATTCCGACTGCGTGGTAAAGGCGTGCCAAACGTCCGCGGCTACGGAACAGGTGATCAGCACATTCAAGTGAAAGTCGTCACCCCTACAAAATTAAATGAAAAACAAAAGCATTTGTTACGTGAATTTGCTGAAGTGAGCGGCGAAGTGCTTGATGAACACGAAGAAGGCTTTTTTGATAAAGTGAAACGTGCCTTAAAGCGCGACTAAATGAGAATGGAGCTGGCAATACATGAAGTGGTCTGAGATTAGCATTCAAACAACGAATGAAGCCGTGGAACCGATTTCGAATATTTTGCATGAAGCAGGTGCAAGCGGAGTTGTGATTGAAGATCCTTTTGAACTGATGAGAGAGCGGGAAGATCAGTTTGGTGAAATTTACGAGCTCAACCCTCATGATTATCCTGAAGAAGGCGTCGTAATCGTTAAAGCCTACTTGCCTGTCAACAGCTTTCTTGCTGAAACAGCGGAAGGCATTACGGAGTCCATTAAAAACCTGGCTGAGTACAATATTGACATTGGCCGCAACGAAATGAGCATGACAGAAGTGAATGAAGAAGACTGGGCGACCGCATGGAAACAATATTATAATCCGGTCAAGATTTCCGAGAAGTTTACAATCGTGCCGACCTGGGAGCAATACGAGCCAGTTAGTACGGATGAGTTGATCATCGAACTTGATCCGGGCATGGCGTTTGGTACGGGTACCCATCCAACAACGGTGATGTGCCTGCAGGCGCTTGAGCGTTTTGTGAAACCAGCTGACTATGTCGTGGATGTTGGTACAGGATCAGGCGTGTTAAGTATCGGAGCTGCTCTCCTTGGCGCTGAAAAAGTGACGGCTCTTGACTTAGATGAAGTAGCCGTTGCGTCCGCGCGAGAAAACATTCAACTAAACCGGGTAGAAGAAATCGTATCGGTTTCCAAAAACAATCTGCTCGATGGCATCGAAGAACAGGCGGATGTGGTCGTAGCGAATATATTGGCCGAAGTGATTATCTCTTTTACCGGCGATGTAGCAAAAGTCGTAAAGCAAGGTGGTTATTTTATCTCGTCAGGAATCATCGGTCAAAAGCGTGACGAAGTAAAATCAGCTGTGATAGCAGCCGGATTTGAAATTGAAGAAACTGTTTTAATGGAAGACTGGGTGGCCATTATAGCAAAGAAGAAATAGTGGCTGTCTTGTACAGCTTTTCAGAAACTTAGGCAGACGGGGTGACAATCGTGCAGCGATATTTTTTAAATGAGAAGCCGGATAACGGCGGAAAAGTGACAATCACAGGTGAAGATTTCCACCATTTATCGCGCGTCATGCGCCTGAAAGCAGGCGACTGCGTATATGCTGTTTTTCCAGATGGGGAATCAGCGGTGGTGGAAATTGAAGAAATTTCCGATGACTGTGCCCTTGCTTTTATCGTGAAATGGATGCATGATGAAAAAGAGCTGCCGGTTGCCGTCGCGATTGCGAGCGGCCTGCCGAAAGGGGATAAATTCGAACTCGTCATCCAAAAGGGAACAGAGCTCGGTGCAAGCCGGTTTATCCCTTTTCATGCGGATCGCTCCATCGTAAAATGGGATGAGAAAAAAGCAGCAAAAAAGACGGAACGCTGGTCAAAAATTGCTAAAGAAGCAGCCGAGCAATCTCATCGGAACCGCGTGCCGGACGTAAGTATTCCGGTGGATTTTCAACAATTGATTCAAATCGGACAAGAGTATCCGTTTAAATTATATGCGTATGAAGAAGAAAGCAAGCAAGGAGAAAAAGCAGCGTTTCATCACTTGTTGAGTGAAATGAAACAAGGAGATGCGCTGTTAATTGTATTTGGCCCGGAAGGCGGAATATCGGAAAAAGAAGCAGAACAGCTCCGTAGCAGCGGTTTTATCGCATGCGGCCTCGGTCCGAGGATTTTACGCACAGAAACCGCTCCCCTTTATGCCTTATCCGCCATCTCCTACCATTTTGAACTAATGAGGTGAGATTATGCCTACAGTGGCATTCCAAACACTTGGATGTAAAGTAAACCATTATGAAACAGAAGCAATCTGGCAGTTATTTAAAAGCCGGAATTATGATCGCGTGGAATTTGAATCGACCGCTGATGTGTATGTCATCAATACATGCACAGTAACGAATACAGGCGACAAAAAAAGCCGGCAAGTGATCCGGCGTGCCGTCCGCAAAAATCCCGATGCAGTTATTTGTGTAACCGGCTGTTATGCGCAAACGTCCCCTGCGGAAATTATGGCCATTCCGGGAGTAGACGTGGTCGTTGGTACACAGGACCGTATTAAAATGCTTGAATACATCGAGCAATATAAAGAAGAGCGCCAGCCTATTAACGGTGTCGGCAACATTATGAAAAACAGGGTGTATGAAGAGCTGGACGTTCCCGCTTTCACAGATCGCACGCGGGCTTCGTTGAAAATTCAGGAAGGCTGCAACAACTTTTGCACGTTTTGCATCATTCCGTGGGCACGCGGTTTAATGCGTTCCCGTGATCCGGAAGAAGTGATCCGTCAGGCACAGCAACTTGTAGATGCCGGCTATAAAGAAATTGTGCTGACCGGTATTCATACAGGCGGCTACGGTTCAGATATGAAAGACTATAATTTAGCGATGTTGTTAACTGATTTGGAAGAAAAAGTGAAAGGTTTGAAGCGCATCCGGATTTCTTCCATTGAAGCAAGCCAGTTAACGGATGAAGTCATTGAAGTGATCGACCGCTCCAACATTGTCGTCAGACATTTGCACGTGCCGCTTCAATCCGGTTCCAATACAGTTTTAAAGAGAATGCGCCGGAAATATACGATGGAATTTTTCGCCGACCGCTTAAACCGTTTGAAAAAAGCTCTTCCGGGGCTTGCGGTTACGTCTGATGTCATCGTCGGCTTCCCGGGAGAAACTGAAGAAGAATTTATGGAAACGTTCAATTTTATTAAAGAACACAAATTTTCTGAGCTTCATGTGTTTCCTTATTCGAAGCGGACAGGCACACCTGCTGCCCGCATGGATGACCAAGTCGATGAAGAAGTGAAAAATGAACGGGTGCACCGTCTTATCTCTCTTTCTGACCAACTGGCAAAAGAATATGCTTCCCGCTTCGAAGGTGAAGTGCTTGAAGTGATTCCTGAAGAACCATTTAAAGAAGGATCTGAAGAAGGTTTATATGTAGGGTATACAGATAATTATTTAAAAGTTGTCTTCCCGGCCACAGAAGAAATGGTCGGTCAGCTTGTGAAAGTGAAAATCACGAAAGCCGGTTATCCTTATAATGAAGGACAATTTGTCCGTGTGATAGAAGAAGAATTAGAGCCGACCGTGTGATGTAAAAAGCAGCCTTTTATGCCTAAAATGCATGAAAGGCTTTTATTATTGTGAAAATAGGGTATTTTATAAAGAAAATGATCAGGACTCGCCATTTTATCTATTCGATGGTACTATATAGAGGTACGGACAACTTGTTGAAAAGGAGATTGTTCTTTGATGATTACAAATCAATTTAGCGATATGGCAAAAACAATTGACCATACATTATTAAAAGCAGAAACAACGAAAGAAGAAGTAAAGAAGCTTTGTGAAGAAGCGAGAGCATATGAGTTTGCTTCCGTGTGCATTAACCCTGTGTGGGTGGCTTATGCAGGTGAGCAGTTAGAAGGAACAAAAGTAAAAGTTTGCACAGTGATCGGTTTTCCGTTAGGAGCAACAACAACAGAAGTAAAAGCTTTTGAAACGAAAAATGCGATTCAAAACGGAGCGACAGAAGTCGACATGGTCATCAATATTGGCGCTTTAAAAGCCGGGGATGATGAAACCGTGTTAAAAGACATTCAGGCAGTCACTGCTGCTGCACGAGGGAAAGCGCTGACAAAAGTGATTATTGAAACAAGCCTGTTAACAGATGAAGAAAAGGAAAGAGCGTGCACACTTGCTGTCCAAGCTGGAGCTCATTATGTGAAAACTTCTACTGGTTTTTCCACGGGAGGAGCTACAGTCGAAGATGTCCAGCTAATGAGAAAAACTGTCGGCCCTGATATTGGCGTGAAAGCTTCTGGAGGCGTACGCAGCCAGGAAGACGCTGCGGGAATGATTAAAGCAGGGGCGACAAGAATTGGAGCCAGCTCAGGCGTGAAAATTGTCCAGGGCTTAAAAGGAGAGTCAGACTATTAAAGTCTGAATAAACATCGAAGCGATTGTAAAGAAAATTTCTTGACCGTCATATTAGCTTGTATTATAATTATTTAGTACATGGAATTTCCGTTACGGAACATGTAATCGTAAGTGTTCGGAGGGAGGGAAAGAGATATGTCAAAAACAGTTGTTCGTAAAAACGAATCGCTTGAAGACGCTCTACGTCGTTTCAAACGTACTGTTTCCAAAACTGGAACTTTACAAGAGGCTAGAAAACGTGAATTTTATGAAAAACCAAGCGTAAAGCGTAAAAAGAAATCAGAAGCGGCTAGAAAACGTAAGTTCTAATGAGAGAGAGGGTATTACTTTGAGTCTTCTCGAGCGTTTAAATGATGATATCAAGCAAGCGATGAAAAATAAAGAAAAAGACAAATTAACTGTAATCCGCATGCTGAAAGCTTCCTTGCAAAATGAAGCGATTAAAGCAGGCAGCAAAGGATTATCAGAAGATGATGAATTGGCAGTTCTTTCTCGCGAAGTGAAACAACGCAAAGACTCCCTCCATGAATTTGAAAAGGCGGGTCGCGCTGACCTCGTTTCGAAAATTCAAACTGAACTGACTTACGTGAACATATACATGCCAGAACAGCTTTCAGAGGAAGAACTAGAAGCAATTGTTCAGGAAACGATTGCGGAAGTAAATGCTTCCTCTAAAGCAGATATCGGCAAAGTAATGGGCGCTTTGATGCCGAAAGTAAAAGGCCGGGCCGATGGCGGTCTCGTCAACAAGCTCGTGCAGCAAAAACTCTCATAAAAAGATGGCAGGTGATCCTGCCGTCTTTTTTGCTGTTTAGGAAACTATAAAATAATCATAGTGTGGATAACTTTGCTAATGGAGCGGGTCTAACTGCGCCTCCTTGGGGCTCGAGGGCATATGCCAGTCTGACTGCATGGTTGAAAGGCACCATTTCGTCAGCCTGTCATATGCTTGTCGCCCCAAAACAGTCGGCTCCGCTTTTCTGGTGTCCAGCTGCAGCGCCTAGCCCCTCGAGGTCAAATAACCTTCTCCCAATGAAGTCAAAGAGCGACTTCTTTGGGAGAAGAACATTTGCTTGTCGGGGCTGACCAAGGCGCTTCCGCTTTTCTAGTTATATTTATGAAACTTTTGCTTTACAATGAACGTATAGGAGGAAGAGGGTTTTTTGAGGGGTGGTGAGTTTGATAAGGAAATATGTCGCTTTGTTGTTTGGGCTTGCCTTGTTTTTGATGGGGCTGGGAATGCCGGCTGTTACGCAGGCGAAGGAGCCGTTGGTGTATGTAGTACCGGTGCATAATGAGGTGGAAAAAGGGCTGTATGCTTTTATGAAGCGCTCGTTTAAAGAGGCGCAAGAACACGGGGCGCAGTTAATTGTATTGGATATTCATACACCGGGGGGAGCGGTTGATGCAGCTGGAGAAATCGGCAAGCTGATGGATGAAACGAATATCCGGACGGTTGCGTTTATTAATGACCGGGCGCTGTCGGCGGGTGCGTTCATCTCTCTTCACGCCGATGCAATCTACATGGTGCCGAATGCGCAAATGGGAGCTGCGGCGATCATTGATCAACAAGGAAATATGGCGGATAAAAAAGCGCAAAGCTACTGGCGCTCGGCGATGAAAAGCGCTGCGGAAACAAGCGGCCTCGACCCGAAATATGCCATTGCGATGGCCGACCCGGACGTAAATATACCAGAATACAATGCCGGCAAAGGCGAATTGTTAACGTTTTCATCTAAAGAAGCGCTCGAAACGGGTTATTCAAAAGCGACAGTCAGCCGCCTGGATGAGGTGCTGCAGCTTGAAAAGGCAGAAGGGGCGGCCGTAGTGGAATTAAAAGAAAGTTGGGCGGAGAAAGTGGCCCGGTTTGTAACGAATCCGATTGTTGTTCCCATTTTATTATCGTTGGCTAGTCTCGGGTTGATTCTCGAGTTGTATTCGCCTGGATTTGGTTTACCTGGTTCTATCGGCCTCAGTTCGCTTTTGTTGTTTTTTTACGGTCATTTAGTAGCAGGTCTCGCGGGGTATGAATCGGTATTGCTGTTTATTGTAGGGGCTATACTCATTGTTGCTGAGCTTTTTCTTCCGGGCGGGATTGCCGGCATATTAGGCATTGCAGCTGTAACAGGAAGCATTTTGCTCGCGGGCGATGATGTGAGATGGATGGGCTTATCTTTAATAATAGCCATGGCGGTAGCCATTACTGCCATGATTTTAATGGTAAAGGTGCTTGGTAAAAAGATGAAATTTTTCAAAAAAATTATTTTAACAGATTCTACAAATTCGGAAAGCGGTTATGTGTCAAATGTAAACCGAACTGAACTTTTAGGGAAAATCGGAATCACAAAAACCCCATTCCGCCCAGCTGGGACTGTTGTGATTGATGGTGAAAGAATTGATGCTGTCACCGAAGGAGGCTTTCTCGGTGCGGAAAAAGAAGTGAAGGTAGTGAAGGTAGAAGGAGCGCGCATTGTCGTCCGAGAATTAGAAGAATAGGGAGGAAGAAGAATGGATCCTAGTTTGATGTTAACTCTTGCAGTAATTGTAGTGGGTGTCATTATTTTATCAGTTTTCTTCACGTTTGTTCCTGTCATGCTGTGGATTTCCGCGTTAGCAGCAGGAGTAAGAGTCAGTATTTTCACGTTAGTCGGTATGAGACTTCGCCGGGTTATTCCGAGCCGTGTCGTCAATCCGATGATTAAAGCGTCAAAAGCAGGGCTGAATGTCACGACAAATCAGCTGGAAAGCCATTACTTAGCAGGAGGAAATGTAGATCGTGTCGTCAATGCGTTAATTGCAGCACAACGGGCTAATATCGAATTATCTTTCGAACGGTGTGCAGCAATTGATCTGGCCGGTCGTGACGTATTGGAAGCGGTGCAAATGAGTGTCAATCCGAAAGTTATTGAAACGCCTTTTATCGCTGGTGTGGCGATGGATGGAATTGAAGTGAAAGCGAAAGCGCGCATCACCGTTCGAGCCAATATTGAACGCCTAGTCGGGGGAGCGGGTGAAGAAACAGTCGTCGCCCGTGTCGGTGAAGGGATCGTCTCTACAATCGGTTCAAGTGACAATCATAAGAAAGTGCTTGAAAATCCCGATATGATTTCACAGAAGGTCTTAAGCAAAGGATTGGATGCAGGTACAGCATTTGAAATCTTATCGATTGATATTGCTGATGTTGATATCGGCAAAAATATTGGCGCCGAGCTTCAGACAGAGCAGGCGGAAGCGGATAAAAAGATTGCCCAAGCGAAAGCAGAAGAGCGCCGGGCGATGGCTGTTGCGAGTGAGCAGGAAATGAAAGCGCGCGTACAGGAAATGCGTGCAAAAGTTGTGGAATCGGAAGCAGATGTACCGCTTGCGATGGCAGAAGCACTTCGCACTGGCAATATTGGCGTTATGGATTATATGAATTATAAAAATATTGATGCTGACACTGGCATGCGCGGTTCGATCGGTAAAATGGCCGGCGGCAAAAAAGACGGCAAAGGCGATGAAAGCTAACCAACCGGCCTTGTTTGAAGGGAGGGTTTTGCGATGGAAACAATTATTATAGCCATTCTAGTCGGGCTTTTCTCCCTCATAACCAATCGGAAAAGCGGCAGTGAGAAAGAGAAAAAATCAGCTCCTAAAAAAAATAAACCATCAAGGCCGGCATCAGCAAAAAGTTTTACACAGGTGGAACAAAAGATTAAAACAGCAAGACCGGCATTAAATGAAAAGTACGAAGAAGCCAGAAAAGAAGCAGGCAGGCGCGAGCGATCACCGGGGCGGCTGAGCCGCTATCAGGAGGAAAGTGTCAAAAAAGAAGAAACGGCAGATTCTAATGAATTCGGCTTTGAAATCGAATCTGATGATTTAGCCAGAGGAGTCATTTTCTCCGAAATCCTTGCTCCTCCCAAGGCTTTAAGGAGGAAATAAACTGACATGTTCCCCCCTCTCTTTTCATACATATGAAAAGAGAGGGGGGTTCTTTTTTATGGCGAAAAAGTGGGGAGAGCAAATGAAAGGCTGGCTGACAAAATCGATGAATCTGCCCGAAGATGTCATGATGGACCTTCCCCGGATCACGATGATCGGTCAGTTGCATATTTATATTGAAAACCACAGAGGACTGCTTGCTTTTTCGGATAAAGAAGTGAGGCTGCTGCTTGCAAAAGGCCAGCTTTTAATTAAAGGGCAGGCGTTTACGATCAAAACCATTTTGCCGGAAGAAATATTGATTGAAGGAAAAATTGAGAAACTCGTTTATTTGGAAGGGTAAGGGGGAAAAAGCTTGAACAATCAGTGGCTTGCTTTTTTTCAAGGAGTTGTCGTAGTGAAAGTGCAAGGGCAAGGAGCAGAACGGTTCATCAATCGGCTGAGCCGTTCCCGTGTCCCAGTTTGGCAAGTGAGCAGACAGGGGGAACAGACCATTTCGTTCTCCTGTTCTCTCAAGCATATCCATGAGGTGAGAAAAGCAGCGCGGGCCTTCGAAGGGGATGTCCGTTTCTATAGAGGGGAAGGTTTCCCTTTTTTACTGAAAAGGCTGCTAAAAAGTTCGGGTTTTGTGATCGGCGCGGTTGGTTTTTTGGTCATTATATTGCTGTTATCTAATGTTGTCTGGCGAATAAATATCGGCGGAGCCAGCCCGAAGATGGAACACGAAATACGCAAAGAGCTTTCTCGCATGGGCGTCGAAAAAGGAAAATTTATCCTTGGTTTAGACGATCCTGAAACAGTACAGAAAAAATTGTTAAACCGCGTGGAAGGGCTGACATGGATTGGCGTAGAAGTAAAAGGAAGCACCTTTCATTTTCGTGTCGTGGAAAAAACCGAACCGAAGGAAAAAAAGCAGAAAGGTCCGAGGCATCTCGTAGCAGCAAAAGATGCTGTAATCGTGAAGTTGTTTGTTAAAAAGGGACAGGCCGCTGTGAAGAGAAACCAGTTTGTCCATAAAGGGCAGCTGCTCGTCTCAGGATTGATCGGCACGGAAGAAAAACAAACAAAAATAGCAGCTGATGGGGAAGTGTTAGGAGAAACTTGGTACAAAACAACAGTGGAAATGCCTGTAACGACTGATTTTCACGTTTTGACCGGCCGTCAGGTGCAAAAGCATTTGCTGGAAATGAAAACATTGAGAGTGCCTGTATGGGGATTTAAAAATCACTCTTTTGCTAATCATAAAAAGGACGAGCAAGTGCATTCTGTTTCTTTTCTCGGTATAAAACTGCCAGTGAACTATGTGGAAAAAACGTACTATGAAAGCGAGCAGACAAGCCGCTCTTACACAGAAAAAGAGGCTGAACTTCATGCGCTCAAGGCAGCGAGAGAAGATTTGCAGGCGAAATTGTCTGAAAAAGCGGTTATCAGCGGTGAAAAAGTTTTGCAGAGGCAGTTCACGAATGGTAAAGTAAAATTGTCTGTACACTTCCAAGTACTAGAAAATATAGCAGTAGGGAAACCAATCACTCAAGGAGACAAAAAGAATGCCAGAAGAAAAAAACATAATGAATATTCAGCTCGAAAACCCGAATGAAGCCGCGGCCTTATTTGGGGTATCAGATAAAAATCTAAGCGTTTTAGAAGAAGAGTTTGATGTATCTATTGTAACAAGAGGTGAATCGATTCATATCGCCGGCGAAGAAGAGAAAACGGAACTCGTCAAAGAAATTATTTACCGTTTGTTATTAATTATTCGTAAAGGAATTAATATTGGCGAACGGGATGTTATGAATGCAGTGCAAATGGCGAAGCGCGGGACGATTGAATACTTGGATGAACTGTATGACCAGGAAATCACGAAAAATGCAAAGGGAAAATCGATACGCATTAAAACACTTGGCCAACAGGAATATGTAACAGCGATCCGTAAACGGGATCTTGTATTCGGCATCGGCCCGGCAGGAACAGGGAAAACATATTTAGCAGTGGTTATGGCGGTTCATGCTTTGAAAACTGGACAGGTCAAACGAATTGTTTTAACGCGTCCGGCAGTAGAAGCAGGCGAAAGTCTCGGTTTTCTTCCTGGGGACTTGAAGGAAAAAGTAGATCCGTATTTGCGGCCGCTTTACGATGCTCTTCACGATGTCCTTGGCACTGAACATACACAGCGGCTGATTGAAAGAGGTACGATTGAGGTGGCACCGCTTGCGTACATGCGCGGCCGGACGCTTGATGACGCGTTCGTGATATTGGATGAGGCGCAAAATACGACTAAAGCGCAAATGAAAATGTTTTTAACACGGCTCGGTTTCGGATCGAAAATGGTGATTACCGGTGACCGCACACAAATTGATTTGCCAAAAGGAGCGCAATCGGGGATCATTTCGGCGGAACAGATTTTAAATCGTGTGTCTTCTGTTTCCTTTATTTATTTAGAACAGAGTGACGTCGTCCGCCATCCGCTCGTTGCCCGGATCATCCAGGCGTATGAAGAAGCTGAAAGTTAACAGGCAGCCTGCGGGCTGTCTGTTTTACTATTTTTTCTTTCATGGGAGCGGCACATGATTTTTTTAGTGAAACCTGTTATGATTTTACGTGAAACGCTAAAAAGATTTTCTGCAAGAATGGAAAAGCCGTATCGGCAGCTCTTGGCTGCGGCAGAGGTGCCCGGTGAGAACGGAGGAAAAGAAGATGAGTTTAGTGATAGATATAATCGATGAAACGGAAGGACTAAAAGCCGAAGCTTTTCAACTTGTAGAAGCGCTGTTAAAGTTGACAGCAGAAAAGGAAGGCGCCGCACAAGACAGCGAGGTGTCGGTAACGTTCACTGACAATGAAAGGATAAGGGAAATTAACCGTGAATATCGCCAGAAAGATGAGCCGACAGATGTTATTTCTTTTGCGCTCGAGGAAATGGACGGAGAGGAAATAGAAATCAGCGGCGCGGATGACCTGCCCCGTGTACTTGGAGACATTGTCATTTCCGTTCCTCGTGCAAAGGAACAGGCAGAAGAGTATGGACACACCTTTGAGCGGGAACTTGGTTTTCTTGCCGTGCACGGACTTCTTCACTTGCTCGGATATGACCACATGACAGAAGAAGAAGAAAAAGAGATGTTTCAAAGGCAAAAGGAAATTCTTGATGAATTCGGGCTGCAGCGATAAGTATATTTTTCGCTGGAAACGGTTCGTGGCCTCTTTTCGATTTGCGCTCAACGGCCTGCGTCTCGCTGCGAAAGAGCCTAATTTCCGCTTTCACTTAGCTTCCGCGGCAGCAGTCGCAATGGCAGGCTTTTGGCTGTCTCTGACACGTACAGAATGGCTGTTCATCCTAATTATGATTTTTGGTGTGATGGCGCTTGAAGTCGTAAATACTGCAATCGAAAAAACAGTTGATCTAGTTACGGAAGATCTCCATCCGTTGGCGAAAGAAGCGAAAGATTTAGCAGCGGGAGCTGTCCTGCTTTTTTCTTGTCTAGCTCTTCTGACAGGAGCAATCATCTTCCTGCCGAAGGTCTGGCGATTATTTTAGATAATTTAGATTTTTCAGAAATATTTTCAGTAAATGGATTACAAATGAGCTGTTTTATATTAAAATAGAAAGTAAAGGAGCATTAATTTGAAAAGAGAACAATTAATTCAGGAAGCTAAAGCAGCTAGAGAACGCGCTTATGTTCCTTATTCAAAATTTCCAGTAGGAGCTGCGCTTCTGACGAAAGATGGCAAAGTCTTTCACGGATGCAATATAGAAAACGCCGCCTACAGTATGTGTAATTGTGCAGAAAGAACGGCTTTATTTAAAGCATGGTCTGAAGGGGAGAAGGAATTTGCAGCGATGGCTGTTATTGCTGATACAGCACGTCCTGTGTCTCCGTGTGGTGCATGCCGTCAAGTGATTTCCGAGCTTTGCACATCTGATATGAAAGTAATTTTAACGAACTTGCAGGGAGATATAGAAGAACTAACTGTTGAGAATTTGCTGCCAGGGGCATTTTCACCGGAGGATTTACATGAGTAGACAAGAAATGAATTCAACATACAAATCTGGTTTTATTTCGATTATCGGCCGCCCGAATGTCGGCAAATCCACTTTTTTGAATAGGGTAATCGGACAAAAAATTGCTATCATGAGCGATAAGCCGCAAACGACGAGAAATAAAGTACAGGGTGTATATACGAAAGAAGACGCACAAATGATCTTTATAGACACGCCGGGCATTCATAAGCCAAAGCACAAGCTTGGAGACTTCATGATGAAGGTAGCTGTCAATACGTTAAGGGAAGTTGACCTCGTGCTGTTTATGGTGAATGCAGAAGAAGGTTATGGCCGTGGCGACGAATTTATTATTGAAAAACTAAAAGGTACTCAGACGCCTGTTTTTCTCGTTATGAATAAAATTGACCGTGTTCATCCCGATCAATTGATGGAGCTGATTGATCAGTATAAAGATTTGTATCCGTTTTCGGAAATCATTCCTATTTCTGCCCTGGAAGGAAATAATGTGGAGCGTCTGCTCGATCAAATTGAAGAAAATCTTCCGGAAGGACCGCAATATTATCCTGCCGATCAAGTGACAGACCACCCGGAGCGTTTTATTGTTTCTGAGCTCATTCGGGAAAAGGTGCTTCATTTAACGCGGGAAGAAGTACCTCATTCCATCGCGGTCGTTATCGATAAAATGGAGCGCCGCGAAGATAAAGACATCATCAATGTAATGGCGACAATTGTAGTGGAGCGCGATTCCCAAAAAGGCATCGTTATCGGCAAGCGCGGAGCTTTGTTGAAAGAAATCGGCCAGCGGGCACGGCATGATATTGAAAACCTGCTCGGCTCCCAGGTGTTCTTGGAATTGTGGGTGAAAGTCCAAAAAGATTGGCGTAATAAAGCCTCCAATCTTCGTGATTTTGGATTCCGTGAAGACGAATATTAAGTAAGGAAAAATTAGAAATTTTTGCTCCTCATAATCAAAAAGTAATCGGTGAAGCTAATAAGGAAGCCACAGGTGAATGCCAGTTTCAAATTAAGAAAGGCGGGAAAAAACATGTTGGATCTTACGTGGAAGGTCTTTTTGGAGACAGGAAGTGTAGAAGTGTACCTTTTATACAAGGAAATTGAAAAAGACAACGAGAACTCCCCATTTGAACAAGAGCACCGGCTGGCTGGCCTTGACTTCCCGGTTACCCGGATGACGAATTGAGGAGGATAGAAGGGCGGCCTTCTCATGCTTCAAAAGATCGAAGGAATTGTAATTCGAACATCTAATTACGGTGAAACAAATAAAATAGTAACGATTTTCACGCGGGAGAAAGGGAAGCTCGCTTTTATGGCACGAGGAGCTAAGAAGCCGAACAGCCGTCTCTCTTCCGTTACCCAGCCATTTACCCACGGCAGCTTTTTAGCCCATTCTGGAAGCGGCCTTGGCACGTTGCAACAAGGGGAAATGTTATCATCCATGCGGCATATTCGCGAAGACTTAATGGCAACCGCTTACGCTGCTTATATGGCTGAACTGCTTGATAAAAGCACCGAAGAAAAGCAGCCGAACCCTTATTTATATGAGTTTTTCGAGCAGTCACTTCATTACTTGAATGAAGGCTATGATGCCGAAATCTTAACGAATATATTCGAAATGAAAATGCTGCAAGTAATCGGTCTTCGTCCCGAACTGTCGAGTTGTGTGAACTGCGGCAGTCAGGAAGGCCGGTTTGCTTTTTCTATTCGAGAAAACGGCCTGCTCTGTCACCGCTGTTTTGACATCGACCCATATTTGCTGCCGCTGTCACCAGCCGCGGTCAAACTGTTGCGGCTGTTTTATTTCTTCGATTTAAGCCGGCTCGGCAGCATCAACGTAAAAGAAGAGACGAAAAAAGAACTGCGGGCAGCTATCTCGATGTATTACGACGAATATTCAGGTCTGTATTTAAAGTCCCGCAGGTTTCTTGACCAAATGGAGAAAATGCAGGCGATGCTTGGAGAAAAGAAAGATGACGATTGACAAATCGCTCATTTTCGTTTAAGTTTTTTATATCCAATCGAAATAAATATTAGCTGCAGTGAAGGAATAGAGTACTTGATTTCCTCTTTTACAAGCGAACCCGGGATGGTGGAAGCCGGGGGAAAGAGCATCAGGGAAAGGCGGTCCGGAGCAGTTTTTTTAAAAGAGGCCGTGTGAATACGGCAAATAGGGTGGAACCGCGGGTAACTCTCGTCCCTATGCACATTATGTGCATAGGGACGAGAGTTTTTTTATTTAAGAGAGAGGGGCATAGCTATGAATATTCAAGAAATGATTTTAACTTTGCAAAAACATTGGTCTGATCACGGGTGTATTTTAATGCAGGCGTATGATGTTGAAAAAGGAGCCGGCACGATGAGCCCGTATACATTTTTACGGGCAATCGGTCCAGAACCATGGAATGTTGCCTACGTGGAGCCGAGCCGGCGCCCGGCAGACGGCCGCTATGGAGAAAATCCGAACCGCTTGTATCAGCACCACCAGTTTCAAGTAATTATGAAGCCATCTCCTGACAATATTCAGGAAATGTATCTTGATTCGTTAAGATCGCTCGGCATTGACCCGCTGGAGCATGATATCCGCTTTGTAGAAGACAACTGGGAAAACCCGTCTCTTGGCTGTGCGGGCCTTGGCTGGGAAGTCTGGCTCGATGGTATGGAAATCACCCAATTCACATATTTTCAACAAGTCGGCGGACTCGAGTGCAAGCCGGTTTCAGTGGAGATTACATACGGAATTGAACGGCTCGCATCCTACATTCAGGAAAAAGAAAACGTCTTTGATCTTGAATGGACAAAAGGGTTTACAGTGAGAGATATTTTTTACCAGCCTGAATTTGAGCATTCTAAATATACGTTTGAAACATCAGATGCGGATATGCTGTTTCACTTATTTACTGTTTATGAGAAAGAAGCAAAACGCCAAATGGATGAAGGGCTCGTCCATCCGGCGTACGATTATGTGTTGAAATGTTCCCACGTATTTAACATTCTTGATGCGAAAGGGGCCATTTCAGTCACAGAACGAACAGCTTACCTCGGACGCATGCGCGGTCTGGCGAGACAAATAGCAAAAACATTTTACGAAGAACGGGAAAAACTAGGATTTCCAATGTTAAAAGGGAAAGGGGAGCCGGAACATGAATAAAAGAGATTTGCTGTTAGAGGTTGGCCTGGAGGAAATGCCGGCCCGCTTTGTTACAGACTCGATGAATCAGCTTGGCAGCCGGGTGGAAGAATTTTTGCAGGAACGAAAAATTTCTTATGGTAATATCAAACTTTATTCGACACCCCGCCGTTTAGCTGTCTTTGTTCAAGGAGTGGCCGAAGCGCAAGAAGATATTGAAGAAGAAGCAAAAGGGCCTGCGAAGAAAATTGCGCTGCAAGAAGACGGTTCATGGTCAAAAGCGGCCATCGGCTTTACGCGGGGACAAGGGATGTCGGTGGAAGACATTTACTTTAAAGAAGTAAACGGTGTTGAGTATGTTCATGTGAATAAATTTGTAAAAGGAAAGCCGGCCATCGATTTGCTGCCACAGCTGCGGGAGGTTATCGTCGGGCTGCACTTCGGGAAAAATATGCGCTGGGCGGATAATGAGCTCCGCTATATTCGGCCGATTAAATGGATCGTCGCATTATTCGGATCAGAAGTGATTCCTTTTGAAATCATCAATGTGTCCACTTGGCAAAAAACTCAAGGGCACCGTTTCTTAGGTGAAACAGTGACAATTACTTCCCCGGCAGAATATGAAGAACAGCTGAAAGCCCAATTTGTTATTGCAGATCCTGCTGAACGAAAAGATATGATTCGTCGTCAGCTCGCTCAGCTAGAAGCGGAAAATTCATGGGTCATTCCTGTCGATGAAGGGCTGCTTGAAGAAGTAAACAACTTAGTCGAATATCCGACAGCTCTGTCCGGTTCCTTCAACAGAGAGTTTCTTGAGCTGCCAGAAGAAGTGTTGATTACATCGATGAAAGAGCACCAGCGCTATTTTCCGGTGAAAGATGAAACGAATACATTGCTTCCTTTTTTTGTGACTGTCAGAAACGGCGACAGCCGCTCCCTTGATAAAGTAGCCCGTGGAAATGAAAAAGTGCTTCGGGCCCGGCTGGCAGATGCCGACTTTTTCTATAAAGAAGATCAAAGTAAAGACATTGACTTTTTTTTAAGCAAATTACAGGCGATCGTATACCATGAAAAAATCGGCACATTAGCTGAAAAAGTGAGCCGCATTCGCCGTCTGTCTGCCAAGTTGAGCGAGCTAGCCGGTGCTATGAAAGAAGAACAGGAAAAAGTCGACCGGGCAGCAGAAATATGTAAATTTGATCTTGTGACACAAATGGTGTATGAATTCCCCGAGTTGCAAGGGATCATGGGGGAGAAATATGCGTTGCAAAAAGGAGAAGACCGTGAAGTCGCCCAAGCGGTCAATGAGCATTATGAACCGCGTCATGCAGATGGAGAGGCGCCAAGAGCATTCACTGGTGCGATTGTCAGTCTGGCGGACAAATTGGATACGATTGTGTCCTGTTTCGCTGTAGACATTCTTCCAACAGGCTCTCAGGACCCTTATGCTCTGCGAAGACAAGCGGCAGGCATTGTGCTTATTTTAGAGGAAAAGAAATGGAATATTCCGCTGGAAACCGTTTTAGAGACAGCCATTGCTGTCGTGAAAGAAGACGGAATTGGAGAAAAAGAAACCGGCCTTCTTTTAGAAGAGTTGACTGCTTTCTTCAAGCTTCGAATAAAACACAGCCTGCAAGAACGAAATGTCCGTTATGACTTTATTGATGCAGTGCTGGCAGGTCGTGTCGGTTCCTTGCCTTCCTTATTTGCCAAGGCAGCTGTGTTAATGACTCACAAAGAAGAAGCGGGCTTTAAAGAAACAGCGGAAGCGCTCAGCCGCGTCGCCAATATTGCCAAAAAAGCAGAAGTGCAATCTTCGATTAATGAGCAGCTCTTCGAAAATAAAGAAGAAAAAGTATTATATAAAGAATTTCTTCGTGTGCAGCAAGGACTGGAAGAGACGGGAGAGGCAGAAGAACAATTTGCTCTCCTTGAAAGCTTAAAGCAGCCTATTGAACAATACTTTGATCATACGATGGTTATGGCAGATGATGCGGCTGTAAAAGAAAACCGCTTAAATCAAATGAGAAAATTGGCTGCCCTTATTTTGGAATTTGCAGATTTCAATAAATTATTAGTGAAGTAACGCATGTTCGCAGGCGTTGCAATAAAACATTTTATATGTTTCGATTATCCAGCTATGCCAGCGCAAAAAAGCAACGGTCGTATGGAAACTTTTCTTTTCATTTCGGTTAAATAGTATATAATATTTATTATATGGTATAACACTTTTGAACGATTGAAGTGTAGGCGCCTGTTTGCAGCTATGAATAATGAGGAAATCAAGCTTTTGATGATTTTCAACAGAAAAAAACAGGTGCCTATGCTGCTATTGCGCGTTAGGTGGTGAGGAAGATCGAACTTAATAATCGTCAAGAAAAAATCTTGCAAATTGTCAAAGATAATGGTCCAATTACCGGTGAAAATATTGCCGAGCGATTGAATTTAACGAGGGCGACATTGCGGCCGGACCTGGCTATCTTAACGATGGCTGGCTTTTTGGACGCAAGACCGCGTGTCGGATACTTTTATACAGGGAAGTCAGGCACTCAGCTTCTCACGGAAAACTTAATGAAAATATACGTAAAAGACTATCAGGCGATCCCGGTTGTCGTACGAGAAAATGTCTCTGTATATGAAGCAATTGTAACGATGTTTTTAGAAGATGTCGGCACGTTATTTGTTGTGGATGAACACAGCCATTTAGCCGGAGTGCTTTCGCGGAAAGATTTACTTAGAGCAAGCATCGGCAAACAGGATTTAAATGCGATACCAGTCAATATTATTATGACGAGAATGCCAAATATTACAGTTTGTGAAAAAGATGACTTGCTGATTGACGTTGCTAAAAATTTAATTGAAAAACAAATAGATGCAGTGCCGGTCGTCAAAAAGGCAGAAACAGGCTATGAAGTAACCGGCCGCATTACGAAAACAAGTATTGCCAAGGCGTTTGTTTCGCTGGCAGATGACGACTGATGCACGCTTGAAGAGGAGGTCCTAATTTTTGCTGAATGATCCAATCATATATATTGTTTCCGATTCAGTAGGTGAAACAGCTGAGCTTGTCACAAAAGCGGCTGTTAGCCAGTTTAACGGATCGCATGCCGTGATTAAACGATTTCCATACGTAGAAGACATTGCTAACATTGATGAAGTGATCGACTTGGCGAAAAACGAGCAAGGCATTATTGTTTATACGCTTGTTAAACCGGAAATCAGAAATTATATGAAACAGCAGGCGCAAAAAGAGAACATTGTCATTTTTGATTTGATCGGTCCATTGATGGATGAACTTGAATCATTGTATGGGCGTCCTCCTTTGATGGAGCCGGGCCTTGTTAGAAAGTTGGATGAAGAGTATTTTAAAAAAGTGGAAGCGATTGAATTTGCAGTGAAATATGATGATGGACGCGACCCGCGTGGATTGCTAAAAGCGGATGTGATCTTAATCGGCGTCTCGCGGACATCAAAAACGCCGCTTTCTCAATATCTTGCCCATAAGCGCCTGAAAGTGGCGAACGTTCCGCTCGTTCCGGAAGTAGATCCTCCTGAAGAATTATTTGCCATTCCCCCGGAGAAATGTTTCGGCTTAAAAATCAGCCCGGAAAAGCTGAACCAAATTCGCAAAGAACGCCTCATCTCGCTTGGTTTGAACGACAGCGCGAGTTATGCAGACCTTGAGCGGATTAAAGCGGAAATTTCTTACTTCGAAAAAATTACGAACCGCATCGGCTGTGAAGTCATTGATGTGACGAATAAAGCAGTGGAAGAAACAGCCAACATCATTTTAAGCAAGTACCACAAGAGAAAATAGCGCATAATCTTCTGATTGTGTGCTTTTCTTTTTTGTCATAAAAAATCAATGGTCTTTTTAAAGGAAATATACTATAATAAAAAATTGTGATAAAAATGTATTTAAAACAGGTTTAACGCCTTGAATAAAGGAATAAACTAATTATGTGCTGCCCAGAAACGCATTTTCTCAATAGCGGACAATAGTTCGGTTTTTTTTTAGGATATTTCGCATTGGAGAAGGATTCTAATCAAGCTTGTAGAATTATAATGCATAGGAAAGAAAGAGAAATATGATAATATTTGTCGATTTTCTTTCCATCCGCCGACCCGGCAGCAAAAAAACAACAATAATGCTCTATGGAGGGGGTTGGACGGGGCTTTCGAGAAAAAATCAGCCGATTGACAATCAGCCGGTTGAAAAAGCTGCAGGAAATTCAGTTTTTTTATCGAACATTAGTATAGCTGGTGATGTATACGTGGCAGGAAAAATTCCTGAAGAAACGATTCAACAAATTAAGCAGTCGCTGGATATTACTGAAGTAATCGGTGATTACGTTCAGTTGAAAAAGCAAGGACGGAACTTTTTCGGCTTGTGCCCGTTTCATGGAGAAAACTCTCCATCCTTCTCCGTGTCACCTGATAAGCAGATCTACCATTGTTTTGGGTGTGGGGCTGGAGGAAATGTTTTTTCTTTTTTAACAGAAATTGAAAACATCTCTTTCCAGGAAGCGGTCGGAAAATTGGCTGAGCGTGCAGGTATAGCCGCGGATGTGTCTATCCCTGCTGAAAGCCGCAGCCAGCCCGTTTCAAAAGAGCATGACCAAATGATGAAAGCTCATGAGCTGCTGGCGAAATTTTATCATCATTTGCTTTTGAATACGGCAGAAGGCCAGGAAGCTCTCGACTATTTGGAAAAACGCGGGTTCTCTAAAAACGACCTTGAAACGTTTCAAATTGGCTGGTCGCTTCCAAATTGGGACTTTACCGCCAAGTTTCTACAAAAGCGTGGGTTTACACTTGAATGGATGGAAAAAGCGGGCTTAATTATTCGAAAAGAAGAGGACGGAAATTATTTCGACCGGTTCCGTGGAAGGATTATGTTTCCTCTTCATGATGAAAAAGGCAAGGTAGTTGCTTTTTCCGGACGTGCGCTTCACGAGGAAAAGCCTAAATATTTAAACAGCCCGGAGACGCCTGTTTTTAATAAAAGCCGTCTCTTATATAATTTTCACCGGGCAAGACCAGCGATTCGCAAGCAGCATGGCGCCGTTCTTTTTGAAGGGTTTGCCGATGTTATTGCGGCGGCAGGAGCTGGTGTAGAAGCAGGGATCGCCACGATGGGAACGTCTTTAACTGATGCTCACATCCAGCAAATCAAGCGGACAGCCGACCAGGTAATTATTTGCTACGATGGCGATTCAGCAGGTATACAGGCTGCCTTCCGCGCATCGGGTCTTTTGGAAGGCAGCGGCTGTGACGTAAAGGTCGCCCTCATTCCAGATAAAATGGACCCGGACGACTATATAAAAAAGCACGGCGCCGAGAAGTTTCGAAATAACATTATCGGAACGGCGATGACGCTGATGGCTTTTAAAATGGAATATTACAAGCAAGGAAAAAACCTGCAGGACGAGGCACAAAAGCTGCACTACATTGAAGAAGTAGTAGCTGAAGTGGCTAAGTTAAAAAAAGCGGTCGAACGAGATTATTATTTAAGGCAAATTGCCGACCAATTTTCTCTATCGCTTGACGCGTTAAAACAGCAGGAAAAACAACTGTTTTTCAAGGAAAGGAAAAAGCAGCCGCCTAACGAGCGGACGTTTCAGCCAGCTTCAGCTCCTCAAATGCAAAAAAGGCTTTACCCGGCTTTTCAGACAGCTGAGCGCAGGTTAATTGCCCATATGCTGAAAGATGCCGATACGGCTTATAAAGTGAAGGAATTGCTGAGTGGCGAAACATTTAACCTTGATGAACACCAAGCCATTTTTACGTATTTACTTGGCTTTTATGAAGGAGGCAACATGCCGGATTCAAGTGCATTTATTAGTTTTCTCCCGAATGCCAACTTGTGCCGCCTCGTTTCAGATATAGAAATGATGATGGTAAGTGAAGTGGTAAATGACGAAGAAGTGCATGATTATATAAAAGAAATATTTAAATATCGCAAAATTCTTGAAATAAAAGCAAAAAAACAAAGGCAAGTGACAGCGGAAAAAGCAAAAGATTATCAAACAGCCGCTCAAATTGCCATGGAAATTGTGAAGTTGAAAAAAGAATTACGTTAATATGAAAACGCAGTATGAGGCAAGGATGTTGGAAGGAGGGGGACGACAAATGACTGAAAAGTCTACACGTTCCAAAGAAACCGAAGTAACTTTAGAAAGAGCAAAAGAGCAAATTCTTGAAATAGGTAAAAAAAGAGGCAAGCTATCCTACGACTTTGTGGCCGATAAATTATCGCCATTTGAAGTGGAATCTGACCAGATTGATGAATTTTATGAATACCTTGGCGAACAAGGTATTGATATAACGAATGAAGAAGATGAAGAAGAGGATCCAAACATCCATGAGCTTGAAAAGGAAAGCGAAGAGTTTGACCTCAATGATTTAAGTGTTCCGCCGGGCGTGAAAATTAATGACCCTGTACGTATGTATTTGAAAGAAATTGGCCGGGTTGATCTTCTATCTGCAGAAGAAGAAATTCAGCTGGCTACCCGGATTGAAGAAGGCGATGAAGAAGCAAAGCGCCGCCTCGCTGAGGCGAACTTGCGCCTTGTTGTCAGTATTGCAAAGCGTTATGTCGGCCGCGGCATGCTGTTCCTTGACTTAATTCAAGAAGGAAACATGGGTTTAATTAAAGCTGTTGAAAAGTTTGACTACCGAAAAGGCTTTAAATTCAGTACGTATGCCACATGGTGGATCCGTCAGGCGATTACGCGCGCGATTGCCGACCAGGCGAGAACGATCCGGATTCCTGTTCATATGGTAGAAACAATTAATAAGCTGATTCGTGTCCAAAGACAGCTTCTTCAGGATCTTGGCCGTGAACCTTCTCCTGAAGAAATTGCGGAAGAAATGGATTTAACGCCTGAAAAAGTCCGCGAAATTTTAAAGATTGCCCAAGAACCCGTTTCCCTTGAAACACCAATCGGGGAAGAAGATGATTCCCATTTAGGTGACTTTATTGAAGATCAGGAAGCGACATCTCCATCCGAACACGCTGCTTATGAACTATTGAAAGAGCAGCTGGAAGATGTGCTTGATACGTTAACAGACCGGGAAGAAAACGTACTGCGCCTCCGCTTTGGATTAGATGACGGGCGCACGCGCACGCTCGAAGAAGTCGGTAAAGTATTTGGCGTTACCCGCGAACGGATCCGTCAAATTGAAGCGAAAGCTTTACGCAAACTCCGCCATCCAAGCCGCAGCAAACGATTAAAAGACTTTCTTGAGTAATCCATACGGACGAACTGCAGAGTCTTATGCCGGTTAACAGAATGTTGGCCTTGTTCTAATAGTTTACTTCTTACAAGAAGTAAACTATTTTTTTACATAAAAAGCAGGTATTCCGTCTTTTTTCCCGAATAAGTTATGACAGGATGTGACAACGGATGAAAGACGAAAAAAAGCTCATAATAATTAAAGAAATTCACTTCTGGAAAGAAAATCACATGCTGCCAGATCATTATTGCGATTATTTGCTGACACTTTATACACAAGGAGAAGAATTGCCGGAAACCGCTGTCGGAAAAACTGCCTCTAAGCGCCTGTTTGCCAGCAGCCTACTCGTTTCCCTTTTCTTTTTGCTGATATCCTTATTTGTTCTATATTTTACTGAATTGTCTTTCCCTTTGCAAATGACGATTTTGGCAGTTTTTGTCGTTTTTTTAATGACGTCAGCCATTTACTTTTCTAAAAAAGGGTTTGTTCTGCCGCTTCTGTATGCCGTTGCAGCGATTTTGTTTTTAATTTTCACGGTGGAAATGCATGAAAAATTGCTGGGGAATGATCAAAATACGCTTTACATGCTATTGTTTTTCCACTGTTTACTTTGGTGGGCAGCAGGCAGAAAACTTCGGCAGGTTTACTTTGCTATTTCAGCGTGGCTCGGCGTCATATTGCTCATTATTTTTATTGTTATATAATTTAAAAAGTTTCCAAAAAGAAAAAAGAGATCCATTTTTTTAATAAATAAGAAAAAAAGAGAAGGGAATGTGTCTAATTTACGACAAACGGGTAAAAACTTCTATGTAAGGGCTTTTCGTCTCTCTCATTTTAAAGTAGAATAATAAGTGTTTGTACTTTCTATTTGTTATTTGCATACATAAGGGAGGTTAAGAAATGAATCGTAATCCAATCATTCCGTTTTTGCTGATTGCCGTATTTGGTATCGGTCTGATTTTCTTCCTTTCTTTAGAAGGACTTAGTAATTCTAAAGAAATGGCTAAAGAAGAAAAAGGCGGAGAAACTACAGAAGAGCAGGCAGGAGCATTTGATCCGGAAGGCCATTACAAACAGTCTTGCATAGGCTGCCACGGCGGTAACTTTGAAGGTGGAGCAGGTCCTGCATTAAAAGGTATCGGCGAGAAATTGTCTAAAGACGAAATTAAAGAGGTCCTTGTAAACGGTAAAGGCTCTATGCCTCCAGGTCTTGTTCCAGCTGAAAATGCTGATGCAATGGCTGAGTGGGTAAGCAAAATTAAATAATATAAAAAAGTTCTTTGCCACGGGCAAAGAACTTTTTTTATCGGGCCTTTCCGTTTAGAATAAGAACGACACATAAAACCAAAAGTGGTGACAAAATGAATATTAACCAATTATCCAATCGATTAATGGCTGTTGTTTCCCGTATTCCGCTGCATTCCGTCGTTGCGGATATTGGCTCGGATCACGCATATTTGCCTTGTTATGCGATTAAAAATGGGCTGGCCGATAAAGCTATTGCGGGTGAAGTGGCAGACGGTCCTTTTTTAGCGGCGCAGCAGCAAGTGAAAGAAGCCGGGCTTGAAGAAAGAATCGCTGTTCGAAAAGGAAACGGACTTGAAGTGATCGCTTCCGGTGAAGCGGACTGCGTAACAATCGCTGGCATGGGAGGTACGTTGATCGCTTCTATTTTAGAGGAAGGAAAAGATAAGCTTGGCGGCGTCAAGCGGCTTATTCTGCAGCCAAATCTTCGGGCAGATCAAATCCGTAAGTGGCTCATCGAACATGGCTGGGAATTGATCGATGAAGAAATTATAGAAGAAGACGGAAAAATTTATGAGATTTTAACAGCTGAAAAAGGTGATCCTGAACGGCCATATAGTGCAAAAAAAGAGCTGGAGATGCTTACAGGGCCGATGCTGCTTGCTCAGAAAAATGCCGTGTTTCTTAAAAAGTGGCAAAGAGAAGCCGCCCAGCTAGAAGTCGTGCTGGAGAATGTAAAGAAAGCAGAAAATCAGGCAGCAGCGGCAAGTAAGAAGCGGGAAATTCTTCATGAACTTCAGCTGATAAAGGAGGCAATCGACAGTGAAGAAAGCGAATGGACATGAAATTATTCAGTTATTTGAACAGTTTTCCCCTAAAAAGTACGCGATGGAAGGCGATAAAGTCGGTTTGCAAATTGGCCGATTAAACAAGCCTGTCGAGCGAGTGCTCATTGCGCTCGATGTGCTTGAAGAAGTGGTCGATGAAGCGATTGAAAAAGGCGTGCAGCTCATCATTGCCCACCATCCTATCATTTTCCGTCCATTAACTTCCATCGTTACGAGCGATCCGGCAGGCAGAATGATTGAAAAGCTGATCAAACATGATATTGCTGTTTATGCAGCCCACACGAATTTGGATGTGGCTAAAGGCGGCGTAAATGACCTATTGGCAGAGGCGCTTGAATTAAAAGAGACGGATGTCCTCGTACCGACGTTTCAAGATGATTTAAAGAAGCTTGCGGTGTTTGTACCAGTCAGTCATGCAGAAAGAGTGAGGGAAGCGTTAGGCGAATCAGGAGGAGGCTTTATCGGTGGATACAGCCATTGCTCTTTTTCAACAAAAGGCACCGGCCGTTTTAAGCCGGGCGATCAAGCGAGTCCATATATTGGGCAGGCAGGCCAACTGGAACAGGTAGAAGAAGTAAAAGTGGAAACGGTCTACCCGAAGAGCCTCGAGAAAAAGGTGTTGTCAGCCATGCTGAAAGTCCATCCTTACGAAGAAGTGGCTTATGATGTGTATTCGCTTGATAACGAAGACGAACCGCTCGGACTCGGCCGAATTGGCAAGCTGGAAAACCCAATGAGTCTTCGGGAATTTGCAGAGTTCGTGAAAGAAAAGCTGGATGTAAAAGGAGTGCGTGTCGTCGGGCAATTAACAGAGAAAGTGAGAAAGGTCGCTGTGCTCGGCGGCGACGGGAATAAATACTTTCAGTCAGCTAAATTTAAAGGGGCAGATGTGTATGTAACGGGGGATTTTTATTATCATACAGCACATGACGCTCTCGCTGTCGGCTTGAATGTAGTCGATCCTGGCCACAATGTGGAAAAAGTAATGAAAGCAGGCGCGGCTAAGAAGTTGTCACACTTGGCAGAAGAAAAGGGAATAGCCGCACAGTTTATTCCGTCTGCTGTTGACACAGATCCGTTTACGTTTATATAAAAAAGAAGGCTGATCCTCCTTTGCTGGATCAGCCTTCTTTTAATCCTTATGATTATCGGGTCGTGAGTGTCGATCTTTTCACTTTCGGAAGAATTTTGTTTAAAGGAACTTTTCTTTCCCGAACCCACGTGCTTTCTACGTGCGGATCAAATCCCTCTAAAAACTGGATCACTTCTTTCACGATCGGAGTCGGGGTAGAAGCTCCGGCCGTAACGGCCACTGTTTTTGCTTCTCTTAGCCAGTCAATTTCAATTTCTGTCACATCGGACACCCTATAAGCTTTCGTGCCGGCAATTTCAACGGACACTTGGGCAAGGCGGTTGGAGTTATTGCTTTTCGGATCGCCGACAACAATTAATACATCCGCTTCACCTGCTTGTTCAGCAACCGCTTCCTGCCGGACTTGAGTGGCTAAGCAAATTTCTTTATGCATCTCTGCATGAGGGTATTTTTCTTTAATTTTGTCCATAATATCGGCTACATCCCATTGACTCATCGTCGTTTGGTTTGTAACGATGATTTTCGAGCTTTTTGGCGTAATCTTATCTACATCTTCTGGCTTTTCGACTAAATGAACGATATCAGGAGCGACGCCGATTGCTCCTTCCGGTTCAGGATGAGCTTTTTTGCCGATGTAGATCACTTCATACCCGTCCGCTTTTTTCTCGCGGATCAAGTCATGCGTTTTTGTGACGTCCGGGCAAGTAGCGTCAATGGTGACGAGATTTTTCTTGCGTGCGAGTTCCCTCACTTCAGGAGAAACGCCGTGGGCAGTGAAAATGACTGTGCCTTCGTTCACTTGTTCCAAAATTTCTTTCCGGTTACTGCCGTCCAGTGTAATGATGCCTTCTTCTTCGAATGCATCCGTGACGTGTTTGTTATGAACAATCATCCCGAGGATGTAAATCGGGCGCGGCAGGCTTTTATCTAGAGCGGCATTTTTGGCGATGACCATGGCATCGACAACACCGTAACAATATCCTCTTGGAGCAATTTTAATCAGTTCCATAAAAAAACCTCCTATATTTATAGTCGGAGTGGTATGTGTACGAATTTATTATATAGGAGGAGAGCAAACTTTGGAAGCAAACAGCTGTTTCTTAAATATAAAGTTTCGGTCCAGATGATTTTGGCTCCCGTTTTAAAGGAGGAGGGGCTTGTTTTTCCTTGTCTTTTTCTTTTTCGGTTCGTTCGACTTTACCTGCTGGTTCGGGAGCTTTTTCTTTTTCATCAGGAAGAGCCTTCAATCCCCGGTACAGTTTCCACATCGAAGGCAGGTTTTTTACGAGCGGACCGTACTGTTCAACAATCGGCCCCATTTGCTGAACAGTGTTTAAGATTTGCTGCGTGTTGGCGAGCATTTGCTGTAGATTCATTGGGTTAGTCAATTTTTGGGCGGCGGCAGCCGTTCCCCGGCGTTCAAAGCCAGTCAGCTGTGGACTGGATCTTTGCCGCATCCGTCCAAATAGCCCACGTCCCGGCCTTTGTGGTGCCGCATTGGGACGGGGCCCGGGGAATGGCCTTGCTGCAGGCGGGTAGTAGTGGGGGGGCAGCGGGCGGTTTCCGTGTTGAAATGGAATCATAAGCGACGCATCCTTTCATACATTTTTTCTTCTCAATTATTGTATGCAATAAGACAGGGAAACGTTTAATAATGAAAACAGCTCGTGAAGAAAATAATAATATCATTCCCCGGCCTTTGATTTGTGAATGATTTTAGTATAATATTAAGATGGAGAAAAAGGCTTATTTAAGCCAAAAGGAGTGTCACATTTGGCAAAGCACCAATTTGAAAAGTATGGTTTTCAGCCATTTATTAATAAAGGAATAGAAGAATTAGGGTTTCACGAGCCGACTGACATTCAAACAAGAATGATTCCGCTTATTTTAAAAGGAGAAAGTGCGATTGGCCAGTCGCAGACCGGCACCGGCAAAACCCACTCGTATGTCTTGCCGATTCTTGAAAAAATTAACCCGGCCAAAAAAGAAGTACAGGCAGTGATCACTGCGCCGACAAGAGAACTTGCGAATCAAATTTATCAGGAAGTTCTTAAAATCGCCCGGTTTTCTGAAGAAGAAATTACGGCGCGCTGCTATATTGGAGGAACGGACAAACAGCGCGACATTGAAAAGCTGAAAAATCAGCCGCATATCGTTGTCGGAACGCCAGGCAGAATTAACGACTTAGTGCAGGCGCAGGCGTTGTTTGTCCATAAAACAACGATGCTTGTCATTGACGAAGCGGATTTAATGCTCGATATGGGCTTTATTGTCGATGTCGATCAAATTGCTGTCAGAATGCCTGAACAGCTTAGCATATTTGTTTTTTCAGCGACGATTCCGGAAAAGCTGAAGCCGTTTCTGAAAAAATATATGGAGAACCCGGAATTTATCCATATCCAGCCTAAACACATTTCTGCAGAAAATATCGAGCATGTTCTCGTACCGAAAAAAAGCCGGGAAAAAATTGATCTGCTGTCTGACATGCTGCAGGCCTATAATCCTTATTTAGCGGTTGTGTTTACGAACACAAAGCAAAAAGCGGATGAAGTAGCCGATGCTCTCTTGGAAAAAGGTTTGAAAACAGGCCGTATCCATGGGGACTTGTCCCCGCGTGACAGAAAGAAAATGATGAAGCGAATTCGCGATCTTGAGTATCAATTTATTGTCGCGACAGATCTTGCAGCAAGAGGAATTGATATAGAAGGTGTCAGCCACGTCATTAACTATGAGCTCCCAAGAGATCTGGACTTCTATATTCACCGGGCAGGCCGGACCGCCCGTGCTGGTTCTTCAGGGATTTGCGCGACAATTTATACTCCGTCCGACGAAGATGCGCTCGCCCGCCTGGAAAAGCTCGGTGTCACATTTAGCCATGCTGATTTGCGCCGCGGCGAATGGATTGAGCTTGTCGACCGCAATCAGCGGAAAAAGCGGGAAAAAGCGGCAGATGAAATTGATGTAAAAGCTAAATCCATTGTTCGCAAGCCGAAAAAAGTTAAGCCTGGTTATAAAAAGAAGATGCAAAGAGAAATGACCCAGTTTAAAAAGCGTGAGCGCCGTTTGGAGTCGAAGCGCAATAATAAAAAAGGGTAATGTTTGGAGGAAGAGGCCTGCCTGAGCAGGTCTTTTTTGCTGAAAAAAGCGTTGGTTTTTAGTAAAATAATAAAGAGATAAGGGAGAGATATACATGTTGAAAATTGGTTCCCACGTGTCAATGAGCGGGAAGAAAATGCTGCTCGCAGCAAGTGAAGAAGCGGCTTCTTACGGAGCAAATACATTTATGATTTATACGGGAGCTCCGCAAAATACGAGAAGAAAAAAGATTGAAGAGTTAAATATTGAACAGGGATGGCTCCATATGGAGGAAAATGGAATGGGAAACATTGTCGTTCATGCTCCGTATATTATAAATATCGGCAACACGGTAAAGCCTGAGACGTTTGAGCTTGGCGTTAATTTTTTACGTTCCGAAATAGAGCGGACAGCAGCTCTCGGCTCCAAGCAGATTGTGTTGCATCCGGGAGCTCATGTTGGCGCGGGCACGGAAGCAGGTATAAAGAAAATCATTGAGGGGCTGAATGAAGTGCTCACGAAAGATCTTGATGTGCAAATTGCCCTTGAAACGATGGCTGGAAAAGGATCAGAGTGCGGTGCGTCTTTTGAGGAACTTGCGATGATTATCGATGGCGTTCATTTGAACGACAAATTGTCTGTTTGCTTTGATACGTGCCATACACATGATGCCGGCTATGCTGTCAAAGAAGATTTTGACGGCGTTCTTGACCAGTTTGACCGAATTGTCGGAGCGAACCGAATAAAAGTTCTTCATATTAACGACAGCAAAAATGAACAAGGTGCAAGAAAAGACCGTCATGAAAACATCGGTTTTGGCTATATTGGCTTTGAAGCGCTTAATTACATTGTTCACCATCCCCAGCTGACGGAGGTTCCTAAAATATTGGAAACGCCGTACGTGGGCGATGATAAGAAATCGAAGAAGCCGCCTTATAAATTTGAGATTGACATGTTCCGCTCAAAAGCATTTGACGAAGCGGTGCGCACGAAGGTGGCTGCTCACTAATCAAAAGGAAGAAAGAGCCGGCCGGAGCAGGAAGGACACCGGCCGGAACGTTCTTTTTATTGTTGAAACATCGTCAGTAGTTTGTTGAGTTTCTTGGCGGTTTGCTCATTTGTGATACTGGCAATTTCCCTCAATAAATCGGCTCTCTCGTATTCATTGAATAAATCAACTTTCTTTCTGCGCAGGCGGCCGGCAATTTTTTCAGCTTCTTCTCTTTTTAGCGGAATATTCACCCCTTCCGCGTACTTCAACAATTCATCTCCTGTCATCATCTGGGCTTTTTGATTAATTAAGTGCTGTATGAATTTCACTGGCAGTCACTCCTTTTCCTCTCTACTTAATGTATGAGAAAAAGAAAATAAGGTGATTTGGGTCAAACAAGTGAAAAATGAATATTTTATTTAAAAAGGAATGAGGATATGCCCAAACAGCATAAAAAAGAAAAACCCACCCATGTCTTTTATCGCCTGATTATGATTTTTATCGGAGCAGCATTTGCAGCGGCATCCATTGAGCTGTTTCTTGTGCCAAACAATATTATTGATGGCGGCATTATCGGCATTTCATTAATTTTAAGTTACTTATTTGAACATCCTTTGCTTAATTTCTCCACGTTTGTGGTGTTATTGAATATCCCATTTTTATACTATGGCTATAAGCAAATAGGCAAAACGTTCATGTTTTCCTCTTTATTTGGCGTTATTTGTCTCGCGGTAGTAGAAAATATGCTTCATAAACTTCAGCCGTTTACGGATCAGCCTGTATTGGCAGCTGTATTTGGCGGACTTCTTCTCGGCGTAGGAGTCGGGCTCGTTATACGCCATGGAGGAACGCTTGACGGCACAGAAATCCTTGGTATTTTAATGACGAAAAAGCTGCCTTTTTCCGTCGGCGAATTTGTTATGTTTATAAATATTTTTATTTTTGGCTGGGCTGCTTTTGTGCTGGGAACAGAAAATGCCATGTATTCTGCCATGACGTATTACATTGCATTTAAAGCGATTGATACGGTGCTGCAAGGGCTTGAAGAAACGAAGGCCTGCATTATTATTTCAGATTTTTATGAAGAAATGTCTGATGCCATCCTACACCGCCTTGGACGGGGAACAACAAAATTGAAAGGAAAAGGCGGATTTACAGATGAGGAAAAAGAGGTAATCTATGTTGTTGTGACAAGGCTTGAGGTAACGAAGCTGAAGAGCATTATCAGCGACATTGATTCCGAAGCTTTTTTAACGATTATGAATACGCAAGAAACAAGAGGCGCCCGTTTTAAATCGGCGATTCATTAAACGTATCGGAATTGCTCTTTCAGTAGTTCCGGTTTACTTTTTAAATAGTATGATGTATACTTCATTTGGTTCACAAATCGTAATCATTCTTATAAAGGAGACACTTCAATGAATCAACCACCCATCATTGAAATTAACAACGTGTCCTACCGTTATGACCGGGATAATGTGTTAGAAAACATTCAATTATCAGTCCCTAAAGGGGCATTTTTAGGTTTAGTAGGTCCGAATGGCTCCGGTAAATCCACTTTGTTAAAGCTTATTTTAGGTTTGTTAAAAGTGAAAGAAGGAGAAATATTTCTTTTTGACACGCCTCAAAAAAGTTTTAAAAGTTGGGATCGCATCGGTTTTGTTTCACAAAAAGCCAATTCATTTAATACAGGTTTTCCTGCTACCGTTTATGAAGTGGTAGCGAGCGGCTTAACGAAAAAGGTGGGCCTTTTTCGATTGCCCGGCAGCAAAGAAAAACAAGAAATTAAAGCAGCTGTTGAGGCGGTCGGGATGGAGCAGTTTCTCACCCGTAATATCGGAGAGCTTTCCGGAGGCCAGCAGCAGCGTGTATTCATTGCGAGAGCAATTGTTTCAAAGCCGGATATTCTCATTCTTGACGAGCCGACAGTTGGCGTGGACAGTAAAAATGTCCAATCGTTTTATGAAATGCTGTCTTATTTAAACAAAAAAATGGATATTACGCTCCTATTAGTCACGCATGATATCGGCATTATCAGCGATAAAGTCACTCACGTCGCTTGTTTAAATAAATATTTGCATTTTCACGGCAGCATGAAACAGTTTGAAACTCTTGACGAAACAGACTTGTCCGATTTATATGGCCATGGCATTCATCTGCTTGAACATCACCATGACCATCAGGGGGCAGATGTATGATTGAAGTAATAAGGCAATATGAATTTTTGCAAAACGCCTTTTTAACGGGCATGATTATCGGTATTATTGCGCCGCTGCTCGGCGCTTTTATCGTCGTAAGAAGACTGTCGCTGATCGCTGATGCGCTAAGCCACGTGACGCTTGCGGGCATTGCCGCCGGCTTGTATTTCAACCAGACGTTCGCTTTTCTGTCATGGCTTAATCCGCTTTATTCCGGCATGGTGTTTTCTGTTGTCGGCTCTTTATTTCTCGAACGGCTGCGAACGGTATACAAACATTATCAAGAACTGGCGATTCCGATTATTTTATCAGGGGGCATAGGAATCGGCGCTATTTTTATTTCATTGGCTGATGGATTTAACACCGACTTATTCAGCTATTTATTTGGAAGCGTCAGCGCCGTCAGCCGCAATGATTTATGGGCCATTTGCCTGATTAGCATCATTGTATTAGTTGTCATTTTTTTATTGTATAAAGAATTATTTTTGCTGTCATTTGATGAAGAACATGCGAAAGCTTCCGGCATACCGGCAAAATCGATTCATTTTATTTTTATTATTCTCGTCGCGCTTGTAATTGCCGCATCTATGCGAATTGTTGGAATACTGCTCGTATCCGCACTCATGACATTGCCCGTGGCGGCTGCGATGCGGATGGCGAAAGGATTTAAACAAACGATCGTTTATTCCGTCCTGTTTGGAGAAGTAGCTGTCATAATTGGACTAGTCAGTGCTTTTTACTTGGACTTGGCTCCGGGTGGAACTATCGTCGTATCTTCCATTTTGATTTTACTGCTGGTCATTTCAGCAAAAAAGTTTATTAAAGTGGGGTGAAAACATGAATTTAACTGAAGCGATCGATCTTTTAAAAGAACGGGGATATAAACAGACAGGCAAGCGGGAAGATATGCTTGAATTGTTTGCCCGGAAAGATAAGTATTTAACAGCAAAAGATGTACTAGAAGATATGAAAAGCAGCCATCCGGGTCTTAGCTTCGATACGATCTATCGAAATTTAGCTTTATTCGTGGAGATGGGTATTCTAGAAGAGACAGAATTATCGGGTGAGCGCCATTACCGTTTTACTTGTTCACACGAAGAGCATCATCATCACTTTATTTGCCTTGCTTGCGGAAAAACACGAGAAATCCATTTATGCCCGATGGATCACATTCATCGGTTGCCAGGCTATGAAATCTCCGGACATAAATTCGAAATTTATGGCACATGTCCGGCGTGTATCCCGGTGGAAAGCTGAATAAAAGCAAAAAGAGGCCTGCTCAGCTAGGCCTCTTTTCATTTGCTTAGTCTAGTTGATGAATCCGCTTTTTCGAATGAAGCCATGCCTCCACCCATTTTTCCGCTTGTGCCCAGTTATCGACACGGATCACTCCGTCTGGTACAGGATCCTGGTTATAGGGAGTGTTAAACAGCAAGACAGGAATATTCAGTTCTTCATGGATGCTGACTGCATTGTCATGCTTGTCTTCGAAAAATAAATCCACAGCGTATTCTTTTGCTGCTCCAACTTTATCATGGGATCCGATAAGTTCGATCCGGTCGTATAAAATGTCTTGTTCATCGAACCACTTTTCCGTTACTTCCAGCAAGTGGCTTCTGCGTGCGCTAATAAAGAATAGCTGGAATTTCTCTTTCCATTTCAAAAGCACGTCTTTCGCGCCTTCTGCGAGCGGAGAACTGGAGTAAATTACTGGCTCTCGCTCGTCAAACCAATCTCGAAAGCGCTCCATTGGAATGTCTAACGCTTCTGATAAATCGTATGTTTTTATATCATCGAGTGTAATGTTTAAGGAAAAATCTTCATTAATAAAGGGGATCAGGCTGGTTGGACAAGTCACTGTTCCATCAATATCAATGCCAAAACGCATTTCTTTCATAATCGCTTACTCCTTACGTTGTGAAATCTCTTTCAAAGTGTATCACATTTTGACGGATATTGTTACGAAAGACGATGTCTATCTGAATAAATTTACTGGACAAACAAACACTATGAAAGCTTTTCAATTTATGAAAGCGGGGGATGTACAGTGAATGATGACAAGTTCGATAAAGATTTAAGGTTAGCGAACAGACCAAATAAGCTGTACGAGGAAGAAACAGCTGCTGAACTGGCAACGCCTCTTTCTTTAAGCGAAGAACGGACTGACAGCCGGATAGACAGCGAAGAAGGTGGACGTGGATTCGGTTATACAGGCTTAATTGTCTCCATTGTTGCGTTGTTTGTGATGCCGGTATTGCTCGGTGCTGTAGGAATCGTTCTTGGGTTTCTCGCCAGAAGCAGGGGATCAAGAGGTCTCGGTTCCTGGGCGATTGGTGTAGGGGCCGCGGCCATTATTATGGGGCTGTTCGTATTGCCATTTTTTTAAAAGAAAAAAAGCCCGGCATATGCCGGGCTTTTAGACGTTTTGGGCTTCAATTGCTTGTTGCTTGTAATATTCTTCTGCGATCTTGTCAATTTCTTTTTTTAGTTCTTCTACCATTGTTTCTTCTGGTACTTTACGAACGGTTTTTCCTTTGCGGAACAGCAAGCCTTCCCCACGGGCGCCGGCAATACCAATGTCTGCTTCGCGGGCTTCACCAGGACCATTCACTGCACAGCCGAGCACCGCCACTTTAATCGGGGCTTTAATTGTTGAAATGTATTCTTCCACTTCGTTGGCAATACTGATTAAGTCTATTTCTATTCGTCCGCATGTCGGACAGGAAATTAATGTGGCTGCATTGGAAGAGAGGCCGAAAGATTTTAACAACTCTCTTGCCACTTTGACTTCCTCAACGGGGTCGGCGCTCAATGAAATGCGCAGTGTGTTGCCGATGCCTCTGCTCAAAATTGCTCCAAGACCCGCTGCGCTTTTGACTGTACCGGCAAATAAGGTACCAGACTCTGTAATGCCGAGATGGAGAGGATAGTCAAATGCTTTCGCTGCCTTTTCATATGCTTCGATCGCCAAGTTCACATCAGATGCTTTCATGGAGACGATGATGTCATGGAAATCAAGGTCTTCTAAAATCTTGATGTGATGCAGAGCGCTTTCCACCATTCCATCTGCCGTAGGGTAGCCGTATTTCTCTAAAATCCGGCGTTCGAGGCTTCCGGCATTCACGCCGATACGAATCGGAATGCCTTTCGCTTTAGCCGCGTTAACGACAGCTTCCACTTTTTCACGGCGGCCGATGTTGCCCGGATTGATCCGTATTTTATCTGCTCCGCCTTCAATGGCTTTTAAGGCGAGCTTATAGTCAAAGTGTATATCCACTACTAAGGGAATATTAATTTGTTTTTTTATATCGGCGATGGCATCTGCCGCACGCTCATCGGGACACGCAACACGGACAATTTGACAGCCTGCTTCTTCGAGACGGTGTATTTCTTTGACAGTCGCCTCGACATCGTGTGTCTTCGACATTGTCATACTTTGAATAAACAGTTCATTGCTTCCGCCGATAGTTAAATTTCCAACTTTAACCGGGCGTGTATTTGAACGATGGATAATTTCACTCAATAGTGATTCGCTCCTTTTTTATTCTAATTAGTAAGCTCTTCAATGATCAATTGTAACAGTAATCGAGCGGATCTGACAAGAAAATGGCAGTGAAAAGAAAGATTTATCTTTCTTCATATAGCGGAAATTTATAATTTTCGCCAATCTGAATGCTGTCAGGAGCCGTGCCGCCGTTTAATTCTTGAAAATCTGCTATAGCTGTTTCAATATCAGCTGGGAGTCTGCCGCCATGAAGTGCGGCCAGAATGGAAAGAACTGTGTCACCTTTCCCTACTTCCATTTCTTTATAGGGAAGGGCGGGGGCAGATAATTCCGTGCTTTTTGCTTTCGCTTCCTGCTGGCGGCTATTTCCTGCATGAGGCAGGGAGCCATTTGATAGGTCATTCCAGAGGCCGGCTGCAATAAGAATAAAAACGATAAATAGCAAGAAATTTTTCATGTCTCCACCTCTTTTTACCACTATATGCTCGTCCATGAAAAGTAGGACAGCAAAGAAAGGTGGAGACCATTTATTTAGCAGCCGGTGGTCTTTTGGATTTTGGCAGAGGGATGGCCCGGACAGCGAGAAAAAGCATGAGAGCAGTAATCAGCCAGTCAAGAAGAAAGCTCGCCGGAAGAACAACACCTGCCAAATAAAGAATGGAAAATAAGATGATCGCGGGCGTCATCGCATAGGCTGCCAGCCGCCAGCTCTGCCGGTATAATAATTTTCTGCCTGTTGCTAGTTTAAACAACATGCCGGCCGCAGCAAAAATAGACACTTTAATAAAACCGGCACAAGCTGTAAATAAATAATAAATCAAGAAAAGAACAGGCAAGATAATAATTAAATAAGATTGCAGCGAGTCCGCATATGTGATGAATTTTTCTTTTGTAATAGCTGCCATTCCCGGAAGCGCATAAGAAACGGATTGAAGCTGCCCGTTGGCTGACAAAGCAAGCTCTTCTTTTAACAAGCCGATTGCCCGGTCTTTTTCAGCTAAATCGTCTGCCGTCACTGTACCAGTCGGGTCAAAAACAATGTCAGTTTTCCCTTTTTTGATCCACTTTGTCTCGTTTTCTGGAGAGACCAGTTCTCCGTTTTCAATTGTAAAAGGCGGGATATCATGTTTCACTGCTTCTTTAAAAGAAGCGAGCCCGCTCGTTGCGAGAAGGCTGAAGTGAATCATAAAGGGCAGAGAAGCGATAAGCATCAATAAAAAAATGTACGCAATGGTTTTTCCTATTCCTTGAAAACGAAAAAAAGCCACCGTTTTAGGGGAATAAAGGCTTTTCCATACTTGCTGAAAAATAGACATATAATAAATCCTCCTTCTCTTTATTTTATTCAGATGTTTCTTTTATTTTCAAGTTTAGGGAAAAGCGGTCAATCTTATTTGTAACACAATTGTAATATAAGCGAGCTAATGTTAATGGATTGTAAATTTTTCGTCTAGATCATTTACTTATTCCTTAAGTTTTATTAATAATTGTAGAGGGTTTGCAAGTTTTGTCGAATTCATACGGTTAGGAGATGGAATAATGGAGATTAATGTCCAGGAAATGCTGTTTCAGTTTTTGGGCGGGCTTGGCATATTCTTATATGGAATAAAGTTAATGGGGGATGGTCTGCAGCAATCGGCAGGAGATCGTTTGCGTGATATTTTAGACCGGTTTACGACCAATCCTCTCATGGGGGTTTTAGCAGGCGTTCTCGTCACCGTTTTAATTCAAAGCAGCTCCGCAACAACTGTTATAACGGTTGGGTTGGTTAGTGCGGGATTTATGACGCTTAGACAAGCGATTGGTGTGATCATGGGAGCAAATATCGGTACGACCATAACTGCTTTCATTATCGGAATTGACATTGGCGCATATTCGCTGCCGATTTTAGCGCTCGGTTCTGTTTTCATCTTTTTCTTTAAAAGCAAAAAGGTACATAATCTCGGAATGATTTTCTTCGGGTTTGGTGCTTTGTTTTATGGTTTAGAGTTAATGAGTGATGGAATGAAGCCTTTGCGTTCTTTGGAAGCTTTCCATGACTTAACGGTAAGCATGAGTGCAAGCCCTATTTTAGGGGTAGTAGTTGGAACTGTATTTACAGTAATTGTTCAAAGTTCCAGTGCAACGATTGGGATTTTGCAAGGATTGTTTGCAGAGAATCTGCTGGATTTGGATGCCGCTTTGCCAGTTCTCTTCGGTGACAACATCGGAACAACGATTACGGCTGTGCTTGCTTCGATCGGCGCTTCCGTAGCAGCAAGAAGAGCAGCAGCCACACACGTATTGTTTAACGTTATTGGAACAACGATTTTTTTAATCATTCTTCCGTTGTACACACAGTTTATTCTTTATTTAACAGACATATTAAGTTTGGAACCGAAAATGATCATCGCTTTTGCTCACGGAACGTTTAACGTAACGAATACGATTATTCAGCTTCCTTTCGTCGGTGTGCTTGCGCTGATCGTGACAAAACTTATTCCGGGTGAAGATACAGTTATTGAATATAAAGCGAAGCATCTCGATCCGATTTTTATTGAACAGTCTCCTTCGATTGCGCTTGGTCAGGCAAAAGAAGAAGTCATCCGCATGGGGCAGTTCGCCGTCAAAGGAATGGATGAAACTCATACGTATTTAAAAACAAAGCATCAAAAGCATGCTGATATGGCCACTCAAATAGAAGATGCCTTGAACAATCTTGATAGAAAAATTACCGATTATTTAATCAGCTTATCAGGAACATCGCTTTCAGCAGCAGAGCTGGACAAGCACAACACATTAATGGATGCAGTCCGCGATATTGAGCGAATCGGTGATCATTGTGAAAATATCATTGAACTCGTCGATTATCAACAAGCTAATAAAGTGAAAATTACGGACAATGCGATGGCTGATTTAGAGGAAATGTTTAATTTAACAATTTCTGCAGTCAATAAAGCGGTAAAAGCAATGGATGAAAATGATTTGGACTTAGCAAGAGAAGTAACACAAAAAGAGGAATTAATCGATAAAATGGAAAGAAAACTGCGTAAACAACACATTCTACGAATGAACGAGGGTCTGTGCACCGGTCAAGCGGGCATCGTGTTCGTTGACATCGTCAGCAACCTTGAGCGGATGGGCGACCATGCGGTTAACATTGCTGAAGCTGTTCTCGGTATAAGAGACGCAGAATAAAAATGAAGAAGAAAGCAAAAGGCTAGGCGATCTTTTGCGCCGTGTAAAAACAACCGTTTCCTCTGTAAAGTTCAGGAGAAGCGGTTGTTTTTCTTTTTTTATGAGTGGTAGGCATTATTATTGCTTAGCACTTTCAATTTTGTTACTCTTATAATTGGAAGTTTCGAAAAATTATACATAGGGAGGAATTTATTATGGCATTTCAATTACCTGAACTACCTTACGCATATGACGCACTGGAGCCTCATATCGACAAAGAAACAATGAATATCCACCACACAAAGCACCACAACACATACGTAACAAAATTAAATGAAGCACTTCAAGGGCATGACGAGCTGGCAAGCAAATCTGTTGAAGAAGTGATTGCTAACCTTGAGGAAGTTCCAGAAGCTGTTCGTACAGCTGTGCGCAACAATGGCGGCGGACATGCCAACCATTCTTTATTCTGGCAGCTGTTATCTCCAAATGGCGGCGGAGAACCGACAGGTGAACTAGCTGATGCGATCAACAGCAAGTTCGGCAGCCTGGATAAATTCAAAGAAGAATTTGCTGCATCTGGTGCAGGACGTTTCGGTTCCGGCTGGGCATGGCTTGTCGTGAACAATGGAGAGCTTGAGATCACAAGCACACCGAACCAGGATTCCCCGATCATGGAAGGGAAAACACCAGTTCTTGGATTGGACGTATGGGAGCATGCGTACTACTTGAACTACCAAAACCGCCGTCCGGATTACATCAATGCATTCTGGAATGTGGTAAACTGGGATGAAGTCGCTAAGCGCTATAACGCAGCAAAATAATGAAATGAGGAAAGGCGGGCCTGGCTGACGGCTCGCCTTTTTTTTGAATAACTTTGCCCTTTTCTCCAAACGATATAAGGTGAAGGGGGGATGCATCTTGTTGATCATTCGAAAGAGGTTTCAACAGTTAGAATTGACGAAAGATCTTGGGCTGCTGCTGTTAATTGGCGGTTTGTATTCCCTGAGCGTGGCGTTGTCTAATACGTTTGTGAATATATTTTTGTGGAAGCAGTCAGGCCAATTCATTGATTTGGCCATTTATAATTTAACGGCTGTCATTTTTCAGCCGCTGGCATTTTGGGCGGCCGGCAGATGTGCAAAAAAAGTCGACCGCGTGATTGTCTTGAGAATGGGTGTGGCGTTTCTCAGCATTTTTTACTTAACTGTTTTGTTTATCGGAGGCCAGGCATCTAATTGGATTGTTTTGCTTGGGGCTTTACTTGGCATCGGCTATGGGTTTTTCTGGCTTGCTTATAACGTATTGACCTTTGAAATTACTGAACCGGAAACGAGAGACTTCTTTAACGGATTTTTCGGATCGTTGTTTTCTGCTGGCGGCATGATTGGCCCAATGCTTGCCGGTTTCATTATTAGCCGCTTTGCTTCCACTACCGGCTATTTCATTGTGTTCGGGCTTTCACTTGGATGCTTCCTTATCGCTGTCCTCATAAGTTTGTTTATTAAGCGGCGCCCGGCTCACGGCCGTTTTCAACCGCTGGCTGTATGGAAGGAGCGCCATACTTATCATGATTGGAAACGAATATTGAATGCTCATTTTTTTCAAGGATTGAGAGAAGGGGTATTTGTTTTCGTTATTTCCGTCTTTGTGTTTGTAACGACCGGCAGTGAATTGGCGCTTGGTACATATGGATTGGTTTACTCGGGTGTTTCTTTCTTCAGCTATTCACTCGCTGTTAAATTAGTTAAAAAGCCATACCGAAAGAAAGTGATTTTCGCCGGCGGTCTCGTCCTTTTCCTTTCTTTGTTTATCATTATGGCAGACCTCACATTTACAAAGCTGTTAATTTATGCAGCTGTCATTGCTGCTGCCTATCCGTTTTTGCTTGTCCCTTATTCATCGATGACGTATGATGTGATTGGTCAGAGCAAACAGGCGGCTGAGAAGCGTGTGGAATATATGGTTGTCAGAGAAATCTTTCTGAACGCCGGCAGAATTGTTTCTATTTTGGCATTCATTTGTGCGATTACTTTATTTGATGAAAAAGAAAGTATTCCTGTTCTTCTGTTCATACTGGGAGCAGGGCACAGTTTAATCTACTTCTGTATCAGAAAAGTAAATATGAAGCATACAAGAGACTTGGTCAATGAATGAGAAGTCTCTTTTTTCTTGGAGTTCTATGTAGAAAAAAAGTTGGAACTTGTTTAAAATAGTGGGTAGACAAAAAATAGTTTTTAACAGAGAGGATAGTGAACGGTGAAAAAAACAAAGAGAAAAAAGAAGACACATGTCCCTTTTCGGATGAACATGATGTTTTTCGTTGTCTTTTTGCTTTTTTCCATCTTAATTTTCAGGCTGGGTATTGTACAAATTGTCCAGGGAGAAGATTATCAGCGAAAAATCGAGCGAACAGAAGACGTAACAGTAAATACTAGTGTGCCACGGGGGAAAATATTTGATCGTGACGGCCATGTTGTCGTGGATAATGTACCGAAAAACGCGATCACATATACGCGTAAAAAAGGTGCTTCACAAGAAGAAATGATGAAAACAGCAATAAAGCTTGCGAAGCTGATTAAAAAAGAAACCGACCAAGTGACAGAACGCGATAAAAAAGACTTTTGGCTAATGAATAATGAAGAAAAAGCAAAAGCGAAAATTACCGATAAAGAATGGGCAAAGTTCGAAGAAAATGAACTTTCCGAGAAAGAGCTGTATCAACTGCAGCTCGACCGGATCACCGAAAAAGATTTAAGCACGCTGACAGAAGATGAACTCGAAGTGCTCGCGATTTACCGTGAGTTTACTGCCGGCTATGCGATGACTCCGCAAGTCGTCAAGAATAAAGGTGTGACAGAGGACGAGTATGCGGTAGTTAGTGAAAACCTGGCTTCTCTTCCAGGCGTAAATACAACGACTGACTGGGACCGTGCTTATGCCTATGATGGCACACTGAAAACGGTGCTTGGGAATATTTCATCTTCTCGTGAAGGCTTGCCGAAAGAAATGGTGGAATTTTATCTTTCAAGGGATTACAGCCGCAATGATCGGGTCGGGAAAAGTTATATTGAATATCAATATGAAGAAGTGCTGCGCGGTCAGAAAACGAAAGTGAAAAATATTACTGATAAAGCCGGAAATATTCTGGACTCTGAAGTGATTCGGGAAGGGCAGCGTGGAAATGATCTTGTTTTGACGATCGATATGGATTTGCAGCTTGCTGTCGAAAAAATTATTGAAGAGGAACTCGGACAAGCGAAGCGGCGGGGGGGCCACCCGTTATTAGACCGGGCATTTGTCACCATGCTAGATCCAAATACAGGTGAAGTGCTGGCGCTTGCCGGCAAAAAATACGAAGTGAATAACGGCAAAGCGGAAATGCTTGATTTTGCGCTTGGAAATATTACGACGTCATATACGATGGGATCAGTCGTCAAAGGGGCGACCGTTCTGACGGGTTATATGACCGGGGTTAATAAGCTAGGCGAATATATTGTGGATGAACCGTTAAGAATTGCTGGGACCCCCACAAAGAGTTCCTGGTTTAACCGTGGCGGTGCTATGGGCATTAACGATCAGTATGCCTTAATGCGTTCTTCCAACGTATATATGTTTAAAACGGCTATTAAAATCGGAAAAGGGAAATACCGGCCGAATAGAAGTTTGAGTCTTGATATGGAAGCATTTTCGACGATGCGCCGCTATTTCAGCCAGTTTGGTCTCGGAGTCCGTACAGGTATTGATCTGCCGAATGAACAAATTGGTTTTCAGGGAGAAGCGAGTACGTCTGGATTACTGCTTGACTTTGCGATTGGCCAGTTTGATACGTATACACCGTTGCAGCTGGCACAATATGTATCTACTATTGCTAACGGCGGCTACCGAATGAAGCCGCATATCGTCAAAGAAATTCGCCAGCCGATAGCGAAAACGGGTAAAATTGGGCCGATCGTTGAAGAAATTCAGCCGGAAGTGTTAAATCGTCTGGATGCAAGCCCGAGTGAAATTCAGCGGGTACAAGAAGGGTTTCGGATGGTCGCGAACGGCTCCCAAGGCACAGCTAAAAAGTATTTTCAGAGTGCTGCTTATCAACCGGCCGTTAAAACCGGTACGGCAGAAGGCGTGTATGACGGACCGAAGAGGGAACAGTATTTAGAAAAAGGGCAAGAGCTGCCCATGACATGGAACGTCACACTCGTCGGCTATGCGCCTTATGACAACCCGGAAGTAGCTTTTTCCGTTGTCGTTCCGTGGGCGTATCAGCATAGTGCTAATTCAGCGCCGATTAATAATAACATCGGCCGAAAAATACTAGATAAATATTTTGAATTAAAAGAGCAAAAAGCAAAAGAAGAAACGTCTGAAGTGATCATTGAAAAAGATATTCGATTAAAAGAAAGTGCGAAAGACGAAGAAGAAGAATAAAAAGCAGCCGGCAAATGATGCCGGCTGCTTTTTATGTGGAAAAATGACGATTTACAAAACGTTAACAATTTATTAAAACCCTTTTAACAGTTGTCCGTTAATCTGTTAACTGTAAAGAAAAACAAAACTTACGAGTTGGCAGGGGGAGAACAGAATGAAAAGAGTAAAAGTGTTAACAGGTGTGGCAATGATGAGCACGGCTCTGTTGCTTGGGGCATGCAGCGATACCGGGGGCGAAGGGAAAGCTGAACAATCGGCGGAAGAAAACAAACAAATGCAAGGAAACATTCAGATCGACGGCTCTTCTACTGTTTTTCCGATCATGGAAGCTGTTTCAGAAGAGTATATGATGGAACAGCCGGATGTTAAGGTAACTGTCGGCTACTCAGGAACAGGCGGCGGATTTGAGAAATTTATTGCCGGTGAAACACAAATGAGCAACGCATCCCGCCCGATTAAAGATGAAGAAAAAGCGGCTCTAGAAGAAAAAGGTGTCGATTTCACAGAATTCCAACTTGCTTATGACGGTCTTTCCGTTGTTGTAAATAAAGATAATGATTGGGTGGACAGCCTGACAATTGAAGAGCTTAAAAAAATCTGGGTTGATAATGGCAAAGCGAAAAAATGGTCCGATATTCGTGAAGGATGGCCGGAAGAAGAAATCAAGCTCTATTCTCCGGGAACAGACTCAGGGACGTATGATTACTTTAATGAAGTAATTCTTGAAGATGCACAGATCGATAAAGCAGCTGTACTGTCTGAAGACGATAACGTACTTGTGCAAGGAGTAACAGGAGAGAAGCAGGGAATTGGATACTTTGGATATGCTTACTACCTAGAAAATAAAGATAAATTAAAAGTTGTTCCAATTGATGGTGGAAAAGGTGCGGTTGAACCGACGAATGAAACAATCGAAAGCGGCGAATACGCCCCATTGTCAAGACCACTATTCATGTATGCTTCTAATAAAGCAGTAGCAGAAGACGAAGCTGTTTATGATTATTTGAAATTTACTCTTGATAACGCTGGTGCATTGTCAGAAGAAGTTGGTTATGTGAAACTTCCAGATGAAGAATACAAAAAGCAGCTTGAAACATTAGAAGGTTTAAAGAAATAATCTGAAAAGCAGATGATAGTACAAGCGGGATAGAGAATATATACCCGCTTGTGCGGGGGTTGAAAGGAGTTTTCATTTTGAAAACGAATGATAAACAAAATAGTCCGCTCAAGAGCTTGCTTGAAAAAAAATATAAAAGCGGCTTTCTGGGCAGAGGAGAAAAAGTGATTCCGATCCTCCTCTTTTTAATGGCAGCTGTTTCTGTCATGACAACGGCTGGAATCGTCATTACATTAATTGTTGAAACGTTTACCTTCTTTAAAGAAATATCATTAACTGAATTTTTGACGGCAAAAGAATGGTATCCATTCTCTGAGAGTGCCGCCTCATATGGCATCTTACCTTTGTTTGTTGGAACATTAAAAATCACTTTAATTGCTTCATTAACTGCTGTTCCAATCGGTCTTGCCGTTGCCATTTATTTAAGTGAATACGCACCCGAAACAGTGAGGAAATTAATGAAGCCCGTTTTAGAGGTGTTGGCAGGTGTACCGACCATTGTATATGGCTTCTTTGCCTTAACATTTGTTACGCCTATGCTTCGAACAATGTTTCCTTCATTAGAAATGTTCAATGCGATCAGTCCTGGAATTGTTGTTGGCATGATGATCATTCCAATGATCGTGTCTCTTTCGGAAGATGCGCTGTCTTCTGTGCCTGATTCTATGCGTCACGGCGCATTAGCGCTCGGGGCGACTAAGTGGGAAATGACTTGGAGGGTAGCTTTCCCTGCTGCGTTATCAGGAATCACAGCTTCTATTGTACTGGCGATTTCCCGTGCAATCGGTGAAACGATGATCGTTTCCATTGCTGGAGGATCAACACCAACCGCTTCATTGGATTTGACCGCATCACTGCAGACGATGACATCATACATTGTCCAAGTCAGCACGGGTGATGCCGGGTTTGGCACAACGATTTACTATAGTATTTATGCAGTAGGCTTTACGCTGTTTCTTTTCACACTCGCCATGAACATGCTGGCGCAGCGAATTTCTAGAAGGTTCAGGGAGGAGTACTAATGGAAAATGCACAGAAAAGTATCCGTACAGACGAAATGATTAAGAAGATTCCGGTCCGTCTTTTAAAGAACAAATTGTACAAAGGGCTGTTTTTCTTTGCTGCTGTTTTCACTTTCGTTCTGTTAGTTGTGCTTCTTGCCCGAATTTTCTCACAAGGTGCTGCCCATCTTTCATGGGATTTTCTTCAAAATTTTGCTTCGAGACGTCCTGAACAGGCGGGCATTAAAGCTGCTGTGATCGGGACGCTCTGGATGATGGCCGTTGTTGTTCCTGTTTCCTTATTGCTTGGTGTAGGTACAGCCATTTATTTGGAAGAATACGCGAAACAAAACCGGATCACCCGCTTGATTCAAATGAATATTTCCAATCTTGCAGGCGTTCCATCCGTTGTTTTCGGTTTATTGGGATTAACCATTTTTGTAAGGGTGCTTTTTCTTGGAAATAGCGTCTTGGCTGCCGGTTTGACTATGAGCCTGCTCATTCTTCCTGTAATTATTGTTGCTTCTCAGGAAGCGGTCCGGGCAGTGCCGAAAGAGTTACGGGAAGCGTCCTATGGTCTTGGAGCCACGAAATGGCAAACGATCTTACGGGTTGTGTTGCCATCTGCATTGGCCGGGATATTAACGGGAAGCATCCTTGCTTTTTCACGGGCAATTGGAGAGACGGCTCCGTTAGTTGTTATTGGCATTCCAGCATTCGTTGCTTTCTTGCCAAAAAGTGTGTTCGATCCGTTTACTGCATTGCCAATGCAGATTTACAACTGGACGAGCAGACCACAAGAGGAGTTCCATTTCCTCGCAGCAGCTGGAATCATCGTCTTGCTTGTTATTTTAATCTTGATGAACTCAGTCGCCGTGTGGATCCGCAACCGCTATGAGAAGAAGTATTAATCAACGGAAGAAGATAAATGAGGAGGAAATGAAATGGCATTAGTGGCCTTTAAGAAACAACCAGATAAAACTAGTAAACAACCGTCTGTTGAACGCCGCTCGGTTTACACTACAAAAGACTGCAATTTGTGGTATGGTAATCACCATGCGCTTAAAAATATTAATCTTGATATGAAGGAAAGAGAAGTGACAGCAATTATCGGACCTTCAGGATGCGGAAAATCAACTTATATTAAAACGTTAAACCGCATGGTAGACCTTGTCCCTAACGTCAAAACGTCAGGGGTAATTGAGTACCGGGGAAGAAACATTTTTAACAAAGAATTTCATGTAGAGGAACTGCGTACAAGAGTCGGTATGGTGTTCCAAAAGCCTAATCCATTCCCAAAATCAATCTTTGAAAATATTGCGTTTGGACTAAGAATTCACGGGATTAAAAATAAAAAAATCATTCATGAAACAGTAGAGAAAAGTCTGCGCCAGGCTGCCATTTGGGACGAAGTAAAGGATAGAATTCACGAACCAGCTTACGGGTTATCTGGCGGCCAGCAGCAGCGGCTCTGTATTGCCCGCTGTCTGGCTCTTGAACCGGATGTCCTGTTGATGGATGAACCAACATCAGCGCTCGATCCAGTATCGACATTAAAAGTGGAAGAATTGATTCGAGATTTAAAAGAAAAATATTCTATTATTATTGTGACGCATAACATGCAACAAGCTTCCCGTATTTCAGACAAAACAGCTTTCTTCCTGAACGGGGAAGTAGTAGAATATGATGATACGTATACGATTTTTAACAATCCGGCAGACAATCGTACGGAGGATTACATTACAGGACGATTTGGCTAAAGAAAAGCGGAATCGACTGTCCCGGGACGACAAGCAAACGGTTGACAGCAAGGGGACAGTATTCCAGCCGCCACAGCTGGCAGACTTTTGGCCTCGAGCGGCCGGGCGAACAAAAAATAGAGGCATCCCACTGGGCTGCCTCTATTTCGTCGTTAACACAACGGCCATTTCTTTCATTGTCATCGACGGGTGAATCGTATGTTCACCGACTTGGAGTTTTTCGGCATAGCCGTTTTCCGTTAAATATAAATTGAGTATTTCGCTGTTTTCAATCATGCGTGCTTCTTCAAGGAGCCGACCTATTTCGGAAGAAGACATGCCAGGCTCAATTTTGATGTTGTAGGACTTTTTGGTGTCTGTTGTTTTTTTTGCTGCATCTTTTGCGGCTGCCTTTTTTTCTTGGTTTGTTAAACGGTTCAACTCTTGCTGCAGCTGCTCTTTTTCCTGCTGTTGTTTAGCCGCCTCAACAGCTGTCCATACTGTATACTGCTGTTCTTCCAATTTTTCTATCATATCTTTTTCTGTTAGCTGTGAAGAATCGGGAGACTCCTTATAAATGAACAGGGCGAGTGATGCGGCGAAAAGACCGAACGCAAAGGCCCTCATCGTTTGTTTATTCATCTAATCACCCTTTCCTCTCAATTAAATAAGGTGCTAAAACCTGGCGGACTTGTGGCAGAGAAAGAGAGGATTGTTTCGCGATATCTTCTAGTTTTGTTCCCTGATAGTAAAGGGAAATGACTTGATTTTTAAGAATTTCATTTATACCCGCGACCGCTTCCGTGGAGGGGGCAGCTTTTTGGGCGGTACTGATAGAAGGCCCGATCAGCAATTCTTCTTCTAACACTTTTACTTTTTTCTTTAATTGGTACGTCTCCTGCAAGAATTGCATAGATAGCTCTTCCACATCTTTTTCCAGCTGGCGAGAGCGATCTTTTAAGAAGAAAGAAAGCAGAAAAAATACGGCTCCTGCGGCAGCCAGTCCAATGATTAGTCCATTCATCTTATTTATTCACCTCAATGTTCATTATAGTGTTAGTTATAGCACATTCAAGCCGAACATTCATAGTGAGGGGCAGAGCGCGGATAGAAAAAGACAAGAAGTTCTTTATTAAGCCATGGAACAGTAAAATCAGACTAGCATTTGTGGAAAAAAAGTGCTATTATAAAAAAGTCGTAAACAAGATACAAATGTATTGAAAAGTTTGGAGGGAAAAAAAGATGCGCGTAAACATCACTTTAGCATGCACTGAGTGCGGTGATCGTAATTATATCTCTACTAAAAACAAGCGTAACAATCCTGATCGTCTTGAACTGAAAAAATTCTGTTCTAGAGAAAAACGTGTTACTGCACACCGTGAAACAAAGTAAGCAGCAGGGATTTATTTCCTGCTGTTTTTTTATATAAAGAAAAGTTTGAATAGTTAATGAATGGAGGATGTCTTCCTGTGGATAAACATTTCGTGAGGCGCCAAGTGAAAGAACAATTGGCAAATATGAGTAAACTCCAATATGAACAGTTTTCTTTTCGAATTGCCCGGCGCCTATTTTCGCTTGAAGAATGGAAAAAAGCGCAGACAGTAGCGGTGACTGTTTCCAATGCTCCTGAAGTGGACACATGGCAAATTATCCGCCAAGGATGGGCAGAAGGCAAAACAATGGTTGTACCGAAGTGTGTGCCGGCATCAAGAGGTATGAACTTTTATGAACTAACGGCATTTACCGAACTGGAGACGGTTTACTCCGGCTTGTATGAACCTGATCCATCGTGCACCCGCCTCGTGGAACGTGGGCAAATGGACTTGATCCTCGTTCCCGGGCTTGCGTTTAGCCGCTCGGGCAGTCGATTAGGGTTTGGCGGCGGCTATTACGACCGCTTTTTGATGGGGTATAAAGGAGGAACAGCTGCACTCGCTTTTTCGCAGCAGTTATTGGAGACGATACCAAAGGACCCTCATGATTTGCCGGTAGCACAGGTAATTACAGAAAATGAACGGATCGTTTGCAGACCGCCGTTTTGAGTCATACTAATACGACTTACTTTACAGCCGCTTTTTCTTTTCGCTATAGTTAACAAAGAATGAAAACGAATAAAGGCAGTGATGAAATGGCCTCTTACGAAAATCATTTGTTCTGGAAGCTGGCGTATTTTTTAGTAGTGGAACAGGATTATCAAATTGTCCAAGCATATGAGAACCGCCAGGAAATTTTATTTGAAAACTTGTCGAATAAATCGGCGCAGATTATCCGAATGATTCACAGCGAACTCGATTGGGGCAGCCGGATGCGCCGTGATATCGAACAAGTGGCAACAGCAGGAGAAAACATACGCAAACAGTTAGGCAAGCGGGAGCTGACAGTTATTAATTTGTACTTGTCTCCTTATCCGCCGATCGATGAATACGAGTCTTATATAAAGGAACCTTTTTATTTTTCAAAAGGAAAGCGGACAAAAGTGACTTCCGTTTTGTTTGCCCACGGGCAATTGGATCAAGCGGCAGATTTTTTCGGACGTTTGTTTGCTGGAGGGATGGATCTTGCTTTTCTTGAAGAAGGATCGGAAGAAGAAACGGCGGCTTACCGGCGGGCTGCTTTTGCCCATTCGATAAAAAGAAGTGAAGAAGACAAAAAGGTGTTCCATTTTTCTACTCCTTTTTTTTCATATATGTTCATAGCTGCCCAGGTCGTTGTGTTCTTATTATTGGAACTGAGCGGCGGCAGCACGGATGCAGCGAATTTAATTCGCTTTGGGGCAAAGTTCAATCCGCTCATCCTTGAAGGGGAGTGGTGGCGTTTTCTCACGCCTGTCTTTTTACATATAGGCTTTTTGCATCTGCTTATGAACACATTTGCCTTGTATTTTCTCGGTACAGCGGTAGAACGGATTTTTGGCCGTTCCCGTTTTCTGTTCATTTATTTATTTTCAGGCTTCGCCGGGACATTAGCCAGCTTTGCGTTGAATTCAAGCTTGTCTGCCGGAGCAAGTGGGGCGATTTTTGGCTGCTTTGGCGCTTTGCTCTACTTCGGCTTCATTTATCCGCGCTTGTTTTTTCGTACAATGGGCATGAATGTAATTATTGTCATTTTAATTAATCTCGTGTTCGGCTTCTCAGTGCCGGGAATTGATAACGCTGGCCACATTGGCGGCTTAATTGGCGGATTTTTAGCCACGGGAGCTGTCCATTTTCCGGCCAAAAAAAAATCATTTATGCAGCTTGCTTTCTTTTTCGCAGCTGTTTTGCTGTCAGCTGGCGGTTTATACGTCGGTTTTTTAGGATAAGCTGCTCGAGCAGGCTTGTGTTGGCTGGCCACTTGTCGATTGTAGAGAATTCACTTATACTTAACGGAAAATCGTTGTAAGGGAGCCGGTTGAGTAAAATGAAAACTATGTGGGATGTACAGCAGCTGTTGAAGCGGTATGGCGTTTTCGTTTATGTGGGCGACCGTCTTGCGGATTTAGAATTAATGGAAGCAGAACTGAAAGATGTGTATCAGTCACAATTATTGGAAGCGAAGGAATTCCAGCAGGCACTGCTGATCTTACGGCAGGAGCGGCGACATGAAGAAGAGAAGAAAGCCCGCTAATAAAAAATCGACAAAAAACGAGCGAATGGATAAGTGAAGAATACTTATCCATTCGCTTTTTTTAATCACTAAAGTGAAACTTTTTTCTTTGTTATTCGTATAATTTTAAATAGGGAAAATTCAACCGTCAATCTACCATTCTACAAAATCTTTGTTTTCTCTCGTTTGCTTTTTTGTAAAAAAAGTATTAAGATTAGCTATGATGTTTTTACAGTGGCTTAACTGAAAGGCTTGAGCTGTACGGTTTGTATGAAGGAGGTAATTTAATGAAAGGAACCTTACGCAACAATGTTTCTTTAATCGCTGTTGTCGTTTTGTTCTTATGGATTAAAACGTATATTGTCTATCAAACGAGCTTTAATATTGAAATTGAAAATACATTACAGGCGTTTATTCTGTTTATAAACCCATTGAGCTTCATCATGCTCGTGATGGGAGTCAGCACGTTCTTTAAAAGCGATAAAGGCAGAAACCGTTATCTGATGATCACAGGTTTCTTACTTACATTCTTGCTTTATGCGAACGTAGTTTTCTATCGTTTTTTCAATGATTTCATCACGATGCCGCTATTGTTCCAGACAAGCAACTTTGCAGATTTGGGCAACAGTGTCACCGAAGAGTTCAAATGGTATGATATTTTCTATTTTGCGGATCTCATTTTATTAGCTGTTGTTTTAAAAGTAAAGCCGAAATTTATTGCTTTCCGTTCGATGGCGAAAATGAACCGCCGCGCTTATTTTCTCGCAGCGGCTGCGATGTTCTTTTTGAATCTCGGACTGGCTGAAATTGAGCGTCCACAGCTTTTAACGAGAACATTTGACCGTGAGATGCTCGTGAAAAATATTGGTACTTTCAACTATCATATTTACGATGTGATTTTACAATCGAAATCATCCGCCCAGCGTGCACTTGCTGACGGAAGCGAACTGGCCGATATTGAAAACTATTCAGATGCGAATTATGCCAAACCAAACGATTCTTTATTTGGAGTGGCTAAAGGCAAAAATTTAATTGTTGTATCTGTGGAATCCACGCAAGAGTTTGTGATAAACAACAAAGTAAATGGCCAAGAAATTACGCCGTTTATGAATCAGTTTGCAAAAGAAAGTTTATATTTTAATAACTTTTACCATCAAACGGGGCAAGGTAAAACATCTGATGCCGAGTTTCTTGTAGAAAATTCCCTTTACCCGTTGAGCCGCGGATCGGTTTTCTTCACTCACTCAGGCAACGAATTCAACTCCATGGCCGAGAGATTAAATGAAAACGGCTATTTCTCAAATGCTATGCATGCGAATAATAAAAGCTTCTGGAACCGCGATATTATGTATAAATCTTTAGGATATGAGCGCTTCTATGAAGTAGGCGATTACGATGTGAATGAAGACAACAGTGTGAACTGGGGAATGAAAGACGTCCCGTTTTTCGAACAGTCAGTACAGCACATGAAAGACATGCCGAAACCGTTCTACTCAAAAATGATTACATTAACGAATCATCATCCTTTCTATTATGATGAGGAAGATAAGTTTATTGATGAATTTACTTCTAAGAGCGGCACGCTCAATCGTTATTTCGTGACGGTGCGCTATACGGACGAAGCGTTGAAGAAATTCGTTGAAGATTTAAAGGCTTCCGGGCTCTATGAAGATTCAGTTATTGTTCTTTACGGGGACCATTACGGAATTTCTGAAAACCATAATGAGGCGATGAGCCAGTATTTAGGCAAAGAAGTGACGCCATTTGTTTCAACTCAATTGCAAAAAGTGCCATTTATGATTCACATTCCCGGTGTGAAAGGCAAAGTCATTGACAGTGTAGGCGGCCAAGTAGATGTTCGTCCGACGCTTCTTCACTTGCTCGGCATTAATACGAAAGATGATTTACAGCTCGGACAAGATTTGTTGTCTGAAGATCATAAAAACTTAGCTGTATTCCGTGACGGCCGCTTCGTCACAAAAGATTATGTATATGCAGATAATAAGTGCTGGGATAAAGCCACAGAACAGCCAACAGATAAAAATTATTGTGTGCCGTATATGGAAAAAGCGGCAACTGAATTGAATTACTCGGATCGGATTATTTACGGCGATTTGCTTCGCTTCTACGATCCGGATGCAGCGAAAAAGTAAAACGAACAAAAAAAGCCTGCCGAACAGCAGGCTTTTTTTGTTGTCTAGGAAATTATAGATTTGCAGGGGGAACTTTGAGGGTTTTGGATCGGCTTCCAGCCCCTCGCCTTGTGCTTGTCGAGGCTGATCAAGGTGCTTGCGCTTTGTTTAGTTAGTTAAAAACTTGATAGTTTTTACGGGCTGCACGAACGTCTGAGAAAATAAAAAAACCTCTGCTGCATAGCAGCGGAGGTTTATGTCTGGGAAGTGAATCAGACGCCAGGGTACCCTGAGTTAATAACGGTCATAATTGTGAACCAGCCAATGACTCCTAGTGTCCCAATTCCGAAAACAATACCTAAAGCATTCTTGTTTTTTAAAGCGCTCAACGTGCTGAACACGGCAAGAATAGTCACAAGAGCGAAGATAATTACTAAGCCGTTCATAGTCAAACCCCTTTCTTAAATCACTCGATATCAATTGAATCGGAGATAATTATGTAAAATCAGTACATATCCATCACTATTTTATAGTTTTTTTTTGCATTTGTCGAGTTGAAAAGTCATTGTTCTTTAAAAAGACAAGATTCACTGGTACGATAAAGGTAGTTAACAGGAAAGGTGTGGGAAGACAAAATGAATTGGACGCAATTGCCATTAGGCCCGCTGCAAACGAATTGTTACATATTATCCAATAAAACAAAAGAGTGTATCGTGTTTGATCCTGGAGCAGATGGAGAGAGGCTCGTTGAATGGCTGAAAGAAAACGGTTTGAAGCCGCTCGCTATTTTACTGACACATGCCCATTTTGATCATATCGGTGCAGTTGAACAAGTGAGGAACTCATTTGATGCTCCTGTTTATTTACATAAAGAAGAGCAGGACTGGCTCGTAGACCCAACTTTAAATGGTTCCGAACGTTTTCAATTAGGAAAAATAAGCGGCCGGCCGGCTGATCACCTCTTAACGGATGAAACATCATTAACAATAGGGGATTTCTCTTTTCAATTATTTCACACACCGGGGCATTCGCCTGGCAGTGTCTCATATTTTTTTGAAGAAGGAAATGCTGTTTTTGCCGGCGATACATTATTTATGGGAAGTATCGGACGCACTGACTTGCAGGGCGGCAATCACGAACAGCTGCTTAACAGCATTCATGAACATTTATTAACATTGCCGGAAGAAGTCATTGTTCTGCCTGGCCACGGACCAGCGACGACTATTGGGGAAGAAATGGAGCGCAATCCATTTTTAAACGGTTTTTAAAGGCAAAAAGGCTGTCTTATGTAAAGAGACAGCCTTTTTGCTTATTTAACTAAAAAAAGCCGGCCATTAATGGGCCGGCTGGCAGAGCCATCAATTAATGGCCTGCTCCAGGAGTTACCATAAAGGTAGTCCAGTACGTGTATCCTGCAAAGAATACAGTTAAGTACGCTGCGAAAATATACATATACATACGTTCAGTTAAATTTAAATAACCTAAAATTAAGAAGAATCCTGTCTGGCCGAGGAAGAGCAGTGCAGTTTTATTCATATCGCCAAGATAAAACATGACAGCAAAGATTCCAGTCCAGAATGCTAATACGCGGAACATGCGATCCATTATGTATCCCTCCTTTATTCATCACTCCATCAATATATTATTATAATGGAACGATCATGGAATTGTAAATATAACTTTTGCTCACTTTGTGACGATTGCGTGATATCTCTATTCTATCATTTAGCTCCTATTTAAGCACGTCAAAGTCAAAGACGAGCGCCTTCCGCTTTTTTGCCCCTAGCCCCTCGGGGTCACAAGCCTATCAAAAAGGTAAGGAACAAATCGTCTTGTTCTTGTCGGGGCTGATCAAGGCACTTGCGTTTTTGTTCGTCCAATGTGTTTCTGTCGTAGTATAAACGATTTTGTCCATTTTTATATAAAAAATTTGCATATGGGGGAGGAATTACAGGAATGGCGGCGAATAGTGTTAGGTAGCTTAGTTGAAAGGTGGTGAAATATAGAAGAATGGTTATTGAAGAAACGGTTGAGGAATTGCTTCAGGAAGCGCTCACGCTCGACTCCACAGATATCCACTTTATCCCCCGCAAGCACGGTTATGCTGTTCAAATCCGCTCTCAAGGTCAGTTAATCCCCCATTGTGAATTTTCATTGCGTGAAGGAGAAAGGTTGATTTCTCACTTTAAATTTATGTCTTCATTGGATATCGGTGAAAAAAGAAAGCCACAAAGTGGTTCGTTTCAGCTTGAAGTCTCCGGTTTTTTAATTTCTTTGCGGATTTCTACTTTGCCCACAGCTCTCTCGAAAGAAAGCCTCGTCATTCGTCTGCTTCCTCAGCAAGGTGTCCTTGATTTGCTTCAGCTTTCCTTGTTCCCAAACTCTGCTAAGAAACTCCTTGCTCTCTTGTCGCATGCCCATGGACTTATTATCTTCACGGGTCCTACAGGCAGCGGTAAAACAACAACTCTTTATTCTCTAATACAGCATAGTGCCAGCAAACACGGCCGAAATGTGATCACTCTCGAAGACCCCGTTGAAAAACAAAATGATCAGTGGCTGCAAGTGCAAGTCAATGAAAAAGCAGGGGTAACGTATTCTGTCGGATTAAAAGCAATCTTGCGACATGATCCTGATGTCATTATGGTGGGAGAAATTCGCGATGAGGAAACGGCGAGAATTGCGGTGCGGGCTGCATTAACAGGACATCTTGTATTAACAACTCTCCATACACGGGACGCAAAAGGCGCTGTATTCCGCCTGCTTGAATTCGGCTTAAAATGGCATGAAATCCAACAGACGCTTGTCGGCGTAACCGCTCAGCGTCTCGTCAATCTCTTATGTCCGCAATGCGGTGCCGTCTGCTCTCCTCATTGCCGTTCGGGGAAAAAGCGAAAACAAGCGACTGTTTATGAAATTTTACACGGCACTGACTTACACGCGGTGTTGAATGAAGCGAAAGGTGAAGAAAGCGCCTACCATTATCCATTGTTAAAACATTTGTTAAGAAAGGGGATCGCCCTTGGATATCTCTCTCAAAATGAATATGATCGCTGGGTATTTGAAGAAGAAAAAAGCGGGCAAATATCAAGGTGAATTTGTTTTCAGGCTGGGGGAAATGCTGCATCAAGGATTTACAATCAGCCACGCACTCGAATTTCTGTTGATGAATTTTGATCGCAATCATCGAGAATCCATTCGCTTAATTCATTCTGAATTAAATGCCGGCACTCCTTTAAATGAAATTCTCCACATGCTAGACTTTCCATCAATGATTTGCCTTCAAGTGTACTTCGCGGAAAAACACGGCCGTCTGCCAGAGACATTGACGTACGCTGGCGAGCATTGGAAAAAGGCGGAACAAGCGAAAGAAAAGTTAACGAAGCTGTTGCAATATCCGCTTTTTTTACTTTTTCTTTTGTTTATGCTGCTGTTTCTTCTTAACAGTTTTTTGATGCCGCGATTTGAAGAACTATACTCCGCTCTTGGCTTTACTCCGAGCGGAGGAACGTTTCTCCTTATTGCCTTTTTACAGAAGGCTCCTTCTCTCATCATTTTAGCTGCAGCCAGCTTGTTGGCTGGCTCTCTTTTTTCATTTTTCCATTACCAGAGGCAGACCCCAAAAAATAAGATTGTGCTGTTAATGAAAATTCCAGTCGTCTCTGCTTATTTTTCCTTGTTGTTCACCCGAATGTTTGCGAAAGAAGTGTCTTATTTGCTGCAAAGTGGCTTTGCTGTTAATGAAGTATTGCATATTTTACAAGAACAAACGAGGCATCCAATGTTGAAACATATTGCATTAGAAATGAAAAGCCAATTGGTAACAGGCCAGTCATTTGCGGAAGCTGCGGAGAAGGTATCTTGCTTTGTCCCGCAGCTTTCCCGGATTCTGCGTCATGGTGAAACAAACGGCCGGCTGGCCCAGGAATTACTCATTTTTAGTCAATTTTGCGAAACGTTAATTGAAAAAAATATAAAAAAATGGCTGGCAGTTTTGCAGCCCACTATCTTTTTATTCGTCGGTTTAGTGGTGATTGCTATTTACTTATCGGTCATGCTGCCAATGTTTCAAATGGTCGGATCAATTTAATATTGGAGGGAGAAGTCGTGAAGAAAAAAAAGTTAAGAGAAAACGAGTCTGGTTTTACACTGATAGAAATGATGATCGTTTTGTTAGTAATTTCTGTCCTATTATTTGTAGCCATTCCGAACGTAGCGAAACAAAGCAATAACATCAATAGCAAAGGGTGTACCGCTTTTAAACATATGGTAGAAGGGCAGGTGCAAGCTTACCGAATTGATTTGAAAGAATTTCCGAATTCGATCGCAGATATGGTCACGAGCGGCTATTTGCGAAGTGGTGAAACAGCTTGTCCGAATGGGGATACATTAGAGATTGGTGCGGATGGAGAAGTGTCGATTGTTAAATAAAATGATTTTACTTTTAAAAAGTGAAAAAGGATTTTCGATACTCGAAATGCTGCTGATTCTTTCAATAATGCTCGTTTTATTGTCTGTAACTGTTCTTCCATTGCCAAAGCTTGCGGCCAATTTTGAAAAGAAACAATTTTTCAACCAGCTGCAGGCCGATCTTTTTTTGGCACAGTCGTATGCTATTGCTAAGCAGGATGTAGTGGAAGTGAAGTTTCTGCCTGCAGGTGACCGCTATTCTATCCATCCGGTCACCGCTTCTTCTGTCATGCTGATTCAAAGGAACATGCCCGACTCGATCAGGCACGTTAACGGTTCTTTAGCTAAGCTGTCTTTTTTGCCTAATGGGAATACGAGCAGTTTTGGCACTGTTCACTTCAAGTATCAAGATCAATATATTTCTTTGATTTTTCAAATTGGTAAGGGGAGGTTTTATGTTAAAGAACAATGAAAAAGGCTTTACGCTTGCAGAAAGCTTGCTTTCACTGATGGTGCTTGTTACGCTGGCAGTCTTTCTATTGCCATTAATGATGCAAATGACAGGTCAATCAAAAGCGCTTTGGGAAAAACAAAAAGGTATGAGAATTCTTTATGAAGAAGGAGAAAAGCGGCTGCTTGAAGGAAAGAATTTTCACTTTACTTATCATGGAGAAGGGGAGAGGTATGATATTTCCTGGGAAACATCGGAAGCAACGGTTTGTTATGAATTTTCAGGACAAGCGGCTTGTATTAAAAAACAATAACGGCTTTACGATGGTGGAATCTTTGCTCGTTTTGCTGATTTTTATTAGCGTCGCAGCCCTTTTCCCCCTCGTATATGGAGCGGTATTTCGGGTGGAAGAGCGGCTTGATCCGGAAAGAAGATTAGAGTGGGAGCTATTCGCACTGCAACTTAGAAAGGAGATGAATATGTCTCATTCCATACAGCCGGCAGCTGATAAACTGACTTTCGTCCACGATACTGATACTATTTCCATTGAGAAATACAATGAAGGTGTCAGAAGAAGAGTGGGCGGAAGAGGCCATGAAATGATTTTACAAGAGATCTCCTCAGTCCAATTTTACTGGTGCGGTTCAGCGTTGTGCGTGACGGCCGTTTTTAAAAACGGAGAAAAGGAAAAAGCGCAATTTTGTATTTTCGATGGAGGGGCAACGTGAAAAGTTTGATTGTCAATGAAAAAGGGGGGCTGCTGCCTTATGTGTTGCTGCTTTTTGTTATCATTTGCACAGCGGCTGTGTTTGGAACAGGCATTTTTGTAAGCAAGCAAAAAACCGCTTTGTTTTTAACGGATTATTACGAAACAAAAGTAATGGAATTGATGACGTTGCAGCAGGTTCTTCCGTCACTGGACAAAGGAGAAGCGCTTTCAGGTAGTTTTCGTACTGATCGCGGGGAAGTTGTATACGCAGCCGCCCCGAATGAAGGAGAGGAATTAGTCGTCATTCATTTAAAAACATTAAAAACAGATACGTACTTTTCTTCGAGAATCATTTATAATATGGCCGAACGTCAAATCGTTCAGTGGATTGAATAAAAGTTACAGCAGAGAAAGTATATTGTTTAAAAAGGAGGAAAACTGGAAAAACTGACACCGTTCAAAGGAGGCGGTGCTTATGAACGAATACGTGAAATATTTTATGGAAACTTTTCTTAGCTATTTAAATGAACCGAAACAAGTAAGAAAAGAAAAACGGCAGCGCAAACAAGCTGAACGTTCTGCATTTTCTTCGAGGTGGTTCGGTTTACTTCCCTGGGCGCTGCGCCAGCTTTTTAATAAAAAGTAAGGCCGGCGCCTTTTGTCTATGGATAAAGCGGGCTTAAATCATCCGCTTTGCGGCTGCAAATAAATGAGTCCGCCGTTAATAATGTCCGCGTAAATTTTAGGTGAGTATTGTTTTTCGAGAGCCGCTTTTTCGATAAAATAAGCTTCAGGCTTTTCCTCTTCTTCTTCATAAAAGCAATCGAGCAGATTTAAATCCTCTGCCCACCTTTTATTCGCTTTCACTGCCCAATCATGATTTTCTTTTTCAATTTGTGCCGTTAAAAACCGCTGCAGCCGCTTGACACCGCTCTGAGGTTTAATTAAAGGAGTAATTGTAAAAGAAAAATCAGGAATTTTTGATAATAATGATTTGCGGCTCAGTGCACTCATAAAATCTTCCTGAATCGAGCCGTTGATTAAATTCAGTCCGTACGAATAAAAAATGTCTTTTTTGCGATCCGCTTCATAAGATACTTTCATATTCACTAACAGCCACGGATGGAGAGGCTGCTGACGGCCAAATCCTTTCTGTTCGTATAGGCGGATAAAACTCGCATGCCGCTTGGCTGATTGAAAAATTTGCTGCAGACGGGGAGCGCCAAAATGGACATTTTCACCTTTCAGCCCTTCAGGCGCTTTATCTTGATCGGTAATAAGCGTTAACGACAGCGGTTCTCCCTTCATGCCTGTTTTCTCAGCATAATGCCAATAAAAAGGTCGGTTCATCAGCTCTTTATCAAGTTCGGGCGTCAGTTTTACAGTAAGTGAACCTTCTGTTTCTTCTAAGAACGTACATTCCGCCGCTTTAAAATAATCTTCAAGAAATAGATGAATTTCGTTTTTCAGCAAATGATTCCTCTCCTTCTTTCCACTCTTTAGCGAGTTCAAGCGCTGCTTCCAAGTTTCTCATTTTTACTTGTAGTTCTCCTTCTGTTTTTGAATGTTGGAATATATCGGTCAAGTGTTCCTCCATATTTGGAATCTCCATCTTTTCCAAAATATCATCCAGTTGTCCGACAGCTTTTTCAAATAAATGAATTTTTTCGTAGAGCAGCTGCAAAATCCGATCTTCAATTGTCTCTTCGATGCTGAAATTATAGATATGTACGTCTTCTGATTGTCCAAAACGGTGAATCCTTCCAATCCTTTGTTCGAGCCGCATTGGATTCCACGGAAGGTCAAAGTTAATTAGGTGATGGCAAAATTGCAGGTTTAGTCCTTCGCCGCCAGCTTCTGTAGCGATTAGGACTTGCGCCTGATGTTGAAAAAGCTGTTTCATCCAGTCTTTTTTTCCGCGTTTAAAGCCGCCGCGAAAGGGAACAGAGGAAATGCCGTTTTGTTTAAAAAACCATTGCAAGTACATTTGTGTGGCCCGGTATTCCGTAAAAATAATTACTTTGTCATTAATAGATTGAATGAGCTCCAGTGCTTTTTGCGCTTTTGAGTTGTGTGTGATTTGTTCCATGTGAGATAAAATTTGCTGAAAGTGTTCAGGCAGTTCCATGCCGTCATCAAGCCATTTTTTCGCCATGTTTTTCAAAGTGAAAAAAACAGCTTCTTTACTGCTGCAAGCTTCCCTCTGTAAGGTAAGCAAAGAGAACGAAGAACGGACATCTTCCGGCTGGCTGCGGACAAAAAGCTGGAGAGCATCATAAAATGTGCGCTCTTTATCCGTGAAAGCGACTTTAATTGAATCTACTTTACGGGCTGCCCACTCAACACCAGTGTCTTGCCGACGGTTGCGAATCATCACTTTATTCATCAGCTTCATTAAGTGATGGTGATTTTGTACTTGACGGTCTCCTTTTTTAAATTGCTCGCTAAATTGACTTTCATTCCCTAAATGACCGGGCTTTAATAATGAAACAAGATGAAACATTTCATCTAACCTATTTTGAATTGGTGTGGCCGTCAGAAGCAGACAAAACTTCTTTTTTAAATGACGAATGAATTGATAGTTTTTTGTTTTATGGTTTTTTAATTTGTGAGCTTCATCAATGATGACTAAATCATAGTTCTGCTCATAAATTTTTTCTTTATGTGGACTTCGCTTCGCCATATCTATTGATGAAATAACAATGTCATATTGATCCCAGGCGTACAGCTTTTTTTGAGCGACAGCTGGAATGTAGAATTTATTGTTTAATTCGCTTGCCCATTGTGAAACGAGAGAAGCAGGGGTCAATATCAATACTTTCTTTACAAGGCCGCGGACTAAATATTCTTTTAACACAAGTCCTGCTTCAATCGTTTTTCCAAGGCCGACTTCATCGGCTAAAATTGCTTTTCCATTCATTTCTTCAATCACTCTTCTCGCTGCTTCAAGCTGATGGGGAAGAGCGGTGAGCCCGGGCAAGAAAGCAGGAGCTAACAATCCTTCGAAATTTGATACCATCATTCGTGTTTCCATTTTTACGGTTGATTGAAAAAGCGGCCAGCTTCCCCATGGTCCGTCCTGCTCAATTCTTTTCTCTAACTCTTCTTCCCATGCGTGATTAAAACACATATCTACGTTCATTTCAAAAACTCCTTTATAAAATATATTGCCGAAACCTTATCTTTAATGGTAGGATGTAAGGGAACTAAATATTAAGTCATTTTGCAAAATCCGAACGTTTTTATTTTTTTCTAAACGGACGTTCATAGTATGCCCATTTTTTAATTAAATATAGCGAATGAAGGCGAGGGGAGAGACTGTGTATACAGCGCCGAAGGAGCAAACAAGCTTTTTGTGAATCTCTCAGGCAAAAGAACTCTTGCTGGACGCACCTCTGGAGAGTGTTTCGATATCGAAACCACCAAAGAAGACACCTTGATTTATCAGGGGAAACTTTCAGGTTCAAGGACAGAGAACAACTTTTATAAGCTGTTCTCTGTCTTTTTTTCGCGGAAAAATAATTGAATGGACAGCAAAATGACGATGAACTAATAGATGATGAAGGGGGAAGGGAAATGGGAGAATTAAAGCGCACACCGCTGTTTGAATCGTATAAAGAATACGGAGCAAAAACAATCGATTTTGGAGGATGGGAACTGCCTGTCCAGTTTTCAAGCATTAAAGAAGAGCATGAAGCTGTACGGACTAAGGCAGGGCTTTTTGATGTATCTCATATGGGAGAAATCGCGGTAAAGGGAAAAGACGCATTAGCGTTCCTGCAAAAAATGATGACGAACGATTTGGCCAATCTTCAGCCTGATCAAGCTATTTACACAGTGATGTGTAATGAAACAGGCGGTACGATTGATGATTTGCTCGTCTACATGCTGGCTGAAGAAGATTACCTTCTCGTCGTGAATGCAGCCAATACGGATAAGGATTTTAAGTGGCTAAAACAGCACCAGGCGGGCGAAGTACAAATTGATAATGTATCAACAGACTGGGCTCAGCTCGCAATCCAAGGTCCGCTTGCAGAAAGCATACTGCAACAGCTTGTTAAAGAAGTGGATTTAAGTGAAATAAAGTTCTTTAAATTCCGTCAGAATGTCAATATTAACGGCGTGCATGCGCTTGTGTCCCGGACAGGCTATACCGGTGAAGACGGTTTTGAAATTTACAGCCGGAGTGAAGATGCACCTAAGCTGTGGAAAGATTTGTTAGAAGCGGGCAAAGAAGAAGGGCTCGTTCCGTGCGGTCTTGGCGCTCGCGACACGCTTCGTTTTGAAGCGAATCTTGTGCTTTACGGCCAGGAATTGTCAGAAGAGATTTCACCGCTTGAAGCCGGACTCGGTTTTGCAGTCAAAACGAATAAAGCGGATTTTATCGGTCTTGCTGTTTTGAAAGCCCAAAAAGAAAATGGACCTGCCAGAAAATTGATCGGTCTTGAAATGATCGACCGGGGCATTCCGCGCCATGGCTATCCTGTGTTTTCCAACGATGAGGAAGTGGGTTATGTCACAACTGGCACCCAATCGCCGACATTAAAGAAAAATATCGGTCTCGCTTTAGTAAAAGCCGAGTTAGCCGTACCTGAGCAAGAAATGTTTGTAGAGATTCGCGGAAAAAAATTAGCGGCCAAAACAGTAAAGCCACCGTTTTACAAACGTTCAAAATAAGAGTAGAGGGAAGGGGAAAATTATGAAGCATCGTTACTTGCCAATGACAGAATCCGACAAAAAAGAAATGCTTTCAGCTGTCGGTGTCCAAACTATAGATGAGTTATTTGAAGATATCCCTGAAAAAGTACGCTTTAAAGGGTTGTACAACATTAAAGAAGCGAAAGCAGAACCAGCGTTGAAAAAAGAATTAAGTGCTTTGGCCGCAAAAAACGCCAATGCAAAAGAGTATGCTTCTTTTCTTGGAGCCGGCGTCTACGACCACTATGCACCGTCGATTGTGGATCATGTCATTTCCCGCTCTGAATTTTACACGGCGTATACACCGTATCAGCCGGAAATTTCTCAAGGTGAGCTGCAGGCTATTTTTGAATTCCAAACGATGATTTGTGAATTGACAGGAATGGACGTTGCCAACTCTTCTATGTATGATGGCGGCACAGCTCTTGCAGAAGCAGCGATGCTTAGTGCGGGTCAGACGAAAAGAACGAAAGTGCTCGTGTCGGAAACGGTTCATCCGGAATCTCGCGACGTGTTGAGAATGTATGCTAAAGGACAAAACATTGAAGTAGTGGAAGTCCCTCATAAAGACGGGGTAACCGATATCGACCGCTTAAATGAGCTTGTTGACAGTGACACAGCGGCAGTCATCGTTCAATATCCAAACTTTTTCGGTGCAATTGAGTCATTGCCAGAAGTTGAAAAAGCTGCACACGGCGAAAAAGCGATGTTTGTCGTTTCTTCTAATCCACTTTCATTAGGAGCGCTCACGCCTCCGGGGAAATTTGGCGCTGATATCGTGATTGGCGATGCACAGCCATTCGGCATTCCGGCCCAATTTGGCGGGCCGCACTGCGGATATTTTGCGGTAACGAAAAAGTTAATGAGAAAAGTACCAGGCCGTCTTGTCGGTCAAACGCATGATGAAGAAGGCCGCCGCGGGTTTGTTTTGACGCTGCAGGCACGCGAGCAGCATATCCGTCGTGATAAAGCGACGTCTAATATTTGTTCCAATCAGGCGCTTAATGCCTTGGCAGCAAGCGTAGCGATGACGGCACTAGGCAAAGCCGGCGTCCGTGAAATTGCTGTACAAAACTTGCAAAAAGCATTTTATGCGAGAGAGTCTCTTAAGAAAAACGGTGTCGAAATTGTATTCGATACTCCTGTATTCAACGAATTTGTTGTTCGTCTGAACAAGCCGGTGAAAGAAGTGAATCAAAAGCTGCTTGAAAAAGGCATCATCGGCGGCTATGACCTCGGGCTTACGTATGAAGGATTGGAAAAATGCATGCTAGTCGCTGTCACAGAACTACGGACGAAAGAAGAAATTGAACTCTTTGCTAAAGAATTGGGGGATAGCCATGAATAAGAAGGACCAGGAGCTTATTTTTGAAGTGTCTCAGCCAGGACGGATTGGTTACAGTCTGCCTGAACTGGATGTGCCGGAAACAGACGTAGCCGCACTTTTGCCTGATGGATATTTGCGCGAAGAAGCACCTGAGCTTCCTGAAGTATCTGAACTTGATATTATGCGTCATTATACAGCGCTGTCGAAAAGAAACCACGGAATCGATTCAGGGTTTTATCCACTCGGTTCCTGTACGATGAAATATAATCCGAAAATCAATGAAGATGTGGCCCGTTTTGACGGCTTTGCTCATATTCACCCGCTCCAGCAGGAAGAAACGGTGCAGGGGGCCATGGAATTAATGTATGACCTCCAGGAACACCTGAAAGAAATTACCGGCATGGATGAAGTCACGCTGCAGCCGGCCGCAGGTGCCCACGGCGAGTGGACGGGTCTGATGATGATCCGTGCTTTCCACGAAGCAAACGGCGATTTCAACCGTACAAAAGTCATCGTGCCGGATTCTGCTCACGGAACGAACCCTGCTTCTGCGACAGTCGCCGGCTTTGAAACAATCACTGTGAAATCAGGTGAAGACGGATTAGTGGATTTGGAAGATTTAAAGCGTGTTGTTGACGAAACAACCGCTGCGCTCATGCTGACAAATCCCAATACGCTCGGCTTGTTTGAAGAAAATATTTTGGAAATGGCTGAAATTATTCACGGGGTCGGCGGCAAGCTGTATTATGATGGTGCGAATTTAAATGCGGTTATGTCGAAAGCGCGCCCGGGCGATATGGGCTTTGACGTCGTCCATTTAAATCTTCATAAAACGTTCACTGGCCCTCATGGCGGCGGCGGTCCAGGGTCTGGCCCTGTCGGCGTCAAGGCAGATTTAATTCCGTACTTGCCGAAACCGGTGCTTGTGAAAAAAGAGGGCGTTTACCACTTTGACTACAACCGCCCGCAGGCGATCGGGCGCGTAAAGCCTTTCTACGGAAACTTTGGCATTAACGTCCGTGCGTATACGTATATTCGTTCCATGGGTCCTGATGGCTTAAAAGCAGTGACAGAGTACGCGGTATTAAATGCGAACTATATGATGCGCCGCCTTGCTCCTTATTTTGATTTACCATTTAACCGCCATTGCAAGCATGAGTTTGTTCTAAGCGGCAAACGCCAGAAAAAGCTTGGCGTGCGTACGCTCGATATGGCGAAGCGCCTGCTTGATTTTGGCTATCATCCGCCAACGATCTACTTCCCGCTGAATGTAGAAGAGTGCATCATGATTGAGCCGACAGAAACAGAATCGAAAGAAACGCTTGATGCATTTATCGATGCAATGATCCGAATTGCGAAAGAAGCAGAAACGAATCCTGAAATCGTTCAGGAAGCGCCGCATACAACAGTAATTGGCAGACTTGATGAAACGACAGCTGCCCGTAAACCTGTTCTTCGCTATGAAAAAGAATTACAAAACGTATAAATAAAAAACTGCCTCGAAGGAGGCAGTTTTTTATTTGCTTTTTACTTTTCCAGTCCATTTTTTAAAGCCGCCTTCAAGATGATGAAGGTCCCGGTAGCCTTTTTTGTACAATGTCTGGGCCGCTCGACCGCTGCGAAGGCCGCTTTGGCAATACAGGTAAACCGGCTTGTCCGGACGAATTTCCTTCATGCGCGTTTTCATTTGTGTAAGCGGAACGTTGCGCGCGCCTAATATATGGCCAGCTTCAAATTCATTCGGTTCACGGACATCAATGAGCTGTGCTTTGCGGTAGCCTTTAATGAACTCTTCCTGCGAGAGCGGCTTGACCGCTTTTTTTTGGGAAAAATACATATATAAAGTATACAAAATAATGGCGCCTAATATTGCAGCTATTGTATAGAGCAATGGATACACCCCTTCCTGGTAAACATGCGCTAACCTCTATTATAAACGCGGGTACGTGAAGAATCAAAAGAAATAAACAGCTGTTTATCATGTGTCTTTTTCTTTGTTTTTTCTTCGGCTTTTGATACACTAAATGGGTTGAATTTATAATAAAGAAGGCGGCAGTCACGATGAAAAAAGAGATTTGGAAATTTGTTGATTCCGGCCGTCAATCGGCGAGCTTTAATATGGCTATGGATGAAGCACTTTTAGAGTGGCACAGCGAAGGGAAAATCCCACCGGTCATCCGTTTTTACGGCTGGGAACCGGCAGCGTTGTCGATCGGCTATTTTCAAAAAGCGGAAAAGGAAATTGATTTTGACGCAGTGAAACGGCACGGGCTTGGTTTCGTCCGTCGTCCGACCGGTGGAAGAGGCGTGCTCCACGAGCATGAGCTGACGTACAGCGTGATTGTGACAGAAGAGCATCCAAATATGCCTGCGGGCGTGACAGAAGCGTATAGAGTGATATCTGAAGGGATTTTAAAAGGGTTCCGCCATCTTGGCTTAGATGCCTATTTCGCCATACCGAGGACAGAAGAAGAGAAAAGCAGTTTGAAAAATCCACGGTCATCTGTTTGCTTTGATGCGCCGAGCTGGTATGAGCTTGTTGTCGAAGGGCGGAAGGTAGCCGGAAGCGCGCAAACGAGACAAAAAGGCGTCATTTTGCAGCACGGGTCGATTTTACTCGATCTCGATGAAGATAAGCTGTTCAGTTTGTTTACATATCCGAATGAACGTTTGAAAGAGCGGATGCAGCAGGCCTTTAAAAATAAAGCCGTGGCTGTCAATGACATCAGCTCGAATAAAATAACGCTGCAAATGGCAGGCGAAGCATTTAAGAAAGGGTTTGAAGAAGGTCTGGAAATTGAGCTGGAACCGCTTGAGTTTTCAAAGGAGCAAACGGCTTATATTGAGCGGCTCGCAATAGAAAAGTATTCTTCTGATGATTGGAATTTTAAAAGGTGAATGGGCAGGAAAAAGAGAAACCGGCCTTCGGGCTTGTTCTCTTTTTTTGCGGAAAAACGAACAGGGGTTTCTATTAACTGCAACGGTGAAAATTTTTCTTTTCTCGGGAATAATGGCGGTTTTTCTAGCGTAAATTCATTTTTACCGGCAAATCCGGCTGTTTTTCAACTTGACAAAAAAATGTTTTTAACTCAATATATAGTAATGAATCAAGAAGAACAAACACAATATATTGTGTTTGTTCTAGTTTTTGATCAAAGTATATGAATACAATGTTTGAAATGACTATGAACCTTGTAGAAGAAAAGGAGTTGTGATTATGTCTGTTGCGTCACAAAAGAATATGTCCCTCAACATCGACAGGCTGAACAAAGACATCAGCGTCTTTCCTCAAGTCCATCCTGTCACCCCCGATATGAAAATCACTCACAAAGGGGTTTCACGTCTCGTAATGATCGACCGCTATTCGTTTAAAGACACGGAGAAAGTCACATTAACAGAAGGCGATTTTGTTGTGTTAACGATTAAGGAAGATCCGAAATTTCCCGCACGAGGAGTTGGCTTTATCGTCAGCATCGACTGGCAGGAGAAAAAGGCGGAAGTGCTTGTGGATGAAGAATTCCGCAGTGCGCTTGATGATCCGAAAGAACAGGAAACGGGTATTATCCGCCGTCCGCTCGATGTGATTGAAAAGCCGCTCGAAATCTACTACGAGCAAATCGCCAAAAGAAACGCAACAGGCCTTGCTTCTGTCGAAAAAACAGAAGAGAAGCGGAAAGAATGGTTCGAAAAGTTTTATAACGAACTTGTGAACTTAAACTTCATTCCAGCAGGACGTGTCCTTTACGGAGCGGGTGCACAGACGGATGTTACGTACTTCAACTGCTACGTTATGCCGTTCGTTCCCGATTCGCGCGAAGGCATTTCCGAACACCGCAAGCAAGTAATGGAAATCATGAGCCGCGGCGGCGGAGTCGGCACAAACGGCTCAACCCTTCGTCCGCGCAACACACTCGCCAAAGGCGTCAACGGAAAATCTTCCGGGTCAGTTTCCTGGCTTGATGACATTGCGAAATTAACGCATCTTGTGGAACAGGGTGGATCAAGACGTGGAGCACAAATGATTATGCTGGCAGACTGGCATCCGGATATCGTAGAATTCATTATTTCCAAAATGCAAAATCCGCGTATTTTACGCTATTTGCTTGAAAATACCGAAGATGAACAAATTAAAAAAGCGGCGAAGGACAAGCTGAACTTCAAACCGCTCACTGAACGTGAAGAAGCGATGTATCAAGGAGTCGTGAATTACAAACACATCCCGGGCTACGGCGGATTCAGTGCTGAAATTATTAAAGAAGCAGAAGAAAAGTTGAAAACAGGCGGGACGTATACCGTTCATAATCCTGATTTCTTAACAGGCGCTAACATTTCTATCTGCTTGACAAAAGATTTCATGGAAGCGGTAGAAAAAGACACTGAATACGAACTGCGCTTCCCGGCTGTTGAAAAATATACAAAAGAAGAAATGGCTCATTACAATGAGAAATGGCACGAAGTCGGTGACGTCCGCGAATGGGAAAAACAAGGCTATGCTGTACGCACATACCGCAAAATCAAGGCGCGTGAACTATGGAACTTGATCAACATTTGCGCAACGTACTCAGCAGAACCGGGCATTTTCTTTATTGATAATGCGAACGAAATGACGAATGCGAAAGCGTATGGACAGCAAGTAGTAGCAACGAATCCGTGTGGTGGATTTCGCCTCACGTTAAACATTGCGGGATAAAGCGGGAAGGCTGAGATGCTAATCCGAACCGAAGGCTAAAGGTAAAGCTTTAGTCAGGGGCAACGCATACGCACTGATCCTCGAAAGAGACTATAATGTGCGCACGAGACCGCAACATTACACAAGTAAATAACAATACTCGAAACGTCCTTATGAATTTGGAAAGGGTGTCTGTCATGAATAGAGGCTACGCGGGATTCTATAAGAACTTTTATTTAAGGAGTTCTTATGAGTATGCATATGCGGTATATCTTGATTATTTTTCCTTACCATGGAGTTATGAGGACAAAGTATTTGATATCGGGTATAAAAAATATAAGCCAGACTTCTTTTTTTACGATAAATACGGCAACCTTGAAAAAATAGTGGAAATTAAATCGCGAGAACCTAAAGTAAAAGAAAATGCGCTAAAGATCTTAAATACCATTGAAGAAATATATAATATTAAGTGCGTATTAATATCTTATGAAGAGTTGCTTGAGCTGTATAACGAACTTCCATTCTCCTTAAATTCCGTAATTACAAAATGGAATAGCTCTCTTGATACGACAATAAACAAGTCATCTAAAGGGGAATTAAATGCACATTACCAAATGAAACATAGTGAGGAAGTTAAGAAAAAAATAGGTGAACATACAAAACAATTATGGGCATCAAATTCAGCATCTAAAGAGCGGATGATTGAAGGGCTTAGAAAATCTGGACTTTCTCAAAAGGGGAAAATAAAAACTCCCAGAGAAATAAGAAGATGTAAATTATGTATAGAGAAATTTGAAGTTTTAATTACATCTTCACAGGTATACTGTAGCCAACAATGCTCTGGAAAATATGCTATAGAAATAGCAACTCAAGCTTATATTCATAAGAGGGAAGGTATTCATGCAGAAATTCGCACCTATATTATTCAATGGGCCGAACAAAACAAAGAATTGATTTTACAGGCGCAATTCAATAGAATTAAGCCCACAATCAATCCGATGGTAGAAGAAATTTATCAAAGGTTTGGGGTGAAAGATTTTAGAGTAATATCCAAAGCCGTATTTGGAGAAGATCGTGGAAGAAAAGAACTGCTTATATTTATGAAGCAAGTGTGTAATGAAGATGTATGCTGAGCTTACAGAAATTCAACTGTAAGAACTAGAGGATAAAAAGCCTTTAGGATAACAAAAAACTGGAACAACCACTCGCACCATTTTCCGTCTGTAACTTAGCTGCCGTGAACCTAGCAGAAATGGCAGACAAGGAAACAAAAACGGTTAATTTTGAAAAGTTGAGAGAGACGGTTCGCACAGGTGTCCGTATGCAGGATAACGTGATTGATGCGACACCTTATTTCTTAGAAGAAAACAAAAAGCAAGCGCTCGGCGAACGCCGTGTCGGCCTTGGTGTGATGGGCCTTGCTGACTTATTAATTTATTGTGAAAAAGAGTACGGTTCACCGGAAGGCAATGAATTAGTGGACAAAGTGTTTGAAACGATTGCCACAACAGCTTATAAAGCATCTGTTGAACTGGCGAAAGAAAAAGGCAGTTTCCCGTTCCTTGAAGGTGAAACTGCAGAAGAAACAAATCGTCTGCGCCAAGCATTCAGTGAAACAGGATTTATGCAAAAGATGCCAGAAGACGTACGAGAAGCAATTCTGGAAAGTGGAATTCGTAATTCGCATCTCTTAACTGTTGCTCCAACGGGGTCCACTGGAACAATGGTTGGAGTATCTACAGGCCTAGAGCCTTACTTCTCCTTCACATACTACCGCAGCGGACGCTTAGGTAAGTTTATTGAAGTGAAAGCGGATATTGTGAAAGATTATTTAGAGCGTCATCCAGATGCCAATCCTGATCAGCTGCCGGAATGGTTTGTGACAGCGATGAGTCTCGCTCCTGAAGCGCACGCGGATGTTCAATGTGTCATTCAGCGCTGGATTGACAGCTCGATTTCTAAAACGGTGAATGCTCCGCGTGGTTACACTGTTGAACAAGTAGAGCAAGTGTACGAGCGTCTTTATAAAGGCGGTGCGAAAGGCGGCACCGTTTATGTGGACGGCAGCCGTGATTCACAAGTGCTGACATTGAAAGCGGAAGAAAATGATTTCGATGAACAAGAGGAAACAAAACCGAAAGAACATGAACATCACATCGTTCTTGTTGATACGATTCAAGAAATCCGCTCCACAAACGTCACAATCGGCAGCGAAGTCGGCAATACTTGCCCGGTCTGCCGCAAAGGAACAGTCGAAGAAATGGGCGGGTGCAACACATGTACAAACTGTGGCGCCCAGCTGAAATGTGGTTTGTAATTAATAAATAAAATAATTAAAACCGGCTTCCGTTTACGATTTGGAAGCCGGTTTTTTTATTTGTTACCATTAAAATGAACAACTTGTTGAGAATGATGAATAACGCTCCGAATTCGTGAACAACCATCCCCAAATGATAAACAACGCCCCCGAATTCGTGAACAACTGTCCCCAAATGACGAACACCGCTCCCAAACTCGTGAACAACCACCTCGAAATGATGAACAACTACCCCGTCAGCAACGATCTTTTTAATATTATCTTCTAGGACAACTTCTCCCCGATTACACATATAAAAAGCAAGCAGAAAGGGAGAGAAGAGTGTATGAAAATCGATGGTGTCTTTTCAGGAGGGGGAATAAAAGGGTTCGCGCTCATTGGCGCATATGAAGCGATTGAACAGAGGGGGCTGACGTTTGTCAGACTGGCCGGGACGAGTGCGGGAGCGATTATGGCGGCGTTAATTGCGGCCGGGTATACGAGTGAAGAGTTAAAGAAAGTGATGACCGAAGTAAATGAAAAGCAGCTGCTTGACGAAACACGGTTCGATTTCCCGTTTGCCCGCTGGCTGAGTATTTATTTTAAGCTAGGTTTGTATAAAGGGAAAAAGCTTGAGCAATGGCTTGAAGGCCTATTGGCACAAAAAGGGATCCGCTCATTTGGCGATCTTGCTCCCGGTGCACTGCGGGTAGTTACATCAGATATTACGAATGGGCGGATGCTCACGCTGCCAGATGACTTTCCCGCGTATAAAATCAACCCGCGCACGTTTTCAGTTGCTCGAGCGGTCAGGATGAGCTGCACCTTGCCTTACTTTTTTCAGCCGGTGAAAATCCTTGAGCCGCATGGAAACGCTTTGATGGTGGATGGCGGAGTGCTGAGCAATTTTCCTCTCTGGTTGTTTGACGAAGAAAAAAAGCGTCCGCGGCCGGTACTTGGGATAAAGCTGAGTACACAAACAATGGCACTTCCGCGGCAAGTAAAAACAGGAGCGGACTTGTTCAGCGCGCTGCTCCATACAATGAAGGATGCGCACGATGCAAGGTATATTTCGAGAAGGCATGAGAAAAACATTATTTTTATTCCGGTAAAAGGCACTGCTGTGACAGAATTTAACTTAACAGACGAAAAAAAAGACGCCCTAATTCAAACGGGGCGCGAGTATGCAGAAGCGTTTTTAAAACGCTGGTGCTATTAACAACCGGGCCTTAAGAAGACGCCCGGTTGTTTCTTTTTCCTTTTTTTCCTTCAATAACGGTTAAATGGCTGGCGCTTTTTCTGCGGAAAGGTTTCTTTTTCGAAGAAACAGGTGAAGAAGAGGAAGGTTTTTGTTTTTTTTGCAGCCTTTTCTTTGATTGCTTGGCTGCCTTTGCAAACGCCTTATCTTCCGTGCCGCCGCCGAGCCGTTTTCGAATGACTAAACGGTAAATGAAATAAATAACCACAGCGGTGATAACAAGTACGATCAGCTGTTTTACTAAAGCCCCAGGCGAATAAAGCAGCATGGAAACTAAACCAATAGCAGCGAGTCCAATGAGTGTATAGGCAATGACTGTCCGGATTGTCAAAAAAGCCACCTCCTAAAGAGCTGTTAAATCAGCTGTTATTTACATCTTAGACAATTTTCTCTGTACTTAACCCCTTTTTCGTGTTTTCTTCCATTGTTACCAGTTTTTCAAATGAAGCGATCGCCACTTCCACCTGGTCATCTTCTGGTTCTTTTGTTGTCAGCAACTGAAGCCATAAGCCCGGATAGCCAAGAAAGCGAAGCACAGGCACGTCACGCAATTTGTTTGTCAGCTGCAGCACTTCAAATGAAATGCCTAAAACGACTGGAATAAGGGCGATTCTGTTTAATACTCGAACATAAAGCGGATCTGTTGGAACGAGCATATAAACAAAGATACCGACAATGACGGTGAATAAAATAAAACTAGACCCGCAGCGATAATGGAGACGGGAAGCTGCCTGCACATTTTCCACTGTCAATGGGCGGCCGCTTTCAAACGCGTTAATTACTTTATGTTCAGCTCCGTGATATTGAAACACACGTTTAATGAGCGGGGTTAAAGCGATTAAATAAATATATATAAGCAGGAGAAGCAGCTTAAAAACGCCTTCAATTAAGATTTGCGCAAAGTCGCTCGAAAAAACAGGACGAGTGAGCTCCGCAAGAAACACAGGCACGAGCGTAAAAATAAATTTTCCGAATAAAAAAGAAAGAATGCCGACTGCAGCTACACCGAGCACCATCGTCCATTTTGAAGGCTCCGCACTTTCTGCCGGCTGCCCGTCTTCCTCAGGATCCAAGTCATACTGCTCCTGCGCAAAATTCAAATGCTTCGAACCGGTTGCTGCCGAATCTAAAATAGCAAAAATCCCTCGTAAAAAAGGAACTTTCTTCAGTTTTTGCAAAACAGGCTGCGATTTTCTTGGCAAATGGAAAAATTCGATTGAACGGTCTTTTCGACGAATCGCTGTGACCGTATGATATTTCCCGCCAAACATGACGCCTTCGATAAGAGCCTGCCCGCCATAAACCGGCTTTTGATCACTCATCTTATACCCTCTTTCATTACTAACAGATGTAAAAAGCTTCTATATACATATTCTATCCCTTTTTAAGCAAAAATAAAAGCTGAATCACTCAGTAATCTTGCTTTTATGTGTTTTTTACTTATTCTTGTGGAGGTGCGCAATGGAACAGAAGCAAATACGAGAAAAAAAAGCTGAATTTCCTTTAAGTTATGCATTGGTAATAGGGTTATTTGGAGGTCTGATTTGGGGGGGAGCAGCTCAATTGGCAGCCTATTTTCATTTTATAACATTTGACATAAACGCCGTAGTCAAATACGTAAATGTGCCAAAAATTCAAAATGGATTTCCTAAAGCAATGGCTGGTCTGGCTTTTCAAATAGGAATATCCGTCATTCTTGCTATCGTGTATTTTTTTCTTCTGAAAAAAAGCAAAACAATCTGGGCAGGGGTGCTTTTCGGCGCAGCGCTATGGGGGATTTTGTTTATAGTTATCCATCCGCTCTTAGCAAGTATTCCGTCGTGGAGAACACTTAACACCGATACGATTTCCACCACTCTTTGTCTGTTCATACTGTATGGTTTATTTATTGGGTATTCCATTTCTTACGGATATGAGCAGCATCTTCTGAAAGAGAAACGCTTAAACGCCTGGAAAAAGGTAAACGAGTAAGTAGTTTTTGGGATTTTAGATATGTTAAAATATTCATGCAACTAAAATTCGGGGGCAGGGGATAGCATGCAACATATTCTTTTATTAAACGGACCAAATTTAAATCGGCTGGGGAAACGAGAACCAGATATTTACGGAAGCGAAACATTAGAAGACCTTGAAAGCCGCATTATTGCCAAAGGAAGAGAGTTGGGGGCGTCTGTCAGTACGTTTCAATCCAATCATGAAGGGGAATTGATTGACAGACTTCATCTGGCTGCCGATGAAGAAATCGATGGCATCATCTTTAATCCGGGAGCCTTTACTCATTACAGCTATGCCATTAGGGATGCTGTCGCTTCCATTCCTGTGCCGGTGATTGAAGTGCATATAAGCAATGTTCATAATCGTGAACCGTTTCGGGAACATTCAGTCATTGCGCCTGTGGCAGCCGGACAAATTGCGGGGCTTGGCTTTTTGGGCTATGACTTTGCCTTGCAGGCACTTATACATAAACAAGGGAAGGAAGAATCAAATGACTAAGATAGAAAAGCTGCGTGCGCAGATGAAAAAGAAAGGACTTGACGGCCTGCTTGTTATGAGCCCATACAACCGCCGGTACGTTTCAAACTTCACTGGCTCTGCCGGGGCTGTGCTTATTTCGGAAGAAAAAGCTCTTTTCATTACTGATTTCCGCTACGTTGAGCAGGCGGAAAAGCAGGCGCAAGGATTTCAAGTAGTCCAGCATAAAGGAACGTTACATGAAGAAGCAGCGGTACAAGCTGAACAGCTAGGTATTCAGCGGCTCGGCTTTGAGAAAGCGTACACTACTTTTCAATCCTACGAAACGCTTAAAGGACTGATCAAGGGAGAGTTAGTGCCAGTAAGTGAAATGATTGAAAAATTGCGCTTGATTAAGGATGATTCAGAGATTAAGATATTAAAGGAAGCAGCCGATATCGCCGATGCAGCTTTTAAGCATATCATTGAATTTATCCAGCCGGGAAAGACTGAATTGGATGTTTCCAATGAACTTGAGTTTTTCATGAGAAAATGGGGTGCAGCATCTTCTTCATTTGATACGATCGTAGCATCAGGCAAGCGGTCAGCTTTGCCCCATGGCGTGGCAAGTGATAAAGTGATTGAAAAAGGCGATATGGTTACATTGGATTACGGAGCTTATTATAAAGGGTACGTTTCCGATATTACCCGGACTGTGGCAGTCGGGGAACCATCTGAACAATTGAAGGAAATTTACCAAATTGTGCTCGATGCTCAAGTGAAAGGCATGGAACAGATTAAAAGCGGCCTAACGGGCAAAGAGGCTGATGCGATTACCCGTGACTACATTACCGAAAAAGGATATGGGGAGTATTTCGGCCACTCGACAGGCCATGGCATCGGACTCGAAGTTCATGAAGGACCGGCGCTTTCCTTCCGTTCTGATACAGTCCTCGAGCCGGGAATGATTGTTACGGTTGAACCGGGCATTTATGTGCCAGGCCTCGGCGGTGTGCGTATTGAAGATGATACACTGATTACAGAAACAGGCAACGAAACGCTCACGCATTCCACTAAAGATTTACTTATTCTTTAAGGAAACAGGAGGAAAAATAAGATGATTTCAGTAAATGATTTTCGCACAGGTTTAACGATTGAAGTAGATGGCGGGCTTTGGCGCGTTGTTGATTTCCAGCACGTCAAACCGGGAAAAGGAGCGGCTTTCGTTCGTTCCAAGCTGCGTAACCTGCGCAACGGCAACATACAAGAAAAAACGTTCCGTGCAGGGGAAAAAGTTGGGAAAGCTCAAATTGACCACCGCAGAATGCAGTATTTATATGCAAACGGCGATCAGCACGTATTCATGGACAATGACTCTTATGAGCAAATTGAATTGCCGGCTTCTCAAATTGAGTACGAATTAAAATTCTTGAAGGAAAACATGGAAGTGTCCATTATGATGTATCACACTGAGACGCTCGGAATAGACCTTCCGAACACGGTAGAATTGAAAGTAATCGAAACAGAGCCTGGAATTAAAGGTGACACAGCTTCAGGCGGCTCAAAGCCTGCTAAGGTTGAAACAGGCCTAACAGTCCAAGTGCCATTCTTCGTTAATGAAGGCGATGTACTTATTGTTAATACAGATGACGGCAGCTACGTCTCCCGTGCTTAAAGAATAGAGCTGTTCCCTTTTATGGGGAACAGCTTTTTGTGCATCTAAAATGCTGGCAGAAATAAAAGAAAATAAATAGACTAAATGTGAATGGCCGGATATTTCCGGTCATTTTTTCTTTTGTCAAAACAGAGCTGGCATATCTTGAAATCAGCTACATACATTGAATAAAAAGGGAGGAGAAAAGGAGGAAACGTTCATGGAAACTATCTACTCTTATTTGCCGCAAACATTAAAAGAGACGATTGATACGATGCCATCCCAATTAAAGAGTGAAATTGAAGAAATCAGGGTGCGCATCGGCAAGCCGCTGGAAGTGATTGCCGGCCGCCTTTGTCATCTGCCTCATATCGTTACTGTTGAAGAGGGACAAGCGCTCGTCAATAAATTGAGCAAACATTCTTTTTACGCACTCGATGAAGAGTTAAGGTGCGGCTATCTTACGATCGAAGGAGGGCACCGTGTCGGGCTGTCAGGAAAAGTCATTCTGGAAGGCGGCAAAGTAAAAGCCTTGCGCCATCTTTCTTCATTTAACTTGCGGATTGCCAGGGAAAAGATCGGTGCCTGTCAGCCGCTCATCCCCTGGCTTTTTGACGGCAAGTGGAAAAGCACGTTAATAATAGGAGCACCGCAGACCGGGAAAACAACGCTGCTCAGGGACTTGGCAAGAACAGCAGCCACAGGGGTCGAGCAGAGAGCTATCCCGTCGGCAAAAGTCGGCATTGTCGACGAACGTTCGGAAATTGCAGGCTGCGTCAAAGGCATTCCGCAGCTTGATGTCGGGATGCGAACGGATATTCTGGATGCCTGCCCGAAAGCAGAAGGCATGATGATGATGATTCGCTCCATGAGTCCGGATGTATTAGTGGCGGATGAAATTGGGAGAGCGGAAGACGGACAGGCAGTGGCTGAAGCAATTAACTCAGGTATCACATTAATGGCAACTGCACATGGATCAAGCTTTAACGAAGCAGTCCGCCGTCCGATTATACAGGCCATTATTGAAAGTGGGGCGTTTGAGCGGTTCATCGAGCTTTCTTCAAAAAATGGCGTGAGGTCATTTACTGTATTGGATCAGAATGGCCATAAATTCTCGCTTCCGGAAAGGACAAGCAAATGAAATGGGCTGGAGCCATGCTCATCCTCTTTGCGTCGTTTTGGATCGGAGCGGAACAATCGAAAAGACTGAATGACCGGCCGAAACAAATTCGTTTCATTCGATCTGCTCTGCAGTCGCTGGAAGCAGAAATTATGTACGGATCTACACCGCTTCATGAATCAGCCAGGAAGCTGTCCGAGCGGCTTCCTCCTCCGATATGTGAGCTGTTTGCCTCATTTAGTGAACTGCTGACATCGACGGAATTGGATGCAAAGGAAGCATGGAAAGAAAGTCTCGCAAGAATGTGGCCGAAAACGGCGTTGGCCGAAAGCGAGCGGAGCATCCTGCTGGAGTTTGGCGAGACGGTCGGCAAGCACGATCGAACAATAGAGCAGAAGCAAATTCTTGTCACACTGAACCATCTAAAGCGGCAGGAGGAGGAAGCGCATGAAAAGCAAAAGAGGTATGGGAAAATGATAAGAAGTTTAAGTTTGATGGGCGGGCTGTTAATCGTGCTTCTGCTATTTTAGCAGAAAAGGGGGAAGGAAATGGGCATTGAGGTGGAAGTGATTTTTAAAATTGCCGGTGTCGGTTTAGTCGTGGCATTCCTCCATACGATTTTAGAGCAGGTAGGGAAGAAAGAATATGCCCAATGGGTGACACTGTTCGGCTTTATATACATTTTATTTATGGTTGTTTCCATCATGGAAGAGCTGTTTGACAAAATAAAAGAAGTGTTTTTATTTCAATGACGGGAGAGGAAAACCATTGAAATTATTCAAGTAACCGCTGTTGTTCTTGTGACGGTTTTTTTGGCTCTTCTTTTGCAGGAACAGCAGCCTATCTTTGCTTTTTTACTTGTGATGTTTGTCGGGAGCGGCTTGTTTTTATTTTTGGCAGACAGAATTGCAGACATCATTCTTATGATCAAAAAACTAGCTGCGCGGGCCGAAGTAGAGATTGTTTACGTTGAAACAATTCTGAAAATTATTGGCGTTTCCTATATCGCAGAATTTGCTGCCCAAATAACGAAAGATGCCGGACAGGAAGCGTTGGCAGCGAAAATGGAACTTGCCGGCAAGGTCATTATTTTATCAATGGCAGTGCCGATCCTGACTCTTTTAATAGAAACCATTTTAACGATGCTTCCAGGAAAATAAGAAAAGCGAAAGCGCCTGGTCAGCCCCGACAAGCAGCCGGAGGAAGGCGGTGAAAAAGATGCGGCTCTGTCAAAAAATCGCCTGGCTGTTCATCATTCTTATGTTCTTTACTACTGATTCCGTGCAGGCGGAATCAGTGGAGGAAAGCGATGCAAGTGTCGAAACAATTGCTGAAGATCAGCTTGAGCAGCTTGGAATGAATGACCTTTCTGTGTATTGGGATCACCTTTTAAAAACATATGGACAATATTTGCCTGAAATGGAGCGTAAGCCTCTGACAGATCTTTTTAAAGAGGGACAAGTGTTTTCCATAGAGTCGTGGGCAAAAGGGCTGTTAAGCTTTCTTTTTCATGAATTATTTGCGAACGGAAAACTGCTCGGTACGCTTATTTTGCTGACTGTTTTCTCTGTGTTTCTGCAAATTCTTCAAAATGCGTTTGAACAAGGAACAGTCAGCAAAACAGCTTACGGTGTCGTGTTAATGGTATTGCTTATCCTCGCGTTAAATAGCTTTCGTCTTGCGATGAATTATGCCATGGAAGCGGTCGATCAAATGGTGCAGTTTTTGCTGGCGCTTATGCCGATTTTGCTCGCCCTTTTAGCTTCGACAGGCGGAGCTGTTTCAGCCACTGTCTTTCATCCGTTTTTGATTTTTTTAATGAACATCAGCGGGCTGGTCATTCAAAAAGTTGTGTTGCCGCTGTTGTTTTTTTCCACTTTGCTAAGTGTCGTCAGCTTGTTTTCTGCTCATTACAAAGCCACAAAGCTTGCGGATCTTCTTCGCCGCTGGAGCGTCGGTTTGTTAAGTGTTTTTATGGCGGTTTACTTAGCGATCGTTTCTATTCAAGGAACAGCTGCTGCCGTGGCAGACGGGCTGGCGATTCGGACAGCGAAATTTTTTGCCGGTAATTTTATCCCGGTAGTCGGAAAGATGTTCACAGAAGCAGCAGATACGGTTATGAGCGCTTCGCTGCTGTTAAAAAATACGATTGGGATTGCCGGCGCTGGCATCTTGCTGTTAATTGTCGCATTTCCGGCTTTTAAAATTCTGGCTCTCGTTCTTGTTTACAAAGTAGCCAGCGCTATTTTACAGCCTCTCGGAGACGAAACAATTACAGATTGTCTCGAGATTATCGGGAAAAATATGACATATGTATTTGCCGCGTTGGTCATTGTCTCCTTCATGTTTCTTTTATCCATCGTCATCCTCGTCGCAGCCAGTAATGTAACGATGATGATCCGCTGAAGAAAGGAACGAAATTTATGACTTTTTTAACTGATTGGCTGGCTAATATCATCGCTTTTCTTTTGCTGGCTGCTGTCATGGATTTACTGCTGCCGTCCACTCGCTTTCAGCAATATGCAAAAGTCGTGATCGGTCTGCTTTTGCTGTTTGTCATGCTCCAGCCTTTATGGAAAATTCTCTCGGTTGACATCGAAGAAGAGCTGTCTGGCTGGACGGCGAGCCAAATGGACGCTCAGCAGGCAGAAACGGCCGCCGTGAACAAGAAAAGCAACCTGGAAACCTCGAAAGAATTGTTTATTTTAAAAAACAGCGAGCAGCAGCTCCAGGCGCTCGTAGAAAGCGAGCTCAAACAGACGTTTCAAAAACAAATACTAGAGATTAATATTCAAGTGAGTAAGTGGGAGAACTCACTTCCTGAAAACATTGAGCATGTAGACGTATATATAGTCCCTCTTGCCGCAGAACAGACAGACAGTTCCGTAAAAGATATTCATATCGATTCGTCGATCCAAACAGAAAACAAGGGGAAAGCAGAAGGGGAGTTAGCTTCTTTTCTCTCAAAAAAGTGGAATATTCCCGAGGAGCAGTTGAATATTCATATGGTAGAGGAGGGGGACAGCCTTGAGTGACCGCAAAAGCCGCCCAGAGTGGCTGCAATCCTTGATCCCGTCTAAAAAAAGCGGAGAGGAGAAAACATCTAACAAAGCAAAGTGGATGGCGATCGCCGCCATTCTAGGCATTGGATTCATGCTTTTGAGTGAGTTGAAAGACAAGGGAGAAATAGACGCTGTCCTCCCGCATGATTCATCTGAAACGGCGAACGAGCAAAAAGAAACTTCGCCGGAGGATTTTGAAACGGCTTATGAAAAAGAGCTTACTGCCGCGTTGGAACAAATTGCCGGAGTAAGCAACGTCACGGTCGTTGTCACCATTGAAGCGTCTGAAAGAAAGGTGCTTGAAAAGAATACGGCCGAAAAATCGCAGCAAACGAAAGAGCAGGACAAGAAAGGCGGGCAGCGGACAATTACAGACCAGACACGAAATGTAGATTTGGTCATGATAAAAAAAGACAGTGGAGAGGAGCCAGTTATTCTTGAAGTGAAAAAACCGGACATTCGCGGGGTGTTGATTGTTGCTGAAGGAGTGGAAAATATTCAAGTGAAAAAATGGGTCATTGAATCGGTGACAAGAGCACTGAACGTGCCGAGCCATCGTGTGGCAGTCATGCCGAAAAAACCGAAGGAGGATGCTTAAATGCTATTAAAAAAACAAACTGTCTGGCTGCTGACAATGCTGAGCTTAGTGGTAGTTCTATCTGTTTACTACATTACTTCACCGGAACAGCTTTCGCCGGAAACTGCCTCCCCAGCGGAAGAAGGGGAATTGACAACTGATTTGACTGGAGAAAAAGCAACAGGCGATCAGGCTGTAACGGAAGAAGCCAAGAGTACTGCAGCTGATAAGCAATTAGCAATTATTACAGAATCTGCGGGTGATGAAGCATTTGACATGCTTCGTTTAGAAATGCAGGATGACCGTAATAAAATGAAAGAAGAATTAACAGCAAAAGTGGCTTCAGCTGACTTATCAGCAGAAGATAAAAATTTGGCGTACGAAGAAATGGAAAAGCTGACGGAGCTTGCGACAAAGGAAAATGTGCTGGAAACATTAATTAAATCAAAAGGATACTCCGACGCGCTTGTCCGGGCTGATGGGGAAAATATTCGTATCACTGTGAAATCGGAAGAACATTCAGCTGCCGCCGCTAATGAAATTATCCGGCTGGCAAAGGACGAGCTTGGCAAACAGCAGCCGATCGCCGTCGAATTCCAGCAAGCTAAATAGATGCAAGGCTAACCGTATTTTACTAAAACAAAAACTCCAAACTGAGCTGGTTTTCATCCAGTCCAATTTGGAGTTTTTCATTAAAAAAGAAAAAGAGAAGAAAATCGATTTAAATAATTTCATTAAAATGTTGTTTTATTATTTCATCTTTAATGAAAAAGGGCTAAAATTAATTAAACGGGCTTCAATGATTTATATCAGTTGAAGTTCCACTAGATATTATCGTAAGATATTAACAGCTAGTCATAATTTTTCAAGGGGTGTCCATTAATGAAAGTACAGGAAATCAGAGAACTTATTAAGCTTGTAGACCAGTCATCAATTGAAGAGTTTGTATTTGAGTCTGAAGGCAGCAAAGTGGAAATGAAAAAAAGTTCAGGGGTTACATATTCATTAGCACCACAAACAGCAGCTGTACAAGAGCCAGTGCAAGCAGTACCAGTTCAAGCGGTGCCTGCAACAACAGAAGAAAATCCGATCGTTCAGGAAGCACCAGTACCAGAAGCGCCAAAGTCGGCAGCTGCAGATGAAAACTTACATAAAATCACTTCCCCTATGGTAGGAACGTTTTATCAATCCCCTTCTCCTGACGCTGATCCGTACGTCAAGCCGGGCGCCAGAGTTTCCGCAGATACAGTCGTGTGCATTGTTGAGGCGATGAAACTGTTTAATGAAATCGAGGCAGAAGTAAACGGTGAAATTGTAGAGATTCTTGTTAAAGACGGCCAGTTAGTCGAATATGGCCAGCCGTTATTTTCAGTGAAGCCTCAATAAGGGAGAGATCGGAATGATTAACAAGTTATTGATTGCCAACCGCGGTGAAATTGCTGTACGAATCATTCGTGCCTGCAAAGAACTCGATGTGGAAACGGTGGCCGTGTATTCTGAAGCCGACAAAGAGGCTCTCCACGTGCAGCTTGCAGATGAAGCTTACTGTATCGGGCCAACGGCTTCTAAAGACAGCTACCTAAATTTTACGAATATTGTCAGCGTCGCCAAGTTAACAAACTGTGATGCCATTCATCCGGGCTACGGATTTTTGGCGGAAAATGCTGACTTTGCTGAACTGTGCCGGGAATGCAACATTATCTTTGTTGGGCCGTCACCGGAAGCGATTACGCAAATGGGCACAAAAGATGTCGCGCGTGATACGATGGAAAAGGCTGGTGTGCCAATTGTCCCTGGTTCTGCCGGCATCATTCAATCGATTGAAGAAGGTCTTTCGGTTGCAGCCGGCATCGGTTACCCTGTCATCATTAAAGCGACAGCAGGAGGCGGTGGAAAAGGCATCCGCGTAGCAAGAACAGAACAAGAATTAGAAAAAGGCATCAACATGACCCAGCAGGAGGCCGCAACAGCTTTCGGAAATCCGGGAGTGTACTTAGAAAAGTTTATTGAAGATTTCCGCCATGTAGAAATTCAGGTGCTTGCAGACACGCATGGCCATGTGATTCACCTAGGAGAGCGTGATTGTACGATTCAGCGCCGCATGCAAAAACTGCTTGAAGAAACCCCTTCACCGGCACTCGATGCAAAGACTCGTGAAAAAATGGGCAATGCCGCTGTGAAAGCCGCCCAGGCTGTCAATTATACGGGAGCGGGAACAGTAGAGTTTATTTACGACCATAATGAAAAGCAGTTTTATTTCATGGAAATGAATACACGAATTCAAGTTGAACACCCCGTAACGGAAATGGTCACAGGAGTTGACTTGATTAAAGAACAGATTCGTGTCGCATCAGGCGAAGAGTTGTCTTTAACTCAAGAAGAAATAGAGTTTACGGGCTGGTCGATTGAATGCCGCATTAATGCAGAAAATCCTGAGAAGAATTTTATGCCTTCTCCAGGCCGGATTACAGCTTATTTGCCGCCGGGCGGCTTCGGTGTCCGCGTTGATTCAGCTGTTTATCCGGGATATATGATCCCGCCGTTTTACGATTCCATGATTGCTAAACTGATCACATACGGTGCAACACGCGAAGAAGCAATTGCCCGCATGAAAAGAGCGCTCAGTGAATTTGTCATCGAAGGGATTCATACAACGATTCCATTTCACTTAAGACTGCTCGAACACGATCAATTTGTTGGTGGGGAATTCAATACGAAGTTTCTTGAACTACACGAAGTAATGAAAACGGAGGTGTAATAAATGGCAGAAAATAGCCAGGCAGCAAACCAAGTACTGGAAATGAGTAATGGAGATAACGGACTCGGCAGAATTGAAATTGCGCCGGAGGTCATTGAAGTCATTGCAGGCATTGCCGCTTCAGAAGTGGATGGCGTCGAAAAAATGCGCGGGAGCTTTGCATCTGGCGTAGTGGAACGTCTCGGTAAGAAAAATCACGGCAAAGGCGTCCGTGTCGATTTAACAGAAGAAGGTATTAAAGTTGATGTGTATTGTGTGATCGCTTTTGGCGTTTCGATTCCAAGTGTCGCTCAAAAGATTCAAGACAGCATCCGCCAAGCTCTGTTGAACATGACCGCTTTAGAAGCAGAAGAAGTCAATATCCACGTTGTCGGCATTCAGTTCGATACAAAAAACACTGAAAGCGATTTCGTTCCAGAAGTGTAATGAAAACCAAAGGATTTTTCCTTTGGTTTTTTCTATGGAAACAGTTTTTTTGTGAAGAACGTGCGACTTCTTTTGAATATGTGCTATTATCTTTTTATGATGCAGAAAAAGGCTAAAGGAGCTTGAAATAAATGAAAAGACGTACAGCACGTGAAAAAAGCCTGCAGGCACTTTATCAAATCGATATAAGCGGTGCAGCCCCGGAAGAAGCAATTGAAAATGTTCTAGAAGGTGCACCGGCTGATGAGTATTTAAGAACGAGTGTGACAGGAACAGCTCAGCGTTTGGAAGAAATTGATGGGATTATAAAAGCTAACTTGGAAAACTGGTCTTTTAACCGTCTGGCCAAAGTGGACCGTAATATATTGCGCCTTGCCGTATTTGAAATGAAGTATGCGGAAGATGTACCAGAAAAAGTGGCTATTAACGAAGCGGTTGAGCTTGCGAAGCATTTCAGCGATGAGCGGTCGAGCAAATTCATTAACGGAGTGCTATCGAGAATCAAAGAATCTTTGTAACTCACTAGAGAATGAAGGGAGAATCATGATGACAGCAGCTATTATCGACGGCAAAGCGATTGCCGGAGACATTCGTACAGAATTAAAGGGAGAAATTACAGAACTGGCAGACAAAGGGGTCACCCCCGGACTGGCAGTGATTTTAGTAGGGGAGGATCAGGCGTCCCAGACGTATGTCCGCAACAAAGACAAAGCATGTGCTGAAGTAGGCATTCACTCAGAGATTTATCGCTATCCTGCGGATTTATCCGAAGAAGAACTTTTGCAGAAAATCGCCGAGCTGAACAATGATGACCAAATTCATGGTATTCTCGTTCAGCTGCCTTTGCCAGCCCATTTATCTGAAGACAGAGTTATTGACGCCATTTCCCCAGAAAAAGATGTGGATGGTTTCCATCCGGTCAATGTCGGTAAAATGGCCATCGGCAAAGAAGCGTTTTATTCGTGCACCCCATACGGCATTATTAAGATGCTGGAAAGAGAAAATATTTCGTTAGAAGGAAAGCATGTCGTTGTGATTGGCCGAAGTAATATTGTCGGCAAGCCGGCTGCTCTCTTGTCTTTAAAAGAAAGTGCTACGGTCACTGTCTGCCATTCAAGAACGAAAGACCTTTCTGCGATGACGAAGCAAGCAGATGTGGTTATTGCTGCTGTCGGAAAAGCAAAGTTCTTGAAAAAAGAAGATTTCAAACCGGGAGCCATCATCATTGATGTCGGCATGAACCGCGATGAAAACGGCAAGTTATGCGGCGACGTTGACTTTGAAAGTGCGAAGGAAACAGCCGGCGCGATTACACCGGTGCCGGGCGGTGTCGGTCCGATGACGATCACAATGCTGCTTTATAACACAGTGCAGTCCGCCAAGCAAAAAGCCTGACAAATTCTTTTGATCATATTCTAAATGAAAAGCTGTCTTCCGAAATGTTATAATAGGGAGGCAGCTTTTTAGCTTGACCGGAAAAGGTGGAATAAACAGATGGAAATCAATCGCTATTTAACTGTAAAAGCTTTAACAAAATACATAAAAAGAAAATTTGATGCTGATCCTCATTTAACAAACGTGCTCGTCAAAGGAGAAATTTCCAATTTCAAAAGCCACTCGAGCGGGCATATGTATTTTACGTTAAAAGACGACAAAGCCCGTATATTGGCCGTGATGTTTTCCTCTGCGAACCGATCGCTGAAATTCCAGCCGGAAAACGGCATGCAAGTGTTGATTACAGGAGATATCACTGTATATGAAGCAGGCGGGCAATATCAAATTTATGTGAAATCAATGCAGCCCGATGGAATGGGCAGCTTGTATTTGGCTTTTGAGCAGCTGAAAAAGAAGTTGGAAAAAGAAGGACTTTTTGATGAGAATAAAAAGCGGGCATTGCCTGCTTATCCGAAGATAATCGGCATCGTTACATCACCGACAGGAGCTGCAGTGAGGGATATCATCACAACCATCCAGCGCCGCTACCCGGTGGCGGAAATGCTCATTTACCCGGCTCTCGTCCAAGGGGGAAATGCTGCGCCGTCTATCGTTTCTGCCATTCAGCAAGCGAACAGAGATGAACGTGCTGATGTACTGATTGTCGGGCGCGGAGGCGGCTCCATTGAAGAGTTGTGGGCTTTTAACGAAGAAGAAGTCGCTAAGGCGATTCGCTCTTCTATCATACCTGTCATTTCAGCAGTCGGCCATGAAACGGATATCACCATCGCTGACTTTGCGGCTGACAGGCGGGCGCCGACGCCGACTGCCGGAGCTGAAATGGCCGTCCCACACCTTGAGGAAGTGCTCGAGAAAGTGTTTGTCCGGAAAACACGAATCATTCGGGCGATGTCAGAAAAAATCAGGCGCGAAAGAAAGCGCTATGAAACTGCAAGAAACTCTTATATCATTCGCAACCCGCAAGCTTTGTATCGGCAGCAGGCGGAACGGCTCGATCGTTTAACAGAAATGCTGTCAAAAGAACAAACGGTGTATATAAAGAATACAGCAGCTAAAATCAGCGACTTGACGAGCCGGCTGCAGAGAAGCCATCCTGAAAAAAAAATTCAGGAAGCGAATCGGCAAATGAATCGTCTCGATGCTTCTCTTGCACGTGAAATGACTCTTCTGCTAAAAAACAAGGAAGAAGTTTTCCGCCGCCAAGTATCTATGCTTCATGCACTGAGTCCTCTAAAAATCATGGACCGCGGCTACAGCCTCGTCTACAACGAGAAAAACAAACTTGTTAAATCAAGCAGTGATGTCCAAACAGGGGAACAGCTGAAAGTACAACTTGCTGACGGCAGTCTCACTTGTCAAATCCAATCAATTGAGGTGAAAAATAATGGGGAATAAAGAATTAACGTTTGAAGAAGCGATGGACAAATTGGAATCCATTATTACAAAGCTTGAAGAAGGTGATGTTCCTCTGGAAGAAGCGTTAAGCTTTTATCAAAAAGGAATGGAATTGTCTGCTTTTTGCCACGAAAAACTCAGCCAAGCGGAAGGGCAGCTTGCTAAACTAATGACGGATGACGGCGAAAAAGAGTTTGTTATTGATGAGGAGGAATAAATATGGCGGCCACACTACCTGTTTTTATGAATGAATACAAAGAAGTGCTGGAAAAAGAGTTAAAGAAATTGATCATCGGTCTTCAGGCGCCGGAAGTATTAAAGCAAGCCATGGATTACTCTTTACAGGCAGGCGGAAAAAGAATCCGGCCAATGCTGATTTTTGCTACGCTTGCTTCTTTTCGAAAAGATCCGAAAATCGGCCTCGAAGCAGCAGCAGCGCTCGAAATGATTCATACGTATTCTCTCATTCATGACGACCTGCCAAGCATGGATGATGATGATTTAAGAAGAGGACAGCCGACGAACCATAAAGTGTTCGGTGAAGCGGCAGCTATTCTGGCCGGAGACGCTTTGTTGACATACGCGTTCCAAGTAGTAGCTCAATCAGTATGCTACTCCAATGAACAAAAAGTAACGTTGATCGAGTGGCTGGCTGCCGCAGCGGGACCGGAAGGAATGGTTGCCGGCCAAATGGCTGATATTGAAGGGGAAACGAAAGAGCTGATGCTTGCCGAGCTGGAATATATTCACAAAAACAAAACAGGCCGCTTGCTTGCCTACAGCGTCATGGCGGGAGCACTGCTCGCTGGAGCGGGTGAAAACCAGTTGAAACATTTTCAAGAATATGCATTCCACATTGGCCTTGCGTTTCAAATTCGTGATGATATTTTAGATATTGAAGGCTCGGAAGAAAAAATCGGCAAACGAGTCGGCAGTGATACCGTTAATCATAAAAGCACGTATCCGTCTTTGCTGACAATGAAAGGCGCTAAAGCCCGATTAAATGAACACGCCGATTTTGCCCGTGAGGCTCTCCGTCAAACGAACACGGAATCCACGCTTTTGTTCGAGCTTGTTGACTTAATCGTTACGCGCGATCAGTAAGAAAATTGACTAAAATTGTTGTCGTTTGTTACATATGATATAATGACGATATTATTTTTTAGCAAGCTGCCGTTATCACACTTTGTGTTAGCGGCTGTTTTTTCAAGGCATTTCATTCACGTGGAAAGACGGAAAAGATGCCGCTTCTACATGCAAAAAGTTGTGGAAAATAACGATCACGTTATAATAAAGAAAAAACGATAAATGACACAGTTATGAAAGCGAGTGATCCTATTGGATCTGTTATCCATTGAAAACCCTGCTTTTTTGAAGAATATGACAATCGATGAACTGAACGAATTGAGCATGGATATTCGACAGTTCTTGATTGAAAATTTATCAAAAACAGGAGGGCATATTGGGCCGAATCTTGGTGTGGTCGAGTTGACTATTGCGTTGCACCGTTGTTTTAACAGCCCGCAAGATAAAATTTTATGGGATGTCGGCCACCAGTCGTATGTGCATAAAATACTAACCGGACGGGCGGGGCAATTCGGTACGCTTCGTCAATACAAAGGGTTGTGCGGTTTTCCTAAAACGGCAGAAAGTGAACATGATGTGTGGGAGACGGGCCATAGTTCTACTTCCTTGTCAGCAGCTATGGGCATGGCGATTGCCAGAGACTTGAAAAGAGAAAAGACGCATATCATTCCCGTTATCGGCGACGGGGCGCTGACCGGCGGAATGGCGCTTGAGGCACTAAACCACATCGGTCATGAACAAAAGAACATGATCGTCATTTTGAATGATAATGAAATGTCTATTGCTCCGAATGTCGGCGCTCTTCATAGTGTGCTTGGCCGGCTGCGGACAGCAGGTAAGTATAACTGGGTGAAAGATGAACTGGAAGGTTTTTTAAAGAAAATTCCGGCAGTAGGCGGCAAAATGGCTCAGACGGCTGAGCGTTTAAAAGACAGCTTAAAATACTTATTCGTTTCGGGAATGTTTTTCGAAGACCTTGGATTTACTTATCTGGGGCCGATCGATGGTCATGATTATGAGGATTTATTTGAAAACCTGCAGTATGCCAAGAAAACAGAAGGACCAGTTTTGCTGCATGTCCTGACGAAAAAAGGAAAAGGGTATGGACCGGCTGAACTAGATACGAAAGGTACTTGGCACGGGACGGGTCCTTATAAAATAGAAACAGGCGATTTAATTAAGCCTGTCGGGCAGCCGCCTGCATGGAGCGCACTCGTCAGTGAGACAGTAAGAAAGCTTGCCCGTACAGATGACCGAATTGTAGCTATTACGCCGGCCATGCCAGTCGGTTCGAAACTTCTTGGCTTTGCGGAAGAGTTTCCCGACCGAATGTTTGATGTCGGCATAGCGGAACAGCATGCGACTACTGTTGCTGCTGGTCTCGCTACTCAGGGGATGAAGCCATTCCTTGCGATCTACTCCACATTTTTGCAGCGGGCATATGACCAAGTAGTCCATGATATTTGCCGCCCTAATTTAAATGTGTTCATTGGCATTGACCGGGCAGGGCTTGTTGGCGCAGATGGAGAAACGCATCAAGGTGTATTTGATATTGCTTTTTTGCGCCACGTGCCGAATATGGTGCTTATGATGCCGAAAGATGAAAATGAAGGCCAGCATATGGTCCATACAGCTGTTCATTACGATGATGGTCCAATTGCGATGCGCTTTCCGCGGGGGAACGGTCTCGGGGTTGCAATGGATGAAGAATTAAAGCCAATTCCGATCGGCACGTGGGAAGTGCTGCGGGAAGGAACAGATGCCGCCATCCTTACGTTCGGTACAACGATCCCGCTGGCGATGAAAGCGGCTGAAACGGCGGAGAAACAAGGGCTGTCAGTGAAGGTCGTAAATGCCCGTTTTATCAAGCCGCTTGATGAAACGATGCTTATGCACATATTTAAAGCAGACATGCCGATTTTAACGATTGAAGAAGCGATCCTAGAAGGCGGTTTCGGCAGCGCTGTTCTTGAATTTGCCAATAACCGCGGTTTCTTTGGCCACGTTATTGACCGCATGGGCATTCCGGATTGTTTTATCGAGCATGGCAGTGTCGGCTCCTTACTGGAAGAAATTGATTTAACAGAAGCAGCAGCCGTCCGCAAGCTGTCGGCGATGACACCAAAAAAACAGAAAAGAGCGTAAGTATGAAAGCAAAGAAAGAACGTATTGATGTGCTGCTTGTGGAAAGAGGACTCGTTGAGACGAGGGAAAAAGCAAAGCGGGCAGTAATGGCCGGTCTCGTTTATTCGAATGAAGAGCGCCTGGATAAGCCGGGAGAGAAAATCTCGGCGGATGCTCCTTTGCAAGTAAAAGGAAATGTACTCCCTTATGTGAGCCGCGGCGGTTTAAAATTGGAAAAGGCATTAAAAGAATTTAATGTCGATGTCAAAAACAAAATTATGCTCGATATCGGGTCATCCACTGGCGGGTTTACCGATTGTGCTCTGCAAAACGGCGCACGGTTGTCTTATGCTCTTGATGTCGGATACAATCAACTGGCGTGGAAGCTCCGCCAGGACGAACGGGTCGTTGTGATGGAGCGGACCAATTTCCGCTACGTTAAGCCGGAGGATTTAGCAAAAGGCGCACCGGAATTTGCAACCATTGATGTATCGTTTATTTCTCTCTCTTTAATCCTTCCTGTATTGAAAACGCTGCTCGTTCCAGGCAGTGATGTAGTCGCCCTAATCAAACCGCAGTTTGAAGCCGGAAAAGATCAAGTTGGGAAAAAAGGCATTGTTAGAGACCCGGCCATCCATAAAGAAGTCATTGAGAAAATCGTCAACTTAGCCACTGGTCTTAGCTATGACGTCAAAAACTTGTCTTTTTCACCAATTACTGGCGGCGACGGCAATATAGAGTTTTTAATTCACATCACATGGCCGTTTTCTCCGTCTGAAACCGGTGAAAACGAATTATCTGTGTCTGTTGATTCGATCGTGCAGGCGGCCCATGCTGTATTAAAGCAAATCAAAAAACAAAATTAGCGACATATTAAGACTGGCCGGAAGCTTCCGGCCAGTCTTTTTTCTAAAAATAAAGGAAAGCATTGTGAATTTTTCCTTCCGCTATACATCGGAATGCAAATAAGATAAACTATTGTATATTAAAGTATATTTATACGTCTTATGAGGTGAAGAATGATGAATAAGGGCCAGCGCCATATTAAAATTAGGGAAATAATCGTGAATAATGAAATAGAAACGCAAGATGAATTAGTGGACCGCTTGGAGAGTCTTGGCTATAACGTGACACAAGCCACTGTCTCAAGGGACATTAAAGAGCTTCACTTAGTAAAAGTACCGCTGATGGACGGCCGCTATAAATACAGTCTGCCGGCTGATCAGCGTTTTAATCCTCTTCAAAAATTGAAACGATCCCTCGTAGATGCTTTTGTCAGCATTGATTCTGCCGGACACTTCGTTGTGATGAAAACGCTCCCGGGCAATGCCCAGGCAGTCGGCGCATTAATTGATAACCTAGATTGGGAAGAGATCATGGGTACGATTTGCGGGGATGACACGTGTTTGATCATTTGCCGAGCTCCGGAGCATACGTCCATTATTTCAGAACGTTTTCTAGAAATGCTTTGATTTGAGGTGAATTCACATTGCTACAGGAACTATCCATACGCAATTTTGCTATCATAGAAGAACTTCACGTATCACTAGAAAAAGGTCTAACCGTGTTGACCGGTGAAACAGGAGCAGGAAAATCAATTATTATTGATGCCGTCCATTTACTCGTTGGCGGCCGCGGATCTTCCGAATTTGTCCGCCATGGTGAAAAAAAAGCTGAAATAGAAGGCATGTTTCAAGTTGAAAACCTGGCACATCCATGTGTACAAAAAGCCCAAGAGTTTGGAATTGATATGGAAGAAGAAACAATCATCATCCGTCGGGAAATTTCCTCAAACGGCAAAAGTATCTGCCGTATCAATGGCAAACTCGTCACAATTGCTATATTGCGGGAAATCGGTTCAGCGCTCGTTGACATACATGGCCAGCATGAACACCAGGAGTTGATGGATGCCAGCCAGCATTTGCGCCTGCTTGACCAATTTGGCGGGGCGGAAATATTAGCTGCGAAAGAGAACTACACGGAGATTTACAAACGGTATGAACAAACAGTTAGAGTAATCAGTCAGCTAAGTGAAAATGAACAGCAAATGGCTCATCGGCTCGATTTAATTCAGTTTCAGCTCACTGAAATTCAAAAAGCGGAATTGCAATTACATGAAGACTATGAATTGGCGGAAGAAAAAAGAAAGCTTGGCAACTTTGAAAAACTGTATGAGTCTGTTCAAAATGCATCGAGCGCGTTGCAAGGAGAAGGAAGAGGACTCGATTGGATTGGTCTTGCGATGACTCAACTCGAGACAGCTGCTGAAATTGATGAGACGTACAAAGCAGCTTATGAAGCAGTATCGGAGAGTTTTTATGCGCTTGAAGATGCAGTCCGGCATACGAACTCGGAATTGGACAGCCTGGAGTTTGATCCGAATAGGCTGAATGTGATTGAAACACGGCTGAATGAAATCAATCAGCTGAAACGTAAATATGGTGAATCGATCGAAGCGATCATTGAGTACGGAACAAAAATCGAGGAAGAAATTGATACATTAACGAATCGTGAAACGCATATCGAAAAATTAAATCAGGAACTTGCCGCTCATGAAAAGGATTTGTTGCTTGAAGGGAAGCAGCTTAGCCACTTGAGGCAGCGAGCCGCTAAGAAACTGACTGAAGCCATCCACCGTGAGCTAAAGCAACTGTATATGGATAAAACAGTCTTTGACATTCACTTTGAAACATCGGCTGGAAAAACACCCCACCATACGAAAGCTTTTAAAAAAGATGGACTCGATGAAGTGGAGTTTTATATTTCTACGAATCCAGGCGAACCAATAAAACCGTTGTCTAAAGTTGCTTCAGGTGGAGAACTGTCGCGGATCATGCTGGCGATGAAAACTATTTTTTCGAAGCATCAAGGAATTACTTCTATCATATTTGATGAAGTGGATACCGGAGTCAGCGGCCGGGTAGCTCAAGCCATTGGTGAAAAGATTTACAGGGTGGCTGTTCATTCACAAGTGCTTTGTATCTCCCACTTGCCGCAAGTGGCCGCCATGGCTGATACACATTTGTATATTTCAAAAAAGATGACGGATGGGCGGACAAGAACGTTTGTGGAACCGCTTGAAATTGAAGATAAAGTAAAAGAAATCGGCCGTATGATTTCCGGAGTGGAAATGACAGATTTAACAAAGCAGCATGCGAAAGAGCTGCTTGATCTGGCCGCATCATTAAAAACAGGGTAAAGAGAAAAAAGCTGCTTTTTGCAGCTTTTTTCTACATCTATATTTTGGCTTTTGTCAGGAAGGGTAAAAGAAGTAAAACAGGTTATAAGAAAAATTCAACTGATTTTCGCAGCGGACGCAAAGGAGAAGGGGAGCTATGTTCGTACAAATAAGTGATTTTATTTTTAATCTTGGCATTGCCACCATTTTATCAATCGTCATCGGCTTGGAAAGAGAAATTAAGAAAAAGCCAATCGGTTTAAAAACATGTGTCGTCATTGGAATTACGAGTTGTTTGTTGACCGATGTGTCCATCGATGCGGCTGACCATTTTGCTATTCCTTATGAAAAACCAATGGATCCGCTGAGACTTGCTGCACAAATTGTTTCAGGAATCGGTTTTTTAGGAGCTGGCGTCATTTTAAGGAGAAACAATGATATTATCTCAGGCCTGACAACAGCCGCCATTGTATGGGGAGCAGGAGCTATCGGAATTGCCTGCGGAGCGGGGTTCTGGATGGAAGCAATCATTGCTACATGCCTGATGATCATAAGTGTAGAAATTTTTCCAATTATATTTAAATGGATCGGTCCGAAATCTTTAACCGAAAAACAATTGAAGGTAAGGATTATTGTGGATAATGAAGAAAAAATGACAGATATTTTGAAACAAATGAAACATAAAGGCATGAAAGCCCATAAGGTCCGAATTAAAGATGTAAAAGAGGGGACTTTCCAACAAATGGATTTAATGGTTTTAGTTAATGAGAAATTATACTCAACCGACGTTTATTATCAATTAAAGCAAATACAGCATGTCGTCAGCGTTGAAATGGAAGCACTTTGAACAGCCTGAATAATACAGGCTGTTTTTTTGTCATTCACATCCAACTAAGGGCAGCTTTTTACGTAATAAATGACGGGCTTCAAGGAAAAAGTAAATAGTACAGCCAGCAGTTCAGGCTCGATTAGAAGCGAGGAGAGTGAACGGTTTGAACAAACAACTATTCAACATAACCACTGGTGGAATTCTCCTTGTTTCTTTTATATTATGTTTAATGATCGGCTCTTTTACAAACCATGTTCATGCCGCAAGCATGAGCGATATTGAAAAGGAAAAAATAACAGCTGCAACAGGCAGCACACTTGATGAAAAAGACAAGCTTCTGCAGCTGGCAGGTTTTTCAGCTAAACCTGAAAAAGCGACAGATGTCCGTGACGTCCGGATCATTCCAGGCGGCCAGTCGATCGGCATTAAGCTGAACACGCTCGGTGTACTCGTTGTTGGCCATCATCTCGTCGAAACAGCTGACGGCAAGCAGTCGCCGGGTGAGAAGGCAGGCATTCGAGTTGGGGATATGATCACCGAAATTAACGGTAAGAAGATTGAACAAATGCAGGAAATCGGTGCATTTGTTCAACAAGCCGGACAAGAAGCTGAACCACTGAATGTGACGGTCCGCAGAAATAAAAAAGTGATTCATACGAAGCTGCAGCCGCTAAAGGATGAGAATGAACAGTCATATAAACTTGGTTTATATATACGTGATTCTGCATCCGGAATCGGGACGCTTACTTTTTTTGAACCTGAATCAAAAAAATATGGAGCACTTGGCCACGTCATTTCTGATGCAGACACGAAAAAACCGATTATTGTTCAAGATGGGGAAATTGTAAAGTCTACGGTTACATCAATCGAAAAAGGCCGTCACGGAAATCCGGGAGAAAAGCTGGCCCGATTCTCAACCGGACAAAAACAGCTCGGCGATATCTCGAGAAACAGCCCTTATGGTATATTCGGCCGTTTAAACAAACCGCTGTCCAATGGAGTGATAAATAAAGCTTATCCGGTCGCTTTATCGCATGAAGTGAAAGAAGGGCCCGCTAAAATATTGACAGTCGTCAATCAAGAAAAAGTGGAATGGTACGATATTGAAATTGTCAGCACGATTCCTCAAAAATATCCGGCGACAAAGGGAATGGTTTTAAAAGTAACGGATAAAAAGCTGCTCGACAAAACAGGAGGGATTGTCCAGGGAATGAGCGGCAGCCCAATTATTCAAAACGGAAAAGTAATTGGAGCTGTCACACATGTGTTCGTTAATGATCCGACTTCAGGATATGGAGTTCATATCGAATGGATGCTCAACGAAGCGGGCATTCCGTTAACTGAATCTAAAGAGAGTCAAGCGGGTTGAACAAGCAGCAAGCGGAGAAATCCGCTTGTTTTTTCCATTTATAAATGGAAGAAATTCGTCGAAAATAAGAGAAAATCAACGAAAAAAATATATATTATTAAAATTTAAAGGAAATCATTTCCCTTTGTCGAAAAAACTATTAGAATAAACATACAGTTACACGAGAGTGGAAGGACGAGGAGGAAATTAAAAATGACTAAAATAAAAGTAGCCATTGTAGATGATAATCGCGACCTTGTTAAAATGCTGGAGGAATATATTTCTTCACAAGAAGACATGGAAGTTACAGGAAAAGCGAGCAATGGACAGGACTGTTTACAAATGTTGCCTGATGCTAAGCCGGATGTGTTGATTTTGGATATTATTATGCCGCACGTAGATGGATTGGCTGTGCTCGAGAAAATGAGAGAGCTTGATCTTAATCCGGTGCCAAATGTCATTATGCTTACAGCTTTTGGTCAAGAAGATGTGACGAAAAAAGCAGTGGAGCTTGGTGCATCTTATTTTATGTTGAAACCGTTTGATATTGAAAGTCTCTTCAGCCATATTCGCCAAGTGAGCGGCAATGAAAGCTCCCTCATGCAATGCTCTTCGCAAGGTCTAATGAAACAGCCGGCTAAAAAAACAATCAACCTTGATGCCAATATTACAAGCATCATCCATGAAATTGGCGTTCCTGCTCATATTAAAGGATACATGTATTTGCGTGAAGCCATTTCTATGGTGTACAACGACATTGAATTGCTCGGGTCCATTACAAAAGTTTTGTATCCGGATATTGCCAAAAAATACAATACGACTGCGAGCCGCGTTGAACGGGCCATTCGTCACGCGATTGAAGTAGCGTGGAGCCGTGGCAATATCGACTCGATATCCAGCTTATTTGGCTATACAGTTTCCATGACGAAAGCAAAGCCGACGAACAGTGAATTCATCGCGATGGTGGCTGATAAACTGCGCCTTGAGCATAAAGCTTCTTGAAAGGGAAAAAATCCGGATTCTTAATAGCTCAACAGCAATAAACGAAAAAGGAAGCGCTATCAAATACAGTTGCCTGCTTGCTAAACTTTTGCCCACAGCCGCGGGTATGAAAAAAGGATGTGTTTCTATGACCGCTATCTTTGCTCATCGCGGCTTTTCTGCAATAGCCCCCGAAAACACGATGGCTGCCTTTCGAGCAGCAGAAGAGGCAGGAGCAGACGGCATTGAACTGGATGTTCAGCTAACAAAAGATGGGCGCCTCGCTGTCATCCATGACGAAAAGCTGGATCGGACAACAAACGGCCGCGGCTTTGTGAAAGACTGGGAGTGGAAAGAGTTAGCTCAGCTCGAAGCAAAGTATAAGTTTTCGACACTCACTCGGGACACAGGCATTCCACTGCTTGAAGATGTATTCGAATGGATGAGAGAAAATGAAATCATTTGTAACATTGAGTTGAAGAATAATGAATTTCCTTACGTTGGTATGGAAGAAAAGGTTATTCGGCTCATTCGTCAATTTAACTATGAAAGCCGTGTCATTATTTCTTCTTTTAATCATTATTCCTTAACTTATGCATATCAGCTCGCACCTGATTTAGAGACGGCTGCCCTCTATTCATCCCATCTTTATATGCCGTGGAAATATGCGGAAGCGATCCGGGCGGGAGCGATTCACCCGCACATTCGCACAGTCAAAAGTGAAATTATCCGCTCGGCTGTCGAGCATGGCATTCAAATCCGGCCTTATACGGTGAATAAGGAAAAGCAAATGAAGTGGCTCATTGAAGAAGGGTGCTCAGCCATCGTTACAGATGATCCGAGAACAGCTTTATCTATTCGGGACAGTATACTTGATTTTTAAAGAAAAAGCTCCTTGTGCAGGTCTGCCAAACGGCAGAAGCGCACAAGGAGCTTTTTATCTGTTTTTGAATTTATCTTGCACTTTATTGTTTTTACGATCACGCCGAAAAATAAAGCCGGCAACAAATCCAAGTCCCCCGATAAATAAAAACAAACCAACAAGAAATTGCAGCCAAAGGAATGGAAAAGGAGGCTGCAATATACCAAATAGCATATCTCTCATTAACTTTATGCCCAGCCCTGCCAAAAAGCCGGGAATGACTAATACTAGTAACGCTAACATTCGGATCATTCTATTACTCCTTCAATTCTTACTCTCAAAAAAAGCATATCCTACCTGTAAAATTTGTCAAGTAAGATGTATGGGTATACAATATTAGTATGCAAAAACTTGCATACTAATAGAAATAGGGGGGGGACCTATGCAAACAGCATTAATCATTGGCGGCGGGCAAGGCGGTCTTTCGGTATTGAAAATATTGGAGAACAGCCAAATGATGAAAGTGATGGCTGTAGTCGATGTAAATGAAGGCGCTCCGGCCCTCCGCCTAGCCCGGCAGCTCGGCATCCGCACGGGGAATAATTGGCGCAGCTTTATGGAAGAACGGCCGGATGTTATTATCGAAGTCACAGATAATACATGGTTGTTTGGAGAAATTCGGAAGCATGCTCCGAAGGCTGTCGTTATCCCCGGAAGCGTGGCCCGCTTGCTGGCACACCTTCTAAAGCAAAAAGAAGAACTGATTCTAAAGCTTCGAAATCAATCTTATCAATACGATGTCATTTTCGAATCGATCGATGAAGGCATGATTGTCATTGACGAAACAGAGAAAGTTATTTTATTCAATCAAAGCGCTGAACGCATATCAGGTATCAATAAAAAAGAAGCGATCGGACAATCTATTAAAGAAATTATCCCAAGCAGCCGCCTGCCGGAGGTGCTGCAAAAGAAGCAGGCCGAATTTAACCGGGAGCATAGTCTATCCGCCGATGCAAAAATCATCACATCCCGTTTTCCGATGATTACAGAAGAAGGTGAGGTAATTGGTGCTTTTTCCGTTTTTAAAGATATTACCGAAGTCGTTAATCTAGCGGAAGAAATAACAAATTTAAAAGAAATTCAAACGATGCTGGAAGCCATCATTTTCTCGAGCGATGATGCGATTTCCGTAGTGGATGAAAAAGGAAGGGGGCTGCTCATTAACCCGGCTTACACGAGACTGACCGGCTTAAGTGAAAAAGAAGTGATTGGCCAACCAGCCTCGATCGATATTTCTGAAGGTGAAAGTGTGCATTTGCAAGTGCTGGATAAGAAAAAACCGGTGCGCGGAGTAAAAATGTATGTCGGTCCGAAGAAAAAAGAAGTAGTCGTCAATGTGGCGCCTATTATTGTTGATGACGACCTAAAAGGCAGTGTCGGGGTCATTCACGACCTGACAGAAATTCAGACGTTAACGAAACAGCTTGACCGGGCAAGGCAGATCATCCGCACGCTTGAGGCAAAGTATACATTTGAAGAAATCATTGGCCGCTCTGAAGAAATGAAAATAGCTGTTGAACAAGCGAAAGTAGGAGCGAATACACCCGCCACCGTGCTGTTAAGAGGTGAATCGGGGACAGGAAAAGAATTGTTTGCCCATGCTATCCACAATGCCAGCGGCCGCCGCTATAATAAATTTATCCGTGTTAATTGTGCAGCTCTGACAGAATCCTTATTAGAAAGCGAGCTTTTTGGCTATGAAGATGGGGCTTTTTCCGGCGCCCGGCGCGGCGGCAAAAGAGGGCTGTTCGAAGAAGCACACAATGGCAGTATTTTCCTCGATGAAATTGGCGAATTAAGTGCTAATGTGCAGGCGAAGCTGTTGCGGGTGCTGCAGGAGCAAGAAATTGTTCGAGTCGGTGGAACAAAATCGATAACGGTTAATGTTCGCATTGTTGCGGCTACAAACGTTAACTTGGAAAAAGCGATGGCAGAAGGTGAGTTTCGTGAAGATTTATATTACCGCTTAAACCGCATGCCTATACATATTCCCCCACTTCGTAGAAGAAAAGCGGATATTTCGCTTTTATGTGACCGGTTGATCGCCAAAATTAACCAAGACTACGGAAGAAATGTGGAAGGCCTTACTCCTGAAGCGATGCAGAAGCTGATGAATTACTCTTGGCCGGGAAACGTGCGGGAACTAGAAAATGTGTTGGGAAGAGCAATGATTTTTCTCAACTATACTGACAAGCTAATCGATGCCGCTGCTTTGCCGTTTTTGGGAAAACGACGACAAGATAATGAGAATCCAGCGGATGGACAGTCGAATTCTAAAGAAGCAGCAGAAAAGCCACTTCAAGAGATGATGGACCTTTATGAAAAAGAAGTGATTCAATTTGCATTGGCTAAAGCGAATGGCAATAAAACGATGGCGGCTAAAGCTTTGCAAATTTCCATTCGAAATTTATATTATAAGTTGGAAAAATACAATTTGCACTAAAATGCGTGCAAAAAAATGCATAGTGCGCAAAATTCTGCAGATAGGAAATTGGAAAATAAAGCGTTTTCAATTTATTTTCTTTGGCATAGTAATTGCAATGATAAAAGAGAACACATACTATTGACTATTGACAACGAGGGGGATTCACAATGGAAATTTTTAAATATATGAAAACATATGATTATGAACAATTAGTGTTTTGCCAAGATGAAGCGTCCGGTTTAAAAGCTATTATCGCGATTCATGATACAACACTCGGTCCAGCGCTTGGCGGCACGAGAATGTGGACGTATGATTCCGAAGATGCGGCAATAGAAGATGCCCTTCGCCTGGCGAGAGGAATGACTTACAAAAATGCCGCTGCAGGATTAAATCTCGGCGGCGGAAAAGCGGTCATTATTGGAGATCCCCGCAAAGATAAAAATGAAGAAATGTTCCGGGCTTTTGGCCGATTTATCCAGGGGTTAAACGGCCGCTATATTACAGCGGAAGATGTTGGCACGACTGTGGAAGATATGGATATCATTCATGATGAAACCGATTATGTTACAGGCATTTCTCCGGCATTCGGTTCTTCAGGCAATCCGTCTCCGGTTACGGCTTACGGCTGTTTTGTAGGCATGAAAGCAGCAGCTAAAGAAGCATTTGATACGGATTCTTTGGAAGGATTGACCGTTTCTGTTCAAGGTGTAGGGAACGTAGCTTACCATTTATGCCGCCATTTACATGAAGCTGGCGCGAAATTGATCGTCACAGATATTAATAAGGAAGCAGTCAAGCGGGCGGTAGATGACTTTGGGGCAACGGCCGTCAATACAGATGAAATTTACGGAGTAGAGGCGGATATTTTTGCCCCGTGTGCACTAGGAGCAGTGATCAACTCGACGACCATCCCGCAACTAAAAGTAAAAGTGATCGCCGGCTCAGCGAACAATCAGCTGAAAGAAGACAGGCATGGCGATGAACTGCATGAACGCGGCATTGTTTATGCACCCGATTATGTTATCAACGCCGGTGGAGTCATCAATGTGGCAGATGAGCTGAACGGCTATAATCGTGAGCGTGCGATGAAGAAGGTGGAATTGATTTACAACAGTATTGAAAAGACGATCGACATTTCCAAACGCGACAGCATTCCTACTTATAAAGCAGCAGACCGCATGGTGGAAGAAAGAATTCAGAAAATGAGCAAAGCGAGAAGCCAGTTTTTGTTAAATGGCCATCATATTTTATCAAGACGCAAATAATAACAGAAAACAAAGCGAGGTAAATTAATCTTTTCATGAAGCGGAGGTGCGGCCTTGCGAGCGAAAGCATTCCGCATGCTCGTTATGTATGTATCCGGAGAAGAGGTAAGAGCGGGTGTGTTCGATAACAAAATAGAGGTATTTGACCAAAACCTCCTAGTCGGAGAACAGCCGCTGCCACATATGTGTACAAATCTGCTGGCTTCACTTGATGAAGAAGGAATAAACATTTCGAAATTGCAGGCTGTTTGCGTGCCGGGATTTTCGGAAAAAGAGACAGCCGGACGGGTAGAAAAGGAAACAGGAGAAGAGGCAATTGTATGCGGCATGGACATGGCGAGGTATATTTCCAGGCGTCTAAACATCCAGGCTTGTTTCGCGGTACCGGGGAGTCTGTCAATTACGGGCAGTGAGCAACCCATTTACCCGGGAGATCCCTACTTGCTTTATTTAGCGGAACAAGCACTTTTCATGTTAATGAATGATCAATAATACAATGAATATGCAGCAAGGAAAAGAGGAGGAGAAAAAGTGGCTGAGGAATATGATTTAGTTATTCTCGGCGGAGGTACGGGCGGATATGTCGCCGCTATCCGCGCATCACAGCTCGGTTTAAAAATAGCAATTGTAGAAAAAAACAAGCTCGGCGGTACGTGTCTTCATAAAGGATGCATTCCTTCTAAGGCGTTATTAAGAAGTGCGGAAGTGTTTAAAATCGCTAAAAACAGTGAAGAGTTTGGCGTAACAACAGGAGAGGTGGCTTTGAATTTCGGCAAAGTACAACAACGAAAGCAAACCATTGTAGACACGCTTTATACAGGTGTTAAAGGGTTAATGAAAAAAGGAAAAATTGATGTATATGAAGGACTGGGACGCATTTTAGGTCCATCGATTTTTTCTCCGATGCCAGGGACGGTGTCTGTCGAAATGAACGATGGCACAGACAATCCGATGCTAATTCCTAAAAACGTTATTGTTGCGACTGGTTCTCGGCCGCGCTCTTTGCCGGGACTTGATTTTGACGGGGAAGTTGTTTTATCTTCTGATGATGCATTAGAACTTGAAAATGTTCCTGAATCAGTCATTATTATCGGCGGTGGTGTCATTGGAATCGAGTGGGCATCCATGTTGGCCGATTTTGGCGCAAAAGTGACCGTTCTTGAATACGCTGGCCGGATTGTTCCGACGGAAGACGAAGAAATTTCCAAAGAAATGGAACGCCTGTTGAAAAAACGCGGAGTGGACATTGTCACCAATGCGAAAGTACTCGCGGAAACAATGGAAAGAAACAATGGCTCCGTTGCGGTCCAAGCAAAAGTTAATGAAGACCAAAAAACGTTTTCAGCAGAAAAATTGCTCGTTTCTGTTGGCCGACAGGCGAATGTGGAAGGGATTGGAATTGAAAACACCGACATTGAAATTGAAGAAGGCTTCGTTAAAGTCAACGAGTTTTACCAGACGAAAGAATCTCATATATATGCGATTGGGGATGTGATTGGCGGCTTGCAGCTCGCTCATGTGGCTTCTCATGAAGGAATTACCGCTGTCAATCATTTGGCCGGGGAAGAAGCGGATCCAATTGATTATACGACGGTCTCCAAATGCATTTATTCCAGTCCGGAAGCAGCAAGTGTCGGGTTAACAGAAAAAGAGGCAAGAGAACAAGGATACGATGTGAAAACAGGCAAATTTTCCTTCCGTGCCATTGGCAAAGCGCTTGTTTACGGAGAAAGTGACGGCTTCGTCAAAATGATAGCGGATAAAAAGACAGATGATTTGCTTGGCGTTCATATGATTGGTCCGCACGTTACTGACATGATTTCAGAAGCGGGTCTTGCCCGTGTACTTGATGCAGCGGCGTGGGAAGTGAGCCATACAATTCATCCGCATCCGACACTCAGTGAAGCCATCGGGGAAGCGGCTCTTGCAGTGGACGGGAAAGCGATTCATTTGTAATGATAGAAAGAAGAGGGGGAATTCATATGGTTGAAAATCGCCACACAAGCATAGGTTTAAGTGATGAAACGGTACTGGAAATGTATGAAATGATGCTGCTTGCCCGCCGGTTGGATGAGCGGATGTGGCTGTTGAACCGTTCGGGGAAAATTCCATTCGTTATTTCCTGCCAGGGACAGGAAGCGGCACAAGTGGGAGCGGCTTTTGCCCTCGATAAAAAGAAAGATTATGTATTGCCTTATTACAGAGATATGGGCGTCGTGCTTACATTCGGTATGACTGCAACAGACATTATGCTTTCCGGCTTTGCGAAAGCGGAAGATCCGAACTCCGGCGGCCGGCAAATGCCCGGCCATTTCGGACAAAAGAAAAACCGGATTGTCACAGGATCTTCTCCAGTGACCACGCAAGTGCCACATGCTGTCGGGATTGCGCTTGCGGGAAGAATGGCACAAGAAGATTTGGTCACATTTGTCACGTTCGGAGAAGGATCGTCCAACCAGGGAGACTTCCATGAAGGAGCAAACTTTGCCGGGGTTCATAAACTGCCTGTTATTTTCATGTGTGAAAACAATAAATATGCGATTTCAGTTCCAGTGGAAAAGCAGCTGGCCTGCGAAAATGTGGCAGACCGGGCGCAAGGGTACGGCATGCCAGGTTTCACAATCGACGGCAACGACCCAATTGAAGTATACAAATATGTAAAAGAAGCAGCGGACCGTGCCAGACGGGGAGAAGGACCATCCTTAATTGAAACTATTACGTACCGTTTAACCGCTCACTCGTCTGATGATGATGACCGCAGCTACCGCTCGCCTGATGAAGTACAACAAGCGAAAACGAACGATCCGATCATTACGTTCTGCGCTTACTTAAAAGAAACAGGCGTGATGGATGAGGCGCTCGAAAAAGAAATTAATGACCGCATCATGAAAAAAGTAAATGAAGCGACAGAATACGCTGAACATGCACCTTACTCAAAACCGGAAGATGCCTTGACATACGTATACGCAGAGAAGCAATAAGGGGGGAGAAAGCGATGCCAGTTATTTCTTATATAGATGCCATCACAATGGCGATGCGCGAAGAAATGGAACGGGATCCGAAAGTGTTTGTTCTCGGAGAAGACGTTGGGAAAAAAGGCGGCGTCTTTAAAGCGACGCAAGGCTTGTATGAACAGTTTGGCGAAGACCGCGTCATGGATACGCCGCTTGCGGAGTCAGCCATTGCCGGGGTGGGCATTGGAGCTGCCATGTACGGAATGAGGCCGATTGCTGAAATGCAGTTTGCTGATTTTATTATGCCAGCTGTCAACCAGATTATTTCCGAAGCCGCCCGTATTCGCTACCGTTCAAATAACGATTGGAGCTGTCCGATGGTGATTCGGGCGCCTTATGGCGGAGGAGTGCACGGAGCGTTATATCACTCGCAGTCAGTGGAAGCGATTTTTGCGAATCAGCCGGGCTTGAAAATTGTCATGCCTTCCACGCCATATGATGCGAAAGGACTGTTGAAAGCAGCGATCCGTGATGAAGACCCGGTCTTGTTTTTTGAACATAAGCGGGCGTACCGGTTAATTAAAGGAGAAGTGCCGGCGGATGATTACGTGCTGCCAATCGGCCAGGCAGAAGTAAAACGTAAAGGAGACGATATTACCGTTATTACATACGGACTATGTGTTCACTTTGCGATGCAGGCAGCAGAAAAGCTGGCGAAAGATGGCATTGAAACAGAAATTCTTGATTTGCGCACCGTCTATCCGCTTGATAAAGAAGCAATTTGTGAAGCGGCAAAGAAAACAGGGAAAGTACTTTTGTTAACTGAAGACAATAAAGAAGGCAGCATTATGAGCGAAGTGTCAGCAGTCATTGCTGAAAACTGCCTGTTTGAGTTGGATGCGCCCATTAAGCGGCTGGCCGGGCCAGACGTGCCGGCGATGCCTTATTCGCCAACGATGGAAAAATTCTTTATGGTCAACCCGGATAAAGTCGAAAAAGCGATGCGTGAACTGGCTGAGTTTTAAGATAGCCGGCTAGAGAGGAGGATTTTTTGTGGCAGTAGAAAAAGTAACGATGCCCCAGCTCGGGGAAAGCGTCACCGAAGGAACGATTAGCAAGTGGCTTGTCAAAGCAGGAGATCACGTCAACAAATATGATCCGATCGCTGAAGTGATGACTGATAAAGTGAATGCAGAAGTGCCTTCTTCTTTTACCGGCACCATTAAAGAGCTGACAGCCGCTGAAGGAGATACATTGGAAGTCGGGGCTGTCATGTGTTTAATGGATGTGGAAGGCGCAGCTGATACAGAAGCAACGGTAGAAGCACCTAGTCAAAGCGAAAGCTCAGCGGCACCTGCACGAACAGAAACGGCGGAAGCAGGGACAGAAAACAAAGCCCGATATTCACCGGCTGTGTTAAAACTCTCGCAAGAGCATAACATTGATTTAACACAAGTTAGCGGCTCCGGAAAAGGCGGACGAATCACACGTAAAGATATTATGAAAATCGTTGAATCTGGTGAGATTCCGACGTCTCAACCAACACAGAAGCCTGCTTTACAAGCAGAATCGCAGCCAGCATCTGCGGCCCCGGAAAAAACGGCACCGCAAGCGCCATCTAAACCGGCTGCCGCTCCAATGCCGGGAGATATCAGCATTCCGGTCAGCGGCGTCAGAAAAGCGATTGCCGCGAACATGGTCCGCTCGAAACATGAAGTGCCGCACGCCTGGACGATGACGGAAGTGGACGTGACGAATCTCGTGACTCGCCGCGATGCACTGAAACAAGAATTTAAGCAGCGTGAAGGCTTTAACTTAACGTACTTTGCCTTTTTCGTGAAAGCTGTCGCGCAGGCGCTGAAAGAGTTCCCGCAAATGAACTCTATGTGGGCGGGAGACGCGATTATCCAAAAGAAAGATATTAATCTTTCGATTGCTGTAGCGACAGAAGATGCGCTATTCGTGCCTGTCATTAAACGAGCAGATGAAAAAACAATTAAAGGAATTGCGAGAGACATTCATGAGCTGGCCGGCAAAGTGCGGTCAGGAACACTGAAAGCGGAAGATATGCAAGGCGGCACATTCACAGTGAATAACACCGGTTCATTCGGATCGGTTCAGTCGATGGGCATTATTAATTATCCGCAGGCAGCGATTTTACAAGTTGAATCGATTGTGAAGCGTCCGGTTGTCATGAATAACGGCATGATTGCCGTCCGCGATATCGTGAACCTTTGTTTGTCACTGGATCACCGTGTGCTGGACGGGCTCGTTTGCGGCCGTTTCTTGCAGCGCGTCAAGGAAATTTTAGAGAATATTTCGGACGACACGTCTGTTTATTAAACTGAAAAAAGCGGCTTATCCATTCTGATGTGGATAAGCTGCTTTTTATAGTCTGTTTTCAGGAAAAAAGATTGACGAGTCAGGAAAAACAATCCTTGGTTCAGAAATTCTTATGTCTAGTTTAGGGAAAAGCCGGTTCACTCGGGAAAAAGAGTGCAATTCAGTAAAAGAGACTTGCCATTCAGAAAAAACGTATGTGAGTCATTAATTGTCATACATGAGTCAGGAAAAGTAACGCTTTACTTCTGCCAAACTCCATTTATTAACAGCATAGATTATTGAACCCTCCCGCCAATTAACACTCTTTCGAGTTGTTTGAAGTGGGGGATTCTTTTTCCTGCGAACACCAGTGTATCCACCAGTTATTAAGCAGGCGATCCCCGCAGTTCCTGCGGTTAGGTCGTACAAGCGGCTGACGCCTCCGACAATGCATCTAACTTTAACATTCTTAGTGCTTCCTTTTTAAGATTGATGGCTGCGTTTATATCCCTGTCATGGTGTGTACCGCAAGAAGGGCAGTTCCATTGGCGCAGTGCGAGGCTTTTTACTTCTTTGTGCTGATGACTGCAAGCGGAACAAAGCTGGCTGCTTGCGAACGCTTTGGATACCACGATCACCTCAAGCATGTTACGGAATTCTGACCAGCTTGCTTCACTAATCGCTTTGGACAGGCAGCGGTTTTTCAGCATATTCGACACTTGCAAATCCTCTATGCCTATGATGTCGTGTTTTTTGACAATTTGTAAACCCTGTTGATTGGAGTGGAAGGCGCGAAGACTCCTGCGGGATCAGCGGGACAGGTGAGACCCCGCAGGAGCTTTTGCGACGAGGAGGCTCACCGCCCGCCCCGCGGAAAGCGAAGCGCCTGGAATAGAAATCAACAGACCCCATCCACAAGCGAAATAAAAAGACTGTAGACAAACTCGATTTTCATCGAGTTTGTCTACAGTCTGAGCCGCCGGGTTATCCCGGCAGCTTGCTTGCTGAGCTTTACTTGAATAGGCCGGCGATCCAATCAACGATTGCTTGCAAAAAGTCGAGAATCGACTGCAAAATGCTTTTTCCTTCTTCAGAGTTTTTAAAGTCGTTCCACTTTTCTTTTGCTTTGTCAATTTGACTGTTCACTTGATCCCAGTTAATGTTCAAGTTTTTCATTTTATCGAACAAAGCTGAAAGCTGGTCGATTTGGTCCTGTGTCAGTTGAATATTTAATTCATTGGACACATTGTTAATAATCACTTTGATGTCTTGAAGTGTTTGCGGGTTTTCTTTCGCTACTTCTTCTTTCACGCGCTGAATTAATTCAGTCGCCTGCTTTTCGCCGATTTCATCGCCAAGCTTAGCAGTTGTGACCATTTCTTCGTTAGCTACTTGTTTTTGTTCTTCGGGAATTTTTTCCCCGGTGGATGTTTCATACGCTTTAATTAATCCGGTAAGTGCAGCTGTGCCTGATACTTCAAATGGAGCGGTAATGTAAATATCCGCATCTTTTACACCAGCAGTCGACAAAGCATTCGTATACATTTCTTTAGAGACCCAGGAAATATTGTTTGTCTGGACATTAATGCCGTAGCCTTTTTCTTTCATTGTAATTTTACTTGATGAAATCGCTTTTGAACCAATTTGGGCTTTCGGGATATATTCACCTAAATATTTATGTTCTTCTGCATTAGATACGGTGACGGTGGTCACATCTTTTGGAACGTCCATCTCATTCAGAATTTGCTCTTTTTGAGCGGGTGATAAGTTTTCGCCGAGAGTAACGATTACATCGCCGACTGCGCTGTCTGCCTGCGCAATCGTGGCAAAGCTTAAAAATAATACTCCCAGCCATGCGAAGATTTTTTTCATTGTGTTCTCCCCTAATTCAGTTTCCTTCAAATGAGAAGGTAAGGTTAGCATAGCATGTTACAAAGTTTTTTTCACGAATGGGCTTTATGGAAGCGTGAAAAAGCGAGTGGCATTTCCTCTTTTTGTCACGTCTTCATTGATTGCAGCAAAAGGTTCAGATAAAATAATAGTAGGTAAAAAATTTAGAATTGTTTTAAGAAATAAATCAATTGTAGACGAAGGAGGAGATTACATGGGAATTCAAGAAATGAAAAGCCAGCAGTTTCCTGAGGTAACGATGGAGGAGTGGCAAAAGACAGCGGAAGCTTCTTTAAAAGGAAAGCCGTTGGAAGCGCTTTATACGACCACTTATGAAAATATATCAATAAAACCTTTATACAGTCCAGAAGAAGCGGAGGCGGCGAGAGCCGAGCAATATCCGGGGGAACCCGCTTACACGAGAGGTTTTTTTAAAGGCGGTTATATACAAAGACCTTGGAAAAACGCTCATTCCTTGTTAGCAGATACCCCCACCCGCTTAAAAGAAAAATTATCTGTGGCTTTACAAGAGGGCCAGAACGCGGTGTCGTTTGCTGTGGAAGAAGTGCCTAACATGACACTTGCTGAGTTTTCCGGACTGCCTGTCAATGAGCAGCCACTATACATAAACACGAAAGAACATTTTCTTGCGATTGCTTCCTTTTTACTGAAAGGAGAAGCAGGCAAGACGAGCGGAGCAGCGGGAACGGATCTCTTGTCCCTGTATGCAAAAAAAGGACTTATCCCGGGTGAGCAAGCGCTCGCTCTACAAATAGAAGCGATAGAAGAGTTAAAAGAGGCGTTTCCTGAACTGAAGACAATTCGCATCGATACCGTTCCTTATCATGAGGCAGGAGCGAATGCGTTTCAAGAAATTTCTATCGCTTTAGCTGAAGCGGTATTTTGGTTCGAGCGGCTGAAGGAAAAAGGTTGGTCCCCTGAGGAAACGGCTGAAAACATTCACTTTCACTTTGCCATCGGTTCGCAGTTTTTTATGGAAACAGCTAAGCTGCGTGCGTTCCGCAAAGCCTGGACAGCCTTATGTGATGCATATAGTATAACCGGGGACGCGGTAAAAGTAATGGTAGGAGCAGAAACATCTGCTTTCACTTTGTCGAAGCTTGATCGCCACGTCAACATTTTGCGCACAGGCAGTGAAGCGTTTTCTGCACTCGTTGGCGGAGTGGGATTTTTACAAGTAACTCCGTTTGACAAAGTGAACGGACAGTCAACTCCTCTAGGCGAGCGGATTGCCAAAAACATTCCGCTTATCCTGAAAAATGAATCCCACCTTGGAAAAGTCGTCGATCCGGCGGGAGGCTCTTATTATATCGAAACATTAACTGCGGAGCTGAGCAAAACGGCATGGGAGCATTTTTTAACGATTGAGGAAGCGGGCGGAATTCTTTCCATACTTCAAGCCGGCACTCTTCAAGAAGAGCTGGCTGCTGTTTTAGAAAAGAGAAATAAAGATCTTGCTGTACGCACAAAATCAATGATAGGCACGAACATCTATGCTGACCTTAGCGAACAAGTGCCCAGCGGAAAACCGAAACCGGAAGTGCTGCTGGCAGAAAATACAGTTTCTTCATTTAAAGAGATAGCAAAGAAAGTCAATGATCAAACGACACTCGCTGAGCTTCATGTAAAAGACAGCGGTAGTGCAATCATTCCTGTGAAAGCGCAAAGGCTGGCTGAGCCATTTGAAAGGCTGAGAGAGAGAGCGGAAAGAATTCAATCTTCTGGAAACACTTTAGAAGCGGGCCTTATTTGCCTAGGCAAGCTAAAAGAGTTTAAACCGCGGGCTGATTTCGTGACCGGGGTACTCTCAACAGGCGGGATTTCTGTTAAGTCGAGCGGAGAGTGCCAATCGGCCGAAGAAGCCGTTCAATTTGTAAAGGAAAGCGGCCTCGCTTATTACTGTATTTGCGGAAAAGATGAAGCGTATGAAACATTCGATCCGCAGCTCATAGAGACAATTAAGCAAACGGGAGCAGCGGTGCAAGTGGACCTTGCAGGCAGACTACCTGCTGAAGCGGAAGTGGAATGGAAAAAATCAGGTCTGGACGGATACGTCCATGCGGGGCAGAACATATTAGAGAAATTATCAGCTTTGCTTGAACTTTGGGAAGGAGAGACGACACATGAGTAAACCGGATTTTAAACAGTTCGCCCCAGCCGACAAGTTAAATAACTCGTCTCTGACAGAGTGGAAAGCGGCATTGGAAAGAGAAGTGAAACAATCATACGAAGAGCTGTCTTTTGAAACGAATGAACAAATATCGCTGCAGCTTCTTTACACGAAACAAGATATCGAGGGTTTTTACCATTTAAACGATTTGCCTGGTGTGGCACCTTTTACGAGAGGCCCTTACCCGACGATGTATGTGAACCGTCCGTGGACAGTCCGCCAGTATGCCGGCTTTTCAACAGCGGAGGAAAGCAATGCCTTTTACCGCCGTAACTTGGCAATGGGGCAAAAAGGATTATCTGTCGCGTTTGACTTGCCGACTCACCGCGGCTATGATTCTGATCATCCACGTGTTGTAGGCGATGTAGGAAAAGCAGGCGTGGCGATCGATTCAGTGGAAGATACGAAAATTTTGTTCGGTGGCATTCCACTGGACCAAATGTCCGTATCCATGACGATGAATGGCGCAGTGCTGCCCGTGCTGGCGTTTTATATCGCGACTGCAGAAGAACAGGGTGTGCCGCAGGAAAAGCTTTCGGGAACGATCCAAAATGATATTTTAAAAGAATATATGGTCCGCAACACGTATATTTATCCGCCGGACGTCTCAATGCGGATCATCGCCGATATTTTTAAATACACGTCCAAACATATGCCGAAATTTAACAGCATCAGTATTTCCGGTTACCATATGCAGGAAGCGGGAGCGCCTGCGGATATAGAGCTTGCGTATACGCTGGCGGATGGGCTGGAGTACGTGCGGACAGGGTTAAAAGCAGACATCGATATTGATTCGTTTGCACCGCGGCTCTCATTTTTCTGGGCGATCGGCATGAATTATTTTATGGAAGTCGCGAAAATGCGGGCGGCCCGCCGGATGTGGGCGCAGTTGATAAAGCCGTTCGAACCGAAAAACACAAAATCAATGGCGCTGCGAACACATTCGCAGACGTCTGGCTGGAGCTTGACAGAGCAGGATCCATTCAACAATGTGACACGCACGCTCATAGAAGCACATGCGGCGGCAATGGGCCATACGCAATCGCTGCATACGAATGCGCTGGATGAAGCGATTGCACTGCCGACTGATTTCTCTGCCCGCATTGCCCGTAATACGCAGCTGTATTTGCAGGAAGAAACAGGGATCACGAACGTCATCGACCCTTGGGCTGGCTCTTATTACGTGGAAGCACTAACAAATGAACTGATGGAAAGAGCATGGCAGCATATCGAAGAAGTAGAAGAACTCGGTGGCATGACGAAAGCAATTGAAACCGGACTTCCGAAGATGCGGATTGAAGAAGCGGCAGCGAGACGTCAGGCGCAAATTGATTCCGGAAAAGAAACGATCATTGGTGTCAACCGCTATCGCCTTGCGGAAGAAGACCCGATTGATATTCTTGATATTGATAATACAGCGGTACGGCTGAAGCAAATTGAGCGCCTGCAGCGGGTGAAAGATTCGCGGGATCAGGCGAAGGTGAGGGAAGCGCTGAAAGAGATCACTAAAGCAGCTGAAACAGGAGAAGGGAATTTATTAGAACTCGCGGTCAATGCAGCAAGAGTACGGGCGACGCTGGGGGAAATTTCCGATGCGATTGAAGATGTAAGCGGAAGGCATAAAGCGGTGATCCGGTCTGTGAGCGGTGTGTACAGTTCTCATTTCTCTGATGAAGGCCAAATAGCTGAAGTGAAGCAGATGACAGATGAATTTAACGAACAAGAAGGGCGCCGGCCGCGTTTGCTTGTCGCAAAAATGGGGCAGGACGGCCATGACCGCGGAGCCAAAGTCGTTGCAACTGCTTATGCGGATTTAGGCTTTGATGTCGATATCGGCCCTTTGTTCCAAACGCCGGAAGAAACCGCTTTGCAGGCGGTTGAAAATGATGTTCATGCCATTGGCGTCAGTTCGCTTGCTGCCGGCCACAAAACGCTTTTGCCGGCCTTGATTGCCGAATTGAAAAAGCTTGGCCGTGAAGATATCATCGTTTTTATCGGCGGTGTCATTCCAGCTCAAGACTACGAGTTTCTCCGTGCCAATGGAGCGGCGGCTATTTTCGGGCCGGGGACAGTCATCCCTGTTTCTGCCCAAAAAATTCTCGAAGAAATATACCGCAAGCTCGGTTACGAGGAAGTGGATGAATAATGAATAAAAACGAGCATCCAAACAACGAGGAAAGCAGCGAGTCTGCTCTTCACGTTATGAAAGGTGTAGCTTCTTCTCATGATGGGTTCGCTTCCTCGAAAAAGAAACGGTTTCAAAAAAAAGCAGAGAACTTGCCTGATGTAAATGCGCTGGCCGAAAAAGTGGCCGCAGGAGAACGGAAAGACTTGGCTAAAGCAATCACCTTTATTGAAAGCAATTCACGAAGCCATTATAAATACGGGCAGGAGCTGCTGCAGCAGCTCCTGCCCCGTACCGGCAAGTCGATTCGCATCGGCATCACAGGCGTGCCCGGAGCCGGAAAAAGCACATTTATTGAAGCGTTTGGCCATATGTTGTGTGAAAGCGGTTTGAAAACAGCCGTGTTAGCGATTGATCCAAGCTCATCAATTTCCGGCGGCAGCATTCTCGGCGACAAAACGCGTATGGAATTGTTAGCGAAACACCCGAACGCCTTTATCCGGCCGTCTCCTTCAAGTGGCACACTCGGAGGCGTACATAGGAAAACGAGGGAAACGATGCTTTTATGCGAAGCGGCCGGCTTTGATGTGATTCTTGTTGAAACAGTCGGCGTCGGCCAAAGTGAATTTATTGTCCGCAGTATGGTTGATTTCTTCCTGCTTATTATGCTGACAGGCGCAGGCGACGAACTGCAAGGGATGAAAAAAGGAATTATGGAGCTGGCGGATGCGATTGTCGTCAATAAAGCGGATGGCGACAATAAACGGCTTGCCGAAAAAACAAAGCAGGAGTTTAATCAAATGCTTCATATGCTGCAGCCGGCGACGGAAGGCTGGGAATCAAAGGCTTTTACGTGTTCTGCTATTAATAGGGAAGGGATCCGTGAGCTGTGGGATATGATTCAAGAGTTTGAGAAGAAAATGAAAGACAGCGGCATGTTTGAAGAACGCCGCCGTCTGCAAACGAAAGAGTGGCTGCATACACTCATTATGGAACAGCTGAAAGCGAACTTTTATGAGCATACGTATGTAAGAAGCCATTTGTCTCATATGGAACAAATGGCAATGTCAGGGGAAATAACGCCGGCACAGGCGGCCGAAGATTTATTTACTCATGTTTATCACTCCGGTGAATAAATGAAATAAAAAAGCGGCTGGCGCTCATGGAGCACCAGCCTCAAGCTAGGGAGTTTAGGGGTATAGATCTAGTTGCCTTATTCATGTTCCCCACTGAGAGATTTTAAAACATAAATAAACAAAAAATTAAAAGTGTTTAATTGAAAACATTTGGTGATTGTCTTATCATAAGAATACACGAAAGTGGGAAAAGGAGTGGTTATGATGAATATGGATTTTAACTTTTTAATGAACGATGTCGTTCGCCAGGCCCGTGAGGAAATCACAGCCGCTGGATATACACAGCTTCAAACACCGGAAGAGGTGGAAGAAACGCTTGCTAAAGAAGGAACAACACTTGTGATGATCAACTCTGTCTGCGGCTGTGCGGGTGGCATTGCCCGTCCGGCTGCTGCCCACTCTGTTCATAGCGACAAGCGTCCGGATCGCCTCGTGACGGTCTTTGCCGGCCAGGATAAAGAAGCTACAGCGAAAGCACGCAGCTATTTTGTTGGTTATCCGCCGTCCTCCCCATCGTTTGCTCTTTTGAAAGACGGCAAGATTTGCACGATGGTGGAGCGTCATGAAATCGAAGGGCATGATCCGATGTCCGTTGTGCAAAAGCTTCAAGACGCTTTTGAAGAATATTGCGAAGAAGTTTAACAACTAATTGAAGAGGCTGCCCCATAAGTGCCTGGCTCCTTCACTCACCAAAATATAGTATTTTATCATTTATTCTATACTATATCTAGGAGTGGAAGTGCCTTGCTTTTCTCGCTTGTGGGGCCAGTCTCTTTTTTTACGCTGCAGCTAATTTTTAAGTTCAGGAGACGATTATGTTTAAAATTGGGTATCGAACGGCGAAAACAGCAATTGGAACCGCCGCCGCTATTATGCTGTCTCAATGGGCAGGGCTCGAGAACTTTGTGTCGGCCGGTATTATTACGATCTTATGTATTCAAAATACGAAGAAAAAGTCGCTGCAAGCCGCCTGGAGCCGTTTTCTTGCCTGCGCAGTGGCGATGGTCTTTTCGTTTTTATTTTTTGAAGGCATCGGGTATTATGCGCCCGTCATTGGCTTGCTGCTGTTGTTTTTCATTCCGACGCTTGTAGCCATTAAGCTAAAAGAAGGGATTATCACAAGCAGCGTTATTATCCTGCATATTTTTTCGGCCGGTCAGGTAACAAAAGAGCTCGTGTTGAATGAATTCGGCATTATTACGATCGGAATTGGTGTCGCTCTTTTTATGAATTTATACATGCCGAGCGCGGAAAAAAAGCTGTACAGCCTGCAGGAAGAAATTGAAAAGAACTTTACAACGATCTTTCATGAAATCGCTCTTTATTTGCGGAATAAAGATCATATGTGGGACGGAAAGGAAATTATTAAAACAGAGAAACTGCTGAAAGAAGGAAAGACGCTTGCTTTTCGAAATGTGGAGAATCATTTACTGAAAGATAACACGCTGTTTTATAGTTACTTCCTCATGAGAGAAAAACAATTTGATATTATCGAGCGGATTTTAGGGATTGTCACTTCCATCTCGCACCAAGTAAAGGCAGCGGTTGTGCTTGCAGATTTTATGGATATTCTAAGCGCCCGTATCCATCCGGGCAATACGGCATTGGTTCATTTGCAGAAATTATACGATTTGAAAGCAGAGATTGACCGGATGGGCTTGCCGGCCACTCGAGAAGAATTTGAAGCACGAGCGGCACTGTTTCAATTCATTAAAGAGATGGAGCAATATTTACTCATAAAAAGCTCCTTTAAAGGGCTGAAAAAAGAGAAACCAGCCGGGCAAAAAAAAGAAGCCCGCGCCTGAAAGTGTGAACAGGCGCAGGCTTCTTTTTGGCAAGTTTTATAAAAACATGGATAACCCAAAAAACAAAGTAGAGACGAGCATCGTTACGAGCATAATATAAATAACCGTTTTCTGAACAATTTTATTTCTCATTAAAGCCTCTAACGCTCCTTTTTCATCTCGAGAAGATTCTTTATTTCTTTTATCATAGCGGCTTTTGCTTAAAATCTCAAGCTGAATTGCTGAAGGAAAAGCAGCAAAAAAGAAGGGATTTCACTATTTTTATCGAAAACTAAAGTGTTTGGGACTTTTTTAAAAGGGAGGTCATCACATTGAATGCTGTCGACCATATTGGCATCGCTGTCAGTTCACTTGAAGAAACGATGCGTTTTTATACGGAACAGCTCGGGCTTGTGCACATGAAAACGGAAGAAGTGGCTTCTGAAAGAGTAAAAGTGGCTTTTATTGATGCCGGCAATGTAAAGCTTGAACTGCTGGAACCGTTGAATAATGAAAGCGCTATCGCCAAATTTATTGAAAAACGGGGCCAGGGAATTCATCATATCGCATTTAAAGTGCAGAATATTGAAGAGCGCATTCAAGAAATTAAAAAAAATGGTATTCGAATGATTAATGAAACGCCGAAGCTTGGTGCAGGCGGAGCGGAAGTCGCTTTCATGCATCCAAAGTCAACACACGGTGTTTTATTTGAGCTGTGCGATAAGAGCAAGACGGAAGGAGAATGAAGGAAATAATGACAACCCCAGATATTTTCACAAGCATTAATGAGCTGTACGACAGACGCCGGGAAGTAGAGCTTGGCGGCGGAGATGAACGAATTGAAAAACAGCACGAAAAAGGAAAATTGACTGCTAGGGAGAGAATTGATCTGCTCGTTGATCCGGATACCTTCGTCGAGATCAATCCGTTTATTGAACACCGCAGTACATATTTTGGTTTAGAAGATGTGAAAGGACCGGGCGACGGTGTCGTAACAGGATATGGGAAAGTACATGGACGCCCTGTTTACTTGTTTTCTCAGGATTTTACTGTTTTTGGCGGCGCCCTCGGAGAAATGCACGCCAAAAAAATAGCGAATGTGATGGACTTGGCGGCGAAAAATGGTGCTCCCTTTATCGGCTTGAACGATTCAGGCGGTGCGCGTATTCAAGAAGGTGTCGTTTCGCTGGATGGTTATGGCCATATTTTCTACCGGAACGCCATTTATTCGGGTGTGATTCCGCAAATTTCAGTGATTATGGGTCCATGCGCGGGCGGGGCCGTTTATTCGCCGGCGATCACGGATTTTGTGTTTATGGTGGATAAAACGAGCCAGATGTTTATCACCGGCCCAAAAGTGATTGAAACGGTCACAGGAGAAAAGATTTCTTCCGAGGATCTCGGAGGATCAAAAGTACATAATGCAATTAGCGGCAATGCTCATTTCCGGGGAAGCTCTGAAGAAGAAGTGCTCGAAATGGTCCGTGCATTGTTAAGCTATTTACCGCAAAACAATGAAGAAAAAGCGCCAATTACTGAGTATTCCTTAGAAGATGATTATTGTAAAGACATTACAGATGTCGTACCTTTCGACGGACTGCGCCCTTATGATGTAAGAAAGGTTATCGAGCAAGTAGTTGATGCCGATTCGTTTATGGAAGTGCAAAAAGAGTTTGCCAAAAATATTGTTGTCGGTTTCGCCCGCATCAAGGGAGAAGTCGTTGGTCTCGTCTGCAACCAGCCGAAGTTTATGGCAGGCGGGCTTGACATCGACTCTTCTGATAAGGCGTCCCGTTTTATTCGCTTTTGTGATTCGTTTAATATTCCGCTTATTACTTTTGAAGACGTTTCCGGTTTCTTTCCAGGTGTCAAGCAGGAGCACGGCGGCATTATTCGTCACGGGGCAAAGATTTTATACGCTTATTCGGAAGCGACAGTTCCAAAGATTACGGTTATTTTACGAAAAGCTTACGGAGGAGCGTATGTGGCTCTCAACAGTAAATCGATCGGCGCAGATTTAGTTTTCTCCTGGCCAAATGCCGAAATTGCGGTCATGGGTCCACAAGGCGCAGCCAATATTATTTTTGCGAAAGAAATAGCGAACAGTGACAACCCGGAAGAGACAAGAGCGAGAAAGATCGAAGAATATCGTGAGAAGTTTGCCAATCCGTACGTAGCCGCGGCACGCGGCATGGTGGATGATGTGATCGACCCGCGCGAGACAAGAATTAAGTTGATTCAGGGACTTGAAATGATGAGAACGAAAAAAGAGGAACGTCCGAAGAAAAAGCACGGCAACATTCCTCTTTAATCCCTTACCCATCTGGCTTTGTTTGCTTGCCGGATGGGTATTTCAATACATGAAATATTTGGCACAGGACATCGGAAAGAGTATACTGAAAATGGGAAAATTGCAGGGAGGTACATAAAATGATCAACAAGGAACGGTTACTAAATGAATTTCTTGAGCTTGTTCAAATCGATTCGGAAACGAAACAGGAAGCAGCGATTGCGAAAGTACTGACAAGTAAATTTGAAGAGCTTGGTGTCCATGTTTATGAAGATGATTCCGCTGCCAAAACGGGTCACGGAGCTGGTAATTTAATTTGCACACTTGAGGCAACGAAGGATGGAGTGGACCCGATTTACTTTACGTCTCATATGGATACAGTCGTACCGGGTGCCGGCGTCAAACCAAGCATTGAAAACGGCTATGTCGTCACAGATGGAACGACGATCCTTGGAGCGGATGACAAAGCGGGCCTGGCAGCGATGTTAGAGCTGGTCAAAGTGTTAAAGGAACAAAATTATAGCCATGGCATGATCCAGTTTATTATTACGGCGGGAGAAGAATCAGGACTTGTCGGAGCGAAGGCGCTCGATCCTTCTCTTGTTAAAGCCAAGTTCGGCTATGCACTCGACAGTGATGGCACCGTAGGCAATATTATCGTCGCAGCCCCAACGCAGGCGAAAATTAAAGCTGAAATCTTTGGGAAAACAGCCCATGCCGGTGTCGCGCCTGAAAAAGGAGTATCCGCTATTACAATCGCAGCGAAAGCGATTGCCAAAATGCCGCTTGGCCGGATCGATGAAGAAACAACAGCTAATATCGGCCGTTTTGAAGGCGGACAGGCGACAAACATCGTGTGCGATTATGTCAATATTTTAGCAGAAGCCCGCTCGCTCGTTGCGGACAAAATGGAAGCACAAACAGCAAAGATGAAAGAAGCATTTGAACAAACAGCGGCTCATATGAATGGACGGGCAGAAGTGGAAGTCGAAGTCATGTATCCCGGGTTTAAATTTGGCGATGGGGACTACGTTGTAGAAATCGCGAAAAAAGCAGCCGCGCGAATCGGGCGCCCGAGTGAGCTCTTAACGAGCGGGGGCGGCAGCGATGCGAATGTCATTGCCGGCTTCGGCATCCCAACAGTGAATTTAGCTGTCGGATATGAAGAAATACACACAAAAAATGAAAGAATGCCGATTGAAGAATTAGTTAAGCTCGCGGAAATGGCTGTAGCCATTGTAGCTATTACGGCTGAAACAGAGTAGACAAAAAGACCGGTCGTTCTTTAAAGAAGAAACCGGTCTTTTTGTCTATTACCTTCTCCTTGTGGTACAGTAGAAGAAAAAATAGCCAAAAGGGGGAGTTTTTGTGCAAACAGTAAATAAAGCCGTTATTTTTGAAAGCGGCCGGGAAGAGTACGCTGTTCCGATCGAATCAGTGATTTCAATCGAGAAAGTAGACTTTATTAACCCGATCCCTCACATGCCTCTTTACATGAAGGGAATTACAAAAATCAGGGAAGAGCTCGTACCAGTTATTGATGTTGAAGCAGTTCTTTATAACCAGCCCCTGGTTGAGGTTGAAGAAGCGCGGCTGCTCGTCGTACAGACTCATTCGTTGCCGGCAGGGTTTTTAGTGAAGGATGCAAAAGAAATTATTGACATTCCGCAAGAGTCATTAAAGCAGATGGGGCTCGCTGCTTACGAAAAGACAAAATATTTCACAGGAGTAGCCGCTTTTTCAGAAAGGCTCGTAACGGTCATTAATCCGGATATTTTAGTGTCTTCGCTTGAAGGGATGAAAGATATACAAGATTACATGAGTAAGAACAAAGTATCGTCAACTTAAATTTTGCTGTTTGACGCAAGAACGGAGAGAATCGACATGAAGACGCTCATAGTTGCCGGGCATGCAAGGCTGCCTGGTGGGATGGCTGCCAAAAGCCTGTATGAAACCATCACAATTACTGCGGAAGTGGACCGTAAATACGGCGTGATTATCGAAGCTTCCTGTACATTGGCTACTGAACACGCCCGCACCTATTTTTCTTCGCTGCTGAAAGGATACAGCCTCCAGGATGGCTTGGAAGAGCCGCTGGAAGAAATTCGCACCCGCTATTTAGGAAAAGCAGGCAATGCCCTGGAATCAGCATTGAAAGACTTATATAAGCAATACCAGCAAGTAAATAGTTAATCACATAACAGAAAAAAAGCGCGAAGCTATTAGCTTCGCGTTTTTTTCTTAAACAGTTTTCTGAACTTCTAAAATAGCTTCTTTTAAAATGCTGACAAGTTCATTTACTTCTTCTTCATTGATGACGAGCGGCGGCGAGAATACAATTGTATCCGAGTCGCCAAAAACGACTGTGCGCAAAATAAGTCCGCGCTTCCTTGCTTCTGTGATGATTTGCGGAGCAAGCTTTTGTGAGAAGCGTTCATTCGTTTCTTGATCTTTCACAATTTCCAGCGCACCGACTAAGCCGAGGAAACGAACTTCTCCTACAATGTTTGTTTCGGATTGGAGCGCTTTTAGTTTTTCGTGAAGAAGTGCGCCCATCTCTTTCGAATTTTGAACGAGGTTTTCTCTTTCAAGAATTTCAATGTTTTTCAAACCGACTGCACAAGCAGTTGGGTGGCCGCTGTACGTAAAGCCGTGTAAAAGTGTGCCTTCTGATAGTTTAATAAAATCTTGGTGAATATGATCGCGGACAACAACGGCACCGAGCGGAATGTAACCGCTGGAAATGCCTTTTGCAAGAAGCATCACATCAGGCACGATTCCCCAATGCTCACAGGCAAACATTTTTCCTGTGCGGCCAAAGCCTGTAATGACTTCGTCAGCAATAAGTAAAATGTTATACTCGTCACAGATTTGGCGAATTTCCTGGAAATAACCATCTTGAGGGATGTTTACTCCTCCAGCTCCTTGAACTGGTTCTGCGATGAATGCTGCAATTGTGTCAGCACCTTCTGCTTCAATCGTTTTTCGCAAAGCATCTGGAGAAAAAGATTCTGTATGCACAAAGCCTGTTGCCAAAGATGTAGTCATATGATGAAAATCTTTAATGCCTGTTGCGCTCGTAGAACCGACAGCCACGCCGTGGTAAGCTCTTTCACGGGCAATAATTTTCGTTTTATTCGGCTGTCCTTTTATTTTCCAATAATGGCGGACGAGTTTATAAGATGTATCGTTTGATTCCGAACCGCCTGATGTAAAGAAGACCGCATTTAAATCGCCGGGCGCCATGTCAGCGACTTTCGCAGCGAGACGAATAGCTGGTTCATTACTGAACGTAGCGAAGCTTGAAGCGAATGGAAGGGTTTCCAATTGTTCTTTTGCTGCTTCCGCCAGTTCTTTTCGCCCATAGCCGACATTGACATTCCAAAGTGACGCCATGCCTTCAATATATTTTTTACCGTTAATGTCAGTTAAATAGATGCCTTTTCCTTCTTTGAAAATAATCGCCGGACCGTTTTCCTGCTGTTCTTTAATAGAAGATGTCGGATGAATAAAGTATTTTTTATCAAGCTCCGCTAATTGATTAGTTAATGTTTCTTGTACTGTCATTTTTCGTCACCTCATCGTTTGATAGTTCCGGTGTTGCCGGAGAAGATTTTTTAAATAAGAAATAAAAACCAACAGCCCACCAGGCAAGGGTAATGATCCATTCATAAGGCCAAATCAGCGCAGAAGGCATGCCAGGCATGTACAAAATAATAAAGCCTACGGTTAAAATTAAAGATGCCCAGCCGATAAAACTGCTTTTGCCGGCTTTGAACGGACGTGCTAATTCTGGCTTATTCTTGCGAAGCCAAAGGAAAGCAATGGATACCATAAAGTAAGCAAGCACGATCGCAAGTCCACCGGCGTCTACAAACCAGACGAGTGCCGGCCGGCCAAGCAAAGGACTGAGAGTCGAGAGCAGCCCGATCACTAAAATAGCATTGGCAGGTGTTTTATACTTCGGATGAATCTTGCCGAACCAAGCCGGCAGCGCGCCATCCTGTGCCATCGCATACATAATTCTGCTTCCGCCGATAATAAAAGCATTCCAGCTCGTTAAAATACCGGCAATCCCGCCAAGAATTAATATTTTTGCGAACAGCGGCGATCCGAAAGCGGCGCCCATGGCATCTGCAGTGGCCAAGCTTGAATTCGTTAACTCATCCGGCCCCAAGCTTAATGACACACCATAGATAATTAAAACATACCACAATACGGCAAAACTGACAGACAAAATAATAATTCTGCCGATCGCTTTCATCGGAATGTTCATTTCTTCCGCGACTTGCGGAATGACGTCAAAACCGACAAACAGGAAAGGAGTCATGATCATCACACCCATCACACCTGCTGCTCCACCGACAAATAAAGGATCCATGTTTTGGATTTCCCCGCCGCCAAATGTGGCGCCAAACACAAGCATTAATCCAATCGCTGTTAATAGCAAAGTTAAGACAATTTGTAAAAAGGCTGCTTGTTTTACGCCAATCCAGTTAATGATCGTAACGATAATAGAACCGGCCATTCCGATAGCTGCCCAAGAAAAATAGACATCCCAGCCGGCAAGCGTCCATAAATAGCCTTTCTGGTAGTTTGGAAAGATATATTCCACTACTGTAGGCAAGGCAACTGCTTCAAATGCTACGACAGAAATGTAGCCGAGCAAGAGTGCCCAGGCAACGATAAATGCCGCTTTTACTCCTATCGTTTCTTTGAGGAAATGATAGGCTCCGCCGGTTTTTGGAAAAACGGTCGTCATTTCTGCATACGTTAAACCTACACAGATGACGAGAACACCGCCGAGAAGAAAGGCGATAATCGAGCCAATGGAACCGGCTTTTAAGATCCAGTCGCCTGATAAGACGACCCAGCCCCAGCCGATCATAGCGCCGAAAGCAAGGACGAGTACGTCAAGCCTGGATAATACTTTGTTGAAGTCTTGCTGTTTTTCCATTGTGTATGACCTCCTATAAATGCATGAACCTTTCCAATCCGCGCCTATTTACTTTCTTTTTTGAATAATTTGTTTTTTTGACATAATAAAAGCCAGCAAGATTCGATCCGTGTATTACAACGGATGGAACAGACTGGCTTCTTGACTGCTGGAACAATTCTGGAAGGAAAAGTGAGCAGACTGAACAGTTTTTATAAATTGAATGAAAACCTGCTGAGTTGTCAAATTCATCGATAGGTGCGGTTTTGGTTAATGTCAGTTTATAATATTACGAATAATTTGTAAACAAATTATCGAAATTATTATAATAAATAAATAAAAAAAGAAGCAGAAACTGACTTTCTGAGGGGGAATGGGTGTTCTTTTTTCTTTTGCGATGTATAGTATAATAAAGAAAATCAATCTTATTAGAATAACAATAGGAAGTGGATGAGATGAAAAGTTTCTATCCGAAAAACGGGCGTGTTGTGCTGCATGTGGACATGAACAGCTTTTATGCTTCAGTAGAAATCGCTCATGACTCTTCTTTACAAGGCAAGCCCCTTGCCATCGCCGGCAATCCGAAAGAGCGAAAGGGAATAGTCGTCACGTGCAGTTATGAAGCGAGGGAGTTTGGCGTGAAAACAACGATGACTGTTTGGGAAGCGAAAAGATTGTGTCCAGATTTAATTATTTTGCCGCCTAACTTTGACCGGTACCGCCAGGCCTCTAGAGAAATGTTTCGTATTTTGCAGCAATATACTCTGCTCGTGGAACCGGTATCCATTGACGAAGGATATATGGATATAACAAATAGCCATTCACTCGGGAAGCCGGTAAATATTGCAGAAGCGATTCAGCAGCAGCTTCTCAGTGAACTGATGCTGCCTTGCAGTATCGGTATCGCTCCTAATAAATTCCTCGCTAAAATGGCGTCAAATATGAAAAAGCCGCTCGGTATTACCGTATTAAGAAAGAGGGATGTGCAAAACATTTTATGGCCGCTGTCCGTGGTCGAAATGCACGGGATCGGACAGAAAACAGCAGACAAGCTGTCCGCTGCCGGCATTTCGACCATCGGCGATTTAGCGAATGCGGACATTCATTTGCTTAAAAATCGATTAGGCATTAGAGGCATACGCCTGAGAGAGCGCGCCAATGGCACAGACAGCCGTAAAGTTGATCCAGAAGCCGCTAATGAATTTAAAAGTATAGGGCAGTCGATTACGCTGCCGAGAGATGAAACGAAGCAGCAGGTGCTTCTGGATGTGCTGCAAAAGCTTTCTGAAAGAGTGGCTGCTCGTATGAAAAGAAAAGACGTGCTTGGAACAGTTGTTACTCTCATGATTCGTTATAAAGACTGGCAAACGATTACGCGCAGCAAGAAGCTTGCGGGCCCTATAGAAAAAGCGGAAGATACGATGGCAGAAGCAAAAAGTTTATTTTTAAAGCACTGGAATGGAAACGGTGTCCGGCTGCTTGGTGTCACGATGCACGATTTGATAGAAAGGGACCGGGCGAATGTGCAGCTTGATTTATTTTCATACGAGCAGGCTGTCAAAAAAGAACCGCTGCTTGAAGCGATAAAAGAAATACGCAAAAAGTATGGGGAAGACATTATTCAGCAAGGAATGAAGGCGGATGAAAAAGGGCTGGCTGACAAAGAAGCGGACTCCGGCCAAAATTTTTAAGTTTAAGGAAGTGGATAAGATGGATATTTTATTTTTAGGAACCGGGGCCGGCATGCCAGGAAAGATAAGAAATGTGAGCTCGTTAGCGCTGAAAATGTTGAATGAACGGGGAGCCGTCTGGCTGTTTGATTGCGGGGAAGCGACTCAGCATCAAATATTGCATACCTCCCTTAAACCGCGGCGAATCGAGAAAATCTTTATTACTCATTTGCATGGCGACCATATTTTTGGTTTGCCCGGCCTGCTTGGCAGCCGTTCTTTTCAAGGAGGAGAGCTGCCGCTTACCGTGTATGGGCCAGAAGGGATAAAAGAATTTGTCCACGTATGCCTGAATGTGAGCGGGACGAGGCTGCAGTACGAACTTGATGTTGTAGAAATAGAGGAGGGGCTAGTCTTTGAAGATGGTCAAATGACAGTGGAGACCCGCCGGCTTGAGCATGGCATCGATTCGTACGGATACCGCATTCAAGAAAAAGACAAGCCGGGAATGTTACTCGTCGATCAATTGAAAAAAGATGGCGTGCCTCCCGGGCCTTTATATAAAGAAATTAAATCAGGCCGGTCTGTTACGCTTGAAGATGGCCGTCTGATTATCCCTGATAAATACATGGGACCTCCGCAAAAAGGAAAAACGATTACTGTACTTGGGGATACGAGGCCTTGCGCCGCCGCTGTTGCTCTTGCCGAAGAAGCGGACTTGCTCATTCATGAAGCCACTTTTTCAGCAGACAATCCGCAAATGGCTCATGATTACTTTCATTCAACTACTGCCCAGGCTGCGGAAATCGCCCGGCAGGCAGGCGTTAAAGTGCTTATTCTCAACCATATCAGCTCAAGGTATACGAAAGAAGAAGCGGACAACTTGAAAAAGGAAGCAGAAGCGATTTTTACACCGGTTACTCTTGCTTCTGACTTAATGGAGTTTTCCGTTTAAATAGAATTTCTTAAACAACAAAAAAAGATGACCCAACAGAAAAGTGCCAGGCGCTTTTCCATTAGGTCATCCTTTTTGTCTTATCTCCAGCCTCGTTCGTACTGTTTAGGTGCTCCGAGCTCTGTTCTTAATTCTTTTGCTGCTTGGCGCGGCCAGTACGGGTCCCGCAGCAGTTCACGCCCGATAAAGATTAAATCGGCCCGATCGTTTTGCAAAATTTCTTCTGCTTGCATAGCGGAAGTGATCATGCCGACAGTTCCAACCGGGATATTTGCTCCGTGTTTGATCGTTTCCGCCAGTTTTACTTGGTAACCAGGGAAGACATTAATTTTCGCCGGCACGACGGCTCCAGAACTAACATCTATTAAATCAACGCCCATTTCTTTCAGATGTTTGGCGATTTCGCTGTAATCATCGGCAGTTAATCCGTTCTCATGGTAATCGTTTGCTGAGACACGCACAAACAGCGGGCCGTCCCAAACGTTTTTTACTGCTTCAATGACTTCTGTTAAAAAGCGCAGCCGGTTTTCTTCGCTGCCGCCGTACTCATCTTCCCGGTGATTCGTGAGCGGGGAGAGAAATTCATTGATTAAATAACCGTGTGCCCCGTGGAGTTCAATAAGGTCAAATCCCGCTTCTTTCGCTCGTCTGGCTCCGTCAGCGAATGCCTTTACGGTTCGATCAATATCTTCTTTCGTCATTTCCTTCGGCTTTTTCATTGTTTCATCGAATGCCAGTGCAGTGGGCGCAACGATCTCCCCGCTGACTTCAGATTTGCGCCCGGCATGCGCCAGCTGGATGCCTATTTTTGCCCCGTGTGCTTTGACTAAAGGCACGAGCTTTTTGAATCCTTCTGTATGATCGTCGCTCCAAATGCCGAGGTCATTTTCAGAAATGCGGCCTTCAGGAGTGACGGCGGTGGCTTCCACTATAATTAATCCAACTTGACCGACAGCGCGGGCTGGATAATGGACGAGGTGCCAGTCCGTTACTTTTCCGTCTTGTTCTGCGGAATACATACACATCGGCGACATAACAATCCGATTTTTTAAGGTGAGGTCTTTGATCGTATAATTTTGAAACAACTTTCTTGCCATAAAAGAATCCCCCTTCAGTTACTGTCGAGCTCTATTATAACAAGACTTTTTCTGAAGCCAAAATGATCGGCTTATCGCTTGACCGGGCTTTGATAAGGCAGGCCGAGCCGCTTTGACTGAGCGGTGGCTTCAATGATGCACTCGACGAATGTTTCCTTTACCTTCGCATTTTCTAAAACGCGGATGCCTGCTTCTGTCGTGCCGCCGGGACTCATGATGGCTTTGCGAAGCTGTTCCGCTTTTCCGTTTGTAATAGAAAGCATATCTGCTGCGCCGAGAAGCGTCTGGATAATGAGCGGTTTCGCTGTTTCCTTTTCAAGGCCAACCTCTTCGGCCGCTTGTTCCATCGCTTCCACTACATAATAAATGTAAGCTGGACCGCTTCCAGAAAGCCCGGTGACGGCATCAAGCTGCTCTTCTTTGACGACTTTTGTTAACCCGATTGAAGAGAAGAGGGCGAGCGCCGCCATTTTTTGCTGTTCCGAGACGTATTCATTGAGGGCAATCGCTGTCGCCGATTTTCCGACAGCCGCGGACGTATTTGGCATCGCGCGGACGACTGCGCAAGGCTGGCCCGTTTCTTGCTCGATAAAATCAATCGTGACTCCAGCCATCAGTGAAATGATTAAAGAAGCTGGCGAGACATGAGCTTTTATCTTTCGGATTGCTTCTGCCGCATCTTTTGGCTTCATTGCCAGAACGATGATGTCGCTGTTTGTAAGCATTTCCGCTGTATTATAACCTGTGTGGATGTCATAACGTGTTTTGAGTTCTTCCAGCCTGTTTTTATTTGCTTTATTTGTCGTATAAATGTCGCTGGCGGCTAAGGCGCCGCTTGATATCGCTCCAGAAATAATCGCTTCTGCCATGGAGCCTGCGCCGATAAATGTTGTTTTCATCTGATAGTCCTCCTTGGATGTGAATGTATGATGGTACATAAAAAAACACCCTTTCGTCCTCTGTTAAAGGACGAAAGGGTGTCTGCTTCCGTGGTACCACCTTTGTTTGCGGATCGATTTTCCGCACACTTTGATCCCATTAACGCCGGGGCCGCGTTTAGGTTTTCCTAAAGGCTCATAAGGCAGGTTCAATAAAAAAGCGGGTGATGGAGCTTTTCAGCCAGCGAACTCCATTCTCTTGCACCATTTTTTATTTACTAATCCTTCTTCATCGCTTCTTTGATATATTTTTAGAATTTTTACTTAAAGATGTTTTATTTATATGTGATTATGAAGAATAGTCAGCCTGTCTGTCAAGAGAAAAATAAAAAAGGAAGCTCAATTTTCTAGGTTTATTGTGTGAAAATAATGACAAGTTTCTGTTCAACCGCTAAAATTAATGGAGACATTATTTTTTTAAAATAAAGATATGTTCATTAATACATAGGCAGGTGTTTAGTTTATGAATACAGAACAGTTTGGCGATATCGTAAAAATTACATTGCCCACACCTTTTCCGGTCGGGGATGTAAATGTTTTTTTAATAAAAGGAGATCGTTTGACACTTATTGATGCAGGCGTGAAAACGGCCGCGTCATTTGAAGCGTTCGTTTCAGGTTTAGGGGAGGCTGGCTATACGCTGGATGATATTGAGCAAGTCGTGCTTACTCACCATCATCCTGATCACATTGGTCTGCTCGATTTTTTTCCTGAAGATATCGATATTATTGGGCACCGTTATTGTAAAAACTGGCTGACGAGAGACGAAGAATTTTTAAAAGAAAACGATTCTTTTTTCCGCGATCTCTTTTTCAAGTGCGGCTTGCCGCCGGAAGCTGAGCCGATGCTGAGAAAAATTCAGTCGCCTTTAAAGTTCAGCAGTGAAAATAGCAAATTGACAACAGTTGTACAAGAAGGAGACTGGCTGCCGGGGCTTGGAGACTGGCGCGTATTTGAAATGCCAGGCCATGCCCAAAGCCATCTTGCGTTCCTTCGGGAAAAAGACGGTACGTTGATCGCCGGCGACCATATACTCGCGACGATTTCGTCCAACCCGCTTCTCGAGCCGCCGCTCATCCCGGGGGAAGACCGGCCGAAGCCGCAGTTGCAATACAATCACTCATTGAAAAAAGCGATGGAACTCCCTGTTGATATTGTATACACAGGCCATGGAACAGAAGTGAGAAACATCGTGCCGCTCATTACCCGCCGGCTCGAGCGCCAGCACGAGCGGGCTATGTCTGTAAAAGAAATGCTGAGAGAAAAGCCGCTCACTGCTTTTGAAGTATGTGTCCGTCTTTTCCCTGCTGTGTATAAAAGAGAAACGGGCTTAACGATGTCAGAAACTGTCGGCCAGCTGGACTATTTGCTTGATATCGGAGAAGCGGGTGTGCAGCAGGACGACAGAGGAAGTCTTTTTTATTTTCCGCTGTAGAAAGGAGGAGGTAAGATGAGCCGTTTGCAAGGAAAAACGATCGTGATTACCGGGGCTTCGAGCGGTCTCGGAGTGGAAATTGCCAGACAGGCGGCGGCAGAAGGGGCCCGGCTCGTTTTACTTGCCCGCCGCCTGGAACGGCTGGAATCAGTAAAGGCGAGTCTCAGTCTTGCATTTTCTGCTGACGTGCACATTTATTCCGTGGATATTAGTCAAAAAGCAGAAGTGGAAAAGGTATTTTCTCACTTGTTAGAAGATGTTCCCCAAATTGATGTTCTCGTCAACAATGCAGGCTTCGGCGTATTTAATGAAGCGCACGAAGCCAAATGGGAAGAGACGGAAGCGATGTTTCGGGTGAATGTGCTCGGGCTGATTTCCTGCACGCAAATGACTATCCCACATATGAAAGCTCGAAAATCCGGACACATTATTAACGTTGCTTCCCAAGCCGGCAAAATGGCTACACCTAAATCAAGTGTGTATGCTGCAACGAAACATGCTGTTCTCGGCTACACGAACAGTCTGCGGATGGAAATGGCGCGCGACGGCGTCTATGTCACCGCGGTTAATCCGGGGCCGATTGCAACAGAGTTTTTTACGACGGCCGATCTATCCGGCTCATACGCTAAAAATGTAGCTAAATGGATGCTGAAGCCGGAAAAGGTAGCACAGGAAGTTGTTAAAGCGATGGGTACAAACAAAAGGGAAATCAACTTGCCGAAATGGATGAACGCCGGCAGTCTCATTTATACGCTGTTTCCGCGCACCGTGGAGCGCCTCGGCCGCAAAGCGTTTTTTAAAAAATAGACACTAAGCACTCGTAATAAATTCATACACCTCATCTTCAATGAGTTCGTACAACTCTCCGTCGTCCGCTGCTTGGCGTTTTTGGACCCGGTGTATGATTTCTTTGTATATATTTTCTGCTTCTTGCCCTTCTGCCTCAAAGTCGTATTGCATTAGACAATGTTTAATCATTTTTTTATACACGATTGTATCTCCACGATGAATAAGAAACACGGGCAGCCAATGCCGGCTGCCCGTGTTTCTTATTTTTCGTTTACCATTTTTTCTGCGCGGACACAAGAATCGAACTGACCTCTATGGGAAGCATCGCAAAATGGCATTTTTTGTGACAGTCCGCAGCGGCACAGGGAAAATACAGGTTTCGTTTCAAATACGTTCCCATCCATATCGATAAGCTCCACGTCTCCTGACACCTTAAATGAACCATTATCCATTACTTTAATTTGTGCTTTTGACATTATTCTATCCCCTCTCTTATCATTGACACAGTTTGATAGTATAAAGAAAAGGGATAAAAAGCAATATCCCCCTCGAAAAGGAGAAGGTTAATGTGGATATTCATATAAAAGAACAAGCGGCAAAAAGGCTGGCAACAAAGCTGGAAGGCGGCAAGCTGTTAAAGCTTTACTATGACACGGAAGGATGCGGCTGCGGGGTAAACGGCATTCCTGTGTTATGGATTGTGGATGAGCCGTCAGCAGGTGATGTGGAAATACAGACAAACGCAATGCCGGTGCTTGTGGAAAAGGCACAAATGTTATTTTATGCAGATAGGCTGACGATTGATGTATCGGGTTCGAATCAGTACCGGTTAAGCAGTCCGGAAGAAATTTTAAACGGGCGGATGAATGTGATCAAAAAGCAATAAGGGCAAAAAGACCCCGCTTCCGGATCTTTCAAGAGCGGGGGTTCAATTTTCTTTATGGAAATAATATTTTTCTAAAAAGAGGTCGATGGCTTTTTCATATGCTGCTGGATCTTCGTTATAAGACTGGGCGTGGGTGCCTTTTCGTGCTAGGTAAATATCTTTCGGTCCTTTTTTATGGTTATACAATTCCTTCGTCATGTCGGGAAGGATAAAATCATCTTCTTCACTATGGATAAAGAGGACGGGGTGTTGAATGTGCTTGACTGCTTCCAGCGGCGAAATGTGTGAAAGGCGAAAGCGGCCGCGCATAAAAACAGCCCAGTCAGCTAACTGTACAAGCAGGCGGGGAGCTGCTTTAATTTCTCGTTTCATTTGGTGGGCCAATTGAGCGCGGAAGTCGGAGAACGGACAGTCTGCGATATAAAAATCGGCCCGGTCCTCAATCGTTCCGGCATACAACAGCGTCGTCGCCGCACCCATCGATTCGCCGTGAATGCCAAAAGAGACATTATCTCCTTCCCGGCGGATCAATTCGCTGACAATGGCCTGCAAATCATCTTTTTCATAATAGCCGTAGCTCGTCGTATTGCCTCCCGACTCCCCATGACGGCGGTGGTCATAAATAATACCGTTAAATCCGCGTGCTAAAAACAAATTCATGTATTTAATCGAATTTGTTTTCGTTTCAGTGACGCCGTGGCAGAAAATCATGTACGGGCCGCCTGGATGAGGAGTGACAAAAATAGCTTTCAGCTGATAGCCGAAAGGGGAGTCCACCCACACCTCTTCTTTTGGCAGCTGTTCATACTTATTTATGTCGAGCCGCTTTGCCTTCACTTCGCGCCGATGAATCAGTTCTTCTTCTTTTTTTCTCATATGTAAGACGCGGCTCGATAAATAAAAACTGGCTGCAGCTGTCAAGGCCACAGCGGAACCGATTGCGGCTATCCATTTTTTCATCCATTGACACCTCAATTTTTTGTTTTTTTCAGTGTACCACTTCTGAAAAGAAAGATCATTTGAATAAACAGCCTTCTCCCATGTAAAATGAAAGAAATACAGAGAAGGAAAGGGCAGGGGTTATGAAAAAGAGAAAGCAGTCTAAAGTAAATGAAAAACCGCAGGAAAAACAAGATCAGCTGACATTGAAAGACACGCTGAACGCGGGCGTTCTTGAACAGCTGAAAGAAAAGCAAAAGAAACTAAAAGCGGAAGAAGAAGAGAAACAAGCCGCAGCCGAACAGAAAAAGCGGGAAGAACGGCGCCAGCGTGAAAGAAATAAAAGCTTTGAAGAGCTGTTAAATGAAAGCAGCATGGACTGGAAAAAGTTCAAATGAGAAAGCGGCCGTAAATGGCCGCCTTTTTTTCATCTATGCTGTTCATATTGATTCGCTTTTGTTAAAGTTTGAACGAGTTCAAACTCTTCTGCTGACAGCGCTGCTTCTTTGACAGCACGGGCATTTTCTTTCAGCTGGCTGACTGAACTGGCACCGGCAACGACAGAGGACACTGCTTCATGCTGGAGAATGTAGCGGAGAGCGAGACCATTTAGCGTGCGGCTGTCTGAGAGCTTGTTTTCCAGCCCGTTCAGCAACTCGCTCAACTCAGCAGCAGAATAATCAAGAAACCCTTTTTCATGAAACTTATTTATTTTCTCACGCCAATTCGTGCTCAGCAGCCCTTTTGCGAGCGGACCGCGGGCAACCATGCTGATGCCGTGTTCCTGAAGAAGTGGGAGAGCTTCTTCTTCCGGTCGGCGATCAAGCGGACTGTATTGCATCATGACGCTGTCAATGGATGAATGGGCAATAAATTCCCGAATGACGTTCGGACGGATGGAGGATATGCCGTACGCGCGGATTAGTCCTTCTTTTTTTAACTCTTCAAACGCTTCAATTGTTTCCTCAATCGGGTCGTCCAACGTACCGCCGTGAAGTTGGTAAAGGTCAATATAATCCGTCTGCAGGCGCTGCAGGCTGGCTTTCACCGCTTCTTTTATGTACGCTTTTGATGGATCCCACGTCCAGCCCTCTTTTCCTTTTTCCCATCGATTCCCGGCTTTTGTAGCAATAATCACTTTTTCCCGCACTGGCTTTAAAAAAGTGCCGACGAGTGTTTCGTTAAGACCGAAATCGTATAAATCGGCTGTATCAAAATAGTTGATTCCTTCTTCAAGAGCCGTTTCTATAATAGCTCGTGCTGTTTTTTCTTCTGTTCCGAGCGACATCCCGCCGAGGGCCAGTTCACTTACTTGTATATTAGATTTCCCAAGCGTTTTTTTCTTCAATTTACCCACTCCTTTCTTTTTCATCATAGCGAATAAACAACCTTTTCGACAAATGATCTGTCTGTTTTTTCCTGTGCCGCCAGCTGTGTTACACTGAATGGGAGAGAACAGAGAAAAGGAGCGATGAGCGTGAAGAAATTTGAGGAGAAAACAATAGGCACTGACATTATATTCGAAGGCAAAGTGATTCAGCTGCAAGTGGATGGCGTTGAGCTGCCGGATGGCAAGCAGGCAAAGCGGGAAATCATCAAACACCCCGGTGCTGTGGCGATACTTGCTTTGACGAATGAAGGGAAGATCGTGCTTGTTGAGCAGTATCGGAAAGCGCTTGAGCGGTCCATCGTGGAAATTCCGGCCGGCAAGCTCGAAAAAGGAGAGGGGCCAGAAGCAACGGCCCGCCGGGAGTTGGAAGAAGAAACCGGTTATGTTTGCCAAAACATGAAGCTTTTGCAATCCTTTTATACTTCACCGGGATTTGCGGATGAAATCGTTTATTTATATATCGCGGAAGGGCTGACGCAAAAAGAAGAGCGCCTGATGCCGGATGAAGATGAATTTGTAGAGTTAATGGAAGTGACGCTGGAAGAAGCGGAAAAACTTTTGGAAGACCAGCGGATCTGGGATGCGAAAACAGCGTATGCGATTCAATATTTGCAGCTGCAAAAGGCGCTGACAGAATAAAAGCGCCTTCCGCTTTTCTATCATAATCTCTTCCTTTTTGTCATAAAGTGGACTAATGGCAAAAGGGGGAGCTTATATGCAGAAAAAAATATCGTCGATTGTGATTGGGCGGCATGTCCAAGCGAATGCTTCTATTTATTTATTTGTAGGCGTGCTGTTTTTTATGGGTGTTGTGTTTGGAGCGATTGTGGTGAATAGTTTATCGCTCGCTCAAAAAGAGGACTTAGCATATTATTTGCAGCAGTTCTTTGGACAAGTATCGACGGGACAGATGGCTGATTCGGAGGATTTGTTCCGGCAGAGCTTAATGCACAATTTAAAATATTTAGGCTGCATGTGGCTATTTGGCATTTCTATTATTGGTTTACCCCTTATTTTTATCTTTTTATTTATGAAAGGAATCGTCATCGGTTTTTCAGTCGGCTTTCTCGTGCAGCAAATGGACTGGCAAGGCTTTTTTCTCGCGGTCGCCACTGTACTTCCGCAAAATTTAATCATCATCCCGGCCTTTATTTTCGTCGCTGCGATATCTACGGCTTTTTCGCTGCAGTTGATCAAAAAAATATTTATGAAGCAGGCCGGCCACTTTTATATATCGGCGCTTTTTTCGAGATATGTGCTCTTTTTTCTCCTGGCAGGAGCGATGGCTGCTTTGGCGGCAGGAATCGAAGCGTATATTTCCCCTGCTTTTATGAAATTCGTAATAAAATAATTGTTATCATATAACAATTATTTCATAGAGTACATTGTAATAATTTTATTTTGCAACTTCCTCCCAGTTTGGTATAATAAAGCTACATCGGCGAGGGAGGGACCTAACTATGGAAAGCCGGATTGAACGTATTAAGAAACAACTGCATTCTGCAAGTTATAAATTGACGCCCCAGCGTGAAGCAACTGTTCGGGTGCTGCTTGAACATGAAGAAGATCATCTGAGTGCAGAAGATGTCTACCTCCTCGTTAAAGAAAAGTCGCCTGAAATAGGGCTGGCTACCGTCTATAGAACGCTGGAATTGCTGAATGAACTAAAAGTGGTTGATAAAATAAATTTTGGAGATGGCGTGTCCCGTTATGATTTGCGTCAGGAAGGGGCCGCCCATTTTCACCATCACCTTGTCTGCATCGAATGCGGCGCCGTAGATGAAATTCAGGAAGACCTGCTTGACGAAGTAGAGGCGGTTGTAGAGCGCGATTGGAAGTTTCAAGTGAAAGACCATCGTTTAACTTTTCACGGCATTTGCTGGCGTTGTCAAGAAAAAACAAAACAGGAATCAGTGGAAAAACAGCACGCTGAATAAAAAGCCTTTCACCACTGGAAGGCTTTTTGTTTTAAACAAAATTCCGCTGTTCTAATCGCCTGCGCTTTGCTCATAAGCTTGTATAAAACGAAAACAGGCAGGTGGGCGGAATGAAGCGGGAATGGGCGAAAGCGGTTTGGCGGACGAGCAAAGTCTTTATTCTTTTTACAAGCTGTACGGTGCTGTTTTACAGCGGGATTCTTTGGGTTCAACATGAATACGATAAAAAGCGCCGCTACGAAGAGCCGGAAGGAGAAGCCATGAAAGTGGGCCTTCAATTGGAGGGAAGCAGGGACCAATGGCTTGAACGGCTGCTGCTATTTTATCTAGATGGGGAGTAGTATGAAATGAAAGACCGTTTGCAAGACTTCATTCACTATATGATTGTAGAAAAAGGACTGGCAAAAAATACAATTGCGGCCTATGAACGCGATTTAAAGCATTACTTATTATTTTTGGACAAGGTAGAGCAGCTTGCTTCGTTAAATGAAGTGACGCGTGCTCATATCGTTCAGTTTCTCGGCCATTTAAAAACGGAAGGAAAGTCAGCAAAAACGATTGCCCGCCACGTTGCTTCTGTTCGCTCTTTCCATCAATTTTTATTGCGTGAAAAAGCAGTGGAACAAGATCCATCTGTTCACATTGAGCCGCCAAAAATGGAAAAAAAGCTGCCGAAAGTGCTTAACTTAGCGGAGGTGGAAGCTTTATTAGAAGCGCCGGATACTTCAACACCGTTCGGGCTGCGTGATCAGGCGATGCTTGAGCTTTTATACGCAACGGGTATGCGGGTAAGTGAATTAACTTCGCTGAACTTAGACGCGGTTCATTTAACGATGGGGTTTGTCCGCTGCACTGGAAAAGGAAACAAAGAACGAATCATTCCGATTGGGAAAACAGCGATACACGTCATCGAAACGTATCTGGAAACAGGGCGGCCGAAGCTGAAGTCCAAAAAGCATACAGATGAAGCATTGTTTTTAAATCACCATGGCAAACGCTTATCGAGACAAGGCTTTTGGAAAATTCTTAAGGCCTTGGCCAAAAAGTCAAATATCCAGAAAGAATTAACGCCTCATACGCTTCGGCATTCTTTTGCGACGCATTTACTTGAAAATGGAGCAGATCTTCGGGCTGTTCAAGAAATGCTCGGGCACGCCGACATTTCCACTACGCAAATTTACACACATATCACAAAAACGAGAATGAAAGATGTATATACTCAATTTCACCCGAGAGCTTAACTCCCGCTTAACGCCGTTCATTCAAAATAAGAACGGCTTTTTGCTTGTAAAAAAGAAAGAAATTCCTTACACTAGAAAAAGAAAAAAGGTTGTCAGACATCTGACGAATAACCTTTGGATTAGTCAACTAAGAATGGGGTAACATGGTCAATAGAAGAACTAAAAGAAAAAAGGAGGAATCAAAATGACAGCGTCTACATATAAGCGGATCCATTTAATCGTTCTGGATTCGGTGGGGATTGGAGAAGCACCTGATGCGGAAAAATTTAATGATTTGGGAGCGGATACAATCGGTCATATAGCAGAGAAAATGAACGGATTGAAAATGCCGCACATGGAAAAGCTGGGGCTGGCTAATATTCGGGATATTCAAGGCTTAAAGAAAGCGGATAAACCGCTTGCTTACTTTACAAAGATGCAGGAAGCTTCCAATGGAAAAGATACGATGACTGGTCATTGGGAAATGATGGGGCTCTATATTGAGACGCCGTTTCAAGTGTTTCCGGAAGGGTTTCCAGCAGAATTAATTAACGAACTTGAACAAAGAACCGGCAGAAAAGTCATTGGAAACAAGCCGGCAAGCGGGACCGCCGTTTTAGATGAACTTGGCCCCGAGCATATGGAAACGGGTGCGCTCATAGTATACACGTCAGCCGATTCGGTTTTACAAATAGCGGCTCATGAAGATATTATTCCAATAGAGGAACTCTATCGCATTTGTGAAATCGCCAGAGAGCTGACATTAAATGAGAAATACATGGTCGGCCGTGTTATTGCCCGGCCATTTACAGGGCAGCCAGGGGCCTTTGTTCGTACGGTAAACCGCCATGATTACGCGCTGAAGCCTTTTGAACGGACCGTCATGAATGAGCTGAAAGATGGCGGCTATGACGTCATTGCTATCGGAAAAATCTCTGATATTTTTGATGGAGAAGGCGTGACAGAATCCATTCGAACGACGTCTAATATGGACGGCATGGACCAGTTTATTCGTGTATTCGATAAAGAGTTCACAGGGCTTAGTTTCGTCAATCTCGTTGATTTTGACGCTTTGTTCGGCCATCGCCGCGACCCGGAAGGATACGGGCGCGCACTTGAAGAGTTTGATGCCCGTCTCCCTGAGGTATTTGCCCAGATGAAAGAAGATGACTTGCTGATCATTACAGCTGACCACGGCAACGATCCCGTTCATCCCGGAACGGACCATACGAGGGAATTTGTGCCGCTTTTAGTTTATACGAAGAAAAAAACTCAAGGGAAAGAGCTGCCTGTCAGAAAAACATTTGCAGATATCGGTGCTACAATCGCTGATAACTTCGGAGTAAACAAACCGGCTCACGGTGAAAGTTTCTTACATGACTTAACATAAGGAGAGAGACGAATGAATAGAGAAAAAATAGAACAAGCAGCCGAATTTTTAAAAAATGAAAGCGGCAAAAATCCAAAAATCGGCTTAATTTTAGGATCCGGACTCGGGGTGCTCGCTGATGAAGTCGAACATCCAGTTAAATTTGCGTACAGCAACATTCCTGACTTCCCTGTATCAACAGTAGAAGGGCATGCCGGACAGCTTGTGTTCGGTACACTTTCCGGTAAAGAAGTAGTCGCCATGCAAGGTCGTTTTCACTACTATGAAGGCTATTCTTTTGAACAAGTTACTTTTCCGGTGCGCGTCATGAAAGCGCTCGGAGTGGAGACGGTGATCGTGACCAATGCAGCGGGCGGCGTCAATGAATCATTTACCCCTGGAGACTTAATGATCATTACCGACCACATTAACAACATGGGAGGGAATCCGCTCATCGGCCCGAATGACAACGAGCTTGGCGTGCGCTTTCCGGATATGTCTGAAGCTTACAGCAAAAAGCTGCAGCAGCTAGCGAAAGAAACAGCCGGGAAAATTAATTTATCTGTGCAAGAAGGCGTATATATCGGCAATACAGGCCCGGTGTATGAAACGCCTGGAGAAGTCCGGATGGCAAGGGTGCTCGGCGGAGATGCCGTTGGGATGTCGACCGTCCCTGAAGTGATTGTCGCCCGCCATAGCGGCATGCAAGTGCTTGGCATATCCTGCATTTCCAATATGGCAGCAGGCATGCTCGACCAGCCGCTTGCACATGATGAAGTCATTGAAACGACTGAAAAGGTCCGTGCAGATTTTCTGCGATATATTAAAGAAATTGTGAAATCAATGTAAGGGGTGGATTTGATGAGAATAGTCGATGTCATTCAAAAAAAACGCGATGGGGAACAATTAACGACGGAAGAAATCAATTTTATCGTTAAAGGCTATACAGACGGCACCATTCCTGATTATCAAGTCAGTGCGCTGCTAATGGCGATTTACTTTCAAGATATGACAGAAAAAGAGCGGGCGGATTTGACGATGGCGATGGTGTCATCAGGCGATCAGATAGACCTTGGAGCGGTCGAAGGCGTGAAAGTCGATAAGCATTCCACAGGGGGCGTCGGCGATACGACAACGCTTGTTTTAGGTCCTCTTGTGGCAGCTGCCGGCGTACCGGTCGCTAAAATGAGCGGCCGCGGTCTCGGCCATACCGGCGGAACGATTGATAAGCTCGAAGCGATTGACGGCTTTCATGTAGAAATCACGAATGAGCAATTTATTGAACTCGTCAATAAAAATAAAATTGCCATCATCGGCCAGAGCGGCAACTTAACCCCTGCTGATAAAAAGATTTACGCACTGCGTGATGTAACAGCAACTGTCAACAGTATTCCGCTCATTGCAAGCTCTATCATGAGCAAGAAAATCGCCGCCGGAGCGGATGCTATCGTCCTCGATGTAAAAACAGGAGCAGGCGCTTTTATGAAAACATTGGAAGATTCCCGGACACTGGCACGGGCAATGGTGAATATCGGCAACAATGTCGGGCGCAAAACAATGGCGGTCATTTCCGACATGAGCCAGCCGCTAGGGTTTGCGATCGGCAATGCGCTAGAAGTAAAAGAAGCGATTGATACGCTTAAAGGGGAAGGACCAGAAGATTTGACTGAGCTTTGTCTCGTCCTCGGCAGCCATATGGTGTATGCTGCTGGCCGAGCCGAATCTTTGGAAGATGCCCGGCAAATGCTGATTAAATTAATGAATAATGGGGAAGCACTGGAGAAATTCAAAGTCTTCATGGAAGCACAGGGAGGAGACGGTTCCATCGTCGACAATCCGGCTAAACTGCCGCAGGCGAAATATAAAATTGACCTGCCAGCGAAAGAAGACGGCTACGTGACAGAAATTATTGCCGACCATGTTGGTACGGCCGCCATGTGGCTTGGCGCCGGACGGGCAACAAAAGATTCGGAGGTTGATCTTGCTGTCGGCATTATGTTAAACAAAAAAATTGGCGCGAGTGTATCAGCAGGCGAATCACTTGCCACGATCTACAGCAACAATGAAGATGTAGATCGTGTGAAAGAAGAATTATATAAAAGCATTCTCCTGTCAAAAGAAAAAGTGGAACCGCCCGTTTTAATTCACGAAGAAATAACAGTTTGAAAGGTGACTGCGCGCCGATACGGTGAACAAAATCACTAATAGATCTGAATATATGCCCTAAAAGGAAGCATCTTCTTAACAGATGCTTCTTTTTTTGTATAAAAATGACGGAGGTGGCAAAAATGGATGTATATCACTGGAGAAATCAACCATCATATTGGAGGTCATTAAATGATGAAGCGAATGTTTCTGTCAATCATCGCTGTTTTGCTTATTTATTCTGCCGCTTTGCCGCCAGCTGCCGCTTATGCTGCCGAGGAAAAAATCAAAATGGCCGAACAGTCAAAATCGGCCATATTACTCGAGCGGGATACCGGCGCTGTTTTATTTGAAAAAAACAGCCGCAAACCGCTTCCGCCGGCTTCGATGACAAAAATAATGACGATGCTGTTAATTATGGAAGCCATCGAAGATAAAAAATTGACATGGGATGAAAAGATTCGTACAAGCGAATATGCGGCATCTATGGGCGGGTCACAAGTATTTTTAGAACCAGGGGAAGAAATGACGACGCGTGAAATGATGCAGGGCATAGCAATCGGCTCGGCCAACGATGCATCAGTTGCCATGGCTGAACGAGTGGCGGGAAGCGAAGAAATGTTCGTGAAAAAAATGAATCAAAAAGCGAAAGAGCTCGATTTAAAGCAGACAAAATTTAAAAACTCCACCGGCTTGCCTGTGGAGGGACACTATAGCTCTGCATATGACATGGCCATTATGGCAAAAGAATTGTTAAAGCATGAAGAAATAACAAAATATACAGGTACGTATGAAGCGTATTTGCGGGGAGAGAGCGAGAAGAAATTCTGGCTCGTCAATACGAACCGGCTCATTAAATTTTATCCCGGTGTGGATGGACTGAAAACGGGGTTTACAAATGAAGCGAAATATTGCCTCACCGCTACAGCCTCAAAAGGAAACATGCGGGTCATTGCGGTCATTTTTGGCGCGCCCACTCCAAAAGAAAGAAATGCACAAGTGACCAAAATGCTTGACTATGGTTTTCACCAATATGAAGTCAGTCCGCTTTATGAAAAAGGCAAAGAAGTGAGTTCTGTAGAAGTGGCAAAAGGGGACCGGGATGAGGTCCGTTTGGAGACAGCGGACAAAGTTTCTGTCTTAATGAAAAAAGGGGAAAAGAAAGGGCAATTTTCAAAAGAAATTCATTTGAAGAAAGACGTTCAGGCCCCTGTGAAAAAAGGCGACTCACTTGGAGAATTAACGATCAAAAAAGAGGGGAAAGTTCTTTCTAAAACACCGCTTGTCGCAAAAGAAAACGTCAACCAGGCCAGCTGGTGGCAATTTTATAAAAAAGTGTTTCACTATTTCACAAAAACGAGCGGCTCTTAATGCCGAAAGAACACCTCTTTTAGCGAATTCATTCTAGTTTTGTCACGGAGAAGGATTGCATAAAGGAGCCGTCGAATTGCTTTTTAATCAATAAAAAGGGGGGATTGTGAGTGAGCTTAACAGTAGAGCTGGAAGTAGTGGATCAAGTGCTTTGTCTGCGGCTCGCCGGTGAACTGGATCATCACACGGCAGAAGCGCTTCGTAATCAAGCAAGTGAAGCAATTGAAAATAAAGGTGTGCGGCACATCATATTAAACTTGGGAGAACTGACGTTTATGGACAGTTCCGGTCTCGGCGTCATTTTAGGGCGGTATAAACACATTAAGCAAAAAGAAGGAGAAATGGTCGTTTGTGCCATCTCTCCTGCGGTGCGCAGGCTGTTCGACATGTCGGGCCTCTTTAAAATTATCCGGATGGAAACATCTGAACAAGAAGCACTTGAACGATTGGGGGCTGCCTGCTATGAGAAATGAAATGAATGTTCAATTTAGCGCACTCAGCGAAAATGAATCATTTGCCAGAGTAGCAGTGGCCGCTTTTGTCGCCCAGCTTGACCCCACAATGGATGAACTAACAGAAATTAAGACAGTCGTCTCGGAAGCGGTCACAAATGCTATTATCCACGGCTACGAAGGGAACCCGGCCGGGATGGTTTACATTTCCGTTATTCTTGAAGACGGGCTCATTGACCTTATTGTCCGTGACGAAGGCATTGGCATGGAAGATGTAGAAGAAGCACGGGAGCCTTTATTTACAACCAAACCTGAACTTGAGCGGTCAGGAATGGGATTTACGATAATGGAAAACTTCATGGATGAAATTGAAGTTATTTCACACAAGGGAACAGGTACGACCATACGATTAAAAAAGCAGCTTGCCAATAAAAAAGCCATGTGTAATTAAGGGGCCCTGCCATGGATGTTGAAATAAAAAAACAAAAGTCGGAAATCCTATCGGACGCTCAGCTAAAACAATTAATTAAAGAAAGCCAAGCGGGAAGCCAAGATGCGAGAGATACGATCGTCGAGCGGAATATGAGGCTCGTCTGGTCCGTAGTCCAGCGCTTTATTAACCGGGGATATGACCCGGACGATTTATTTCAAATCGGCTGCATCGGCTTGCTAAAATCGGTGGATAAATTTGATTTAAGCTACGATGTGAAATTTTCCACGTATGCGGTACCGATGATTATCGGTGAAATTCAGCGCTTTATCCGGGATGACGGGACGGTGAAGGTCAGCCGGTCGTTAAAAGAAATGAGCAATAAAATTCGCCGGGCGCGGGAAGAGCTGCTGAAGCTGCACAGCCGGACGCCAAGCATTCAGGAAATTGCGAGCTACCTCGATATCACTCCTGAAGAAGCAGTTATGGCCCAGGAAGCATCGCGGTCTCCTTCATCTATTCATGAAACCGTTTATGAAAATGACGGCGACCCAATTACATTGCTTGATCAAATGGCGGATAAAAACAGCCAGCATCCTTTTGACCAGGTAGCCTTGAAAGAGGCGATCAGGGAGCTGGAAGAAAGAGAGCGGCTGATCGTGTATTTGCGTTACTACAAAGATCAAACACAGTCAGAAGTAGCAGCCAGGCTTGGGATATCGCAAGTTCAAGTATCGAGGCTGGAAAAGAAAATCCTCTCCCAAATGAAGGAGCGAATGAATGCCACATGAAATGCCTGCCGGTAAAGCAGTTCTTGCTTACCGGCTTTTGTTTTGCCTTGAAAGCTGTGCATGATTCTCCTTTTTCCGCTCATACTAACAAATAATAATTTATTTAACAGGGTGGGAGAGTTATGGAAGCTTCGATTTACATCCGGCTTCGCCACCGTATCCGGCATCAAATGAATGCGCCAGTGAAGCTGAAAGAAATTGCCGAAGTGATTGCGCCAGAAAGCTTGCTGCCCGACTTGCTGTATATGGACATTCATCAAATTAAACAAGAGGACGGACAAATCATTATTATTGATGCGATGACGGTCGTTGAAAAGCTCAACCAACAATGGCCGGGTGCAGATGTTCAGTTTATCGGCCCTGCTCAAACGATCATTGATACTGCCCCACTCTCAAAAAACATGTCTTTGCCGCTTTTTCTATTCGTCTGGTGCCTGCTTTTTACAGGAGCGGCATTGACCATTATGAATTTCCATGAAGACGTCAGCATGCGCGATGTTCACGTGAAATTGTATGAAATCGTCACTGGAGAAAAGACAGATCAGCCGCTTGTTTTTCAAATTCCGTACTCGATCGGACTCGGCATAGGCATGGTGCTGTTTTTTAATCATTTGTTTAAAAAGCGCTTTAACGAAGAGCCAAGCCCGCTGGAAGTGGAAATGTTTAATTATCAGCAAGATCTCGACCAGTATGTTGTTTTGCATGAGAGAAAAGAAAGCAGGACAGATCATGAGCGGCATTCATAGCCTTTTGCTTGCCTTCATAGGCCTTGCGAGTGGATTGGCAGTAGGGGCGGGATTTGTCGCTTTTATTACCGTTTTAGGCATTATTCCAAGGCTCATGCAACTGACAAGAACATGGAAACAAATTAGGAGTTATGAGTGGGCGGTCATTGCCGGCGTGCTGGCAGGCACTTTCGTCAGTTTCATGCCTGTTATGTTTCATTTGCCGGCGCTTTTGCTCGTTCCAGTCGGTTTATTAAGCGGCATTTTTATCGGTCTGCTTGCAGCGGCACTGACAGAAGTGCTCAATGTTTTTCCGATTTTGGCAAAAAGAATCGGCATTCACGAACGTATTATTGCCCTTATGATGGCCATTGCACTCGGTAAAGTGGCTGGCTCACTGTTTCACTGGCTTTATTTCATTAATAAGTAAAGGAATTGATTAGACAGAAGGGAGGATTCAACATGGAAGATCTGCAGCTAAAGATTCCGAAAGATCCAGAGAAAATGGATCAGATTATGGAAGAAAAAGTAGGGCTCGGAAAAAGCTTTGACACCGGAGTCCGTAAGTTCACAATACTTGGGAAAAAAGTTCATATTTACTATGTAAACGGCTTATGTGATTCGGCGTTTATTATTGAACTGCTTGCGGTATTAACACAGCTGAATGAAAAGGAAAGAAGAAGTCTGCATGTTGCACGGACAATTGAAAACCATTTGGCGCACCAGTCAGTCGAGAAAGTAGAAGAAGTAGATGATGTCATTGACCAAGTGCTGTCAGGGCTCATCGCTGTCGTTGTTGAAAATGATGAGAAAGCGTTGATCGTTGATGTCCGCAGCTACCCGGGGCGTCAGCCGGAAGAGCCGGATACGGAAAAAGTTGTTCGCGGTTCAAGGGATGGCTACGTGGAAAATATCATAGTGAACACAGCGCTGACGAGAAGACGGATTAGAGATGGCCGTCTCCGCTTCGAAATGACCAAGGTCGGTAAACGATCAAAAACGGACATCGCTGTCGCTTATATCGACGGGGTCGCTGATCCGGACCTTGTCAAAATTATCAAGCAGGAATTAGCCTCCATTGATATAGACGGCATTCCGATGGCAGATAAAACGATAGAAGAATTTGTCGTTAAACAAGGGTATAATCCATATCCGATTGTCCGCTATACAGAGAGGGCAGATATCGGGGCCGTTCATTTGCTGGAAGGGCATGTGCTGCTGTTTGTAGATACATCGCCGAGCGTGATCATTATGCCGGCCACTTATTTTCACCATATGCAGCACGCGGAAGAGTATCGGCAATCGCCCGCTGTAGGTACTTTCGTCCGCTGGATCCGTTTTTTAGGTGTGCTTGCTTCCTTATTTTTGCTTCCGTTTTGGCTGCTCGTTTCGATTCAACCGGAATTGCTGCCAAAATTACTTGAATTTATCGGTCCGAATGATAAAACAAATGTCCCGCTCGTTCTCCAAATATTTATAGCGGATATTGGCGTTGAATTTCTGAGAATAGCGGCTATTCATACTCCAACGCCGTTATCAACTGCCATGGGGCTGATCGCGGCGGTACTCATTGGGCAAATAGCCGTCGATGTTGGGCTGTTTGTACCTGAAGTCATTTTATATGTCTCAATTGCAGCGATCGGCACATACGCAACGCCGAGCTATGAAGTAAGTATCGCAAACAAGTTGTTCCGGCTGTTTTTACTGTTAGCTGTCGCCTTGTTTAAAGTACCGGGATTTATGATCGCCTCTACATTGATCATTATTTACTTAGCACGGATACGCGCTTTAAACACACCTTATTTGTGGCCGCTTTTGCCATTTGATCCGAAAGCATTTTCGCAAGTGTTTATTAGACGGGCCATTCCCGGCTCAAAACTTCGCCCAAGTATCGTTCACCCGGAAGATCTTTACAGACAGTCGTCTGAAAAATAACGATGTTGAGCAGAAAAGCAATGTATGGTATATTACTGTTAATCTGAATTTTGTTTGCTGATAGGCAGTCTGCAGCAAGGCAGCTGTCTATTTCTTCTAAATATTGGAAGTGACACAACAAAGCAGGCAAAACATCAAGAATTGAGGCGATGACATGCATACATATGGAACGGGCCGTGTAAATAAAGAAGGGCATTTGGAAATTGGAGGAGTCGATGTCGTCAGCCTAGCTGAACATTATGGAACTCCTCTATATATTTATGACGTGGCATTAATTAGGCAACGGGCGAGAGGTTTTAAAGACACATTCGAAAAGCTTGGCGTTACTGCCCAAGTTGCTTATGCAAGCAAAGCCTTTTCAGCGATCGGAATGATACAGCTTGCGGAACAGGAAGGCTTATCTCTCGATGTCGTTTCCGGAGGAGAGCTTTATACAGCTATAAAAGCAGGATTCCCGGCTGAGCGCATTCATTTTCACGGCAACAACAAAAGCCGGGAAGAACTGGCCATGGCGCTTGAACAGCGGATCGGCTGCATAGTGGTAGATAATTTTTATGAACTTGAACTTTTGCAATCGCTTTGCGATGAACAGGGAGAAGAAATAAACATCTTGCTTCGCGTCACTCCTGGAATTGAAGCTCATACACATGATTACATTTTAACCGGCCAGGAAGATTCCAAGTTCGGATTTGATTTAAACAATGGACAAGCAGAAGAGGCATTGCAAAAAGCGATGGGTATGAAAGGCGTGAAATTGCTGGGAGTGCATTGCCATATTGGATCGCAAATCTTTGAAACAACAGGCTTTACGCTCGCTGCCGATAAGATTATTCAAAAGCTCTTCGAGTGGAAAGGCCGTTTTCAATTTGAATCGGAAGTATTAAATCTCGGAGGAGGATTTGGCATTCGGTATACAGAAGAAGATGAGCCGCTTGCACCTTCTGAATATGTAGAGGAAATCATTAAAGAAGTTCAAGTAAAAACGAAAGAGTTCGGACTTGCCATGCCCGAAATTTGGATTGAACCTGGACGTTCGCTCGTCGGCGACGCGGGGACGACATTGTATCGTACAGGCTCCGAGAAGTATGTTCCCGAAGTGCGGAAATACTTGGCTATTGACGGAGGAATGAACGATAATATTCGTCCGGCACTGTACGATGCTAAATATGAAGCAGTGCTCGCTAACCGAGTCAATGATCCGGTGGAAGAAACTGTATCGATCGCGGGCAAGTGCTGTGAATCCGGCGATATGCTCATTTGGGATTTACCGCTGCCAAAAGCATCACACGGAGATCTCCTCGCTGTTTTTTGTACTGGCGCTTACGGTTACTCTATGGCGAACAATTACAATCGGATTCCAAGGCCTCCTGTCGTATTTGTAGAAAATGGGCAGGCGGAGCTAGTGGTAAGACGAGAAAGCTATGATGACTTAGTGAAACTTGATTTGCCGCTGAATGTGACAGTGAGACAATAGCTGGTGATCGACAATCAGAGGTGAAGTATGAATAAGAAAAATTTATTGTTATTTGCTTTATTGCTATTATTTTCTCTCGGCTGGGGATTATACTATGCATTTTTTATCGTTAAATAACAGAAATTTGGAAGTTGATTAATTTTTTAAATTTTAGTAACATAGTAAATGGTGAATAAAATAGTAAAAATTAGCAATTTACGGTTGCGACTTAAATTGAAGAGGGATTTAGGATGCTGATTCGTTATAAAAAATCTTTTGAAAAAATAGCTATGGGTTTGCTGTCGTTCATGCCTGAAGAAAGGGATATTAAAAAGCTGCAGCAGACGATGAAGTCATATGAAACAGCAGATGACTGGCAGCTGTATTTATGGAAAGATGAAGATATCGTTGGTGCGATAGGAGCTAAAATAACAGACGATGAAGTGGAAATTCAGCATATCTCTGTTAATCCTTCTTATCGACAAGAAGGGATCGGCAAGAAAATGATTAAAGCGATAAAGGATATTCATGTTAATAAACATATCGTACCTAATCCATCCACATCAACTTTCTTTCACAAGTGTGAAAAAGAAGAAGACCCGGCATAAATATAGCGGGTCTTCTTTTTGTTGCTGTTTAGGAAACTCTAAAATAATCGTATGGCAAGATACCTTTGCTAATAGAGTGGGTCTACGTCCAACTCCAGCGCCTGGCCCCTCGAGGTCAAATAACCTTTCCTCAATGAAGTCAAAAAGCGGACTTCTTTGAGGAAAGAACATTTTTGCCTAAGGCTGGTCAAGGCGCTTGCGCATTTGTTCTTAGTCAAGATGACTGCCTATTGTCGTGGGCATATGGCGTCGCGCAAGCAAGGATTGTTCACGGGCTGCTAGAACGTCAGAACGGTCTCTTAATGTATGTTTGTTATATAAATAATCAGGATTTTCTTCCACGAAGGAAGAGGCGCAGCTTTCCTGAAAATGGCGATATTGATTAATAACTTCTTTATTGACAAAAGGAATAGACATGTTAGTAAAAGGTTTCCCTGCTTCTATTTCTTGCAGGCGGCAGGTAAACTGGTTGATAAAAGATTTCGCATCGATTCCGAGTTCTCTTAATTCTTCTTCCCTTTTTTGGAGAATCACTAACGCCTTAACCGCTAATTTTTTAGCACCGGCAAAATTGCCGCGGCGATGATGATAGAAAGAAACGGCAGTTTGAATTAATCCGACCCACACGGAGTCTCGCGCTTGCTCTGTCTTTTCTTTCCAATATTCCTCCAAAACTTCGTGACATTCAAAGTAATCGTGATCTTCATGAAAATGGACCAAAAAACTCAAATACGGCAGCGGAAAAGAATACATGAAAGTCCTCCTAAAGTGGTGTGCTTACTATATATCATACCACGCGAACGACATTTCAATCAAATTGAAAAAATGGCTGGACACAAACTAGTATTCCTCTATACTAAAAAAAGGAGATTGATTGTCCGAACTGAAAAGAATTGGTGATGAACGATGCAGTATAATGTAAAAACAGAGGTGTTTGAAGGGCCGCTCGATTTATTGCTTCATTTAATTCAGCGGTTGGAGATAGATATATACGACATTCCAATGGCGGAAATTACAGAGCAATATTTACTGTTTATCCACGCAATGAAAGAGTTGGAGCTTGATCTTGCCAGCGAATATTTAGTGATGGCTGCCACGCTGCTCGCTATTAAAAGCAAAACCCTTCTCCCAGTCCATGAAGAAGAGGAAGCAGAAGGGATATGGGAAGAAGAAGATCCACGCGAAGAGCTGGTTGAGCAGTTGATTGAATATAAAAAGTTTAAAGAAGCAGCTAAGCACCTTCAAGATAAAGAACACGAACGCGGCCAATATTTTACGAAAGCGCCAAGCGATTTAACGGCTTTTGACGACAAAGAAACAGCAGCCGCTGATTTAAACGTGACAGTATATGATATGCTCGGAGCTTTTCATAAGCTTCTCCGGCGCAAAAAATTGAAGCGACCTTATACGGCTGCTTTGTCCAGGCAGGAAATCCCGATCGAAAAAAGGATGGATGAGATTTTATCACAGCTGAAGCGAAGCCGAAAGCTGTTCAGATTTGAGGATTTGTTTGCTGCGGGAGATAAAGAACTTTTAGTCGTCAGCTTTTTAGCTGTACTTGAATTAATGAAGCAAAACGAAATCGCGGTAGAACAGCAGGAGAATTTCTCAGAACTGTTCGTCCGGGCGAAAGGAGGGACAGACGATGATAATCGTTAACTGGCTCAGCATAACAGAAAGCCTGCTTTTTGCGGCAGGAGACGAAGGACTGACATTAAAGCAACTGGCGCAAGTGCTCGAGATAGAAGAATTTGAAGCCGAGAGTATTACAGAAGAGTTGAAAGAGAGATATGAAAAAGAAGAAGAGCGCGGTATCGTCTTAATAGAACTGGCGGGGACTTATCAGCTGGCTACGAAAAAAGATCATGCTCCTTATTTGAAAAAATTAGTAGAAAGCAGCCAGCCGCAGACTTTGTCCCAGGCTGCGCTTGAAACGCTGGCGATTATTGCCTATAAACAGCCAATTACAAGAGCAGAAATAGAAGAGATTCGCGGAGTAAAAACGGAAAGCGCCCTTCATACTCTTTCCGCGAAAGGATTGATTAAGGAAACGGGGCGGAGTGATGGACCGGGAAGGCCGATTTTATATGGCACAACAAAAGAATTTCTCGATTGTTTTGGCTTAAAGGACCTGGCGGAGCTGCCGCCGCTTTCAGAAGGGATGGCTCCTTCTGATTCGGAAGAGGCAGACTTGTTTTTTGAACAATTTGAACATGTTTTTAAGAATGAATCGTAAAAGCGGCTGCTGCCGCTTTTTTTATTTTCTCTCTCTTCAATTTTATTCTAAATGAGCGTGCTTTGCATATATTTGTACAAATGAGCAAGGGAGAGAAGAATGGATGAAAAAAAAGCTGCCAGTTGCCATCTTGGCTTTCCTGCTGTTTTTGACACCCGGTATCCCCGAGGCAGAAGCCGGACCGAGTGCAGCAAGTGCTGTATTAATGGAACAGCAAAGCGGACGGGTGCTTTATGCGAAAGACCCGCATGCTGTCATGCGTATCGCCAGCATCACGAAAATCATGACAGCCATCGTAGCCATTGAATCGGACAAGCTGAATGAAAAAGTGAAAGTGAGCGAAAGAGCCATTCAGACAGAAGGGTCTTCTATTTACTTGAAAAAAGGAGAAAAAATCCTTCTCGAAGATTTAATTTACGGATTGATGCTCCGTTCAGGAAATGATGCCGCAGTGGCTATTGCTGAACATGTCGGGGGGAGCAAAGAGGGCTTCGTTTATTTAATGAATGAAAAAGCGAAAGAAATCGGCATGAAAAATACCTTTTTTGCTAATCCACACGGGTTAGATGATAGTGAACGGCATCGTTCCACTGCCTACGATATGGCGCTGTTGACGAGATATGCCATGAAAAATGCTAAGTATCGAGAAATTTCAGGTACAGAAGTGTACAAATCACCCGACCCCGGCGGAGAGTGGGACAGGGTATGGCATAATAAAAACCGTTTGCTGACTGAGAAATATAAATATTGCACCGGCGGCAAAACCGGCTACACGAAAAAAGCTCATCGGACACTCGTCACGACAGCAACGAAAGGTGATCTTGATTTAATTGTTGTTACACTCGATGCGCCGGATGACTGGAATGACCATATTTATTTATATGAACAAGGATTTGAAAAGTATGATCCGAAAATCATTCTGCAAAAAGGAGAAGTTCATGCTTCAAGTCATCCATTTTACCGGGAGAAAATTTATCTTAAACGAGATGTTGTCTACCCTTTAACGAAAAAGGAAGAAAAGCAAATTAAAATCCGTTTTCAACTGTTAAAGCCGAAAAAACAGTGGGAGGATGGAAGTGTGCCCGCTGTCGTGGGACGGGCGGAAGCATATTTGAAAAAAGAAAAACTATACTCGCTGCCTGTTTATTATAAAAGTGGTGATAAAGAGGGAGAAAAATCAGGCTGGGAAAAATGGAAGGACTGGTGGCCTTGGTCATGAACGGTGAGATAGTGGATGGTTAATCTTATTTGGGTAGGACTGACAATCATTGGCCTTATTTTTGCAGGAATAAACGGCAAAATGGATGAAGTAAACGAAGCTATTTTTAAATCAGCCGGAGAAGCGGTGACTATTTGCATCGGATTAGTCAGTGTGCTCGTATTCTGGCTCGGGTTAATGAAAATTGCCGAAGAAGCGGGGCTGCTGCGGCAACTTGCCCGTTTGTTCAAACCATTTGCCAAAAGACTTTTCCCTGACGTTCCTTCCGAGCACCCGGCCATGGGGTACATTCTTTCCAATATGACAGCTAACCTTTTTGGGCTCGGAAATGCCGCCACCCCGCTCGGTATTAAAGCAATGGAAGAATTAAAACGTCTGAATGGCGGGAAAACGGAAGTGAGCCGGTCGATGATTACATTTCTGGCAATCAATACGTCAAGCATTACCCTCATACCAACGACTGTTCTCGCTATCCGGTTTTCTTACCATTCGGCTTCACCTGCCGAAATTGTCGCGCCGACCATTTTGGCAACCGCGTGCTCGGCGATGGCTGCCATCGCGATTGACCGTTTTTTTTATTTGCGAAGAAAAAGGAATGGAGGGAAGTAAGTGGAATGGCTTTCTCTCATGTCCACGTGGCTGATTCCGGTAATGGTCGCTTTTATTTTGCTGTATGGCACATTTAAAAAAGTGCCCACTTACGAAAGTTTCGTAGAAGGAGGAAAAGAAGGCATTCACATTGCCGTTTCTATTATCCCATATTTAATTGGAATGATGGTCGCGATTGGCATTTTTCGGGCTTCGGGTGCGCTGGACAGTTTAGTAGAATGGGTGAGACCGGTTTTACTGTGGGTCGGCTTGCCGCCCGAAGTGTTCCCGCTTGCGCTCATCCGGCCGATTTCAGGAAATGCATCGCTCGGAATGGTCAGCGACTTAATAGCTGTTCATGGTCCAGACTCCTATATTGGCAGGCTTGCCTCTGTTATGCAAGGAAGCACAGATACAACCTTTTACGTTTTAACCGTTTATTTTGGAGCTGTCGGCATCAAGAAAATGGGTGATGCCCTAAAAGTAGGTTTATGGGCTGACGTGGCTGGTTTTATTGCCGCGCTTGCGATTGTCTCGTGGATATATTAATGAATACTCCCCCGATTGCCGTTTTTAGCGCCTGAAGCGGGAGAACTTGATAAAAAAGCTGCAATGGAAGACGTCTCTATGGCGATTTCTGTGCAGCTTTTTTGGTTCACTGGCTTTTTTAGAAGGTTGAATTGTCTGAAGAAATCACTATAAGATGACTGATTTTCAAGCAGGTGCCTCTTTCTTTTCTTATTTGAATGGATGTGTAATAATGCATAAGGACACATATTGAAAACTTTGAGGTGAAGAAAATGGAACGGCTACAAAAGGTAATTGCCCAGGCCGGTATGGCTTCCAGACGGAAAGCGGAGCAGTTGATTTCAGAGGGGAAAGTAAAGGTGAATGGGAAAGTAGTCACAGAGCTCGGAATGAAAGTAGCAGCTTCCGATAAAGTGGAAGTGGGCGGAATTCCAGTTGAGCGGGAAAGAAAAGTCTATTACTTGTTCTACAAGCCGCGCGGTGTCATTTCCGCCGTATCGGATGATAAAAACCGCAAAGTCGTCACTGACTATTTTCCTTTTGTGGAACAGCGGATTTTTCCAGTCGGCCGTCTTGACTATGATACATCGGGGTTATTAGTTTTAACGAATGACGGCGAATTTTCTAATTTACTTACCCATCCGCGCTATCAAATAGATAAGACGTATGTGGCGCGCCTTAATGGCATTCCGCAGCGTCATTTGCTTAAGAGGCTGGCAGACGGTATTCAGCTTGAAGACGGCAAAACCGCACCGGCGAAAGTGAAAGAACTGTCAGCGGATAAAAGAAAGCAGCGAGCGTTGATTGAGATCACCATTCACGAAGGCAGGAATCGTCAAGTGAGGCGCATGTTTGAAGCCATTGGTTTCGAAGTGCAAAAATTGAAAAGAGAAAGATATGCTTTTTTGAATTTGAATGGATTAAATGCCGGTGAATTCCGGGAATTGACAGCTCATGAAGTAAAGCAACTGCGTACTTTGGCTGAGACAGGTTCCCTGCGCTGAGCAGATTAAACTGTCACATATCCTTCAAATCCCCTTCAATCAGCCAAAAGGCAAAATGATATAATGGGGGTAGTTTTGAATCATATTTTGTCGAATGATAAAAAACGTCATCTTTGTAGAAGGTTAAGGAGAAAAACACATGTCTATACTTCATAAGGAGGGGGCAGAGGCTTGAACAAAAGAAAAAAAAGGTTGATCATGCGTTCCATTATTTTAGCCATATTAGCAGCGGCAGTTGGCTATACGTTTTACTCCAATTTGACGAAAGAAGCCCGCGGCAACTTGCAAAAAGGAGACGAAGCGCCTGATTTTGTTTTAACGGATCTATCGGGAGAGGCTCATCAGCTGTCTGATTATAAAGGAAAAGGGGTCTTTTTGAATTTCTGGGGCACATGGTGTGAGCCTTGCAAAAAGGAAATGCCTCATATGGAAAAGATGTCAAAAGAGTTTAAAGACCAAGGTGTGGAAGTGCTCGCAGTTAACGTCGGAGATTCTGAATTGCAAGCGAAAAAGTTCGCTAAACAATACGGATTGACGTTTCCTATCGCCATTGATTCATCAAAAGAAGTCCAAGACGCTTACGGAGTCAATCCACTGCCGGCGACTTTCATGATCAGCCCGGATGGAAAAGTTGAAGAAATTGTGATTGGCGGATTAGTGAAAGAAGAACAGGTTAGAGCTTTGTTTGAAAAAGTGAAACCTTAACTTAAGGGAGTTTTAGTATGGGGAAAGTAAAATGTGAATGTGGCCACGTGAATCCGCATGGCACAGTTCTCTGTGAATCCTGCGGACGGGCGCTGACAGAAGAAGCACAAAAAGAAAAGCTGCATGATATGCGTTATGAAGGCAGCGCCCGGCGGTCACAAACGTATAACAAATCCATTGTAGATAAAGTTTGGAACTTTTTCTCTTCTGTAAAAGTCGGTATCTGGCTGATTGTGCTGACGCTTGTTGCTTCATCACTCGGTACCATTTTTCCGCAGAAGCTGTTTATTCCAAACAATGTTTCACCTGAAACGTATTATGAAGAAACGTACGGCACGGCAGGCAAAATTTATTATACGCTCGGATTTTATGACTTATATAATTCTATTTGGTTTATTGCCTTAATTGCAGCGATCGGCGTGTCATTAGTTATTTGCAGTCTGGACCGTGTAATTCCGCTGTATCGGGCATTGAAGAATCAGCGTGTCGCCCGGCACGGCACATTTATGAAAAAGCAGCGTTTGTTCGCTTCGAAGCAAGGAGCCATCCAGCCGGAAGAGCTTGATAAAATAAAAGAAGGCTTGAAAAGCAAACGGTACCGCATTAGGGAAGAAGATGGCAGCCTGCTCGCTGAAAAGGGACGTTTTTCCCGCTGGGGTCCTTATGTGAATCATATTGGGCTGATTATTTTCCTGATTGGCGCTATGCTCCGGTCTGTGCAAGGAATGTACATAGATGAGCTGTTGTGGATCCGCGAGGGAGAAACGCTCGAAATCCCGGGGACAAAGGGTGAGTATTACTTAAAAAATGAAAAGTTTACGATAGAAAACTATGATAAGGAAAAAGATCCGGAAGTGTTTAACGCAGCGCTTGAACGCACCGGCAGCATCGTGAAAAACTATCAGACGGATGCGGTTCTTTATAAAGATGAAAACCAGGATTTACCGGGGGCTAAACCGAAGCTCGTCAAAGTAAAAGAAGAAGAAATTAGAGTGAATGAACCGATGAAGTTTGATAACTTTGCTCTTTACCAGGATAGCTTCAGCAAAGATGAAATGAAAGCGATGGAACTTGCGCTGACGAATAAAGCAACGAAAGAAGAAGCCGGCAGAGTAAACATCGACCTCTTTAATCCTAAAGATACCTACGATCTCGGCAAAGGCTATAAAGTCGAAGTGCTTGGCTACTATCCTGATTATGACGGAGTGGGAGAAAACGGGGAACCGAAAACAAAATCACCTGTTCCGAATAACCCGGCTTTCCTGTTTAAAATGATTTCCCCGGAGCATCCGGATGGAGAAATCAGCTTTACTGCTATCCGGCAGACGCTCGAGCCTGTTGGGGAAACGGAATATAAAATGGAGTTTAGAGGCATTGAAACGCGCAACATTTCAGCTTTAACTGTCCGTAAAGATTTAACTTTATGGATACTTGGCATAGGCGGGGCGATCTTTATGATTGGTGTTGTTCAAGGAGCTTATTGGAACCATCGCCGCTTGTGGATTCGTCAAATAGACGGAGAGATCTATGTTGCTGCCCATACGAATAAAAACTGGCATGGGTTAAAGAGAGAAATTAATCCGCTGATAGAAAACACAGCCGTTCCAATTCCGGAAGATCAACAAGCTTAATTTAAAAGGAGGAAATCCCCTATGTCTGATTTAGTCCAATGGAGTGGTAATTTACTTTACGCTTCATTTATCATGTATTTAGTCGCCACGTTTCTGTTCGGCGGATCGATACGACAAAAAAAAGACGGTGAAAAACAAGATGTTAACCGCTGGGGAAAACTCGGCATCACCGTTACTGTTATTGGATTTATAGCGCAGCTCGGCTACTTTTTCACGCGCTGGGCAGCTGCCGGGCACGCGCCGGTTAGTAACTTATTTGAATTTATTACGTTCTTTTCCATGATGCTAGTCGGTGCATTTATCATTATCTACTTCATGTATCGTTTGGCTGTTCTTGGTGTATTCGCGCTGCCGGTTGCGCTGATTATTATTGCGTATGCAAGCATGTTTCCTCGCGATATTAGTCCGCTTATCCCGGCGCTGCAAAGTCAATGGCTCCACATTCACGTGACAACGGTTGCCGCAGGAGAAGGGATTCTTGCGATCAGCTTTATTGCCGGTCTCATTTATCTTGTCAAAACGCTTGACCACTCGAAACGGAGCAAGCAGACGATTTGGCTGGAAGTGATTATGTACAGCCTTGTCGCTGTGATTGGTTTCGTCGCGGTAACAATGGCGTTTACGATGTCCGGATATGAAGCAAAGTTTGATTACGTGAATAAAGAAGGACAAGCGGCACAAGAAACGTTTAACCTTCCTGCAATAGTCGGCCCAAATGAAGGCGAATTATTGACACCTGGCCAATTTGAGCCGTTAGTGGAAATGCCTGCTTTCATCAACTCGAAAAAGCTGAACACAGTTATCTGGTCATTGGGGGCAGGCGCTTTATTGTACGGCTTAATCCGCCTGCTTGCAAGAAAGCGGGTGGGCGCCCTCGTGCAGCCGCTCGTGAAAAACGTCAATACCGATTTAATGGATGAAGTCAGCTACCGGTCCGTATTGATTGGTTTTCCAGTCTTTACGCTCGGCGGCTTGATCTTTGCCATGATCTGGGCACAAATTGCTTGGACGAGATTTTGGGGATGGGACCCGAAAGAAGTATGGGCGCTCATTACGTGGCTGTTCTACGCTGCCTTTTTACATTTGCGTTTATCCAAAGGCTGGCACGGAGAAAAATCGGCTTGGCTTGCTGTTATCGGGTTTGTCATCATTATGTTTAACTTGATCGCAGTTAACCTCGTCATTGCCGGCCTCCACTCGTATGCATGACCGTCTCCGCCTTGCGCGGAGGCTTTTTTTATACAGACGCGAATAAATTGAAAATCGTCTTTGATTAGTTGATAATAATGATAAGGAGTTTTGATTGTTTAAGTAGGAGGGAAATCTAGTTGGATAACGAAATGAAAATTTTAGTAGTAGATGATGAAGAAAGAATCCGTCGTTTGCTGCGGATGTATTTAGAAAGAGAAAACTATGAAGTAGATGAAGCGGAAGATGGAGAGGCGGCTCTTGAACTCGCATTAAATGAAGAATATGATTGTATTTTGCTTGATATTATGATGCCAGGCAAAGATGGCATTGAAGTGTGTAAAGAGCTGCGTGAGAAGAAATCGACACCTGTGATCATGTTGACAGCTAAAGGAGAAGAAGCTAACCGGGTGCAGGGCTTTGAAGTGGGAACAGATGACTACATCGTGAAACCATTCAGCCCACGCGAAGTTGTGCTGCGTGTGAAAGCGCTGTTAAGAAGATCGTCCCCAACTTCTTATTTGCAGACGGATACAACATCAAAAGATTTAATTGTTTATCCACACTTGATGATCGATAATGATGCACACCGTGTGACCGCTGACGGGGAAGAAGTGAATTTAACTCCAAAGGAATATGAATTGCTATACTTCCTCGCGAAATCGCCGGATAAAGTATTTGATCGTGAGCATTTATTGAAAGAAGTATGGCATTATGAGTTTTTTGGAGATTTAAGAACGGTGGACACGCACGTCAAGCGCTTGCGTGAAAAATTAAATAAAGTATCTGAAAAAGCATCAAAAATGATTGTTACGGTTTGGGGGGTCGGCTATAAATTCGAGGTAGTGAACGAATGAAGCTTTGGAGAAGTGTAGTAGGAAAACTATGGATGACTATCCTGCTGCTCGTTTCCTTCGTTCTCTTTTTTCTGACCATTCTGCTGTTGGAATTCTTTGAGAACTATCATGCAAGCGAAGTGGAAAAAGACTTATCGGATACAGCCGTGAAAATCTCCAAGGTCATTGCGGATCACGCTGATAAAAAGACAGGAATGGAAGTTGCCTGGGAGCTTGTAGATGAACCAGTTCACGTCATTATTGCGGAAGATAAAGAAACATTTTATTACTCGCCAAACGATCCGGCGCCGAACAGACTGGAGCGCAGCAAAGTCACTAACGATCCGGCGCTTTCGCGTGTATTTACTGACAGAATGAAAGTAAAAACAGAGCTTGCAGTTGATGAAAACAGCCAGGCGAGCCGTCATGAGAATTCCATTGCCATTGCTGTTCCGCTGAAAATGAAAAACGGCAAAGATGGAGCGGTTATTATTTACCAGTCACTCGAAGTAATAAAAGAAACGTCCCATCAGACGACAAAGCTGATCTTGCTTGCTGCTGGTATCGCTATTTTTTTAACGACGATCTTTGCTTTCTTCCTGTCTACGAGAATCACGGCTCCTTTGCGCAAAATGAGAGAAGCAGCAACAGAGCTGACAAAAGGAAACTTCGATACGAAAGTACCAATTTTAACGACGGATGAAATTGGCGCGCTCGCCACTTCGTTTAATCAGATGGCCAAGCAGCTGAATCATAACATTCACGCGCTGAACCAAGAGAAAGAACAGCTGGCGAGTATTTTAAGCAGCATGGCTGATGGTGTAATTACCTTTAATCGGGATGGCGCCATTTTAATTACAAATCCGCCGGCTGAGCGTTTTTTACAAAACTGGTATTATGAAATTGAAAAAGAGCATTCGAAAGAAATGATGCCTTCGCTCGTTGAAGATCTCTTAAAACAGGCAGTCGAAACAGAAACCGAAAAAATTGGCGAATTTTCTTTCCAGGGACGCTTTTACGTGATCATCGTCAGTCCGCTCTACAATGCAAAAACAGTGCGCGGGGCGGTAGCAGTTGTCCGTGATATGACAGAAGAGCGGCGGCTTGATAAGCTGAGAAAAGATTTTGTGGCAAACGTTTCGCACGAGTTGCGCACTCCTATATCGATGTTGCAAGGCTACAGTGAAGCGATCATTGATGACATTGCCGCCACAGAAGAAGAAAAACGCGAAATGGCTAGAATTATTTATGATGAATCGCTGCGAATCGGCCGGCTTGTCAATGAACTGCTCGACTTGGCCCGGATGGAAGCGGGGCACATTTCTTTGAATTTGGAGGAAGTCAATGTTCCTGCTTTTATCCAGCGGGTGACCGATAAATTTCAAGGAATTGCGAAAGAAAAACAAATTGAGTTAACCTGGCACATACCGCACGAGAAGGTGCTGACGAAATTGGATCCGGACCGTATTGAACAAGTGCTGACCAATTTAATTGACAATGCCCTGCGCCACACACCGGAACATGGCATGGTGAAAGTAAGCTACGAGCTGAAAGCGGATGGTCATCACGTGTCGGTTCAAGATTCCGGGGCAGGAATTAGTGAAGAGGATTTGCCATTTGTGTTCGAACGCTTTTATAAAGGCGACAAGGCCCGGACAAGAGGCCGTTCCGGAACAGGACTTGGGCTTTCTATTGCTAAGAACATCATTTCGGCTCATAATGGCAACATAAAAGTTCAAAGTAAATTAGGACAAGGCACCACTTTTTCATTTCATTTGCCTGAAAAATAATGCAACAAACTTAACTAAACATATTCGGTCTCATAAGTGCCCGGTTTTTCCATCCTTGCGTTTATGCACAATGCAGTGATAGGGAGGCCGGGTGTTCTATCTGAGGGCAGCTTATTTATAATATTGGCTGTTTTCTAAAAGATTGTTGTTTTTGTAGTATATTCTTATGACAAAAAGTGTAGCAAAAGGGTTGATTGGAGCGGAAGGTGCGAGACTCCTGCGGGATTAGCGGGACAGGTGAGACCCCGCAGGAGCAAAGCGACGAGGAGGCTCACCGCCCGCCCCGCGGAAAGCGAGCATCCTGGAGCGGAAATCAACCACCCCCTTTTCTAATAGCAACAAAGTTTACGAAAACAGCCATAATATTTATAAAAAAATAGTCATACTGGAAACGCTTCCTGTCATACAACTAGAAGGGCAGTAAAAAAAGCAAGTTGGGGGCGGTTCAACATGAAAGACTACTTGAAACGATTTATGATCGCTTTGCTCATGGCATTATGCGTAAGTTTGCTGATGATCGGCGGGGGGCTTGCTCAATCGAAAAATGAAAAAAAGCAGCCGCGGATAAATAGCGGCCAGCTTGAAAGAGAGGCAGAAAAATTTACATACGGCTGATTTTTTATAGAAAAGCGAAGCCGACTGTCATATGACCTCGAGCCCTTTGCGCATTTGTTCAAGGGATTTGAATGAATAGTCAGTCAATTTTGAAAAGTAAGGGTCAGTACCCTTGCTTTTTTTCGCTTTAATTGCTATCATTTAAATAATTCTACTTGCTATTCACGTTTTTTGGAAAAATTGAATTCAATAGAATAAAAAAATCGTATATTCATCTTCGGGGCAGGGTGAAATTCCCGACCGGCGGTATGGAAGCACGAGCTTCCGAGCCCGCGAGCCGCAAGGCTGATTTGGTGAGATGCCAAAGCCGACAGTATAGTCTGGATGGGAGAAGGTGAAGGTCTGCCAGCGTCCAACACGTGCAGAGTTGGACGTTTATTTGAGTATGACTTTTCTCCCTCAAGCTTTTTGCTTGAGGGTTTGTTGTTTCTCGGAAGTCTTGGCAGCCTTTCTTCTTATGAAAGATGAATGAGAAGAAGGAGAGAACTATTGTGAGAAAAATGAATATTCGTGTGTTAACGTCTGTGGGGTTATTAAGCACATTGTCTTATTTACTTATGCTGCTGAACTTTCCAATTCCGCCATTTCCAAGCTTTTTAATGATTGACTTTAGCGAGATTCCTGCACTGATCGCTGCTATCGTCTTCGGTCCGATTGCGGGCATCATGGTGGAACTAATCAAGAACGTTCTGGACTTTTTTATGACTGGAAGCCCGACTGGAGTTCCTGTCGGCCACTTAGCCAATTTTATTGCAGGAGTGACTTTTATTCTCCCGGTCTATTACTTGTATAAAAAATTTGAATCTAAAAGAGGCTTGACTGTTGCTTTAGTGTTAGGAACAGTAGCTATGGCGGTCATTATGAGTGTGTTAAATTACTATGTTATTTTACCGGCATACACACTTTTCTTACATGCACCAGCTATGAGTGCTCCTGAAGCGAAGCAAATGGTTGTTACAGCCATTCTGCCTTTTAACATCGTAAAAGGGATACTAATGACAGCTGTATTTATGCTGATTTATTCCCGTATTCATGTGTGGATGCGCAAACAAACAGCCGCACATAGTGCTTAATTAAATTTTTAAACAACTGATGAGGACCAGCAGAAAAAACCGAAAAGACAGGCTTGTCTTTTCGGTTTTTTCGCATTAGTTAGATGGATTTTATTCGTATTTTAAAGGGTCGCCTTCAAATGGCTCGTCTGCTACTTTAATAGAGTCAGTCGGGCATCCTTCAAATGCATCTTGCATGTCTTCTTCCAATATATCGGGAACCGCTGTGTTTCCTGCGTTATCATCTAAAATAACGAACGCAATTCCTTCGTCATCATAATCATAAATATCTGGTGCCGCTGCTCCGCATGCACCACAGGCAATGCACGTATCTTGATCAACAATCGTATATTTTGGCATTTCGCAACCTCCTAAGTGTATATCCAAGCCTTTGTGAATCTCGTCAATCCACAATAGTTTGAAAACTTCTACATTCCATTGTATATCCGATTAGTTTCCTTTTCAATAAGAAATTCCCGTATAAAAAATGATAGGGCTTTCATTTGCAATTCATCCATAAACGAGGAATTTTGACAAATTTCATGGTAAAATAAATGAAAGCGCCAAAAGGAGGCAAACTATGCCTTTTTTGCAGGTAATCATATTAATAATGATCAATCAAATAAATGGACAAAGAACCGCCTCATCTGTCTTTCATTTATTAAAAGGCAAAAAATCTTCGCAAACGATACAAGACGCCAGGCTGTATCATTTGGAAAAATGGTTTCAAACAGTTCCTTTTTTAGAAAGGAAATCATTCGATCAACTGATCGTTGAGCTGGCCGAACAACGATTGATTCGCGTAGATGAGAAACTCCATGTTCAAGTGACCGCCTTTGGAAAAGAAAAACTGGAAGGTCTATCCGGCGTTCTTCCCCCGCTTGAATTTTTACATGGATGGAAATTACAAGACTGTGCGAGTGCTTTTTGGAAAAGACTTTCACTTGCTGTACAAGTAGCCTCGCACTTGGCTTACCGGGATTCAGCTTATCTTCCAGTGACGAGAGATGAACAAATTCAACGATGGCTGAAGTTATTTTTGGCACGCACCCGCTTACCTAAAGATGAACTAGCCGCACGTCTTCACCAAGAGCTTGTTGTTCTTTTGAAAAGCCAGCCGGTTGAGGATCCGCTTATTTTAGTTCTTCGGCTTACTGGAAAAAAAAGAACCGGTAAAACAACGGTCCAGGCCAGTGCACTGCTTGGCGTGGAAAGTACGGAATATTGGTTTCGCTTTTTACATTTGCTTCACTTTACTATCCAGCACAGTATTCAGCATGCCGCAGACTTCCCGCTGTTATTCGCGATGGCAGAAGATATATATGAGCCGGTTGTTTTGACTCAATCAACGAGAAAGACAGGCGGCATGCTAAAAAAAGGCTTCACGCTTGAAGAGATTGTGGCAAATAGACGATTAAAACGAAGCACAGTCGAAGACCACATCGTAGAATTAACTTTTCACTCCCCGGACTTCTCCATACGTCCCTTTGTCAGCGAGGAGACGGAGGAAAGAGTGCTGCAGGCAGCCGCAGTGCTTTCCAACAAAAAAATCAAACCGATTAAAGACCAGCTGCCTGACGTTTCTTATTTTCAAATCAGGCTCGTATTAGCCAAATACAGCAAGTGAAGGAAGATGAATGTGGATCAAGTTTTATTAGAACGGTTCGGCTATTCTGCTTTCAGAACCGGTCAAAGAGAAACGATTGAATCATTGCTTTCAGGCCGGCATACGCTGGCTATGCTTCCAACCGGAACAGGAAAATCACTTTGCTATCAGCTCCCAGCTTATTTGCTGCCGGGAAGTGTACTCGTTGTCTCTCCTCTCTTATCGCTTATGCAGGACCAGACAGAGCAGTTGAAAATGCGCGGTGAAAAAAGTACAGCTGCTTTAAATTCATTTTTATCTTTCCAGGACAAGCAACGAGTCATTCGCCGCTTGTCCGATTACCGCTTTATCTTTTTGTCGCCTGAAATGCTAATGAGCGAGCCTGTGCTTCAAGCCTTGAAGAACGTGCGTATTTCTCTTTTTGTCGTGGATGAAGCTCATTGCATTTCTCAGTGGGGACATGATTTTCGACCTGACTACCGACTTTTGGGGGGTGTAAGAAAACAGCTGGGCAGCCCGCTGACGCTTGCCTTAACGGCGACTGCTACGGCTGAAGTAAGGCACGACATTATCCGCTATTTGCAAATTGAGAGAGTGCAGGAATGGATTTTTTCCGTTGACCGCCCGAATATTGCGATGGCAGTAGAACATATTACAGTCCGAAACGATAAGCAAAAAAGGCTATTGGAATTAGTGAGACAGCTCAAGAAACCGGGAATCGTGTATTTTGCGAGCAAGCGCGGAGCCGAGGAAGGAGCGGAATGGCTGCGGCAAAATGGGATAGGAAAAACAGCTTTTTACCATGGCGGGATGGAGCAGGAGGACCGTATTTTAATTCAACAGCAATTTTTAAATGACGAGCTCGATGTCATTTGTGCCACAAGTGCTTTTGGTATGGGAGTCAATAAAGAAAACATCCAATTTGTCATCCATTACCAGCTCCCTTCTCAGCTTGAGTCTTATTTGCAGGAAGTTGGCCGAGCCGGAAGAGACGGCAGAAAGGCTGTGGCCGTACTGCTATACACACCCGGAGATGAAGAGTTTCATTCGATGGTGGCTGAGGGGGAATTTCCTTCAGACGAGCAAATAAAAAGTTATTTTTCGCGGGATCGAAGTCTAGCTGCGGCAGATTGGGCAGATGCTGTGCAGCTGACGGACGTTCAGTTTCGTTTCCTTCTTCATTATGCGGATGAAGCGGTGCGGACAGGCGAGGGAACACCTGCCGAATATGTACGAAACAAACGGCGGGAAAGGCTGGAACAAAAACAAAAAAAACGCTTGTATATGCTCCGGTGGATATGGTCCAAACAATGCCGGCGGGGAGAAGTTCTTCGCTATTTTGAGGAGCAGATAGGAAAAACGCCTGATAATTGTTGTGATATATGCGGTTTAAACATGCAGCAGTACGATAAACAATACTCGCTGGAAAAAGATGATACGCTGGAATGGGAAGCTATTTTAAATTCTCTGCTGCGGGTTGAAGGATGAGGAAGCAGACGTATGAAAAAAAATAAGCAAGCCGACCTTATCCACCGCATGACCGATGAGGAAGTGCTGAACGCTCTTTATTTAACGCAGCTCTTTTTATTAGTGCTTTCGTTTATCATCGGTCTCTTTTTATTCAAAGACTTCTTCAGCTTCTACCGTCTGTTTCAATGGTCGATGATTGATATTTTTGTAATAGGCGGGGGAGCAGGGCTTGTCGTTGTAATTATAGATCTTTATTTAATGAAAAGTTTGCCTGAAAAATATTATGATGACGGCGGCATAAATGAGAGATTGTTCGCCGGCCGCTCAACAGGGGAGATCTTTTGGATTGCTGTTTTAGTGGCTGTCGCAGAAGAAGTATTTTTTAGGGGAATGATCCAGACGGCTTTAGGGTTTATTCCGGCAAGCATTATTTTTGCTATGATCCATGTGAGATATTTAGCGCAATGGTATTTAACGCTGAATGTGATTCTTTTAAGCTTTGGGATCGGATGGTTATTCGAATGGACAGGCAACCTGGCAGCTGTTATTATGATGCATTTTACCATTGACTTTTTGCTTGGCCTGGCCATTCGCCGGAAACAGAATAAGAATGAATCGATAAAGAAGGGATAAATATGACAAGAGACCCTTACCGTGAGTTAGCGCAGAAAAATCGCATAGAAATTAAGAAAGTCCAGGTAGAACGGGAAAAGCAGCCTGTTCAAGGGTCATCACGGATGGAAAGAAAAGAACAAAAAAAGCAAAAGAAATATCCGCTGTTAAAAGTGCTGCTTATGTTTTTTATTACGCTGCCTTTTATTACATTAGTTTTGTATACATATGCAAAGGATAATGACCGCTCCTCAACTTCTGTTGTAACGGAAGATTCGGGTGTGGCAGGACCGGTATATGTAGAACCCGAAGAAGAGGAGGAACAAACGAGCGAAGAAGAGGAAAACGATGATAAAGCAACAAGTGAAAAAATGGCTGAACCTGCCCCAGAAGCAACAGCGGCAATTATTATAGACGAGACGCAAAAACAACGAAGTGAAAAGCACATGGAAAAACAAATAGAAACGAACGCGAAGCCGCCTGAAGAAGAGAAAAAACCTGAAATAGAAATACCAAAAAAAGAGACACCGCTAGAGAAGAAAGAAGAAACGAAAAACGAAGCCATTCCGAATGATGATAAGCAGCCGGAAGGAAAAATCGTTTATCATACAGTCAAACCTCAAGAAACTGTTTTCCGAATTTCAATGACTTATTATAAGTCACAGGCCGGCATTGAGAAAATTAGAAAAGCTAACAATTTGAATGGCAATGAAATACGGGTAGGACAAGTATTGAAAATACCTCTTCCTTAATGATTTTGGCAAAGGGCTTCATAAACAACAATTATAACGTGAAAAGCACTAGAACTCCGGGTTTCTAGTGCTTTTCAATTTGCTAAAAAATTTTCTTGCGGTCCCTTTCTTCCTTTAGTATTTCAACCGCTTCCCGGAAGCGCTGTGAATGAATGATTTCACGCTCCCGTAAAAAACGAAGACTGTCATTCAGGTCAGTATCATCACTTAAATCAATGAGCCATTGATAAGTCGCCCGCGCTTTTTCTTCTGCCGCGATGTCTTCATAAAGATCGGCAATTGGGTCGCCTTTTGCTTGAATATAAGTCGCTGTCCACGGCGCACCGGCGGCATTATTATAAAAGAGTGCATTATCATGGTTTGCATAATGCGCACCGAGTCCGGCTGCTTTCATTTGATCGGGCGTGGCATCTTTTGTCAGCTTATATACCATTGTTGCGATCATCTCAAGGTGAGCGAATTCTTCTGTACCGATGTCCGTCAGTAAGCCGACCACTTTGTCGGGAATGGAGTAGCGCTGGTTTAAATAGCGCAGAGCAGCGGCCAGTTCTCCGTCTGCTCCGCCGTATTGTTCAATTAAATATTTAGCGAGTGTCGGGTTGCAAGTGCTTACTTTCACGGGATACTGCAATTTTTTTTCATAAACCCACATAGTGATCCCCTTTCTGCCAGCAGTTCTCTAGACTTGCCACGGCCATGGAGCTTCCTTGTAATCAAATGGACAACGGGCAAAACTGTAGCCGAAGCTCGTTAAAGCTCCGTATTTTCTTTCAAAAGCCTTTTTTAAGCTTTTGCTCAGTTTGACATACTCGTTATACTGTTTAATGGCATCAAGGTCGTCGGGATGTGTATGGAGGTAAAGGGCTAGTTCAACGATGACAAAATCTGCGGCTTGGATTTCTTCCAGCTCACTGTAATATTCAGGGGGAAGCTGTTTCATTCTCTGACCCCCTTTTTAATTCCTTCAATGAATAATATGGATCGTAAAAACACTTCCACAGCGTCCCGGCTTTTAAAGCGGCAAGTGCGGGGAATTGTTCAAGACCCGGCGGCTGAAAGCCAACAAATAGATTAGGTGGGGTGGAATACCTTTTCACCTTTATTGGCGGGCAGGGATCCATCGGACTGATGTATGGACGGTATGTTCTATACCATGTGTGTCTGTTCATTCCCTTCCTCCTCTTTCTATACTTCAATTCATTGTATGGGAGAGGGGATAGAATTATTTCTTTTTTTGGCCGAATCTGTTATTCTGGTTATTATTTTGCATTTATTTTATAACAGGAACGAAGGGAAAAATTATGTTGTATATTGTTATCGGGCTGCTTTTCTTCATAGCACTCATTTTCTTTATGTGGAGAGAGGCCCATTATAATGAAGTAAAAGAGGATGTTTTAGTATTTAAAAACTATCCCGGTCAAAAGCCGCTTACTTTCTTTTTTATCTCCGATCTGCACAGGCGGACGATTCATCCATCCATTATTCAAAACGTTACAAGCAAAGCTGAATTTATTATTATCGGCGGGGATTTGGGAGAAAAAGGCGTTCCGTTAAAAAGAGTGGATCACAATTTACGGTTGTTAAAAGAAGTGGCCCCTGTTTTTTTCGTATGGGGAAATAATGATTATGAATTGCCGTCTGACGAACTGCATGAGTTATTTAAAAGCCATGACATTTGCGTGCTGCGCAACGGCTCTTTTTGTTTGCCGGCGGACAGTGATCTTTCTTCGGTTTGTTTGCTTGGTGTGGATGATTTTAGCAAAGGCAACAGCGATAAAGCGCGCGCGTTCGCCGAGGTGCCAGCAGACTCATTTAAAATTTTGATCAGCCACAATCCGTTTTTTACGAAAAAGCTTACTCCAGCAGATGGTGTCTCGCTTTTTTTAAGCGGGCATACCCACGGGGGACAAATCCGCTTTTTTGATATTGGCCCTTATAAAAAAGGTGGATGGGAACAACAAGATGGAATGTCCGTTCTTGTCTCGAATGGCTATGGCACAAGTGCTTTGCCGCTCCGGCTTGGTGCGAGAGCGGAAACGCATTTAATTACGATCAAAAAAGGGCAGCCCTAATATGATTGACAACTCACCATCTGCGTTTTGATTCATAGTATGTGATAAAGAGGTCCTTAAGCAGGGGGCAGCAAACTATGAGGATAGAACGTTTATCAGATAACAAGGTGATGCTTTCCGTTTCATACGAAGAGTTAAGAGAAAAAGGATGCTTGAAGAAACACATTTTAGAGGATTCTTACATTTGGCATGAAATTTTTGATGAAATGCTGGATGTCATTGAAGAGCAGTTGGACATCGACACAGAAGGGATGATTGCGATTGAAGTTCACTCAATGTCAGGGGATGAACTCGTATTAATTTTAACGATTGATCATTTTGATTTTTTAGACAAAGTAGATGAAGTGCCTGCGGAATCAGAAGACACTTTAGGCTGTGATCTGACGTTCAAGTTTCAAGATATCGAGGATGCGATCGGATTGGTACACGATGAGAAAAAAGTAAGAGAAATTCAAAGTGCGCTTTACTATTTCAAAGACGCCTATTATATTTGCTTTTCCTTCGATTTTGACAGCCAATATGATGGACTCGAAGCTGCACTGCTGGAGTACGCTTCTCCTTCCAGTCTGCCTGAAGAAATGTTAAAAGAATATGCGACTCCCGTTATTCAAAAGGAAGCAACAAAGAAGATTTATGAGTTTTTTGTTAAGAAAGCCTAGCTTCCGTTAAGTGCTATCCGTTGAAATCAAAGCGATTTTCTCCTATCATCAAAGTATGATAGGAAATTTTTTTGTGCGGATAACAAGGAGGAAGTTATGCAGAAGGAAGACTGTATTATTGTAGGCGGAGGGCCGTGCGGTTTGGCAGCAGCTATAGCGTTAAAAGAAATCGGCAAAAATCCGCTCGTAATCGAAAAAGGAAACATCGTTAATTCCATTTATCATTACCCGACACACCAGACTTTTTTTAGTTCCAGCGAAAAACTTGCGATTGGTGACGTCCCTTTTATTATTGAAGGCCGGAAGCCAAAGCGCAATCAGGCATTAACGTATTACCGTGAAGTCGTAAAAATGAAAGAGCTCCGCATCCAGCGTTTTGAAGCGGTAGAAAAAGTGGAAAAACAAGCGGAAGGTTCTTTTTGTGTTCATACAACGGCCGGTTCTTATCAAACCCCATATGTTATTATTGCAACCGGTTATTATGATCACCCTAATTACATGAACATTCCGGGTGAAGAGCTGGATAAAGTGTTTCATTATTTCAAAGAAGCGCATCCTTATTTTGATACGGATGTAGCTGTGATCGGTGGCAAGAATTCTTCTGTCGATGCAGCGCTGGAACTTCATAAAGCAGGAGCGCGGGTGACGGTTCTTTACCGCGGAGGCGAATACTCGAAAAGCATCAAGCCGTGGATTTTGCCTGAATTTGAAGTGCTCGTCCGCGATGGTGAAATGAACATGGAGTTTCATGCAGAACTCGTTGAAATAAAAAAAGACACGGTTGTCTACACTCAAAATGGTGAAAAGAAGGAACTTGAAAATGATTTTGTGTTTGCGATGACTGGCTACCATCCCGATCATAGTTTCTTGAAAGAAATGGGCGTGGAAATCGATCGGGAAACAGGCCGTCCTGTATACAATGAAGAAACGAAAGAAACAAATATAGAAGGGATTTTTATTGCCGGAGTTATAGCAGCAGGAAACAATGCTAATGAGATTTTTATTGAAAACGGGCGCTTTCACGGCGGTGAAATAGCAGCAGCTATTGCCGAGCGGGAAGGAATAAAGTGAATAAGTAATAAAAAAACGGGCTAAACGGCCCGTTTTTCTATTACTCAAATACTTTTTCAAGATTAGCGGGCGCGTTAGCTGAAGACAAAGCGATTAAAAGCTTTAATCTCGCTTTTTGACCGTTTAGCCCATTTGAAAAGATCACACCGAGCTCCTTTAGTTGTTTTCCGCCGCCTTCATATCCATATATGTCTTGCACAATGCCGTTAAAACATCTTGAAACAAGCACGACTGGTATGTTTTGATTAATCAGTTCCTTTACCGCTGAAACAGCAGCAGGCGGCAAGTTGCCTTGGCCAAGCGCTTCGATCACGACACCATCATATTGAAGCTCTTTTAACGCAGATAGTAAATAAGAGTCCATACCGGCGTAGGCCTTAATTAAAGCAACTTTTTTGCTGACGGTGGTCACCAGTAGTTTTTGCTGAATGGCGGGTTCGTGGTGAAAGATGACTTTTCTTTTCGTAATAATGCCGATCGGCCCGTATTGCGGGCTTTGAAAGGTTGAGATATTGCTCGTATGCGTTTTTGTTACATTATCCGCAGAGTGGATCTCATCATTCAATACGACGAGCACTCCTTTTCCTCTGGCGTCGTCGCAAGAAGCGGCCCGGACAGCTGAAATTAAGTTATACAGCCCGTCCGCACCAATTTCGTTGCTTGAACGCATCGCGCCGGTAACGACGACAGGTACATTCGTTTCCAGTGTTAAGTCAAGAAAATAAGCCGTTTCTTCCAGCGTATCCGTTCCGTGCGTAATGACGACGCCATCAAACGGCCGTTCTTTATACGTCTGCTCAATCAAATTTTTTAGCTCGAGCATTTCTTTCGGAGTAATATGAGGAGAAGGGAGATGAAACGGTTCCGCGGAAAAAATAGCTGCTGATTCATCCAGCAAATGATCAAACGAGCGCATCGGGTTTGTAGAAGATGGCTTGACGGCTCCTGACTGTTTATCTTCTTCCATGGAAATCGTTCCGCCTGTATGAATCACGAATATTCGTTTTTTTGACAAAAGAAAAACCCCCACTGTACAAATTTGGATTATGTATGTTCAATCCTCTTTATTAATGATACGATGAAGAAAACCGAAAGAAAAGAGGACAGATTTATGCTGGCGGTCTTCTCGGCGGGCATTGCTCCTGGATTAGCACTTTTATGTTATTTTTATCTTCGTGATCAATACGATGCAGAGCCGGTGGCAACAGTGGCGAAGTCATTTATTTATGGTGCGCTGCTTACGTTTCCAGTCATGTTTATTCAGTATGTCCTAAAAGAAGAAGGCATCGTTTTATCAAATGCAGCTACAGCCTTTTTTACCGTTGGTTTTCTCGAAGAATTTGTGAAATGGTTTATCCTATTTTATTTAATTTATCAGCATGTGGATTTTGATGAACCGTATGACGGCATTGTGTATGGGACGAGCGTTTCGCTTGGCTTTGCGACAGTGGAAAACATTCTTTATTTATTAGCTTACGGCGTGGACCATGCTTTTTTACGGGCGTTGCTGCCGGTCTCAAGCCATGCGCTTTTTGGTGTGTTTATGGGGTTTTATTTAGGAAAAGCTAAGTTCAGCCAAGATGGGAAGAAAAACCAATGGCTCTGGCTCTCTCTTTTAATCCCATTTTTACTGCACGGACTGTATGATTATATTTTATTTATAGAGTCGGCATGGATATATTATATCATTCCATTTATGTTGATTCTCTGGTGGCTGGCGTTAAAGAAAGTGAAGCAAGCTCACGCATTGTCTGACCAGCACTATCATAGAATGGCACGCGAAGGAAGCTCTTAATTGAAAAAGAGCTTCTTTTTTTGTATAAAAATATGCACCTTGCAAAAAATACCCTTACACAACATCTATCAGGTGGAGGATAAAAAAGATGAGAATTCGTCCTAAAATGAAAAGAACAGCTGTAACGATTGCTTTTGTTATTAGTCTCGTCACAGGCAGCCTATCGATTATGCCGGAACCGTCACATGCTTTTTCAGGGCAGGTCATTCAAAAGGGCGCTTCCGGAGATGACGTCATTGAACTCCAAGCAAGGCTCCAGTACATCGGATACTATAAAGGCAAAATTGACGGCGTATACGGCTGGGGCACGTACTGGGCAGTGAGGAACTTTCAAGAAGCATTTGGCCTGCCTATTGATGGTCTCGTTGGAGCGACGACAAAGAACAAGCTTGTGAAAGCGTCAAAGTACGATAAAAGCTATGTAAAATCACAAATTGAAAAAGGCCGTTCATTTACTCACTATGGCAAACAATCAAAGCAGGCAAAAAACAAAGCAGGCTCCTCTGGCAACAAACCAATGGCGACAAGTGTTCCGCCGGGATTTTCACAAAATGATATTCAGTTGATGGCTAATGCAGTACACGGAGAAGCCCGCGGAGAACCGTACGAAGGCCAAGTGGCAGTGGCAGCGGTTATTTTAAATCGGATGCAAAGCCAGAGTTTTCCGAATACAGTATCAGGCGTTATTTTTGAACCGCGTGCGTTCACGGCTGTCGCAGACGGGCAAATTTGGCTGACGCCGAATGAAACGTCGAAACGTGCCGTGCTGGATGCGATCAACGGCTGGGATCCGACTGGCGATGCCTTGTATTATTTTAATCCCGATACGGCGACTAGCGCCTGGATTTGGACACGGCCGCAAATTAAAAAAATAGGCAAGCATATTTTCTGTAATTAAAAAAAGGGAGGATAACGATGCTGCGTATATTAACTATTGTTGTTTTATCGCTGGCTGCCGTCGGAACAGGATTCTGGGGCTACCAGGAGCATAAAGAGAAAAATGCCATTTTGATAAATGCTGAAAACAGCTATCAGCGTGCGTTTCATGATTTAACTTTCGGAATCGACCGAATTCACGACCAAATCGGCGCAACCTTGGCTATGAACACCCGAAAATCACTATCACCGGCTCTTGCAGATGTATGGCGGCTGACGTCTGAGGCTCATAGCGATGTAGGGCAGCTGCCATTAACACTTTTGCCGTTTAACAAAACGGAAGAGTTTCTCGGCAGCATTGGTGACTTCAGCTATAAAGCCGCAGTTAGAGATTTGGAGAAGGAACCACTCACGAATGAAGAGTATGCTCATTTGAAAAATCTTCACGAGCAGTCAGCCGACATTCAAAATGAGCTGCGAAAGGTGCAGCACATGGTATTGAAGAACAATTTAAGATGGATGGATGTTGAATTAGCACTAGCCACGGAAAAAGAAGGAACAGATAATACAATCATTGACGGCTTTAAAACAGTGGAAAAGAAATCACAAGGCTACAGTGAAACAAATGTCAGTACACTTCCAGGCGATATGAATAAACTCGATGACAATCACTTAAAGAAAAACAAAGCGGCTCCGATCAGCCAAAAAGAAGCGGTAGAAAAAGCGAAAGAATACGTTCAAATGAAACAAGTGAATGACATAAAAGTGACAAAAAGCGGGAAAGGATCGGATTTTTCATTTTACAGCATCCATATGACAAATAAAGATGGCGGAGAAGCAAGCATTGACATGACGAGAAGAGGCGGTTATCCGCTTTGGTACATCATCAACAGGGAAGTAGGGAAACCTGCGCTCAGCTTGAATGATGCAAACAACAAAGCAGTAGAGTTTTTAAACCGTAATAAAATGAAAGATTTAGTACTCTACGACAGTACGCAATATGATAATGTCGGTGTGTTTACGTTCGTAGGCGAACAAGATGGCATCCGAATTTATCCGGATGCGGTGAAAGTGAAAGTAGCCTTGGATAATGGGCAAGTAGTCGGGGTGGCTGCCAATGAATATTTAGAGAATCATCACGAAAGAAAATTGGAGAAGCCGGCACTGACTGAGAGCGAAGCAGAAAAATTTATCAATTCAAAAGTCGAAATACAAGAAGAACGTCTCGCAGTGATCAAAAACGACCTCAATAAAGAAGTGCTTTGCTATGAATTTTTAGGAACGCTCGGAGAAGACACCTATCGAATTTTAATCAATGCTAAAGATGGCACAGAAGAGCAAGTTGAAAAGCTGCGCCGGGCAGAACCGGTGTATGATAATTTACTGTAAATCATTCTAGGTGAAAAGATCGCTTATTGCATTTTTACCTTTCACACACTATAATTTTAAGGAAAATATTAGTTCAAATGAACTAGGGAGAGGAAGAATTAGGTGGGTGGTAAAAATGATCGAAATGGGAATGTATTTACTGCTAGTATCAACGGACGCTGAAGGGGAAGAAGAGCGTTATCGCTGTCGGGTGGCAGATATAGATGAAGGCCACATACTAATTGATTATCCAGTGAAAATAAAAACAAACCGTTCCACTTTTTTTGTAGATGGCATGCAGCTTTCCGCTGAATTTATCGATCCGAAATCTTCTTCGGCTGTGTACACATTTAACACGGAAGTGATCGGCCGGACGAAAAGAGAAATCCCGCTGTTACTTCTCCACGACCCGGGAAAGGATAAATACGAGCGGATCCAGCGCCGTAAATTTGTGCGTTTGCAATCACCGGTCAATGCTGCGATTTACTTGAATAATAAACCTCCTTTTACGGCAGCGACCGAGGATATCAGTGCTGGAGGAATAGCTATAGCGCTGCCGGAAGGGGTAGAAGCGGAATACGGAGATTCAGGCCGCGTTTTCCTTTCTGTCCCTATGCAGTCAAGTGAACATCATTATTTTGAAATAGCCGGCAAGGTCGTAAGGACACGAACGGATCATACCAACCGGACCATTGTTTCTATCGAATTTACTGATTTGCGAGAGCACGAACAACAAGTTTTATTGCGTTTTTGTTTTGAATGCCAGCTCATGATGAAAAGAAAAGGACTTGTTCAATGACTCCTGCCAAACGGCGGGGGTTTTTTTTGAAGAATATCCTCTCGTCGTGTGATAGAATAAGGAGAAAAAATGTGTAGAAGGTGAAAGCATGCAAAAACAAATTCAAATAGCAATAGACGGACCGGCTGCCGCCGGCAAAAGCACAGTGGCGAAAATTATTGCTGAAAAACTATCTTATATTTACATTGATACAGGAGCGATGTACCGGGCTCTCACTTACAAAGCCATTCAAACAAAGGCTGACTTTGAAAATGAAGAGCAGCTGCTGCAATTGCTTTACGAATCAACCATTGACTTAAAGCCGGGAGAAAACGGCCAGCAAGTTTTTCTCGATCAAAAAAAGGTGACAAATGAAATAAGAACAAATGAAGTAACGAATAACGTATCTTTTGTAGCCAAGCATGCACTCGTGCGTAAAGAAATGGTGAAGCGCCAGCAAGTATTCGCCGAGCAAGGCGGAGTGGTTATGGACGGCCGTGACATCGGTACCCATGTGCTCCCGCAGGCGGAAGTGAAAATTTTCTTGAAAGCAAGCACAGAAGAAAGAGCGAAAAGAAGGCATTTAGAAAATATTTCTAAAGGATTTTCATCAAATATAGAGAAGTTAAGAGAAGAGATTACTCTTCGCGACAAAATTGACTCGGAGCGGGAAGCGGCCCCGCTGAAAAAAGCGGAGGATGCGATAGAAATGGACACGACATCTTTATCAATTGCAGATGTTGTCGATCAAATTATGTCCATTGCAGAAGAAAGGATAAAGGCATGGTAACATTTTATTCAATCGCCAGAACAGTCGTGAAATCTATTTTAATGCCGCTGTACCGCATAGAAGTGCATGGCAGAGAACATTTTCCGAAAGAAGGCGGTGTGCTTCTGTGCAGCAACCATATCGATAATCTGGACCCCCCTGTTGTAGGAATTACAGCTCCACGGCCCATTTTATTTATGGCAAAAGAAGAGTTGTTTAAAGTCCCCGTTTTTGGGAAAATGTTAACTAACTTGAATGCATTCCCAGTAAAAAGAGGGATGAGTGACAGAGAAGCTCTCCGAAAAGGACTTAAATTTTTGAAAGAAGGGAAAGTACTCGGACTTTTCCCTGAAGGAACCCGTTCAAAAACAGGTGAAATCGGCCGGGGACTGGCAGGCGCGGGATTCTTTGCTTTACGCACGGATGCCTACGTTGTTCCTTGTGTGATCGTCGGGCCTTATAAAATGCTCGGCAAACTGAAAGTCGTTTACGGCCCCCCCATCGACATGGAAGAGCTGCGCAGCCGAAAAGCAAGTGCTGAAGAAACAACAGAAGTAATTATGTCCCACATTCGGAAGTTAAGAGAGGACTATTGCTAAATACTTACTGCTTGACAAATGACGGCAATTGTTAGAAGTTAATAGAAAGAATATTTTATCAAATGAATGTAAGCAGTTCTGTATTAAGGAGGAGTACATATGACAGAGGATATGAACCAAACTGAAGTGAATAACTACGAAGTAGGCGATAAAGTCCAAGCTACTGTAGTGAAAGTCGAAGAAAAGCAAGTGCAAGTTGAAATTGAAGGAAGTAAAAAAGACGGCATTATCCCAATTAGTGAACTTTCCAGCTTGCACGTGGAAAAAGCAACCGATGTAGTGAAAGAAGGCGACAAGCTTGAGCTTCAAGTAACAAAAGAAGAAGATGATCTATATGTTCTTTCCAAGCGCAAAGCAGATGCAGAAAAAGCGTGGGAAGAAATGACAAGCCGTTTTGAAAACGGAGAAGTGTTTGAAGCGGAAGTAAAAGAAGTGGTCAAAGGCGGTCTCGTCGTTGATCTTGGCATCCGCGGATTCATTCCTGCTTCACTTGTCGAAGATCACTATGTGGAAGACTTTGAAGACTACAAAGGGAAAACGATGAGCTTTAAAATCGTTGAACTGGAACAAGACAAAAATCGTTTAATTTTATCGCATCGCGCAGTGATCGACATGCAAAAATCAGAAAACAAGAAAAAAGTGCTTTCTGAAATTGAAGCAGGCGATGTTCTTGAAGGGAAAGTCCAGCGCCTGACTGACTTTGGCGCCTTCGTTGATATTGGCGGCGTAGATGGCCTTGTCCACATCTCCCAGCTTTCCCATGAACATGTGGAAAAACCATCCGATGTTATTCAGGAAGGCCAGGATGTGAAAGTGAAAGTGCTGTCTGTTGACCGTGACAGCGAAAGAATTTCTTTATCTATTAAAGAAACGCTCCCTGGACCTTGGTCTGATATTGCTGAAAAAGCCCCTATAGGAGCTGAGCTGACAGGTACAGTCAAGCGCCTCGTTTCTTATGGCGCCTTTGTGGAAGTGTTCCCTGGAGTCGAGGGATTAGTTCACATCTCTCAAATCTCCAATAAACATATTGGTACGCCGCATGAAGTGCTGCAAGAAGGCCAGGAAGTAAAAGTAAAAGTACTTGATGTAAACGAACAAGAAAACCGTCTTTCACTGAGTATGAAACAATTTGAAGACCAGTCCCAGCAGGCGAATGAATCGTACAGCATGCCTGAGGAAAGCACTGGCTTCCAGCTTGGCGAAATGATTGGCGATAAATTAAAAGGCTTAAAAAGAGAAGAATAATTAACATGCGAAGTTCGGATCTGTTCATATAGATCCGTTCTTCTGCTTTTATTGAATAAGGAAACGGTGATATACAGTGACGAGGGCACAAAGAAAACGGGATCATATCCAATATGCACTTTCAACAGGTCAAAGCAGACAAACGGGCCTCGATGATGTCGAGTTTGTTCATCAAAGCTTCCCCAACACTGCACTTGAAGATATATCTATTCAAACGGAAATAGGCGGACTTCTCTTAAGTTCGCCTGTTTTTATCAACGCGATGACAGGGGGTGGGGGACAGGAAACAGAGAAGATCAACGGCCAGCTTGCTTTAGCGGCAAAAGAAGCGGGAGTGGCAATGGCGGTTGGATCACAAATGTCTGCCCTTAAAAACCGGGAGGAAAGACGTTCATTCACTGTTGTCCGCAAGCAAAACCCCGATGGAATAATCATGGCGAACCTTGGAAGTGAAGCAACGGTAGATCAGGCGGAAGCGGCCGTTGATATGCTCGAGGCAAATGCGCTGCAGATCCACTTAAATGTTATACAAGAATTGGCTATGCCGGAAGGAGACAGAAACTTCAAAGGCGCATTGGAGAGGATCGGGATCATCGCAGAAAAGCTGGCTGTACCGGTCATCGTCAAAGAAACAGGGTTCGGTTTTGGGAAGGAAGCGGCCGGGAAACTAGCGGAACTGCCGGTAGCTGCAGTAGATGTCGGCGGGTTTGGCGGCACGAACTTCGCGGCCGTTGAAAATGAACGGCGGACAAAAGCGCTTGCTTACTTTAACAACTGGGGTATTCCCACAGCGGCAGCAATAGTGGAGTGTAAGACAGAAGCAGGACATATGGACGTTATTGCTTCAGGGGGCATTCAGAACAGCCTTGATGTTGCAAAGTCGCTTGCACTCGGGGCAAATGCAGTTGGAATGGCGGGTCTGCTGCTGAACGTATTGATGGAAAAAGGACCAGAAGCTTTATTCACAGAACTCTCCTCCTTGCACGAAGATTTAAGGATGATTATGTGTGCGCTCGGGGCGAATGAAGTGGCCGATCTTCATAAAGCACCAATTATTATTCAAGGTGATACGTATCACCGGCTTCATTTGCGTGGGTGTCATCCAGCTAAATTTAGTCAAAGGTGTCAAGAATGAACGTCTAGAATCATTATTGTTTCCGGGCAGTGATGATTAAAGTTGCCTGGTGCAGGGAATATTGATAGAATAAACTAGTTCAGCAAAGCCCTTCTCATGCCAGAAGGGTTTTATTTGTACGGACGGAGAAACATAAGGATAAGAACGATAGAGAATGAATGTATGGAAAGGATGAACCAAATGGTGAAACCAGTTGTCGCCATTGTTGGCCGCCCGAATGTTGGGAAATCTACCATTTTCAACCGAATAGTCGGTGAAAGGATTTCCATTGTTGAAGATATTCCAGGCGTTACAAGAGATCGCATATACAGCTCAGGTGAATGGCTGAATAACGAATTTAATTTAATTGATACAGGCGGAATCGATATTGGGGATGAGCCGTTTTTAGAACAAATTCGCCAGCAGGCAGAGATTGCCATTGAAGAAGCGGACGTTATTATCTTTTTAGCAAGTGGGCGGGAAGGTGTCACTTCGGCAGATGAAGAAGTGGCAAAAATATTGTACCGTTCGAAAAAACCGGTTGTTCTTGCCGTTAATAAAGTGGACAATCCCGAAATGAGAAGCCAAATTTATGACTTTTATTCGCTCGGATTTGGCGAGCCGTTTCCTATTTCAGGAGCACACGGCATCGGGCTCGGAGACATGCTTGATGCAGTGGCGAGCCATTTTTCAAAAACAGAAGAGGAAGAGTATGATGAGGATGTTATTAAGTTCTCGTTAATCGGCCGGCCGAATGTCGGAAAATCTTCTTTAGTGAACGCTCTGCTCGGAGAAGACCGGGTGATTGTAAGCGATATTGCCGGAACAACGAGAGATGCGACAGATTCGCCATATACGTACGAAGGCCAGGAATATGTCATTATTGACACAGCAGGTATGCGTAAAAAAGGAAAAGTATATGAAACGACAGAAAAATATAGTGTGCTTCGTGCGCTCCGTGCGATTGAGCGGTCCGATGTAGTGCTTGTCGTCATTAACGCCGAAGAAGGCATCAGAGAGCAGGATAAGCACATTGCGGGATACGCTCATGAAGCCGGCCGTGCCGTTATTATCGTCGTTAACAAGTGGGATGCGGTGGAAAAAGACGAAAAAACGATGAAAACGTTAGAAGAAAAAATTCGCAATCACTTCTTGTTTTTAGATTATGCACCAATCGTTTTTCTGTCTGCGAAAACAAAAAAGCGGGTGCACACATTGCTGCCTGTCATCAACCAGGTGAGTGAAAATCACTCCATGCGCGTTCAGTCGAGTGTATTAAATGATGTAATTATGGATGCGGTGGCGATGAATCCAGCGCCGTCTGATAAAGGAAAGCGTCTAAGAATTTATTATGCGACACAGGTGGCTGTCAAGCCGCCGACATTTGTTGTTTTTGTTAATGAACCAGAGCTGATGCATTTTTCTTATGAGCGCTTTTTACAAAATCGTATTCGTGAAGCGTTCGGGTTTGAAGGAACGCCAATCCGAATTCTCTCGCGTGCTCGAAAATAAAGAAAAGCTGGTGAGTATGTATGGAAAACAAAGTGAAAGTTGCGGTAATTGGCGCCGGAAGCTGGGGGACTGCTCTGGCTATTGTCCTCGCTGATAATGGGCATGAAGTTCGCCTTTGGGCTCACAATAAAGACCGAATAAATGAAATCAATGAAAAACATACAAACAGCCAATATTTACCGGGTGTTGAATTGCCTGTTAACATCATTGGCTCCGATTCGCTGGAAAGAGTGTTAAGCAATCTAGACATTATTGTCCTGGCTGTACCGACAAAAGCAATTCGTGAAGTGCTGCAAAAAATAAAAACAATACGCAAAGAACCTTTAACGATTATTCACGTCAGCAAAGGCATTGAACCGGATACGCTCATGCGCATATCTGAAATGATAAAAGAAGAACTGCCGGATGGGCTTCTCAGCGATATTGTTGTTCTTTCCGGTCCAAGCCATGCGGAAGAAGTGAGCTTGCGCCATCCAACAACAGTGACCGCTTCATCCGAAAATATGAAAGCAGCGGAAAGAATTCAAGATATTTTTATGAACCAGCATTTTCGCGTGTACACAAACGCCGATGTCGTTGGCGTAGAAATCGGCGGAGCGTTAAAAAACATCATTGCCCTCGCAGCTGGAATTTCTGACGGTCTTGGGTATGGAGATAATGCCAAAGCCGCTTTAATCACGAGAGGACTGGCAGAAATTGCCCGGCTCGGCACGAAAATGGGAGCGAATCCATTAACATTTTCTGGCTTGGCAGGCATCGGCGATTTAATCGTGACTTGTACAAGCGTTCATTCCCGAAATTGGCGCGCCGGTAATTTGCTTGGAAAAGGACAAAAGCTTCAAGACGTTCTCGACAGTATGGGGATGGTAGTAGAAGGTGTCCGAACAACGAGAGCAGCCCGGCAGCTTTCCATAAAATATAATGTGGAAATGCCGATTGCTGAAGCGCTATACCGAATTTTGTTTGAAGGACAAGAGCCAAAAGAGGCCGTAGATGATTTGATGGCCCGCATGAAAACGCATGAAATGGAAGATCTAGTCGACATCATCGAGGACCGGAGGAAAGAGGATCTATAAAGTAAGCAGTTGAGTCAAAGTTTGCGTGCTATTCATATACTAAGACGAATAAGCCGGCATTTAACAGGCGGCGGTCGTATAAGCTGAAGCGGCAAAAAGCTGCTTCAGCCTTTTTTGCAGTTTGGGAAACTATAAAATAATCGTATTGTGTATAACTTTGCTGTTGTCCACTTTTTTGATCAATATGTTATAATCATGTCGATAAAGAAGAGGTTTCACCATTTTTGCTATTTTGCGATGGATGATTCGTCTATATTCAGCTTATTTCTGTGTGCATAAAGGATAAATGAAAGGGGCAGTGAAAGATGTCAACGGCCATGATGAATATGTGGATCTCTTTTATAGGGATGGGGCTTATGATTTTGTCGGTTTTCACCATTTATATAAGCCGGTATAAATTTAAAAATGGATTTTTAAAAGTGATTTCCGCTCTTTTAGCCTATGCTTGTATGATCATTGGCGGGCTAATAATGGTGTACATTGTATTTAGCGGTCCAGCTTGAAGATTGAAGGAGAGAGTCAACGAATGAAAAAACTAGCAATTATACTGATGATCGTCCTGTCAGCAGCGCTTATAAGCGGGTGTATGTATCCGGAAGACCGGCGCGTGGAGAATCAAACTCCATATGAAGATCAAATTCAAGCCGTTCAATCCGCAGTCAACCAGTTTAAAGAAGCAAACGGCGGTATCTTGCCGATAAAAACAAAAGAAGCGGATACACCGTTGTATGAGAAATATCCGATAGATTTTAAAAAAATTGTGCCGCAATTTATGGCTGAGCCGCCCGGGAATGCTTTTGAATCTGGCGGGATTTTTCAGTATGCGCTCGTAGACGTAGAAAAAAATCCTACCGTTAAATTAATTGATCTGCGGATGGCCGAACAAATCAGAGACATTAAAATGCGCATTCGAGCACAAGGGTACCCACCTTTTAAAAAGGATATAGCTAATAATGTGTACACGTTAAATTTTAAAAAACTCGGATATAAAGAGGAGCCTTACGTTGTCAGTCCATACACGAACCACAACTTGCCGTTTGTCGTATCAGGAGACGGCAACATATACGTGGACTACAGCAGCGATTTATACACAGCTCTTAAAAAATCAGGCAAGAAAGTAAAGGAAGGGGAAGATATTAGACCGCTTCTTTTAAAAGATTCTTCTTTTGCACCTGCTTTTTCTCTTCCTTATACAGTAAACGATCAAAATGAACCCATTTTTATGGTGAAATAAATAAATGATAGAGGGTGTCTCAAAAGCAAAGAGCCCGGCATCTCCAGCTCCGTATATAGTATGAAATCTTCGATTATCTACTATATGCGGATGTACAAGGGAGGAGCCAGGCACTTATGAGACACCTCTTTTCTTTTTACAGGAATATTTTCAGTCATATAAGAGCAGGACAACATCATACAATTTACTGTATGAATGATGCCACTAATAAAAAGAGCACTCAATAAAGTCGGGAGGGAATTACTTGGAAAAAGCAGATATTTTTAAAGATATAGCTGAACGGACAGGAGGAGATATTTATTTAGGAGTTGTTGGTGCGGTCCGTACGGGAAAATCCACGTTCATTAAAAAATTTATGGAACTGCTTGTTCTTCCTAATATAGACAATGAAGCGGAAAAAGCAAGAGCATTAGATGAATTGCCTCAAAGTGCGGCAGGTAAGCAAATTATGACGACAGAGCCGAAGTTTGTGCCCAATCAAGCGATTTCGATCAACGTAGATGAGGGACTTTCTGTGAATGTCCGTCTCGTTGATTGCGTCGGCTATGTCATTCCTGGAGCGAAAGGGTATGAAGATGAAAATGGGCCGAGAATGATTCATACACCTTGGTTTGAAGAGCCGATTCCCTTTCATGAAGCGGCTGAAATCGGCACGCGCAAAGTGATTCAAGAACATTCAACGATCGGCGTATTGATCACGACAGATGGCACGGTCGGAGAACTTCCGAGAAGCAATTATTTAGAAGCGGAAGAACGTCTCGTTGAAGAACTGAAAGAAGTAGGCAAACCGTTTATTATGATCGTCAATTCAGCCCGGCCTTATCACCCGGAAACAGACAGTCTCCGCGATAGTCTAGCTGAGAAATATGACATTCCGGTAGTAGCCATGTCTGTTGAGAGCATGAGAGAGACAGATGTTATGAATGTGCTGCGGGAAGCGCTGTTTGAATTTCCTGTACACGAAGTAAATGTGAACTTGCCGGGATGGGTGATGGTACTGAAAGAAAGTCACTGGCTGCGCGGACATTATCAAGAAGCGATTAAAGAAACAGTGCAAGATATTAAGCGTCTGCGGGATGTCGATCGCGTAGTCGGGCAGTTTGACGAATATGAATTTATCGAAAATGCAGGGCTTGCGGGCATGGATATGGGGCAGGGTGTAGCTGAAATTGATTTATTTGCTCCCGATGAGTTATATGATCGAGTATTAAAAGAAGTAGTTGGAGTGGAAGTTCGCGGGAAAGACCACTTGCTCGAATTAATGCAGGAATTCGCCAACGCCAAATCAGAGTATGATCAAGTAGCTGATGCATTGCGTATGGTAAGGCAGACGGGCTATGGCGTTGCGGCTCCATCTCTTGCCGATATGAGCCTGGATGAACCGGAAATCATTAGGCAAGGATCACGATTTGGTGTGCGTTTAAAGGCCGTAGCTCCATCGATTCATATGATTAAAGTCGATGTCGAATCGGAATTTGCTCCAATTATCGGAACGGAAAAACAAAGCGAAGAACTCGTCCGCTATTTAATGCAAGACTTTGAAGATGATCCGCTGTCTATCTGGAACTCTGATATCTTTGGACGGAATTTAAGTTCCATCGTGCGGGAAGGTATACAAGGCAAGCTATCTCTCATGCCTGAAAATGCTAGATATAAATTAAAAGAAACCCTTGAACGAATCATTAATGAAGGTTCAGGGGGCATGATTGCCATTATATTATGAACACATATTTGCAGACTCTCTTCATCGTGGGGAGTCTTTTTTGCTTTTTTTTGTCCTAAAGCTAGAAAGAATGGCAATTCTTAAGGGATTCTGCTTGATATGACATTTCTTATGTGATAATCTTTTAACAGAATTAATGTGTAAAAACATTGATTTAAAAGCTTTTTCCGTTTGTATGTATAAAAATTAGGAAAATGGCTTACGAATGAAAGTAATAGTGTAAAATACAGACTTTCGTTGAAACCCCCTTTGGGAGGAGGTGAATGGCATGAATAAAACAGATTTAATTAATCAAGTTGCAGAAACAGCGGAACTATCTAAAAAAGATGCTACTAAAGCGGTTGAAGCCGTCTTTGATGCCATCCAAAACACGCTGGCAAGCGGAGACAAAGTTCAACTGATCGGTTTTGGAAACTTTGAAGTGCGTGAGCGTTCTGCACGTAAAGGACGTAACCCGCAAACTGGAGCAGAAATCGAGATCGCAGCAAGCAAAGTACCTGCGTTCAAACCAGGCAAAGCTTTAAAAGATGCGGTTAAATAATTACATAGCCTAACGGCTACAAGAGAGGCCTTCATGGTCTCTCTTTTTTGTTTAGCTGGCTTTTCATGTCTAGCTGCAGACGCTAGCGCGTCCGCTGATTTCGCCCTCTCTGTCGGAGCCTGAAGAACGACTCCTCGTCGAGAGCTATAAATCCGCTATCGCGCTGAACGAGCGCCTTCCGCTTTTCGGTGTCTAGCTGCAGCGCCTAGCCGCTCGAGGTCATAAGCCAAATAGCTGTGGGGCTGAAGAGCAGCCTCCTCGCTATTTGTCTTATGCTTGTCGCGGCTGGACAGGCGCTTCCGCTTTTCGTGTCTAGCTGCAGGCGCTAGCGCGTCCGCTGATTTCGCCCTCTCTGTCGGAGCCTGAAGAACGACTCCTCGTCGAGAGCTATAAATCCGCTATCGCGCTGAACGAGCGCCTTCCGCTTTTCGGTATGTTATGCTACTATTTAGTGAGTGTTTGTTAATTTTACGATTGATAGAGAGGATTGTAGAGTATGGCTGAAGTGAATCGTGCCCAAATTGAGGAAGCAGTTCGTATGATTTTGGAAGCAGTCGGGGAAGACCCAAACCGTGAAGGATTGCTGGATACGCCTAAGCGGGTGGCTAAAATGTATGAAGAAGTCTTTTCCGGTTTAAATAAAGATCCGAAAGAGTATTTTGAAACGATTTTTGGCGAGGATTATGAAGAGCTCGTTTTAGTAAAAGATATTCCTTTTTACTCGATGTGCGAGCATCATCTTGTTCCTTTTTTTGGACATGCTCATGTGGCATATCTTCCTAAAGACGGAAAGGTTACCGGTCTTAGCAAGCTGGCAAGAGCGGTGGAAACGGTGGCGAGACGTCCTCAGCTGCAAGAACGCATTACTGCTGAGGTAGCAGATGCGATGATGGAAAAGCTTCAGCCGCACGGTGTGATGGTTGTCGTAGAAGCAGAGCATATGTGTATGGCGATGCGTGGAGTGAAAAAGCCGGGAGCTAGAACGGTTACGACTGCAGCTCGCGGAAAGTTCGCCAACGATGTACATTCGCGCTCGGAGCTGCTCAATTTAATTAAAGGCTGATAGAAGAGAGGCAGGTGGATCGAATGAAGAACAATCAAGCTGACTTTATTATGATCCGGGCGGTAGAAGACGGAGTGAATGTTATTGGTTTAACTAGAGGGTCTGATACCCGCTTTCATCATTCAGAAAAGCTCGATAGAGGAGAAGTAATGATTGCCCAGTTTACAGAGCACACTTCGGCTATTAAAGTTCGCGGGCGTGCTAAAATTATTACGAGTTTCGGCGAAGTGGAAAGTGGAAATGAAGCATAAAAAGTAAATGTAACAGCTGTTTTTCCAAAAAGAAAAACAGCTGTTTGCTTTGCTGGTGCCGCAGGGTATAAAAACCAATAGCTGTCTTTTAACATCCATTCGTATTTCTAATACTTATATGGTATAATATTTTTTGTTTTACAACGAAAAATCACAGACGAAAGACTATTTTACATAGAAAGCACGGTCAAACAAAAGATACGGGATTAAGGGGTATACAAGATGAATGAATGGCTAAAACAAAAAACAAACATTGAGAAAAAAGTCCAGCAAAAACTTTCTTATCCTTATTTGAGAAAGTTTATTGAAAAGCCGGAAATCGACGACACCCGATTGCTTATTTTGATGCTGCCTTTTACGATGGAGCAGTTGTCGGCGGTCGACATGAAAAAATATATTACGACAGCCACATTAATTCAGATTGCCCTTGATACCCATGAAAACGTAACGGCTTTATCGAGAAATATTGCCAAAGATCAGCAGCTGACTGTGTTGGCGGGCGACTATTTTAGTGGATTGTATTATCAGATCCTGGCAGAACTAAAAGATATTCAAATGATCCGCTCTCTTTCAGGTGCCGTCAAAAGCATCAATGAGAATAAGATCGCTCTTTATCAGCAGGAACATGTATCGATCGATTCTGTAATGGAAAGTGTGTTTAAAATTGAAACGGAAATTGTGGAGCGCTTCTTTACAACGTTTCACTTTCAATCTTTCTTCCCGGCGGTTTCCCAGCTGTTATTCGTGAAACGGCTGCTGAAAGAGAAGGAGTACTTTCTTTCGGGGAAAAAAGCGTTAGTGGCAGAAGCAATAAAAAGCTTGCAGTTTCCAAAAGGAAATGGGCAGCTTTCAAATGATGAACAGCATGAAATCATTCAAATTTGCGACCATTATATCGACCATGCCAGGCTAAAAGCGGAAAATGCCCTGGAAGGCCAGCTGTCTGCTCATCATGCATGGCGATTATATAGCTTATTGTACAATGCTATCTTTGGAAACAAAATATATGCGGGAGAAGGTTAAGGAATGCAACAATCGAAAGAAGAAAAAGTCCATCGTGTGTTTGAGAAAATTTCCTCTAATTACGATCAAATGAATTCTTTAATCAGCTTTCAGCAGCATAAGCGATGGAGAAACGACACGATGAAAAAGATGGCAGTCGAAAAAGGCGCGGCTGCTCTTGACGTATGCTGTGGAACAGGAGACTGGACTATTGCTCTTGCTAAAACAGCTGGCCCGGAAGGACGCGTCGTCGGGCTCGATTTCAGTCAAAATATGTTGAATGTTGGCAAGGAGAAAGTAGAAGAAGCCGGCTTAAAAAGAGTGGAAATGATACAAGGCAATGCAATGGAACTGCCGTTTGAGGATAACACGTTTGATTATGTCACCATTGGTTTTGGTCTTCGCAACGTACCAGACTATATGCAAGTATTACAAGAAATGCACCGTGTTCTTAAACCAGGCGGTATGGCCGTCTGCCTTGAAACTTCCCAGCCGACTATGATCGGTTTCCGGCAGCTGTACTTTCTTTACTTTCGCTTTATTATGCCGATGTTCGGAAAGCTTTTTGCTAAAAGCTATAAAGAGTATTCCTGGCTGCAGGAATCTGCCCGTGATTTTCCGGGAATGAAAGAACTAAAAAGAATGTTTGAACAAGCAGGACTCATCAATGTCAGCTGCATGCCTCACACAGGCGGCGTGGCGGCAACCCATATTGGTTTTAAACAAAAGTAAATAAGCTGGGTGGAAAAAATGAAGTTAACTATGCTGTATTCGTTTTTAAAAGCGGACATTGATTTAATTGAAAAAGAACTAGAACTGGCGATTTCCTCTACTTCTCCTTCATTGCGTGATGCATCGCTTCATTTGCTGCAAGCAGGCGGAAAGCGGATTCGGCCGGTTTTTGTTTTACTTGCCGCCAAATTTGGCGATTATAAAATTGACCGGGTAAAAAATGTAGCTGTTGCACTTGAGTTAATTCATATGGCTTCTTTAGTTCATGATGACGTCATTGATAATGCGGACATCCGGCGCGGCAAGCCGACCGTAAAAGCCGAATGGGATAATCGGGTCGCAATGTATACGGGCGACTATATTTTTGCCAGAGCACTTGAGTATATGGCCGACATTGAAAATGTCGAAGCTCATCGGATTTTGTCAAATGCTATGGTTGAATTGTGCGTAGGGGAAATTAACCAAATTAAAGATAAGTACCGCTTCGATCAAAATTTGAGGGACTATTTGCGAAGAATTAAGCGGAAAACGGCTATTTTAATCGCCACAAGCTGTCAAATCGGGGCGATTTCCTCTAATGTTCCAAAGCAGGTGCATGAAAAGCTTTATCAATTCGGTTACAACGTCGGGATGGCGTTTCAAATTACAGATGACATTCTTGATTTTACCGCTACGGAAGCAGAACTTGGCAAGCCGGCTGGGAGCGATCTCTGGCAAGGGAACGTGACGCTTCCTGCTCTTTATGCGCTTGAAGATGACCGAATGCGGGAAAAAATAATTCGAGTAAATAAGCATACGCCCAAATCTGAAATGGATGAAATCATCACCCATATGAAACAAAGTGATGTCATTGATCGGTCACATGCATTGAGTCAGCGGTACTTAAGCCGGGCACTGCACATATTAGATGAACTGCCAGCTAACCGAACAAAGAAAACGCTTCGGGATATTGCCAAATTCATCGGCAAGCGAAAATATTAGTTTTTTTAGTGAAAACGTTGTCAAGACGTGGAATCAATGGTACTATTTTGAGGGATTGTTATAAAAAATGATACATACTATAGGAGTGAATACGATGGAAAAAACATATTTAATGGTGAAACCTGATGGCGTACAAAGAGGCTTAATCGGTGAGATTACCGCTCGCTTTGAAAAGAAAGGCTTTCAATTAGTCGGTGCAAAGCTAATGAGCGTTTCTAAAGAAACAGCTGAACAGCATTACGCAGAACATAAAGAACGCCCATTCTTCGGTGAATTGGTTGATTTTATCACTTCAAGCCCTGTTTTCGCTATGGTTTGGGAAGGGGAAAATGTAATTGCTACTGCCCGCCAAATGATGGGTGCAACAAACCCTAAAGATGCAGCACCTGGAACGATCCGCGGCGACTACGGTATCACTGTCGGCAAAAACATTATCCACGGATCGGATTCTCCTGAAAGCGCAGAAAGAGAAATCGCGATTTTCTTTAAAGAGGAAGAATTAACTACTTACAACAAAGAAGTAAATGAATGGATTTACTAAGAAAGTGAAGGCCGCTGTCCCTGGACAGCGGTTTTTTTATTGCTTAGGAAACGATAAAATAATAATGGGGCTGATCTGTGTCTAGCTCTGCCTCCATGGCAGTCGGCGCCGCTTTTCACAGGCGCTTGCGCTTTTGTTACGTCTAGCTCCAGCGCCTAGCCCCTCGAGGTCAAATAACCTTTCACCAAGGAAGTCAAAAGGCGGACTTCATTGGTGAAAGAACATTTGCATGTCGGGGCTGATCAAGGCGTTTGCGCTTTTGTTCTTTGTTTGTCAAAAAATGCTCTTCCTTTCATGCCGGCCTTCGTTATAATAAGGACTATAGAACGATGTGGGATTACCCGGGAATTAGATGGAGAAAGGGACGGACAAATGAGCGATTACGAAAACTTTATTGTTAATATAAAAAGAAAAACGGGCATTGACCTCAGCAAATATAAAGAAGCACAAATGAAAAGACGGTTAACTTCACTGTATGAAAAAAAAGGATGCCATTCTTTTAAAGATTTTTTTGATTTAATAAACAAAGATGCAAACCTTCTTAATGAGTTTTTAGACAGAATGACGATCAATGTGTCGGAGTTTTATCGAAATGCAAAGAGGTGGGACGTGCTGGAGAAGAAAATCTTTCCTCGCTTGCTTACAGAAAATAAAAAACTAAACATCTGGAGTGCAGCTTGTTCAACAGGTGAAGAGCCGTACACAACAGCGATGGTTCTCTCCAACTATGTGCCTTTGTCGCAAATTTCGATTACCGCAACAGATCTTGACGAAAGTGCTATCCAAAAAGCGAAAAGAGGAGTATACGCAGAACGCTCTTTAGCAGAAGTGCCCGCGCGTGAAAAACAGAAGTTTTTTACGAACCAAGGAGCTTTTTACAAAGTCAACGAAGAAATAAAGCGGACAGTCACTTTTAAAAAACAGGATTTATTGGCAGATCGGTTTGCTTCCAATATGGACTTAATTATTTGCCGCAATGTGATGATTTACTTTACGGAAGAAGCAAAAGATCTTTTATATAAAAAATTCAGTGCGGCGCTGAAGAAGGATGGAGTTCTGTTCGTCGGCAGCACGGAACAAATTTTCAACCCTAGTGGATATGGGTTTGAAGCGGAAGATACATTTTTCTACCGTAAAATCAAATGAAACTGAAGACTGCGTGAAAGGCCTTTCATAAAAAGGTCTTTTTCTTTATAGAAATTAATATTTTGAAAAATATAAAGAATTATGACAAATATGGCGCTAATTATGGTAAAATTCTCGAAAACATACATAAGCTTTGTGGCGGAATAAAAAAAATATGTTATAGTAGTACATAACCGCTTTAACGAGTTGAAGGGAGAAAGTGTTATGAGATATTTAACAGCAGGAGAATCACATGGTCCGCAATTAACAACAATTATTGAAGGGTTGCCGGCCGGTATGCCGCTTACGGCTGAAGATGTTAATAAAGAGCTGAGCCGCCGACAAAAAGGGCATGGCAGAGGGCGCAGAATGCAAATTGAAAAAGACCAGGCGCAAATCAAAAGTGGCATTCGGCACGGTTATACGCTCGGATCACCTGTCGCTCTTGTCGTTGAAAATGACGATTGGAAACACTGGACAAAAATAATGGGCAGTGAGCCGTTCGATGAAACAGAAGGGGAAGAAGTGAAACGGCAAATTACTCGTCCGCGCCCGGGTCATGCTGACTTGAATGGCGGCTTGAAATACGGGCACCGTGATATGAGAAATGTGCTCGAGCGCTCCTCCGCCCGCGAAACAACAGTGCGGGTTGCGGCAGGTGCTGTTGCGAAACAACTGTTAAAGCTTTTAGGCATCGAAATTGCTTCTCACGTCGTTGAAATTGGCGGCATTAAAGCAGAGCAGGCGGAGTTTGAAAGTCTGGCACAGTTGCAGGAACTAAGTGAAAATTCGCCGGTACGCTGTCTCGATTCAAAAGCAGAGAAAAAGATGATGCAGGCGATCGATGATGCTAAAGCAAATGGCGATTCAATCGGCGGCATTGTCGAAGTCATTGCTGAAGGAATGCCAGCCGGAGTAGGAAGTTACGTTCATTGGGACAGAAAGCTGGATGCAAAAGTGGCAGCTGCAGTCATGAGCATCAACGCATTTAAAGGGGTAGAAATTGGCATCGGCTTTGAAGCCGCTGAAAGATTCGGCAGTGAAGTGCACGATGAAATTGCCTGGAATGAATCAAAAGGGTATTACCGGAAAACAAATCGTCTCGGCGGTTTTGAAGGCGGCATGACAACTGGAATGCCGATCGTCGTCCGCGGAGTGATGAAGCCGATTCCGACTCTTTATAAACCGCTTGAAAGTGTTGATATTGATACGAAAGAACCATTTACTGCAAGTATTGAACGCTCTGACAGCTGCGCTGTTCCGGCAGCGGCTGTTGTCGCAGAAGCAGTTGTTGCTTGGGAGCTCGCTTCGGCTATTATGGACCAGTTTTACAGTGACCGGATGGATGCCTTGTCCGCTTCGGTAGAAGAATTCCGACGCTATGCGAAGGAGTTTTGATGATGAGGGAGCTATTGATCGAAACACCTGATCAATCATATCCTGTCTTTGTCGGAGAAGGCGCATTAAATAAACTGGACGAACTGTTTGCTGGTCCTTTAAAGAAAACGACGAGGCTGTTAATCATTGCGGATGAACTCGTTGCATCACTCCATGCAGAAACGTTGAAAAGAGCTCTTCCGCCTCATCTGCCAACAGATTGGCTGACAGTTCCGAAGGGGGAAACAGCTAAAACTTTTGCTTCTTTTGAACGCTGCCTGACTTTTGCGCTTGAAAAAGGATTGGATCGCAAATCTTGTATACTTGCCTTTGGCGGCGGCGCTGCCGGAGATTTGGCTGGATATGTGGCATCCAGCTATATGAGAGGAATCTCATTTATTCAAATTCCAACGACCATTTTAGCGCATGACAGTGCGGTAGGAGGAAAAGTAGCTATCAACCACCCGCTCGGAAAAAATATGATTGGCCATTTTCATCAGCCGGAAGCGGTGCTTTTTGACACGCGTTTTCTTCACACGCTGCCAGAGCGGGAGATCCGTTCAGGCTTTGCGGAAATCATTAAGCATGCTTTGATTGCTGATCCTGACTTTTTAAAAGAGCTTATGGAAAATATAACGAACTTTCAACATATATCTGCTGATTTTCTCGCCTATTGCCTTGAAAAAGGGATTCAAATTAAAGGGAAAATCGTTAAGGAAGACGTAAAAGAGCACGGAGTCAGAGCTTATTTGAATTTCGGCCACACATACGGCCATGCTCTCGAAGCAAAGCTCGGCTATGGAAAGGTTACCCACGGGGAAGCGGTGGCAGCAGGCATGGTCTATGCTTTGCGCGCCAGTGAAAGAAAAGAAGGATTGACATTTGAATTAAAACGGTTTATGAATTGGCTGGCTAAACTTGGATATCCGCTCGATTTGAATAACGGGCTGTCATTTGATGAATTATACACATTAATGGAGAGAGATAAAAAAACGATCGGTGAAAGCATTCGGTTTGTTTTATTACAAGAAGTAGGCCGGCCAGTGATCGCAGAAATGAGCCGGCAGGAACTGCAAGAAGTTGATCAGTTCATGAGAGAGGAGGCTGCGGTATGATTAGGGGAATCAGGGGGGCAATCACTGTTACAGAAAATACGGAAAAAGAAATGATTGACTCGACCGATAGACTTATTAGAGAAATGGTGCAGCAAAATGACATACAGCCTGAAGATGTTTGTTCCGTTTTTATTTCGGTAACCGATGATATTAACGCAGCTTTTCCTGCGAAAGCATTGAGACGGCTGGAGGGCTGGGAATATGTTCCGGTAATGTGCATGAATGAAATCTCGGTTCCAGGAAGCTTGCGCCAGTGCATTAGAGTCATGATGCATGTGAACACAAAGGTGTCACAGCAGGAAATTCACCACATTTATTTAGAGGAAGCAGTAAGGCTGCGGCCTGATTTACAAAAGCAAAGCAATTCAACCAGCTGAACAAGCGAAAAAAATGGAGGGATCGTGATGAAGATGAAATGGAAAAAACAAATAACCAATTTAAAAGCCTATCAGCCGGGGCGTTCAATTGAAGATGTGAGAAAAGAATACGGTCTGGAAAAAATCGTTAAACTCGCTTCAAATGAAAATCCTTTCGGTTCATCCAACAGAGCAAAAGAATGGATTCAGTCTTATGGATCCTCATATGCTATTTATCCGGACGGTTACATAACCGATCTTCGCTCTGCCCTCAGTGAATCGCTTAATGTAGAAGAAAAACAGCTCATTTTTGGCAACGGGTCTGATGAATTGATTTTAATTATTTCCAGAGCCATGCTTGAGCCGGGAAAAAATACAGTTATGGCTACACCTACTTTTCCGCAATATCGCCACAATGCGACGGTAGAAGGAGCGGAAATTCGCGAAGTGCCGCTCGTCGACGGCGCCCATGATTTGAATGCGATGCTTGCTGTTATAGATGAGCAGACAGCGGTTGTCTGGCTGTGCAGCCCAAACAATCCAACCGGCATTCATATATCCAATAACGACCTCGTTCAATTTTTAAATAAAGTGCCGGAAGATGTACTCGTTGTTTTGGATGAAGCTTACTATGAATATGTCACAGCGGATGATTATTATAATGCCGTTGAGATTGTCGAAAAGTATCCAAACGTGCTCGTCTTAAGAACGTTCTCTAAAATTTACGGCCTTGCCAGTTTCCGGGTCGGCTATGGTTTCGGGGCTGAAGAAGTGGTTCGTGCCCTAGAGCCGGTCCGTGAACCGTTTAATATTAATACGCTTGGTAAAGGAGCCGCTATTGCCGCACTTTCTGACCAGGCGTTTGTTGAAAAATGCCGAATTGAAAATAAAAAAGGGCTGGAGCAGTTTTATCAATTTTGCCAAAATGAAAATATATTCTATTATCCATCAGAAGGAAATTTCATTTTAATTGATTTCAAATGCAACAGCGATGAATTAACTCAATATTTAATGGAAAAAGGTTATATCGTCCGTTCAGGAAATGCCCTTGGCTTCCCGGGTGCTGTCCGGGTGACCGTTGGTTCGCAAGAGCAAAATGAAGGAGTTATTCAGGCTATGAAAAGCTTCGTAGCTGAAAAAGCCATTAGACAGTAGGTGCTTGTTTAATTATGAGAGGAATAGTATTTATTGCCGGGCTGGGCTTAATCGGCGGGTCATTGGCGAAAACGATAAAAAAAGCCCATCCGCAGGCGGAAGTTATTGGATATGACATTCGCGCAGATGAAGTTGGTTTGGCAGAAGCGCTGAATGTCATAGATAGAAAAGCGGAATCGTTTCAAGAAGGGGCCGAGCAGGCTGACCTCATTATTTTAGCTGCGCCTGTTCTGCAGACGGAAGCAATGATCAAACGGCTGGCAGGGTTTGAGTTGAAAAAAGAGGTCATTATTACAGACACCGGCAGCACGAAAAAGAGAATTATGGACTGTGCAGCTATCTTGGAAAGCCGACAGGCTGCTTTTATTGGGGGCCACCCGATGGCCGGCTCGCATAAAAGCGGGGTGGCAGCTGCGAAAGAACTTTTGTTCGAAAATGCTTTTTATTTATTGACGCCAGGTGAACATGCGAATGAAAAGCAAGTGGCTATCCTGAAAAAGTGGCTGCAAGGAACGAAAGCAAAAATCATTGAGCTATCCGCTGACGACCACGACCACTTGACAGGCGTCGTCAGCCATTTTCCCCATGTCATTGCGGCCTCTCTCGTACATCAAGCCCGCCGGCACAATCACAGCAATTCGCTGATTTCCCGTCTGGCTGCAGGAGGGTTTAGGGATGTGACGAGAATTGCTTCGTCAAACCCGGAAATGTGGAAAGATATTTCGTTACATAATAGAGAAATGCTGCTGGCTCTGTTAAGCGAGTGGAAAGTAGAAATGGAAAGAGTGATAGATATTTTAAAGGAAGGAAGCGCCCCTCTTTTATTTGATTATTTTAATGAAGCGAAAAGATTCAGAGATGAGCTTCCTGTCAAAGCGATGGGGGCGATTCCTTCATTCTATGATTTATATGTAGATGTACCAGATTATCCTGGTGTGATTTCTGAAGTGACGGCTTATTTAGCGGAAGAGAGAATCAGCATTACGAACATTAGGATTATGGAAACTCGGGAAGATGTGTACGGGGTGCTTGTCATTAGTTTTCAAAATGAAAAAGACCGTATGCGGGCACAGAAGTGCATTGAAAAACATACAAATTATGACTTATTTTTAGCCTGAAGGGTGATTCTATGAAGGAAATTGAATTGAATCTGACTAAGTCCTCACTTAATGGACATCTAGAAGTGCCGGGAGACAAATCTATTTCCCACCGCTCGATTATGTTTGGTGCGCTGGCAGACGGCAAAACAACTGTCCGTCATTTTTTAAAAGGGGAAGACTGCCTGCGGACCATTGACTGTTTCCGTAAGCTCGGCGTAAAAATCGAAGAAACAGATGATGAAATTATTGTTCATGGAAATGGCTGGGAGGGTTTGAAAGAGCCTGCCGATATATTGGATGCCGGCAACTCCGGCACGACGACACGGCTTTTGCTCGGTATTTTAGCCGGTCGCTCCTTTCATTCTGTATTGATTGGTGATGAATCCATTGCCAAGCGGCCTATGGATCGTGTCGTGATCCCGTTGGCCGAAATGGGGGCTCGCATTAATGGACGAAGCGGAGGCCGTTTTACTCCGCTTGCGATTGACGGTACACAGCTAAAGGCGATGCGTTATGAACTGCCTGTGGCAAGCGCTCAAGTAAAATCGGCTATTCTCTTTGCCGGTTTGCAGGCTGAAGGAGAAACAGTCATTATTGAACCGCAGCCTACGCGTGACCATACTGAAAAAATGATCAAGCAGTTCGGAGGGGAAATCACCCGCCGCGGCAATGATATTATCGTTAAAGGCGGTCAATCGTTTAAAGGAACGGATGTGTATGTTCCCGGAGATATATCTTCAGCGGCCTTTTTCCTGGCCGCCGGAGCAATAGCTACAGACAGTGAAGTGATACTTGAAAATGTCGGCTTGAACCCGACAAGAACCGGTATCATTGACGTCCTTACCCAAATGGGAGCAAATATCGAAGTTCAGGCGGAGGACGCTGCTGGTGAAGAGATCGGTAAGATCACGATTCGCAGCTCAGAACTGAAAGGGATTGAAATTGGCGGGGAGTTAATTCCAAGGCTTATTGATGAAATCCCGGTGATTGCTTTACTCGCTACTCAAGCTGAAGGAAAAACGGTTATTAAAGATGCAGAAGAATTAAAAGTAAAAGAAACGAACCGCATCGATACGGTTGTAGATGAATTAAAAAAACTCGGTGCGGAAATTGAAGCAACGGAAGATGGTATGATCGTCTACGGCAAAAGCCGGTTGTCCGGCGGCCGTGTTTCGTCGCACGGCGATCACCGAATTGGGATGATGCTTGCTGTTGCTTCCATCGTAGCGGAAGGCACGATTCAATTAGAAAATCCGGAAGTGATTGCGATTTCTTACCCGGAATTTTTTGAAGATATGAACCGACTCACTCAAAAATAAAGGGAGGGGGGGCTGATTTTTATCAGCTCCTTTTTCGTTTGGTCAAGGCGCCTGTGCTTTTCTTTTGTCCAGCTCCAGCGCCTAGCCCCTCGAGGTCAAATAACCTTTCACCAATGAAGTCAAAAGGTGGACTTCTTTATAGAAAAGCGAAGCCGACTGCTCTGGGGCGACAAGCATATGACAGTCTGACGAAATGGCGTTTTTCAGCCATGCAGTCAGATTGGCATATGACCTCGAGCCCCAAGGAGGCGCAGCTAGACATTGGTGAAAGAACATTTTTGCCTAAGGCTGATCAAGGCGCTTGCGCTTTTCTAATTGTCTAGCTCTGAGCACCATCGACTCGAGGTCATAAGCCAATCCGTCCAGAAGGTTAAAGAACAACCTTCCAGCGGGCTCGTCTTATGCTTGAGGCCCGCAGGAAGCGGGTCATGCAGACGTTGCCACAGGAAGTGGCGAATTTAGTCTGCGTTCCTTAATAGGCAGGTGCTCTTCGCTTTTCTTAAAGTGAAGAAGGAAAATGGGCTTTGTTGGAGAATGTATGTAATATAGATAAATAAAAAAATTGCTGACATGTTTTTCTTTCACTATGATAACATTATTAATACACTGTTTTTTAGAAAGGGTTCGAAGAAAATGTCTTATGCACAGCAAATGCTCGAAAGTTTACAAAAAGGAGACGACAAAAAAGCGTTTTCCTTATTTAAAAAAGTTCAGTCATTTTCAACAGATGAAGAAAGATTTTCTCTCGCTGAACAGCTGTACAATTTAGGTTTTCTGGAAGAGGCGCGAACGCTTTATGAAAGACTGCTCGCTGCTTATCCGGAAGAAGGAGAGCTGTGCGTTCTTCTTGCTGAAGTGCTCGTGGATATGGATAAAGAAGAAGAGGCGATGCTTCTCCTTGAACAGTTTGATCAAACAGATGAATATTATCCAAGAGCGCTGCTGCTCCTTGCCGATTTATATCAAATGCAAGGGTTATACGAAGTGAGCGAGCAAAAGTTGCAAGCCGCCAATCGTTTGCTCCCGGAAGAACCGGTGATTCAATTTGCCCTCGCAGAGTTGTACTTAGAACAAGGGAAGTTTTTGGAGGCTGTTCGATATTATAAAGGGCTGCTTGCAGACGGAAACGAAGAAATTGCCGGTATTTCCACTCATCAGCGCCTAGCAGAAGCATTAAGCGCGGGCGGTGCTTTTGAAGAAAGTCTTGGCCATTACGAAAGGGCGCTTGAAAACAATTTGGAGATTAACACGCTGTTTGGCTATGCCTTTACTGCTTTTCAGGCAGGATTTTATCAAACGGCTATCGGCAAGTTTAATGAGCTGAAAGCACTTGATCCAGACTATCATTCTATTTATCTTTACTTGGCGAAAGCGTATGAGCGGGAAGAAGAGCTGGAAAAAGGAGTGGAGGCGGCTAAAGAAGGCATCCGGCACGATGAGTTTCAAAAAGAGCTGTATTTCATTGCCGGCAAACTAAGCTTGAAGCTAGGTAAAGAAGGAGAAGCGGAAGAATTTCTGCGGTCCGCACTCGCTTTGGACCCGGAATTCTCAGAAGCTGGACTGACACTCAATAAGCTTCTCTTTCATCAAGAGCGTTATGAGGATGTGCTTGAAATTACGGCGCTGCTGAAAAAAGATGGAGAGGCGGATCCGCAGTTTATATGGGATGAAGCAAAAGCCTGCAGTGAATTAGAAGAATACAAACAGGCATTAAATGCTTATGAGGAAGCATATAATTTTTTAAAAGAAAATGTACACTTTTTAGAAGAATACGGATTTTTTCTAATGGAAGAAGGGAAGCGCAAGAAAGCGCTGCAAGTATTCCAACATCTATTAAAGAATGATCCGGCAAATGAAGAGTGGCTGCTGCTGATTGAGCGGCTGCAAGATTAAAGAAACAATTATTCTTTACAGAGGAGGGATTTACAAATGACTGCCCCTGTATCTGTTCACGAGAAAAAAGATTTTGTCCGCTGGTTTTTAAATCACTATCAATTAAAGAGAAGAGAATCTGTTTGGATTTTAAATTATTTAATGAGTCACGACCAGCTTATGGAAAAAGTTCACTTTGTAGAAGACGCGCAGTATTGTCCGCGCGGGATGGTTATGTCTACTCACTGTGTTGACAGTGCTCCGTTTCGCTTTTTTAAAGAAAATATTATGACGACCGATGCTGAAAAATCATTCCATGATATCAGGCTGAACAAAGATGAGGACATTTATATTGAATTAAAATTTAGATCGTCTAACGTTTCCCATCAATACGCAGCCGTTATGGAAGAAAATCCGTTCATGCCGCGCAATTTAAAGATCACTGAAAAAGATAAAGTGATCGCGGAGAATTTTCTTAAAGAAGGGATTTACCGTTTTCAAAAAGAGCGTCTGTTGAAAGGGATAGATGAAGCGCTTGACAGAGGGGATAAAGAAGCTTTCCTTCAATTGACCGCTCAATTAAAAGAGTTGAAGTAGCCTTTTGCCTGACGGCAAAAGGCTTTATTTAGGTGGTTCACTGCAGACTGACATGATATGATGATAGACAAGAGGTGAAAAGAATGAACTGGAATGGTAAAGACATAGAAAGTTTTCAGCAGCAAAAAGAATATATTGATACACTTCTCATGCCGCTCGCACCGGTTTCTTTTGAAAACGATATGAAAGAGGTGGCTTCCCAGTATGAATTCATTCAACTTTTGACGATGCTGCTTGAGAAGCAGTTTAAAGGAAGAATGCTGCTCGTTCCCCCATTTTCTTACATAAGGAAGCAAACAGAAGAAGAGAAACTGACAGCGTTAAACCGCTGGGCTGATGAGGTGGACAAGGCCGGATTTAAGCATAAGTTTTTCTTTACTTCAGACAGCAGCTGGAAGCTTGCTGAAGAAAAGATTAATGGTTCATTGATCTGGGTGCCTTCTGTGCCGCTTGAGCACATGGAGGATTCGTACAAATATTCTTTAATAGAAGAACAAGCGAAGCAATTTGTCAATATTATTGTCCATAAATGGCAGCAAAATTTGTCGTAATTCAGAAATTCGTCACATAGTTTGACACAATTTCATTGGTTGTGATATTGACCTGCTACCGAGTTTGGATTATCATAATTATGTCCTAGTTTATGTTTGTGCGCTTATATAACGTCCAGTGCGGACACAGCTTACAATAGAGGGGGGAAAAGAATGAGTAAACAACCTGTATCAAGACGTCAATTTCTTAACTATACACTAACAGGCGTTGGCGGCTTTATGGCAGCTGGTATGCTGATGCCGATGGTTCGCTTTGCACTTGATCCAGTGCTCGTGCAAGGTGCAGAAGGTGAATACCATACAACGAAGCAGAAAGTGGATGAATTGACGACCACACCAACTCGTGTAGACTTCTCTTACGAACAAAAAGATGCATGGTACACATCCGATGTTACAAACACTGCCTGGGTTTACAAAGATGAAAAAGGCGAAGTAGTCGCCCTTTCACCTGTATGTAAACATTTAGGCTGTACGGTTAACTGGGAAGGGAATGACCACAAAAACCAGTTCTTCTGTCCGTGTCACAACGGATTATATGAGAAGAGCGGCAAGAACATCCCGGGAACACCGCCGACAAGACCGCTTGATAAGTACCCGACAAATGTAAAAGATGGTTTCCTGCAGCTAGGTAAACCAGAACCACAAACGATTGCATAAAGGAGGCGTAATACATGCTAAACAAGATTTATGATTGGGTTGATGAACGTTTAGATATTACGCCTTTATGGCGAGATATCGCTGATCACGAAGTGCCCGAACACGTAAACCCGGCCCATCACTTTTCGGCGTTCGTTTACTGTTTTGGCGGTTTAACATTTTTTGTAACAGTCATCCAGATTTTATCAGGAATGTTCTTGACGATGTACTACGTGCCTGATATTAAAAATGCCTGGGAATCTGTTTACTATCTTCAAAATGAAGTAGCTTTTGGAATGATTGTGCGTGGTATGCATCACTGGGGTGCGAGTTTAGTTATCGTTATGATATTCTTACATACTTTGCGCGTGTTCTTCCAGGGGGCCTACAAAAAGCCTCGTGAATTAAACTGGGTTGTCGGCGTGTTGATTTTCTTCGTCATGCTCGGCCTTGGCTTTACAGGCTATTTATTGCCTTGGGATATGAAAGCGTTATTCGCAACGAAAGTAGGAATTGAAATTGCGGCTTCTACTCCATTTATCGGTGAACAGGTGAAGATTTTACTTGCCGGTCACTCTGATATCGTCGGAGCTCAGACGCTTACTCGTTTCTTTGCGATTCACGTGTTCTTCCTGCCAGCTGCATTGCTCGGCTTAATGGGAGCTCACTTTATTATGATTCGTAAACAAGGTATTTCCGGACCATTGTAAAAATTAATATTTAATTGAATGAGTGCAGATCTTTTTAAAAGGAGGGGAACGCTATGCATCGTGGAAAAGGGATGAAGTTCGTTGGTGATTCGCGTGTCCCGGCAGAACGCATGCCGAATATTCCGAAAGATTACTCGGAATATCCCGGTAAAACGGAAGCTTTTTGGCCGAACTTTTTATTAAAAGAGTGGTTGGTCGGTGCCGTTTTCTTAATTGGTTACTTATGTTTAACGGTGGCGCATCCATCTCCGCTTGAGCGTGTCGCGGATCCGACGGATACTGGTTATATTCCACTTCCAGACTGGTACTTCTTATTTCTTTACCAGTTATTGAAATACACATATGCTTCAGGACCTTACAACGTCATTGGAGCCTTTATTATTCCAGGCTTGGCTTTCGGAGGGCTGCTGCTGGCTCCATTTATTGACCGCGGACCAGAACGCAGACCGATGAAGCGTCCATTTGCGACAGGGTTTATGCTTCTTGCATTAGCGGCAACTGTTTTCCTTACATGGGAATCAGTCGTAAACCATGACTGGGAAGCAGCGAAAGCACAAGGTAAGATCGTCGCAGAAGCGGAAATCGATCAAACGACAGAAGAATATAAGATTTATCAGGAGAACGGCTGTATTAACTGTCACGGGGATACTCTTGCAGGCGGTGCAGCAGGTCCGACATTAGTCGGCACTGGATTAAAACCTGATGAAATTAAAAAAATTGCTAAAGAAGGAAGAGGCGCCATGCCTCCTGACCAATTTAAAGGCAGCGATGAAGAGCTGGACAAACTGGCTGAATATCTTTCTACTTTAGAAGCGAAATAAGTTGAAAAGATGCCCTATCTTGAATAGGGCATCTTTTTTTATATATAATGAATTTATTCATGTCAAACTTGGAAAAATCTGCTGAACAGACAGGATGGTGCTGCTTTGCAATATGTGTATTGGTTTCTAACGAATAGAAAGTTTTTATTATTATTATTTTTAATTAATTTGCTCGGTACGATTTATGGATACATTTGGTATGTCCCGCAATTGGCTAGAACAGAGTGGTTTTTTTTGCCGTTCGTACCGGACAGTCCGACTGCAAGTTTGTTTTTCACAATTGTCTTGCTCGGCTTTTTATGGAAGAAGTCATGGGGGCTGTTTCAAGCACTCGCCATCATCACGTTATTTAAATATGGCATTTGGGCTGTTGTCATGAACCTATTAACATTAAAAGTAACCGGCTATTTGTCTTGGGAAGGATACATGCTGATGGCTTCTCATTTAGGCATGGCGATTCAAGGGCTGCTCTACGCTCCCCTTTACCGGATGAAAGCATGGCATTTCGCGGCAGCCGCTTTATGGGCGCTGCATAATGAAATAATCGATTACGTGTTCATGCAATATCCGGTTTATTCCCAATTAAATTTGTATATTAGAGAAATAGGCTATTTTACATTTTGGCTGAGTGTGCTGGCGATTTTCCTTACCTGGTATTTGGCGGTTAGGGAAAAACGTATAAAATGGCCGCTGTGATGCAATATCTGTTAAGAGTTGTCTTAAGCGGATTCATAAGTTTCTCTTCTCGTTTCCTTTACTCATGCATATATTAACAGCAGGAGCGGAGGAGGGAGAGAAATGAAAAAAATAAAGTATTTGCTTCTTGTCTGTTGCTTACTTATTATTCCCATTCACAGCCAGGCAGAGGATTCTAATGCCCGCCTTCTTAAATTAGATCAAACAGCCGGTCAGGCTCTGGAGTTTACGAAAGCCGGCCGCTACGAGGAAGCAGAAGCACAGCTGAAGGCTGTCGAGAATGAACTTATACAATTGCAGTCTGAAAGCATTGGGCTTTCAGTGGAAGGTTGGACCGTCTTGTCAGTTTCTGTTGGCCAGGCTCTTCAAGTTATTCAATCACCTGAAGGAAAAGAGAAGGAAGCGCTCGAGACAGTTACTTCTTTCCGTTTGGCAGCTGACGCAGTTGTCTCCCGCCATCAGCCATTATGGGTTGAAATGGAACAGCCTGTCATGTATTCGCTGCAATCTTTAAAAGAATCATCTGCCGCGGCTGATTCTTCTGGCTTTCACGCATCTCTCAATGCATTTCTGGCTAACTACTATATGATCCAGCCAAGTTTAAGAGTGGATATTTCCAAAAAACGTCTTCAGTCACTCGATAACCAGGTTCGTTATATGGACCATAACCGAGAAAAGGTTTTTGCCGGCGCGTCTGCTGAAGGGAAAATTAGTCAGCTGGAAAAAGAAGTGGAGACGGTATTTAATGAAATGTCCAAAAAAGATCCATCCCAGCCCTCTCTTGGATGGATCATCAGCATCACTGGAGGCATCATTATTACTACTCTTTCTTATGTTGGCTGGAGAAAATACAAAGGACAAAAAGAAGAAGCAAAGAAAAAGCAGAATCATTGATATAAAATACGGGAAAGGGTAGAATGAAGGAGTAGTAAATAAAAATTCAAATGGGGGTAACACCAAACTATGGGCTTTCTTATTTACTTTCTAATCCTTATTCTCGTTCCTTTATGGGCGCAGATGAAAGTAAAAAGCACGTACAAAAAATATTCAAAAGTACCTGTTTCCACTGGAATTACCGGGGCAGAATCTGCGCGGCGCATTTTAGATGACAACGGCCTTCAACACGTCAAAGTTGTAGAAACGCAAGGTTTTTTAAGCGATCATTATAACCCGCTGACAAAAACAGTTCATCTTTCGCCAAACAATTATCATGGCCATTCCATTGCCGGAGCTGCCGTAGCAGCCCATGAAGTTGGCCACGCGATTCAAGATAAAGAAAGCTATGCGTTTCTGCGTTTCCGCCATGCACTTGTGCCTGTGGCAAATATCGGATCGAACTTATCGTGGATTTTTATCATGATTGGATTATTTACTTCAATGACAGGCATGTTTATGCTTGGCATCATTTTAATGGCTGCAGCGGTCTTATTCCAGGTGATTACGCTGCCTGTTGAGTTCAATGCTTCTTCACGCGCTATGGATCAAATCGTTTCATCAGGTATTATCCGTAATGACGAAGAGCGGGAAGCCCGTAAAGTACTGAATGCCGCGGCTATGACGTATGTTGCTGCAGCTGCTGTTGCATTACTTGAACTGCTGCGTCTTGTTTTTATGTTCACAGGAATGCAAAGCGACGACTAATGTTAATATGAAAGCAGGAAGCCTTGGGCTTCCTGCTTTTTCATATTTCTAACGGACGCTTGTTTTCATCTAATGTAAAGCCTTCGCCAAACACATCGTGAACGACAGTGACTGAAACGAACGCATGCGGATCAACCGAAGTGATCAGGTTTTTCAGCCGGACGATTTCGTTTTTGCCGACGACGCAATATAACACTTCCCGATTTTCTTTTGTAAAAGAGCCGTGTCCTTTTAATACAGTGACACCTCTGTCCATTTGCTTATTGATTTTCTCGGCAATTTCCACGTGGTGATTGGAGATGATCATGGCTCCTCTTGCTGCATATGCGCCTTCCTGCATAAAATCGATCACGCGGGCACCGACAAAGACGGCGACGAGTGTATACATCGCTTCGCGGTAATCGATGTACGTTAACAGCGAAGCAGTAATGACGACAGCGTCGAATAGAAACATTGTTTTTCCCATGCTGACATGGCGGTATTTATGAACGAGGCGGGCAATAATATCCACTCCGCCAGTCGTTCCACCGTAACGGAATGTAATGCCAAGGCCAATACCGATAAAGACGCCGGCAAACAGTGCGGCCAGAAATAAATCATCGTGAAGCGGAATGTGCAGCTGGTACCGCTGGAAAATCCACAAAAACACGGATACACTCACTGTTCCTAAGATTGTATAAAAGAAAGAGGTTTTCCCAAGCAGCTTCCAGCCAATAAAAAATAACGGAATGTTCAGAACTAAGTTGGAGTAGGAAGGATCAATGGCAAAAAGATTGTATAATAACAATGTAATGCCGGTAAAGCCGCCTTCAGCGAGGTTGTTTTCCATATTAAAATGAACAAGACCAAAGCCATAAATAGCACTGCCGAGCAAAATGAAAAAAATATTTTTTACTTTCATGCCAAACATATGTTAACCACCTTTATGTTAAATGTTGAGTCATTTACCGATACCTGTCATTATATATAACTAGACGGTATCCGACAATAAGAAACATGAACGTAAGAAATGGATAAATTCATTGTCAGACAGGCAAGAATTAGCTAACATAAAATTAACAAGGAAGAAAGCAGGGAAGACAATGGATAAAACAATGAAAGTGATGCAAAAAGAAGTCGACGATTATATCGGCCAATTTAAAGAAGGCTATTTCAGCCCGCTCGCAATGATGGCCCGGCTGACAGAAGAATTGGGGGAACTGGCCCGGGAAGTGAATCATTATTACGGGGAAAAACCAAAAAAAGAAACAGAAGAAGCAAAAACAATCGAGGAAGAGCTTGGCGATTTGCAATTCGTTGTCATGTGTCTCGCTAATTCGCTCAATATAGATCTGCAAGCGGCTCATGAAAGAGTTATGGAAAAGTTTAACACGAGAGATAAAGATCGCTGGACGAGAAAAGAGGAGGAGTAAGTAATGGATAAAATTAAAGTAATCATCGCAGGACCTCGGGGAAGAATGGGGAAAGAAGCTGTTTACATGGTACAGGAAGCAGCTAATTTAGAGCTTGCTGCGGTGCTGGACTATAAATATAACGGGCAAAAGCTTAGTGAGTTGGACGGGTTTTCTGGAATTGACGTACCGATATTTACGAATATTAATGACTGCTTTAGTGAAATAAATGCCGATGTGCTTATTGATTTAACTACGCCGGAAACAGGGTACATACATACGAAGACTGCGCTAGAACATAACATTCGTCCAGTCGTCGGCACGACCGGATTTACAGACGAACAATTGATGGAACTAAAAGAGCTGGCTGAAGAAAAAGGTCTCGGCTGCATCATTGCTCCTAACTTTGCCATCGGTGCCGTGCTAATGATGAAGTTTTCCGAAATGGCCGCAAAATATTTTCAAGACGTGGAAATTATCGAGCTTCATCACGATAAGAAGTTAGATGCACCATCGGGCACAGCGATCAAAACGGCACAAATGATTTCAGAAGTGAGATCAGCAAAACAGCAAGGGCACCCTCAAGAAAAAGAAACAATGACAGGCGCGCGCGGAGCTGAAATGGAAGGGATGCACATCCATAGCGTCCGTTTGCCAGGATTAATTGCCCACCAGCAAGTGATGTTTGGTGCAGACGGCCAAACGTTGACGATTCGTCACGACTCTTATAATCGGGCATCTTTCATGTCTGGTGTGAAAGTGTGTGTAGAAACAGTTATGAAAGTAGAAACGTTGATTTACGGCATGGAAAATATATTGGACTAATGAGGAGGCACCTATGAAAGTAGCTTTAATTGCCCACGATAAGAAAAAAGATGATTTAATCCAATTCGTTTTAGAGCACCGAGACGGGTTTGCAAAACACGAGCTGTTCGCCACCGGAACAACCGGCCGGCGAATTATGGAAGCATCGGGGTTATCTATTCACTGTTTTCAGTCAGGCCCGCTCGGCGGAGATCAGGAAATCGGAGCGAGCATTGCCCGAGAAGAAATGGATGCGGTCTTTTTCTTTAGAGATCCGCTCACAGCTCAGCCGCATGAACCGGACGTATCGGCACTCGTTCGTCTTTGTGATGTTTACACTGTTCCGCTTGCTACTAATGTTGGCACTGCAACCGTTTTGATAGAAGGACTGAAGCGGGGCGACTTTGAAAAATTGCAGGGGAAGAGACCAACGTATGAAAACAAATGATGTAGACATCCTTGCTTTCGGAGCTCATGCTGATGATATTGAAATTGGGATGGGCGGCACTGCGGCTAAATATGCAGCGGCAGGCAAAACGGTCGTTTTTTGTGATTTAACGAAAGCGGAGTTATCCTCTAATGGCACGGTCGCTGACAGAGCTGAAGAGGCGAAACGGGCGGCCGCTCTTTTAGGCGTGCAAAAACGTTTGACTCTCGACTTGCCTGACCGGGGGCTCTTTCTAACAGAAGAAGCGATCAGGGCAGCAGCGGAAATCATTCGGCGCTTTAAGCCGAAAGCTATTTTTGCTCCATATGAGAAAGACCGCCATCCGGATCACGGTGCTTGTTCACGCATTGTCCAAGAAGCTTTTTTTTCTGCGGGCATCCGAAAATATGAAACAGCCGGCCAATGGGACGCCCATAAAGCAAACCGCCTTTATTTTTACATGATTAACGGCTTTCACCACCCTGATTTTTGTGTGGATACAGGTGAATTTATGGAGACGAAAAAAAAGAGCCTGCAAGCTTACCGGAGCCAGTTTGTCATAAGTGAAGGTTCGGTGGCGACTCCTTTAACGAGCGGATACATTGAAGCGGTGGAGGCGAGAGACCGCCTGATGGGAAAAGAGACCGGCAAGACTTTTGCCGAAGGTTTTCTTACTTCATCGCCTTTATTAATAGAACAAGATTTGATTGGGGATTAATATGAAATTAAAAATCGGCATTACGTGCTACCCTACTGTCGGTGGATCGGGCGTAGTGGCGGCTGAACTCGGAAAGCTGCTGGCAGAAAAAGGGCATGACATTCATTTTATCACTTCCGACCGGCCGTTTAGGCTGAACCGGATGTATCACAATATTTATTTTCATCAAGTCGATGTGAATCAATATTCCGTCTTTCAACATCCGCCTTATGAAATTGCCCTTGCTAATAAAATAGCCGAAATTATTAATAGAGAGCAGCTGGACATTTTGCACGTGCATTATGCGATTCCGCATGCGGTCTGCGCCATACTCGGCAAACAAATTGCCCGGTCCAATGTGAAAATTGTCACGACCCTGCATGGAACTGATATAACTGTGCTTGGGCATGACCCTTCCTTGTCCGCGGCCATCCGATTTGGTATTGAAGAATCGGATGCCGTAACGGCCGTTTCAAACGCACTGATTGACCAGACGATAGACGTCATTCATCCTGAGAAACGCATTGAGCCCATTTATAATTTTATTGATGAACGGATCTACCGGCAAATGCTGCCGGACGATCGTCTGCGCAGAGAATACGGCATTGCCCCGGAAGAAAAAGTAATTATGCACGTATCCAATTTTCGCAGCGTGAAAAGAGTGCCAGATGTCGTCCACGTATTCAAGCGTTTGCGTGAAAAGATGCCGGCAAAATTATTGCTTGTCGGCGATGGACCGGAAATAACGACTGTGTGCAAACTTGTGGCTGAGCTAAAGCTTGAGAATTGCGTATTGTTTCTCGGCAAGCAGGATAATTTGGAGGAACTGTATTCGATCAGCGATCTTGTGCTGCTGCTGTCAGAAAAGGAAAGCTTTGGACTTGTACTCCTAGAAGCAATGGCTTGTGGTGTTCCTTGTATTGGCACGAACGTCGGCGGAATTCCTGAAGTGATTGAAGACGGGGTAAACGGATTTATTTCTAAAGTGGGAGATATTGAATCCATGACGAAACAAGCGCTTCGTTTGCTGACAGATCACTCTTTTTATCAAAAAATTAGCGGCCAGGCGGTGAAGACGGTGCAAACACGCTTTCATTCAGAAAGCATCGTTCATCAATACGAACGGCTGTATATGAGCTTGCTTCCGGGCCAATCGGGTGAGAGAGATGAGTAATCGGCTGATGTTCGAACAAGCGTCTCCCTTACTAACCCGTCTTGAAAAAGCAGGATATGACGCTTATTATGTGGGCGGAGCGGTGCGGGATTTTTTGCTGGACCGGCCGATTGGTGATGTGGACATTGCTACTTCTGCTTTGCCGGAAGAGGTGAAACAAGTTTTTTCGAAAACGGTCGATGTAGGAATTGAACACGGAACAGTGCTTGTCATTTGGCAAGGAAGCGGCTATGAAATAACGACTTTTCGGACAGAGTCGGATTACAAGGATTTCCGGCGGCCGGAAAAGGTGTCTTTCGTCCGTTCGCTTGAAGAAGATTTAAAAAGACGGGACTTCACAATCAACGCGATGGCCATGGACCGGCACGGAAAGATCATTGATCCTTTCAATGGAAAATCAGCTCTGAAAATGAAGCAAATTAAAACGGTCGGCCCCGCCGAAGAAAGGTTTTCGGAAGATGCCCTGCGAATGATGAGGGCGGCCCGATTTGCGAGTCAGCTCGGTTTTCATTTACATCATGAAACAAAAGAATCGTTAAGCCGCTGTTCCCATTTATTAGAACATATTGCCGTTGAGCGAAAATTAACTGAAATGGACAAACTCCTTGCCGGAAAAGAAACAGCAGCTGGTATCCGCGTGCTTCTCGAAGGAAAATTAACTGCTTTTTTGCCGGGTTTAGCCGGGAAAGACAGTCAATTGGAAAATTTGCTTTCTTACGATCTCATGCCGTTAACCGTCAGGCAAAAATGGCTTTTCTTACTCGTTCTCTTCGTACCGGATAATGTGCATGACTGGCTGAAAGCTTGGCGGATGCCAGCGCGAAGAATAAAATATTTAACCGGGACGTACGAGTGGTTTCTAAGAAGTCCAAAAGAAACATGGTCTGATTTTTCATTATATGAGACAGGATTGGAACGGGCGGCGGATATAGAAGAAGTAAGTGCGCTTATTGCCGGGCGGCCTTCTCATGCGGAAGCGCTCCACCGCCGGCACGAGGAGTTGCCAATAAAAGACCGGAAAGAACTTGCAGTCACCGGCAAGGAATTGAAAGAATGGAAAAATGAACAGGGCGGCCCATGGATGAAAAGCTTTCTTGAAATGATTGAACGGGCTGTTGTGGAAAAGAAAGTGGAAAACAGCAAAGAAAAAATAAAGGAGTGGCTGAAAGCGTGCAATCTTCTGTAAGGCAACAATTATTAGCGGCGTTTTCCAAAGCGGATGGAGAGTTTGTATCCGGCCAAGCGCTTGCAGAAATACTTGGCTGTTCGCGGACAGCCATTTGGAAACACATTGAAGCATTAAGGCAAGAAGGCTTCGAGCTTGAAGCTGTTCGGAAAAAAGGATATCGCATTTTAACGAAACCGGATAAAGTGACAGAAAATGAGATTTTAATCGGGCTGCAAACAAATTGGCTCGGCAAGGAAATTGTTTCGCTTGAAACAACAGAATCGACACAAAAAGAAGCGCATCGGCTGGCGCAGGAGCCATTTAAAGAAGGAACAGTCGTCATTGCTGAAGAACAGACAGCGGGGCGCGGCCGGATGACGAGAGCATGGCATTCACCGAAATATACCGGCGTTTGGATGAGTGTGATTTTAAAGCCGTCGCTTCCTCCTTATAAAGCACCGCAGTTTACGCTGATTACAGCCGTTGCCATTGTCGAAGCCATCATCGACGTAACCGGCCTGCGGCCTGAAATAAAGTGGCCGAACGACATTTTACTGAACGGCAAAAAAATTACCGGTATATTAACGGAGCTGCAGGCAGATGCCGATCAAATCCACTCCATCATTATCGGAATTGGCATTAACGTTAACCAAAAAGAATTTCCAGACGAACTAAAAGACATTGCGACCTCACTCGCCATTGAAAAAGGAGAGCCGGTTTCCCGTTCACAGCTCGTCCAGGAAATTTTGAAAAACATCGAAACGTATTATCATGTATATATGAAAGAAGGGTTTGCTGACATAAAAAAGCGCTGGGAAAAATACGCGCTTTCCATCGGCAAAAAAATTACAGCCCGCACGGTGACCGGCGTGATTCGCGGCAAAGCACTCGGCATTACGGAAGAAGGCGTATTAAAACTGCTTGATGAAGAAGGCACCATTCACGATATATACTCAGCCGATATTGAAATCGATCAAAAAGGCTGATAACTGAACAAGCTGCCGGGAAGATTTCCGGCAGCTTGTTTCATGTTTAGGAAACGATAAAATAATTATATGCTGGTCGGGGCTAATCAAGGCGCTTGCGCTTTTGCTAATGGCTTGTTATTGATAGCGGGAGACGGAGCAGGCGGTCATCATTTTCAGCTGGCGTTCCGCGGCCGTCTGTGTTATTCGTTACAATAAAAAGATAGTTATTGCTAACGTACACATCTCTCAGCCTGCCAGCGCCGCTGTAAAAAACAGTGATTTCGTGATTTTTCAAATCAAATGAAAGCACTTTTTCTCCTCTAAGGGCGGCAACAAATAGTTTGCCACCTTTAAAGGCCATTCCTGAAGGGGCCCACGTTTCTTCTCCGGAATGGAATAGCGGTGTTTCCATACCTTCTTGTTTTTCATCTCCTTCAATGACAGGCCAGCCGTAATTTCTTCCGGGCTTGATGGTGTTAATTTCATCATGGGCGCTCTGACCGTGTTCCGCGGCGTACATCGTGCCGTCTTCAGCCCATGCCATTCCTTGCGGGTTACGGTGGCCTAACGTGTAAACGTAAGAGTCACTAAACGGGTTATCTTCAGGAATGGAGCCATCGAGATTCAGTCGCAAAATCTTACCTGAAAGTGCCTGTTTATTTTGCGCGGAATCTTTCACTCCGGCATCTCCGGCAGTCGCATACAGCTTACTGTCGGGACCAATGGCAAGCCGGCCGCCATTATGAATAGAGCCGCCTGGAATACGTGCTAACAGTTCTTTCGTTTCTTCCCAACCATTTTCAACTTTTTGAACTTGTACGATGCGGTTCAATAATCTTTCCCCGTCACGATACGTGTGGTATACGTAGGCCAGGCTATTTTCGTGAAAGTCGGTGTCGAGCTCAAAGCCTAGTAATCCGCCTTCCCCTTCATGCGAAACTGTTTTTTTCAGCTTTAGTTGCATCTCTTCTTTCTTGCCATCTGGATGAACGTGCACAATATTACCGCCGCGCTGGCTAATAAAAAAGTCATCTTTCGGTTTCGTAATATCCCACGGAATAGTTAAGTTTGTTGCAATGACTTCTGCAACTTGTCCTGTGTCAACTGTGTCGTTAGTTAGAGCTGCCTGTTCTTCAGCCGGTCTCTCTTCGTTAACAGTGCATCCCGGCAATAAAACAAGAGCGGCCAGCATCCATTTTTTCATAGACTCACCTTCCTAAAATATAACATTTTCCTTCAACCATAATTTTACACTACCTTCTAAATTTCCAATAGTCAAAAAACGCAGGTGTTGTTATAATAAAAACGGGCAGTATCTTTAATGAACTGCACTTGTCTAATACTCAGCCGCTGGCTCAATTGAATAAGCGAAAATTCTGCCTTGATCCGTAAAGGACAGGGACAGAGGGTCGAAACAACTAATTGTAATTAATCGAGTCCTTCTGTCTGAAGGACTCTTTTTATTGGCCATTGTTTCGTCTCCTCTGATTTAAAAAGGAGGAAGCGTACATGAAGCAAACGAGTGATTTTATTAAAATGAAAGAAACCGGTGAAAAAATTGCCATGATCACCGCGTACGATTATCCATCCGCTAAACTATCAGAAGAAGGTTCAGCGGACATTATTTTAGTCGGCGATTCACTTGGCATGGTCGTTCTCGGTTATGAATCAACCGTACCTGTGACATTGGATGACATGATCCATCATACGAAAGCAGTAAAACGGGGAGCAAAAAATACATTTATTGTTACTGATCTACCCTTTATGTCTTATCATATTAACCGGGAAGAAACGATGCGGGCTGCGAGAAAGCTTATGCAAGAAGCAGGTGCGCATGCAGTGAAGTTGGAAGGCGGGGGGGAAGTAGCAGAAGCCATTCAGTGTTTAACAAGCGCCGGAGTGCCGGCGGTCGCTCATTTAGGGCTGACACCGCAATCAGTCGGGGTTCTCGGCGGCTATAAAGTACAAGGCAAAACAGCCGAAGCAGCAAAGCAATTGCTGGACGATGCTAAAAAGCTGGAGGATGCCGGGGCATTCATGATTGTGCTTGAATGTGTTCCTCATCAAATCGCAGCTGAAGTGGCAAGCGCGCTCACCATTCCAGTCATCGGGATAGGGGCAGGAAAAGAAGCGGACGGGCAAGTACTCGTCTATCACGACCTCATTCAATATGGGGTGAACCGGACACCTAAATTTGTTAAATCATACTGTGACGTCAATGAGTCCATTTTGCCGGCGATTTCAGCTTATGTGACAGAAGTGAAAAGCGGGGCTTTCCCTGGCCGGGAGCATTCATTCACGATGAAAGAAGAAGAATTAGAAGCGCTATACGGAGGAGTACGTTCATGAAGGTAGTAAAAACGATTCCAGAATTAAAAGAATTTGTGCAGACAGAGAAAAAAGCCGGCCGCCAAATTGGCTTAGTGCCGACGATGGGCTTTCTTCACGAGGGACATCTCTCTTTAGCTGAAAAAGCGCGAAAAGAAAATGACATTGTCATTATGACTATTTTTGTCAACCCGCTGCAGTTTGGGCCCGGCGAAGACTTTGAGCGGTATCCGCGGGACTTAGAGCGGGACGAAAAGCTGGCTGCTTCAGCCGGTGTCGACTGCCTCTTCGTTCCTGAAGTGGAAGAAATGTACCCGCAGCCTTCTATCATTACGATGACTGTAACTGGCAGGGCGGATAAGCTGTGCGGCGAAAAGCGTCCAGGTCATTTTGACGGGGTAGCGACTGTCGTGACGAAGCTCTTTCATTTAACAGAGCCGGATAAAGCATATTTTGGCTTAAAGGATGCTCAACAATTTGCTGTTATTGCCGGTCTCGTGGAATCATTGAACTTTCCTGTAGAAGTCATTGGTGTAGAAACGATCAGAGAAGAAGACGGGCTGGCAAAAAGCTCGCGTAATGTTTACTTAACGGAAGACGAGCGATCAAAGGCGCCCCATTTGCAAAAAGCGCTTCAGCTTGGCGTCCAAACAGCCGAACGGGGAAAAAAGAGCCCCGCAGAAATTAAACAGCTGACAAATGATTATTTGCAGAGCCATGCGGGGGCAGCTGTTGATTATGTTGAATTGCTTTCCTATCCGGAATTAGAACCGCTTGAAAAAGCGCACGGGAAAATGATTCTTGCCGCCGCTATAAAATATTCAAAAGCACGTCTCATAGACAATATAATTTTTAATTTGAATTAAAGGAGAATGCTGAACATGTTTCGTACAATGATGAATGGAAAAATCCACCGCGCAACTGTCACAGAAGCAAATTTGAATTATGTAGGCAGCATTACGATCGATCAAGATTTAATTGATGCTGCTGGAATGACCGCAAATGAGAAAGTGCAAATAGTGAATAACAATAACGGTGCCCGTTTGGAAACGTATATCATTCCAGGCGAACGGGGCAGCGGCGTCATTTGTTTAAACGGAGCGGCAGCCCGGCTCGTCCAGCCCGGAGATAAAGTCATTATCATTTCTTATGCCATGGTTCCTGAAGAGAAAGTGAAAAATCATCAGCCAAAAGTAGTTGTTGCTGATGAAAGCAACAAAATTGAGCAGCTTCTTTACGAAGAGCTTGCGGGCACCATCGTTTAAGAGATTGAAAGAATTGGGAGCTGCCTAAAAGTCAATGAATAACTGGCTTTTAGGCAGCTCTTTTTTTATTGTTTAGCGTACTATGAAATAATCGCATGTGTATACCTTAGCTAATGGGGCGGGCCTGCGGTAAGCGCTAGCGCATTTGTTCTAAATAGTGGAGTGGTGCCGCACTGTGCACTGGCTCTTACGCAAATTCATATGTTAAACTGAAAGAAAGATTTTAAGAGAAAAAGGTGTGGAAGCCATTATGACTTATCCGAGATTCGTCGTTACCGACTTTGAAACGACTGGCCATGCGTCGAAAGGGAATGACCGCATTATTCAGGCTTCCTTTGTCGTTATTGAAAACAAACAAATTACTGGACAATATACATCTTTTTTTAACCCGGAAACGCCCATTCCAGTTTTTATCGAAGAGCTGACAGGCATTACTGATGAAATGGTCAAAGATGCCCCGCTTTTTCATGAAGCTGCCAAAGATATTCTGCCGCTTTTAGACGGGGCTGTTTTTGTGGCTCACAACGTTTCCTTTGATCTGCAATTTCTTCAGTCGGAGCTGGAAAGAGCCGGATATATGCCTTTTTCGGGTGCAGCTATCGATACAGTAGAACTGGCGAGATTTGTCTGGCCGACGTCAGACAGCTATAAGCTGGGAGACTTAACGGGCAATCTTGGCCTGAGCCACGACCGTCCGCACCAGGCAGACAGCGATGCGTATGTGACAGCAGAAATGCTGCTCATGATGATCGAAAAGCTTGCAGACCTGCCGATGGTGACGCTTGAAAAGCTTGAACAGCTGGCCGTGCGTTTAAAGAGTGACATCTATTTGTTAATTAAAGCGATCATTGAGGAAAAACAGCTGAACATTGAACAGCTGTCAGAAAAGACAGAAGTGTATCGTGGACTGGCTCTGCGCAAAAAAAACGTCGAGAAGAGAATGATCGAAAAAAATCATTTGCCTTATCCGGAAACAAATGAAGAGAAAAGAGCGCTGCTCTCCGTTATGTCTCATTTTGAGCCGCGCCAAAGCCAAATGAATATGATGGATCTCATTCATGAATCGCTGCAGTCATCCAGTCATTTAGCGATAGAAGCAGGAACAGGCACCGGGAAGTCACTCGGCTATTTGCTGCCGGCCGTTTATCGGAGCAAAGAACGAAAAGAGCCGATCATTGTCAGTACATACACGATTATTTTGCAGCAGCAGTTATTGCAAAAAGAAATTAGGCAGCTTCAGGAATTGTTGCCTTTTCGTCTATTGGCCGCAGTGCTCAAAGGAAGAAGCCACTATATCGACTTGTATAAGTTTTCCCAAAGCTTGAAAGAAAAAAGGGACAGCTATGACTTCGCTCTGGCCAAAATGCAAATCCTGACTTGGCTGCTTGAGACAGAAACAGGTGATGTAGATGAAATTAATTTGTCTTCAGGCGGCGAACTGTTTTGGAACGAGATCAAACAAGACGGAGACTATATGAATAAAGGGCGGAAAGCTTGGCTCGATAAAGATTTTTATTTACACGCAAAAAAACAAGCGAAAGAAGCAGATATCGTCATTACGAACCATTCGTTTCTTGTCGCTGATTTAATGGCGAAAACACCCGTCTTTCCGACATACAGCCATGTCATTATTGATGAAGCCCATCACTTTGAGCGGGCAGCGAGAGACCGCCTTGGCTTATCGATTGACCAGATAACATTTAAACATTTGTTCGGAAAAATTGGTCTGTATGATCAGAAAGAGTTGTTTTTTAATATTGAAAAACTGTTTGCCAAGTACCAGCAAACACAGGATGAAGAAAAGCGGAGGGCTGTCGACCGAAAGCTGCAAGAACTTCAGTTTGAGAGTGATGAATGGTTTAAAGTGCTGCAAATGTTTTTTGAACAACATACGAAAAAAAGGGCAGGCAACTGGCATCGGCGCCAATTGCGGTTAACCACGGAAACGAGAAATCTTCTTTATTGGGATCATGTCGAATATGGTGCGGAAAGAATTGACTCACTGTTGCAGGAACTCGTTGTTTGGATGAAGCAGCAACTAGAAAAAATGGGGAAATTCCGCGAGCAAATGGCGGCAGCGGAACAAGCGAAGATGGATGGTTTTAAGGAAACAATCGAAGAGTGGCAAGCATATCAGTTGGCGCTGGAAAAAATCATTTTTCGGCCGGAAGACGACGAAGTGATCTGGATGGAAGGGGACAGCCGCTCGTTTGCCAATACGTTTGTTATTAAAGCCCACCCGATCGAAGCGGTGAAGTTGATTAAAGAAACAATACTTGACAAAAAGCATGTTATTTTCACTTCAGCGACATTAACGGTAAACGGCTCATTCCGCTTCTTTGCCGAAGAGTCTGGCCTGTCCGCATTTGACCATAAAGAAGTGATATTGCCATCGCCTTTTGACTTTAAGCAAAATTGCCGCATGATCATCCCGAATGACGTGCCTGAGGTGAAAAGTGTGCATCAGGAAGAGTACGTCGAATCACTCGCCAATCATTTAACAGCTGTTGCTGAAGCGGCAAAAGGAAGAATGCTCGTGTTATTTACTTCGTTTGACATGATGAAAAAAACGTACGATTTAATGAAAGACAGCGGGCTGCTCGATGAGTATATTTTATTAGCGCAAGGCATCACGAACGGAAGCCGGGCGAGGCTGACAAGAAATTTTCAGCGGTTTGACAAAGCGATATTGTTTGGTACAAACAGTTTTTGGGAAGGCATCGACATACGGGGAGAAGACTTGTCATGTCTTGTGATCGTCCGGCTTCCTTTTGCACCGCCGGACGATCCGTTTACTCAAGCGAAAAACGAGCAGTTTGCCCAAAAGGGAAAAAACGCTTTTTCTGCTTATTCTCTTCCACAGGCAGTTTTGCGCTTTAAGCAAGGATTTGGCCGGTTAATTAGAAGCAGCACAGACCGTGGCATCATTATCGTATTTGACCGGCGCATACAAACGAGCGCTTACGGAAAAACATTTCTGCAGTCGATCCCTCCTATTCCTGTAGAAGAAGCCGCACTCGATGAAACCATTTCAATTGTAGAAAATTGGCTGTAGCTTTCAGAAACGTGACTGCGTTTATTTTACAAGTGGATGACATATTCTAACGGTAGAGAAAGGAGAGCCCGTTATGAAAATCATCCTAGCTGTCTTTGTTAGTCTCATGTTTATTTTCCCTGCCAGTACAGATGCCTCTGTTATTCATTTACATTTAAAAGAAGGAGAATTTGCTCTTTCATTCTTGCCGCTGTCAAATGGGGAAGCGGCGCTTTTGCACACGGCAGAGGGACGCCAGTTTTTAATTAACACAGGCTATAAAGGCAGCGGACCGGAAATCTTACATTATATGAATAAATTTCAAATTCGTCAGCTGGATGGATTAATTATTACTGAAAAAAAATATTGGCAAGAGCGTTTTATTCAACAGTTGATTAAAACGCGAAAGCTGAAAAAGATATTCGCCGGCTGGCCGGCAAAGGATCATTTGTGCGGCGGCCGATTCATTTATGAACAATGGCTGGCTGGGACATTGCAAGAGCTCGACTCTGGAGTAAAACTGGCTGTTCTTTATAATGGTTCGCAAAAAAATGAGGGGCTGGATTTTTCAATTAAACATTTTGACTCACGCTTTTTATGGATGTCGTCAGCTTCGCGGTCAGCCGAAAAGAAGATGCTCACTCAATCTCTCAAAGACAGTAACATTGTGAAAGTTCCAAAATTCGGTGTCCATGGCAGTCTTTCCTACAACTTATTAACACATATCGACCCGCAGACAGCCATCATATTTAAACGAAAAGACCAACGTCCTAATGGTGAATTAATGGAAATGCTTCATCAAATGTGGATTGACGTATACTACGCAGAACAGCATGGGCTAATTATCGTTAAATTTACAAAAGAAGGGTATGAAGTTTTTTCCATCCCTGAATTAAAGTGAGATTAATTCATATTTTTCGCAAAATTTATTAATGAAGTTGAATGATTTCCTGCTATAATATAAAAAGAATGGGGGCATTCAAATGGAAAGTAAAATTGAAGTTTTGTCTACTGTCACAATTAAGAATCAGCCCGACTTGTATAAAATAGTCGATGTGTTAAACCGCACGTTAAAGCGGGAAGATTTAATGTTTGGCTTGGCTCTTGATGCAAAAGACAAAGATAAAGCCGTTTTTACTATTTACCGTACATAAATACTAGTAAAAAGAGAAAAATAGTGGAGGTATTTTCTGTGAACGTACAATTAGCTCAACGTGTTAAAGCATTAACTCCTTCAACGACACTCGCCATTACGGCAAAAGCGAAAGAAATGAAAGCTCAAGGCATCGATGTGATCGGTCTTGGAGCAGGTGAACCCGATTTTAATACACCAGCACATATTATTGAAGCGGCCTATGAATCATTGAAAAAAGGCCAGACAAAATACACTCCGTCCGGCGGTTTGCCTGAATTAAAAGATGCCATCATCGGCAAGTTTGAAAAAGATCAAGGACTTACATATAAACGCAATGAAATCATTGTGACGACAGGAGCGAAACATGCACTGTACACATTGTTTCAAGTCATATTGGATGAAGGGGATGAAGTGATTATCCCGACTCCATATTGGGTCAGTTATCCGGAACAAGTAAAGCTCGCTGACGGTACACCGGTTTACATTGACGGCAAAGAAGAAAACAGCTTTAAAATTACTCCAGAGCAGCTTGAATCCGCTGTGACGGCAAAAACGAAAGCAGTCATCATTAACTCGCCGAGCAACCCTACGGGTATGCTTTATTCTAAAGAGGAATTGCAGGCACTTGGAGAAGTGGCTCTAAAACACAATATTTGGATTGTATCTGATGAGATTTATGAAAAGCTTGTGTATGGTGCTAATCAGCACGTATCGATTGCGGAAATCTCTCCGGCTTTAAGAGAGCAGACGATCATTATAAACGGGGTATCAAAATCCCATTCCATGACGGGCTGGCGCATCGGGTATGCGGCAGGCAATGACCAAGTGATTAAAGCAATGACGGACTTAGCCAGCCACTCTACATCCAACCCGACAGCAGTGTCCCAATATGGATCGATCGCTGCTTATGAAGGAACGCAGGAACCGGTAGAAGAAATGAAAAAAGCGTTTGAAGAACGGTTAACTATTATTCACAAGAAGCTGAATGACATTCCGGGCGTCAGCTGCCTGAAACCGCAAGGAGCGTTTTATTTGTTCCCTAATGTGAAGGAAGCAGCTGCTATTACTGGCTTCAGCGATGTGGACGGCTTTGTGGCCGCTCTTCTCGAAGAAGCAAAGGTAGCCGTCATTCCAGGCAGCGGTTTTGGTTCACCGGATAATATCCGTCTCTCATATGCCACATCACTCGATTTGCTCGAGGCAGCTGTTGCCCGCATCGCTGAATTTGTCAACGGCCATGCAGCTGCTAAAAAATAAGTGAAACGCAGAATATGAACGATGAATGGAACGAAAGAACCCGGCAAAGCTGCCGGGTTCTTTTTAATGTTTAGGAAGCTATAAAATACTCTCATGGTGGATCAATTTGCTAATGGAGCAGGTTTGCGTCCAGCTCCAGCGCCTAGCCCCTCGAGGTCAAATAACCTTTCCTCAATGAAGTCAAAAAGCAGACTTCTTTGAGGAAAGAACATTTGCTTGTCGGGGCTGATCAAGGCGCTTGCGCTTTTGTATATGGCAAAAAGAGCCTCAGCAGGCGTTTCTTGCACTTTGTGAAGAAAGACAGGTATAATATTATACGAAAAGAATAGGAATTGCTGAATATGTTGGAGGGAATCTTACATGAAAACTACAATTGCAGAAGTAGGTCAATTCGTCGGACAAGAAGTGACGATTGGTGCCTGGCTGGCAAATAAACGTTCCAGCGGAAAAATTGCTTTCCTGCAGCTTCGTGACGGGACAGGTTTTATCCAGGGAGTCGTTGTGAAAAGTGAAGCCGGGGAGGAACTGTTTAAAGCAGCGAAGGCCGTGACCCAAGAATCTTCTTTGTACGTCACAGGCCTCGTCCAGGAGGACAGCCGGTCACCTTTCGGCTATGAGTTAACGGTAACTGGCCTTGAAATAATTTCAGAAGCGGCTGATTACCCAATTACGCCGAAAGAACATGGCACTGAGTTTTTAATGGATCATCGTCATTTATGGCTGCGTTCCCGCCGTCAGCATGCAGTGATGAAAATTCGCAATGAAATCATCCGGGCAACGTACGAGTTTTTTAATGAGCGGGGATTTGTGAAAGTGGATCCGCCGATTTTAACAGGAAGCGCACCGGAAGGAACGTCTGAATTGTTCCATACCCGCTATTTTGATGAAGATGCGTATCTTTCCCAAAGCGGGCAATTGTACATGGAAGCGGCTGCTATGGCGCTTGGAAAAGTGTTTTCTTTTGGCCCGACATTCCGCGCAGAAAAATCGAAAACACGCCGTCACCTCATTGAATTTTGGATGATTGAGCCGGAAATGGCTTTTTACAATTTTGAAGACAATCTAAAGGTTCAGGAAGAGTATGTGGCTCACATCGTTCAGTCAGTTTTGAAAAACTGTCAATTAGAGCTTGAACGTCTCGGACGGGATACATCGAAGCTTGAGCAGATCAAGGCGCCTTTCCCGCGCATTACGTATGATGAAGCCCTCGAATTTTTACACAAAAACGGGTTTGAGGATGTTAAGTGGGGAGATGACTTTGGTGCGCCGCATGAAACAGCCATCGCACAAAGCTATGACAAGCCTGTGTTCATCACGCATTATCCAACTTCTTTAAAGCCGTTTTATATGCAGCCGGATGAAAGCCGGGAAGAAGTCGTGCTTTGCGCCGACTTAATTGCTCCTGAAGGCTACGGTGAAATTATTGGCGGTTCGGAACGGATTCACGACTTCCAGTTATTAAGTGAGCGGATTAAAGAGCATAATCTTGAACCGGAAGCTTACGAATGGTATCTCGAATTGCGGAAGTACGGATCTGTCCCGCATTCAGGTTTCGGCCTTGGTCTTGAAAGAACCGTTGCCTGGATTAGCGGAGTCGAGCATGTCCGTGAAACGATTCCATTCCCGCGTTTGTTAAACCGCTTATATCCATAAATTCTCATGCCGCGCCATTGTGCGGCATTTCTTTATTTTTCAGATAAGCGCAAAAAAGGTGGAATAGCAATTTCTTAATTGTCAATTCTCATTTTTAAAATCTCACCATGATATACTAACTATGAGGTGTCTGCGATGGAACAAAAAGAATTATTAATGCACTGGATGGACGAAGGAATGGTTAGTGTCCCCCAAGTTTTACTTACCCACTATAATGAGCTAAAGTTGACGGAAGCCGAACTCGTTTTATTGCTGCAGATTTTTGCCTGCAAACAAAAAGGCCGGCACTTTCCGACATTTGAAGAGTTAGCTGCCCGCATGACTATTTCTGCCGGCGAATGTTCCATTTTAATAAAAAAATTAATACAGCAGCAAATGATTGCTATTGAGCAGGGAGACTCATTAGGTTTTGAAAGCTATTCTTTAAAGCCTCTTTGGAAAAAACTGGCTGAATTTATGATGCAGCAATCGCGGCAATCTGCTCTCCATCAGGCAATGAATGATGAACAGGATTTATATACTTGTTTTGAACAAGAATTTGGCCGGCCGCTTTCTCCTCTTGAATGTGAAACGCTCGCTATTTGGATAGATCAGGACCATCATGATGCGGTCATTATAAAGGCCGCTTTAAGAGAAGCGGTCATTTCAGGAAAGATGAACTTTCGCTATATCGATCGAATTCTTTTTGAATGGAAAAAGCAGGGGATCGAGACGCTTGAGCAAGCGAGAAAGTACGGCCAGCGCTTCCGGCAAAACCAATCCTCTCCTGATCAAGTGCAGCGATCTAGAAAAGCTGTACCTTTCTATAACTGGCTCGAACAGTAAAAGGAGAGAAAAATGATGTTGAATAAAACCCAAATACGCTATTGTCTTGATACAATCGCTGATATGTTTCCAGATGCACACTGCGAACTTGTCCATGATAATCCGTTTGAACTCGTCATTGCAGTGGCTTTATCAGCTCAGTGTACGGATGCTTTAGTTAATAAAGTAACAAAGGAATTATTTAAGAAATATAAAACACCAGAAGATTATTTATCTGTCCCTCTCGAAGAGCTTCAGGAGGACATTCGCTCGATTGGACTGTTCCGCAATAAAGCGAAAAACATTCAAAACTTAAGCCGAATGCTTTTGGAAGATATGAATGGGGAAGTGCCGAAAACACAAGAAGAGCTCGTTAAGCTCCCAGGTGTAGGGCGGAAAACAGCTAATGTGGTCGCTTCTGTTGCCTTTGACGTACCCGCTATTGCTGTCGATACCCACGTAGAGCGGGTGAGCAAGCGGCTCGGTATTTGCCGCTGGAAAGATTCCGTCACAGAAGTAGAAGAAACGCTTATGCGGAAAATACCGAAAGAAGAGTGGTCAGTAACTCACCACCGTCTCATTTTTTTCGGCCGCTATCATTGTAAGGCACAGTCCCCTCAATGTGAAATATGCCCGCTGCTTGACTTGTGCCGTGAAGGGAAAAAACGGATGAAAAGGACAGCCGGCTGATGGAGCAAACCGTCACTATTCCTGAATGGTTAAAGCACCCGCTTTTTTTTCAACAAGAAGAAGTGTATTTATCAGCCCGGGCAACAGTAACTGCTGAGCCGTTTTTTATTTATGAACTGGCGGGCGAGGAACAGCCATGGGCGGGGGAAGAAAAGGGAATGTTTTTAATCGCTGCGGAATGGACAAAGCTGAAATCGGTGCTCGAAAAAAAATTCCGGCAGCGGGATAAAAACGTTCAAGCAGAGATGAAAGCAGCTGCCGCTTTATTTTTAATGAAGCTGTTTTGGAGCAATAGTGCGCCAGTTCAGCTGAACGGCTGGCAGCAAAACGTTAAGAAGTTTGACATTAAACCAGTGAACGTTGAGGAGCGGCTCGGCTTTGTTCTGTCAGAGCTTTATTCTTATCATGCTTACGTGCAAATATGTGAACTGATGATTGAACAGGAAAAACAGGCAGCAAAATATTGTGTATTAAAAAAGAAACAGTAAAAGGATGGCGATTTCGCCATCCTTTTGTTTTTTAGGAAACTATAAAATAATCATATTGTGAATAACTTTGCTAATGGAGCGGGTCTACGTCCAGCTCCAGCGCCTAGCCCCTCGAGGTCAAATAACCTTTCCTCAATGAAGTCAAAAAGCGGACTTCTTTGAGGAAAAGAACATTTGCTTGTCGGGGCTGGTCAAGGCGCTTACGCTTTTGTTATACACATTATTCGTCTGTATCTTGTCTCGATGCAGCCCCATTTCCAGAGGCTGGGGGAGCGGCCGGTGTATCCTCCTGTGGCGGAGCAGGTGTTTCTCCTGGATTTGAAGGCTGGGCTGGCGGAGTAGTTGGAGACGTTGGCGGGGTACCGTTGTTGCCGCCATTATTGTTCCCGTTTCCATTGCCTCCACCGTTATTGTTGCCATTTCCGTTTCCGTTCCCATTTCCACCGCCATTGTTGTTGCCATTTCCGTTGTCGCCTGGATTATCTTGATCATTACCGTCATCAGGGGTCTCAGGTTCTTCCGGTGGCAATTCATGGGTATCATCTTCAGTCGGTGGTTCCTCTCCACCCGGTACAGTGATGGAAGTGGACGCTGTGTCGACTGTCTGGCCATCAACTGTAGCTGTTACAGTATAGCTGTACGTCTGGCCAGGCTGGGCACCGCCGAAGACTGCTGAGTTTCCGCCTGTCGACTGGGATTCTCCAGCGGATGAAGAGACAGTGAAGCTTGGCGACCCTTCACCTGCAAATGACCAAGACACGGAGATGTTTTGACCAGAAGCGTTGTAGGAAGCCGTTAAGCCTTGAATTTTTCCTGTCGATTCTTCTTTCTTATCATCGTCTTTCTCTTTGTCTTTTTCTTTATCTTTTTCTTTGAAATCATTAAATACTTTCTTTGGTTCTTCGCCTTTGATGAACAACTCATATACTTTCTCGCTGTTAGGCGTACCCTTGCTGGCAATTTGTGCCGGATTGGAGCCTTTTCTAATTGGAAGCTCCACTACGCTGTTCGGTTTCTTGAAGTTTTTCGTCTCTTTATCAGAAGATACTTCGTCCATTAAATGTTTAAATAGTTCTTTAGAAATATTTTGGCTGTCTTTAGACAAATACTCTTTTCTACTTGAGTAGCCTGTCCAAATGGCCGCTGTGTAGTTCGTTGTATAGCCGACAAACCATGAATCGGGTGAGCCGGATGATGGAATACCATAATCACGCTTTTCTTCTGCTGTGTAGTTCGTCGTACCGGTTTTGCCGGCTACATGAAGGCCTGGAATATTGGCTCTTCTGCCTGTTCCTTCATCCATCACATCTTTCAGCATATCGGTAATCATATACGCCGTATAATCGCTCATTGCTGCTTGCGGTTTAATATCATTTTTTACTTCTGTTTCGCCATCGGATAAAACAATCTTCTTGACTGTATGCGGCTTAATGTACGTTCCTTCGTTACCAAATGCCGCGTAAGCCCCAGCTAAGTCAAGAGGGGAAATACCGCTCATTGCCCCAATGGAGTTAGATTCGTTTTCTGATTGTTCTTTTGAAAGTTGAATGCCTACATTATTTAAAAACTCATTTGCTTTTTCATGTCCGACTTTTTTATACGTTTGCAGAGCCGGAATGTTGCGGGAATAGACAAGTGCAGTTCTCATCGTCATCGGACCCATGTAGGATCCACCGGCGTTGCGGATAGGTGCTCCGTTTGAATACGTATCCGGACGGTCATCGAGCTGCTGGTATGTCGACCATTTTAAATACTCAATGGCCGGTCCATAGTCGATAAGCGGCTTAATAACAGATCCGGGCTGGCGCTGTTTTAAGTCAACGGCATAGTTATAGCCTCGTTCCACTTGCTGGTTGCGGCCGCCGCCGATTGCCCGTACTTCACCGGTTTTCGTATCTGTGAGCGCGATCCCTGCCTGGAACTTTTCACTAGGATAATTAATGATGTCTTCTGTGTCGAGCAGCTTTTCCATATACGTCTGCGCTTTCGGATCGAGCGTCGTATAAATTTTTAAGCCATCTGAGTAAGGATTGTATTCACCCATTTTTTGGACTTCTTCTACGACCATATCAATATAGGAATTAAACTTTTTCACTTTTCTGGTGTCGGGCTTCTGTTCAGCCAGCTGTTTGGAAACGGATGTTTGTCTTGCTTCCGCCATTTCTGTGCCGGAAATTTTATTATGCTGCTCCATTAAAGAAAGCACGACGTTGCGGCGTTTTTCCGCCCGTTCCGGATGGTCAAATGGATTGTAATTGTTCGGGCTTTGCGGCATGCCGGCGATGACGGCTGCTTCCGGAAGCGTCAGTTCATCGAGGTCTTTTCCAAAATAATGGTTGGACGCTTCCTTAATGCCGTGAATGCCATCCGACATGTACACTTTATTGACGTACATTTCAAAAATTTCTTCTTTGGAATATTCTTTATCAAGCTGATAAGCAAGCCATGCTTCTTGGGCTTTCCGCTTAAGCGTTTTGTCAGGAGACAAGAAAGACATTTTCACGACTTGCTGTGTGATCGTACTTGCCCCTTGTGAACCGAAGCCTTCTGTTACGTTCTTAATGACTGCTCCTCCAATACGGATAATATCAATCCCGTGGTGTTCAAAAAAGCGGACATCTTCTGTGGCGAGAATGGCATCTTTCACTAGCTGCGGTATATCTTCGTATTTAACGTAATCCCGCTTTTGTGAGCCGACGGATGTAACAAAGTCACCGTTCATATCGTAAATTTTCGACGAAATCGGGTCGCGTAAAAGAGCTTCATCCAACTTCGGCGTATCTTTCACCATAAACGCAAATGTTCCAAGGCCTGTTGCTAACGATAAAAGAAATAAGACCGCAAGAGTTAAAAATACTTTTTTAACTAATGATGCTTGCCCCTTTTTAGGATTCTTTGCTGCAGGCGGCTTTTTAGCCGTACGCTTCTTTTGCTGCTTTCTTCTTTCTGTACGTGAATTGTATTGATCAGACATTTGTCCAATATCCTCGCTTTCGATGGGAATAAAGAGTGGTTAAATTTCCTGCTGTGAATGTTTATAAACCACAGTAAATTTAACAGTTCATTTACGCCTGTTTGACTAGCGGACAGTTTCTCCTAAGCGGCGCTTATGAGACGCTTCGCTTAAAAATGCAACTGGTCGATAACAGACAAATAAGGAATCCGCGGGTGCAGACTCATTGGAATCAGATAGGCAGAGGTTTCAATTTCCGCTTTCGCAATTGATTTGCGGCCGCCGTCCTCCATTCTGGCCCAATAGTCTAACAAGCGGATTGCCGGAAGATAAAATACTTCCTCAGTTAAAGCAAAACGAATGATAACAAAGCTGATGCCTCCTTGCTGTTCCACTTTTCTCATATGAACGACTTGGTGTTCATGGAAGTTTTTGAGCGGAAATGCGGTGGTGCTTCTTGTTTCCTTTGCCTCAAAATCTACATATTTTCCGCGGTATACGCCGTTGTAGTCGGTTGTTGAAGCTTGCTTAAAGTAAGCTTCTTTGATGACAGCTGCACTCCTTTTTGGATAGTCTACCTGAACAATTTGCACAGGCGTTGGTTTCTTATGGATAACCGCCAATCCACGCTCAAGGTAATAAGCATTTGTTTCATTTAAATCCTCCTCAAGCGTCATGCCTCTGTTGCTGTAGCTGTCCTGTATGGCGGGCCGTTTGATTGCAGCTGCACTGGCCGCAGGCACGTATTTTTTTCCGTTCGGATATCTTATCGCCATTGCATACACCTCACAAGATAATACATATCATAACAGAAAAAATATGGCATGGGGTAAGAAAAAAGGCTGATTTTTCACTTAGCTGTTTAGAAAGAAGGCTGGGAGAAAGACGCTTAAATCCAAGCTTTCCTCTGGCTCTCTTGTACAGTTATGCCGCTCGCCCGGCTAATATAACTTTTCCATGCTTCTTTATTATAACCTTTTCGGGCGCGGTCCGCATTTAATAGGGAGGAGGTCTTTCTATGGTGCAGGGCGATTGTCGAAATGAACGAAACTTTTGTCTTTCTCGTTCTTTCTTTGCCGAATGAAACCTAGTTTTGTCAGACGGGAAGGAGATCGAAAAGAAGAGAGAGAATACAGCTTACAAGAGACTATGAAGAGCCAGTGGAATTTTAAAGAATGAAAACATAAAGGAGTGGGACGGATGACGAGAGAAGAAGTGCTTCGCACATTAAATGAAATTGAGGAAAAAGTAGATCAAATCGAGCGAGTGCTGAAAAAAAGAGTGACGATTATGCATAAAGCACATTATTCACGGCTTTCCAAAAAGAAAGAAGCAGTGATGGCACGTATTGGGCTGCTTGAAGAAGGAGCAGAGTTTTTATTGTCAGCCGCCCCAACCCACAAAATGGTTCAATCTTTTAAAGTGACATGTGAGCCGGTTTAATAAGCAGCTGCTTGAACAGTCATGGAAAAACTTATAAACTATGAAGAAGAAAAGTGAAATGGCGTTAAGAGGAGAGTAGAAAATGACTGTACTTCAAGAGTTGACAGAAGAATTGTTAAGGATCGTGAACCGTGCCAATGATCGTTATCATATAGCTAGAGAGAAAAAAGAAAAAGGGGATTTTTATACAGAAGTGAAACCGTTTGCCGACGAAGCCCAACGGTTGTCAGCTGCATGGGAGAAAGAAATATTAGCAAGTTTCCGAACGAGCCAATTTAAATATATTCATTTTCCGCAAGTGAAAGCAGTCGTTGAAAATATAGAATTGATTTCTGTCCAGGCATTTTTTCCGGAAACAAGTTATACCCGTTTCAGAAATTATGTGGAATCGACTCTCTTTGTTTTACAGCAGCTGTTAAAAGAGTTGAAATAGCTTGCACTTTTTCTCTCAATCCTACATATCATGCTATAACCAACTATGTGGGAGGGAAGAAGATGAACCCATGGGAGCCGATGTATCCGTATCCCGGCCATTTTCCATACCATCCGCCTGCTTCTTATCACGGTCACCAACCTTCTCCACCTGGATACTCCCAATACTCCCAACACTCTCAGTTTTCCGGAGATTTGTGGAACCATCCGCTTTATCAAATGCAGATGCCGGGAGGACCGTATCAGATGTACCCGAATGCTTCTCAGAGGCCGCCCAATGCGCCGGGGAAGAAAAGCAGCAGCCAGTTTCTTTTACAGTCCTTTAAAAATAAAGACGGTTCATTTGATGTCAATAAAGCGGTTGACACAGCAGGTATGATGGTCAGTACAGTTTCACAGCTTTCTAAAGTAGTAAAAGATATGACTGGCTGGCTGAAAGCTTGAACTGCGCCGAACCCTGGAGGGAACTTTTCCTCCAGGGTCTTTTTTTGCGGTTGGGGCAAAGCAGGCGCTTCCGCTTTTCTTCTTGTCCAGCTGCGCCTCCTTGGGGCTCGAGGTCATATGCCAGTCTGACTGCATGGCTGAAAAGCGCCATTTTGTCAGCCTGTCATATGCTTGTCGCCTCAAAGCAGTCGGCTTCGCTTTTCTTCTTCCAAATAGATTGTTTGTTCGCTAGAATAAAGGGGAGGTGATGGCGATGCTATCGAAAAGAAAGTCGTTACGAGAAACAATTGGATGGCTGCAGGAAGAAGAAGCCGTCTGTTCTAATATTATTCACTGGAAGACGATTCCTGAAAAAGAAGCGAGCACTGTTCCGCTGCCGGCTGACATTGCCCCAAGGCTTGCGGACGCGTTAAAAAATAGAGGGATCCATCAGCTATATACACATCAATTATCCGCTTTTGAAGCGGCAAGAAACAAAAAAAGCTTTGTAGCGGTGACGCCGACCGCATCTGGAAAAACGCTTTGTTATAACTTGCCTGTTGTTCAATCGATTATTAATAACGAGGAAGCGCGGGCTCTTTACTTATTTCCGACGAAAGCGCTCGCTCAAGATCAAAAAAGTGAAATCAATGAATTGATCCAAGAAATCGGTCTGCCGATCAACAGTTATACGTATGACGGAGACACACCGGCAAATATCCGCCAAAAAGTAAGAAAAGCAGGACAAATCATTCTCACGAATCCCGATATGCTTCATTCCGCGATTTTGCCTCATCATACGAAATGGGTTTCCTTATTTGAGAACTTAACATACATTGTGATTGATGAGCTGCATATATATAGAGGAGTGTTTGGCAGCCATGTGGCCAATGTGTTGCGCCGCCTCCAGCGGATTTGCCGTTATTACGGCAGCGATCCTGTTTTTATTTGTACATCAGCGACGATTGCCAATCCGCTGGAACTCGCTGAAACATTGACCGGACAAGAAATGACGCTAATTGATAATAACGGAGCGCCGGCAGGAAGAAAACATTTTGTGTTTTACAATCCGCCGGTCGTCAACAAACCGCTCAATATTCGCCGCAGTGCTACTTTGGAAGTCCGCCGGCTTGCGGGAGAAATGCTGAAAAACAAGATACAAACGATCGTTTTCGCCAGAAGCCGGGTGCGTGTGGAAATTATTTTGACGTATTTGCAAGAACTTGTGAAAAATGAACTCGGGTCAAAATCGATCAGAGGCTACCGCGGAGGCTACTTGCCGACACAGCGCCGCGAAATTGAAAAAGGCTTAAGAAACGGCGAAATTTATGGCGTAGTCAGCACGAATGCGCTTGAGCTAGGAGTGGACATCGGCCAGTTGCAAGTATGTGTGATGACCGGCTATCCCGGCACGATCGCAAGCGCCTGGCAGCAAGCGGGAAGGGCCGGCCGACGGCATGGTGAGTCGCTCGTCATTATGGTCGCAAGCTCTGATCCTCTTGACCAATTTATTATTGATCACCCGGATTACTTTTTTAAGCGAACGCCGGAAACCGCCCGAATTAATCCTGACAATCTCGTTATATTAGTGGATCATTTAAAATGTGCGGCGTATGAGCTGCCGTTTAAACGAGGGGATCGATTCGGAAAGACAGACATAGAAGATGTACTTGAATTTTTAACCGAAGAAAGAGTGCTTCATGAAAACAATGGCCAGTGGTTTTGGATGAATGATTCATTTCCTGCCCATAACATTAGTTTGCGGTCTGCTTCGCAAGAAAATGTCGTGATTATTGATATTTCCGAGACAGCCAATCACCAAGTCATTGGAGAAATGGACACATTCAGCGCCATGACGCTGTTGCACGAAGAAGCGATCTATTTGCATCAGGGCACTCAGTTTCAAGTGGAAGAACTTGATTGGGAAGAGAAAAAAGCGTATGTGCGGGAAGTGGATGTGGACTATTTTACAGACGCGAACTTAGCTGTTCAGCTGCAAGTACTTGAAGAAGATAAAAGGCGGGAAAAAGAGAATATCACGTTTTCATACGGAGATGTGGCAGTCCATGCCATGGCCACTATTTTTAAAAAGATTAAATTTGACACTCATGAAAACATCGGCTCAGGACCGATTCATCTTCCGGAAGTAGAGCTTCATACGAATGCGGTTTGGATGTCACTAAACGATGAGTTAAAGAACATGTCTCAAGACCGTCTGGAAAACGGCTTGATTGGAGCGGCTCATGCTTTAAAAGCGATCATTCCATTGTTTGCTATGTGTGACCCGAGTGACATTCATATTGTGCCGCAAGTAAAAGCGAGCCACAATGAAAAACCAACGATTTTTGTTTATGACCATTATCCTGGCGGCATCGGGCTAAGCGAGCAAGTTTTCAGCCAATTAGAAGATATTTTAAAGCAGGCGGCTGAATTAATTCACCGTTGTCCTTGTCCAAACGGCTGTCCATCTTGCATCGGGACAGATACCGCCTTCTATTCCGCCAAAAAAGATGCTCACCGCCTTCTTGAGATGTTTTTGATGTTAGGAGAGAAATAAAATGAGTTTATCTGGAAAGCTCCAGCGGATGAAACGCCATATCGTACGGGAAGACACACAAAAAAAGGCGATAGAGCAGCCGTCCTTCAAAGGGGCGGACCTTCCCTATATGGATGAGTGGGAAAAAGCTGGTGTGAAACCGTATGTGTCCGGCGATCAATTTTGCTTAATCCGTGAAGTGCGCTATCCTCTTTTATACAAACATGGCAATCACCAGTTTTCTGACGTGACGGAAGCCGTTGCCAAATGGAATCATTGGGAAGGGACTCATCCTTTGTCCGCAAAAGGAATGGCGGCCTCAGATTTGTTTTTCTTTGACACGGAAACAACCGGGCTCGGCGGAGGAGCAGGAAATACGATTTTTTTACTCGGCTATGCAAAGGTCCAAGGCGGGGAAGTCGTGTTGCGCCAGCATTTTTTGCCGGCTCCTGGAAATGAAGTCGCCCTATACTCAAGCTTTCTTGAACAGGTGGATTACACGACACTTGTTACTTATAATGGAAAATCGTTTGACTGGCCGCAAGTGAAAACACGGCACACGCTTGTTCGTGAGCACGTTCCTAAACTGCCAAGCTTTGGCCACTTTGATTTATACCATGCTTCGAGAAGATTGTGGAAACATTCTATGGATTCTGTCAAGCTCGTGAACGTGGAAAAGGAAAAGCTGAATATTCACCGGGTGGAAGACGTGCCTGGTTATTTAGCCCCAATGATTTACTTTGATTTTGTCGAAAGAAAGCAGCCGGAAGGCATACTAAAAGTCATGCATCACAATGAACTGGATATTTTAACACTCATTACTCTTTATTCTCATCTCAGCTTTCACATTTTGCAGGAAGGTATTGGAAGTACGAGCAGAGAGCGAATGGAAGTGGCGAAGTGGTTTGATGCAATCGGGGAAAAACAATTATCGGCGAAAGCTTACAGTCAGCTTGTGGAAGAGAAGCACACGGACACGCAAATAACAGCGAGTCATGCACTAGCTTTTCACTTGAAGAGAGAAAAAGAGTGGGATCAAGCCGTTGCACTTTGGAAAGAAGTGTGTGAAAAAGGAACGCCGCAAGAGAGAATAGAAGCACATATTGAGTTAAGTAAATATTACGAACATAGGGAAAAGCAATATACTGACTCGCTTCATCATGCTAATGCGGCCGGCACTCTTCACATCGAGGAGAACGGCCGGCTGGTGGAAGAGATCGATAAAAGGCTAAAGCGGCTGGAAAAGAAGATGCGAAAGTAAGTATTTTTTCTCTATTTGACAAATAATAAAAAAATCGCAATATTTTATTTGATTTGTCGAAATATTTTCCAATTATTTATTGTTTCTTATGACAAAAGGCGGTAAAATGTTGGATGATGTAGAAATATAAGAGAAAATTATTTATGGGGTGGATGAAAAGTGTATCGCGCTTTATTTGTGTTATTTTTCGTATTTGTCGGGTTGACCGCTTTTTTAATGACGAATTTAAAAGACAGCTTTTACAGTTTCTTGTAAAATAGGTGTTTGTAATAGTACATGTTCCCCTCTTCTTACATAAACTGTTTTATAAGAGAGGGAAAGGGGGAACAGAATCATGCATTGCAACAGGCCCAAAGTATTACCGGCGGTTATGCATCCGCCTGTATGCTGCACGAATCATATGTACGAGAAATTTATCGTTCCGCATATTCATCCAACACATACAGCTAATATTAATCATCAGCTGTATGAACATCAGCATTATTATCCGCACACTCAATCTTACGTTCAGGATGTTCATAGCCAGCAGCAATTTTGCGGGAGACGCCCTCGACGACGTCCATTTGGCTTCTAATTTCATTAAAAAGTAAGGGAAATCGATCCCTTACTTTTTTATCATGTGAAAGGGGGTTCTTGCTATGACGGTTTGGGCAGTAACGGGATACAAGCCGTATGAGCTTGGCGTTTTCAAAAGAGACGATCCGGCTGTACTATACATAAAAAAAGCATTGGAAAAAGAACTTCGTACCCTGCTAGAAGAAGGAATGGAGTGGATGCTGATTAGCGGACAGCTCGGTGTGGAGTGTTGGGCAGCGGAAGTTCTGTTTGAGTTAAAAGAAGAATATCCCGACGCAAAACTTGCTGTACTTACTCCTTTTTTGAATCAGCAAGAAAATTGGAAAGAAGAAAACCAGGCTTATTATGAAGAAATTTTGGCGGGAGCCGATTTCGTGGATTCAGTGTCTAAGCAACCGTATAAAGGTCCCGAACAATTCCGGAATAAAAATCAATTGCTTTTACAAAAATCAGCCGGCTTACTCGTTCTTTACGATGAAGAAAATACCGGTTCTCCTCAATATTTATTTAACATGGCCCGCTCGTTTCAAGAGAATCACTCATTTGATATCCGCCAATTGACATTTTATGACTTGCAGCTTGTAGTGGAAGAAGAACAGTTAAAGCAAACAGACTGGTAATAACCAGTGAATTGATTGACAAAGCAGCCTATTTTTGAAAAAATGGATGAAAGACGGTTTGGAATATATTGAGGTGATGACGGGAATGTTATCTAATAAAGTGAAACTAACAGGAAAAGATATTTTGGAAAAAGAGTTTAAGACGTCCATGAGAGGCTATAATCCAGATGAGGTAGATCAATTTCTTGATTTAATCATTAAAGATTATGAAGTGTTTCATCAGGCGATTGAAGAGCTTCAACAAGAAAATCTCCGTTTGAAAAAGCAAAGTGAAATAACAAGGAGCCGCTCGCAACCGGCGCCTGTGCCTGCTCCGCAGCCGGTCGCAGGGGCTACCAACTTCGATATTCTCAAGCGCTTATCGAATTTGGAGCGGCATGTATTTGGAGATAAACTGTATAACGAATAGCTTTTTTGATTGGTCTGAAAACCGACTATTGCTTTGTCGGCCGTTTTCCTGTATAATGGTTTAGGTGACGATAATAGCGTTCGGGTAATCGCTGCAGCCATCCGGCTGCAGAGGAAAGTCCATGCTCACACGGTGCTGAGATGCCCGTAGTGTTCGTGCCTAGCGAAAAAATAAGCTAGGGCAGTCCGGCTCAGGCTGGATTGACGGCAGGGAAAATGCCTAAGTCTTCGGATATGGCATGACTACTTTGAAAGTGCCACAGTGACGTAGCTTTATAAGAAATTATAAAGGTGGAACGAGGTAAACCCCGCGAGTGAGCAACCCAAATTTAGGTAGGGGCACCTTCTTTAAGGAAATGAACGATAAGAAGGGTGGATGTTTGAAGAACATCCGCAGATAGATGATTGCCGCCGGAGTACAAGATCTTCCCAGATCGCTTGCAGTACGATGGTACAGAACATGGCTTACAGAACGTTATTACGGGATTTAATTTCACAAGCTCTCCTTTATGGAGAGCTTTTGTTCTATATGGATATTTTTCATGCTAAATAAGCAGTATATACTTAAAATGTGCAGGTGATTGAATGACAACATATACATTAATTGCCACGGCGGCGATGGGGTTAGAATCGCTCGTGGCTAATGAAGTGAAAAACCTTGGTTATGATTGCCAGACTGAAAACGGAAAAGTTATTTTTAAAGGCGATGAGTCAGCGATCGCCCGCTGCAATATGTGGCTGCGGACAGCGGACCGATTGAAAATCGTTGTAGGGGAGTTTAAAGCGACAACGTTTGACCAGCTGTTTGAAGCAGTGAAAGCTCTGCCGTGGGAACAATATTTGCCGGTGGATGCGGAGTTTCCGGTTCAAGGGAAGTCCGTGAAATCAACTTTATTCAGCGTGTCTGACTGTCAGGCGATTGTGAAAAAAGCGATTGTTGAGCGGCTGAGAAACAAATATAAAATCCAAACATGGCTGCAGGAAACCGGTCCTTTGTTTAAAATTGAAGTGGCTTTGTTAAAAGACAAAGCGACGCTGACGATTGACACAAGTGGAGCAGGCTTACATAAACGGGGGTATCGTATTGCTCAGGGCGGCGCTCCATTGAAAGAAACATTGGCAGCCGCGCTTATTCAATTGACGAACTGGCACCCTGACCGGCCATTCGTTGATCCATTTTGTGGTTCAGGGACGATTCCGATCGAAGCGGCTTTAATCGGTCAAAACATTGCACCTGGTTTTAACCGGGAATTTCTCTCAGAGGAATGGCCTTGGCTGAGTGAAGAGGTGTGGGACAACGCGAGAATTGAAGCGGAAGACCGGGCGAATTACGACCAGCCGCTTGACATTACAGGAAGCGATATCGATCACCGAATGGTCGACATTGCCCGCGAAAATGCGTTTGAAGCAGGACTTGCTGATCTCATCCAATTTAAACAAATGAATGTAAGCGACTTTACTACTTCCAAGGAATACGGCGTCATCGTTGGAAACCCGCCATATGGCGAACGTCTCGGCGACCGCCCGGAAGTGGAAAAAATGTATCAGGAAATGGGCCGGGCATTCACAGGCAATGACACGTGGTCTGTATATATGTTGACTTCGCATGAAGGCTTTGAAGAATGTTACGGCAAGAAAGCGACAAAAAAAAGGAAGCTGTTCAATGGATTTATCCGAACGGATTATTACCAATATTGGGGTAAACGCCCGCCTAGAAAAGATTGATGTAGTACGGGTTTGAAGGCTCTCAAATATAGTGGTCAAAAATTCACTGGATTATTTTTAACTTGACCAGATTACTTTTCCAATGAAAAATCATTGGGAGGAAGATGGACATGTTATTAAAATTTGCTATTCAAGAGTTCTTGGACGACAGAAATTACAAAAACTTATCAAGCTACACTTTGAAGATGTACCGTCAAAATTAACGGTGGAATGACTACAGAAGCCGTTGCTTCTATCTTCAAACGGCTCAAGAAGGAGCGGTGTTAGATTGTCCAGTCACACTTTTCGTCATACGTTTGCCTATAGAGCCATTATGAATGGGATGGACGTACTAACATTACAGAAAATCCTTCGACATGAGGACATAACCATGACTCAACGTTATGTGAATCTTTGGGGAATGGCATTGAAGCAACAAAACGATAAGTATAACCCTTTGAACAATATTGATATTGGATGACAAGAAGAGAAGCGGAGATTTCGCTTCTCTTTTGTGTCTATGTAGTTCTCGAATGAATATTAAAAAACCGATGAAGTCGTTTACAAATGTAAGAGCGATTGTGCCCCAAAAATAAAGAAGAGAAATAATGAGCAGCAATTTCATATTCACTTTTTGTATAATGACACTTGCGAATAAACGCGTAATTAGTGATGATATACCTGAAAATGCTTTTTAATCTTGACAGATTTATTCTTCACCTCATTAATAAAAAGTATTTAGAGTTATTTTCAATAAGAGAAATTAACATGTAATGGTACTTAAACGCTAGTTGAAACCGAATCTATCAGCTATAATAATTGATGACCTATAAGTATCATATATTATTAAGAGGTGGATAAAAATATCAAAGGTTAGGCCGTTTTTAATGTTTCGAGATGGAAAAGCAGAGGAAGCACTGAATTATTATACTTCGTTAATGGAGGATTCAGAAATTAAAAGTATCGTTCGATATGGAGCTAATGAAGCTGGGGAAGAAGGGACTGTGATGGAAGCCGTTTTTTCCTTAAAAGGGTAGAAATTTATGTGTATCGACAGTAGTAATATAAAACGTGAGTTTTCCTGCACACCTTCATTTTTGATCTATGTTACTTGCGAATCAGAAGCTGAAATTGACCATCTCTATCAAAAATTGAGTGATGGTGGGGGAGCCCTTATGCCGATTGGGGACTATGGTTTCAGCCAGAAATTTGGCTGGCTAGTTGATCGTTTCGGTGTGTCATGGCAGCTTGATTTACCTAACTAATATACACACGAACATGTGCTTCTTTATAGAAAGTAAGCTTTCGCTACCTGTAGATTATTGTTCTACTCTCATAGAAGAAAAAGAAAAAAGGAAGGATAGATCATGGGCAAACATCGGATTTATACAACCAGTTTTGCAAGTGTTTACCCTCATTATGTGACAAAGGCGGAGAAAAAAGGACGTACGAAAGATGAGGTAGATGAAATCATCCGTTGGCTGACAGGATATAGCCAAGAAGAGTTAGAAGCACTAATGGAAAACAAGACAGACTTTGAAACGTTCTTTGCGGAAGCTCCCCAAATGAACCCTTCACGAGGTCTGATCAAAGGTGTAATCTGCGGAGTCCGAGTGGAAGACATCGAAGAACCTATCATGCAGGAAATTCGCTACTTGGACAAGCTAATTGATGAGTTAGCAAAAGGAAAAGCAATGGAGAAGATTTTGCGAACTAAATAAAGAAAAGCGAAGAAACACTGATTTATGTAAATGGAAGAACAGATGCAGATGTTCGAGCTAGCAACAAATTATTCCTAGCCATCTGAATATCGCCTAATTTAGCAAACAAATTAAATTCTTTTTTTGGAGGGAACTATCGATGTCGCAACATAACATTAGCCCAGAACAAATTGAAAATGAACAAATATACAAGGAAATGGGGTTAACAGACGAAGAGTATCAACTAGCAAAGGATCTATTAAAACGTCATCCGAACTACACGGAAACAGGCATTTTCTCTGCCATGTGGTCCGAGCATTGTAGCTACAAATCATCGAAATCATTACTTAAAAGGTTACCAACGAAAGGAAGTCATGTTTTACAAGGGCCTGGTGAAGGTGCTGGGGTTGTTGATATCGGTGATAATCAAGCCGTTGTTTTTAAAATTGAAAGTCATAATAGTCCGTCTTTTGTCGAGCCATTTGAAGGTTCAGCAACAGGTGTTGGTGGGATTATGCGTGATGTCTTTTCAATGGGAGCAAAACCAATTGCAGCCATGAATTCATTACGTTTTGGCAATCTAGATAATGACCATACGAAACTGTTATTTTCTGAGGTTGTACGTGGGATTGCGAGCTATGGCAATGTGATCGATGTTCCAACTGTTGGTGGCGAGATACAATTTGATGAGCAATATGAAGAAAATCCATTAGTCAATGCGATGGTTGTTGGGCTTGTTCATCATGACGATGTGCAAAAGGGTGTTGCCGCTGGTGTAGGTAATGTAGTTATTTATGCCGGTGGGGATACCGGAAAAGACGGAGTTGGTGGTGCATCGTTTTCTTCAGATGTTGTCGAAGGTGGAAAAGAAGAGAATACATCTGCAGTCGCAATCGGAAATCCACATATTGGTAAAAAATTAATGAATGCATGCTTGGAAGTCATTCATTCGGATGCATTAGTTGGTATTCAAGATATGGGTGCGGCAGGATTAACATCATCTGCGAGTGAAATGGCAGCTAAAGCAGGTACGGGAATTGAGATGAATCTTGACCTTGTCCCACAGCGCGAAGAAGGTATGAATGCTTATGAAATTATGCTGTCTGAATCACAGGAGCGGATGTTATTAGTCGCGAAAAAAGGGCAGGAGCAGGAAATTCTTGATATTTTTGCGAAACATGATGTGGATGCGGCAGTTATCGGTGAGGTTATTCAGGAAAAAACCTTCCGTATTAAGCAGCATGGTGAGGTTGTCGTAGATATTCCTGTCAATATTTTAGCTGATGATGCGCCTGTCTATCATTTACCATCAAAAGAAGCGTCATACTATCAAGAATTTCAAGCGATTGAAAATGAAGTTCCAGCAGTAGACGATCATCAAGCGATGTTAAGACAGCTCTTACAGCAGCCGACAATTGCAAGCAAGGAATGGGCATACAAGCAATATGACGCTGAGGCACAAGGAAACACCATTGTTGGTCCTGGATCTGATGCAGCAATCGTGAAAATCGATGGAACGGATAAAGCAATTGCGATTACGACGGACTGTAATTCTCGTTATATTTATTTAGATCCAAAAGTTGGTGGGCAAATTGCCGTTGCTGAAGCAGCACGTAATCTTGTTTGTTCTGGTGCAAAACCACTTGCAATTACAGATGGCTTGAACTATGGTAACCCAAACAATCCAGAAGTATTTTGGCAAATGGAAGCGAGCATTGATGGGATCAGCGAGGCATGTCTTGCTCTTCAGACACCAGTTATTAGCGGTAATGTTTCCTTATATAATCAATCAAAAGACGAAGCGATTCTTCCAACACCAATCATTGGTATGGTCGGACTAATCGAAAATACAAAATATGTGACACCGAGCCATTTCCAAAATAACGGTGACCTTGTTTATTTAATTGGTGAAACGTTCCCTGAATTCGGTGGCAGTGAACTGCAAAATATAGTTGCTGGAAAATATTCAGGAAAAGCGCCAGTCATTGATTTACAAGTTGAAGCGAACCGTCAAAACTTACTTTCGACTGCAATTAAAGAAGGTCTTGTAGTATCTGCACATGATTTATCTGAAGGCGGACTTGCTGTTGCCTTAGCTGAGAGTTTATTTAAGGGACAAGGTTTAGGTGTTGAAGTTAGCTTAATTGGTGACGCAACGGTAGCGTTATTTAGTGAATCACAATCAAGATTCTTAGTAACTGTAAAAGCAGAAAACAAAGAACAATTTCAAAATTTATGGACAGAAGCAAGCCAAATCGGCTCGGTAACTAACCATGGGAAATTGATTGTATCTGTAAACGGTGAACATGTAATTGAGGATACCGTTGATGAACTTCATAAACTTTGGAGTGAAGCGATTCCTGGGTTAGTAGCACCTAAATAAATTTGTTCTAGAATATCTAAATAAGAATGAAAGTGAATGTGTTAAATAACCTTTTGGTAGAGTACGGCACCTTTGTGAATGGGCCGTGTTCTACCTATAAATCTGCAAAAAAAGAGGAAGGTATAATATTTGGAATTTGGAAACATGAAAAGGCAGTAGAATTAACATATCTATTCTTTCTTCGGGCATGTAAGGATATTGAAATGTAGTATAAGCTTTTCTAGCTTAAGTGTTCCCATGAACATGTTTTCTAAATAACAAGAAGAAGTATACATAGTGGCGTGGCTACATACAAACCATTTTCTTTTCTGAAAGACCAGAGTATAATTATAAGTAATGGTAAAAGATTAATCTGGTCAAGGTTATTAATAATCTGCTTTAAACTCAGTTTTACGGCAAGAAAGCGACAAAAAAACGGAAGCTGTTCAATGGATTTATCCGGACGGATTATTACCAATATTGGGGGAAACGTCCGCCTAGAAATAAAGACTAAGCTGACCTTTTTGACTCAGGCAGGAGCGATTGCACAGAAGGGTGTAGAAACTTGTGAAGGTTTGATACAATGAGTGATAAGTTGGGCGGATTATTGAGCTCTATTACTTATCGTTAATGGGGGGACAATCAATTGGTCGGAAATGTCGTTTCTGATTTTAACTGGTTTCAGTTATGGGGAGTGGGTTATCTCATTTTCCTGTTGCTGCTGTCTTTTCTGTATGCAAAATTAGTTTCTTCTGGGAGATATACAGTCAAAAGGATTCAAAAGTTTTATTTCAACTTAGGCTTAGTTTTATTTTACTTATTTGTAGGCAGTCCGTTGGCAGTAATCGCTGCGGAAAGGTTGTTCAGCGCTCATGTGCTGGAGTTAATGATCATGCTGTTTGTTGTGCCTCCGCTTTTAATTTTAGGCTTGCCGAAAGAGTTTTTACGCTCTTTTTTCTGGTCTTACCGAATGAGATTCGCTTTGAAATTGTTTACTCATCCATGGATGACGGCTTTGTTGTTTAACATAGCGCTGTCTGTTTATCTCATCCCTTCTATTTTTAATTCATTGCAGCAGCACACCTTCTTGCTGGCAATGAGCCAGACCGCTTTGCTGGCAATCGCATTTTTAATGTGGTGGACGATCATTTCACCGCTGCCGGAGATCAACCGGCTGTCTGAATCTGTGCGGGTCGTCTATGTGTTTGTTGCTTCCGTGCTGCTCATGCCGATTGGAATTTTTTTGCTTGTGGCCGGCAGTCCATTTTATGTTCTTTATGCAGAAGGAGGACAGCAGCTGCTGCCTCATTTAACCGCTCTTCAGGACCAGCAGCTCGCTGGCGGGATGTTAAAGGCGATTCAGCTCGGGTCTTACGGGACGGCTTTATTTCTTCTTATATCCAAATGGGCGAAAAAAGAAGAAGAGCCGGATGATGATTTTCCTTTTTATCCTGGACAAGCGATGGATTATCCGACAAAAAGGTAGCAAAAACGGCCTGGAAACTATTTCTGGCCGTTTTTATTATTGTGTAATTTTAATTGAAAATTGCGAATAATAAAGAGGTTTAAATAAAAAATGTTCGTAAATAGGATTGAAATTCTCTTCTATATTGATATAATATGAATACATTAAAACTTAACATTCGCTCATATAATCGCGGGAATATGGCCTGCAAGTTTCTACCGAATGACCGTAAATCATTTGACTATGAGTGAGCAGTGGAAGGGCAGTCTTTCTTTGCTGTCTTCTCATACCCAAAGGGCATTGCTTCACTCTGTATTGAGGAATGAAATGATCTTTGGGTTTTTTTCTGTCCAAACGGTCGATTAAAGTTGAGGAGGACATATAATGAAGAGTTTGCAAGAAAAGATTGTGAAAGAAGGCAAAGTGCTTTCTAGCCACGTGTTGAAAGTAGATTCGTTTTTAAACCACCAAATTGATCCTAAATTAATGAAAGAAATCGGCGAAGAATTTGCCAAACGATTTGCCGATGAGAAAATCACGAAAATATTAACGATTGAATCGAGCGGCATTGCACCGAGCGTAATGGCCGGCTTAGAGTTGGACGTTCCAGTTATTTTTGCACGAAAACGGCAGTCGCTGACATTGACGCAAGATTTGTTTACCGCCGATGTTCATTCTTATACGAAACAAGAAACGAACCGGATCGCCGTATCTAACTCATTTTTAACAAAACAGGACCGCCTTTTAATTATTGACGACTTCCTGGCAAATGGACAAGCTGCTTTAGGGTTATTGGATATTGCTGAACAAGCAGGCGCATCTGTTGCCGGAATCGGTATTGTGATTGAAAAAGGATTTCAAGAAGGTGGCAATTTGCTGCGCGAAAAGCAAATTAGAGTGGAATCCCTTGCAAGAGTGCAATCACTGGAAGACGGTAAAGTCACATTCGCAGAAGAGGTTCTCTCATGAATACCTCTGTCTTAAAAACCGCTTCTTTAGGCATACAACACGTACTAGCGATGTATGCAGGAGCTGTCATCGTGCCGCTTATCGTTGGCGGGGCACTTGGCTTAACCGCCGAACAGCTTACTTATTTAGTGTCCATTGATATTTTTATGTGTGGGATCGCCACTTTCTTGCAAGTGTGGAAGGGCCGTTTTGTCGGCATCGGGCTGCCGGTCGTCTTAGGCTGTACATTCACAGCTGTCGGGCCGATGATTGCGATCGGAGGGTCATATGGAATTTCAGCCGTATATGGCGCTATTTTAGCTTCGGGCGTATTTGTCTTATTGATCTCCGCCTTTTTTAGCCGGCTCGTCCGCTTTTTTCCGCCGGTCGTCACAGGATCTGTGGTGACGATCATTGGTATTACATTAATTCCGGTGGCGATGAATAACATGGCAGGCGGCCAAGGGAGTCCCGACTTCGGATCTTTGTCTAATATCGGCTTGGCGTTTACCACTTTATTTTTAATTATTGCGCTGTTTCGTTTCTTTGACGGCTTTATTCGTTCGATTGCCGTGCTTGTCGGACTGCTCGCAGGAACAGTTGTCGCCTTTGTGATGGGGAAGGTAGATTTTTCACCGGTCATGGATGCTTCTTTCTTCCATATAGTCAAACCTTTTTATTTCGGAACGCCGACGTTTGAATGGACCGCTATTTTAACAATGGTTCTCGTTGCGGTCGTAAGTCTCGTCGAATCAACGGGTGTTTATTTTGCGGTTGGTGACATTTGTGAAGAAAAAGTCGAGAAAAAAGATTTAGCAAAAGGCTACCGGGCTGAAGGTTTAGCCATTGTGATCGGAGCGATCTTCAATGCGTTTCCGTACACGGCTTTTTCTCAAAATGTCGGACTCATGCAATTATCGGGAGTAAAATCAAAAACAGTTATTTATTACACGGCCGGATTTTTAGTGCTGCTCGGTTTAGTGCCGAAAATCGGCGCGTTTACGACGATCATTCCTTCTGCCGTTCTTGGCGGCGCCATGGTCGCCATGTTCGGCATGGTTGTCGCGCAAGGCATTAAAATGCTGAGCCGCGTCGATATGTCTTCTCAAGAAAACTTATTAATCATCGCCTGCTCAGTTGGCATGGGGCTCGGTGTGACGGTCGTTCCTGATTTGTTTGCCGGCTTGCCGAAAAGCGTGCAAATCTTAACAGGCAATGGCATCGTTGCCGGCAGTATGACCGCTATTTTCTTGAATATCTTGTTTAACGAGCTCGGCCAAAAATCAAAAAAAGCGGTTAAACTAGCTGAACAAAAAGTATCTTAAGAAGAGCTTGAAACTCTCGCGTTTTAAAAGCATAAAATGTCGGTGCGTCACCTTCATTTCTTTACTAAAAAGAGATGAAGGTGGCGTTTTTTTGCGTAAAAAAAGACGAATGAAACGGGCAAGTGTAAATGAAGAATTAGAATTTAATGTTGCTTTTCCTCGGGCATTCAACTACTTCATTTGTGTAAAAAAGTCAGATGAATTACCCTGGCGTAACTAATTGAATATACCCGCGAAAATTTTCCTATATTCAGCAGGAAACGCCTTCTAATTGTCGAATTAATACGGTAAACAACTGGAGGTGTTTTTATGTTTCATTTAGAAATCTACGATTACGACACAAAAGAATTGATTGATGTTTCCCCTGAGCTAACTTTACAGGAAGCATTAGAATGTATTCAGCATGCTCAAACGGGAGAAGAACAATATTACGATTACGAGAGAAAAACAATGATGAATCAGAAATATGTTAGTCATAACAAGTTTATTAAACGAGTAGGCGACAGACGGATAAAAGGTTATCAAGTATTTCTCCAAGCAAAGCCAGTTAAAACTCTCCGGAAATAGCCTCCTTTTTCGCAGGGATAAAACTTTTTGTGTTCAAAGCAGCGGATATAAAGAAGAGGGGTGTTTTGAAAATAAAATCTAATTCATACATATTGCTACTATCCCTTTTATTGGAATGAATAGATATGCTGGTTTCAAATGGTCTCTATAGAGATCACTGGCTTCCCAGGTGAATTAGGAGGTGCATAAAAAATCTGAGTGTTATTAGAACACTCGGATTTTTTTATGTTCAATTTACCTTCGCAATTATTTTATTCTGTCTATTGACAATATTGTTTTTCAACATTATGGAAAGAACATGGAACTCCATGTTCTTTCTTATTTCTAAAATAAGTAATTTGATGAAAGAAATGGAATAAATGCTCTAGAAATAGGGCAATACCCATTTTTAATATTACTCCATATCCACTTTCATACATACTGTGATTAACTTGGAAAACATGGATACAAATAACTCGTTTTATTGTGGATTACGAAGGTATATACATGCTAAAACCACAAAACAAAATGATCTCAGTAACCATCGCCGCCTATAAAAAGTTGAGAGGAGGCAAAGATATGAGTATTCAAAAAAGTACAGATAGTTCCAGCCTTGCAGAAGTAAATGACAATAGAGAAATAAACGAAAATAACCAGACTGAAGAGAACAAGGATGACACCAGTTATTCTATGAATTTAGCGATAATCGGTGGAGTAGTAGGAGCCGGAGTTGGTTTACTTGCCAATCCAGAAACGGGCAAGAAAGCCATAAAAAATTTAGGTGAATCTGAATTTGTAAAAACTGCAGGAAAGGAATTTAAAAAAACCGCTCAGGAACTTCTAGCCAGGCAAGCTCAAATTAGCCTTAAACAATTAGCCGCGGGTTACACCAGTAAAATGGATGAAGAGTTGCCGGTTCCTGAAAAGACGAACGAGGAAAATGGCAGAGAAAATAGTGTAAATGACGAAAGTCAATCTTCAAAGTATGACGAGATCAAGGAAGAGAATAAAAACTTAAATGATCGTCTCCAGAGAATAGAAGATATGTTGAATAATCTGGTGAATTCAAAGTAATGACAGTTAATTTTTCTATAAACGTAGGGTGATTGGATGAACAGACGCGTAAAAAAAGCAGTTGGAAAAGTTGTGAAAAATGCAGTAGAACATGCTCCTGAGCCAGTAAAGGAAAAAGTAAAAGAAATAGTAGTAGACAAAGCAAAAGAGCAGATAGTGGAGAATATTCAGGATAAAGGAAAAGAATTTACCGAAAAGCTAGGCAATGCCAGAGATGATGTTGCTGATAAAGTCCACGATAAAGCAGGCGAAGCAAAAGAAAAAACCAAAAATGTCTTGCTTTCGGCCAAAGAAAAGTTGGAAAAAGTTGTTGGGACTGGGGATGACTTTCAAAAGAAAGTCTTTTCCACAAGCAAAGATGACAATGATCGGAAAATTAAAGGCGTTAGCCATATAAAAACTTCTAAGGATATTAAGGGTGCTACTAAAATCAAAAGCGCAAATACTATTAAATCCTCAAAGGACATCAAGACAATAAGCTCTTAATGACATAACGAAAGGAGAATATAACGATGGCAGTTCAAAAAAGTACAGATAGCTCAAGCTTGGCGGAGGTTATTGACCGAATTTTAGATAAAGGAATCGTGATCGACGCATTTGTAAGGGTCTCAGTAGTGGGAATTGAGATTTTAACAGTTGAAGCAAGAGTGGTTATTGCGAGTGTTGATACATGGTTACGTTATGCAGAGGCTGTCGGGCTACTTCAGGACGGGGTGGAAGAAAAAGGACTTCCAGCTCAACAAAATGAAAGGAATGCACGCTTTAGTATTTAAGCACGACCATGCTTTAGCAGGAGGCGAATATGGAAATTAAAAAAATCATTGGAAATGCTACGGATTTCTTTAACGAATACGTAGCACCAGTTCATAAAATTACTTCGGTCGAAGAAAGTGAAAACAATAGCTGGAAGCTTACTGTAGAAGTTATTGAAGAGAAGGAATACATGAAAAAGTATGCAAAAGATGAAATGATCGGCGTCTACGAGGTTTATCTAAATCAGGATACAGAAGTGACCGCTTATAAAAGACAAGATATTCGTTATAGAAGTGCCATTAATCAAGGAATGTAGGACGCGGGAGTAGGAGGAAAAAGAGTGACGGTCTTAAAGAAAAAAATCACGAAGAATACAAGAGCAATCGTCCAAGATGCAAAGACAGAAGACTTACTTTCCCGCTCATTACAATACTTGAATTCTGGCTATCCTGTTCATTTTACGGGCCCATCTGGAACAGGAAAAACGTCCCTGGCTCTAGCTCTAGCAAAAAAAAGAAAAAAACCTGTTATGCTCATACACGGTAATCATGAATTAAACAATAAGGATTTAATTGGCGACTTTACTGGATATACGAGTAAGAAAGTTGTTGATAACTATGTGCGTTCTGTTTACAAAAGAGACGAAAGCGTGACAGAAACATGGAGGGACGGGCGCTTGCTAGAGGCTGTCAAGAACGGATACACACTTATTTACGATGAGTTTACTCGTTCACGACCAACGACTAATAATATCTTCTTATCCATTTTAGAGGAAGGCATTCTTCCTTTATACGGGACAAAACTAACTGAACCCTTTGTCCGCGTGCATCCTGATTTTGCCTGCATATTTACCAGCAATCCTGATGAATATGCAGGTGTCTACCAAACGCAGGATGCATTACTAGATAGACTCATTACAATATTTATAGATCATAAAGAAAGTGACCGCGAAGCAGCCATTATCTCGGAAAAAATGGATATCGATAAGAATGAAGCCGAAGCTATTACCACTCTTGTAGCTGAACTACGTAAGGAATGCAAAGAGAATAGCGGGCCGAGCCTACGGGCTTCATTCATGATTGTTAAATTGGCTGAAGAAGAAGGTATTCCAATAGACGGATCAAATGCGAATTTTCAGCGCCTATGTATAGATATACTAGGTCATCAGGTGAGTCGGTGTATACAATCTGATAATCCAATAAAAACAGCAGAAATACTAATTCTAAAAGCATGTCATAACATGAAAGTTATTGAAGAATAAAGGAGAGTTTGACAATGAGCCAAGAAGAGCAAATGGGTATATATATTTTTTGCGGAATTCAGACAGAAACGGATGAGAAGTTTGGTGAAATTGAAATGGAAGGAGAGCAAAGAGAGCTATTTACGATTCGGTATAAAGATGCAGCTATCGTTGCCGCCGAGGTACCAATGAAAATTTATCATCCAAATAAAGATAATTTAATGATACACCAAGGTGCTGTTTCACTTGTGATGAAGCAGAATTCTACAGTCATACCTGTTAGTTTCGGCAATGTATTCCATTCACAAGAAGATGTACGCGTACTGCTGGAAAATTTATATCCACAGTTTGAAAAGCTTTTCCCTGAAATAAAAGGAAAGATTGAGCTTGGATTAAAAGTGATTGGAAAAAAAGATTGGCTTGAGTCACAGGTTAGTGAGGATTCACAAATTGATAAGATGGCCAAAGCGATCAAGGGAAAATCTGAAGCGGCTAGCTATTATGAGAGAGTTCAACTGGGCGGAGCTGCCCAAAAAATTATCACCTCTCTGCAAAATGAGATAAAACAGGAAGTATTTAATCCATTGAAAGAGTTAGCTGAAGCATCAAAAACGAATGATCCCATAAGCGAGAGAATGCTCCTAAATGCTTCTTTCTTAGTGGATCGGGACAAGGAAGCCCAGTTTGATCAAAAAGTAAATGAGATGCATGAAAAATGGAAGGATAAGGTGGAATTCAGCTATAGCGGCCCTTGGCCCGCATATAACTTTGTCAATATCAGATTAAAAGTCGAGGAAGCCTGATGCTGCATAAGCTAGTTTCCGCACCTATCAATCTTGTCATAAAAATTGCGGAAAAAGTGAAAGAAGAGGCTGATAAAGAACTGTTTGACCTTTCTACCATTCAACAAAAGCTCATTCAGCTGCAAATGATGTATGAGCTTGGTGAAATTCCTGAAGCGGCCTATAAAGCCAAGGAAGAAGAGCTGCTTACAAGATATGAAATGGCAAAACGAATGGAAATGGAGCAATGGGAACAGATGACACAGAAGAAGTGAGGATAGTGAGAAATGGATGATCTAATTTATCTATATGGGTTAATTCCAACCAAGGAGGCAGACAATCAATCGTTTCCATCTTTAAAAGGCTTCGATGGTACAGGTGAATTATACACAATCCCGGTAGGAAATATAACAGCGATTGTTTGTAAATTGGATCGAGAAACATACTCAGAAGAAAGTATAAAAGACCGGATTAATCACGACATGGAATGGCTTCAGGAAAAAGCATTTCACCACCATGAAACGTTAATAACACTATCAAAGATTTTCACCGTTATACCATTGAAATTTTGTACTTTATATAAAAATCCAGACAGTCTAAAAACAACTGTTCAGTCTAATGAATCTAGAATGATGGGTACATTCGACTTAATAGCCGGACATGAAGAATGGAATTTAAAAATTTATTGTGATGACCAGCTATTAAAAAAAAGAGTGAGTCAGAGCAATCCAGTAATAGAAGCAAAGAGAGAGGAAATTAGCCAATTATCTAAGGGTAAACAATTTTTTGAAAAGAAAAAGCTGGACAAATTGATTGAGTCTGAACTTGAAGAAGAAAAAAACAAAATCAGTGAAAAAATTCATTTGCACCTGAAAGAGTTTGCCCTTAAAGGAAATGTAAAAAGAACTTGGGGTACCGATGTGACAGGAAGAAAAGATAATATGACCTGGAATGGTGTATATCTTATTGCTGAATCAAAAGTAGAGAATTTTTTAGAAAAAATCCAACAATATGAAGAGGAGATGCGGAAAACTGGATGGCAGTTTGAGGTATCCGGACCATGGCCAGCTTACCATTTTTCTATCTTTTCATAAATGAGGAAACGAATATGTCACTGAGAGAATCAATAGAAAACAAAGATATCGCGTTAATTGATATTTTAGATGTCATCCTTGATAAGGGCGTTGCGATAAAGGCAGATTTAGTCATTTCTATTGCGGGAGTCGACTTGGTTTATCTGGATTTGAGATTGCTAATTGCTTCTGTAGAATCTCTCGTTCAGGCTCAGCAGAGGAATGGCAAAACGGTATCTTCAGAACAATTTGATAGACAGAGGGAGGAGTTGGCTGATGCAACCGGTCAACCAAGCAAGTGGAAAAATTAACCTCGACTCTGAAAATGCAGAGCATGGACTGGCCCAGCTTGTTTTAACTGTTATTGAACTGCTGAGGCAAATTGTTGAAAGGCATGCAATTAGACGTGTCGAGGGTGGGAATCTGACAGACGAACAAATTGAAAACTTAGGTGAAGCTTTAATGAATCTTGAAGAGAAAATGGAAGAACTGAAAGAAATCTTTGGTCTGGATGATGAAGACTTGAATATTAATCTCGGTCCTTTAGGAAGCTTACTTTAATGCGAATGCCAAGGAGGACTTTATAAAATGGCACTCGAACATTCAACGCAATCCAGTACGATTGTGGACGTGCTAGAGAAGATATTAGATAAAGGTGTGGTTATTGCAGGCGATATCACAGTAGGAATTGCTGATGTTGAGCTGTTAACCATTAAAATACGTCTTATTGTCGCTTCTGTTGATAAGGCAAAAGAAATTGGCATGGATTGGTGGGAAACAGACCCATATTTAACTTCTAAAGCTTCGGATAACAATACAAAAGCTCTCGAAGAAGAGAATAAGAAGCTGCATGAAAGACTCGAATTGCTTGAAAAGAGCATAGCTGCAAACCGATTAAATTCAACCGAGTCCAACTACTAATAGGAGGTTTTACAATGGAAAAAACAAAAAACATAGAAAATCAATCCCAAGATACGAAAAATGAGAATGAATTAAATGGCAGCCCAATTAAACGTTCAATAGCAGGGGGGCTGATTGGAGCTGCAGTTGGATATTTAGCTGCTCCTGAGCATAGAAAAAAACTGATGGAGAATATGAGTCCAGATAAATTAAAAAGCACAGGATTAGGACTAGGCCAGGCAGTTAAGGAAAAGTCTAAGGAAGCAGCAAATTCTATTAAAGATTCAGCCGGAAATTTATTTAATAAAGAAGATGTTTCAATTGAAGGTTATTCAAATGAACAAGATGAAACGGCTGAGAATGAAACCTATCTTAAATCAGGTTCCAATAAAAATAATGAAGGTTCATCTAATAAAGACAATACAATTTCTAATGATCAATTAGAAGAAATACTCATGAAACTGATTCAAGAAAGAAAGGGCCAGAGTCAGAGAGAAAAAGAAAACCAGCTAAATGATGAATCTGATGAATCGAGTAAAGAATCCTCAGTGATAAATCGATTAAACAATGAGCAGAATAGCTCACAAAGTAAAGAGGACCGGTCTCAATTAGAGAAACAGAATGATAGCAAAGAATCACAATCGTATCTTCAACAAAGTTCGTTGGATGATAAAGCGGCACAATCCCAACCAGAAGACCAAGGGGAAACAAATAAAGATGAGACAAGCCTTACATCAAGTCAAAAATCAACCGACAACGATTACGAGTCATTAAAGAAGGAAAATGATAACTTGCAGAATCGTTTAGGAAAAATAGAAGAAATGCTAACGAATTTAATTCAAGATAAAAAGAGTCAGAGCCAGGAATTAGCATCTAATCAAAAGGGGGACGAAACGAATAAAACGGAAAAAGATTCTCAGACTCAAAAGCAATTAGACAAAGAGAAAGAAAAAGAAACTCAACAAAAAAGCGAGGTTGATAAAGAAGAGAAACAAGACCTAACAGAAGACCAGCCTGATAACGAGAAGGGGCATGCTCAAGGTCAAGATAACAGTGAAAAAGATGAGCAAGATAAAGAAGAAGGAAAGGAGGAAGAAAAGGGAGAGAAACATAGTGCTGATGCTGAATCCAGTAAAACTAAAAAGCAAAGCCCTTCTGAAAAAACATCAAAGTCCGTAAATTCGGCTAAGGAGGCCTCCAATGTTCTTTCCGATGACCAGGACACCTATCTTCTTCTGGATAGCTTGAGAAAGGAGATGTAAAAATGAGTATGGGGCCCGGTGCAATGAAAGACAGCATTCTTGAATTCTTTGTACAAGCAGCGAATAAACATGATTTCTCCTTAGATATTACGTTAAACGTAAAAGGCGCCGTTATTACAGGAACAATCATATCTGCTAAGGAATATTTCGACACGCTAAGTGAAATATTTGAAGATGGTGATGAGGTTGCTCAAATGTTAAGCGACCAGCTTGTAGACGCCGGAGAAGCAGCCCAATCACAAGATAACCCTGAAGCCTGCTTTATTCATATGAAAGATACCAAGGTATATTGTGGCGATAGTAAACCTACACCTTCAAAAGGGGAAATTCTCTGGCGGGGGAAATTAAGCGAAATAGATGGCTTCTTCTTAGGGAAGATATTTGATAATAGTAATAAAAAGGCATAGTTGTTAAGTTGAAAGTAAATCTAAAATATTGTCAGGATAGCTTAGAGAGAAGTGAAAAAAAGAACTTGTCTATGAAAAAGCGTAGATTAGGCACGCTTCTTTTTTTCTTAGGCTGTTTTCGCAAACTTTGTTGCTATTTACCAAGTGGTGCGGTGTGGTTGATTGCAGCGAGAGTTGCTCGCTTTCCGCGGGGCGGGCGGTGAGCCTCCTCGGCGTAAACGCCTGTGGGGTCTCGCCTGTCCCGCTATTCCCGCAGGAGTCTCGCACTTCCGCTTCAATCAACCTTAAACAGTTTTCGTTTTAAAAGCAACAATCTCTTAGAAAAGAGCCTTTTCTTAAAAAAGACAGAAAAAATAGAAATGGTATTGAAAATCATTATCGACCGTGCTACGATGTAAATGAAGATGAAAATTATTCTCAATATGATAAACATGTAATTGACTTCAAATAAAAGGACGGTGCTTTTCATGGTTTGGATGTTTGTAGCAGCGACAGTTGTAGTTTACGGGGGCGTAATGAAATATGTGACAGACCATGTCGGCAAACCGCAAGCACCGCGCAACGAATAGAGGCTTTTTAAAAAGTTTGGGCAATACAGCTGTCTACTATTTGCGTCAGTTTACTTCTCTCGTACTCGAAGCTGCGCTGCCTTAAACTTTTTGGCTCTTTTTGTTCTCCTTTTTGAACACGAACTTATCCTAAATCCAATAATGAACCGAAAGAAGGCTTCCTATGCCTTCTTTTTTTGTGGTGGGAAAGTAACTGAAAATCGGATACAATAAGGAAAAAGATTGCCTTCCTAATGTTTAAGAGAAACAAGGAGATCATCATATAAGGGGTTTTTTATAATGTCATTAGCAACTGCACAATCATCCATGTCACATATGATAGCTAAAACAGCCGGCTTGTTTGAAATATTCGAGCGGGCAGGCGATGAAGAACGGGCAAGAAAAGCGAAATTATTTTTAAAAAAGCTGCATGATGAAGAGTTTATCGTTGCTTTTTGCGGCCACTTCTCCGCAGGAAAGTCGACAATGATCAATGAATTAACTGGTGAAACACTTTTGCCTTCAAGCCCGATTCCGACGAGCGCCAATTTAGTGAAAATTCACCGGACGCCGGAAGATTTCGCGAAAGTGTATTACAAAGATAAAAAGCCGCTTCTCTTCAAAGCGCCATACAGCTTTGAGAAAGTGAAAGAATTTTGTAAAAATGGGGAAGAAGTGGAGGCCATTGAAATTGGGCACGGCGAGTCGAACTTGCCCGCTGAAGTGACGGTTATGGACACGCCTGGAGTTGATTCCACGGATGACGCCCACCGTATTTCAACAGAATCTGCTCTTCATCTCGCTGATATGGTCTTTTACGTCATGGATTATAATCATGTCCAATCAGAATTAAATTTCATTTATACGAAAGACTTGCTTGCACATGGTGTGAAGCTGTATTTAATTATTAATCAAATTGACAAGCACCGGGAAGAAGAGCTGTCTTTTGAAGAATTCAAGCAATCCGTATACACATCTTTTGATGCATGGGGAGTGAGGCCGGAGCGGTTTTTCTTTACGAGCTTAAAAGAGCGTGCACTGCCCGGGAATGACTTTCAGGCAGTAAAAAACTTGATTCATGAAAGCATGACCGACAGAGAAGAACTCGCTTTCCGTTCGGCTGAAACGATGATGAACCAGCTTATCAGTGAACATTTGAACTGGCTGGAAGAAGAGCAGGCAGAAGTAAAAGAAGAAATTTTACACTTGCTCGGTGACAAGTGGGAGAAAAATGAAATAGCTGAAAAAGAACAGCAGGCAAAAGAGCAGCTCGACAAACGCGATACTGAAGCGCTCGTTCGCCAGCTGGAAGACAGCCGGGAAAAGGTACTGCAAAATGCTTATTTAATGCCTGCCTCGACACGCGAGCTGGCGAAAGAATATTTAGAAGCTGTGCAGCCGGGATTTAAAGTAGGGATGTTTTTCAGCAAGAAGAAAACAGAAGAAGAGCGGGAAAGAAGGCTGGAACGCTTTCTTGCAGATGTAAAGGAAAAAACGGAAACGCAGCTGGAATGGCATTTGCGCCAGCAAGTAAGCAGCTGGCTCAAATCAAGCGGGCTGGTGAATGAAGGGCTGCAGCTTGAAGCGGAAGAATTGAGTGTGACCGTTGACGAATCACTTATAAAAGAGACGGTCAAGCCGGGAGCGATGGTTACTGGCGACTATGTCCTTACGTACAGTGAAGATGTGGCGAGCCGATTGAAGAAAAAAGCACGGACGTTAACAGACGCGTTAAAAGAGAAAGCGGCGGCTGACATGGAGCGCCAATTTGCTGCCGAAAAAAAGGAACTGCAAGCGAGATGGTCAGAGTGGCATGAAAAGCTTGCAGCAATTGATGAGTTGGAAAAAATGGAAGCAGCCGCTGAAGAAAGGCGCCATGTCCTTCTTCACTTGTTAGCGGAGGATAAGGAAGTCATTCCTGCTCAATTCGAGAAGTTCGTAAGAGAATGGAATGAACAGCTCAACGATGTTACCGTTTTCGATGAAGATGAAGTTAATGAACTTGCTGCACAGCCTGCCGAAAAAACGGCTGATCCGAAAGAGTACGTCTCTATGCCTGTTGAAAAGCCATCTGCGGGAGTTGGGGAAACAGTTGGGCGCCTGAAAAAGATGAGCAGGCACCTTGAAGGCATTCCCGGCTTTCAACGCTTTATTGATGGGCTGAGACAAAAAGCAGATCGTCTTGAACAAAGAAAGTATACGATTGCTTTATTTGGTGCCTTTAGTGCCGGCAAATCCTCTTTCGCCAATGCTTTGCTTGGCGAAAAGGTGCTGCCGGTCTCGCCGAACCCAACGACGGCAGCCGTCAACCGCATTCATCCGCCTGATGACACACACGGTCACCGGACGGCAGCTGTCCATTTAAAAACAGAAAAACAGCTGCTCCTTGATTTACAGCAATCATTGCAATTTTTCAACCGCACGGTCCAAACTCTCGACGGCGCTTATGCCCTTATCCCGGACTTGCTGCAGAAAAATGCAGGAGAAGGCCGTGAGAACATTCACTTATCCTTTTTAAACGCTTTTTATGAAGGATATCCAGAGTACAGCGGACATCTAGGTCAAACGCTTTCGGTCGATTTAGCCGCTTTCCAAGGGTTTGTTGCCAATGAAAAACAAAGCTGCTTCGTTGAATCGATTGACTTGTACTTTGATTGTGAGTTTACGCGGCAAGGTGTTACACTCGTCGATACACCAGGGGCAGATTCAATTAATGCGAGACATACAGGAGTGGCTTTTGAATACATTAAAAATTCGGATGCCATTTTGTTTGTCACCTATTATAATCACGCTTTTTCAAAAGCGGACCGCGAATTTTTAATTCAGCTTGGGCGCGTAAAAGATGCATTTGAACTTGATAAAATGTTTTTTATCGTCAACGCCATTGACTTGGCGCGTGACGACGAGGAAGTAAATGAAGTCACCAATTATGTCAAAGAACAGCTGCTGCAGTATGGCATTCGTTTTCCGCGCATCCACGGAGTGTCAAGTCTCCAGGCCATTCAAGAAATAGAGCGGGGTGAGCTCGATCATCCTCACTCAAACTTGCTGCCGTTTAAGCAATCGTTCCATCAATTTTTGGACGGCGATCTTGCTCATATGGCTGTCCAGTCAGCGGAAGCGGAATGGGAGCGCGGGCTGGAAAGGCTGAGACAGTTAATCGCAACGGCAAAAGAAAACCGGGAAAACAGAGAGCAAAGAAGAGAAGAGCTGAACAGCCAGCAACAGCAAATTAGCAGCCACTTGGAAAAGGAGTCTCCGCAGTTAATCGAAAAAAGACTGGACCAGGAAATGGACGAGCTCGTTTTCTATTTAAAACAGCGTGTCTTTTACCGATTCTCTGATTTCTTTAAAGAAGCGTTTAACCCGGCTTCTCTCGGAGGCAGCCGCCAAGCGAAAAATGCCCTGCAGGAAGCGTTAAAAGAGCTGCAGGAAGCTGTTGGGTACGATTTCGCGCAGGAGATGAGAGCGACAAGCTTGCGCTCAGAGAAACAGGCACATAAACTGTTGTCAGAAAAACATGCCGGCTTACAGCTTCACTATCAATCCATTCAGCCGCAGCTGCAATTTACAGCGATTGAGTGGCCATCAAAGGAAACACCGCCATTTCCGACAGCCTTTCAAGAAGAGTCTCCGGCTGTTTTTAGCGAAGCTCTGTCTATCTACAAAAATGCAAAATCGTTCTTTGAAAAAAATGAGAAACAGCTTATGCAGGACGCCTTGCAGGCGATTTTATCCGACCTTGCTGACAGCTATCTAGAAAAAGAAAAAGCAAAGCTCCGCGAATGGGCAGTGGATGAATTAGTCAAAGGAATGGCTCTTATGAAAGAAACGGTTGCTTCTGATGTACAAGAACAATTTTCCGCCTGGATGCAAGTACTCGACGAGGCGGAAAACATCGAAGAGTGGGAGCGCACGTTCATTGAACTCGAACAATCGCAGTGAAGACATTAAAAACCGCTTTCATGCTTGTGCCACGTGCCGTCATTTTCAGCCAGTGAAACAAGAAAAAGGCATGCGCTATTTCTGCAGCCGGCTGCAATATGAAACAAAGCCAAATTATAAATTTAATTGCTGGGATCCAAAAGACGAAGTGATCAAGCTGATGAAAAAGAGAATAGAAGAAGCAAACGAGTTTGATCAGTACTGAAAAGGGGAGAAAAGTGTGGAATATATTCGATCGATTGAATGGCTGTCAAATCATTTAAATGACCCTAATGTTTGCATTGTGGACTGCCGCTTTAATCTGGCAGACGCTGATTCCGGTGAGCGGGAATATAAAGAAGCCCATATTCCGGGTGCTCATTATGCTCACTTGGACCGGCATTTGTCGGGTGAAAAAAGAACACATGGAGGCAGGCATCCGCTTCCCGATCTGAAAGAATTCCAAAAAACTGCACAATCTTTTGGTATAAATGACGATACAACAGTGATTGTCTATGATAACGGGGACGCTATGTTTGCCGGCCGGTTTTGGTGGCTCTTGTCCTACGTGGGTCATCAACATGTGTATATTCTTGATGGCGGGTTTGCCGAATGGAAAAAGAAAGGCTTGCCCGTTTCAAATGCCGCTCCTGATTCCCAGCCGGGCCGTCTTTCTCTTCAAGTGCAAGAAGGTTGGACGGCTTCGGTTGAGGACGTAAAACAAGCTGCGCTAGAAAAAGATGGCACGACACTCATCGACTCCCGCGCACCTGAACGTTACGAGGGGAAAGTCGAGCCGCTTGACAGAGTGCCCGGCCATATTCCAACCGCTGTTAATCACTTTTTTAAAGCCGGCCTGGAAGGTTCCTTTTGGAAAAGTGAAGAAGCGCAAAAAGAAAGATTTCAAGAATTGGATCCCACTCAGCCCGTTATTGTTTATTGTGGCTCTGGCGTATCTGCCACCCCTAACATTATTGCGTTAAAGCAGGCAGGTTTTCACAATGTCCGGCTTTATGCAGGAAGTTACAGTGACTGGTCCTCTTATGAGGAGCTGCCAGTGGAAAAGAAAAAATAAATAAAAATAAGCCGCTCCGTTTATTTTATCGGGCGGCTTTTGTTTTGCGGTTGTTTCTCATTCAAGCCTCTTGATATGGTAAAATAGCAATGAGGTGACAAAATGAAGAAACAAGAACATTTGCTGCTTGTGGACGGCATGGCTTTGCTTTTTCGGGCTTTTTTCGCTACAGCAGTAAGCGGCCAGTTTATGATTAATTCAAAAGGTATGCCGACAAACGGCGTCCAGGGATTTATGAAGCATTTACTAATGGCGGTGGAACATATAAGTCCTACTCATGCAGCGGTCTGCTGGGATATGGGAAGCCAGACATTTAGAAACGAACTGTTTGCTGATTATAAATCAAACCGGCAGGCGCCTCCCGTTGAGCTTTTGCCGCAATTTGACTTGGCTAAAGAAGTAGCCGGCTCTTTTTTATTGCCGAATATCGGTGTGGCAGGCTATGAGGCAGACGACTGTATCGGCACGATCGCTAAAAATGAACATAAAGAAAGACAAGTGACGATTTTAAGCGGTGACAAAGACCTTTTGCAGCTGCTCGATGACCAAATTGATGTGATGCTGCTCCAAAAAGGATATGGCAATTATACAACTTATACGAAAGAAAGCTTTTCTGACCAATTCGGAATTTCACCAAGGCAGTTCATTGACGTCAAAGCATTAATGGGCGATCCGAGTGACGGGTACCCAGGTGTGAAGGGCATTGGTGAAAAAACGGCATTCAAGCTCGTACAGGAGTACGGGGCAATTGAAGACATTATTTCCAATATTGAAAAGCTCAGCCCATCCCAGCAAAAGAAGATGAACGAAGGAATGGATATGCTGCGTTTATCGCAGCAACTGGCAGAAATTGATTGCGGTGTGCCGCTTATTTGGCACATTGATGAAGCGAGCTGGGAGGGAATCGGCAGTCAGGCGGAACAAACGGTGGAAGAACTGGAACTGAAGGTGCTGCGCCGCCACCTTATGCAAATGAAAACAGCGGTTCCTAGTGGGGATTTATTAGATCCATTTTCATAACTTTCAAGGTGGGGACAATAGTGGAGAAAGAACAGACTCTAGCTGATTATTTGCTCAAGCTGGAAGGGCGGGGCTTTAAGTTTTCAGATGACATGATCGCATTTATTTATTTTGGAAAAAGATCGACGAATGCGCCGGACCCTTTAATAACCGCAGCCGTGGAAATTACACTAAAAGCTCAAAAAGGGTTTGACAGCAGCTTTTTTTTATCGCTGCTGGAGCGGCTGACTGAACAAAAGGTCACAGACAGAGAAATGGCTATCGAGTTTTCCCGCTCTCACGGTTTACTGTAATAAAAAAACGCCCGCTGCGCCGGGCGTTTTTCTTATGGTTTATTTGTAATAGACTTCGTATGCAGCCATTTGTGGACGGGGATTTCTGCCAGCAGCATGCCGAAGAAAATGAGGATGCAGCCGGTTAATCCGGCTGCTGCGAGCCGTTCGTTAATCCAGAAAAAGGCGGTTAAGGCGCCAAACACCGGTTCCATCGCTAAAATTAGTACAACGCGCGTCGGCGAGGTATGTTTTTGAGCGGCTGTCTGTATAAAGAAAGCGAGTGCCGTCGCCAGGAAGGCAGTGATGAGCAGCCCACTCCAGACAGCAGGGTTCAGTAAATTAGCTGCGGTTAAAGAAGTTTGCCAGTCTTCCAATAAGAACCCGCCGATAAAACAAAGAACAGCCACCGTTGTGATTTGAACAGCGGTTAATGCTAATGCGGACGAATACTGAGTATAGGCATCAGTGAATATAATATGAAAAGCAAACCCAAATGCGCAAATCAACACAAAAAAATCCCCGATATTCCATCCGCCTGCGCCGCCGGCTGTCAGCAAATATAAGCCGGCAGCAGCTGTCACCGAACCGATCGCTGCATTAGGCGCTGGTCTCTTTTTCAAAAGAATCAGAGACAGAAGCGGAACAAGCACCACACTTAAGCCGGTAATAAATCCTGTTTTGGAAACGGTCGTGTATAATAAGCCGATCGTTTGAAAGGCATAGCCAATAGCGAGGCAAACCCCTAATATCATTCCGTGTTTCCAAGTTTTTGCTGTTAATTTAACGGCTTCTTTTCGAAAAAGAATAAGGCCAAATAGAAGGAAAGCAGCGAAAGAGAAACGAATGCCATTAAATAAAAGCGGCGGCAAAAACTCAATGGCTTGCTGAACAACGACAAACGTTACTCCCCAAATGAGGGCAACAAACAATAAAGAAAGCTCGGCTGCCCATTTCATCATTTCGAATGTCCTTTGTTTTGTCTGATCGCTTCGCGGGCAAGGCCATCGGCGCGGTTTTCTTTACTTGGAATCCACTTCACGAAAAAAAGGGGAAACACTTTCGATAAAGTTAAAATTTCAGTTAACAGCGGTTTATAAAGATCTTTATGTATATATTCTTTTTCAATCGCCTGAACAACGGTTTGTGAATCGCTGCGCAAGGAAACAGTGGCCGCCTGTTTTTCTTTTAACAGTTCCAGCGCTTTAATGACTGCGATAAATTCGGCTTCATGTGTATCTCTTACACCGAGAGGAAAAGAATATCGGTCGACGTGACTGCCGTCTTTAATGAAAATGCCGGCTCCTGCCAATCCTGGAGATCCCGTGCTGGCTCCATCTGTGTATACTTCGAACAATTCAATTCCCCCTTTGTCCTCCTTTTTGAACACGTACTAACAGTAAATTTTACGAAAAAAACAAAAAATTTGCAATAAAAAATGGACGACTTTAAGATTGCTGTATTAAGTCATCGATTTCAGAAACTTTTTCTGTAAGAAGGAAAAGATATAAACATCAACAAACTGGTTAATTAAGTAGAGTATTTAAGCATAACGTACATTATACAAAATCATGAAAATGGCTCAAGAAGAAAGCAGGGATTTGAATGAAAATGAAAATTAGCTGGCAATATGAGTTTAAAGGGAGAAAAACAGCATTTGAATCAGACTGGCTGAACAAAGAACATGTACTGCCTATTATTGAAGATTTAACAAAAACAGGCCGAATGAAATCAACGACTATTACGGATGAACTTTTAAATGAATGGACAGTCAAAGAATTTATCAAATTGAATAAGAAGCTGGACGATGAGCCGGGAGAAGTAGAGGTGTATTTTGATGGCGGGTTTGACCGCCAGACACAAACAGCAGGTATCGGGGTTGTCGTTTTTTATAAACAAAACGGTGACAATTGGCGCTACCGGGTCAACGAGCGGCTCGTACAGCTTGAGTCAAACAATGAAGCGGAATATGCAGCTCTGTATAAAGCTGTCGAACTTCTTGAAACAATCGGGGTCAAACAAGTGCCGGTCACGTTTACAGGAGATTCTCAAGTCGTGCTGAAACAGCTGTCCGGTGAGTGGCCTTGTTTTGATGAAGGGTTAAATAAGTGGCTCGACCGGATAGAAAACAAAGTCGAAAAGCTTGGCATTACCCCGCTTTACAAACCGGTAGACAGAAGGCAAAATAAAGAAGCGGACAAATTAGCCAACCAGGCGTTGCAGGAAATTTTCGTTCATAGCCATTCCGTCATTTCTTAGTAAGAAGCAAGAATAGAAAGGTGTGACACGTTTGGAGAGAAAACAGCTGATGGCAGAAGTGGAAGAACTGCTTCACACATATTGCGAGGACTGCCTGTTGAAAGCAGCGTTTCGAAAAGAAAAAGGCAAGTCGTTTGCTCATAAATTTTGTATCACAACATGCACCGTAGGAGAACAGCTGAGAAAGCGCGGGGAACAGCTGTTGAAATAAATAGAAGCATGTTAAAAAGCCGGCAAGAGTCTGCCGGCTTTATCGCTTTTCATTTGAAATTAAAGTTTTGTAACGTTAGCAGCTTGAGGTCCACGGTTTCCTTCTACGATTTCAAAAGAAACTTCTTGACCTTCTTCCAAAGATTTATATCCGTCGCCTTCAATTGCAGTGAAGTGTACGAATACATCGTCTCCGCCTTCTACTTCGATGAATCCAAAACCTTTTTCGTTGTTAAACCATTTTACTTTACCGTTTTGCATGTTAATGAATCCTCCTAAATCTTCGAAACACATTTTGTCTATATGTGCCCAAATCAAAATATTCATTATGAACATAAAAGGTTGCTCATAATACTTATAATATACAGTAAATTCCTGAAATAGTCAAGGGGAAAGAAGAGAGAAAAGTCAAATAAATTCATTTGATCTATTAAAATAGAGAACAATTCAGTCGATTGGTAAATAGAGAGGCACGGACCGCTATCTTGTGCTAAATTGGCTCTTATAGTAAACTTGAGTTGATGAGTACATTCAGGAGGGTTCCGATGCCGACACCAAGCATGGAAGATTACATAGAACAAATTTTTATACTTATAGATAAAAAAGGGTATGCCCGTGTGTCTGATATTGCCGAGGCGCTATCCGTCCATCCTTCCTCTGTGACGAAAATGGTACAGAAGCTGGACAGAGATGAATACTTAATATATGAAAGATACCGCGGGTTGGTCCTGACAGCCAAAGGAAAGAAGATTGGCAAACGGCTTGTGGAAAGACATGACTTATTAGAAGATTTCCTGCGGATTATCGGGGTCAAAGAAGAACATATTTATGAAGACGTAGAAGGAATCGAACATCACCTAAGCTGGGATTCTATTGATCGGATTGCTGATCTCGTCGATTATTTTAATGAGGAGCCAGCACGGATCAAAACATTGCAGTCTGTCCAGAAAAAAGCATCGGAGTAAACAGCCGTTTTAACGAGCGGCTGCTTGATTTGTGTAAAAAACAGGGAAAAGTAACTATATACAAATGACTCATCTTCTTCTAATATAAAAGCCCAGAATGTAAGAGGCGCAGACAGAAAAATAAGAAGGAGTAAATGAATGTGAGTTATCACTCTTTTATAGAAAAAATTGATCATACGTTAACATTTCACATAGAAAAAGAATTTCCCGGTGTCCGTTGTGTAGGAGGGAAGTATTCTCCGGATTCCCACTCCATCACACTCTATAAAAGAGATATCGCGATCCAATGCGAAAGACTGCTCGGTTCACTCGAACGACTGAAGGAATATGAATGGATTATTTTAGCTCATGAGCTTGGCCATGCGCTGGACTCTGAGCTGCCGCGGTTAAGTGACCGTCTGGCAGAGACAAAGAGCGTCGAGGTTCTTGCTCACATCGAGCTGAACGCCTGGAATAACGCTGAAGAACTGATTCCTTTTATTGACCGGAATTTATTTAATCATGTGAAAGAAGAGTCTTTACGTTATTTCTCCAAAAGTCCGTTACTCAGTTGATTGGATGGCTTGACGTTTTTAAGCTTCTTAAATGAAACCGCTCTGATGACAGAGCGGTTTCATTTATATTGCCGAACATGTGATCATTCCCTTACAATGAACTCATACAGGGGGGATAGAAATGGAAAAAATGTCGTGGGAATTTGAAGCGAAAGACAAGTGGAATAGAAGAGCGGACGGCTGGCGGGCGAAAAGTGCCGATATGTGGGAAAAAGGCAGCCGTAAAGGTATTTGTCCTTTTTTTGCCAGTCATGTACAAAAAGGCAGCTTTGCAGCCGACCTGGGCTGCGGAGACGGTTATGGCAGCCAAAAACTGCACGGTGAAGGATACAAAGTGATCGGGATCGACTTGTCTAATAAGATGGTGGAGCTTGCCAAAAGGTTCGAAAAAGAACATTTAACATTCAAGCAGGGAGATTTGTCGAGTCTTCCATTCGAAGATGAACAGCTCGATGCGGTCATGGCCATTAATTCACTCGAATGGACAGAGCATCCGGCACTGGTGCTGGATGAAATTAAAAGAGTATTGAAACCTGCCGGGAAATTTTGCGCAGCTATTTTAGGACCGACAGCGGGGCCGCGGGAAAACAGTTATGCCCGCTTAAATGGGAAGCCGGTTATCATGAATACGATGATGCCGTGGGAATTTACGAAACTTGCGTCCGAACACGGCTTTGCGTTAATTGGTGAGCAGCACGTCTATAAGAACGGCATCACCGAATCCGACATTCAACCTTTCCCAACGGAATTAAAGCAGGCACTTACGTTTTTTACATTATTTATGCTGGAGAAACAATAGAAAATAAAGAAGGTGTTCATTTGTTTGACCCATCAGCTTTTGATAATATCAAATTTATAATGCAAGCTGAAGTATACGATCGGGATCTTGACGGCCTTATTCACATTCACAGTCGGACGGATAAAGTCGATCTCGCCAGCCTCAGCCGGGAAGCCTCCATTAGTTTTTCGCTTAAAGAAAGTCCGCAGCTCCGCGTGACTCTTTTTGTTCAGGCAGATCTCGATAAGCTCGCCGGTGAATTGAAGCAGCTGCCGGGAGCAGAGCCGGGTGTGATGCTGCAAATTACATATACAGGGGCAGAAAAAGTCCTTACTGCTGAACGGATGGACGAGCTTGAAAAGATGTGGGGAGAAGAAAGGCAGTATGAACGACGCAAAGTCGAATCAAATAGAAGTGAAACCGTTTATGAATGGTGCATTCATTTTAACCGCACGATTACTGAAGACATGATTGAAGAATTTGGCAGTCTCGTCGGTTTTATCACTGACACACTGAAAGCGGCAAATAAGAACGAATGATAAGCAAGGTGGGGAGAGAACTGAAATGAGAGCACTAACTGTGCAAGACATGACAAAATCATATGGGGAAAAGGTATTGTTCGACCACTTGACTTTTTCCATTGCCGAAAAAGAACGCGCCGGGTTAATTGGTGTTAACGGAACAGGTAAATCAAGCTTGCTGAAAATAGTAGCTGGAAAAGATGTTCCTGATGCCGGGGAGATCAAAGCCCCAAATGACTTTACGATCGCGTATTTGGCACAGGAACCGGAAATGAATCTTGAACTGACCGTGATGGATCAGCTGTTTTTAAGTGAAGCGCCGGTCATCCAGCTGTTGAAAGAATATGAAAGCACGCTGAAGAAACTTGAATTAGAACCGGAAAATCAAGCAGTGGCTGAGAAGTTGTTCGAGCTGCAAAAGCAGATGGATGCGCTCGGTGCATGGGAAGCGAATACAAACGCGGAAGCGATCTTGACGAGGCTTGGTATTGATGATTTCAGCCGGAAAATCGGGGAACTCTCCGGCGGCCAAAAAAAGCGGGTGGCGCTCGCTCAAGTACTTATTGAAACACCTGATTTATTAATTTTAGATGAGCCGACGAACCATCTTGATTATGAAACGATCCGCTGGCTCGAAGATTATTTGAGTAAATATGCAGGAGCCGTGCTTCTCGTTACTCATGACCGCTATTTTCTTGATCGGATAACGAACCGGATGTTTGAACTTGACAATGGCCTCCTTTATACATATAAAGGCAATTACCAAGATTACATTTCTGCCAAAGCGGAGCGGGAAGAACAACAGGCGGCTGCCGAAGATAAAAGGCGAAATTTATACCAGCGGGAGCTTGCTTGGATGCGCAGAGGCGCTAAAGCAAGAACGACAAAACAAAAAGCCCGGATTGACCGATTCGGCCAGTTAGAAGGAACTCTTGGCCAAGGACCGAAAAAAGAGCAGGTCGATTTATCTGTGCAAGGCAGCCGGCTCGGTAAGCAAGTGTTTGAACTTAAAGATGTCTCTAAATCATTCGGCGGCAAAGCGATCTTGAAAAACTTTCACTTGCTCGTCAAGCCCGGCGACCGTCTCGGCATTGTCGGTAAAAACGGCAGCGGTAAATCCACTTTTATGAACTTGCTTGCCGGCAAAATTCCATTTGACAGCGGAGACATAGTGACTGGCCAAACGGTGAAGACCGCTTATTATACGCAGGAACGCACCGATATGGATGAAAATATGCGCATGATTGCTTATATACGTGAGTCGGCAGAAGTTGTGACAACGAAGACAGGCGAGACCATTTCTGCTGCCCAAATGCTTGAGCGCTTTCTTTTTCCGATGCATTCGCATGGCACGCCTATTTCGAAGTTGTCAGGTGGAGAAAAACGCCGGCTTTATTTGCTGAAGCTGTTAATGACACAGCCAAACGTTCTTTTATTGGATGAACCGACGAATGATCTGGATACAGAAACGTTGACTGTTTTGGAAGATTATTTAGAGGATTTCGCCGGTGTAGTCATTACGGTTTCGCATGACCGCTACTTTCTGGACAAAACGGCGAATCAATTGCTCATTTTTCAAGGGGATGGTGACATCGGTTCCTATTACGGTTTGTACAGTGATTATTTAGAAGAACAGGCGGCTGCGGAAAAACTGGTCGTTTCACCTGTTAAAGAGAGCAAGCCGGAAGAACAACGGGAAAAAACGAAAAAGAAAAAGTTAAGCTACCATGAACAGCGGGAATGGGATGCGATTGAAGAAGAGATGGCCAAAGTGGAAACCCGCATAGCCGAAGCGGAAAAAGAGCTGGAAGAAGTGGGAAGCGATTTTGAAAAAGCCCAGCAGTTAAGCGAAGAACTGGATGGGTTAAACGAAAAGTTGGAGCACTTCATTGAACGCTGGAGTTACTTGTCAGAATTCGTTCAATGAGCAAAGTGAAACCGCCGCCGATTTATATATGATAAAATGGCGGTAAAGAAAGCACTGTGAAAGGAGCCGTTCATTTTGCGGATTTTAAAAATTGAACCTACACCAAGTCCAAATACGATGAAAATCATATTGAACGAGGAACTGCCTGCCGGTAAAAGCAACAATTATAAAGCCGGTGAGACAGAAGGTGCACCTGAAAAAATACAAGCTATTTTAACGATAGAAGGAGTAAAAGGTGTTTATCACGTGGCTGATTTTCTAGCTATTGAGCGAAACGGGAAGTATGATTGGCAAAGTTTGCTGCCACAAGTAAGGGGAATATTTGGGGAAGAGGCATCCGCAGAGAATTCAGCCGTTGCCGCTGAAGAAGCATACGGCGAAGTGCAGGCGTCTATTCAAGTATTTAAAGGCATTCCGATCCAGCTGAAATTAACATCCCCTGCTGAAGAAAAACGTTTTCCTCTTCCTGATTATTTCATGGAAGCGTTCAAAAAAGCGCAGCTGGCAGACGATAACTATGTACTTCAAAGAAAATGGGAAGATTTCGGGATCCGCTATGGAGATTTAGAAGAAATCGGAAAAGAAACACTAGAAGAAATCGTTGCTGCTTATCCGCAAGAGCGGCTTGACTCTTTGGCGTCGGCCGGAGCAGAAGGAAAGCCAGTTCCGGAAACGAAACGGCGTGGCCTAAAGCTGACTGTGTCCATGTGGCAGGAAGAGGAAGACTGGCGCCGCCGCTACCAGTGGCTTGAGCAAATGGAAGACCCGGCAGAGGACGACTTGCCGATATTAAAATTGGCGCTGGCAGACAGTAAACCGGCGATTCGCCGCCTGGCAGTTGTTTATATTGGCATGATTGAAGATAAAAAAGTGCTGCCGCTGCTTTATCAAGGATTGACGGACAAAACCGTGACTGTTCGCCGGACGGCAGGAGACTGCCTCTCTGATCTTGGCTTTAAAGAAGCGATCCCTGCTATGTGTGACTCTTTGCAGGATAAAAGTAAGATTGTTCGCTGGAGGGCCGCCATGTTTTTATATGAAGTCGGAGACGAAACGGCTCTTCCTGCTTTAAAGCAAGCAGAAAATGATCCGGAATTTGAAGTGCAAATGCAAATTAAGATGGCGATTGAACGAATTGAAGGCGGAGAAGAAGCAAAAGGCTCTGTCTGGAAACAAATGACTGAAGCAAGAGAAAAGTAATGATTGGAGGAAGAAAAGATGACAAACGCTTATGAAGAGTATATGAAACAAATGGTTGTGCCGATGCGTGCCGAGTTAACAAGTGCTGGCTTTAAAGAACTGACTACGGCCGAGGAGGTAAATGAATTTATTTCCAACGTGGAAGGAACGACTCTTGTTGTAGTGAACTCTGTTTGCGGTTGTGCCGCTGGACTTGCCCGTCCTGCTGCAACGCAAGCCGCTATGCATGAGGCTTCTCCTGATCATTTAGTGACTGTATTTGCCGGCCAGGATCGGGAAGCAACGGCACAAATGCGCGAGTTTTTTGACGGATATGAGCCGTCATCTCCGTCGATGGCATTGCTCAAAGGCCAGGAAGTCGTTCACTTTGTTCCGCGGGAGCAAATTGAAGGAAATGATATCGGCTCGATTATCCAAGATTTAACGAAAGCGTTTGACCAATATTGCAAATAATGATAAGGATGTCACTAGGCATCCTTTTTTATGGGAGAAATAATGATCATATCTACAGCAGCAAGAACAAATGACGTACTCGACAATAGAGCGAAACGTGCAGCAGAAGAGTTACAGCATCCATTCGTTAAAAGAAGGAAACGGTCGATTGCTTCACTCCACGATATGTATGGAACAGATTGTTTAATTGTCGCAAAAACGCGGCTCGAGTATTATTCATTCGGATCGACAGAACCTTTTTTCTTTCATCCAAACTCTGCTTCCTTCCGGATTAAGCGGCTGATAAGAGGAGAAGAAGATCCTTTTATTGAAGCTGCTGGACTTCAGCCTGGCATGTCGCTGCTGGATTGTACGCTTGGGCTGGCATCCGATAGTATCGCCGCAAGTTTGATAGCAGGAAAGGAAGGTACGGTGGTTGGGATTGAAGGAAACCCTGTACTTGCTTATATCGTCAAGCATGGATTGAAAGAGTGGAAGTCGCCGCTTCCTGAACTGAATGAAGCGATGGAGAGGATTTCAGTTAAACAAGGGCATTACCAAGAGCTTTTGACTGGACTGCCTGACAAATCTTTCGATGTGGTCTACTTCGATCCGATGTTTACAAAGCCCATTTTATCTTCAGAAGGGATTGCCGGTTTGAGAAAACTTGCTGTACATGATGAACTAACAAAGGAAACGGTACAAGAAGCTCTCCGTGTGGCAAAACAGCGGATTGTTTTAAAAGATCATTATCAATCTAGACGATTTTCTGAGCTAGGCTTCAAGCAGCATATCCGTCCGACGTCACTTTTTCATTATGGAACGATTGAAGTGGACGGGACATCGGCTGTGTCTGCAAAGTAAGCCATGTGACTAACGAGGAGTGAATACAACACGATGAGTAAGAGTGAACAACAGTATTTGGATTTATGCCGTCATGTCTTAAAAGAAGGAACGAAAAAGGAAGACCGAACTGGAACAGGGACTGTTTCCTTGTTTGGTGCGCAAATGCGCTTTAATTTGCAAGAAGGTTTTCCGCTTTTAACGACTAAACGCATCCCTTTCCGCTTGATCGCCAGCGAACTATTATGGTTTATTAAAGGCGATACGAATATTCGTTATTTGCTTCAGCATAATAACAACATCTGGAACGAATGGGCGTTTAAAAACTGGGTGGAAAGCAAAGATTATAACGGGCCGGACATGTCGAACTTCGGCTTGCGTTCCCAGCAAGACGAAGAGTTTAATGCTTTATACCAGGAGCAAATGGATCTATTCAAACAGCGGGTATTAGAAGATGATAAGTTTGCCGCTGCCTACGGCGAACTGGGCGATGTATACGGCCGCCAGTGGCGGGCGTGGAAAACATCTGCCGGCGAAACGATTGACCAATTAAAAGAAGTGATTCAAACGATTAAAAAGAATCCGGATTCGCGCCGGTTGATTGTTTCTGCCTGGAACCCGGAAGACATCCCATCGATGGCGCTGCCGCCGTGTCATACGATGTTTCAATTTTACGTGTCAGAAGGCAGATTGTCCTGCCAGCTTTACCAGCGTTCCGGAGATATCTTTTTAGGAATTCCTTTTAACATTGCGAGCTATGCACTATTAACCCACCTAGTGGCGCATGAATGCGGTTTGGAAGTGGGGGAATTCATTCATACATTGGGCGATGCCCACATTTATGTGAATCATTTTGAGCAGGTGAAAGCTCAATTGGGCCGTGAGCCGAAAGAGCTGCCATCATTAAAATTGAACGAAGAAAAGCAGTCGGTGTTTGATTTTGATATGGAAGATATTTCGCTTACAGGCTATGACCCGCACCCCACTATTAAAGCACCTGTAGCTGTTTGATTATTGAAAGAAAGTAGGGATGGCATGATTTCTTTTATTTGGGCAATGGATGAAAATGGCGTCATCGGCAAAAATAATTCACTTCCGTGGAGACTTCCGGAAGATCTGAAATTTTTTAAAGAAACAACGATGGGCCACCCGATCGTGATGGGCAGAAAAACGTACGAATCCATCGGAAAACCGCTCCCCGGACGTGAAAACATCGTCATTACACGAGATGAAAACTATAAAGCAGCCGGCTGTACGATCGTTCATTCATATGAGGAACTGCTGGAAAAAGCTAAAAACGAAGAAGAATTGTTTATTACCGGAGGAGCGGAAGTGTTCAAGCAAATGATGCCGTATGTGGATAAATTATATGTCACAAATATTCATCATTCATTTGAGGGAGACACATTTTTTCCGGACATGATTCAGTGGGAAAACTGGAACCTTGTTTCTGAGAAGCAAGGGGAAACAAATGATAAAAACCCTTATGAATATTACTTTCGTATTTACGAGAAAAAATAGCAGATATCCTCTGCTGTTTTTTTTTGATTAAATCTCAAAAAAGTTATTAAACAAAAGTATTTATACGCTTTATAAATACACGTAATAAATAGATTTTATTTTTTATTAAAGCTATTGATTTAATATGTATACTGCGGCTTTCACTCTATAACATTAATAAATATAACGGTGAAATTTCGTGTTATTACTATTCTGAAAATACTTGATTTTCTGTTACTTTTGAAGCATAATGAATTTAGCTTATAAATGTGTCTAAAAGTTGTCAGAAAACAACGGGATTTGAGGGGGAAACAAGATGAAAAAGTGGATGAAGGGCATGGCAACCGCAGGAATCGCAAGCGCTGTTTTGCTTGCGGGATGCGGCGGAGAAAAAGAGCAAAAAGCATCCGAATCTGATGAGAAAAAAGAACAGGTTCAAATTGGCGTTACGCAATTTGTAGAGCATCCGTCCCTTGATAACGCTTATAAAGGCTTTAAAAAGGCATTGGAGGATGCTGGCGTGGAAGCTGAATATGATGTGCAAATTGCACAAGGCGACCAAAATAACAACCAAACGATTGCCAACAACTTTGCCGGCGACAAAGTGGATTTAATCTTTGCTAATTCCACACCGAGTGCTACGAGCGCATTGAACGCAACAAAAGAAATACCGATCATTTTTACGTCTGTCACAGACGCAAAAGCAGCTGGTTTAGTAAAAGATCCGGCCAAGCCTGGCGGAAATATTACAGGAACAACAGATTTGCATCCAGAAGCTATTCCAAAAACGATTGAATTTATGGCAAAAGAATTTGAAGGAAAGCGTGTCGGAGTCATTTATAATGCCGGCGAGCAAAATTCTGTTGCCCAAGTAGAAGAAGTGAAAAAGGTCATGGATAAAAACGGGCTGAAAATAGTGCCGGTAACGGTTTCTGCTACCTCGGAAGTCAAGCAAGCCGCGGAGTCGCTTGGCGGAAAGGCAGACATGATTTATATCATTACTGATAACACGGTTGTATCCGCTCTTGAGTCGGTCATTCAAGTCGCTAACGAGCAGGACATTCCTTTATTTGTCGGTGAACTGGACTCTGTTAAACGTGGCGGGTTTGCCGCATTTGGCTTCGAATATTATGACATCGGCTATGAAGCAGGGGAAATGGCAGCGAAAGTTTTAAAAGATGGAGATAAACCGGCTGATATGGCTGTGCAGCCTCCGCAAAATTTAAAACTGCTAATCAATGAAAAAGCAGCGAAAGAAATGAATATTAAAGTAAAAGATGAGTGGAAAGAGCAGGCTGAATTTCTAAAATGATAAGCAGAGGGGTTTTTTCGCCAAAAGCCCCTCTGTTTTCTGCCTAACAGGAGGGGATTTATATGTTTACAGCCTTATTCGGTTCAGTTGAAGTCGGCGTAATATATGCCATTATGGCCCTGGGAGTCTATTTGTCATTTCGAATATTGGACTTTCCGGATTTAACGGTCGATGGAAGCTTCGTTACAGGTGGAGCGACAGCCGCCGTGCTGATTATTTCAGGCGTCAATCCGTTTCTTGCGACAGCCGGTGCTTTAGTCGCCGGATTTTTAGCCGGCTGTGTCACGGGCATTCTTCATACGAAAGGTAAAATTAACGCACTACTATCCGGTATTTTAATGATGATCGCCCTTTATTCAATTAACCTTCGTATTATGGATAAACCGAACGTGCCGCTGCTTGCGGAAGAAACAGTGATTACAAAAATTTCTGCCTGGTGGCAAGGTTTAGGCTTTGACAGCATGATGCAAAGCTTGCTTACTTCTATCGGCTTAAGCGAGTACATTCCTTCTACATGGGGAATTTTTACTGTGATGTTTGTATTGGCATTTGCTATTAAAAAGGCAGTCGACCTTTTCTTAAAAACAGAAATCGGCTTGAGCTTGCGTGCTGTCGGCGACAACGATGGCATGGTGCGGAGCTTTTCAGCGAACACAGACTGGCTGAAAGTCCTTGGTCTCGGAATCGCTAACGCACTCGTCGCATTTTCAGGCGCTTTAGTTGCCCAATACAACGGATTTAGTGATGTAGGAATGGGCATCGGGATGATTATTATCGGGTTGGCTTCTGTCATTATCGGTGAAGCCGTGATTGGCAATGCGACGATTGTAAGAGCTACGCTTGCTGTGTTAATCGGAGCCGTTTTATACCGTTTGATCGTGACGCTCGCACTGAGAGCAGAATTTCTCGAAACAGGAGATATGAAGCTGATCACAGCGGTGATCGTCATCTTCGCTCTCGTCGTACCTAAATTGATTGAAAAGCAAAAAGCCGGAGCAAGAAAGAAAAAGCGGGCCGCACAATTAGGATCGGCTGGTACAAATGGAGGGGATCAAGTTGCTGCAGCTAGATCAGATTTATAAAGTATTCTATGAGGGCACTCCAGATGAGAAAATCGCCTTGAACCAATTGCAATTGCAGATGAACCCTGGTGACTTTGTGACGGTGATTGGCAGTAACGGGGCGGGAAAATCGACGTTAATGAATATTATATCCGGCAATATTTTTCCTGATTACGGGACAGTAAAAATTAACGGTTCAGATATGTCTTCCATGCCTGAGCATAAGCGGGCCAGAAAAATTGGCCGCGTCTTCCAAAACCCGCTTGCCGGAACGGCTCCAACGATGACGATTGAAGAAAATCTGGCACTGGCATACAACCGGACAAAGCCGAGATCGCTCCAGTTTGGCGTAACAAAAAAGCGTCGTGATTTCTTCCGGGAGCAATTGGAAATTCTTCATCTTGGACTGGAAGATCGTCTCCAGGCAAAAGTCGGGCTCCTGTCAGGTGGTGAGCGGCAGGCGCTGTCTTTGCTGATGGCTACGTTCACGAAACCGGATATTTTGCTTCTGGATGAGCATACAGCAGCACTCGATCCCGCAAGAGCGGATTTAATTACGAAATTAACGAAAGAAATTGTTGCGAAATTCCAGTTAACAACATTAATGGTTACTCACAACATGCAACAAGCGCTAGACCTCGGCAACTGTCTAATTATGATGGATAAAGGCCAAATTATTTTTCAGGCAAATGAAACAGAAAAGCCGGACCTGACAGTAGAAAAGCTATTAGCTGAATTCCAAAGAATCCGCGGCGAAGCGCTCTTAAGCGACCGTTCCCTTCTTGCATAAAGAAAAGCGGAAGCGGCCGTTTAGACTCGGCAGGCGTAAGACGGACCGCCGAAGTGGCGCTCTTTGCCACACAGGCGTGACGGCTTATGTCCGAGAGTCTGGCCGCTGCAGCTGGACAAGAAAAGCGGAAGCGTCTGTCCTGCCCCGACAAGCAAATGTTCTTCCCCAAAGAAGTCCGTTCTTTGACTTCATTGGGGAAGGTTATTTGACCTCGAGGGGCAAGGCGCTGCAGCTGGACAAGAAGAAAAGCGGAAGCGCCTGTCCTGCCCCGACAACCATAAGCGGGATTACTAATGTGGAGAAAAACTAAAATAACATCATCACTCACGTATTAAATAGCACATAAAAAAGCTTGAGGAAGGTTTCCCTCAAGCTTTTTTGTATGGACAAAATTAAGCTGACGCCTCGGTAGTTTTCATGAGAAAAACGACTTTAAGGGGCAGCGTCACATGCCCATCAACCTGTCTTACTCCCGCCTGCTAAACTCATTACAGACAAACGTTGGGTACTACTAAGACTCCGTTACCATAGCTAAGTTGGATGCCTTGAAAATAATCTAGTAGTTCTAATTAATAATTTAAAAGCCGATATGCATCAATCAATTCATTATCAAAATAGCGTTTCCCCCCCGAATTAATAGCTTTTTCTGCTAAATTATCTTTTAGTTTATCCCGGTTAATGAGAGAAGGTAAAGAAGTCGTAACATTAGTAAGTTCTACTTCCACTCCAAATATGGCAAAGTCTCCTTCGAGTTCAATTCGGAATTCTTTTAAAAGAAGGGATACCTCCGCTGTTTTTTTAATTATTTTATTTTTTGGAACAGTAATTTCTATGGGAAGATAATCTCTGATCTCGGTCACTCTATTTTGGTTTTTTATTTCCCTGGTGACCACAAATCTTCCCAATATCTCGATATTTCTCTCACTCTCTCTGACCTCATACTCGGTTTCGGTTGAAACTTTTTTTATAGATCCATTTGCTAAATTCGAAAATTTTTCTTCAAGTGCAAATTTCATAATCTCCTCATCCCCTAATAAGATTTTTCCCAACTGTATAAGATATGAAGTTCAAAAACTCTATATTCATGTAATTGAGAAACAAGGGATTGCTGCACTTCATATTCATCCTTAAAAAAAGTGGCGACAGGTGGATGTTTCTTCCATTTTCAGCCGCTAAAAACTATTTTAGCACTTACGATAGTGACGCTGCCCTTATAGTGACATTTTTATAGTCAATAAAGGGAATATGATTTTACTTGTGTGCATTTAACGATATAATATCAACAGATTGATTGTATACAGTAAGGATGTGAAATCGTGCAACGAATAAAAATTGTAACAGATTCATCAGTGGATTTAAGAGAAGAAATACTGAACAAATATGAGATTACAAGTGTTCCTTTAACGATTTTTATAGATGGGGAAAGCTACTTGGATGCAGTCGACATTTCCCCTGATGAATTTTTGGAGCGGATGAAGCAGGCGAAAGAACTGCCAAAAAGCTCTCAGCCTCCTGTCGGCCGATTTCTTGAAGTATATGACGAATTAGGGAAAGACGGCAGCAAAGTTTTGTCTATTCATATGACAGGCAAGATGAGTGGAACGGTGCGTTCAGCTGAACAAGCGGCAGAAATGAGCCAATCTGATGTGACTGTTGTGGATTCAGGGTATATTTCAAAAGCCCTCTCTTTTCAAGTTATTGAAGCAGCCAAAATGGCTGAACAAGGCGAAGCAATGGAAGACATCGTCACAAAACTGCAAGAAATCCGGTCACAAACAAAGCTTTATATTGTGGTTGATACATTGGAAAATTTAATAAAAGGCGGGCGTATCGGCAAAGCAAAAGGTTTTATTGGCTCACTTCTGAATATTAAGCCAATCGCCAACCTTGATACAGGGGAATTAAGTCCGGTGACAAAAGTGCGCAGCCACGCTCAAGTCATCAAGTTTTTATCGACGCAAATTGCTGAAGAAGTCAAAGGAAAAAAATTAGTGAAAATCGGATTAGTTCATGCCGGGGGTTACGAGCTGGCGAGCCGTCTAAGAGAAAAGCTGATCGAAGTAACCGGTGTTGAAGAGATTGACATTGAAACAACGACTCCGATTATTTCAACACATGCCGGTCCCGGTGCACTTGGAATCATGTATTGGGCTAAATAAGCTGCGGCTTAACAAAATAAAAAAGCTGTCCCGATAGACAGGGATAGCTTCTTGGCATTATGCTGGCATAGGTGTTGGAGTTGGTTTAGCGTAGCCTTCATTGTATTTCTCATCAATATACTGGCGAATTTCTTTCAGTGATTTACCTTCTTTTTTCATAAGAACCGATTCTGCAGCAATTTCCAAGCATACTCCGCAGCGCGTTCCGTGGTCATCCCAAACAACTTTCTCTTCGGTCATTTCAGCAACGAAGCAATTTAAATTGCTTTTATGGCCGGCTGAATCACCGCAGCCGCAGTAGCAGGGCATCGATGACAGCACATCGGGATTTTTGGCAGCCGCCAGATAAATGGCTTTCATTTGATCATCTTTATCTTTCAAAAATCCGGGCATTGTCTCGACGGATAGAGTCGTTTCTTGAAGATCGCCATTTGGCTGGGTATGCATGTGATCATGATTAGCATGCTCGGAATGTCCGGTATCCTCGGCGTTTTCTGTTTTTGCTGAACAGCCAGCGATCAAGACGAGCAGAATGCTAAGCAGAGCGAAATAATTAAGCAGCTTCATTCGTAAAAACTCCTTTGCGGTGGTTTTTCTATATAAGCAAACATATTATACTATACGATTCGGAAAGAACCAATGCAGGCATCTTAAAGCTCCATGCTTCTTCTAAAAAAGGATTATGCTATAATATGAATAATTTAAACTGTGGGGTGAACAACTTGAGAAAATGGTGGATCATTTTCTTTGCTTTTATGTTCAGTTTAACCGGCTGTGCTCAGCTTATAACCGAACAAAAAGAAGTGATTCCGAAAGATTTGAATGTCGTCTCCATCGGTGACTCTTTAACACAAGGAGTAGGCGACAGTTCAGGCAGCGGCGGCTATATTCCCTATTTAGAACAACAGCTGGAACAATTAAATGCAGTGAAAAGCGCCCGCTTTGAAAATTTTGGGGTAAAAGGAAACCGTACGGATCAGCTGCTTGAACGGCTTGGCCAGCAAGAAGTGAAACAATCACTTCAACAAGCAGACCTCGTCATCATTACGATCGGCGGGAACGATATTATGAAAGTGTTCAAAGACAATTTTGCGCAGCTCAGCGTAAAAGAATTTGATCGGCAGCGCGAATCTTATGCAATGCGTCTTCATGAAATTATCCAAACGGTCAGAAAGCAAAACAAGGACGCAGGCATTGTTTTAGTCGGCCTTTATAATCCTTTTATGAAAGTGTTCGCTGATGTAGAAGAGGTGGAAGTCATTATGAAAGACTGGAACGCGGCGAGTGAAAGTGCTGTGGGGCAATACACCCAAACATGCTTTGTTGCTGTGGAAGACCTTTTTCGGAATACGAAAGAAAATCTCTTTTATAAAGACCAGTTCCATCCTAATGACCGTGGATACGAACTAATGGCCAACAGAATATTTGAAACGATTAAAGGTGAAAAGCTTGAAGAACTAACGAACAAAAAAATTATTTACGTAAATGAGGAAAGCCCATGAAAAAAGGATGGAAATTTGCATTTTTAGGATTGCTCGCTTTAAATGTGCTCCTCGTTCTTGCTCTTGTCATCGGCTTGCTTTTGCCTATTGAGGAGGAACCATTGCCTGAAGCAAGCCCTCAAGAAGAGGCAGTCAAGTTTCACGTGCAATCTAATAAAGAAGATCTTAATAAAGTCATAAAAATGTTTGTTGAAGAACAAAAAGCGAACAGTCTGGTTGATTACAACGTCTATTTACGCGATCAAGTTGAACTGTACGGAGATGTCGCTGTTTTTTCCGAACGGATTGATTACAAATTGACGTTTGAACCGGAAGCATTAGAAAACGGCAACGTCGTTCTCCGGCAAAAAGGAATTAAAGTTGGTAAAATTAATTTGCCTGTGTCCTACGTATTAAAAGCAGCGCGCGACGCCTATCAGTTTCCGGATTGGGTAAAAATCATGCCTAATGATAAAATAATTTATATATCGCTCGATAAGATGGAGCTGAAAAGCAACTTGAAAGTCAGAGCCGAACGTATTGATCTTAAAAAAGATGATATCAGCTTCACACTGTTGCTGCCAGTCGAAAATAAATGAGTAAAGGATGTCCCGAAAGCAAAGAGCCAAGCGCTTATGGGACATCCTTTTTGTTATAAGCTGATTTATTTCGCTTTCTGGGAAGGTACGTTAAAATAGCTAAAATAGGGTATATTTTCTAAAGAGGTGATTGTAGATGGAAGAAAAAGCAACATTTGCCGGCGGCTGTTTCTGGTGCATGGTGAAGCCGTTTGATGAGCAGCCAGGCATCAAAAAAGTCATTTCAGGATATACCGGCGGCATCACAGAAAATCCAACGTATGAAGAAGTATGCAGCGAAACGACGGGCCATTATGAAGCGGTTGAAATTACATTTGATCCGTCTGTCTTTCCGTATGAAAAGCTGCTTGATGTATATTGGACGCAAATCGATCCGACAGATGCCGGCGGCCAGTTTTATGACCGGGGCCAGTCTTATCAAACAGCTATTTTTTATCATACGGAAGAACAGCGGGTTCTCGCTGAAGAATCAAAGAAAAAACTGGACGAGAGCGGACGGTTTCCGCTGCCGGTGGCCGTTAAAATCTTGCCGGCCAAGCCATTTTATCCGGCAGAAGAATATCACCAGCATTATTATAAAAAAAATCCAGCCCATTACGAATCATATCAGCAAGGGTCAGGACGGGCTGCTTTTATTCGCAACCATTGGGGAGGGAAAAAAGTTGAAAGGTAATCCGGCAGAATTAAAGAAAAAGTTGAACGAAATGCAATTTGAAGTGACGCAAAACAATGGAACAGAACCGCCTTTTCGAAATGAATATTGGAACACGTTTGAAGACGGCATCTATGTGGACATTATTTCCGGGGAACCGCTGTTTTCTTCCCGCGATAAATATGATGCCGGCTGCGGCTGGCCAAGCTTTACAAAGCCGATTAAGGAAGAGGAAGTGTTGGAAAAACAAGACCTCAGCCATAACATGGTACGTACGGAAGTCAGAAGCGAAAAAGCCGATTCCCACCTTGGCCACGTATTTCCTGATGGACCGGGGCCTTCCGGACTGCGTTATTGTATCAACTCGGCCGCTTTACGCTTTGTTCCGAAAGAAAAAATGAAAGAAGAAGGCTACGTTGAATGGCTGTCACTTTTTGAAGAAAATTGATCGGCTATTGAATCATTCTTTTTGTAATGTGAAAAACTTTCTCTTTACACGAAACACCACGTTCCTTTATATTGATTGAAAAAGGAGATGGTGTTGTGCGAAAGTCATTTTTTCATTATTTAATGAAATTTCGTGAAGAACCGCCGCGGGATGAGCTTGCGGACTTTGCCAACCACGCGTTTACCGATCACAGCTTTCCGAAAACGGCTCGGCAGTACGACGAATTAAGCCGGTATTTAGAAATGAATGGTCTTTACTTGCCAAGCATGACTGTATTCGATGACGCGTGGGAACGTTATATGGAAGAAGAAAAAGACTGACCCTTTCATTCTCTGCAATGAGAGGGAGTTTTTATGTTTAACGAAACCTTTCGGAGGTTGCTAACGTATATGTACCGATTAGATAAAAGTATAAGGGGGAGTTTATATGTCGTTTTTTAATAAAGTGCTTGCAAGTATTGGGATCGGCGGCGCAAAAGTAGATACAAAACTGGAAAAGCCGGAATACACAGCTGGAGACATCATGAAAGGGCAGGTTGAAGTGTGTGGGGGAAGCGTCGAACAGCAAATCGATTCCATTTACTTAACGGTGTATACAACGTTTATTCGTGAGTCGGATGACAAAAAATATACGGATTATGCATCCATCAAAAAACATAAACTAAATGAACCTTTTAAAATCGGGGCAAATGAAACGAAAGTGATTCCTTTTTCAATGGAGCTTCCTTTAGATACGCCCATCACTTACGGCAATACGCGCGTTTGGGTAGCGACTGGTCTGGATATTAAAAATGCAGCCGATCCGGAAGATAAAGATTATATTGAAATCCGTCCAGACAAAATGACTGCTGCTGTTTTAAAAGAAGTCGAACAGCTCGGTTTCAGGCTGCGGCAAGTGGAATGCGAGCAGGCGCCAAAAAGAATAGGCAGCCGTTTTCCATTCGTTCAGGAGTTTGAATTTGTGCCGACAAGCGGTCCGTTCCGCGGCAAGCTGGATGAACTTGAAGTGATGTTCCTTTCTCAAACGAAAGAAAAAGCGGAACTGCTCATTCAAGTGGACCGCAAAGCAAAAGGGATCGGCGGGTTTTTGGCAGAAGCATTTGAAATGGATGAAACATTTGTGAGACTGACAGTCACTTCCCAAGACGTGCCAAAGCTTAACGAAAAACTAAAGCAAATCATCGCTAAATACGTTTAAATAGCTGTTCATCTAAATAATAGTCCTGACAAAAAACGGCTCATTTTCATTGCAGAGCCTTCTGAAAAGGATTAAAATGATGGATGCAAATAGACGTTAATCAGGAGGTTTTACAATGAGCATTCATATTGGAGCGAAAGAAAACGAAATAGCAGAAACGGTTCTCCTTCCCGGTGACCCGCTGCGGGCGAAATATATTGCGGAAACATTTTTAGAAAACCCGGCTTGTTATAATGAAGTAAGAAACATGTTCGGTTATACAGGAACATATAAAGGAAAGAAAATCTCTGTACAAGGAACGGGAATGGGTGTGCCATCCATTTCCATCTATATAAATGAGTTAATGCAAAGCTACAACGTCCAAAATTTGATTCGTGTCGGTACGTGTGGAGCTATTCAAAAGGATGTAAAAGTCCGTGACGTTATTTTAGCGATGAGCGCTTCTACTGATTCTCAAATGAACCGCATGACATTTAAAGGTGTCGACTATGCACCAACGGCTAACTGGGAGTTATTAAAAAAAGCGTTTGATGCCGGTGTCGAAAAAGGCCTTCATTTAAAAGTCGGTAATGTATTTACAGCCGATCTGTTTTATAATGATAATGCCGAACATGAAAAATGGGCTAATTATGGCATTTTAGCAATTGAAATGGAAACAGCAGCTCTTTATACGCTCGCGGCTAAGTTTGGACGAAAAGCTTTATCTGTTTTGACAGTGAGTGATCACATTTTAACGGGGGAAGAAACGTCCGCCGATGAACGTCAAACGACATTCAACGAAATGATTGAAGTAGCTCTTGAAGCAGCGATTCAAGAGTAATAATCGAGAAGCCAGCCATTTGACAGGCTGGTTTTCCTTTGACAATTTATCTGTTCTTACGGAGAAATTTAGGAGCGGATGAGAAATCAGGTGATGAAGTGAAAAAAGCAGGATGGATCTTATCAGCCGTTTTACTGCTCGGCGGATGCCAGCAGCTGGAAGGCGCGATGGATGAATGGAAAAATAAAGAACCAGGGGAAAGTGGACAAACTGAACAGAAGAAGCAGGAAAAATTAGAACCGGAACAACAAGCTTCTGCAGGACCGCAGCTAGAAGCGGCCTTTTTCAATGAAGTAAAAGAAGTGGATGGAAAAGCAGTCATAGCCAACCCCGAAAATATAATGGCTCTCGTCAATAAACAGTTTTCGCTTCCGGCAGATTATAAGCCGCAAGATTTAGTGCGCCCGAATATTCCGTTTTCATTCGGTGAACAAGATATTGAAAAAAGCTATGTAAGAAAAGAAGCGGCTGCCGCGCTGGAAAAAATGTTTGCAGCGGCAAAGACAGAACAAATTCATTTGTTTGCTGTTTCGGGCTACCGATCCTACGACCGGCAGCAGGAAATTATGAACAATCAAATAGCCAAAGCCGGCTCGTTCGAAAAAGCGACAGAGTCAGTGGCACCCCCAGGGCAAAGTGAGCATCAGACAGGCCTTGCGATGGATATCTCCGCGGAAAGCGTGCAATTTGATTTACTCCAATCGTTTGAAACGACAAAAGAAGGCCAGTGGCTCGCCAATCATGCGCATAAGTACGGCTTTATTTTGCGTTACCCGAAAGATAAAGAAAATGTAACAAAATATATGTATGAACCGTGGCATTTTCGCTATGTCGGCGTTAGAATGGCTGAAGAAATGTTTCAGCACGGCTGGACACTGGAAGAATATTTTCATGAAGTGGAAAAAATATAGCCGAGTGCCAAGGTTATTTCATACAATTCAACTTGAAATCTCTCCTCGTTTAAGTAAGGAGAGGTTTTTCCTTTTTAATTCAATAAAAAACTGATAGAATGTAAGAGTTGAATTAATGAATATTAATGCATGGAAAGCGGTGAGCATCATGGATGAAAACAGGTCCGGCCAGCCTGAAGACAAACATCATTCCCATTATATCCGGTTGAAAAAGTTCCACTTTATTATGCTTTTATTTTTTCTCGTATTCGCAACAGCGGCCATTACGACATTTGCCCTTGCTTTTGGTGATGAAAAAGCGGCAGATGTTGGTGTGAAGCCACGCCAGGAATTTGAAAAATTATATGAAGCATATGATAAATTGGAAAAAAATTATTACAAAGATGTGAATAAAGATCTTTTAGTGAACGGGGCAATCAATGGGATGCTCGATTCTCTTGATGATCCTTACACTGATTACATGGATAAAAAAGAAGCAAGCCAATTCCATGAAAGTGTATCATCTTCATTTGAAGGAATAGGTGCAGAAATCCAGGAAGAAAAAGGCACGATCAAAATTGTCTCCCCAATTAAAGGATCGCCGGCTGAAAAGGCAGGTCTTCGTCCAAATGACCGCATCATGGCGGTTGATGGAAAAAGTCTGCAAGGTAAGAGTTCATCTGAGGCTGTCTTGCTCATACGCGGTGAAAAAGGAACAAAAGTAAAATTGCAAATTCAGCGTGCCGGGGCGACGAAACCGATGGAAGTCACGATCGTCCGTGATGAAATTCCAATAGAGACCGTTTATGCGGAAATGGATGAAGACAAGGTTGCCCACATTCAAATTACGAGCTTTTCTGACCGCACATCGGCCGAACTGAAAAAAGCAATCGAAGAAATGAAAGCAAAAGGCATGAAGTCCATGGTACTGGATTTACGGCAAAATCCAGGCGGACTGCTTGATCAAGCCATTGAAATAACAAATATGTTCGTACCAAAAGGGAAAGTTCTTTTCCAAGTGGAAGACAGCACAGGCAAGCGCGAGAAAATGGTGTCTGATAACAAAGAAAAGTTCACTCTTCCTGTAGCAGTGCTAATCGACAGCGGAAGTGCCAGTGCTTCTGAAATCTTTGCGGCTGCGATGAAAGAATCAGCCGGTGTCCCTTTAATAGGAGAAAAAACATTCGGCAAAGGCACGGTGCAAACAGCGGAAGATTTCAAAGATGGATCGAACATGAAATTTACGACGGCCAAATGGCTGACGCCAAATGGGAACTGGATTCATAAAAAAGGGGTAGAACCTGATACGGTAGTTAAGCTGCCTGCTTATTCGAACTTGTCTTACCTGAGCCCTGACAGTGAGCTCAAGCTCGATAGCTTGTCAGAAGAGGTGAAGACTGCGGAGAAAATGCTCGAAGCGCTTGGCTACAACCCTGGAAAAATTGATGGTTTCTTTGATGAAGAAACGGAAGAAGCCGTGAAGGAATTTCAGAAAAAAGCAGGAATGGACGAAACAGGTGTGCTGTCAGGTGACACGACCGTTCAACTAATGACAGATTTAAGAGAAAAAGTTCAGCAAAACGATACGCAAAAACAAAAAGCTGTAGAGATCCTCTCGAAACGGCAAAAAGATTCCACGTCTTAATGGGGTCAAAAGCTGTCTTTAAAAGGCCGGTTACATTCCTTTTAAAGGCAGTTTTTTTATGAAAACAAAATGGAAAGGCTGGATCATTAAATGAAAAAACATGTATACGTATTGTCGGGTTTTCTCGGCAGCGGCAAAACAACCTTATTGAAACAATTACTCGTTCATTTAAAGGGCCAAAATCGCCGGCCGGCTGTGCTCATGAATGAACTTGGAGACGTGTCGATCGATTCGGCGGTTGTAGAAGAGGACACGCCGTTAAAAGAGCTGTTAAACGGCTGTATATGCTGCACCGTACAAGAACAATTAGAATCACAATTACAAGAGCTGCTTTTTAATGAAACGTTCGATGATTTAATTATTGAAACGACAGGCGCCGCTCATCCAGTCGAAGCGATCGATGCGATTATGTCTCCCCTTTTTGCTGATCAGCTGGAGTGGAAAGGGATCTTGACGACCGTTGATTGTTTAACATGGAAAAAGAGGGCAGAATTGCCTCCTGCTGTTCTCCAGCTTATGTATGAACAAATTAAACATGCCGACTTGCTGGTCGTAAATAAAACAGATCTTGTTTCGGAAATGGATGTAGGCACCATTGCTTATGAGATTCAGCAAATAAATGCTGAAAGAACATTGTATGCGGCCGTCAATGCGAAAATACCAATGAAAGCGTTACAAAACTTGTCGATGTCGAAAAAAGAAGAAACAACGGCTGTGCACGCTCATCACCATCTCCATTTAAGTGTGTTCAGCCATACGTTTACACAAAAAGTAAACATGGAAGAGTTTGAACAATGGGTTCGCAAACATAGTGAGACCATTTTTCGAATGAAAGGGTATGTACCTGTTACTCAATCTGTTTTTCCGATGCTGTTTCAATATTCGTATGGGATGCCGTTATGGATGCCAGAAGAAATGAACATGCCGACAACCCTTGTTATTATCGGGGAACAATTGAATCAAGCCGACATGAAAGCCGAACTGACAAGCCTTGAGAATGTGTAAAAGTTTTATTGAAAGAATTTTTCTTTATGACAAACATTTGTTGAAATTGTCATCAAACTGTCTTTTTTGAAAAAACTGATGGAGTTGTTCCCTGCGTTGCTAGTATATAAACGTGCCAATTTATCGTGAACTATCCAGCGTGGTGGAGAGAAAACCAAAATAAGCATTCATGTGAATTTTATGGTAACCATTGATCTTATAAGGGGAAATAGTAGAAAAACACCAAGCGGAGAAGTCAGTTTCTTTTAGAAAAAGGAACTGGCTTTTTTGCTAGGAATTCCCTCTCTTATTACAAAACAATCATGCTACGATTTTACTGTCAAACAAATAAAAAAACAGGAGTGAAGTTTACGTGAATAAAAAAGTACTAGTTTCATTAGCCGCATCATTAACGTTGTTTGCTTCTCCGTTTGCAAACAAAACAGAAGCAGCTGCACCGGTTTCACAACCGACAGTGAAAGTTCAATATGAAACACAAGCGTTCGTTGTTTCACAAGATATGGCGCAAAGACTTATGGCAGGAAATATTAACTGGCAATCAATCTTGAAACAATATGGCTGGACAGTTCAGCAACCAGCCCAGCCTGTTGATAAACCAGCATCAGAAGCGAAGCCAGCACCAACGACAAAGCCAGCGCCACAACCAGCGCCAACAACAAAGCCGGCACCAACAACAAAGCCAGCGCCACAACCAGCGCCAACAACAAAACCGGCACCAACAACAAAGCCGGCACCAACAACAAAGCCAGCGCCACAACCAGCGCCAACAACAAAACCGGCACCAACAACAAAACCGGCACCAACAACAAAACCAGCACCAACAGCAAAACCAGCAGCCGGCTTGCATGCATTTGAACAGCAAGTAATCGATTTAACGAACAATGAGCGCCAAAAAGCAGGATTAGCAGCTTTACAGCTTGATAGTCAATTAAGCTCTGTTGCTAGAAAAAAATCAGAAGACATGCTGGCAAAAAATTATTTCTCCCACACAAGCCCGACTTACGGATCGCCATTTGATATGATGAAGCAATTCGGCGTCAGCTACCGTTCAGCTGGTGAAAACATTGCGAAAGGTCAGCGCACGCCTGCAGAAGTTGTAAAAGCTTGGATGGAAAGCCCGGGCCACCGTGCTAATATTTTAAATAAAGATTACACACACATTGGTGTCGGTTATGTAGAAAACGGCCACATTTGGACACAAATGTTTATTAAAAAGTAAATCGTTCTTAAAGCATCGTGATTTCACGATGCTTTTTTTTGTTAAATTTGCATATTCTGAGGGGGATGCTTAGTATATATCTATATAACATACTTTTTTGGAGAGGATGACATGGGGAGGAAAACGGCGCTTATTACAGGAGGTTCAAGAGGAATTGGCAAGCGGACAGCTGTCCAGCTTGCTGAAAGTGGTTTTAACGTAGTGATTAATTACCGTTCTAGCAGGCCGGAAGCGGAAAGTCTTGTGAACGAGCTTTCGGAAACATTCGCTATTCAAGCGATATGTGTGCAAGGAGATATTTCAAAAAAAGAAGATTGCGAGAAATTAATTGAGGAATCTTCAAAATACTTTGATGGTATTGACGTTATGATCCATAATGCCGGTCCTTACGTAGCTCCTCGGAAAACGATGGATGAATACACATGGGATGAATGGGGGTATATGATTAACGGTAATTTAAACAGCGTTTTTTATTTAACCAAGTTAACCTTGCCGTATATGCGCACAAACAAGTGGGGGAGAATTGTCACGTTTGGTTTTGACCGTGTAGAAACCGCGCCCGGCTGGATTTACCGATCGGCTTTTGCCGCAGCCAAAACGGGGCTCGCTTCTTTTACAAGAACCATTTCTATGGAAGAAGCGAAAAATGGAATTACCGCGAACATGATTTGTCCTGGGGATGTTGCCGGCCGCTGGAAAGAAGAGACAATTGCTGAGGCGAAGCGGGAGAGCAGCTCTTTTATTCCTGTCGGCCGTCCGGGGACAGGAGAAGATGTGGCAAGAGTTGTTTCCTTTCTCGTTTCTGAAAATGCCGATTTTATCACAGGGAGCATTATTCCGGTCACCGGAGGGCAAGATGTTCTCGGAAAGATTAATCACGTACTGACCCCGACAGCTAATCTCACCAGCAAGCAGGAGGGCTTCTAAACCATTGGCTGATGCTGATGGTTTTTGTGTTCATAAACTTAAGAGAAAAGCAGGTCCGCTGTCACTCGTTTATATTCTCGCACAATATCCTTCAGCAGATGGAATAGGATAAACAAAAAGAGGGCGTCTCAACTGTGAGACGCCCTCTTTTTTGGCAGTCGGAAAGCCATCCAAATGATGGACAATAGCCCGGACTCGTGAAGAAAGCCGTCAAATTAATGAACAACAGTCCGGGGGTCCTATTAAGATAACAATTATCCGGCAGATTTTGGTGCATGAAGCCTTTTTCGCTGAATGAGAAGCAGCCGGGCGGAAAGGGTGAAAGCTCCAGCAGTTAACCCTGAAATTAAGCCGATCCAATAGCCGTACGCTTCAAAGTGAGTAGCGTCGGCTAAGTAATAGCCTAATGGCAGCCCAATCACCCAATAGCTGACCAGCGTCATAAAAAAAGTCGTGTTTACATCTTTATATCCGCGCAGAGCCCCTTGAACGGGTGCCTGGATCGCGTCTGACAGTTGAAACAAAGCAGCAAAAAACAAAAAGTGGGCGGTAAGTTTAAGCACTTCCTCATCTTTCGTATAAATCGATGCAATTTGCTCCCGGAATAACAACAGCAATGTAATACATATTAATGAGAAGGTCACAGCCAAAGCGACCCCCATCCAGCTATATATCTTGGCATCTTTTAACCGGGCGGCTCCCACTTCAAAACCAACAAGTATAGTTAAACTCATAGAGATACTGAGCGGGATCATATAAAGCAAGGACGAAAAATTGATGGCTACTTGGTGGGCAGCAATAACATTTGTGCTGTATTCACTCATCAACAAAGTGACCGCGGAAAAAATACTCGTTTCAAAGAAAATAGATAGTCCGATGGGAATGCCGATGAGCAAAATTTCTTTCCATTTAGAAAAAGAAACAGCGGGAAAGGCATGGAATATTTTGTAGTTGCTGAATGGCTGTTCGCGATGAATAACGATGGCAGCAATGATCGCAATGAGCCAGTACGTAATGGCGGACGCATAACCAGCCCCGACTCCCCCAAGTGCCGGCAAACCCCATTTCCCAAAAATGAGAGCATAATTAAAAAAAACATTTAAAGGCAAAGAAATAAGTGTAATCACCATGGAGGTCCTCGCCATGCCGAGCGCATCAATAAAGCAGCGGAGTACCGCGTACACGAATACGGGAATAATACCGAAAGACAAAGCGATGACGTAGTCTTTTGCAATCGCTCGTACACTTTCTTCAAGATTCATTACGTTCAAAATAGGTTCAAGCGCCACGCTGCCGACAGCGAAAACAGCAATAGCAAGGACGATAGAAACATAAATACCCTGCATCACTGTAAAAGGGACGTCCCCTTTTTTTCGAGCCCCAACGAGGTGGGCGACAATGGGTGTAACGGCAAGCAAAATGCCGCTTAAACCGGTATAAACAGGCACCCATAAAGAGGAACCAATGGCAACACCAGCCAAATCATCTGCCGAATAGCGGGCAGACATCATCGTATCAAAGAAATTCATTGAAAATAAACCGAGCTGAGTAATCAAGATCGGCATTAAAATATAAAAAAGCTGTTTCAGTTTGTCACTTGCGGTAAACGTCTGCTGCACTTCTTTTCTCCTCTCTTTCTAAAAATACACACAGAACGAGAAAATTATATCATATAACTTTCTTTTGTGCTGATGAACTGGAAAACCCTTCGGCGGGATACCGAAGGGTTCAAGAAAGGAACATTCATTTTTAAAGCTGCATAGACAGAGGGGAAGGATCGAAAAGTTTAAGCTTCCATTGCTTGTTCTTCTGCTGATTCGTTTTGTTTTCTCATCATATAAAAAGTAAACAAGTCCTTTGACACTTCAAATAAATCGAACACATCTTCCGTTTCATTAATACGAGAATAAATAGCCGGGCGGGTCTCGTTAGCCAATATCGCGTAAGGAAGCTTTTCTGCTGCTTTGCGTGACCGGGCATTCACTTTGCGGATTTGCATAAAAACGGCTTCAATACCGAGGTCAAAAAAAAGTTCATGAAAAAAAGCTTCTTTTGCCAGGACATTATAGCCTTTTCCATGGAACGGTTTACCGAGCCAAGTGCCGAGGAATCCGGCGTTTTCGTTGATATCATATAAATTAATCGTACCGATCGGATTGCCCCATTCATCGGTAATTGTACGGGAAATTAATTCTCCCCGTTCTTCTGATTCAATCGTTTGTTTTGTTACGAAGACAAATTCTTCATAGGAATGGGCTTTTTGGCGCACAAAAGGGAAGACTTCAGGGTGCGTCATCAAATCAAATAGTACATGGCTGTCATGTACATCGCGCTTCTTTAACATGTAAATCCCTCCAAATGAGGGCACTCCGGTCCTGTTGCGTCCGAATCCACCCTCGAAATTTTTCATAGCGTTCATAAAAAATTTCGGGGTGGGAATCGAACCCACTAGAACCAGCTGCAGAAGCTGGTGGCGCACCATTTGCCTTCCCTAATTCCCATCAAATTATCGTAAATCTGAATATATCATACAAAAAAATGTTTCGTTTGAAAATAGGTTTTTGCCTAATTTTTAAAAAAATTTTTTCATCCGGATAGAATGAGTTTTCTTTAAGCAAAACAGGCGTTACTGAAGGAAGATTTTGATACAATATTATATGAAAAGGAGAGGGTAAATAATGCACACAAAGACAGGCCTTGTGCTTGAAGGCGGCGGTATGAGAGGGCTATACACAGCGGGTGTGCTCGATTTTTTTCTTGAGAACAAAATAGAGTTTCCATATGTGATTGGTGTTTCGGCAGGCGCCTGCAATGCCGCTTCCTACATTTCGAAACAGTGGGGAAGAAACAAGCGGGTGAATATTGGATTTGTCAGAGATCCAAAATACATTTCATTTCGGAATTTGATCAGAAAAGGCGAGCTGTTTGGCATGGATTATGTGTTTGATGTCATTCCTAACCAAATTGTTCCATTTGATTATGAGGAATTTAAGAAAAGTGAGACGGAGTTTGTCGTAGGAACGACGGATTGCCATACGGGTGAACCAGTTTATTTCGGCAGAAAAGATTATAAAGAAGATTTATTAACGCCAATCCGGGCATCGAGTTCACTGCCGTTTGCTGCGCCGGTCGTCACTTTTCAAGACTATCATTTGCTTGATGGCGGCATCAGCGATCCCGTTCCGATCAAGAAGGCCGTACAAGATGGCTGCAGCCGCAATGTTATCATTCTTACACAGCACGAAGGATACATGAAAAAACCTTCCCGTCTTCATTTTATGGCGAAACGAAAGTACGCTCACTATCCGGGAGTAGTAAAGGTGCTTGAAAACAGATGGAAACTGTACAACCAAACGATAGAGTACATTCATCAACTGGAAAAAGAAAACGAAGCGTTTGTTATTCGTCCGACACAATCGCTTGAAGTCAGCCGTGTGGAGCGCAATCAGCGCAAGCTTACGAAGTTGTATGACCTTGGCTGGCAGGATGCTGCTGACGCATATGACTCATTAGCCGAGTGGCTGAAGGAAAGCAAACTGACAAAATAAATATGGGCTGTCTCCATACAGCTTCACGAAAAGAATGCATCCGTTGAATAAATGGCGGATGTATTTTTTATATTGGAAAAGACTTAAACGTTCGGAAGGAAGATTTTTGCTTGGTTGAACGTGTGTATAAAGGGAAAGGAGTAGAAAGGATAAACTATCACTTTGTCACAGGAGGTAAGAGGATGTATGTAAGTATTGCTTTAAAAATATTTTTTGGGTTGATCGGTTTGTTAATTGTCATTCGTCTGCTTGGAAAAAAAGAACTCTCGCAAATCACTCCATTTGATTTTATTTATTTAATCCTCTTAGGAAGCTTTCTTGAAGAAGGAGTATTTGATGAAAAGGTTTCGATCTTTCATATTTTATATGCCGTTGCTATTTGGGGTGGATTGATTTATTTGATCGAGGTCCTTGTCATGAAGTCAGATCGATTTAGAAAGCTGTTAAAAGGAGAATCTTCTGATTTAATTATTAAAGGAAAAGTTGATATACGAGCACTCAAGAAAAATCATATTGAAATGGAACAGCTGCGAATTTTAATGAGAAACCAAGGGTACTTTTCTTTAACTGAAATCGAACATGCCACACTGGAAACGAGCGGAACATTGAGCGTATTGCCAAAAGCAAAAGAAATGGCCGTCAAACCCGGTATGCTGAATATAACGCCGGAAGAAAATGCACCGACGTATTTATTAGTGGATGAAGGTGAAGTAGAAGAAAAAGAATTAAAAAAAGCCGGCAAAAGCAAAGAATGGCTTTTATCTGAGCTGAAAAAAGAAGGAGTAGATGATATAGCGGATATTTTTTATGGAGAATGGTCAGAGAAAATAGGTTTTTATCTCATTCCGTACGAAGAGAGAAAATAACAAGAGTAAGCAAGGGGAAGATGAATTCCCCTTGCTTACTCTTTATGTATATTGTTGTTTTTCAGAAAATGAGTATACCGTGTGCCGCTTTTCATTTCTTTGCCACAAAACGGGCAGGCGGGCGTTTCAGCAGCAGAAAAATCTTTCCTCATCCAGCCGTTGCAATCTTCTGATACGCATTCCCAAGTGTCAATATCTTCATTTGGCAAAGGCTCTTCCCGTCTGTTATTGTAATAAGACATTTTGTCACTTCCTATTTTTCAATTTTACACTCTTTTTCATTATCTCACATAATCCCGTTTTTTCCTAAAAATCTTTTCAAATAAGTTAGTAACAATAATTAAATTCCAAACAATCAGTTGCTGGGAAGCTTGATCAGCATTTGGTATGTATGGATTAGTTTATCCAGTTCTTCGCTGTATTGAATCGTTTCAAAGTGATTAAGTCCTTTTGTCATGCCGGCTCTAATCATTAAATTTCTTTTAGAATTAATTTTAGCTGTTAATTCATTATAAATATCCTGCTTTTCCATTCCTTAGCTCTCCTGAACAGATATTTTTTTGCGTTAAAATATAACATTACATATTATGACGATTTCACAATTAAAATGAAAGGTGTTCGACAAAACTTCTATTAAAGTTACATAATCAACTAGCGATGTCTACAAAAGAGGAGAAAAAACGAGGATGTCCTCTCTTTTTAAAACACAGAAAATTCAAAAACCGTTACGTTGCCGGCTGCTGGGCGGTAAGATAATAATAGTTTACATACTAACCAGTTAGTACTGAAAGGAGAGATAAACGCATGGATTTTTCTTATTCAGAAAAAGTAAAGTCACTACAGGTGCAAGTAACGAATTTTGATGGCATTGAACGTGATTGACCGGGCCATTTAAGCCCATGGAGGCGCCGGGGTGAGCGATGCTTTTCCGTTAGCTGCCCAGTGGGCCAATGCGAGAACGCTCAGGCTTGCCGACGGGCCGGATGAAGTACACGAAGCCCAGCTGGCCCGTTTAGAGTTGAAAAATAATTAATTTTCAGAATAGGAGGACTTTTCATGTATATAAAAGAATTATTTGATTTAACAGGCGGCTGCAAAACGAGTCGTCTTCTTGAAGAAGGCTTCTAAAAAGATTCAATCACTAAGGGGGATAAAAAATGAACGCACCGAATCAGTATCTGGCTTCTTTTCCGGAAGGCTACTCCCATGAATTGAACATACCTAAATTGTCACTAGCGCAAATGTTTGAGAAAACTGTTGAACAATTTGGCAGCAGACCGGCTGTCAGTTTTTATGGCAGCAAATCGACCTATCAGGACATTTGGCAGGCGGTCCAGGCGTTCAGTTGTGCTCTGCAGGCAGCGGGCATCAAAAAAGGCGACCGCGTCGGTATTATGCTGCCAAACTGCCCACAATATGTGATCGCCTACTTTGGCATTTTGCGAGCCGGTGCGATCGTGACTCAAATCAATCCGATGCTTATGGAAAGAGAATTGGCATTCATCTTAGAAGACAGCGGCACGAAAATGATCGTTATTTTTGATGCCCTTTACCCCAAACTGCAGGCAATCCGCCAAAATACCTCTATTGAACTGGCTGTGACCGTCTCATTAAAAGATCCTTTTCAGCCGGAAGCGCCTGACAGTACATTCATGCAATTTTTAACAAAAAGTACGTTATTCACCCCTGTTTCCATCAATCCGGAAGAAGACACGGCTATTCTCCAATACACGGGAGGTACAACTGGCCGCTCAAAAGGAGCGATGCTTACTCATAAGAATATCCTTGCTAACGTTGTCCAGTCTTATAAATTCTTTAAAAATGAAATTAAAAAAGGACAGGAAAAGTGTCTGACCGTCATTCCTTTGTTTCATGTTTTTGGCATGACTTCGTGCATGAACTTATCGATATATGCTGGATTTGAAATGGTCATGCTGCCCCAGTTTCAAATCGATGAAGTGCTGCAAACAATAAAGCAGGAACAGCCGACCATATTTCCGGGTGTACCGACGATGTACGTCGCGATTACGAACCACCCGCAGGCTGAAAGCTTTGGCATCGATTGTATCCGGCTTTGCAACAGCGGAAGCGCCCCGATGCCGGTCGAGCTTCTCCGCGAGTTTGAGAGAAAGACGGGAGCGAAAATACTGGAAGGCTACGGTCTGTCTGAAGCCTCGCCTGTGACGCACTGTAATCCACCATTTGCTGAACGGAAACCCGGAACAGTAGGGCTTAGCATTCCCGGAACAGCCTGCAGGGTAGTCGATATTGCTACTGGTACGAAAGATGTGAAGCCGGGGGAACTTGGCGAAGTGATTATTAAAGGGCCGCAAGTGATGAAAGGATATTGGAATCAGCCGGAAGAAACGGCTGTCACTCTCCGCGGCGGCTGGTTGTACACAGGTGATATTGCTGTGCTTGATGAAGAAGGGTATTTGTCCATTATTGACCGGAAAAAAGATTTGATTATTGCAAGCGGCTACAATATTTATCCGCGTGAGATAGAAGAAGTGTTTTATGAACACCCGGCTGTGCAAGAAGCGGTCGTGATCGGGATACCCGATGGTTACCGCGGCGAAACTGTTAAAGCCATTCTTGTGTTAAAAGCCGGTCAATCTGCCACCGAGGAAGAAATGATTGAATTCAGCAAAGCCCATTTAGCTGCTTATAAAGTACCTAAACAAGTGGAATTCAGAACAGAGCTTCCGAAAACAAATGTCGGAAAAATCTTAAGAAGAGCTTTGCGGGAAGAAGCAATCAATACTCCGTAATGGCCGGCAAGGGCTCAATAAACCTTCTTCCTTGTGATACAATTTGGTAAAAATGATCAAAAGAGGGTTTAACAAATGAAAGAGACAATCGTAGAACAAAGCATCGAACTATTTCCTAATAAAGGCTTTAAAGAAACATCTATACAAGACATCATGGATGAATTGAACGTGACGAAAGGAACGTTTTACTACTATTTTAAAAGCAAAGAAGAATTGCTGATGGATATTCAAACTATTTTACCGAACTGACTGGAAGGACTGATTTTGTGCTGGAAGGAATAAAAATTATCGACTTCTCTAATTATTTACCTGGTCCGTTCGCGGCGATGAGACTCGGGGACTTAGGGGCGGAAATTATTAAAATCGAGTCTCCCAGCGGCGATCCCGCCAGAAGAGTAGAAAAAGCGATTTACTTGGCTAATAACCGCAACAAAAAAAGCGTCGTGCTGAATTTAAAGGAAGAGGCAGCGAGAGAGTCTGCCTTAAAACTGATCAGCGAAGCGGACGTTGTGATAGAAAGCTTTCGACCGGGAGTGATGAAGCGGCTCGGACTTGACTATGACACAGTCAAACGAGTCAAACCGGATATTATTTACTGTTCTATTTCCGGCTACGGCCAATCGGGCACATTCAGCATACTCGGAAGCCACGACTTAAACTACATGGCTTTAAGCGGTGTGCTTTCCCAGCTGAAAGACAAAGAAGGAAAGCCGGTTCATCCAACAATGACCTTCGCTGATTTAATCGGCAGTCTCGCTGCGAACGAGTCCATATTGGCCGCTTTAATTGCGCGGCAAAAAACAGGCGAAGGATGTTTTTTAGATCTTTCATTAACAGATGCTCTTACTGCTTTCATGGCCAATCACCTTGTTATCGAAAAAATGTCCGGGTACGAGCACGGGGTAAAAGCTCTTTCCGGTGAGATTATTTCTTATTGTTTATATGAAACAAAGGACGGGCGCTATATGAGTCTTGCCGCCCTTGAACTTAACTTCTGGAAAAATTTCTGCGCGGCTGTCAACAAGGAAGAGTGGGTGTCCGCTCATACGTCCAAAACGACGGACGATAATGAAGTTTATGAAGACATAGTCAAGTTGTTTCAAAGCAGAACATTTCAAGAGTGGACTGCTTTTAGCGAAAAAATTGACTGTTGTATGGCTCCTGTGTTGGAAACAAGCGAGCTGGCGGAAAACTGTTATATGAAAGAAAGGGAAATGGTTACGGAAAAATGGGGCCTTCCTTTCGTGAAAACGCAAGTAAAGCCAACTTTGGAGGAAGCATCCAAACCGCCGAAAAAAGGGGAGCACACAGCTGAGGTGTTAGCTGGCCATCCAATGATGTTTTCAAACAAATAATGTAATGGAATGGAGAGACGCGGCAATGATGAATGTTCCGTTAACAGTTGGTTCCTTATTAGAACGCGCCGAACGATTTTTTCCAAAAAAGCAAGTCATCTCCAGAACTCATTCTCGCATTCACCGGCTGACGTACAAAGAAGTCGGTGAACGGACGCGCCGGCTGATGAGTGCATTAAAGACATTAGGCATACGAAAGGGAGAACGGGCAGGCACGCTCGCTTGGAACCACCACCGTCATCTCGAAGTATATTTTGCCGCTCCCGGTATTGGAGCTGTTCTCCATACGATTAATATGAGACTGTCGCCGGAACATATCATTTATATTATTAACCATGCGGAAGATAAAGTACTCTTTATTGACGAAGATATCGTCCCGCTCATTGAACGGATTGCAGACAAATTGCCGACGGTGAAAGCCTACGTCATTATGACCGATCAGCCAGAGATGCCGGAAACAACTCTTCAGCCGGTTTATTCGTATGAACAATTGCTGAAGGCAGGAAACCCCGACGAACAATTTATAACTGATATCGGTGAAAATGAGCCGGCCGGCATGTGCTACACGTCGGCTACAACGGGCAATCCGAAAGGGGTCATCTACTCACACCGCGGAATCGTGCTGCATAGCTATGCGCTTGGGCTGGCAGATACAGCGGCACTGTCTGAATCCGATGTCGCGATGGCGGTTGTGCCGATGTTCCACGTCAATGCGTGGGGCGTACCATTTGCGGCCGCCTGGTTCGGCACGACACAAGTAATGCCCGGTCCGCAGTTCACACCTAAACTGCTGGCGGAATTCATTGAGCAGGAAAAAGTAACGATTACGGCCGGTGTGCCGACGATTTGGCTTGGACTCATGAGAGAATTGGAAGAAGCTTCATACGATATATCGAGTTTGCGGGCTGTTCTTTGCGGCGGTTCGGCTGCACCGAGAGGCATGATTCAAACGTTTGAGCAAAAGTTCAACGTGCCTTTCCTTCATGCGTACGGCATGACAGAAACGAGCCCGCTTGCCACTGTTTCACGGTTAAAAAGCTATCAGTCCAATCTTTCCGAAGAAGAAAAACTTGATCAGCGTGCGAAACAAGGACTGCTCGTTCCGGGGCTGGAAATGAAAATAGTCGGTGCGCATGGTGAGGTGGCTTGGGACGGGAAAGAAATGGGCGAGCTGCTTATTCGGGGGCCGTGGATTGCAAATGAATATTATAAAGACGAGCGAACAAACGAAGCATTCAAAGACGGCTGGCTGTATACAGGCGACGTGGCAACAGTGGATGAAGAAGGCGTCATTAAACTCGTCGACCGCACGAAAGATTTAATTAAAAGCGGCGGCGAATGGATTTCCTCCGTCGACCTTGAAAATGCCCTGATGGCTCATGAAGCGGTCTTTGAAGCAAGCGTCGTCGCCGTCCCCGATGCAGAGTGGCAGGAACGGCCCGTTGCTTGTGTGGTCTTAAAGGACCATTTTAAAGGGCAAGTAGAAAAAGAAGAACTGCTGCAATTTTTAGCCCCGCAATTTGCTAAATGGTGGCTGCCGGATGACGTCGTCTTTATAGAAGAAATTCCAAAAACGTCTGTCGGTAAATTTTTAAAGCGGGCGCTTCGTGAACAGCTGAAAGGACATTACGCAGAAAAAAATTAACTAATTGTAGTGCCGCTTGCCTTGTTGGCAAGCGGCTGATTCATTAGCAGGTTTTTATTAATTTGCTGTTCTTTCACACGCATTTCTTGCATATACTCCGAAAGAAAGACAACCGGCCGTGGAATGTTGATTTAAGATAGAAAAAAATGAGAAATCCAATCTTAAGGAAGGAATTTACATAAAAAAGAAGAAGTTGTATGTAAGTGAATGAGGAGGCGAAAGAATGGAAGATTTATTCAGCTCAGTTCAAAAGATAAAAACAAGTGATCAGTTGCTCAGTCTGTTAAATGAGGATTGGAAGTTTGTTTGGCTGGAAGATGAACAGAGGGAAATAAAAATAAATCTCCATGGCTGGAAAGATTATGCCTGCTACGAATTTACACACGCACCGCGTCATGGCATTTGCCCTATCGAAAACTTGTGGGAATTTGTAAAAGTGACGAATTAAATGTTAAGGGATCATCGGCTGTTTTTTTGAAAAGCTTCTTCTTTTCGTATGATTTGAAAAGAAGAAGCTTTTTTTGATCTCAATATACGAAGGTAAAGGCAAAAAGGGTTCGCTTTCGTTCTTTTCGAAAAGAAAGTCTCATTCATCATATTTTTTTAACGAATGGTTAATATAAATATATATCTTAACACTTTGAACGACGGCAATTTTTAACTCTGGCGAAATCGCCAGGGTTTTTTACAGGGGGACGGACGATGGATAAATATTTACTGGCAGTTATAATTGGAATTGTTTTCGGCTGCTTATCAAGGTTTGTATTGTTGCGTACCGATTTTCGGCAATATCCTACATATCCGCAAGGAAGAATTATTCACCTTTCATTTGGATTTATAGCAGCTTTTATTGGAGCGGTAGCTATTCCTGCGGTTCTGAAATCTGATTGGACTGCAGTTACATTTCTTGGACTTGCTGCTACACAATTTCGCGAAGTTCGGAAAATGGAAAGGGACACACTTGAAAAAATTGACGAGCAAGAATTGGTCAAGCGTGGATCCCCATTTATTGAAGGGATGGCTCAAGCATTTGAAAGCCGGAATTATCTGGTAATGTTTACCGCCCTCGTTACTACGCTTTTCTCCGTCTTCACCCCTTGGCTGGGGATACTAGGCGGGGGAGTCATGCTTGTAATTGTTAAATTCAAGAGGTCAGGAAAATTGTTAGCAGACGTTGCTGATATTACGGAAGGTGAAATCCGGTTTGAAGGACCGAACCTTTATATAGGTGATATTCATATTAAAAACGTCGGATTAGAGGATAGCCGAAAGGTAATTAAGGAAAGAGCAGCGGGAGCGATCATCAATCCTAAAAATGAAAATAGTATTGTTACTTTATCCTATCTTGGGCAGCGTCAGGCAATGTTACATCATGTAGCCAATGTACTTGGTGCCTACATTGATTCCGGGGAGCCTGACTTTATTCCACTCTCCAAACGTGATATGGAAGATGGCAGAATAGGTTTATTTTTAATGCCCCAGGAAAAAGATTTTAATCAAATAAAAAAGGTTTTAGAAAATGTACCGATTCTTGATAGTGCTATTCGTTTACCGAGCGAAGCAGATAAAGGCAAACGAAAAAATCCGCAAAAATAGTTCAAGGAGGCGGGAAAAATGGCTGAAAAGCAAACTTCAATTGTTGCCATTGTTACTACTAAACAGGAAAACATAAAAGGCGGCGCACCCACTTTTACTGTGGAAAATAAAGAGACACTACAAAAAACCAGCACGAGTATTGCAAAGATACTGGGTGCCACGGCTCATGAAATAAACCCGGACACAATCATTATCGTCAGACGTTAGCAGTAAAGAAAATTTGTGGAGATTTGTAAAAGTGACGAATTAAACGTTAAGCGATCATCGAATGTTTTTTGAAAGCTTCTTCTTTTCACATTATTTGAAAAGAAGAAGCTTTTTTTGATTCAACTATACGAAGATGAAAACAAGTTAAACACGGCAGGTGAGCATGAAGCAATGTCCCTTAACGAACATATTTGCATATTCTTTACATATTAATATTTGATTTTGGTGTCCTTTTCACCGTTTTTTTCTTATTTAAGTAGTAGAGGGAGGATTAGTCTCTCAATGGAAAAGAAAGGATGGATGTAAGTGACAACTGAAACAGCCACGGATTATATCAAAGAAGTCCATGCTTTTTATGACTGGCTCGAACTAAATGAGTTGCCTCAGTCAGCTGTTCTGTTATGGCATGCGTTAATGCATCTTAACGACTGGCGGATCTTAGGTGATTGGGCCAAGGCGGGCATTCAATCTATTCGTGACTTGGTTGAACATGAGAAAAAACGGATGGATCAGCCGTCTGCCCGCTCTCATTAGTATTTGTTAAAGAACATTCAAGGTTTTCAAATATGAAAAGGCGATGGGAGGCACAAACTTTATGAGTGAAAATAAAGTGTTTCATCATATGAAAATGTATTACCGGGCAACCGGCCGGGTGATGCAGGGACCAATATTTATCAGGGAAGTGGCCATGAGATTTTCAAAAGACGAAGTAGTTGAGGGAATTTTACTTTTTAATGAGTATTTGGATGAACAGCGAAAAGGCGTGAGCTGATGAAGACCCACACTAGAGCGGAAATAAATAATAAGCAGTTAAAAGGCTTTGAAAATAGAATTTAGCACCATCTAATTACTAAAAAGGCCTCTGTAAAAATTAATCAGCAACGGCAAAAAGCCAGGCATCAGCCCAGCTGGTCAAGGTTCGTTTCGTTGATGTGTAGAGGTGGATGCAGGGCGCTTACGAAATGCTGATGGATAGCCATTACACCATAAAGAAACTAAAGCAGGCATTCGTTATGGCAATCTAAAGCTAATCTTAAGTAGATGTATAAAATCAATTGTTAAAAAAATCATTAAAAAAACGCCATTATTGGCGTTAAGGTTATTTGATGTTACTTCCCTGGTCATTTTCATTAATTATATTCTTTACATCCTGTACCATTTCATCAAAAGTTTGATTAACCTTATTCATGATTGCATCTTGAGGAGTATCGTTGTTTTGAAAGTTGATACTCTCGTTATTGTCTTTTTTCACTTTCTTCACCTCCGATAAAGATATGGTGTGTAAAGTAAAAGGAATTATTCTTTAAATGGTGAACAATAATGGATCATTTAAACTAAAAGCTGAATGATCGTTATGATCTAAAATGATTGGATGTATGTACTTTATTTCTCAAGAGACAAGTATTGAAAGTCTATGATTTTTTTACCGATATTCCTGCATGATATCCTAAAGGATTGTTATATCGCAGGCTAATTTATTTAACGGTGCAGGTTGTTGATTTAACAAGTTATAAATTGAATAGTTTAAAGCTAAAGAGCATTTCTTTGTAATGAAGAATGCTTTTTAGCTTTGTCTAAAATTAAAAGGATATTTATATATCGATAATAATATAATAAAAAAAGATAATAATTTATTGTAAAACGATAAAGTATGTGTTAAATTCAAATTGACAATAAATAAATGAGGTGCTTTTTATGAAACGAGGAACAACGCTCTTTTTAAAAATAGCTGTTATTCTTATGGGAATTCCAGTTCTTGCTTTGTGTCTATTTTTGTTGCCTCAGATAGCGAATGAAGCAAATGAAGCAGCAAAAAGAGGCGCAGATGTGGCTTTTGTGGTGTACGGCATTTTAATGGTTATGTATGTATCGGCGATACCGTTTTACATCGCTTTGTATCAAGCCTTTAAACTTTTAAGCTATATTGACAAGAACAAAGCTTTCTCGAAATTATCTGTAAGAGCTCTAAAGAATATAAGAAACTGTGCCATCATAATCAGTGGCTTGTATGCGGTAGCCCTACCATTCGTTTTTATCATGGCGCAGGTAGATGACGCACCGGGTCTCGCATTAGTCGGAATGGTCCCTATCTTTGCTTCAATGGTAATTGCAGTATTTTCTGCTGTTCTTCAAAGGCTTTTAAAAGAAGCCATCGATATAAAATCCGAAAATGAATTTGTCGTTTGAGGTGAATAACATGGCGATTATAATCAATATTGATGTGATGTTGGCTAAAAGGAAAATGAGTGTAACGGAACTTTCAGAGAGGGTTGGAATAACGATGGCTAATCTTTCTATATTGAAAAATGGAAAGGCAAAGGCGATTCGTTTATCAACTTTAGAAGCGATTTGTAAGGCTTTAGAATGTCAGCCTGGAGATATTTTAGAATACAAAAGCAACGAAGACAATCAAGGATAATAAGACACTTTTTTATAGGTATTTAGATAGTAGGAGTTGTTCTGCTATTTAATAAAAGGCTCAATAAATCAGGTTTGATATTAAATCTTGCACCATTCGTGTTCATAATACCGTTAAAATAGCAACTGAATAATTCAGTTGCTATTTTTTATGTTAATTTAATGGCGAAATATGTGTTAAAGACAATGTGAAATAGTTTGTGAATTGATATTTTCTTCCCATCAACCGAACCCGTTACGATTTGTGCTCTGTTTTTTTACTATGTAATAACTTTATTATTCGCAAACAGGAGCCGCTGGTTGATCATACGAAAGGGATGAATGTTTCGTCAACACAAAAAAAGTACCGGCCCCGCCTTCGCCGAATACCATGATAGCCACGCGTGCTACCCCGCCTGATTTTTAGTATAAAGATAAAATATTAATTCCATGCAATGTTTATTTAAAGAAGTGTAAAAATTGGAAAGTATGTGAAGCGGTTGCCTTACAAATTAAACAAAAAAGATGCCTTCCTTAAACATTAAGAGGGGGAAATAAAAAGTTTATTTCTTTTATTAAGGAACGTTAACAGTTCATTTAAAGTTAAGTAATATCGAATGAATCGACAAGCTTTTCAGAATGGCTTGTTTATAATGGCTTTAGCTTTGAAGGAAGGAGTTGAAAATCTTTATAATTAAGTACTTTAAAAAATGATTAGGAGGAAGAGAAATGGTATTTAAACAGATTTGGAAAATATTAGTTCTCGTTTTTGCCTTGATGCTTGTTACGGCCTGCAGCAATGATCAAGATATGAATCCTCAAGAAGCACCTGCAAATAGTGATATAAATACGGAGGAACCTTCTAGTGGGGAGATAAATACAGAAGAGCCTTCAAGTGGTGATACGGATATGGAAGAACCTTCTAGTGGAGATATGAATACAGAAGAGCCTGCTGAGAAGTAATACAGAATGGCCTTCAAATGGTGACAGAGGAGCCGGCTGACAAATAATTTTTGAGATGATCATTTATTAACATTTAGTATAGCAAAGGATTGTATCACTTCTTGTTAACAAAACCTTTTCTTGCAGTGATATTATCACTGCAAGAAAAGGTTTTAAAAAATATGATTAATCGACATGTCAGGAAACGATTTTTGGCACCCTTACAACGGCTCGAATCTTTGATGCACGAACATTTGTGAGGAGGACGATGATGGAAAATTTACTTTATCTTGGTACATATCTCTCGGGTGCTCTTGTTGTTGCGTATTTGATTGCAATCACTTTTGATCTGTTTTTTAAATAAAGTACAAGAAGCAAAGGAATCCCTGCTTTTGTTGCTAGTTGGGTTGTATCAGTAAACGGAGGGGGAATCACTGTCTTGAAAATGTTAAAGTATGTATATTAAAAAATCCCTCTAATGTCCCGTCTTATAAAAGGTGGGGCAGCAGAGGGATTTTCAGATATTGATCTTTTTAGAAAAAAACATAAATTCTTTTCCTTTGTTTGGCACAGCAATGTTCATAATTATTCATTGTTATCTGCTGCTTGCTTAGAAATGCCGCATAATTCAAATCACGTTTAAGCCATGCATAAAACAGAGTAAGACCCATTATATATACACTATTACGGGAGGAATACGATCAAGTTCGGAAAACACCGTTTTAGTCAATTTATATAATGGGGTGATAGAGTGGAAAAGAAATGGTTATTCCTATCCAAAAACAACGAGGAATCTTCTGATCGAAACGATACTGTAGATCTGGATGAGTGGGAAAACGAGGGTGGCAGAATCGCAAGGCTTATAAAACAAAATACGACTAGATAACAGGATAGTACTGCTCATATCGTGGATTACAATAATATGGCGGTCTAGGTCCTATTTTGGGCATTTGTCGAGTATAAGGGTTTGAATCATATAAAACCTTTTCTTTTTCATCTGAATGATCTACTAACAATAACTTTACTTCAGGGCTGAATGTATAGCGTTGCAAAGCGTATCCTCCTTAGAGCGTTTCTTTGTACCCTTCACCTTATTCAACCTTCTATAGTAATGAGCCCGTACCGACTATGTTTTTTCATTTGAAAATCATCATAACTATGAGGGTACGATTCCAGTACAAGGAATTGTGTCTTTTTTAGCTGTCATCGTGAAGTTAATAAAAATCGGTTTGTTTCGTATTTGATACAAACTGTATAGCAAAAATAAAGATTAAAATATGATTTCCCCAGTAAAGGGTAGCATCAGGATTATGCGGATTGACAACGTTAAGACAGAAAACCTTGTATCAAAAGCTAATCGTTGTCAATCCGCATTTTTCTGGCGCTACTCCTTTAATGAGTACCTTCCAAATCTAATTTGAATTGTTTGTATTTGGGGAAGGCTTTAACATTTCTTCAAGTTGAGCAAGTTGAGTTTGAGGAGTAATTTGAGGGAGAAAGCCAAATTCTGTAATTTCATCAATATCTATCATTAATTCTATATTTTTCAATCTTTAAAACATTCATTTCCTGTGGTAAAATTCTGAAATAAAGGATGTGAAAGCTATGATAAACGTTATTACTTTCGTGATTATGTCTTTCTTTTTAGTTATTCTTCCAGGACCTGACAATGTGATTTTGACAAGAAACACGTTAAAAGAAGGAAGTAAAGGTGGATTACAAACTATATTAGGTATCTGCTTAGCATTACTGGTTCATACATTTATAGCGGTAGTTGGATTATCTGCCATTATTGCTAGTTCAGCTTATCTGTTTTCAATCTTTAAATTCGTTGGGGCTGCTTACCTCATTTATTTAGGGATAATGGCTTTCTTATCAGTGAGAAAAGATAAGATAAACATGAATACTCTAAATAAGGATCATAAGGCTACAAACGAAAATCTTTTCCGACAAGGCTTTCTAACAGATTTGCTCAATCCTAAAGTTGCTGTTTTTTTTCTAACATTTCTGCCTCAATTTGTGGAACCAAATATAAACAGCTTCTTCCCATTGCTAATGTTAGGGTTAATCTACGTTGGACTAACCTTCCTTTACTCCTTGTTTTTCATTCTACTCATAGATCAGATAAGTGGATTTATGCAAAAGCATTCTACTCAGAAAATAATCCAAGGAGTATCAGGCGCTGTACTTGTGGGTTTCGGTTTAAAACTTGCTTTTGAAAAGAATCCTACCTAAAAAGAATTCCTCTCTCCCTAAGAGGAATTCTTTTTATATACATGATTTGTTTCCCATTTATCGAACGCTCTCTTTCTTTGTGACACAGTTTGTGTCTACTGTTCACCCTTCTTTTTTGCATAAGAAAGTCTAGTTTGTAAGGGCTGAGTGTATAAAATCCCACTTTTTTATGCAGTCACCAGGCTGATGGGAAGAAAGGACAGCGAAAAATCAGGAAGAGGGATCTGATACAATGTGGCTAACAAGGTAAACTGGAAGGAGAAGGCAGTATGTCATTTGAGGAAGTAAACTACAATGGAAAACTCTATACGGTAATTCATAAATATGATTCAGGGTATTGGGAAATCAGAAGTGTGAAGAACCCCAACCTTATTGAGCTAGTAAAAGAGTCAGAAGTATCCAAAGGGCCGTTACCCAAAGAGTAAGGGCTTTTATTTATTCCATATTTCGAACGCAACATAAAGGACAAAAACTCTTGTAAAACAAACTTATCGATTTTAAAATAAGTTGCGAATCTAGGGAAGAATTTCTGGGAAGGTAGCTATGATCACTAATACAAAGAAAATCCATATATTAAATTAAGTTGTTTAATCTTCGCCTTTCGAATCATAGGAACTACATGAAAAGGCCTTCTGTTGTGGGACCTCTTTTGTAAAGCTTTTTGTATTACATTTGTTTTAATTTAAATAAATTAGGGGATAGTCAGTTTAAAACGCTATCAAACAGGGAAAGGTAAAAGGCTAATGGTGAAATGGAAAAATACCTAAGGAGAGTCGCTGCTTATTGTCCAGATATTGATAGTATGGTCAATCAAGAAATTAGCTTTACAGAGATCAATGGCCAAAAAGAATTTTCTGCTACTTGTACAGCGATAAGAGAAAGTTGTCATGATTGTTTTATCGTTAAAATTACTAACAATGGGTGTGCTTCCAAGACTGAATTGGCTCAACAAGGGTGATTCAGTTTTTTTATTTTTAAATGTTTTAAAACACAGCATAATACTTTTTCGGGGAGAGACACTTTCAAAATACAATTCGATAAATAAGTAGATCTTTCGTTTTTGAAAAACTTAAACCTTTATGCTTCTGAACTAAAGCCCCTCGTTAATTGAATAACAAAAGGCAGGTGAATACTAAAAATATTCCCCGTAATTTTATAATCTATTAAAATCTGAAAATTCAGTTTTATAAATGATGCAGTTTAATAAAGGAAAGTGGTATGGGTTTTTGTGGAGTTACATACACAAAGGAGGAGTATAGAATGAAAGAAGCGTTTCAACATTCATTTAAACTAAAAGAATTTTTTGAAAAAAATAGTGAGAAATTTGAAGAGAAGTTATTATCGGAGGCTGTCAATGTAAAAGACAAAATCAATGAAATTTTAGCTATCGGCAATATTAACCTTGTAAATAATGCCCACAGTATGGTTGTTTATATTATTGAAGGGAAAGAAAAAGAACTTCAATTATTTGCGAAACAAGAAGGAATAGCGTGGGCTACTCACTCCATCGCCCTATCATTCAAATTGGAGTGGGTGCAAGCCATTCGTAGGACTCTATGGAATTTTATAGAACAGTACAGCGAATTAGCAGGTGAACAGAAGACTTTGAACTTTTTCCGTCTAGAAAAGGAAATTAATACTCGGATCGATGCATTTTTAAATACCTTTTTTATTAGTTATTCTACATTTAAGGATTCCTTGATCATAGCTCAGAGAGAGTTGGTCGAAAATCTATCGGTTCCCATCATTCCAATCAACGCTTCTATCTCTATTTTGCCTTTGATTGGTTCGGTTGATACTTTTCGAACTTCAATCCTTGAGGAAAAGGTTCTAACTGAAATTGGTATAGCTCACATCCAAACCTTAATCATGGATTTATCGGGAATCGCAGATATGGAACCCCAGGTCATTGCCCATTTAATGAAAATTATCAATGGTGCTTCCCTAATGGGATGTAAGACGGTCATTACCGGATTAAGAGTAGAAGTAGTAAGGGAAATGATACAACAGGGACTCTCATTTGATCATGAGACAAAAACACTGGGTACGTTGCAACAGGCACTAAAAGAATACTTAATAATCTAAATAGAGCCTAGATATAATTTGCAGAATTGATAGTGTTGCTAAAGCCCCCTTAAAAGGGGCTTTCAGTTTGGCGACAAACTGAGACCCGCTCTTTAGAGCGGGTCATAATTATCTATTCAAATCACTTATTCCTGGGGAGTGTTCATTTGGAAGCTCAGGCATAACTGGGACTGGATAACCTGTCGGTGGAGGAACAACCTGAAGCTCCCCACCATTCCTGCTTGGAGATTTCCCAGTGAAAACCTCTGCAATTAAGGTATCATCCAGCCTGAAATTAAACTGGGCATTGTGGAAGCCCATATCTATATACTTCCGGCATTCAGGGTATTTATTTATATCGTAGTTTGGAACCGGAAACAATTTCCCCCAGTCTACTCCAAGTGTTTCAAGGGCTTTGGCAAACGCATTCTGATGCGCATTGTCGCGAACGATCAGAAACGCAAGCGTTTCCCTGAACGTTTTATTTGAACTCATTTCATATATTCTGGACTTTTGCAGAACCCCAGTTGATTCCAATGTAAGGTTATCCAACAAGTCTCCTATCAAATTCCCATGGCTGTACACCCAGGATCCATTCCACGGATTTCCTGCCGCATCCTCTGGAACAGAAGCCTGGGCACCAATAATATAATGATGGGGGTTGGCGTGGGTCACTGGGTTTGCCAATGGTGCACCGCTTGGACTTTCCGACCCTACTCCGGGTTCCCCGGATTCATTCAGTAATTGGTTGATGGTCGTCTGCACAAGTTCAACATGCGCAATCTCCTCTAAAAAAATTCCCCGGAGCAGATCTCGGTATTTCTTATCCGTACCGCGGAAATTTGAACTCTGAAAAAAGTACTGCATCATGGTACGCATTTCCCCAAAGTGTCCGCCAAGGATTTCCTGCATTACCTTTGCTGCAACTGGATCAGGTTTGTCAGGTACAATAATATTAATTAAATCTTCCCTGTAAAAATACATGGTTTTACCTCACTTTCACATCTTATAGGCATCAGCCATTCCTTTTATATTGGCTTATTGAAGGACAGAAAATACATATTGCTTTGTATTAAATAAGTCGTATAAAAAGGTATTCTAAAGATCTTGTAAATCTCAATACAGGGGAAGGGTAGCATATTATTAAGAAACGTAATTAAGCTAATGGGGGCTTTAATTGATCGAAAGGTTAGAAAATTTTATTTTTTTAAAATTTCATGTAAAAAAGAGAGTTTCCCAACTAGGGGGCTCGTTAGTTTTTCGGTTTTGGTGCAAAGATTGCATTTATTTGAAAGATATATATAGATTCCTAATGGAATCTGTTCTTATGCAGCCACCGGGCTTTTTCAGAAGCCAAAAACGTTGATAAATCAACGATGTATAAAATCCTACATAAAGAATCAAGAGGGAACAAAAAGAAACCCCTTGAAGGACAAGAAGTTTTTAGTATGCGAGCTTTCTGCTTGTGGCGTTATGTGAACAAGGGGTGTATGGAATATTCATTTGATACTTAGAAGCCTTATTCAACTAAAGGACCCTATAATTGAAATCGAACTAATAAATAATTGATTAATGGCACGAATATAACGGTAAGACTAACAAGGAATCCGGCATTAGAGGCAGATGTCATACTAACACCAAATGTAATAAAGGTGAAAACACCAAACAATAATGTTCCTAACATTAGGGAAGAAATAATCACTTTTTTAGTAACTAACATTAAACGTTTATAAAATAGAATTCCTGATATTAAAAAAGCAAGTAAAAATCTAAGCCCAACAATGTTGAAGGCTTGGAGTGAACCAAGCACTAACTTCATAAAAACATATGATAGCCCCCAAAAAGCATTTATAACTATCAAAACCATATTTGCCAATGTCTGTTGGCTCATAAACTCCAATCCCCCTTGTATCTCTTGCGAATTGGAGTATTATTGTAATTTTCTTCTTAGCTGTTCCGCTGTAGACAGTGCTTTCAAGTCTTGAGCAATATCACCTGGTCTGTTTCCTTCCCCAATTATATATCCTTCAAAAGTTGTCCCTACAAAGTCAAAAATATGTTGAAACTGCTGAATCATTGGTAAACCTTTAATGTACGGCTGATCTCCCCCCACTGCAATTACATATGCTTTTTTAGAAGACATCACGGCCTTGAAATCAGGATAATTTGGGTCTCTTAAAGTTTGTGACCATCGATCAATAAAATTCTTCATTGTTCCTGTCATGCTATACCAATAAATCGGGGTAGAAAAAATAAGAATATCATGTGGAAGAATTCGATTAATGACGGAGTTATAATCATCATTGATTTCGGGAAAGCCTTCCTCTGCATGTCGCTTATCGATTATAGGTTCAATGAAATAATCCTTCAGATATACTTCTTCCACATCTAAATCTTGAATTGCTACCTTTGTTAAGGATTCTGTATTTCCGTTTGGACGGCTGCCACCGTAAATAACTACAATTGTCATTTTGCTTATCTCCTTTACCATGTAGTTTTCTGCTATTGTTTCTCGAGTATTTATATCTTATAATAAGTTGTTAAATCGATACAGACGATTATTACGATTAGATAGATCGGAAAAACCGATTTAAAGAGGCTGATAAAATGGATATTAAACAATTAATTACTTTTAAACATGCCGCAGAAAATCTGAACTTTACCCAAACGGCGAAATTATTGAATTTTGCACAATCAAGTGTTACGGCTCAAATCAAAGTCCTAGAAGACGAGATTGGCAAACCCTTATTTGAACGTTTAGGCAAACGACTGATTTTAACAGAAGCCGGACATCAATTTAAAAGATATGCTGAAAAAATGATTAATTTAAGCGAAGAAGCAATTACGGCTGCAAACGGGGAAGAAGAACTAACTGGTACTCTAACAATAGGGGCTCAGGAGAGTCAGTGTACCTATCGATTACCGCCAATTCTCAAAGAGTTCAAGGCTGCATTTCCAAAAGTAAAGCTCGTATTTAAACCGGCAAATTCTGACGAAATGGCGAGAAAACATCTTATGGGGGGGTTATTAGATGTTGCCTTTATTATGGATGAAAGAAAGCCTGAAGGATCTTTAATAGTAGAGCAACTTATCAAAGAGGAGTTAAAACTAGTTGTCACACCAAACCAATCTACATCAGCGTTTTCAATAGATGATCTGAAGCATGCAACTCTTTTGCTTACAGAAGATGGATGTTCTTATCGAAATATGTTCGAAGAATCCTTAAATTCTTTTGGAATATACCCACTAGATAAAATAGAATTTGCTAGTATAGAGGCCATCAAACAATGTGTAATTGCAGGATTAGGAGTGGCACTACTGCCTGAAATGGTAGTGAAAAAGGATATTAAAGAGGGACGATTGAAGGAATTACCGTGGAAGTCTTCCTCATCTCCACTTTATACTCAAATTGCTTGGCATAAGGATAAATGGGTGACACCACCTTTAGATGAATTTATTAGCCTGACTCGTAAGATGTTTCTATCTGATATTTAGCAATCAGGCACGATTAATTATTGCGGGTGATGTCAGCTTCGCTGGTACTACCTCGAATAAGCAGTAAAAAGGATCTTCCAGCCGAGATCCTTTTTTAGTACCGATATCGAAGATTATGTTTACTAAATTTGCATAAAGTATTCGTATGATTTTGGGGATACCTTAACGGTGTAGATCCACAAAATCCTGAGGCTACTCCTACTTGAAAAGAAATAATAATTATAATATTATTAAAATTAAGATATTTCTGAGTAAATAACTGAACGAGCGCTCAGTCAACAAGTTGAGAATGACGTACATCTATATTTTAGTTACGAGGGGGAGTTATATGAAAGCGGTCGTATTAAGAGAATTAGGTGGACCCAATCAATTAAGATATGAAGAGATAATCTGAAAAAGGAGGAATTATGATGGAAAAAGTGTTAAAAGCGATTCAAGATGATTATCCAAATGATATTGCATGGTGCTATGGATGTGGTCGGTTAAATGAAAACGGTCATCATTTTCGGACAAGCTGGCAAGGCGAGAAGACGGTAACAATTTATATGCCACAACCAGAGCATATGGCCATTCCAGGTTTTGTTTACGGAGGGTTGCTTGCGTCGTTAATAGATTGTCATTGTCATGGGACAGGTTCGGCATCCATGTCTTTACACCGTAAAAATGGACATGAATTAGGGGATGGTACGCTTCCTCCTCGCTTTGTAACGGCTTCTTTAAAAGTGGACTTTAAAAATCCAACCCCACATGGTGTTCCATTAAAAGCAGTTGGGACTGTACAAGAGATTCACCCAAAAAAGTGGAAGGTTGAAACAGAGGTATTTGCAAATGACACACTTGTTGCTACTGGAGAAGTTATCGCTGACGTAATGCCAAGTACATTTTTGAAAAAAGACTAGAAAAACTATATAACTGTTCTCAATTTCAACTAATGCTTTTATTTATTATTGAAGCAGCTATATGGTTCTGGTGCAAAAACTTCAGAATATCGGCAAGTCATCTTCCAAACTTGGACATACTGATATTAGTACTCTAAAAGGACGTGATCAGTATGGAAAAGCAAAATCTGTTCAAGTGGAAACATTTTCAAGAAAGCTTTGCAGTCTTTTCATGTTTCAAAGCCCCGTGTGATCACAGTAAACAAGACCCCAGCTTATCCCATCGCTATCCAAGAGTTAAAAGAAGAAAAACAGATGCCCGAAGGCATCCAACTAAGGCAAGTTAAATATCTCAACAATATCGTGGAGCAGGATCATCGCTTTATAAAAAAACGAACTCACCCGATGCTTGGATTAAAGTCTTTACGGACTGCCAAACGAATTATTGCGGGGATAGAGGTGATGCACATGATCAAAAAAGGGCAGACTCTTCAAAGGAAGAAGTCTGTCCAAAATCAAAAAGAATTCATCCAACAACTGTTTGGACTAGTTGCATAAGAACAAGGGTCATTGGAAAACTTTCGCTTTTTTATATTTTCTTCAAGTATTTGCACCAGAACCGTTTTTAATCAATATTTATTCCAAATCTACATTTTATGCGAAAACGTATCCGAATATTGTGATTATTCTGTAAATTTTTTGGAGTTTTATGCTAAACTATTGAAATAGAAATTAATTAATTCCACTAGGAGGGAAAGCATGAAAAAGAGGATCACTTTATTATTCGTTTTACTATTGGCATTTTCACTTGCTGCATGTGGACAAAAAATTGACACACCGTCTGAGAAAAAGGAATCAGGAGAAAGTCCTGCTTTAAATCTTGAGCGAATCAGCATTGTGACTGGCGGTACGGGAGGTACATATTATCCACTTGGCGGTGAGATGGCGAAAATCGTCGGTAAAGAGCTGGACGTTGAAGCGAACTCACAGTCATCAGGAGCATCTGTAGAAAACATGCAGCTTCTTCAAGACGGTGATGCAGATATCGCCTTTACACAAACAGATATTGCGAGCTATGCGGTAGAAGGCAAAGAAATGTTCAAAGAGAAGGTTGATCAGGTTACGGGTATTGGTACGTTGTATCCTGAAACAGTTCAGATTGTAACGCTAAAAGACAGCGGCATTAAAAGCGTTGAAGATTTAAAAGGAAAGAAAGTTTCAGTAGGAGCTCCTGGCAGCGGAACCTTCGCAAACGCAGAGCAGATCTTAAAAGTCCACGGTATAACGATGGAAGACATTGACGCGCAGCACCTTTCATTCGATGAATCCACTGAAGGAATCCAAGACGGAAACATTCAAGCGGCATTCATTACGGCAGGAACACCGACTGGCGCTGTCGATGCATTATCTGCAACAAATCCTGTAACGGTCGTTCCGATTGCAGACGATAAGATTAAAGAGTTGATTGATACTCACCCTTATTATATTGAGGACACAGTGAAAAGCGGAACTTACAAATTAGAAGCAGATGTCAAAACAGTAGCTGTATTATCCATGCTGACTGTCCGTAAAGACATGGATGAGGAGGCAGTCTATCAGATTACGAAAGCTATCTTTGAAAATGTAGATAAGATCAGCCACGCAAAAGGAGAACTGATTTCTGCTGAGAAGGCTGTAGAAGGTATGGGAATCGACTTCCACCCAGGAGCTAAAAAGTATTTTGAAGAAAAAGGAATCCTAAAATAAGAGGTGCAAGCATGGGCTGAAGATTTTTCTTTAGTCCATGTGTTCTTATGAAGAGAATAATAGCAATATTAGTGATTGTAACCGTTCTTGTTATTGCCGTTTCGTATCCTTTCCTTTCTGTCGTCGTCGCAGAAGAGGGTGAGTCCGGCAGACCATTAGCTTTTTTTCTGAATAAGCCTGGTGAAAAATTCAGTATAAAGTACATACACTCTATCCACAGGACGCCTGTTCTCGAAACCTATCTGACCAATAAAAATGGGGAGATTGTACAGACGGAAATGAGGTTTGAGGAATTTGGAGTAGGTATGCCTTCAGGACCAAGCGGAAACGAGACATTCACTCAAAAGGATGGAACTTATATTTTAGCGAACATGAATAGAACCTTTTCTTCTATCGATATTCGGGTGGGACAAGTAGTTGCAGATCATAGATTGATCATTGATGGGGAAGAATATCCTTTTTCCAGCTTTAGTGGTAAAGGATCATGGGTAAGGATAGAAACAAAAAAATGGAATATCTGGAAATGGATGATTGGAGGGAAAAGGCTTGGAAAACAATAAACATCTGCAGCGTGATCAAATTTCAGATGATGCCGTACAAGAGTTAATGGAGAAATACGATCCAGAAGCAGGCTTTCGAAACTTAAAAGGAGCCCTGTACTGGGTTACGCTTATCGGGCTTGTTGCCTTTTCTTTATTTCAGCTTTATACAGCTATATTTGGCGTTTTGCCAGCACAGCTGCAGCGAACGATCCATTTAGGTTTTGCACTTACATTGATCTTTTTATTATTTCCTGCATCAAAAAAGAAAAGAGAAAAAAAGCAGCGGTTTCAAGTAGCTTGGTATGATATGCTCCTGGCTTTATTATCTCTAGCTGTCGGCTCGTACTGGTACTTATTTATGGATGATCTTGTTATGAGGGTAGGAAGGCTTACAACACAGGATTTTCTGATTGGAGCCATCGCGATTGTACTCGTTTTAGAAGCAACAAGACGTGTCGTCGGGCTTCCTATTACGGTTATTGCGGGTTTATTCCTGCTTTACGCTTATTTTGGGGCATATATGCCAGGGTTTTTAGAGCATAGAGGTTTGACGATTGAACGTATTGTCAGAACGATGTTTTTTACGACAGAAGGAATACTGGGGACGCCGCTCGCGGTTTCCTCAACATACATCTTCTTATTCCTTTTGTTTGGGGCATTTCTTGTAAAAACAGGGGTAGGAGAATATTTTAACGATCTATCAATTGTTATTGCGGGCAGAAGAGTGGGTGGTCCTGCTAAAGTAGCCATTTTCTCAAGTGCCTTGCAGGGAACGATCAGTGGAAGTTCGGTTGCAAATGTAGTAACTTCGGGTGCTTTTACCATTCCGATGATGAAGCGGTTAGGTTATAACAAGAACTTTGCTGGAGCGGTTGAGGCTGCCTCTTCTACTGGAGGACAGATTATGCCGCCTGTTATGGGTGCTGCTGCGTTCTTGATGGTTGAATTTATTGGAGGCGGGATCACCTATTGGGATATTGCAAAGGCTGCTGCTATTCCGGCTATCCTCTATTTTGCAGGGATCTGGATTATGACCCATTTTGAAGCGAAACGAATCGGGCTCAGAGGACTGTCCCGGGAAGAGATGCCAGAAACGAAAAGAGTTATTAAAAAACTCTACCTGCTCATTCCGATCTTGGTCGTTATTATCCTTTTAATGAGCGGAATGAGTGTAACGAAGGCGGCGTTATGGTCGATCGTCAGTGCGATTGCAGTCGGAATGTTCAATAAGCAGACACGAATGGGTCCGAAGCTCTTTATTGAAGCGCTGGCAGATGGCGCTCGAACAGCTCTTGGTGTAGCAGCTGCTACAGCGGCTGCCGGAATGATTGTTGGCGTTGTTACGGTAACAGGTGTTGGACTTAAGATGGCAAATGGTTTGCTTGAGCTTTCGGGCGGATATTTGATACCTACCCTGATCTTAACGATGGTCGCATCACTTATATTAGGCATGGGATCGCCTACCACGGCGAACTATGTCATTACGTCCACAATCGCAGCTCCGGCAATTCTGTTGTTTGGTGTACCGGCTCTCTCGGCTCACATGTTTGTTTTTTATTTCGGAATTATTGCCGATATCACGCCTCCTGTAGCACTTGCGGCCTTTGCAGCAGCTGGGGTTTCTGGAGGTGAACCGATACGGACAGGAATCATATCATCAAAACTTGCTATAGCGGCTTTTATCATTCCTTATATCTTTGTCATCTCGCCACAGTTGATGCTGATTGATACGACGTGGATAGAAGCATTTTGGGTCATTTCCACTGCATTTGTCGGCATGATTGCAATCGGTGCAGGAATGATCGGCTACTGGATGAGAAGCCTTAACTTTTTAGAAAGAGCAGTTGCGCTGGTCATTGGATTCCTTTTGATCTATCCTGAAGGAATCTATAGTGCGATTGGTCTTGTTGCATTTGCTCTTATGCTTGGCGGTCAATACTGGCTATTAAAAAAAGACAATACACAGGCACCATCTTCACCAGCCATGTAACGAATTATGCCCAAAGGCCGCGGCCTTTGGGCTTTTTTATTGGCTCTGTTAAAATCTAATGTTGATAATTGGATAAATTTAAAGGAAACCCAACTTTCAAAGGTTTCCCATTTTTATTGATGTTCCATTTGGTAACAAGGATAGATTTTATTTGCTCGTAAAGCCTTTCCCCACAACTATTTCTTTATCCAAACCAACAAAAACCGTAAGTTTTCCAGAAGAATCAGTCTCAGTATTATTAAATGTAACAGAATAAACTTTGTCTTTGTCATAGTCCTTCTCAATAAAGGATTTGTTTTCATCATTAACTGTTATTTTCTCTACGATTGAATCTTTTGGAGTTACTATGATTGGTTCTGGTGCGAAAATTTCAGCTAACTTGAAACTAATCTCTGAATCTTGGACATATTGATACTACTAAACTAAAAAGGACGTCGGTGTGACAAAACCAGTAGAATTCAAATGGAAACATTATCAGCCTGATACTATTTTATTAACCGTGAGATGATACCCGCGGTACAACCACCGTTTTCGTGATTTAGTCAAAATAATGGAAGAACGCGGACTATCTATTCCTCATCCGACCATCATGCGTTGGATTCATCAATATGGTCCTGAGTTGGATAAGCGAATCCGATTTCATCCCAAACAAACCAATGACTCACGGAGAGTGGACGAAACGTACATAAAAGTGAAAGGGCAATGGATGTACTTGTACCGTGCGGTCGATTCAGGTGGGAATACCATTGACTTTTTCCTTATTAAAACAAGAGATGCCAAAGCAGCCAAGCGCTTCATGAAAAAAGCCTTAGCTTTTTCGTATGTTGCCAGACCTCGTGTCATAACAGTAGATAAAAATCCAACTTATCCAGTCTCGATTCAACAGTTGAAAAATGAAAAAAAGATGCCGGAAGGCACCCAAATAAGGCAAATAAAATATCTGAACAACATCGTGGAACAGGATCATCGATTCATTAAGAGGCGAGTCCTTCCTATGTTAGGATTCAAGTCTTTTGACACGGCTACAGCCATTCTTTCAGAAGTAGAAGCCATGCATATGATTAAAAAAGAACAGATTGATTTACGGGATCAGTCTGTCCAAAGTCAGAAAAAATTCATCCATCGATTGTTTGGGCTTGTAGCATAAGATACGATTCTGCTAGGAATATATGCGCTTTATTCTCTTTTATTTTATCTTTGCACCAGAACCTAAAATACTTATACAATTGATTATTAGCCTGTAATAAAAATGTTAGCATTCTGTTACTGTACTACTGTTGATGTTGGGAATCCGAAAGTATAAACTTTACTTACTTGAGGAGTGATTAAATGGGAACAGTATCAGTGGATAAGCTAAAATTCAAGAAAAAATTATCAACGATTGAGCAATTTGCAATCAAAGATTTCTTATTTAAATGGATTGGTGAGCCAACAGAAGGGCTAGATGACTTTCTACCACTTGAGTACACAGAAAGCGTCTTTGCGAAGATGGAGGCAAAGCTGGTACCAGGTTTACTCGTTAATGGGGATGAACATTTCAGATATGCGACCATAACAGAATCTAATCAAATTGTTATAGCAGTTTTAGATTCGAATGAAGAGTTAAAACATAGAATTATTTCTCTGGATGAGCTTTTAATAGGCAAGCACTTTTAAGGTGCTTGCCTCAATCTTTTCTCTGCCCAATTTGTTTACTTTCCTATAAAGTTTTTACTTAATGCTTCAGTTTTATTAAAAATGTTGTTTACAAACCTTCGCAATCTCTTCCAAACTTTAATATATGTCCAATTTCGGTTCTGGTGCAAACACCATTTGCTAAAGACATAGAACCTATATGGACTGTTCAATGATAGATTATGATGCAATTCCAAACAACTTATGTATGAGTCCAACTTCATTTTGGGCGGTTCTGATGCAAAAACTTCAAAATATCTGCAAGTAATCTACAAAGCTTGGATACTGGTACCAGTACTCTAAAAAAGGACGTGATCAGTATGGAAAAGCAAAATCTATTCAAGTGGAAACATTATCAACCTGATATTATTTTATTAACCATAAGGTGGTACCTGCAGTACAATCTCAGTTTTCGTAATTTAGTCGAAATAATGGAAGAACGTGGACTGTCTATTGCTCATACAACCATCATGCGCTGGGTTCATCAGTATGGTCCTGAATTGGATGAGCGAGTACGGCGTCATCTTAAGCCAACCAATGATTCTTGGCGAGTAGATGAGACGTATCTTAAAGTTAAAGGGCAATGGATGTACTTGTACCGGGCTGTTGATTCAGAAGGAAATACGACTGATTTTTATCTAAGTAAAACAAGAGGCCGCAAAGCGATTCTTTAAGAAAGCTTTGCGGTCTCTTCATGTTTCAACGCCCCCTGTTATCACAGTAGACAAGAACCCAGCCTATCCTATAGCGATTGAAGAGTTGAAGAACGAAAAAAAGAGGCCCGCAGGTATCCAAGTAAGGCAAGTGAAGTATCTGAATAACGTAATAGAACAAGATCATCGGTTTATTAAAAAGCGAGTTCGTTCAATGTTAGGATTAAAATCCTTTCACTCAGCGAAGTCCGTTATTTCTGGAATAGAAGCGATGCATATGATTAAAAAAGGGCAACGGTAAATTGGGGAATATCTATTTGCTTACTTCAATAATTGTAGACGGCATGAATTCAGTTAATCTTGTTGAGTAGTTAGGTAGGAAAATGTAGGGAGTATAATTATGGTTAAAAGAAGAAGCCTTTAAAACCGAAATTTTCAAGGGCTTCTTCGTTAACTTCTTTAAACGTTATAGACAGTATTAAGAGTTTTGATTTGCGAACCGTTCCGGTACATTAAAGCAATGAATAAAGCTTATTGCCTCTTTTGCTTCCTGCAGCGATGTGAGGAGGGGCTTCCCTGAAATGCTTCGGCATAGCTGCAGATGAATAAGCCCGCAGAATACTTCCCCGAATAGAGTGACCAGCTTCGAAACTCGTGGCGGAGCGTCGGCGGAGACCCACAGTGGAGAAGATGGACACGGCTTCTTTGCTCTCTTCGAATAAACGTTTCTTCTTAGAAATGTCGTTATATTCTTTTAAAGGTGACTTTCATAATAAAACGAGGCAATCAACGGTTCGTTAGAACGGTTGATTGTTTCCTTTAACAATCGTGGTCCCCCAACCAAAAGCGAGTTAATAGACATAACTGGCTGTGTCACTGGGGCTACTACACTCTCCCTTCCATATCAAATTGTTTAACAATGTTTGTTTTAACTATTGCTTGGTAATTTTGATATATATTCTGTGTTTTAACCAAAAAACATTGTAACACTAGTTACACTGGATTTTGGACTTGACTTCTAAAACGCAGATTCTCCCTTGATGCATATTTTCTAATACCCCAGATCTATGTTCTTCAGCAATAACTGGAAATGACATAATTTCTACTCATCACCTTATGGAAAAATGAGAATACTATTGAAATAATTAATCTGTAATTTTTTCAACTTTGATAACTGTGTTTGTTGCATTTAAATAAGTGAAACGATACTTCTCTCCTTCATATATTAGAAAATCTTCAAAAAAGAGTGTCATATCACCTTCACCGGTTTCAATCAGTACACTCGTAGTCCTAGAAGGACGAGATCCTCTATATATATCCATCACTAATAAGTCCTTGACTTGCCATTCGCCATTTGTATAATCTTTCATATCCTGAATCGACTTTTCTGCTTCAGTAATACCGAAAATTAATAAAAATATGGTGATGATTAAGGTAAATATCCCATTAAACCACGTAATAAAGCTATTTCACTCGAAGATAAATCAATGTATCTTACAAATACGCCAATCGTACCAAAGATTATCATTGATAATAGGAACTGAATTTTAGATTTCATCGTCTACTCCTTCGAATCTGCGAAACAGCTTATATTTCGCAGATTCTTAATCTGTTTTTAATATAAGCTTATTCAGTGCTGACCCAACAGCTTGAGTAAACGGTGGTGGCGGTGATGTTGAAAATGGCTTCCAAATGTATAGATTTGTATTTGATAATGGCATAATAATCCCCATCAAACGGCAAGGGGAGAGGTGGTATGCTATTTTCAGTGTCGAAAGACAAGCTTCCCTCTCTTCACTTGATGTCAACCACGCAGTTGGTATAGACGTGGGTATCCACAAATACGCCGTTCTTTCCAATGGAAAAGAATTTGAAAACCCTACATTCCTCCGTAAAAAAGAAAAACAGCTAAAAAAGGCGCAGCGTAAGCTTTCTAAAATGAAACGCGGTTCTTCCAACTACAGAAAACAAGTGGTGCGCCTGCGCCGATTACACGAAAAGGTCTCCAATCAAAGACGGGATTTCCTGCACAAGTTAAGCTATCATATTACGCAGACCTACTCTGTGGTATGCGCGGAGAACCTGAACATTCGCCGCATGGTTCGAAACCGCAAGCTATCTAAATTGATTTCGGATGCAGGCTGGGGAATGTTCCGCTAAATGCTTGCTTATAAGTGTGAGGAAAATGGAGGGCTTCTTGTCAAAATAGAACCGCACCACACGTCACAAGATTGCTCTTCTTGTGGGAATCGAGTGAAAAAATCCCTCTTTTCTTTTTGTTCATTTATCAGGTTTATTAGTATCTATTTGATCAAGCTTTATTCTAAGGTAACATCTTCAGAGGAACAATAAGAAAAATTGACACGACTAGTAAACTTTCTTATTCTTAACAATACCCTTTTGATTATATTGAATATTAAGAATATTTTTGTTACATTTAAGGATAACTGAATATCTTTGGAATGCATAAACAGGTTCACCGGGACAAATATTCTCTATTAAATGCTAGGGGGAATAATGATGCTGGATAGCAGTAATATTGTCGGACAGAATCAGAAAGAGTTAAACAGTAAAAACAGCTTTTCTAAACAATTATCAGGAAAGATAGAAAACTTTCTTATCCTTTGCATCGAAGAGCAGGATCATAAATCAGCGGCTGAAAGCAAACTGGAAGCTGGTCAGGCAAAGAGTTCAATGTCAGCTTTGCCGATTTTCACAGAAATCAGCGGCACGAATTCATTTATTATTTGGGAACGGGTATATCAACAGAGTGCTCAAGTTTTCAATAGCCTGCGTGTTGCTTCCCGAAACCGTTTAATCAGGCAGATTGCTGATAATATCGTTACATATCTCTTGATGAAGTACAAAAAACTGTCTCCAGCCCTTTCTACTATTTTGAATGATGAAAGAAAAAGAATGCTCGCCGTTCAGACGATCGAGGCTATGCTGAAAAAGGATACTTTTTTAGTGAATGCTGATGTGTGGGAGAATTTCTGCAACTGGTTCCGGGCGCATTTGACAGAATGGGTGCTGGAAGAAATGACACAGTCTGTCGGTTCTGAGCAGCTGGAATCATTAAATAAGAAAGAGCTGAACGAGCTTTTCTATCAATATATATCAAAAAATTTATCCGGCGATATTGATTTCCTCACAAGATTTGCAGCTATTGTTAACAGCTACACGGTAGATTGGGTGAAAAGAATCAGCCAGTCGTTGAATTTAGAAAACTGTGCTCTGCATGAAATTGAAACGATACTTAATTTAAATAAAGGTGCTTCTTTCCAAGAGTTTACTCCATTATCTCCAACCAATGATTTCACTTTAACTGTACAAGACTATGTATTTGTCATGAACAGCGCCCCGTACCAATCTGTGCGCGAGTCGCTTTATAAAAAGAATTTTGCAGCAGCGCATTCTTTCTGGCCTGCCGCTTCGATCAGCAAAGGGAGTATTGAAGGCATGCTGCAAATTAAACCGCTCCAAAAAGGCTCTTACCCGCTGGCTAAAGAGAATGCTAGTGTCCAGGAAGCATGGGAGCAGGCCGAGGCATTATCAGACTTAGATGCGGATATATTTGATATCTTATGCACGAATTTTCTAACGAAAGCAAAGCATTTTGAAGACGTTGTTGACATTCAATTAGATGATTTGTTAGCTATTCGCGGATTAAAATCAAAATTGGGCGGAGAGGGCCGCCGAGGCGGTTATGAACTGAAACAGCGCCGCCAAGTGTTGAAATCGCTTTCGCTTATTCAAAATCTGTGGATTGATTTAGATAAAGCTGTCGTATACGAAAAAGGAAAGCCAGTAGAGACAAAGCTTCAGGGCCGGACTTTTCTCTTTGTTGATCAGCAAAGAAAAGATTGCCGGATAACAGAAGAAATGAACGAGAAAAAAATAAGCTATACAGTCGATGGTGTATTTGCTAAATACTTATTCGGTTCGGGAAGACAAGTGGCGCTCCTTCCTGTAAAAACCCTGCATTATGATCCGTACCGAAAAGCATGGGAAAAGCGGCTGGCAAGATATTTAAGCTGGCGGTGGCGGATTCAGGCAAGAAAAAGTGATTTTCTGCAGCCTAATAAAGTGAGCACACTGCTTGAAGCAATTGGGATAAAGCTGAATGACCGCATTCCGTCACGCACGAGAGACCGGTTCGAAAAAGCGCTCGATATTTTACAGAAGGACGGGCTTATTAAAACATGGCATTACGAAAAGTGGGATGAGTCGATCGCCGATCAAAAAGGATGGGGACGTATTTGGATTCATTCTACAATTATCATTGATCCGCCGGAATATGTGAAGGAACAATACCGGCCGATTAAGAGAAATCGGCCGATACAAACCCTACCGAAAGTTCAGCTCGACAATCGCCTGTCGGAAGAGTCAAATAAAATGATTGGAAGCCAAATACGGGAAATAAGAGAAAGGCTGAGTTTGTCTTTGCAATATGCAGCGGAAGAACTTGAAATGTCTTCTTCTTATTTAAGCAGCATTGAAAGAGGCATTAAAACCCCGTCAAAGAAAATCCAAGCCAGGCTTATCAAGTGGCTGGAGCGCTTTCATTAACAGTAAAAAGAACGTTGTGTCCATACTTGCAAATGGGCACAGCGTTCTTTTTTTGTTCGTCAAAGCAGAAAACATGAGCCAATGAAAAAGCTTATCTTATTCATTTGTCGAGGCTATTAAGAACGAATGTCGGGATTATCGTGTACAAAATTTTTTTTTCTATTATTTAACCCTTTACATAGCAGCCGTTTTTTTATTTTTCAAAAAAATTTACAGCCTAACAATTAAATAATCTAAGCACTTTTTTTTTTCTAATTAATGAAGCCCATTTTGTATGATAGCAATCAAGGATGGACATCTATTCAAATTATATAAAATCGGGGTGAAAAGCATGAGCAATGAAAGCGTTTCCGAAAGAAGTCTTGAACCATTATTTTACCCTCGTTCTGTCGCAGTATTAGGAGCATCACAAAACCCTAACAAACTCGGTTATATTCAAATAAAAGCATTAATAGATGGCCAATTTGGCGGGGAGATCTTTCCGATCAATCCAAAATCGACAGAAATAGAAGGCTTGGCGTGTTACTCCTCCATTACCGATGTACCAAAGCCTGTAGATTTAGCGATATTTTGCGTAAGTGCCAATCAAATTCAGCAAAGTCTTGAAGAGTGCGCACAGAAAAAAGTAAAAGCTGCCATTATCTTCGCCTCCGGTTTTTCTGAAACTGGCGAAGAGGGGGCAAGGCAGCAGGAAGCTCTTGCCGAGATTGCTAGAAAGAATGGTATTCGTTTAATTGGCCCGAACTGCGTAGGCATGGTGAATACGCTGAACGGGCTCGTTGGTACCTTTTCACCTGGTGTCATGGTTCATCCATTAAATGACAATCGTGCTGTTGGATATGTTTCCCAAAGCGGGGCATTCGGCGTTCTTACTTATATGGCGGCAGCCCAGCATGGATTAACATTTAACTATTTTGTTACTGTTGGCAACGAAATGGAAACGGAATTTGCGGACATCGTCCAGTATATGGTTCATGATCCGAACACGAAAGTCATCAGCGGCTATTTAGAAGGGGCAAAGGATCCGGCTAAGCTGCGCCGGCTGGCGAAAGAAGCGCTTGACTGTAATAAACCAATGATCGTCATGAAGACGGGACGCAGTTCAGCTGGCAGTCGCGCGGCAGCTTCGCATACTGGATCTTTGGCTGGCGCAGACCAGGTGTATGATGCTTTCTTTAAGCAGACAGGCATGATTAGAGCCAACGATTATGAAGAGATCATTTCTTTTTCCAAGCTGTTTCTTTCAGGGAAATTGCCTTCCGGGCGCAACACAGTCATCATTACAAGCTCCGGGGGGAGAGGAATCAATGAAGCGGACCGCTGTGAAGCACACGGCCTGAAAATTATTCCGCTCAGAGAAGAAACAAAAGCAAAGATTAAGAAAAATGTTCCATCTTTTGCGAGTACTTCTAACCCGATTGATTTAACGGCTGCTGCAGCTGTTACGAATCCAGAATTATTTATCGCGCCGTTACGGGCACTCATTGAAGACCCTGAGATCGATAATATCATTTTGACTGAATTTCCGATGCATTGGGATGCCGATCATCCGCTGCTGCAGGAATTTATAGAGATATGTAAAAGCTCGGACAAATTCATTTTTGTTACTACTTTTCCGCTGCAAGGGATGTCGATTCCTAAAGGAGCTGCTGAAATGGAAAAAAACGGCATTCCGGTAGTAACAGGAGATTTACAGCCGATGTCTGCTCTCGCCAAGCTAGTGGATTACAGTGAGAAATATCGCCGCAATAAGAATGCGAACGCACTAGCAGAACAGCGTAAGGTTCAGGCAAATGAGTTAAAAGGCACATTAGAGAGTTTACTGAAGCCAGGTGTTACTTTGAGTGAATTTGAAGCGAGTGAAATATTAGAGCGCTATCAAATTTCAACCGCTCAAAAAGCCCTCGCCGCTACGGCAGAGGAAGCAGTGCGATGTGCGGAAAGAATTGGTTACCCTGTCGTACTGAAAGTAGACTCTAAGGACATCCCGCATAAAACAGACGCCGATGCGATTAGACTTTATTTGCAAAATGAACATGAAGTGATTGATGCCTATGCCGATATTTTACGGTCTGCTAAAAAGTACAATCCGGATGCGGTCATTAACGGCGTATCAGTTCAGGAAATGCTTCCTAAAGGTATTGAAGTTATCATCGGAGTAACGAAGGACCCAGTCTTTGGTCCGGTCATCATGTTCGGTTTAGGTGGAATCTTTGTAGAGACGCTCAAAGATGTTTCCTTCAGAGTGGCTCCACTCACTAGGCAGGATGCCGTAGAAATGATTGAGGAAATCAAAGGAAAAGCGATTCTTACAGGAGTGCGCGGCCAGGCGCCTGCCGATCGCGAAGCAATTATTGATGTGTTATTGAAAGTATCTGAATTGATTTCTGATTCAGAAGGAATGATCGACGAATTAGATATTAATCCGCTCATTGTGTATGAGAATGGCTTGAAAGCAGCGGATGCGCTTATCGTCACGAACAGTCGAGCGGCTGAGAAAACAGAGATTGGGGGGTAAAAGAATGGGTTTAGACAACAGCATTGTCGGCTTAACAGGGCCGGAATTTACATTTGAAGTGGAGAAAAGGCATATTCGACAGTTTGTCCAGGCTATTGGCGACAAAAATCCATTGTATGTCGATGAGGCATACGCGGCCGGCACGCCATATGGCGGAATTATTGCCCCACCTACTTTTCCAATTGCCATTGGGGTGGAAGGTGAAAGTATCGACCTTGAGCTTGATCAGAAAAGAATGCTGCATGGCGAGCAGGAATTCATTTATAACCGTCCGATCAGGCCGGGAGACCGTTTGACCTGCCAAATGAAAGTAGCTGATTTATATGAAAAGGAAGGAAGAAGCGGCAAAATGCAGTGCTTAGTTCTTGATACGGAAATCAAAGATGAAAACGGCAAACAAGTAGCAATTAGCCGGACAAACATTATTTACCGCTAAAAATAGAGAAAGTATTCGAGTTTTTAAAAGGGAAGGAGGCGCCGCAATTGCTGAAATATAATGACTTGCAAGAGGGACAGGTATTGAAGCCGCTCGTAAAGCCGGCTGTTACAAAGGTACAACTCGTGAAATATGCCGGAGCTTCCGGAGATTTCAATCCGTTGCATACAGACGATGAATTTGCCCAAAGCATTGGAATGCCCGGTGTTATTGCACATGGAATGCTTGTTATGGGCTTCCTGGGTGAATATGTAATGCACATAGCCGGCACTAAAGCCGAGCCGACAAATTTTCGCATGAGGTTTGGGGCGATAACAAGACCGGGGGATGAAATTACTTGTTCTGCGGCTGTCCGCAATATTTACGAAGAAGATAGCAAACAATATGCCGATTTAGAGATAAAAGCTGAAAAGGCACCTGGGAAGGTTGTCGGCTCAGGTCAAGCAACTTTGCGTTTTTTCTAAAATGAAAAGGGGTGTTTTTCGTGGCACAAATAAAAGACCGCTATGCCATCGTTGGCGTAGGAGAAAGTGAGCGATCAAAGAATTCGGGCACGACACCGCTGCATCTTGCGCTAGATGCGGCGCGGGCCGCCATTCAAGATGCCGGCCTTGAGGCGAAGGATATCGACGGGTTTATGAGCTATAGCGAGAATGACTCTTGTACTTCCCATCAGCTGGCTACTTATTTAGGCGTTCGCCCGAAATATGTAAAAGACATTATGGGTGGTGGCAGCAGCACGGAGATGTTAATTGCGGACGCGATCGGGTTAATTGAAACAGGCCAAGTAAATACTGTGCTCATTTACCGCTCGATGAATGGACGCTCCGGGGTTAGGATGGGCGGCGGCGGATGGGACGTCAATATGTTACAGTCCGCTATTGACGGCGGCAGCTTTATTATTCCTTACGGAGCAGGGGGACCGGCTCAATGGTTTGGACTTTTCGCTACCCGGCATATGCACGAGACGGGACTTACACAAGAGCATTTAGGCCATGTGTGCGTCAGTTTTTACGAGCATGCCCAGCGCAACCCGAAAGCTTACTTTTACGGAAAGCCGTTAACGATGGAGCAATACAAAGAAACGCCGTACTTAAGCTATCCATTCAATAAACATGATTTTTGCCTTGAATCAGATGAAGCGAACGCTATTATCGTGACGTCAGCTGAAAGAGCGAAGGATTGCCAGTCGAGACCGGTTTATATTATGGGAATAGCTGCCCGGCAATGTGTGTCCCACTCGCACTACTGGTCAGACTTGACGGAGGTAGCGGCTGATTATGTAGCAGATGATGTATATAAAAAGGCCGGCGTGAAACCGGAGGATCTTGATGTTGCATCGATTTACGATTGCTATAGCTGGGTTGTCCTGCGGCAGCTGGAGGCTTACGGTATTGCTCCCCGCGGGGAAGTAGGCGACTTTGTCGCAGCAGGAAACCTACGGCTGGGCGGAAAGCTGCCAAGCAATACAGCGGGCGGCATGCTCTCAGAAGGCTACACGCATGGGATGAATAATGTTCTCGAAATTGTCCGCCAGATCCGCCATGAATATAAGGGAACGGACCGGCAAGTAGAAAACTGTGAAATCGGCCTTTGCACCGGCTGGGCGGGCCCGGATATTGCCGGCGCTATGATTCTTAGAAACTAGGAGGGGAAACAATGGACTATCAAAAGCCAATACCGTTAAAAAATCAGGATAATCATCCATATTGGGATGCGGCCGACCGCCGTGAACTGTTGATCCAAAAGTGTGAAAGCTGTCAGCACTATTCACATCCGCCTGGACCAGCGTGTGCTAAATGCGGCAGCACTGAACTCAGTTGGGAAAATCTTGGAAGTGAAGTGAAGGGAACAGTCTATTCATTTATTGTTTCCTACCGGCCGTTCCTGCCCGGATTCCAAGATGATCCCCCGCTTGTCATTGCTACTGTAGAGCTTGAAAAAGCCCCGCAGGTCAAGCTGATTGCCAATGTGCTAGATTGCAATCCCGAAGAAGTAAATATTGGGATGAATGTGAAAATGACATGGCAGGACATTAAGGAAGGGCGCGCTCTTCCCCAATGGATTCCTGCGTAAACTTATAGCTGTTTGATTTGAAAGGGGAGAAAACGAATGGATTTTTCTTTTACAAAAAAAGAAGAAGCATTTCGCCAGGAGCTGCGTACATGGCTTGAAAGCAATTTGCCTGACGGCTGGTTGGAGGGGAAGAGAGACATTCCGGAAGACGAAAAGGAATACTCCGAGTTTTTGAGAAACTGGCAAAAAAAGCTATATGAAGGCGGATGGGCAGCGATCGCGTGGCCGGAAAAATACGGCGGACGGGCGGCAACCTTAATGGAGGAGATTATTTATCAGCAAGAAATGGTGCGCGTCAAAGCTCCTCCACTCGTGAATTATGTCGGTATTCATATGGTCGGCCCAACACTGATGCAAATCGGGATGGAAGAACAGAAGGAAGCGTATATCGAAAAAATACTAACCGGTGAAGAAGTATGGTGTCAAGGCTATTCAGAACCTAACGCCGGATCGGATTTAACCGCTATTCAAACATCGGCTGTCCGCGATGGGGACCGCTGGAAAATTAATGGACAAAAGGTGTGGACGAGCTTCGGCCATTTGGCTGACCGCTGTTTCCTCCTCGCAAGAACAAGCCGCGGGGAAAAGAAGCATAAGGGAATTACTGTTTTTCTTTTAGATATGAATCAGCCGGGCGTAGAAACGCGGCCGATCATTCAGATGGACGGCAAGCATGACTTTAATGAAGTGTATTTGGAGGATGCCGTTGCTTACGATGCAGATATTGTTGGTGAAGTGGATGAAGGCTGGCGAGTGATGATCGCGCTGTTAATGCATGAAAGATCAGGCATTGGAGCACAGGTGTTCACACTGGAACAGCAGTTTGAGGATTTGGTCGTACTGGCGAAAGAGGTACAGGAAGACGGCCAGCCTTTAATTAAAAATCCGTTTACCCGTAAAGCGATGGTTGATTTATATACCCGTTCTCGGGGCTCACTTTTAAATTATTACCGAAATTTGACGAAGACGTTGAAAAATGGGCAGCCGAGTGCAGAAGGGTCGATGGATAAACTCATAGTGAGCGAGTTGACGAAAGAGCTGTTTTCCCAATCGCTGTCCATGCAAGGGCATAAAGGTGTGCTATGGAAAGAGGATGCGGTTTTTGGAGATTCCTATTGGCAGGATAACTATTTGTATTCATTCGGGATGACGATTGGCGGAGGAACGAGCGAAGTGCAGAAAAACACAATCGGAGAACGCATTCTCGGCTTGCCGAAGGATCTCGGACGCTAGACATAATGGAGGTGGCGTAAATGGATTTTTCATTAAGTGAAGAACAGGAAATGTTCCGCGGCTACGTGAACAAGTACTTAAATAATATGGGCCATACAAAAGTAGCCCGTGAATTTATAAAAGGAGAGACGGAATCTTACGAAACGATTGTTGCCGGGCTGGCTGAACTCGGCTGCACAAGCATCAATATTCCTGAAGAATATGGCGGCATGGGGCTCGGAGCGCTTGATTTGGTACCTGTACTTGAAGAGCTGGGCCGCAGTGTCCTGCCCGGTCTCTATTTAGAAACGAACAGCTTTGCCGTAACCGTGCTTGAAAGGTTCGGTTCGGAAAGTCAAAAGCAAAAGTATTTGCCGGCGATCGCAGAAGGCACCCACACCTTCTCGATTGCCTGGCTTGAGCCGGGCGGCAGCTACGGTCCTGCTGATATCCAGATGATGGCTTCTTTAGAGGGAGACTCTATCCGGCTGGGTGGAACAAAAACGCTGGTGCCGGATGCTGAACTGGCCAGCAGCTTAATTCTTCCCGTGCGAACAGGCAGAGGAAGCGGCGAAGAAGGAATTTCACTAGTGATCTTAGATCTTGCTGATACGGACATAGCATTGCAGAGACAAAGAAATATTGATGACAGCCGGCATTTAGCAGAAATCACACTCGATCCTATCCGGATTTCCCAGGAACAAATCATTGGGCCGCTTCATAAAGGGTGGGATGTTTTGCAGGAAGGATTGCTCGCTGTAAATGCTGCTCTTGCTTCCATCATGGTTGGCGGAGTCGAAGCGGTCGTAGATATGGCTGCCGAGTACGCAAAAATCCGTGAACAGTTCGGTCAGCCGATTGGGCGCTTTCAGGCGATTAAGCATAAAATCGTCGATATGAAAGTTGATCTCGAGATAGCCCGCTCTCTCGCTTATTACGCAAACTGGGCGCTGGAAAACGAGGCTGAAGACCGAGTGCAGGCGATAGTGTGTGCCCGGCTGTTTGCAGCAGAAGCATACAACAAGGCAGCCGCCGATAATATTCAAATTCATGGCGGGATCGGATTTACCGAAGAAATTGACTGCCATCTCTATGTCAAACGTGCCCGTTTTTATGAAAATTACTTGGGAAGCACACAGTCGTATTATGAAAAGGCGGCTGCTGCCTTAGGCTGGTGCGAACCAGAAAAAGTGAAACAATTTTAATGCGTAAAAAGCAAAAAACTGTTTCAAGAAAGAAATTAGAGAGTTTTATATACAGTTGATTATTTCCGTTTATGAAAAATGCCCATGTAAAAACATCTGTTATTAAAAGGGGATATGTGGAGGACAGCTGAGCCGGCTGCTTTGGCTTCCAAGCAGGTAAAATAGCAAGGGCGGGTGCTGTTCCCCGCCTAATCTTAATTGTGTAAAGGATCACGGGCCTTTTAAAACAAGGAGGAAAGTTAATGGAAGAAAATTCAGTGAGGAAAGCCTTTCATTTTTTGTGCCTTGGAATTCTTCTTGTTGTTTTTGCTGAAGCCACACATATACCCGCCTATCCTAAAATGCTCGAAAACTTCGGTTTAGGCGCAGGGTATTCAGTTTATATGCAATTGGGATTTGCGTTAGGGTTAACAGGCTTCCAGCCGCTGATGGGATGGGTGTCAGATTCGTTCGGACAAAAAATAGTCATCCTTTTTGGAGCGGCCTGTATGGCAATCGGTTCACTTTTAATCGCTACTGCTCCTGTTTTTTGGGTATTGGTTGCGGGTTTGTTCTTAAAAGGGTTTTCCGGAGCCGCCGTCATTCCTGCAGGTGTAAGCTTTGTAGGAAGATATTTTACAGGCGAGCAGCGGGGAAAAATGATGGGGCTGTATGGGTTTTATACAGTCATTGGCGGTTTGGCAGGGCCGCTTCTGAGCGGAATATTTGTTGACCGCTTTGGCTGGTCTTCTATTTTCCTTCTGTGTACTGCATTTGGTGTTATTTCCTTGTTGCTGTTTGCTTATGGTGTGCCGAATGTAAAAGGAGAGAAAACTGAATATTTGGATTTCGGTGGTGTTATCCTAGTCTTCTTAATATTAGGAGGGCTTTTAACCGTACCTACGTTTATTAACAATTACGGAATTTCCTCTTGGATGTGGGTTCCTGCTTTTGTTGTTTCTGTTATCTCCTTTGCCTTGCTGCTTGTTGTTGAGAAAAGACAGAAAAAGCCTCTGCTTGATATTGACTATGCAAAGACGAGAAACTTCTGGGTGCCTTCGGTTATTGCTGTCATTATGTATATGTCATTTAGCAGCGTCATGTATTTATTAACGTTCTTTGTTCAAAGTGTGCAAGGGAAGCCTTCAACAGTTGTCGGCTTGTTGCAGCTTCCGCTCTTTTTAACGATGGCACTGGCCAACTTATTGAGCGGTCGATTAATGGGTAAGCTCTCAGCCCGGACATTAATTGGCGCGAGCATTAGTCTGCTCGTTATTGGGATCGGTATGCTGACGATTGCGAAGATCGATACTTCCTTTCTCTATTTATTCCTGTCTATGAGCTTGATTGGCACAGCGATCGGTACGGTTGGTCCGGTCGTAAAATCCGTGATTGTATCAAAAGCCAATGAATCCCGTCTTGGGGTCATTTCGTTCACATACATTACGATCGAGAACGTTGCTTCTCGTGTGGGTGCCTCTTTTGCGCTTGTCACGTTCGCATTGTTTGCGGCGGGAGGAAACTCAGTAGGAGCACTTTCAACGACGGCTCTTTTATTAACTGTTTTTACCGTGGCAGCCTTCTTATTCCTTATCCTCATTCCTAAAAGAACAGCAGGCATTCAAGAAGGAACAGCAGGTCTGCTCGAAGATAAAAAAGACACTGAAATTATTTAGAAAACCTTATCGGCTGCAAAGTATGTACCTATTGCCAGCTGTAATTTGTTACTTGTATTAAATTAAATTTTGTCCGGAGGGGTTTACATGAATACTTATGTTCTGTTGAAAAGAACATTCGATACAGAAGAAACCATTCAGCTTTCTAATGGAAAAATCAACGAAGAAGGCGCTGAGTTTATTATTAACCCGTATGACGAATACGCGGTTGAAGAAGCAATACAAGTGCGCGACGTTCAGGGCGGGGAAGTCACGGTCGTGTCTGTCGGAAACGAAGAAGCGGAAAAACAGCTGCGAACCGCTTTAGCAATGGGAGCGGATCAGGCCGTACTGATTAATAGTGAAGAGGACATTGAAAACGGCGACCAGTACACGACCGCGAAAATAATCGCTGAATATTTAAAGGACAAAGCGGCAGATTTGATTATTGCGGGAAATGTAGCGATTGACAGCGGCTCTGGTCAAGTAGGTCCCCGTGTCGCTGAAATGCTCGGAATCCCTGCAATCACAACGATTACAAATCTTGAAATCGACGGCAGTCGTGTAACAGTCGTTCGCGATATCGAAGGGGATTCTGAAACGATTGAAGCCTCTCTCCCTCTGCTGGTCACGGCCCAGCAAGGCTTAAATGAACCGCGCTATCCTTCCCTACCGGGGATTATGAAAGCAAAAAAGAAGCCGCTTGAAGAGCTGGAGCTGGATGATATAGACCTCGATGAAGACGATATCGAGCCGAAAACAAAAACAATTGAAGTATTCCTGCCGCCGAAAAAAGAGGCAGGGAAGGTGTTAACCGGAGAAATGAATGAGCAGGTAAGTGAACTCGTCCAGCTGCTGCGCAGCGAGGCAAAAGTCATTTAATAAAAAGCAAACAGCAGATCATCGAAATCAAACAAGGTATAGGAGGTTTTTATAATGAGCAGAAAAATTCTTGTGTTAGGAGAAGTGCGTGACGGCTCCTTAAGAAACGTCTCATTTGAAGCGATGGGAGCAGCTAAGCTTGCTGCTGGCAGTGGAGAAGTGGTAGGTGTTTTGATTGGAGATGCCGTCCAATCATTGGGCAATGAGCTGATCCATTACGGCGCCGACCGGGTCGTAACTGTGGAGGATAAACAATTAAAGCATTATACATCAGACAGCTTTTCCCAGGCGCTGCTCGCAGTGATCGATCAAGAAAATCCAGCGGGGATTATCCTCGGCCATACCGCATTAGGGAAAGACCTGGCACCAAGAATTGCCAGCAAGCTGTCTTCAGGATTAATATCCGATGCAACCGCTGTTGAAGAAGCCGGCGGACATCTCGTATTTACCCGGCCGATTTATTCTGGAAAAGCCTTTGAAAAGAAAGTAATCACAGACGGTCTCATTTTTGCGACGGTCCGTCCAAACAATATTGCAGCGTTAGAGAAGGATGAATCACGGACAGGGGAAATTTCTTCGTTATCCGTTGAGATTAAAGATGTGCGCACGATCATTAAAGATGTCGTTAGAAAAGCGACTGAAGGCGTCGATCTTTCCGAAGCGAAAGTCATCGTGGCCGGCGGCCGCGGCGTGAAAGGCAAGGAAGGATTTGAACCGCTAAAGGAGCTGGCAAAGGTGCTTGGCGGCGCAGTCGGTGCTTCCCGCGGGGCATGTGATGCCGACTATTGTGATTATTCTCTGCAAATTGGCCAGACAGGAAAGGTGGTTACACCTGATTTATACATTGCCTGCGGGATCTCCGGAGCGATTCAGCATCTGGCGGGAATGTCCAACTCGAAAGTAATTGTTGCAATCAACAAAGATCCGGAAGCAAGCATTTTCCAAGTAGCTGACTATGGCATTGTTGGTGATTTGTTTGAAGTCGTTCCATTGTTAATAGAAGAATTTGCTGCAGTGAAGCAGTAAATAAAGGGGCGTCATCGCAATAAAAGGGAGGGACAATAATGAATCTATTAATCATCAACACAATCGCCTTTCTTTTAGTGACAGGCTACGCCCTATACTTGTTTCTATATTTGCTCAAGACTCGTTATGACTATATCAAGCTTGGCAGCAAGCAGGCGTTTGACCGCAAATTTAAGGAACGGCTCGATTTAGTAAAAGTCAACGTTTTTGGACAGAAGAAATTATTAAAGGATAAGAAGAGCGGTACGATTCATGTCATGATGTTTTATGGCTTTCTCCTTGTTCAGCTTGGAGCGATTGATTTTATTATTAAAGGGCTTATGCCGGGTGCACACCTCCCGCTTGGCCCGGTCTATCCAGTCTTCACGTTTTTCCAGGAAGCCGTTACCTTAATGATTTTGACAGCGGTTGTGTGGGCATTTTACCGCCGGTATATTGAAAAGCTCGTTCGCTTGAAGCGCGGATTGAAGGCAGGGCTAGTTTTAATTTTTATCGGGACGCTTATGCTTTCTGTACTGGCTGGCAACGGGATGGCTATTGTTTGGCACGGCCATTCCGCATCGCTCGCTGAACCGGTTGCCTCAGTGGTGGCTATCGCGTTTAGCTGGCTAAGTGAAACGACTGCAACTGTGTTTTTTTACATTTTCTGGTGGGTCCATTTACTGGCGCTGCTGTCCTTTCTTGTTTACGTTCCACAATCCAAGCACGCTCATTTAATCGCCGGGCCGGCCAATGTGTTTTTCAGCCGCTTAACTCCGCCTGGAAAGCTTGAGAAAATTGATTTTGAAGATGAATCTCAAGAAACGTTTGGTGTCAGCAAAATACAGGACTTCACACAAAAGCAGCTAATTGACTTATATGCATGCGTAGAATGCGGCCGCTGTACAAACATGTGCCCGGCAACTGGCACAGGGAAGATGCTCTCACCAATGGATTTAATTGTTAAGCTACGGGACCATCTCACAAACACCGGAGCCGTTGTGACGTCCCAATCACCATGGGTGCCCGAATTTGCTTTTGCTAATACAAGAGGAAACCAACTTGCTGCGATGGCTAAAGTGGGCGCGGCTCAGGAAGCAGCCGCTACACTTGATGACAGCCCCAGCTTGATCAGGGATGTCATCACAGAGGAGGAAATCTGGGCTTGTACAACATGCCGTAATTGTGAAGACCAGTGTCCAGTTATGAATGAACATGTGGACAAAATTATTGATCTTCGCCGGTATCTTGTATTAACAGAAGGAAGGATCGAAGCAGATGCCCAGCGTGCAATTACCAATATTGAACGCCAGGGCAACCCGTGGGGAATTAATCGCAAGGAACGGGAAAATTGGCGCACCGGACGTGAAGATATTGAAGTGCCAACGATCAAGGAGCTTGAGAAAAAAGGAGAAGAGTTCGAATACTTATTCTTTGTGGGATCGATGGGCTCTTACGATAACCGCAGCCAGAAGATTGTTCAATCCTTTGCCAAATTATTAAATATCGCTGACGTGACATTTGCAATTTTAGGAAATAAGGAAAAGAATTCCGGAGATACGCCCCGCCGGATTGGCAATGAATTCTTATTTCAGGAGCTGGCAAGGGCTAATATTGAAACCTTCCAGAAACACAATGTAAGAAAAATTGTTACCGTTGATCCGCATGCTTACAATATATTCAAAAATGAGTATTCAGAGTTCGGCCTTGAGAACGTTGAAGTCTATCACCATACCGACCTTTTGTTCAAGCTTATCCAAGAGAGAAAGCTTGCCCCAAAATATGAAGTGAACGAAACGGTTGTCTATCATGATTCCTGTTATTTAGGACGTTATAACGATGTTTACGACCCGCCCCGTGAAATTCTGAAGCGCATACCCGGAGTAAAAGTTGTAGAGATGGAGCGCAGTCGTGAAACAGCGATGTGCTGCGGTGCAGGCGGAGGTATGATGTGGATGGAAGAAGATACCGGACAGCGGATAAATGTGGCACGGACACAGCAGGCATTAGCTGTAAGCCCAACCGTCATAGGCAGCGGGTGTCCGTATTGCTTGACAATGTTAAGTGATGGCACAAAAGCGCTGGAAAAAGAAGATGGAGTGCAAACGCTGGATATTGTAGAAATACTTGAAAAATCTGTACTGGAGACACATTTCAATTCTGGAAAGAGTTTGGATGAGACGGAGTCCTGTGAAAGTAAAGCGTAAGTAAAGTAGTTCTCTATAATACTAAAAGGTGGGATTGCAGTGAAAACAAAACAAGAATTGAAACAGTATCAAAACTTTATTGGTGGCAGATTAACAGTCTCTTCATCGGGAAAGACGATGGAAAGCGTTGACCCTTCAACAGGGAAGGCTTGGGCGCAGATCCCGCTCAGTACTCAGGAAGACGTAGAAACAGTTGTCGCAGCAGCTCGTCATGCATTCCCGAGCTGGTCTGCCCTTTCTGCTGAAGAACGTTCAAGCTATTTAAGGCGCATTGGGGATTCTATTTCCGTGCATGCTGAAGAATTGACCAAACTAGAGACCCGGGATAACGGAGATGTGATTGGCGTGGCTATGTATCTGGCTGAAGCTTTAAAATCCGTCTGGTATGACGCTGCCGGAGCTTGTAAAGAGTGCGGTCAGGGAAAAACAGTTCAAATGGGGCCTAACAGTGTTGGCTACACCTTAAGAGAACCATTCGGAGTAGTGTTAGGGATCCTGCCATGGAATGCCCCGCTTTTTACATTCACTATAAAAGCGGCTTACGCTCTCGCCGCAGGCAATACAGTAATCATTAAACCTTCGCAGCAGGCTGCTGTTTCTTCGTTGCGGTATGGTGAGCTGCTTGGTGAAATTCTTCCTGCAGGTGTATTAAACGTTATTTCCGGCTTGGGAAGGGAAATAGGAGATGCCCTAGTGGCTAATCGAGGGGTTAATAAAGTAAGCATGACCGGCTCCGGGTCAACCGCTGGTGCTATTCTCCGGGCCAGTGCTCAGCACCCAAAACCATCTATATTTGAGTTAGGCGGGAAATCACCTAACATCGTTTTTGAAGACGCAGATTTAGATAAAGCGGTTGATGGAGTCATTCATGCTATCTATACGAGCAATGCCGGTCAACGATGCACAGCCGGCTCAAGAATTCTTATTCAGCGTACTATTTTTGATGAGATGCTAGAGCGAATAACGGAAAGAGTGAAAAATACAATAAAGGTTGGCGACCCCATGGATCCAGCCAGTACAATGGGACCTCTTTCAAGCCAGGACCAGTATGAAAAAATTCTTTCCTACATCGAATTAGGTAAAAAAGAAGGCGGGGAGATTGTCTATGGCGGCCGGCATGGAGGGGAGAACATTGTTCCAGAAAAGGCTGAGCTGTCTGACGGTTACTGGGTGGAGCCTACTTTGTTCAAGGTAAACAGTAATTCACTGCGTATTTGCCAAGAGGAAATTTTTGGGCCAGTCGCGGTCGTTATACCTTTTGAGACAGAGGAGGAGGCTGTAGCTATTGCCAATGACACTTGTTTTGGCCTGGGAGCAGGGGTATGGACAAAGAACCTTAACCTTGCCCATCGTATGATTCGGAATATCGAATCCGGAAATGTATGGGTAAACACTTATTCACGGGTAGGGGCAGACTTGCCGTTTGGCGGCTTTAAAGAAAGCGGGTATGGCACGGATTCAGTGATGGATTATTCACGTGAAAAAGCGTGTGTAATTGAGATTGGAGAGTAATTGAAATGCGTTATCATTAAAAGCTGATCTTACAAGCCATTTGTATAATAGGCTTATTATACAAATGGCTTAGCTTTTTAACGGTGCCTTCTGATAAGTTCTTATCCAGCTGCTTTATAATAGCATTCCGCTCCCTCTACTTTTCATTATTTATTCAAAATTCCGATAACATTTACGAGTTAGTAAGATGAATATTTGTTGGAAATTCATTGAATATTGAGAATTTAGACGTTAAAATATTAATAACTTAAATTTACAGGACTTCCATGAGGTGTTAAGCAAATAATGAAAGGAGCGGTTGCCGCATTAAACCTGAAAAAAGGCTGTTCAAACGAGAGAGTGTAAGGGAAACAGCCAAGTTCTGTGTGAAGCAGCTGTATTGTCAATGGCCGTATTTGTAAGATCGAGTGAACTGGGCTCAAATCCATATAAGAAATGGGGATTGTAAATGAGTAAAGCAAATCTTTTATTTAAGAACGCGAATGTGCTGACCTTGGATAGCCACAATCGTTGCGCCGGTTCTGTAGCTGTGGCAAACGGCAGGATTGTCGGCATTTGGAAGGAACGGGAGCCGTCTAAAAGCGACCTTGAAATAACAGCCCAGACAAATGTTGTTGATTTAAAGGGAGCGACACTGATACCGGGTTTTATTGATACTCATAATCATATTTTGGCATACGGCCAAATGAAAGGACAGCTAAACTGCGGTACGCCTCCTAATCAATCGATCAAGGATATAATAGAGGCTATCAGGGCGAGAGCGAAAGAAATACCGCATGGACAATGGATTCAAGGCTATGGTTATGATGACACTTTGCTTCATGAAAAGCGCCATCTGACACGAACGGATTTGGATGAAGCGGCTCCCCATAACCCTGTTCTTATTATGCATACTTCTGGCCATCTGGCTGCAGCTAACTCGCTGGCTTTGCGAATGGGAGGTTTAGCGGACGATGCTTCTGATCCGCAGGGCGGCCATTACGGGCGGGATGAGAAGGGGCGCCTGAACGGGGTGCTGTATGAATCTGCTGCGATGCATCCGGTGATGAACGAGACGCCTAAACTGACAGTAGAAGATATGACAGGTTTTCTGCGTGAGGCTGCAAAGGATTACGTGGCACAAGGAATTACGACAAATTCGGATGCCGCGATTTTTGGTCTTGATGATTTAGCTGCACACTTGAAAGCAGCGGAAGAAGACATTAATCCTATACGGACACAGCTAATGATTATGCATCACCTTCTTCGTGAAGGAGGAGCGTTTGGTGGATATACGGCGGCTCAATTGGATAAAGAAATTCAGGAGCGGTCCGGCGGCATGGCTAAACTCGACAGTGCAAAAATGTTTCAGGACGGTTCAATCCAAGGGCTGACTGGGGCACTGCGAAAGCCGTACTATCAAAATTCCGATGTTTACGGTGATCTAATTCACTCGCAGAAAGTGTTCAATGAGGAGGTGGCAGATCTTCATCAGCGTGGCTTCCGAATTGCTACCCATGGAAATGGCGATCGTGCTATCGGATCGATATTAGAAGCATATGAGTATGCTCTAGGGAAACATAAACGCAGCGATCACCGCCACCGCATTGAGCATGTACAAGCAGCTACACATGAGGATATAGCAAGAATGAAAGCGCTTAAAGTAGCCGGTTCGTTTTTTATCAATCATGTCTATTATTGGGGAGACCGGCATGAAAAAATCTTTTTAGGACCAGAACGAGCAAGGCGCATTAGTCCGCTTGCTGATGCGGTAAAGTCGGATCTGCTGTTTACTCTCCATTCCGATTGTCCGATTACACCAATTTCCCCATTGTTTTCTGTATGGGCAGCCGTTAACCGCCTGACCAAGGAAGGGCGAGTTCTTGGTCCTGAGCAACGTATTGATGTTATAACTGCATTGAAGTCAATGACAATTTATGGGGCGAAGCTCAATTTTTCTGAAGGTGTATCAGGCAGTATTGAAGTGGGGAAACAGGCTGATTTTGCCGTTTTAGAGGCAGACCCTACAACAGTCAAACATGAAGAGATTAAAGACATTGCCGTTCTCGCTACCTATATTGGCGGAGAGCCGGTCTATGGACATGAAACGATAAAAACTTCTTAAGTTTAGAGCACACACAGAAGTTGATGACCTTGTCGAAGATGTGACATTGAATGTCCGGCATACTGGAGTTATTCATGGGCCAATAAACTTTAGGAGGAATCCATTTGAACGGATCCACATATGGTCTTAATCCAAAAATGATTGTATTTTTACTATTTATGGGGAACTTGATTTCCGGATTGGATCGGTTTCTTATTAACTACGGGATTGTACACATATCAAAAGACCTGCAGTTGAATGCCTCTTCAACGGGACTGATCTTAAGCATCTTTTTCTTAGGCTATGCGTTTATGCAAATTCCCGGCGGGTGGCTAGCGGACCGGTTCGGTGCCCGGTTAGTGCTCTTTATCTCTATTATTGGCTTTTCCATCTTCACCGGCTTAACTGGTTTAGCATGGTCTCTGGCTTCATTAATCGCTGTTCGCTTTATTTTCGGGCTGGCGGAAGGAAGCTTTTTCCCGGCCGGAGCCAAATTGATTTCTGTCACTATTCCTCAAGAAAAACGTTCCCGGGCTATGTCTTTCTATCTTTCTGCACTTACGGTTGCTGGTGTGGCTGCTCCTTTGCTGGCAACAACGATGCTTCTTCAAATCGGCTGGCGGATGATGTTCGTCGTTATTGGTGTATGCGGGTCTTTAGTCGGTTTATTGTATTGGTTCTACTTAAAACCGAAGAAAGAGCAGCAACGCCAAGAGAGCGAACAACCGCTTGTTGAGCAGTCTGCACCTCCGGCTAAAGGAGCATTTAAAGTATTGTTAAAAACACCAATAGTATGGAGTTTAATGATCGCCTCTTTTGCATATGGTTTCATTAGCTGGGGAACAGCCTCTTGGATGCCGACTTACTTAGTGAATGAACGCGGTCTTGATCTACAAGTCTTAGGTGTGCTGCAAATGATTCCTGCCGTAACAGGCTTTGCTTTCTTCCTCTTAGCCGGTTATATATTGGATAAAGTGAAATCCGGCAATGAAAAATGGCTTGGGGCCGCCAGCGGAATCGGAATCGCGTGTATGGTTTATTTAATGTTTAATGCTCAAACAATTACGGGTGTAGTCATCTATCAATCTCTATTGCCAATGTTTGCAGCAGTCCTGTCGGTTATTATTTTCAGCTTGCCAATCAAACAGCTGCCGGAAGCTGTTGGCGGATCAGCTGTCGGAATGATTAATTTAGGTATGCAAATTCGGGATTCGTCGCTCCGTTATCTATCGGCTTCATGATTGACCTTTTTAACGGATCATACAGTGGAGTTGTTTGGCTGCTTGTTGCATTCGGCATCGTTTGCTGTCTCGCTTTTCTTAAACTTAATTCAAGGAAAGAGAACGCACCTGACGAAACAGTCGAAACGGGCATTCCGGCAAGCCGATAAAGTAAATTTCAGAAATGAAAGAGGAGAATGGATAGTTAATCATTCTCCTTTTTTATTTAAAAATACTCTTCATTCAACAAAATGGCAGCTAGCTCAGTTCCGTTTTTTTCTGCATTACACCACTCGCCCAGTCATGACCCGGATGGATAAAGCTGTTTCTTGTGAGAGGTTAAAAAAACGATGGAGATTGTACTTTTAAAACGAATCGAGTCGCCTTCGCTTAAAACATATTCTGTATCCCCTAATGCGATTGTCATTTGTCCTTTCAAAATAAAAACGCATTCTTCACCTGAACGCTCTACAGAAAATCGTATTAAACTGAGGGAGTTGAACAAGTTATAAATTGAATAGTTTAAAGTTATGGAGCATTCTGTGTAACGAGGAATGCTTTTTATCTTTGTCTAAAATTAAAGGGATATTTCCATAACAATAAAAGTATAATTAGAATCAGTAATTATTTATTGCAAAACGATAAATGTTGTGTTAAATTCAAACTGACAATAAATAAGTGAGGTGCTTTTTATGAAACGAGGGTCAACACTATTTTTAAGGATGGCTGTTTTTCTTATTGGAACTCCAGTTCTTGCTTTGTGTATATTTGGGTTGCCTTGGTTAGCTAATAATCCAGTAAATCCAGATTATGCCCATATACTATATCCCATTTTAATAGGTATGTATGTATCAGTAATACCGTTTTTCGTTGCATTGTATCAGGCTTTTAAACTTTTAAGCTATATTGACAAGAACCAAGCTTTCTCTGAATTGTCTGTTAAAGCTCTAAAAAATATCAAATTCTGTGCAATGACAATCAGTGGCTTGTATGTGGTAATTATGCCATTTGTTTATCTCGTAGCAGAGCTAGACGATGCACCAGGTCTCATAATAATAGGAATGGTCCCTATCTTTGCTTCAATGGTAATTGCAGTATTCGCTGCTGTTCTTCAAAGACTTTTACAAGAAGCGATTGATATAAAATCGGAAAATGACTTAATAGTCTGAGGTGAAAACAATGGCAATTATAATCAATATTGATGTGATGCTGGCTAAAAGGAAAATGAGCGTAACAGAACTCTCGGAGAGGGTTGGAATAACAATGGCTAACCTTTCTATATTGAAAAATGGAAAGGCAAAAGCGATTCGATTATCAACTTTAGAGGCGATTTGTAAGGCTTTAGAATGTCAGCCTGGAGACATTTTAGAATACAAAAGGGACGAAGACACTCAAGATTAATAAAGTGAGGCACAAATCATGAGAGCACTAAAACAACTCGTTCGTTTTGGTTGGGAGCAGGCCCTATCATGTTTGTTTCCTGTCGTTATTTTTGCCTCTTTGGCTTTTACACAAATCATGCCACTTCCCTTTCTGCCACGATATGACTGGCTGCTCATCATCTGCCTTCTCATGCAGTGGTGGATGGCGCGTTCTGGGCTTGAAACACGGGATGAACTAAAAGTTATCACATTGTTTCACCTTATTGGACTTGCTCTTGAACTTTTCAAGGTACATATGGGCTCCTGGTCTTATCCAGAGGAAGGATATTTCAAGATTTTTGGAGTGCCTTTGTATAGCGGATTCATGTACGCAAGTGTAGCGAGTTATCTTTGCCAGGCGTGGAGGAGGCTTAAGGTTGAACTAGTTAAGTGGCCGCCGTTTTTGGTAGTTGTCCCTCTTGCAGCTGCGATTTATTTGAATTTTTTCACCCACCATTATTGGATTGACGTCCGCTTTTGGTTATCTGGACTTGTCATTATCGTCTTTTGGCAATCATGGGTCACATACGAGGTTGATGGAACTCGTTACCGCATGCCACTCGCACTTTCTTTTGTGCTCATCGGATTTTTTATATGGGTAGCCGAAAATATCGCAACGTTCTTTGGAGCTTGGGAATATCCAAACCAAACCGATGCATGGAGTCTCGTTCATCTAGGAAAGGTGAGTTCATGGCTCTTATTAGTGATTGTTAGCTTTCTTATAGTAGCGACGTTAAAGCAGGTTAAGGGAAAAAGTTCCACTAGGATAGATACTAGTCAATTTTTATAACTGTTAAGAACCTTCTTTAAAAAAGTCGAATCCTTAGCATAGTAAGGAATTCGACTTTTTTAGGTTGAAGTTCTCCTAGCGTACAAAATTCCGAAACGATAGTAGTACTCCTAATATAAATAAGAAAAAGATGAACAAAGAGAAAGGACAAAAGGAATAGAGCTATTAACTAAACGTATTGAATATAGGTTAACATGAAAGGTGTATTAAGTATATAATACACCTCGATGAGCTTATTGACTGTTTAATACATTTTTTACGGATAGTGTATTAAAAGCTTAATACATAAAGTTGATTAGCCAGTGCAATGGCTGCATGTTTTATCGGTACTAACGGCAACAGTTTATTGGGTAGTTCTGTATCAATATATTAATACACTGTACATAGCCCATGATTATGCTTCATCTGTATTAATTAGTTAATACACAAAAATATGATTTTCCGGGAGTTGGGTCGATTGAATGTAAAGTTTAATAATCGGGATCCGGTTTATGTGCAGGTCATCCGGCTTTTTAAAGAACAAATCGCCAGGGGCTATTTTGAACCGGGCCAGGAGATTCCATCAAGAAGGGAACTGGCCAATCAGCTGAAGATTAATCCCAATACCGCACAACGAGCTTATAAGGAAATGGAGGAACAAGGATTGGTTTTTACCGAGGGGAATATGCCGAGCCGCATTACGAAAGATGAAGCGGTCCTTAAAAGGGTTCGTGAGGAATTGATCGTCGAAGCGGTTGAGAATTTTATCGGTTCCATCAAAACCATCAACGTGCCACTTTCCGAAGTGTTAGAACTGGTTAAGGAAAAGTATGATACCGAAAGCGGAGAAGAGGAGGGATCAGAATGATTGAAGTAAAAAATGTCAAGAAAAAATACGGCAGGAAACAGGTTTTAAAAGGTGTTTCCTTTACTGCTGAAAAAGGTGAAATCACTTGCCTGATCGGTATAAACGGGGTCGGGAAGACGACAATCATGAAAGCCATCATGGCGCTCACTCCGATTGATAGCGGTGAAATTTTGATTGACGGTGAAAAAATCCGGAAGGAAAGCTTTGAAAAAATCACCTTTATTCCCGATGCCATCACGATGTTGCCGCAAATGAAGATTGTCGATGCCTTCACGTTCATGGCGGACTTTTATAAAAGCTGGAATCCGGAAAGGGCAAAGGAACTTCTGCAATTTTTCAAGCTGGATGCTTCAGAACGGATTTCCGATTTATCAAAGGGAAATACGGCTAAAGTCAATCTGCTATTAGGTTTGGCACTGGATGTGGATTACTTACTGATGGATGAACCATTCTCCGGAATCGATATTTTTACCCGTGAACAGATTGCGGATGTGTTTACGAGCCATTTGATTGAAGACCGCGGCGTGGTTATCACAACTCATGAAATTAATGATATTGAACACTTGATTGATAGAGCAGTGCTCATTGATAACGGTGAAGTTTTAAAGGAATTTAGCGTAGAAGAAGTACGTGAGAATGAAGGGAAATCGGTCGTCGATGTGATGCGGGAGGTGTACCAAGGATGAAAAGTTATTTAAAACTCGTTAATTTTGAAGTGAATCGATTTTTCAAAATGTACTTGATCTTAATTGGGATCACAATTCTTTCTCAAATCATTGGTTCATTTGCTGTCTCAAAAAGATATATGAATGAGGCAAATCGGATGATTTATGAAAATCTAATGCCGAAGAGCCAATTCATTGAGCAATTCGGGGGCTTGTCCTTTTCCAAAATCGTTTTTTCTGGATGGTTTATGCTGCCAATCGTGCTTTGTAGCGCAACTTTGATGATTTATGTTTTCTTTATTTGGTATCGGGACTGGTTTGGAAAAAATACGTTCATTTACAGATTGTTAATGTTGCCGGTCGAACGGATTAATATATATTTCGCAAAACTGACGGCTATCATGTTTTTTGTACTTGGGTTTATTGCCTTGCAAATCTTATTGATTCCAATCGAAATGCACATATTAAAAAGTATTGTGCCTGCCGACTTTCGGACGGATTTGCCATTTCATGAAATTTTTAATCTAAGTTTAATGGTCTGGCTTTATCCGAACACAATTATTGAATTTATCCTTATTTATGGAATCGGACTGATTTTTGTATCGGTCGTATTCACCGCCATTTTATTGGAGCGGAGTTACCGTTTAAAAGGAGTCTTCCTCGCAAGCGTTTATGGAATTCTTTCGTTCATTGTCTTTTTTGCGCCGGCATCATTGGATATCTTTTTTGCAAGGGGCTATTTTTACCCGATCGAAATCTTTGTAATGGAACTGGTGACAGGTGTCATCGTTTTAGTAAGTGCAATTTGGATAGCTAATCATTTGCTAAAATATAAAATCAAGGTCTGAGGGGGGATCACATTGAAAAAATATTGGAAAACCATATTGATCAGTTTAGTTATAATTATTACAATCGGTGCTTTCTATATCCAGGCAGCAATGGCTGCTGACACCAAATTGTCCTTTAGAATAGAAACCATCAGCGGCAATGAGGAAGAAATAGAAAATATTATCTTACAAGTGGCCTATAAGAATGGTGATATTAATCGTTGGCTGGATATTTCAAAGGATGGTACGACTGATATGATGAATCAGTCTAATATTAAAGCATTGATAAATGTAAATACTTATGGGACTTCGATGTTTCAAAAATTAATTGAAGAACACCGTAATTTTATGCGCGGCAAAGAATTGAACCCAAGTCATTATTTTGAAGACCGAGAACGTTTGATTTACACTAGCATTCCGGATAATGGACGAAAAGTGATCCAGGGAAGTCCCTTAACCTTTAAGATTGATATTCTCGATAAAAAAACAAATGAACGTTCATCTTTTGAAATCAATACGCCAGTTCAAGCCAGCTACAACTGGATGAACGTGAATGATATATACGCAGAAGATGGGAAAATAAAAACCCTCCTAACCGGCTCTCTTATTAATGGCGAAGAGGAACTTCGCATTTATACGGTCGATGAAAATAATAAAGAATTCGAAAACGATTCAATCATTGCAAAAGCAGAGCCGGAAGAGGGAATCATGTCCAGTATCCGTATATTTAATGATTCCGATATACTTCAAACCGAAAACTATTATTTATATATGGTAGGCAAATATAAGGATCAAATGGATGTCGATGCATATACTGAGCCCGAACTCATCTCCAGCCAAATGTATCTTTATAACAACATCACCAAGCAAGTGGAGGAATGGACGGTTCCTAATGAATTAAAACCATATATTGACTTGATGGCCATTCATGGGGCTGATATATTCATTCCTGTTCCTTCAGACACCGGTTTGGAGATGAACCGTTATAATATTGAAAAGGAACAATGGGAAAATCCTTTAAACTTTAGTTTTGCGAACTCTGCCAATGATGAAGACAGCCCGTTTTTCCAGCTTAAAAATGGTAAACTGTATATGGTGAATCGTGTTTCTGACGGCCATTCGATCTTTATCCGTGATTTACGCACAGGGAAATCGTTATATGAAGGTAAAATCATCGGTGAAAACAATGAAAACCTGGGTCCGGACTTCGAGCTTTATATCAATCAACTATATAGAACCATTTAAAGAAAACTAAATGACATAAAGGAGCATTATAATGAACGACTATTCAACAGTCACTTTAACAATGACAAGAAATTTTGATGTAGCATCTGAAAGGGTTTTTGATGCATGGCTGAACCCTGAGATGATGAGAAAATGGTTCTTTACATTGGAAGGGACAAATAAGGTGACACAAAATAATCCGCAAGTAGGAGGTACTTGGGAAATTATTGATCATCGAGATGGAAAAGATTATCGAGCGATTGGAGAGTACCTTGAAATTGACCCTCCAAAAAAATTAGTGTTTACCTTTAAAATGCCACAGTTTAGCGAATCAGAAGATACCATTACAGTTGAGCTAAAAGAAATACAACAAGGCTGTGAAATGACATTTTCACAAAATATCATCGTTCCACACGAAGAAAATTGGACAAAATCTGATATCGAAAAAGCTCTTGGAGAGTATCACGATGGATCTGAACACGGCTGGAATTTAATGTTTATGGGGCTTAAGGAATTAGTTGAGAAAGGAAAAATTAGCTATAAAGGCTAAAAATCGTTTGAGTAATCAAAAGTTGTATCAATTTGTATAGGAGTTGATGAAATGGATGCAAAAGTTCAAGGTTACTTTGATGATTTAGAATCAAAAGACAAAGGAATCCAGTATGAAGCTTATAAGAATATATTAACCGTTACAAAAAAAGAAGTAGACTGGGCATATGAAGTTTGGGATCAATTATTACAAGATCTAACCAACCGTGCTATTGGAAAAGTCTGGATTCGCAAATATAACCAGGTTTTATTCTACTGGACTTTTTGCGGGATGGATTTGCCATGCGGAATGATTTATCGCAGATAGCAATTGATGAGACACCTCTAATTCAAGGGTTGTCTACTTTGTGCAGCAACATAGGAGATATTAGAACATAAAACACCTCTTAATAATTGTACCATGAGAACTTTTTGTTCCTTTGCTATAAGCAATAGAGGTTGTTAAGTAAGTTATTTTGAACTTGTGAAATTTTGTACGTAAACGATCGGGTGCTGTAATTCAATAAGCAGCTAAAAGGATCTTCCAATTGGAGATCCTTTTTCGTTACCGATAAATCTGATTATGTTGTGTTTGTTGAAAGACAGCCCAAAGAATTCGTGAATTCTTTGGGCTGTCTAATTTCAATATAGAAGATCGCATTAATAAAAAATGCGTGCACAGAAAAAATTAACTGTTCTAGTATTTCGTGTTAAGGTCAAGTTAAGAGAGATATTAGAAATTGAAAAGCATGGCAAAGGAGAAGTAGAGAAAAAAAGAAAAACTACTGAGGAGATTTATTGTGCGATTATTTTTAGGCTCTGTGTTTGGAATGATTTTATACTATTGTATTCTTTCTTACGTGTTTTTTTTCAGGCAAGGAAAGGCGGTGGGAGGAATCTCAAGGTCAACCCATCGATGTAAGGTGGGATAAAAATACGGCCTTTGTTGACAGCTACATTCCATTCTTCGCATGTCCTCTTCTTATCATTATCCTATGGGGATATGCTTTCTGGCTGAGCAATACTAAAACGAGGGGGGAAAGAATAGGGCTTTTAATTAGCATTATTCCAGTTGGAGTTGGTTACTTAATCTTCTTCTTTTTTATTTCGATGCAAGGATATCAGCCATAATAAGTTAACCAGTATAAATTGTATAAAGACATACGGTAAAATATAAAATTTATCTTCCTAATGTAACGCAGCATAATAGTTATTTTGTTGTCTTGAAAACGCCTCAGACCTTTAAAGATCTAAGGCGTTTTCGATACAGGCGATTTAAATTTTTAAATTATTGGCTTTTTGGGAAAAACAAGACTTATAAAAATAAGAGGTGCTTAAATGAAACGTATTTTGTTTGGAATAATACTTTCTTTTTTTATTATTGCAGGTTGCCAGTCTAACGATAGTGCTACTCAGTCTAATGACAATGCTATTGCAGAAGTAGTGAATAAACATGACGATATTCAGAACTTAGAAGCTCTCAATACGTTTATGAAACGGGCAAAAATCAACAAGGACGATGTTGTAAATTATATTGAGTACGGTGTAGAAGGGCAACGCGGGGTAATGACCCTAACATCTAAAAAGAACAATATTCATGTTTCCAGCAGTGTTGATGAGAAATTTGTAGAGAAATACAGTTGTGAAGACATAGCAATGGAAACAGAAAATGGCGCCGATAATTATGTTCTCAAGCAATGTACAGGAGATTTCAAAGGTACAAGAGATCTTTCCTTTCTGACAGTTTCTAAATAAATTAACAAGTTCTTAATTAGAAGAGCAGTCCCAGACCACATATTATGGTCTTTTATTTATTTTAGTAATTGCTTTAATTGGGGTTGGGTGGAGTGTAAAAAAAGTAGAAAGTATTTAATTGGTTACATTTTACTCTTATTAGGAACAGGAACTTATTACTATGGTTTGTAAGTTAAAGGGCAATGGTTGTTGAATAAGGTATGTAACATTCATAAATAGTTAACGTCTAAAAGGAAAAAAAGGGGGTATTGACGTGAAAATTAAGAAGTATTTATTCGCTATATTAATGTTGTTTTTACTTATAGTAGTGGGTTGTTCAAGTGAAACCAAGGAAGAACCACCAGAAGCGATAGTAAAAATAAATGATGAAAATATTGAAACAGCTAAAGGCACTTATCAATGGGAAACAAAGGGGTTATTCTCTAATCGCACGGTTAATGCTGATGCTGCTGCACCATTTCAAATAGCTGAAGATATGAAAGCGAAAATAGTTGAACAAAGTTCAGTAGCAAATATAAAGTTTAATGATGGCTCTCAACCACAATTACACGCTTATTTGTGGGAAGAAGAAAAACGTGGTGAAGAATTACCTTTGAATCAACACCAAATAACCTTACCATCGGAAAAAGGAAAGTATGTAATTGAAATTAACGCTGTATGGTCAAATGGAGACTCATCTTATACTTTTGTCATCGAAGTACAATAATACAAGGTTTTTTATTCAACAAAACCAGCTAATAGAAGCTCATCAGGTCTTATTCAATAAATTTAATAAATTGTTCGGGGAAATTAAGCAGTATGGGAGTATTGAATTTGAAAAAGTTAAAATCAATTATTTTTTATATTCTTTCATTAATTGCCATAGTTATATTAACAATGGGGATTTATATATTGATAGTAGCAATTCAAGAAAAGTTATTTGTACCTCCAGAGTATATGATGTGGGCTTTTAAATATCCCGCTTCTAGGTTAGTGTTCATTTATGAATTGTACCTTTTTGGAGGCCTATTCTACATTTTTCATAAGGGGTTTAGGAAAACGTTGAATAGCCTTTTTAAAAAGCATAGAAAACAAATTCTCTCCACTTTCATAACGTTCAATATAGTTCTGATATACATCATAACTTCTGCTGTTACTATAATAACAAATAATAAGATTATAGATTATTCATTTCTTTCTCCACAGGGTAGGGAATATAGCTACAACGATGTGGTAAAGGTTAACACAGGAGTGTATGGCAAAAAACTATATTTACCGTTTACGCACTCAAAGGGTGATTTCTTTTACATTATAGAATTAGATGATGGTTCAAAAATCGATTTAGCTGAAGTGGGTGGAGTAAAAAATGATGAGCATGAGTATTTTATCATTGAAGAACTTGACATTCAATTTGTAAACATGGATATTCCCAAAGTGTCAAGTATGGAGAATTTTGAATACAGTACCGAACACTTAGATAAAATTTATACGGATAAAATACGAAATATATTAGAAAATACCAATTAAAGGTAATGGGCTATTCAGCTAACGGATGTTTAAGTTCAGAAAGGTCTTAAGGAAGAAAAGCCACCTTGCAAAAAGTGGCTTTTTAACATGGCATCTGTTATCGGAAATTGTAAGTTAATCCTCTTCTTGGTTTTCAAAATCACTCCATGTCCAGTTGGACCAATGAATATTTGATTTATAGGACCTTATTACACTTACATCATTTAGTTCAATTGCTTTCGCCAGACTTTGAAAGAATATGTTTTCGCTTGGTTTTTCTTCATCAGGATGTCCCCATTCCTCTGTTTGATAAAATAGCGTAGGTTTAATGTTTATGTCGATTTCATTTAACAAGTCTGGAATTCCTAACCAAAATTTTTCTTTATATTTAGAACTCAAATAACGAATGAGTTTAGTTGGGGTAAATGGCTCGGTTTTAATTCCAAGTTGTATATACTCTTCTGCTTTAGGGCTTAGCATAAGAGACTCTCCATTGACAAGAAGTTCTAGATGGAACGGATTTACAATAAAGTTGTCCTCGTCATCATACCACCATTCTTCATTAGCTAAGGATACGATATCATCTAGACTTATAATGATTCCCCTTTGCTGAGTGGCATTACTGTAAACGTAAAGGTCATTACATATGTCTTGGTTTTTATTCACGCCCACAATTTCAAATACAATTAACCATTTGTCTATATCTCGAAAAACAGATAATCTGCATTGGGCTAGATCAAAATTATAATTGTCCAGTACAGGGAAATTGAAATCTTCAGCACAATCATCTAGCATTTGAAGAATTTCCTTAGCTTTCATTTCATCCACCACTCTCCACATTAATATATAAAAGTAGTATAGCAGACTCCGCAGCAAATTTATGGCAGATTAACATCTAGCCCATTATTGAATTACCGGATGTTTTACTTGAAGTTCCGGCAGCCATCTTTGTACGACTAACAGAGCAGGTTAGTAGTGATAAAATAAACATACCGAGGTAATTTCTCTATGGAAAATCAAATTAAAAGACATGAAGTAATGGATTTATTAATTGAAGCATGTCCTTCATATAAACAACGATGGAAAGAATATGTTCAAGGGAATTATGAAGGAGGAGAAGAGTACCTATTATATTGTGATTTAGCCGATTTCGCTAATTACCTCGTTGATTTATATAGACAAAAAAAGATAGACGAATATCCGAAGTTGTTTGAGGTTATTGAACTATTGCATACCAATGGTGATGATGATGTTAAAGAAGCAGTAACCATTGGTTTATTGGAGGACATACAAACTATATCACTAAATAATAACATTAATCCTAATGTATTTAAGAATTGCTTAAAGCAAGAATCGCTGAAATGGTGGAACAGCCTTGATGACTTTTGGAATGGCAAAACTAACTATGTCGGCGGCCCTAAAAAATAGTTCTTCTTGAACTAACGGAACAGAATTCACATTGTAGGCAGGGAGGTGCGGATAATGGAAATACATAAAACTCCTTGGTATTCCATCATGATTTTAATGACGTTGGGGTTATTTCTTTTTTGGGGAGCTCTTTTGAATTTTGACGATATACTCAGCCTTAAATTTTCGGAACAAGTTTACTTTATAATTTTATGGTTTATGTTTTCGTTATTATTTTTAGGATATTCTTTTTATTTATGGAGAAAGAGAAGAGAAGGAAAGGGAATTTATTGGAACGATGAGGGAATTATCATTGACCTAAAAGAGAATAAAATTTACTGGAATGAAATTGAAGACATTAGGTTCGATAAAGGATATTTAACTGGAATAAAGTCTACTGTGATTTACCCTCATTATACAAACCACGAAAAGATAAGGATTCGCCATAAGAAAATCATGCCAACAACGGCATATTCATTAGTTTGGTTTTTTATTGAAAAGCCAAGAGAGATGCACAATCAATTAATGGAAACTTGGGAAGAGAAAAAATAGAAATTGAACTGATGTACCAATCTTCACCAAAATCTTATTGTGCTAACCGGTGCGTTAGTTGAACAAGAGATTGCATAAATGATGAAAAACGGGTACTTTGAAACCCCTTGGGCGCCAAGGGATTTTGTTATGGTTTATTTCTTGTGAAAGTGGCTATGTGAACTAGATTTGTATGTTGAAGAGCGAATGCTGTCTATTAAGATTCTCTCTTCAGGATATATCTTGGCGGAGCACCATACTCTTGTTCAGCCTCAAAATTTGGTATGCATGAAACGATAGAAGGGAAGCCATAACCTACTGCATGTTCTAGAGCAGTAAGTAAAGGTAACTCTTTACCATCAATATTATCATTAAAAGAAATGACATAACATTGCTTTCCTGCCCCATGCTTTTTTAGTAAATTGGCAATTTCCATAGGGGAGGAATTGGGTTTCGGTATTTCCATCATATATTCCTCACGAAGAGTTTTTTTGTAATCATGGTTAAGACGATGTAATGCCTTTTCTCGTCTCTTAGGAGAAAACAACTCAAATATAACCCTTTCTTGAAGTCTCTTAGCAAAAAAGGATCTTACCACTATTTCTTCTTGTTCCTTGTTCATTTAATCTCCTCCCTAGTTTATTGTCATTATATAGGATTCTTGAGTAGTATTCATTTTGTTTTAATGAGATCGGCTCATAGATGATAGCTTATAATAATATTAGAAATTTAAGAAAAAGCAGGTGAGAATCAATTATGCTAAATGGTGTAGGTGGATCGTTACTAGCTTATTCAGATTTGTTTCTCGTTCACTGTCCTAGATGTAGCAGCTGCGCCAGGATTTTTACTCCCAGTAATGCAAAAGGTCAGAATGAACCTAGATATACAGGACACGAATCCAAGCGGTTAGTATGCAGTAAATGCGGATTGACAAAAGATATACATCCAAAAAGAAGCTGGAATAATCTGTGGACATTTAACCATGAACTATTTGATGAAAAACAAGGAGTTGACTGGTATTTTGGTTTGTCTTTATATCTTCAAGCGCAATGTTGCGGGAATAACATATGGTTCTTTAACCTTGAACACCTTGACCATATAGAAGAATATATTAAAAAGCATTTAAGGCCTTCTGAATTATATTATTTAAGTATGGAGAGCAGGCTGCCAGCGTGGATGAAACGGTCAAAAAATAGAGGGGAAGTTCTTAAAGTGATAGATAAATTGAGACAAAAAGTTTAGGTTTTTATACTTGTTGAATTTATTCTTCCATTGATTGGAGTGTAATAGGACCGGATGAGTACGAAAATGGCTATTGTTCTTTTGGAGGGATAGCTGCAGAGCCTAAAATATCCGGTCTTTCTTGGATAAGTTTCAATATCACAAATAAAAAGGACTAGTGAACTTCTGATAATCGATAATTATGGTAAAAGGCAGAAAAAGAAATATGGAGGGCTTTCTTTGAGTGAATATATATATGATACTATCGTGTTTTCAAAATCAGCCGCTAACCTAGGTTCATATGAAATCATTAACGCAGATTGGAAAGATAATTATGGGCTAGTAGTAATTTTAAAAGAACAACGACAGTTTATGATACGTTTAAATAATGATAATTTCCTTATTCCAAATATTAAATTGGGTTTTCCGATGGTAAGGTGGATTGATAAGGATACAATTGTCATTGCCAATCCAAGGAATGAATCGCAAAAAGATAATGTTTTTATCTTAAATTTATCCGGAACAATTCTAAGTTCATTTAATGGTGGAGATGGGATTGAAGGTATTGAAGTGAGTAAAGAAGGTATTTGGATAAGTTATTTTGATGAAGGCGTTTTTGGAGATGGAATATCAACAGAAGGCTTAGTATTATTCAGCTTTTCTGGTAACATCATTTTCAGGTATCACTCCGACTTATTGGATAGGCCATGGATAGCTGATTGTTATGCTATTTGTAAAGGAAACGGATCGTCCATATGGTTATTCCCCTATACTGAATTTCCTTTGTTACAGGTTTTCCCTGAATCAAGAATAATAAATTCTTATAAAGTCCCCAAAAAACTACACGGTTCGAATGCTATATGCATTAGAGGGAAATATGCTTACTTTTATGATAGATATGATTCAAACGGTGAGCTTTTTTGTTGGGAAATTGGAAAGAAACAAGCCCAATTGATGGGAAAGATTGACGGGACGGCAAGAGGCTTACATAACGGCGAGAATAGCCACTTTATTTCCATTTCCGAAGAATTTATTAAATTACATAGAATAATTAATGACGATGAATATAACTATTCCTTGTTAAAATAAGCCAGCTAAAAGAAACTTTAATAAAAATCATCTTGTTTAGTATTCCATACTTGACACAAACTACGCAGGATGAAGGTTTAAAAAAGAGGAAAATTATTGAATTTAATGAAGAACATCATTTTTATTATCGATATATAATGTACCGTCCTTTTGAACTTCAGCGTAAAAAACGTCGGAAACAGAATGAATGCCGGCCGATTGCAATTGTTCGTCTAACCATTTCTTATCAAGATTCAACTTTTTCAAATTCTTTGTATTAATTTTCCCATCAGAAACAACAGACATAGAAATAGGGAAAACATCAGTATTAGATTGTTGAATGTTCATGTCACTTTTAATTAAAGGCTGCTTTGCTTCTTTTTTCATTACAGAGAGGGTGCCGTCTGTTTCAAAAATCGCATAATCAACATCAGAAATGGAAAATACATTTTTCTTTCGTAATAAAACGTTTAAAGAATCTATATCTAGTCGTACTTTTTGAAGAGCGTCTTCCATGATTTGGCCTTTTCTAATAAGAATGATTGGTTGTCCTACAATAGCATAACGGGCCTTTTTAGATTTTATATCTAAAAATCCGAGAAAAATGGTAAAAGCGCTCCAACCCACTAATGCTATCAGTCCATTACGAATGCTTAATGAGTTATCAACGGCAAGGGAAGCGCCAATAGTGCCGATTGAAATGGCGGATATAAAGTTAAAAAAAGTCATTTGAGAAATTTCTTTTCTTCCTATAAGCCTTGTTAAAGCCAATAAAGTAATAAAAGCAATAGCAAGTCTAAGCACCAGTTCTGTAACAGACATAATTAAACCCCTTTCACCTTGAAGGTAAATCATTATACTATTGTACCAACACTTTCAATTTTAATGTATTAGAGATTTTTTATTGAAGAAATAAAAAGTGCTGGTATGTCACAGTATGTTGAAACTCGACAATAGACAAGTGATGTTCCTTAATGAATTAACGGAACTTTCGTTCAACAAAAGTTGATTTTTAAACGACTTTCCCGATGCGCATTTTATAAAATGAATAATTATTCGACCACAGGAAAGGATAATAAAAACTAAGTGGGGGTATTCCTATTATGCTTCTTACTCCGAATGGGGCAATTAAATTCGGCATCTTGACAGGGGTCCTTGCCATGTTCCTGGACGCCGCGATTGGCCATGGACTATTCTGGAAAAACGACCCTTAATGGACTTACTGGGTTACAGATGCTTTTTTAATTACGATGATTATCAGCCTTGGAACTTCTATATCTGGGTATTGGTATTTGGCAGGGAATAGTATTGATTGCCATTCAGGCCTTAACGTTGGAAGTATACTATGAATTCCTTTCCCCTGTCGGTCTTCCACAAGAGCCTTTTTGGCTTTCTCATTATGATATATGGACGACTGGCTATCTCGTACATTATCTTGCTGGATTTTTGCTCGCATTATGGATTTGGCGTCGCCGGGTCCACATAAAAGAAATTATGGAGGGCATTAAGCCAAGGAAAATCGCGGTCTTTTCCCTTATAACGGCCGTTATTATTCTCCTTCTTGACGGATTAATAACACAAGCTTTTATATTCGGTGTCTACCCTGGGTTTACTTTTTTCCTGCAGAGACTCATTCTAGCGTTTGTTTTCTTGTTCTTGTGGAACAGTTATGTTGGCTTAGATACAAAGGGACTGTTAAGCGGAGCTGTTTTGCTTAGTTTATTATGGCTAACATACAACATGTATCTTGGTCCTTTGGGTTTGCCAAGAAATACCCCGATTTACCTTGGTTATAATGAACTCTGGTTTATGACATTTCCAGGAGCCTTAGCATCCGCATTAATTGGATTATTGATCACAAGAAGGTTTACGCCAATGGGGGAAAAGCTGTCATGAGACGAATTTCATTAATCTTATTAGTGGTTATGTTTACCTACTCAGAGTTTGGCGACGACTGATAGCAGCGGATCTCCGGCAAGCGTCAATGCTTCAGGTGAGGGGGTGATTGTTACCGGTCCTGATCCATATAACTTTGAAAAGACTAAGCCCATTAACGGAACGATTTCAATAAAAGTTAATGATAAGGGAGATCGCGGGTCCTCACTTCAGAATATAGATGAGTTAACAGTAGAGGCAAAGTTTTCAACAGATAAATCAGGTTATGAAGTAATAATCACCGAACCTATGGTTAACCATATTAACGGCAGAGACCCAACGTGGTTTGGAGTTGTATATAATCAACCAATGCATGGTGATACCAAGACTGGAACAAGCCACTTGCCAGAAATGGAACCAGACATTGCACTTTGGGGCTGGGCGGATGTTTATAAGGATGGCAAGTTAATTGAATCTAGAGCTCCAGCACATGTTAAGGTGATGGAAAAAATGCCTTTAAAAGGAGTTACAATGCAGGTCGGTGTAGAGAATCAGTCACTATCAAACACTACTGACGGTTATTTGCACATTCATTGACCGGGTATAGACCAACTAGTTTTACCAGAGAAACAGCAAAAAATCAGAGAATGGTTAGGTTGGAGTGGATTAATACTTCTAAACCTTTGGTTCGGTTGGCTAGCAGTAAGAGAGCCTTTAGTTGAAAACAGGAGAAGAAAAAATTAAATTTGCTAGCACTGGTTAGCAAAAACTATAACATGGCTGGAGAAAGCAAAAGGCGATTTCCCTCTTGTAATAGGGAAAATCGCCTTTTTACTTTATATCCCAAAATGGATGAAGGGAATGAAGAAGGCTTAAAATCCCATGTAGCATAGTCCTCCGGCGAAGGGGAAACCTAGTACTAACCAAATACAAAATGGAGGGTTTTCAATGATACAAGGTGATAGGAGAAGGATGAAAAGAAAATATATCATATACCTTATGTTACTTGCGAGTGCGTTAGTGTTGACGCTGGGAAACGTTGCTAACCCATATGCAGCTGTGCCCACAGAGTCTGATGCCAGAAGTGCCATCCCAACTTCCGCAAGGATGGATAAGGAAGGACTTTATAAAAAAATTGAAGCGTACAGCAAAAAGCATAAGGTTAAGCCAATTGATGCAAAAGTCGACAGAATATGGAAAGCGATACCCGGGTACAATGGGCTGGAGGTAAATAGTAAAGCCAGTTATAAAAAAATGAAGGCAAGCGGTAAGTTTGATGCAAACAAAGTCGTTTATAAGGAAGTATCGCCAAATGTTCATTTAGAAGATTTAGATCCCGAACCGATTTATAGAGGCAATCCTCAAAAACCTATGGTGACTCTGTTAATCAATGTCGCCTGGGGGAATGAATACATCCCGGGAATCCTCGAAGTTTTAAATGACCATCAAACCAAAGCAACATTTTTCTTTGATGGCAGCTGGGTTAAAAAGAACCCTGATCTGGCTAAGATGATTGGTGAAGAAGGCCATGAAATTGGTAATCATGCTTATAGTCATCCCAATCTCCAACAGCGTTCCGAGGCTGAAACCATGGAAGAATTGGAAAAGACAAATGATGTCATTAAAGAAACCCTCGATATAAAACCAAAGTGGTTTGCACCACCAAGCGGAAGCTTTAATCAGGTAACGGTTAATGTAGCCGACCAACTTGATATGAAAACCATTCTATGGACGGTCGATACGGTTGATTGGAAAAAACCTTCAACTTCAGAAATGGTTAGTCGAGTGGTTTCAAAAGTTGAGAATGGCTCAATGGTTCTTATGCATCCTACAAAGCCGGTTGCTGAGGGGCTGAAGACCATGATAGCGGATATTAAGGGGAAAGGGTACCAACTAGGAACCGTCAGTGATCTCATGAGTGAAAAACGTATCAATTAGACTGGGGCCGTACATGGCACATAACCGCGACCGTTTCCACATAGATTGTTGTCTTTCTCTTCATAATATAAATATATTGATGAACATGGTTTAAATAAAGGTGAGACTATCCTTTTGAACATGAAAAGAAACGATATTTAACACTTTCAAAGTTAAATGCCGCTTCTTTTTGGTTTCTTTAAAAATCACTTAAATCCAGAGGGAAATCACTTTTGCTTGAAATTTGTTAAAACTGGCAGCATTTCATTGCGCGGTTTGCGTATCATTGTTCTGAACTAGTTCTAATATGAAGCGGTTGTCAAATTAGCTGCTAACGGCATTGTTCAGGGGTACGGCGATACGTTCAAGCCACATAATTATGCTACCCGCGGCCAAGCCATTGCGATCATTGACCGTGCGCTTCATCAAGAAATAGGCATGGCAGAAGACATGGCAGCTGTCAGAGAAGTTGTGGATCGCAACATTCAAGAAGAACTTCAGTTGACGGAAGAAAAAAACATGCAGGCACTGGAAGCACTTTACCGCGAGACGACAACAGGTTACCACTTGTCTTATTCATTGGAAAGCATTGCACTGGTTGATGATGTTGAAGAATTAGATGGCACTATCTCAATGGAACAAACTGGCGTCCATTCGCTTGATATTGTGACAATCAGAAAACGGCTGGCAGAAGTGCGTGTTGACAGTCTGAAATATAAAGTATCGTTCACATCACCAGACATGTCTTTCACGATGAATATTAATGCATCCGGAACGGCTTACCTGAAAAAAGATACAGACGGTAAATGGAAGATCTATAATATTGTAGTAGACGAGGAGTTTGGAGAAGACTGGCAGACAGAAGTTTCTGCAGCGGCGAATGAATCCTAATCTCACCCTACCAGGGACAGAAGCTGTCAGGTACTCTATCATTACATGCAAAAGGCAAACAGGTGCAAATAACCTGTTTGTCTTTTTATTTAAAGAACGGATTTCCTTACAAAATCTGTGGAAAAGATTGTGATAATGGAGGCTTTTTTCTTCTTAAGCTAAACGAAGGGCAGAGTAGTTTTAGAGGAAAGACAAAAATTAAGAGTATTCGCAAAGGCCAAATATAAAGCATCGAATAACGATTTTTACACCTCTTTTCCATTGACTGCTCTACAAGGAACTGCTGTAATACACTATAAATTCTAGATAAATATAAAAGAGAAGGAGGAGGGATTTTTGGCGAAGTTCATTTATCTTTCGACACTCTTCGTTACAATTCTGTTCCTCGGATACTATTTTGATTTCTTTGGTTTTATGTTTGCGCTAATCGTATTTCTAGTTTCTTTTTTGCCTGTAATATATTTCATATCAAAAATTAAATAATTAAAATACAAGGAACATAGCTTTTCTCTTAAAAAACTAGCAACTAATGGTCTATAACATATTTAAGAAATACTGTTCCGATGTTGGAGCATCAAAACGGTCGTTTTATGATGTATCCTTTATCAATGAAGTCTTGAACAAAAATTTTGAAAAAGGTCAAAAAGTAAAAATTTGCTGGACCGGGATTGTCCTGGAATCTGCGCCAAGTCAAATTAAAGATACTCTACTTATAATGAAAAACAAATAATTATTATAAAAACAACTTTGCTTAAATTTAGATTGGTATTCTTTAAGTAACGGGGTTAGTTCCCTATAATAAAAATTTTTATGTTTCTTTATGGAAGAATAAATTAACCATTTCAAAAGGGTGATGAAGTGAAAGAATTTGAACGTATGATGGATGAATTAAAACAATTGATTGCCGATGAAAGAAGAAATTTACACATAGAAATCGATCATGAGAAATTGAGTGCTTTTAAAGAGACTATTTCAGAGTTAGCAAACATTAAAAATGAATATAAAAGTAATCTTTCGCAATTACGGAATTTAACAGAAAGGGAAGTTGGTCAATTTGAATATTCAAAGGGCGGAGAAACTATCCATAGAGGATACTACTGCCCAAGCCCCATTTATGATTTAATCGTTGGCAATGCTAAAAGAGGGAGACTGTTGAAAAAGAAACCTGAATTCGGAAAATATTCTTATGAATATGGATTCGATAATCAAGACAGGCTGATAAGGGTAAGAGGCGTAAATGAGTTTACTACACCAATTAGTCGTTTTGATGAGGAATATTTGATTTACGAAAAAGATATTATTTATTCAGTAGAATTTTCAAACACCGGAGAGATAAATGTAGTATCAAAATGTACTTATAATGATGGAAATATTGTTAAGTATGAACGAAGTCTAGTTATTTTTGAAGAGGACGCAGACCTTCATTTCGAGAAGTACTACTATAAAAACAACAAACTTTCTGAGGTAAGTATCTTTCAAGTAACACCTTCAATTGAAATGTACGGCGAGCAAAAATATACAGTAGAACTTAATGAAGATGAGCAAATAGTAAAGTTAGTAGGAGGCAGTATAGAAAATGGAATTCAAGAGAAAAGTGTTTTCAATTTTAAAAAATAATTCATTACTATATAAATATTGTGTTAAGGAGTGAAGTAGTATTGGAAACACTACTTATCTATAACGACGGCTCATCTAATAAATTCTGGAAAATATATGTTGCAGGAAACACATCTACCGTGACGTATGGGAAAGTTGGTACGATCGGGTCGGTAAAAACAAAAGAGTTTCAATCGGAAGAGGCCTGCCAAAGAGAAGGCGAGAAGCTAATTCAATCCAAATTAAAAAAAGGATATGTATTCGCGCAATCATCACATCAGATTGTAAAAGAAAGCACGATGACAGAGGCCCAGTTTTGGGAGTTATTAGAGACATGCAAGGAAAAGGGAGAAGATATAGATGAGCAAATCGAGTGGTTAGTTACTCATTTGTCGAGAAAGCCGGTAAAAGACATCGTGATGTTTGATTTTATTTTCAATCAATACTATTACAAGTCGTACACATCAAACTTGTGGGCAGCTGCTTATATCGTTATGGGAGGATGTTCAGATGATTGCTTTGATTATTTCAGAGCATGGGTGCTTTATCTAGGTAAAGAATGTTACGAAGCTGCCATTGAAAACCCTGAAACACTACTTCCTTATTTCAAGTTGTTAGAAGAGCAAGAAGAAATTCCACAGTTGGAAGAACTATTGTATGTAGCAAGTATCGCTTATGAGGAAAAGACGGGGTTTGACGATGAGAAGTATTTCAAGTTATACGATCAGTTGGCAAAAGATGATTATATCGAACCGGAATTGGAATTTGACTGGGATGGAGATGATGAAGAGGGATTGCGTAAAAAGTTTCCACTGTTGTGGGGTGCGTACGGAGAAAATCCGTTATAATTTTTAAGTTAAGCTTATTGCTCATTCTTTTTTGTTACGACGGAGCGGCGTTAGTAGAATAAGATACATATACAAAGCAGAGCAAACCTTTTACTTGGTTTGCTCTGCTTTTAGTGATCTCTATCTTTGAGGACAATAAAAAAGGGGAGAATAGGATTACGAGAAGCTAATTTATTGTTTAACGATTTTCAAAATTGTTAGAGCAGAAAGGAATAGTTGTACAAACATCATTTGATTTCCCGCCGGAAAAACAGCCTCTTGTGTTACCTAATAACCCGAATGCTCACGCCGCAATATACTTTCATGATCTAGATGGAAATTCATTAGAACTAATAATGACATGATGTACGTTGCATCCGTTACGGAAGATGTGACAGACGGCACCTTAATCACAGCGGTTCCTTTTTTGCTTGGTGAAATGATCTTAAACTTTTTTCTTTGTACTAAATGCCAGATTATCCGAATGGAACCGTTAGTGACCTAAGAGGAAAAGCGGCATATCACTATAAAACATTTAAAAGAATTAGGTGATGGGAATGAACGTAAACCTGGACTTTTTTTACAAGACAGCTTCTCCTTTTTTTCATTTATTCGCAGGTGAAGCCAGTAAGCTGGAAGGCTTTTTTAAAACAAATACGCTTGATGGCAATCTCCATGTCACTTTTATTAATGGGCGAAAATGCAGAACAACGAGTGTTCTTTTTAAAGAATTTCAAAGAGGGTTGCAATTTCCATCTTATTTTGGTCATAATTGGGATGCTTTTGACGAGTGTATAAACGATCTAGATTGGCTGGTGAAAGAAACCTATTTGGTGATCATTATAGATAGCCAAGAGTTGCTTACTAGCAAAATAGATCACATCTCGACTTTGCATGCTGATCACTTTTCCATTTTTGCTGAAACATTAATCAATACAGCTGAAGACTGGGCGTCTGGCCTGAATGATGATTCGCCTTCAGCAAAAGCTGTTCCTTTTCATGTCATATTTCATTGTCCTCAAGCATATGCCGATAAAATGCGCTTTAAACTTATAAAGCATGGGATCAAAGAAATTAATGAATTAACGATAGAAATATAATTTCTAATCGTGCAAGAAATTTTCTCCTGATAGGCTCCATAGCGGCAAATGGAAAAATCAAATCACTGGTAAATTTATTAAAAGAAAGTGATGATAACATAAATGGATTATAGAGCAGAAATTTTACACATAATTGAAAAGGAAAAAATGCTTGGTTTCAAAACATTAAAAAATAAAACAGTATTAATTAACAAGACTTACGAAACAGGTGTAGAGGGCTGGGTACATCATATTTTTCATCCATTGCTCCCAGCTGATGTAGATTTACTTGAAAACGAGAGTAAGAAAAGGTTCCCTGAATCATACAAAAATTTTTTGTCTCTATGCAACGGAGTTTTTCTTTTTGGGGGAAACTTTTATATTTATGGGAAATCATTTTTAGAAAAAGGGATGTCTAGAGAAGAACAGTTGTACCAGCCATATGATTTAATTGAGGAGACTGAAGATCCTCCTTGCCAAATTCCTGATGATCTGTTCTATTTTGGCGGAACTCCTAAAACAATATTTGCTATCGAAGCTGCTGGGGGTGTGGTTGAACTGACGAGAAGGTCAGCAAAGCTCGTTTCTCGCTATGAAAGTTTTGATAGCTGGTTAATAACAAAAATGCATTCAACCACAGTGTTCGGGAGCTAAGCTCCTACTAAGCTAACAGAAAGAGTATCAGCTTGAGTAGTGATTAGCTGATACTTTTTTTCATATTACGGAGGGAATGAAAAAGAACAATTGGTTCCCATTCGCCAGTCCCATGTTCAGCAGTTAGTACTGGGCAGCTTTCTCGAGAAGTATCGACAATTAAAGGATCTTCAAGATCTTCTTCATAACCAATGACTATCCACTCCTCTTGCCAATCACCTTTAGCTTTGCCTGTCAATGAATTTCCTCGTTCATCTACGCTGTAACCTAATTGTTCGGCTTCTAATTCGTTCTCTTTGAAAAGAATAAATGTTAAACAAACCGATTCATCTTGACTCAAGATATTGACTTCATCACGGTGTATGCTGAGCAAAAAATTCTTCAAATTATCAATTGCTTTTTCAGACAATAAGATTTCCTCCTCTGTTTACTATGTAGTTGATAAATTGATTATATCATTATTAACGGCCAGACGTATTCGTACGACGCCAACGGCAACCGCACAAAAGCCAGCAAATAAAGAAAGGATGATTGAATGTTAAGTATTCATTTTAAGGACTGGGGGAAGAAGCGTCCCAAAAAGCATTATAAGCGTTTACATGAGATGAGAATTTTCGAGTTGATCTTTTCGAAAAAACTGAGTGAGTTAGGAGTAAAATTAGGTGAGTTTGACACCATTATTGTCTACTGCCTGGCAAATCCGAATAAGACATTCTCTTATGATAAAAATTATGCTCTTGAAGAGATTAATGTTTTAATACCCTATGATTATATGTCTTTTTTAAACTTGGATTCTACTCAAGCCAAATTTCAAGTATTTACCGAGTTGGTTCGTCTGTACATCGTGCCGATTTTGGAAAAATACTCAACATTATCGCCATCAACTATTTCAACGTATGTAGAGGAAGCACTTGAGGAAGTTGTTAAACAAAATTATGAAGCCGTTTTTTTAGTTGGCAAAACACCGAAGAAAAGTCCTAGCCGCAAGAAATTAGCTATTTTAAAAGGGATTCATCGATCTGAAGGTTTTCAGTTGCGCTGCGAGGTTTATAATGAGAAAGGGATGAGAGTAATCGACCAATTATTAGCAGAGGACGTCGGGAATGAAATGGTATATTCCAGGTTTTTAGGGACAATCAAATGGGAAAATGAGCATTTAATTATAGTAAGATCAAAATCAAGCCAATGGATGGAAGAAGTACATGTTACCAACTAAATAATATAGTGAGCGTATTATTTATTAGATTGAACCAAAATGTAGAAATGGGATGAAGTTTCTATGAGAAAGTTTGTAAGAGATTTTTTTATACTTTTTATTGGGATAATAGTGTTTAGTATAATTCTTGAACCTTCTGATTTACCATTTCAAGAAATAATACGGAAAGAAGCTTTTAATTTAGATTTTTGGGGAATTGTTCGTGCAATAGTAATGTCTTTGACATATGCTTTAATATGGTCGTTCGCTCGAAGAAAATTTGAATAAATAAGATATTTCTAATGATTGCTAAAGTCAACGTTTAATTGACTTTTTGAGGTTGCACATCCGAGGTGGAACGATGAATCAGAAAGTATTGATCTGTATTAAAGTACAATTTATAGGAACTGAGATGATTATATGTACTTATTAAGACTACCGTTTACTCGCTGGACAATTTTTTGCGCGATTATTTTAGTGCTATTATTTACGAATTATTTAGGGGTTTTCACTTTTTTTGTATTAGGTGCAGGATTTTCAATTTTAGAGAGTTATTTAACTAAAAAGAACTTTGATAAAAAGACAGGGAATAAGTTCATTGACTATGGATGGAGTGGATTATGGTTAATTACGTTAGCCATTATTTTAACCTTTGTCTTTAAGTAAATATGAAAAAAATGAGGGGTTGTTTTCTTCTTAAACGAACGGATGCGTTAGTTGAAGAAGGATGATAAATAATATTCGTAAATATAAGATGTGATTAGGTAGGGAGGATTTTAAGTAATGAAACCACACTCTAAGGGGTTTATTGCTATCTTTGTAGCAGCAATCCTAGGTTTTTTAACAGCTTGGATTCGTTCGGGTACATTGAATGTTGAATTTATGCTCTATTGGTTTTCTTTTATTTTTGGCGCCTATCTTCTGATCTCTTTGTATTATAGTCGGAAAAAAAGTTAAGTTTGTTGTTTAACAGGTCAGGTTACTTTAATAAGGGGTAGCGTCAGGAATAGAGTAAGAACCTAGTTTCCCCATAATAAGTGATGCTGAGACAGTACCTTCTCTTATAGAATGGGCTAACCGCAAAACATCCTCATAATTTTCTTTTATCACCTTTGTATTTATTTGGCCACGTAAAATGTTTTCTAGTTCCGTAAAATCACTTGTGTACAAATCACTTGTATACAAAACATCTTTGATGTATTATATTCTTATTATTCGGAAAATTTTAACTAATAATGGTGGGAGATTCATGGAAAAATTCGATATCTGTGTTCATTTTCTTCTAGGGAAAGCTTTGCAAAGAGTGAATCAAGTGAGTAAATCCAAACTATCCCCGTATGGTGTGACACCTGTTCAATATGCGCTGCTTCGTCAATTGTGGAAAAAGGATAGACAATTCAGTTATGAATTAGCTGAAAGACTTCTTCTTGACAGTGCAACCATAACAGGTATCATCGACCGGTTGGAACATAACGGATTTATTGAGCGGCGCGTTGACCCCGATGATCGCCGGAACAAGCTAGTTTTTTTGACAGAAAAGGGGAAATCTTTGGAGGTTCTATTGTGTCAGAAGATGGATGAAATGAATAAAGAAGTAACGTCCGAATTTGCTGATGAGGAGATTCGACTATTTAAGAAAATGCTTTTTGACATTGGAATAAGTAATAAGAATACGGAAGGATAATAGGAATAATTTGTTACTTGTTTAATATTAGTATGTTTATCATAAAAAAGATGGGAGAGAAAAGCATGATAAATGTGTATGAAAGAGAGGGTGTTATTTGTGTAGAGGGCAGCAATGGAAAGTCTGGTCACAAAGGCAGAACGGTTTATGTATTTTTAGTAGACGGTATGTTAATTGATACCGGATTCAAACACATTATCATGAAGAAACAGGCAGGTTATTTACAGGTGACTTAATTGTGGCACCGAAGACAAAGGTCATTATGGATAGTGAATCAATTCCCGTGATTATGGACTCCATCCGAACGTTGCTTTCCTATGATTTTGGACCAATGTTTTGCAGTCATGCTGGGTACATACAGGACGGAAAAAAGATGTTAAAACAAAAGTTAAATTATCTTGAGAATCTTTGTGAGGAAGTGAAAGATTTTCATAAACAAGGACTCTCAATTAATGAAATCAATAAAAAGCTTTTTCCGAGGAAATACCCAATTGTTGAAGTTTCCGGGGGTCAATGGGACTCTATTCATATCATCTCTTCCATTGTTTCAATGAAAAGCTCATTCAACCCTAACATGTAAATTTATTATGTTAGATATTATTCCAAGTACACTTATTTCATATTTTTATAGGTTTACTATATATTAATCGCAAAACTGTTGATACCTATCGCTAAGGGGGCAGCACTTTGATTAAAAATGGCAGACATACATATTATGGGTGGTACATCGTTGCATCGGCATCCGTGATTGTTTTACTTACCATGGGATTACGGATGGGGATCGGTCCATTTGTTACGCCGATGATGTTAGATTTGGCATTGTCTAGAACAGAGTTTTCACTCATTGTTTCAATTGGAATGATTGTTTATGGATTAGGGATGCCTCTGGCTGGGTCTCTTTTAAAACGTTTCAGCACCCGTTTCGTCTTGTTAACCGGCTTGATTACCGTTTGTGCATCGATAGTATGGACGATAAACTCAAAAGGATTGTTTTCGTTTCTTCTTTCTTTCGGTATTTTTCTATCCCTAGGCCTTGCTTTTTTAAGCAATATTACTTTGGCACCGATCATTACCAAGTGGTTTGTTCAACAAAGGGGAAAAGCCCTCTTTTATCTGTCCACAGGTGGAATGGCAGGAATCGCTGTTATGACACCAGTTGAAACCCTGCTAATTCAGCTGGTCGGGTGGCAGCAGACACTTCTAATATTTGCAGGGGTGTTCATTTGTGTCGTGCTTCCCTCAGCTATCTTCGTCATGCGGGAAGACGTACCAGAGGGGGCAGATGATGCTGCAGCTCGTGGGGGGAAAATCAAACAGGACATCCAACTGGAAATCTCATGGAAAGATGCTGTTAAGACACGGGCCTACTGGCAAATCGTCATTGGAATGTTTGCCTGCGGTTTTGGTATGAATCTAATAGGGTCCCACGCAGTCCCTATGTTGGTGGATCATCATTTTGAGCCTATGACTTCCTCATTCGGCGTTGGAGTAATTGGGGTTGTAGCGATATTTAGCACTTTATTCTTGGGATCAATCTCAGATCGCTATCCTCGAAAAAACATTCTCTTTTTGGTCTATTTTGTTCGAGGGATGGGGATTCTTGGCTTAGTATTAGTGGCCACTCCCTGGCAACTCTATTTAGTGGCAGCTACCGGAGGATTGGTGTGGGCAGGGTCGATTGCCATGACCTCTGCGATTCTGAGCGATTTATATGGGGTTCGTTTGCTTGGGATTTTAAATGGATGGGCTTTTTTCGGGCATCAGATCGGAGGAGCAATCGGTTCATTTATAGGCGGCTGGGGATATGAGACGTTTGGAACTCATGTATTAGCATTTGGACTAGCAGCTTTTATTTCTCTTATTGCTAGTGTTGCTTCTTACTATTTGCCTGAAAAAATTACATTTCCTAAGTATATTGAAATAGGTCATGGACGTTCCCTATGAAAGATAAACTATTCATTTATGAAATCACGAAAAACCTAATTTCTCAGTATTAAATAGAGAAATTGGGTTTCCTATATTGGAATTTCCTTATCGTTGTAAATCGACAATTTCCTAACCTTATCCTAATAAGGGGAATGTTAGAATAAAGTTATTAAAGAGGGGATGTAAAAGTTGGCTATTTGGGGAAAAGTTAATTACCGCTATCATTTCTGCCATTATTTTTTCTTTATTAGTATCCTACATGAATTATACTCCAGTAGCAGAACAGCAAGAAGCGGTTGGATATTGGTCATATTCAGGGCTGTTCTCTGTATATACAATGTATTCTTTGCCTATGTTTTTGATAGGAGGCATTATTTTTTCCATGTTAGCAGATTTCATCATTGGTAAGATTAAATTTAGCACAAAAGTTTATAAATATATCGGTGCAATTGTTGTATATGGAATTGGCGGTGTATTAGTCAATGTATTTTTTTATATCGCGCTCTTTGAAGAAGGAGAAAAAGCCGAATCTCGATTTAAAAGTTTGCCGGGACTATAATGTGCATGGCAAAATAAAAGTGCAGAATGTTACAAAGAGAAAGTGTAAGCGCCTTAAAGAGGCGGTGGGCATGGGGTACAGCCAAGCCTTGAAGCTGCAGGCTTCTGGGCATATTATTGATGCCCATAGAGGCTCTGTGTCAAGTTGATCCAAAGAGTGTTGACCTAGTCAATACTCTTATTTTCTTTATTTGACAGAGACGTCATCTCCATGAAACGACTGGATGAAGCTGTCAAAAAATAGAGAAGAAGTTCTTAAAGTAATAGATAAATTGAGACAAAAAGTTTAGAGCAGATTTTCATACTTGTTGAATTTGCTCTTTTTATATTCAAGTAATCATAATTTTTTCTTCTGAAGGCAAAATATAATAAAAGCTATAGGAAGGTGATGAATATGGAATTGAATAACGAAAATAGTCGTTTCGATAAGGGAGATATTGTTTATGTTTTTTATCGAAACCCCCACACGCAGGATGTAGCGAATATACAGGAAGCGGCAGTTGTGAATAATCCTGAGAATCCGAATGAATTAGCTTTATTTTTGTACGAGACTTACTACCCGTTAACAAATGAAATGGCTGTATATTCAAGTGAGGCAGAGGCAGAACAAGCCTATCAACATTATTTTGGGAACTATTAAAAGGGGATGATGGAATGATTAAACCGTTTACACCCCAACTCGTATACTTTGAACCAAAAGCTTTGGATTATCCACTAGGGAAGGAGCTTAAAGAAAAATTTGAAAAGATGGATGTGGAAATTCGATATACGACATCCCATAATCAAGTAAGGAATCTTCCTGGTGAAAATGATTTTCAAAGGTATCGTATTGCAAAGTCTACATTAGTAGTTGGAATAAGAAAAACCCTCAAATTTGATACATCAAAGCCTTCAGCTGAATATGCTATTCCTTTTGCAACAGGCTGTATGGGTCATTGTCATTATTGTTATTTACAAACAACGATGGGAAACAAGCCATATATCCGTACATATGTGAATGTGGATGAAATTTTGGAAGCTGCTGATCAATATATGGAAGAACGTGTGCCCGAAATCACAAGATTTGAAGCATCTTGTACTTCTGACATTGTAGGAGTGGACCACCTGACACATACGTTAAAGCGGGCGATTGAACACTTTGGAAAATCGGAGCATGGCAAGTTGAGGTTTGTCACTAAATTTCATCACGTTGATCATTTACTCGATGCAAGGCATAACGGAAAAACAAGATTTCGATTCAGTGTAAACGCCGATTATGTTATTAAAAACTTTGAGCCAGGAACCTCTCCTTTAGCAAAGCGTATAGAGGCAGCAGGAAAAGTAGCAAGGGCTGGATATCCACTAGGGTTTATTGTGGCACCTATTTACCTTCATGAAGGGTGGCAGGATGGTTACTATCACATGTTTGAGCGTCTCGATGCAGAATTACCTGTTGAAGCAAGGAAAGATATAACATTTGAATTCATTCAACATCGTTTTACAAAGCCGGCCAAGAAAGTGATTGAAAAAAATTATCCTATGACCAAATTAGAATTAAATGAGTCAGAAAGAAGATATAAATGGGGTAAGTACGGAATAGGCAAATACATTTATCAAAAAGATGAAGAAGAGGATATAAAAGAACATCTTTATTCCTATATGGAGAAATTCTTTCCCAATGCAAAATTAGAGTATTTCACATAAAGCAAAATTCCATCTTTGGTTTTTATTGTTCGGGTTATAAATTTTACATCCAGTCTAATGAAGCAGTCTAGGCCTTTGTAAAGATAAGTTAATCGATCATCATCATTACTCAATTCTCATAGAAGAAAATACAAAGAACTGGAAGGTTTAATTTCAAGGATAAGTGGCACAGTAACATAGAAAAGGAGTGAAAATCAATGAGCCAGCAAGAGTTAAAAAAGCAAGTCGTGAAAATTATCTCTGATCATAGAAAGGGCGTCCTTTCAACCGTTGAAAATAACAAGCCTTATTCACGATATATGACGTTTTATAATGAGGACTTAACACTATTTACGCCAACGAAAATGGATACCGAGAAAATAGATGAAATAGAAAAGAATCGATCCGTATCCGTCCTGTTGGGTTATGAAGAAAAAGGATTAAGCGATACGTATGTTGAAATTTCTGGAACATCAATAGTTAATGATTCGCAACATTTGAAGAAACAATTCTGGGATGAATCATTTAAAAAATGGTTCGACAGCCCTGAAGATCCGAACTATGTGTTTCTACAAATACAACCTGAAACTATCCGTATCTTAAACAATAATGGTGAACCAGCCCAAGAACTTCATTTGTAAAGTAAATTGAGGGTAACTCAAAGTGATCTGACTCCCACACAAAATCTAGTATTAGAATGATTATCACCATTTTAATACTAGATATTCCATGGTTGGGAGGGGGGATTCTTTAATTTTGAGTTATCCTCTATTTTTTTATGTTCAATGCAGCTTATTTGATTTTTACTTTAATAATTTTGTCGGCTTTGTATGGGTAACGAGCATGATTGGTCTTCTATTTTTTATGTTAATCTGCGTACATCTAATGAAATCTTTTTTGACTTCTATCCTATTTTTTTGTATGAATCTATCAAGTGATAGATTTTTTAAGATATTATCTATCAAGAAGGGACTATATATAATGATAAACGATGAAAAACTAAGGATCAAAAATCGTTTGATAAGGTGAAATTAATAAAATAAGTGATGTTTCATCACTCAATATAAATAAATATGTGTAGATAGGAGGTTAAAGATGAATTTTCTAACAAAATTTAGTCTTAGGAATGTCGTAGCTGTATTTATTATTTCATTCTTGTTAATTATGGGCGGAGTATACTCGTTCATACAGTTAAAGGTGGACCAGTTCCCAGATATTGAATTTCCCCAAATTTCAATTGAAGCGGTTTATCCTGGTGCTTCTCCATATGATGTCGATGAACAGGTGATATCAAAACTTGAGGATCAGTTAAAATCAATTGATGGCGCGACCAAAGTCACCAGCTCCTCGTATGATAGCATTGGTATTATTAATGTGGAATTTCCTTTTGACACCGACCTTGATAAGGTGGAACAACAGGTTAATTCGGTCGTCGAGGAAGCGGGGATTCCAGAAGAAGCGGAAATTAAATTGAATCGATTATCATTTGGGTCTTTTCCTATCTATAATATTTCATTGTTTAGTAAGAATGGAAACAGTATTGAAAGTATTCTCCAAGATGGTGTGATTCCTGAAATCAATAAAATTAGAGGCATCAACAATGTATCGGTTGCCGGACTCACGGATAATCTGGTTCAGATTACAATAGATAAAGAAAAAGCCACTCAAGCGGGATTGTCACTAAGCAGCATTAAAGATCAAATCAACGCCAAATACCTTTCATTCCCTGCAGGCGAATTGAATGTAGATGAGCAACAAATTCCGATTCGTGTGGAAGAGAGCCTGGAGTCTGTTTCTAAACTTGAAAATTTACTGTTAACTCCTGATACAAGAGGAGCTCCTTCAACAGGTCAAAACTCTAATGCTGGAAATGCGTCTCAACCTTTTCAAAACAAAGGTGTCCGTTTAAAGGACGTTGCATCTGTTGAGGCAATTTCTGAAAAAAGCGAATTAGCCCGGTACAATGAAAAAGAATCCCTGTCTATGGCCATTACGAAAAAGCAGGATGCTAACACGATTGAAGTGGCCGATGAAGTGATGAACGTATTGAAAAAATATGAAAGCGAAATCGATTATGCGATTGGGATTGATTCGGCAAAGGATATTGAGAAATCCGTCTCCACTTTAGTGAAGGAAGGCCTTTTAGGTGCCTTGTTTGCATCCATCGCAGTTCTTGTCTTTTTAAGGAATACACGCGCGACGATTATTGCAGTTATATCGATTCCGTTCTCCATTTTAATCGCAGCCATCTTCCTCAATCAACTCGATATATCGCTTAACATCATGACGCTAGGTGGGATGGCGGTTGCCGTAGGACGCGTCGTCGATGATAGTATCGTTGTAATTGAAAACATATTTAGACGAGTTCGAAAATCACAAGAAGGCATGACGGATAAGGTGATTATTGAATCGACCAAAGAAATATTGAGGGCCATTACGTCTTCAACCATTACCACGGTTGTCGTGTTCTTGCCTATTGGGTTTGTAGGAGGAATTACCGGGAAATTCTTCTTGCCATTCGCTTTAACAATTATCTTTTCTTTATTGGCTTCCCTGCTGGTTTCCATAACCATCGTGCCGATCCTTGCCAAGTTTTCATTTAAGAAAGTGCCTCCTGACGAAAAAGAAGGGGCCCTCCAAAGGTGGTATGGGCGGATTATAGACAAATCGTTGAATCACAAGCTCATTGTTTTAATCATATCCGTCGTTATGCTCGCAGGGTCTTTCGCGGTCATTCCGACACTTGGCTTTACATTCATTCCTAATGAAGAATCTAAAACGCTTACGACGTCGATTGAACTCCCAGCGTCTGTTTCCTTAGATAAAACGAACGAGATATCGTTGGAAATTGAAAAAATGTTTGGTGAGCAGTCCGACATTAAAGAAGTAACAGCAGCGGTTGGAGCGAGAGACTTTGCGACGGGCCTTAGACTTGAAAACAAAGCGAGCTACTTCATTAACTTGAAGGAAGAGGCAAACGTTGAAAAATCTATTAAAACATTGGAACAAAAAATTGAGTCTATTGCTAAACAAGAGAAGGCTGATCTGAAAATTAGCGTTCAAGAATTATCAACGGGTGGACCTCCGACCAATAATAACGTGGATGTCGATCTTTTCTCTAATGATTTGAACGCTCTTCAAAAGGCCTCTAAACAAGTAGAAGATTATATGAAAGCAAATAATGACCTTAAATACGTAACAAACAATTTCAGCGAAAAACAAAAACAGTTTTTAGTTGATATTGACCCTGAGAAGTCGAGTGAATATGGCTTATCTGGGTTTCAAATTCTAGGCGCTGTAAGTGATCAGACAAAACCAATTAGCGTAGGGACACTGAAATTAGAAGACAAACAACGAGAGGTTCAATTGTCCTTCAATAAGGATCTTGAATCGAAACAAGAATTAGAAGACGTACAGGTTTTTACACAAAAAGGGCCTGTTCAGCTCTCTGCAATAGCTGAAGTAAAAGAGGTCGATACATTTACGTCGATTCAAAAGTTAGATGGAAAAGTGTACGCACGCGTTTCTGGTCAAGTAAAAGGGGACGATATTCAAACTGTTTCATCACAGGTGAAGGCGGGTGTTCAAGCTCTCCATTTACCAGAAGAAGTTTCACTGACAAGTGGAGGAGGAAATGATGAGACCGTTGAGATTTTCCAATCATTAGGAATCGCCATTGTGGCAGCGATAGGACTCGTGTATCTTACAATGCTCGTTACGTTCGGCAAAGCCCGAATTCCATTTATCATTTTGTCATCACTGATTTTCGTTCCAGTTGGATCGCTCATTTCTTTGTACTTAATAAAAGAGCCGCTCTCGGTCAGCGTCATGATCGGATTCCTTATGTTAATAGGAATTGTGACCACGAATGCCATAGTACTTGTAGATCGCATCGGCCAAAATAGAAGCCGGGGTCTTATGATTCGGGAATCTCTTGTGGAAGCGGGAAAAACGAGACTACGCCCCATTTTAATGACGGCTTTTGCAACTATCGCCGCATTAATCCCCCTCGCTCTGACAACGTCATCTGGAACCTTAATTTCAAAAGGGTTAGCGGTTACTGTCATTGGAGGGTTAACCTCGTCTACCTTGTTGACATTAATTGTGGTTCCAGTTGTATATGAGCTGTTCTTTTATCGGCAGTATAAAAAGGAGCGGAAATTAGGAAACTCTAATTAGTAGACACCTATAAAGCAGAGGGCATCCTTTTATCACCTCTGCTTTTCTGGGGTACATCCATGATGGGCACATGACAACAACACTTTAAAATATCGTATCATATTCAGAGGGAGTGTTTATAAAAGACTTAGTCGTGGCTGCCTAGAAGAGTAAATCATTTTTTTCTTTTATAGTGATCGATATAATGTTGCAGCCGAAAAACCTGTCATTTGATGTAGGCTTTTTTCTGTCCTAAAAGAGGGAGACTTTTGAAAAAGAAACCTGAATTCGGAAAATATTCTTATGAATATGGATTCGATAATCACGGCAGGCTGATAAGGGTAAAACGCGTAAATGAGTTTACTACACCAATTAGTCATTTTGATGAGGAATATTTAATTTACGACAAAGACATTATTTATTCACTAGAATTTTCAAACATCGGAGAGATAAATGTGGTATCAAAATGTACTTATGATAATGGAAATATTGTTAAGTATGAACGGAGTCTTGTTGGTTTTGAAGAGGACGCAAACCTTCATTTCGAGAAGTACCACTATAAAAATAATAGACTTTCAGAGTTAAGTGTTTTTCAAGTAACACCTTCAATTGAATTGTACGACGAGCAAAAATACACGGTAGAACTGAATGGAGAAGGGAAAATAGTAAAGTTGGTAGGAGGCAGTATAGAAAGTGGAATCTGGGAGAAAACTGTTTTCAATTTTAAAAAGTAATTGCTAAATAGTACATTTTTCTTCACCTAACAGGTGGCTTTACTAAAAACAAAATTCCGACCTATCTCTTTATTCCATAGATAAGTCAGGGTTTTTATGGTGGACCCTGGAATTGGATCTCATGCGTTACAAATATTAATCTTGCATGAATGGATTCAATTTTATTGCTGAAATAGGATATATTAAGTCCTCTTTATATATCGGTTCTATCTCCTAGTCGTTTAAGTAATTATTTCCGACAGGTTTCTTGTCCCTATAGTTTCGGACAGTCTCCGTTCCAAAACAATCATCCGTTAAATTAAAAACCCCTGTAGAAATTTCTCTCTACAGGGAACTTCAAAGGGCAAGACCTAGAATCAAACCTAATATAAGCGTAAAAAGAATGACTCTAATTGAAAAGTCAGTCAGTCCATTCGAATAAATTATTAATCTGCCAAGGGTTTATTTCTTTTTTATACTCGTTAATTCACTTATTGTTACGCCATTAGAAACCGTTTTCAGAAAGCCAATATTTTGAGCATAGTAGCTCGTGTAGCCGTCACTTTATTTTACAGTAACTACATTCTTAAAAGTTCCGGCTGGAGTAGTTAAAGTTCCATTCATTGCTGTTATCTTATTTTTTACGTCCCAGTCTGACCACTCTTTCCCGGCAGACGAGCGGTGGGATTGGCGGAAACCACGAACTTATTAGAAAAAATTGGCCAGCTCGGCTGGGTGAAGCACCAAAAAATATGATTTCCGGCGTGCCAGAGCACAAGGGGGGGAGTAAATCAAAGTGGCTGTAAATATTATGTTTAATCCGATATTTGCTTTAATGCTTTTTATGATAGGAATATGGATGAGAAGCACGATTGATCCGTTGTTTGGATTAATAACGATTTTAGGAGGTTTGTTATTAGGGTTTTCTAACTCCTTTAAAAACGGTGTAGTAATGAATAAAAAGTCAAAGTTTTTACTTTATGCAACTTTTGTTTTCTTGCTAAGTTTAATGTCATTAGCTTACTTAACTATATCTATACTTTATCTTTAGTTCTTAAAGAAGATGGCGCGATTATTGAACAACACATATAGAAAATGATCAATATCGATTTCTATGTATGAAACCTTTACATACATTAGAGATCCATCTAACGGATGAACAGAAAAAACAGACAAACATTCAGCTTCCATTTTCTTTTATGGTCCCTTATTACGTGCCCCATATACTGCCGAAGAGGAAATGCTGGATACAAACAGACGTCAATATACCGTACAAATTAGACCCTCGTGATCTTGATTTTATACATGTTAACGCGCATCCGTTCGTAACAAAAGTGAATGAAGTATTAACTGGCCAGCTTGGCTTTCAAAAAACAAATCGTGAAGAAGTCATTTATTACGCTGGATTTGGAGGTAAATGGATAACAAATAAAAAAGTATTAGACCATCCCTTATATCCAATGATTTCAAGGAGTTTCGTTCCAATGGCACAAGAAATCGAATATTTGCCTTCGCCAGAATTTAGAGAGAAATTTAAAGAAGTGGAACTCATCTTTGATATATATGAGGACCATACAGACCTATATGTTGAGCTGCAAGTTCCAGTCAGCAAAGAAGTAGGAGGATATTTCCAGCGTGCTGCAATTCTTGAAAGAAATCTCGATGAAACCATTCATAAAGTAAGTTTTACGAATGAGGAGTTATCGGACTCTACGATCATTGCAGAGCGGCTGTATGATTTGTTTAAGCATTCTCAACCACCTGAAGAATTACAACTAAAAATTTAATCGTCCAACAGCTAACAAATTGTTTTCTGGCATTCAATTAAAAGGTCGGAGATATAATTAGATTTGAACAGATATTCACAAAAGAAGATGTTGAAATGTTTACAAAAGTATCCTGGGATGAGGGGAATCCCCATACTAATTCTGATGAACAGGGGAGACTTGTCACTCAAGGGTTGTTGACTGCTACATTACGGAGATACAATAATATGTGAAGTAACGATCGAGAAGTTTGAAAAACAAGATAATAATAGGATATCTATTTCGGCATCTTTCCTATGCACAAATCAGAATGAGACACAAGTATTGAGAGGAAGCTTTGCGGGAGTAATATTATAAACTTATATATTCTTCTTCAACTAACAGGTGCTTTTGTTAAAAATGAGGAGTTGCTACGGCATCTCCTTTTCATATTATGCTAATGAGACAAGTTAATTAAACAAGGAATAATATAATAACTTTACTCTATTCGTGGCTTTCTAGTTGGGAGGAGGGAATTTCAATGGAAAAAGAATTTCCTATAATTGAAACAAGAAGATTAATCTTGAGAGAAGTAACAACAGAGGATGCTAATGATATGTTTAATTATCTATCTGATAAAAATGTTGTGAAACCTATGGGGTTAGTACCGTGCCAAAAAGTAAAAGACGTATGGGATGAAATCAGGTGGTATAAATCTATATACAAAGAAGGTACAGGAATTAGATGGGGAATTACACTAAAAGATGCTGGTAAGGTTATAGGAAGTTGTGGTTTTCTTAATATGCTTACCAAACATTATCGAGCTGAAGTTGGATATGAATTAAGCAAAGGTTACTGGGGAAGAGGGATAGCTAGTGAAGCATTGGAAGCCGTTGTTAAGTATGGTTATCAACATTTTCAGTTAGAAAGAATTGAGGCTTTAATTGAACCTTCTAATCTCCCATCACAAAAGCTAGTAGAAAAGCAAGGCTTTAGAAGAGAGGGGTTGCTAAGACATTATGAATTTACTTATGGTAAATTCGATGATTTATATATGTACTCAATCATAAAAGAAGATTTCAATCTTATTTAAAGTTTTGGTACCCCTTTAGGCTTATCCTTAGTTTATATAATGCGTAACATGATAAAAAGACGTTAGCAAATCAATGCTCAACGTCTTTTATGTTTATTTCATTTTAAAGAGTAAGAACGGCGTTGTGCTTATTTGCCTATTAGTGATTAAGATGCTAACTTCTGTTTTGAGCGCAGCTTGTTCTCTATCTGGAAAAAATTAGTCGCACGCCAACTGTCTTTCACTTTAAGAAAAGAAGCCTTTGAAATGTAAGCTCATAATAATGAAGGGGGACTCTGAATGATATAATCTTATCTGCTATGAATGAAGTCAATGCACCGGGCAATTTGTTCCACCCCTTGGCTGATGTGATTTTCGTTAACGTGAGAAATACTTAGCCGAAGCATATCTCCCCTAATGTAAGGTTTAAAATTTTGAGTATTTCATTTTTGTTAATTCATTTGTCAATTTGTCAATTTGCTCTTGCATCTGTTCAAACTTCTCATCTAATTCTTTTTGATCTTGTTTTTCTTTTTCTGCATTAATGATTTCCTCATCTATAGCAGCGATAGCAGCTATGGCCGCTATCCCATCTGCAATAGTAGTAAGAATAGCAGCTATCAGGGCAAGTCTGAGGCTAGAGCTTATTGGCGATTGTTCATTTTGTTCTGATTTTGAATCGGTGTTATTCATATAATCTTCTCCTTTGTCTGGCAATGTTAGGAAGATTCACATTAAACTTATGCTCGAGGTTTTGAAGTAATACATTTTTTGCAATGTAGCTTGGAATATGACTGAAAAATAAAGAAATCAACAGTAACTGAAAGGCGAGTTCTGAGCTTCCTCCTGTAATAATGATGGAATGCTCAGCAATTTTGTATGCTGCGATAATTGGATATAAATAGGTAAATAAACCTTGACAAAAATAATCAATTTGAATACGATTTATTTATTAATCAATAAATAGATAAAAGGATGATAGTAGTGGCAGTCCGAGAAGATAAAAGAGAATTAATTATTGAAAATGCTGTAAAGGTTTTCGCAGAGAGGGGGTATTATAAAGCAACGACGGGAATGGTGGCAAAGGCTGCAGGAGTGACGCAGCCGTATGTGTTTCATTTTTTTCAAAACAAGGAAGAATTATTCAAGGCTGTCATTGATCGTGCATTTAGCCGCATTTATGACGCATTTTCAGAAGTAAATGCACCTGCTGATCAATTAATCGAAACGATGGGTCGTGCTTTTAATCAAATTATACAAACCCATCGTGATGAGGTGTTAATGGTTATGCAAGCTCATGCCATTTCAGAGGCAGGGATTCGAGAACATGTTCGGCAATTGTTTCTCACCATTTTTGAATCCTTAACTTTGAAATTTGAAGGAGCGGGAATTTCTAATGCTAAAGAAACAGCCGCACATTTCATTGGCACCGGTTTACTTATTACGGTTGCAGAAGTATTGAATTTGCCCCAATTAATATGTGGAAAAGATGAAGCAGAGTGAAGAGTTGCTGTTAAAAAGAGGAAGTGGATCAACTTTCTTTTTTTTACATTTTTATTTATTGATTGATAAATAAATAAACGAATTTGAAAGGAAGGGACGATCCTTGACGAATGTTATGAGAGCTGGCCGAAACGATGTAGTGGACTCGTCTGTCAAGCTATTTGAAGGAGAAAGATGGCTTGTGATTACAAGTCTGATTGGATTTATACTTGCAGCAGGCATCGCTATGTTTATCTTTTTTCGAGGCCCCATTATTTTACCTGAAGGAGATTTAGGAGATGCTTTCTCTTTTAATGCGGCAATCGGCATGTTTACCCTTTCAATAGCTGCGATTTTACCTTTTGCAAGACTTAAAGCTCGTAACAGGAAGGCGATACGGTGGATTTTTATTATAGCAGCCATATACTCCTATGCCATTGAAACGGTTCAAAACTTTCGAGGTCTTAATCCACGATTTTCTCGTGCAGGAGATGTCGCCGATATAATAGCTGGAATGCTATTTGGGGTTGTTTCGCTCTTACTTATTGCTTTAGCATTGTTGCTTACTATCCAGTTTTTCAGAATAAAATATCCTTATGAACGTCCATTGCTTATTATGGGGATTCGCTATGCTTTCCTCTCTGTCCTAATAGCCAATATTGCCGGAATATGGATGATTTTGCTGCAAGACCGGTTTACAGGAGAGGCAGGGAATTTAATCGTCCTACATGGAATTGGCTTTCATGCGCTGCAAACATTAATCTTGCCAGGATGGCTTTTAGAGAAAGTACAAGTGAATGATCGCTTTAAAAAACGGCTCATCCATTATGGCAGTATGGCTTGGATGCTATCGATTATACTAATAGGTTTCCAAACGGCATTAGGCCGCTCTGTATTTGAACTAACGGCCTTGCCGATCCTTGTGGGCATTTTGTTATTTGTATGGCTTGGAACAGTGAGCGTTGCATTTGTGCTTTTTATAAAAAAGAGGAGAATAAATAGTTTACCATCAGATTATATATCCAGAGTGAAAGAGGAGTAGTTTCGGGAAAAAGTGGATGCTTTATTTTTTGAATAAAAAAACAAAATTACAATCTTTACTTCCTAATGTTGATATACATCATGTTGGAAGTACAGCTGTGCCGGAAAGTCTTACAAAGGGGATTTAGAATATGTAGTTTGTCATTAATGATCATTGATTGATGGTTTTAATCAACCTTTTTTATAAAAACCAAGTCAGTACTTATATAAGAAAAATCCGTTTTGATCAATCTTTTTTCAAAATGGATTCTTCTTATTTTGCTTGGAATGCATGTTTACAGGGTGTTTTTGATCAACCTTTATTTCAAAGCTACACCCTCCTTATTTTTGTTTTATCGAACCGTTTTCAACTCCGTAATAGAAGTTCCCGTCAGCATATGTAACAAAAAAACTAATCATTTGGCTATTTTTTTCATTCTCATTGAATATTAATAATTGTTTATTCTCAGGATTATACAAATAGTTAGAACCATCATTACTAATATAATAATCACCATCAAATTCCTCGGCAATGGCAGCTTCTAGTTCGCTTGCATTAGCCTCTGCATGGATGGATTCAATTTTATTGCTGAAATAGGATATAAATAGATTTTTACTTGGGTAATCTTGAATCCATTCGTAGAAGGCTTCTTCATCAGGACCTTCATAATCCGGGTTTCCAACCAACCCTTTTGTCGTTGATGGTGTATCCCCTAATGTAATCCCATAAATATTAAATTCGCCATTCTCGTACGCAAAAAACGATGGGGTGGTAATCGAATCATCTTTTTTGTAATCACCATTTAAATAAACCTGCGGAGTATGGCAGCCCTCATTCTCAACCGTAACGGTTATAACTGAATCTTTTTTTTCCATCATTCCACCGCATTCTTCAAGCAGATTATTTTTAAATTCAACCTTGTCACCTTTTATGATGCCTGTTCCTTGGAATGAATTGGCATATGAACTATTATTATTCGGATTAATCCTAGTTCCTCCTAAAGTATAGTTAATCCCGTTCCCTTCAACCTGTTCAATTTGTAATTGTCCAAGATTATCATCACTCAAAAAGACCCATTGTCCATCCCAAGAGCGATCCTCTTCGTTGTTTTCCTGTGTAGCCACAGGTTCAGATGCAGCCTTTTTTTCACTAACTTGTTCGTTAACTTTTTCACTCACCTGTTCACGATTTGCTTTCTTTTCTTCTGAAACCATCTGACTCGAACACCCAGTTATCATAAAAATTGATACGATCATGATGATTGCAAAAATGCTTTTTTTCACTTTTTCACCCCTAATAAATATAAAATTAGAATAAGACATAAAGAACTTGCAAAAACTCTTTTCTTTGACAAAGCCAGCCATTTCTTTATTAAGTCCTCTTTATATATCGGTCCTATCTCCTAATCGTTTAAGTAATTATTGCCGACAGGTTTCTTGTCCCTATAGTTTCGGGCAGTCTCCGTTCCAAAACAATCATTCGTTAAATTAAAAATGCCTGTAGAAATTTCTTTCTACAGAGCACTTCAAAGGTCAAGACCTAGAATCAAACCCAACGTAAGCGTAAAAAGAATGGCTCTAATTGAAAAGTCAGTCAGGCCATTCTAATAAATTATTAATCTGTTGGTTGTAAATAAATTCCTAGGACAAAGGAGTGATTTCAATGTTCGCCCAAGTAAAACGATTGCTGCCGTTAAGAGCGGTGTTGTGGCTTTTTCCACTCGTTTTTTTGATCCATGACATGGAAGAATTGGTGCTGATTGAGTCTTGGATGGAGAACCACCGGGGGATGCTTGCGGAGAAGTTGCATCTAGGGGGTTGGAATTTGCAAGGTGTCCTCTGGACGACACCGCGATTTGCTATTGCCGTTACCGTGTTGTTAGGGTTGATCTGTATCGCATCTTATTGCGCTGCCCGGCCAGGCGCCACGGCTAAAGACCGCAAATGGTTCGTTATCGGAATAACTGCTCTGTTTTTGAACGTGTTTACGCACTTGGCGCAAACCGCGCTGTTCCATAGCTATACACCGGGCGTCGTGACCGCCATTGCTGTGGTTCTGCCCTATACACTCTACACCTACGGCCGTTTGCTTCAGAAAGGTTGGGTTTCACGTGTGTTTGTCCGGTCGATGCTGCTTGTGGCGGGAGTCATCTTAGCGGCAGGTATTATCGGTTCAACGGTTCTCTGAAGGGTTTGCGTTTGTAGAGGTTATAGATCATTTGGTTAATCATGAGACGTATCATCCAGGTAATATAGCTGCTATGTTACGGCAACTTGACTTAAGGGGAGTTTCAACGGATTATATTTACTTTATTCGTGAAAGGCATCGACCAGGAAGCAGTCGGTGAAACAATAAAGGAAATCCATTTGCTGCTAGAACTGAAGAATGCGGCTTCACGCTATTGAAATAAAAAACTTTATTTTTACTGAACACTTAAAGGGTATTTGTCCGTGCCAATAGATCTAACAAGCATATAATGATGTAGTTGCTTCCTGCACATGCAAATTAAGGAAACAAGTGATTCGAGCAAAAATAACTTCTGTTGCCCAAAAATTCACACGCTTGAGTCACTCTTATGAGTTATACAGGAGATAAGGATGTCACATGTTAAAGTTTAGTGATTTTTAATTGTAATAACGAAAGGATGTAATTGCATTGGGTAATAAGATAAATCCGTCGGATCCAAATACGATCCCGAAGTTTATGGATGAACTAAAAAAACCGCCCGTTGCCCGGCCTGTTCCCCGTTCTGGCTATCCTGAAGGCTCTTATTATGAAATTGAAATGAAAGAAGCAATACACCGATTCCATAGGGATTTTCCTAAAACACGAATTTGGGGGTATGATGGAATCAGCCCTGGACCAACCATTGAGGCAATGAAGAGCAAAACCACTTATATAAAATATGTGAATAAGCTCCCATGCAAACACTTTCTTCCAATTGACCGTACTCTTCATTCAAGTATTGATACACCGGACGTACGGACTGTCGTTCATCTTCACGGGGCGAATGTAGACTGGGAGAGCGACGGCCACCCCGAGGCGTGGTATACGCAAAATTATGAAATGACAGGCCCGACTTTTAAGAGAAAGGTACACGCCTATACAAACCACCAGCCGGGAGCGACACTTTGGTATCATGATCATGCGATGTCGCTTACAAGATTAAATGTTTATGCGGGACTTGCGGGCTTTTATCTGCTTCGCGACTCTCTTGAAGAAAGGTTGCAGCTTCCATCTGGGAGATACGAAATTCCTTTAATGATCCAAGATCGGTCATTTAATGAAGATGGCTCTCTTTTTTATCCTGATACCCCTCCATTTCCTGTATCCGTCCATCCGTCCATCACACCTGGTGTAGTTGGAAATACGATTGTAGTAAACGGGAAAATATGGCCTTATCTTAGGGTAGAACCAAGAAAGTACCGTTTTCGGATTCTTAACGCTTCTAATAGAAGAGGCTATGTATTAAGCTTATCCAACGAAAATGCGTTTTTCCAGATCGGCACGGATGGAGGACTTCTTACTCAGCCTATGGAGCTTTCCTCTGTTGAATTGCTTCCGGCTGAACGGACAGATATTATTATTGATTTCTCCGGCATGGAGGGGCAACAGTTTACATTGAGAAATACCGATACAGAATTTCCAGGTGAACACACAAGCGGTGTAATGCAACTTAGGGTCGATCTTCCTTTAAGGGGAAAAGATGAAAGCCAAATTCCACAAACGTTATATCCGGAAATGGAGCTGCACGATCATCACGCCCATATTATAAGGGATTTGCCTCTGACCGTTTCCAGAGATCGGTACGGACGGCCAATGCTGATGCTAAACGATCGAATGTATCATGACCCGGCTTCTGAAAAACCATCACTCGATAGCATTGAAATATGGAATTTTATCAACTTAACCCGGATTCCGCATCCTATCCATGTTCATTTGGTTCAGTTTAAAATTCTCGAGCGGCGTCCTTTCAATGTGGAGCGTTACCAAAATGAAGGGGTTCTTGAGTGGACGGGACCGGCAGAGGAACCTCGAGACTATGAACGCGGCTGGAAGGACGTTGTGAAGGTCGACATTGGAATGGTAACCAAAATTATTATGCATTTTAAAGAACATATAGGGAATTACATCTGGCACTGCCATTTCCTTGAACATGAAGACCATGATATGATGAGACCTATTCGGATTATTGAAGATGCCCACCCTGTGCAGCTTCCTCATGCCAAAGATACACATACGGATCCTGTCTCAGACAGTCCTGCACAAGACAATATTGAGCCGGAAAATGCCACACCAGCCAGATCCGAACCAGACAAACCTGTACCAGATAGCCCTCCATCTGATGATTCTTCTTCTAATTAATATGATAAACCCAACATCAAAGCAAAAGGCACTGTTCATTTATTGAGCGGTGTCTTATTTTTTAATAAAAACTCCTTGAAAACTGCACAAATTATCGCGTTTTATTAAGTATGATAGAAAGAGTAATTAGAAAAGCGGTGATAACGATTAATAAAATAACCTTAAAACTAGGTCTCTGGTTTTTCTTTGTGATGATGATGATTGAAGTCTGCTTATTCTTTGTTTTGCATACTGGCCTTGTAGAAAGCCGGGTAGAAGAAGAATTAAGTGCGCTGCTTGCAAGGGGGAACAGTCATAGAGAGGTTCTTGAAGACTTATATAACACGGAAACTCTGCACCATATTGCTCTTATGGAATTAAAAGCTGATACAGAGGTAATTATCACAGACGGCAAACAAAATATTATTATTAGTTCCTCCAAGGTAGACAATGGAGAGAAGAAAATTGTATCTAAAAAGCTAGAAAACGTTCCCCGTGATGGGAAAATCCTGGAGAGAAGATGGAAAAATGAGAAGTATATTTCCACTGTCAGCCCTTATTCAGTAAATGGACACCAAAATGGATACGTTTATATGTTTAAAAGTACGGATCAGGTACAAAGGCTAATTTCAAAATTAAACCAGCATTTTTTATTGGCAGCGGCTGTAACTATTATACTTTTAATTGTAACGATTCTGTTCTTATCAAGGGCTTTGACAACTCCTCTTATTCAAATGAAAAGAGCTACAGAGAAGTTGAGCAAGGGTAATTTTTCCGTTCAGCTGCCAGATAGGGGAGAAGACGAGCTGGGTGAATTATCGCGATCAATAACTATTCTTGCCCAAGACTTAAAGCACTTGAAAGAACAAAGAAACGATTTTTTATCTAGTATTTCTCACGAGTTGAGAACACCGTTAACTTATATCAAAGGATATGCGGATGTGGCTAGACGAAGGAACATTGCGGATAAAGATAGAGAACGTTATCTCGACATTATTTATGAAGAATCTGAAAAATTATCGAATATGATGAAGGATTTATTTGATTTAGCCAAAATGGACCAAAATACTTTTGTTATTCATCAGGAGAAAGTACAGATATGCTTCTATTTACGAGGCATTTGTGAAAAGATGATGCCAGCCTTTAAGGAAAAAGACATAAACCTTGAAATTAATTGCAATGAAAATATGTATGTTTTAATCGATCCTATGAGATTTGAACAAGTTTTTTTGAATTTATTTGATAATGCCATTAAATACTCAGATCCACATACTAAAACAAGCGTTCTTGTTAAAAGAGAAAAGGAAAATGTTTTAATCGAAGTCAAAGATGAGGGGCGTGGAATTCCTGGAGAAGACATACCTTTTATATTTGAGCGGTTGTACAGGGTGGATAAATCCCGTTCCAGAGATTTTGGAGGGACAGGTTTGGGATTGTCGATTGCAAAAGAGCTCGTAGAAGCACATCAAGGCCGAATTGAGGTGAAAAGTGGGCTCGGTAAAGGGAGCACGTTTTTGATTTTGATAGAGGAGATGACAGAATGAAAACAATACTGCTTGTAGATGATGAAGCAAAAATGCTTGATTTATTAAGCATTTACTTATCACCAAATTATCGGTGTATCAAAGTAAATTCAGGCTTGAAAGCCATTACGTACATAAAAAGTGATCCTATCGATTTAATTTTGTTAGATGTTATGATGCCGGAATTGGATGGATGGGACACATGCAGACAAATTAGAGAATTTTCGGATGTTCCGATCATTATGTTAACAGCTAGAAATGAGAAAGCGGATGTGGTAAAAGGATTGCAAATAGGTGCGGATGACTATGTGACAAAACCGTTCGATGAAGCAGAGCTGCTTGCAAGAATAGATGCTGTATTCAGGAGAGTGAAAAGCGAAAGCAACATAAAAATTGAATTTAAAGGGCTTTTGTGGGATGGAGCAGCTCATGAATTAATGTATAAAGGACAGCCCATTCAAATCACTCCAAAAGAGTTTTCCTTACTCGGATTATTATTGAAAAACCGAAATAAAGTCTTTTCGAGACCGAATTTACTTGAAAGCATTTGGGGAAATGAAGCATTTACGGAAGACAGAACGATTGATTCTCATGTGCGAAATATTCGTGATAAACTTAGACAAGCAAATTTTCCTGTCGATCAATACCTTTCAACCGTTTGGGGGATTGGATATAAGTGGGTGAGTAAAGAATAGTAAGTTATAAGAATGGAGAGTTGATAATAGTTGTCTCAAAGAATGGGGACTATATAATTGGGGACCTGGAAACAGAGTGAACAACACGCTCTGTTTTTTTATTTCCATTGGCCTTACTCCATACTTTCTGCAAATTTCCTTGATATGATTGTGGACAAACGTCAAAGGAGGATATTTCTATGCGGAAAAAACCGGTAATACTCTCATTATTTGCAGCCCTTTTCTTAGTACTGGGAGCCTGCTCCAACGATAATGGCGAAAGCACAGACAACAGAGAGAGCACGGAAAGTACAGAAAACACTACAGATATGGAAGGCATGAATCATGGTGATATGAACCATTCCAGTTCAGGCGAAGTTCCCGAAAGTTTGAAAGTGGCGGAAAATCCAACTTATGAAGTGGGAAGTCAAGCGATTCTGAAAACAGATCACATGAAAGGGATGAAAGGTGCTAAAGCAACGATCGTGGGTGCTTATGATACTATAGCCTATGTTGTTTCCTATAATCCGACAACTGGTGGAGAAAGAGTAGAAAATCATAAATGGGTAATTCATGAAGAGGTTAAAGAAGCTGATGACGAAGTTTTAGAACCGGGAACAAAAGTTACTTTAGAGGCCGATCATATGCAAGGGATGAATGGTGCTGCCGCTGAAATCGAATCAGCTGAAGAAACAACTGTGTATATGGTAGATTATACTCCTGCCACTGGCGGAGAAAAAGTGAAAAACCATAAATGGGTGACAGAAAGTGAATTGTCAGCTGCTGAATAAAGTTTGCACAAAAAATGAAAATGGAGATGGGCAACTTTATTGGTGGCATTAATATACCTTTAGAGGAATATGTGCAAGATGGTTTTTACACGATTCACGAAACCGTTGATTTATCAACGATGTATAAAAACTATATTATAAAAAACACAAAAAGCGAACGCCTTGTGTATACATAAGGAATTCGCTTTTTTCATACTTTCTAAAGTTACGATTATGTTAAATAGAAATGAATGGGATATACAATGCTATAGCTCTATAGGGAATAATTTTCTTACCCTTTTAATACTTTAAATGCTTCTCTTACTTTTCTAGCAAATTGTAGTGGAGGTTCAATTGATTCAAAGTGCATGTACATTGCCCTAGGTTCTTCAAATAACCAGTGATTATGAACAGCAGTAACGATAATGTCTCGTTTTCGAAGTTCCGTTAATAAGGGGTTAACTTCTTCCTGTAATAGAACGGTTTCGCCTAAGTTTAACGCATTACCTTTTCTATCTAAATTTTCAAAAGTAAAAAATTGAGGAACAACTAGTGGAGAGTTTGTTTCACGTCCAAGAATAGTAAAGTTAATATCACGAAACTTTTGTACTAAACAAACTCCATTTTCATCAAGGCTTCCATTCCCATCGAGTATCCTAGCAAATTCTTGACACAGTCTTTTTAACTTGTCCCAACTCATCATATAACCTCCCTTCTTATTTTTCATTAAAAGGTATTATTTTTCCTTTGCTATTACACTATGTTTTATCTTCTAACTTTGATTGGACAAGAGTCTAAGAACAGTGATTTTTTTGCTGCTTAAAAGCTTTAATTATGTAAAATAGGCAAACAAAGAAATACGCTTTTCTTATTCCGTAAAGAACATGAAGAAGATTTAACTAGCAGCAATATATAAATAGAAGGAACTAGTGATTTATCGGGGGAGAAGACGTTGATGTTGAGGCTTCAAGACTTTTTTAGATACCTACTACCTGAACTTCCTTTCCCAAATGTGGATTTTATCACTAAAAAGCCAAAGCAAAATGCCTCTTAAATAAATATGGTTATTCTGAAACAAAGCTCCTTTAATAGGCAATACTATTTAGGAGTTTTTTATTGCAAAAAAAGGTGTGAACATATGAAAATCCAAAAAATCGAAACCTACCCCTTATTCTATAAGCTGCCTCAGCCATATGGGGATGCAAATGGCTACAAACATTACCGGTCCTGCTATCTTATCCGGATCATCACGGAATCAGGTGCAGATGGCTGGGGGGAGTGCGTTGACTGGCTGCCGGCCCTAGACATCGGATTTAAAGAGAGAATTATTCCTTTCTTAACTGGAAAAAAGGCAACTGACCGGCTGAAGCTTGTCGGCACTGTGAAAAAGTGGCACCAGCGTGCAGCCACGGCTGTTAGTATGGCTTTAACCGAGATTGTCGCCAAGTCCGCCCATCTTCCTGTCTGTGAGCTGTGGGGAGGAAGCTTCAGAAGCAGCATTCCGGTTTATGCTTCGTTCCAGTCTTATTCGGATCACCCGGATTGGATCAGGCATTCTCTCAGCATAACGGAAGAAAGTGTTTCAAACGGATTTGGAAAAATGAAAGTCAAGATAGGAGGCAGGGCATTCAAGGAAGACATGGAGCATATCGAAGCTCTCCAGAAAACCGTCGGAGAGGGGGCGGAAATTATCCTGGATGCCAATCAAAGCTATGATTTGGCAGCCTCCCGAAAGTGGGAGAGGTGCTTTTCCAAATGGACAAATGTTTTGTGGCTGGAAGAGCCCATGCCAATGGATCAGATTCAGGATTATCAGATGCTGCGAGCCAACCTGTCCATTCCTGTTGCCGGCGGGGAAAACATCAAAAGTGCAAAGCAATTTCTACCCCTGCTGACGAAAAAGTCAATTGATATCATTCAACCGGATATCATGCATGAAAATGGAATAGACGATTTTTTCGACACTTTAAAGCTTGCACGCCATTTTGGAATCCGTGTTTCCCCCCATAGCTATGACGGAGTGATAACGCGCCTATATACCTTGTTTTTCCAGGCCAGCCTGAAGCCATGGAGCAAAATGAGGGAGGATGCTATTGAGCCGGTCGAGTGGGATGCGATGGAGAACCCTTTCTCGGAGCTCCTTCCTGTCAAGCCGGTGAATGGAAACGTCCACATTCCCCAGGGAGAGGGAATTGGAGTTGAAGTGAATATGGATTTGATTAAAAAATACCTTTGGGACGGATCTTCCTATTAACTAACACTCATGAAAAATGGAGCTGAATCAGATGTCAAATACAAATCAAATGCCTCGGGAAGAAGGAATAGATCATAGCTTGAGTCTTATGAGAGAAGGATATATGTACATTTTGAACAGACGTCACAGTTTTAATTCTGATATTTTCGAGACTCGATTGCTTGGAAAGAAAGCGATCTGCATGGGAGGAAAGGAAGCTGCGGAAGTTTTTTATGATACTGAGAAATTCAAAAGGAAAAATGCAGCACCAAACCGGGTGGTACAAACATTGTTTGGCAAGAATGGTGTTCAGTCGTTAGATGGCCAGAACCATAAACATCGCAAGGAAATGTTTATGTCGATCATGTCTCCTAACGGACTTGAAAAGCTCACCAGCATTACAAAAAAACAGTGGGAGATAGCAGTGGATAAATGGAGACAGATGGACAAGGTGATTCTTTATGAAGAAGTACAGGAAATTATGTGCAGGACAGCCTGTCAGTGGGCAGGTGTAACAATACAAGAAGACGAGGTTAAGAGGCTGACAAAAGATTTGGGGGCGATGTTCGAGTCGGCTGCTGCAATTGGCCCAAATCATTGGCTAGGGAGGAATGCACGGAATCGCGTGGAAAAGTGGATCGGAGAACTTATTGATAGGGTTCGTGATGGGAAAGTGAATCCTCCTGAAAATACCACATTACACAGATTTGCCTGGTATCGTGACCTGGAAGGAAATCTTCTGGATACCGATACCGCTGCTGTAGAAGTGATCAATATTTTGAGACCGATTGCGGCGATCGCTATATTCATCAATTTCATTGCGCTGGCAGTGCACCATTACCCGGAAGAAAGGGAGAAGCTCACATCCGGCGATGAAAAGCATGCTCAGATGTTTATACAGGAAGTTCGTCGTTTTTATCCGTTTTTTCCGTTTGTCGCGGCGCTAGTAAAAAAAGATTTCACCTGGAACGGCTATAAATTTGAAGAAGGCACATTAACTTTGCTGGATCTTTACGGAACAAATCATGACCCTGAAATTTGGGAAAATCCTGATGTGTTTAGTCCGGAGCGGTTTGCCAAATGGGAAGGAAGCCCTTTCAGCTTTATTCCGCAGGGTGGTGGTGATTATTTTATGGGACACCGCTGTGCTGGGGAGTGGGTTACCATTGAAGTCATGAAAGTGAGTCTTGATTATCTAGCGAATCGAATAGATTACGAAGTTCCTGACCAGGATTTAAGTTTCAGCATGGTCAGCATGCCAAGTATTCCCCATAGTAAAGTAGTGATCAAAAATGTTAGGAGGAGAATATAATTTCATATCTACTCCACTCAATTATTGTGAGTAATTAATGAGACATTATCATATTTGACATAGATGAGAGTATCATGAATACATTATCCCTCTTCAGCATAAATATTGAAATAATGTTGATATAGGGGGGGGAATTTGAGTACAGGCACAGACGGGGAAAGAGGCAAGGCTCACGGAGTTCAAAAACCTATCGATCAGCCGGGTTATGTCAATCAACTGCCCGCAATGCATACTCAGATATATCCGATTAGGGGGGGCCTCAGCCTACCGAATATGTTACGCATTTAGACCCGGTATTTGTGCAACACTTAAGCAGGCACCAAGGTCAAAAGATGGCATTAATGACGACGGCAGGTAGAATTGAAGGTATAAATGCTGGAGTAGCCGTAGATCACATTCAAATGAACTTGGAAGATCGTTCTCTACACATACGAATATCACAAATCGTTTATTTTGAAGGACCCCTGGCCTCCTATCGATAAGAAATCAATTAAAACGCCTTGTCTAAGACAAGGCGTTTTATGCGCGTGTGGCTGGCAGCATTATACATATGCGGATTCAGGTCCTGTCTGCGGCCGAGACATTTCTCAATATGCTAGTAGATCATAACTCCGAGTCCTCGATAACGTGATATCCCCCGTTCTTTCGATTTTTGAATAAAAATCTACATATAATCAGAAAATGAGACTATATGACGGAAAAGGGTACTTAAATTCCGTTGGAGTTTGATTAAGCTTTTAGAATTCTTTATTAAGATAGTAACATTTGGAACCCATAATTGTTCTATATTTTTTTAAAAATGTTAGGAGGACATCATGAGAGCTGTCACATACCAGGGAAAACATGAAATTGCCGTAAAACAAGTAGAAGCACCAAAGATACAAGACCGCGAAGATGTTATCATAAGAGTGACTTCAACAGCTATATGCGGTTCAGATCTTCATTTGTATCAAGGAAATTTCCCTTTACCTATCGGTTATGTTATCGGACATGAACCGATGGGAATTGTTGAAGAAGTAGGGCCGGATGTTACAAGTGTAAAAAAGGGGGATCGTGTAGTCATTCCATTTACCGTAGCATGTGGCACATGCCAATACTGTCAACACGATTTGGAAAGTCAATGTGATAACTCTAACCCCCACTATGATTCAGGCGGCTACTTAGGATATTCTGAAAAATTCGGTAATTACCCCGGTGGACAAGCTGAGTATTTACGGGTCCCTTTTGGCAACTATACCCCTTTTGTTATTCCGAAGGATTGTGAATTAGAAGATGAGTCCTTATTGTTTTTATCAGATGTACTTCCTACTGCCTACTGGAGCGTTGATCATGCGGGTGTAAAACAAGGAGATACTGTCATTGTCCTAGGCTGCGGGCCAATCGGATTAATGGCTCAACAGTTTGCCTGGGAAAAAGGAGCAGAACGTGTTATTGCAGTAGATTACATTTCAAATCGGCTCCAACACTCGAAAAAGATGAACAGGACGGAAATATTTGACTTTACCGAGTATGATGATATGGGTGAAACTTTAAAGGAATTAACAAAAGGTGGAGCAGACGTTGTGATCGATTGCGTAGGAATGGACGGGAAAAAATCTCCACTTGAGTGGGTAGAACAGAAGCTAAAGCTCCAAGGGGGAACTTTAGGTCCAATCCAGATTGCTACAAAGGCTGTACGGAAAGGTGGAACATTACAAATTACAGGTGTTTATGGCGGATTATACAATATGTTCCCATTAGGTCCCTTATTCGTTCGTAATATTACAATAAAAATGGGACAAGCACCTGCGCGCCATTATATGCCGCATTTGTACGATAAAATAAAAAATGGGGATATAGACCCTAAAAAAATCATTACTCATATTATACCGTTAGAAGATGCCTCCAAAGGATATCATATATTTAATAACAAGGAAGATAATTGTATTAAGGTTGTGTTAAAACCATGATCTAGTGCTGTCCTCTTCAACACCTTTTTAATGGGATAGTGTCAGGAAGATGCGGACTTACAGCGCTAAGGAAATTCCAATATTAAAAACCCAATTTCTCAGCGTTAAAATCGAGAAATTGGGTTTTATTCATTACTCCATTAACGTGCCGGGTTGGTGAAGAAGAAAAGCATATTTCCTTTTCGCATATATAACAAATCCTCCGAAATAGTACAAAGTAAGTCTATCAAAAAGTTAGGCCGGTGATTTTTGTGTTTTCCCAGTAGAAATTAAATATCTGTGGGTAAAGTATTCTACTACACCTAGCAAAAGCCCGATTAAAACAGCCCCTAGAAAGGTAACTGACGCATTCCAGAGAAGATTAGAGAGAAAATAAACAATCAAAACTGAGGCTGCAAAATCTGCCGCAACACTTACCCATAAAGTTCCTCTTCTTAATATGAAATATTCCATGGCCACGCCAACACCTGCAAGTATTAATCCAATAACAATCGGCTGCCACAAAGATGTATAGTCTACACCGGGAAATAAATACATAGCGATTATAACGGCAATTGGACAAGCGAAAATTTTTAATAACAAGCTAGTCAATTTTCACACCTCCCTTTTGACGTTATTTTCTCCCATAAAGTAACGGTATATTCTTAATGGCATAAACGGCCTTATATTAACGAAGGTAAACGAAATCAATAAAAGCCAGTTGGTAATAAGTCGCCCAATTAGAAGGCTAAAATTTTTAAGAATAGTTTTTTGGAAATGGCGCACTATATATCAGTGAGTAGCGCAGGCATTAAAAATAAACAAATACTTTTGGACTCTTAAGCAATAGTCCTCCGCATTTCAAAAGGATTGTTTGCTTAGATGAAACGCTGCTCTAATTTAGAATTCTTTATAGAAAGACATACGTTTTTTTATGATGAAAAACTAAGGAGGGATGAATGTGAACCAAGACAAAAGCTTTGATCGTAATAACCGTGATTTGGACAACAAAAACAACAATCGCAACAAGGAGTTAAATGTAGATAATTTCAATATTGAATTTGCTGCTGAAAACGACGCACAATTTCTTGATAACGAACATAACAAGAACAATCGCAATAATCGTTAATTAATTGTATTTAATACAGCGAGCAAAGGCCCGATATCTATATTTAAAAAAGCTACAGGTTTTAAGTGACGCATCTATTTCACTAATACGAACGGCTGCTTTAGTGAAAAAACAAATCCCGATTTATTCTTTTATTTCATAGACAAGTCGGGATTTTTATCAATAAATCTCCAATTAATTATAAGGAATAAAAATATAGTAGGGGTTTTTTATAATTATTTTTCTTTATTGGTCTCTTCTGTTTTCTCTTTAGATAAAAACCAACCACCTAAAGCAATAAGAAGCATAACTGACCAAAAGATTGACTTCCAAATTACTCCTTCGACAAAATCATGGGAAACAATGTTCACTGAAGGATGAGCAAGAGTATGCATTAATAACTTAACCCCAACCAACTAATAACATTGCGGCTTTTTCAAGACTAGGGCGTTTTGTCAACAACTTAACGAAGAATCCTGCTGCATATCGAATAACAATTAAACCTGCAATTGCACCTATTATAATAACAATAAATTTAGCGCCATCCATACCACCAATATCACCCATAGGCGTATCAGGCAAGTCAACGACAAGAGCTACTGCTGCTAAAATTGAATCGACAGCGAATGCGATATCTGCTAATGCAATTTGAGCAACAGTCATACGATAGCTTTTCCCTTTTTTCTCTTTTTCTTCGTTGGGCCTTATTTGTGCTGAACCTATTCCTAAACGAGACATGAATTTCCTCAGTAACAATGAATACTCTCCTCATTTGTTTAAGATTTTATATTTTTCTTCAATGCACTTTTCAATTAGTTTCTGACTTTGTATGACTGTTTGAAGTGCTAGTTTATCAGGCTCCTTTTATATAAAATCGAGTAAATGCTGTCCATTTTCCATACGATTACCTCCCATTAAAATACCAATAAAAAAACCTTTACCATTTTTGGTAAAGGTTTTTACATATTGTGATAAGGAAATTTAATAACTAATCGTCATCTGGTGATAATAAGATTATTTACCAGTTATGGGGTCAGATTGGAGTGTTTAGAATGATGAAGGTGATGCCTTTAACATTTGAACTTATCGTTGGATTTTTCTTATTGTTTATTCTTGTAAAGTTTGTTGGCAGAAAAATCATCACCCAGATAACGCCGTTTACTTTTATTGCTGCCATCGTGTTAGGAGAACTACTTGGAAACGCCTTATATGACCACAAAATCGGAGTAGCTTACATTATCTATTCCATGTGCTTATGGGGGCTTTTACTATTTATTGTCGAATATCTTGGCCAAAAGTCTTTATTTTTTCGAGGTGTTTTTGAAGGGAAACCAGCTGCCCTCATAAAAAACGGGATAGTCGACAGAGAAGCACTGAAAAAAAGTCGAATGAATATCAATCAACTGCAAAGTTTACTTCGGCAAAGTGAAACCTTTTCGATTCGGGAAGTTGCCTTTTGCTACCTAGAGGCAAACGGTTCAATTAGCATTTTAAAGAAATCACAGTATCAGAAAACAACGTTGGAGGATTTCAAGCTTTTAGGAAAGCCTGTTTACGTTCCTGTTACTCTCATTCGTGATGGAGAAGTATTATGGGATGAAATAAAAGATTTGGGATTTGATGAATCCTGGTTAAAGATGCAACTTTTAACACAAAGTATTTCAGATTATAAAGATGTTTTTATAGCTGAATGGTTGGAGGGAGACGGAATTTTTGTACAAACCCATACAAAAACATAAATGTAGGTTACCTAACGTACTTTCACAGCTTGCAATGGTTTCTTGCATTTTAGTTCCTACTGTCATTGCGAAGGTTCAAATCATTTTAGTCTAGTCAAACTCCTGAATTGTAGTTACGTATTGGGATAATACTTTTATAAAAATACATTTAAATGGAGTTGGTTTTTTGTCTTACTTTTGTCCTGTATGTAATGGTATGAAATCCGTAAAACATAGTTGTTCGCGATGTGGTCATCTTATGACCGATTACGGAAGGTTAACGGACTTCGATAAGTGGGATCCTTATAGCCCATATTTAGAAATTGATACAATGAAAAAATTCGATGGTATACCGGATGATTACAAGAACCATCAATGTCCACATGTCTTTATTTGTGATTCATGTGGACATTTTTCACAACAAGTTTTTGATGAAGTTAGTGATTAATATTGAAAAAGGGTTCATCTCGTTAAGCTAAATTTGTGAGGTATAAATAGTTTGATAATCGGCAAGCCCGCGCTTGATAAAATGGTTTTTTGCTGCTATTGGTTAAATACGAACTGTAGTTTCGATGTTTGGTTACATAAGCATGTTACAGATAGAGGCATGAAAAGTAGAAAGCATATAAAGGATGAGCTTAACTTTGTTTCCGTGCGTTTACCTATCATCTCCCTGTACAGAAATGGACTAGTCACTCTTTTCCATACATATAATCCAGTGAATAAAGCGAAAGGGGAAGGAAATGATGCCTTATCCACTCTATCCTTTTGTAAAACCCTATTTAATGACACGCGGTTTGCAGCCCGAAAATCAGGAAACACCTATTCAGTTTATAAAGACAGATACAATCGATTATCAGCTATTTTATAGGAGAAACCATTTTGCCTATCCGGGTTTGTCCTATTCAAATTATTGGCTTCCTATAAACGGACTGGTTAAGACAGCAAAATGCTTTTCCTTACAAGATATTCTCAGGCTGCCTTCGAAAACATTGAAGGTAGTTCTTGAATGTGCAGGAAATAAACGCAGCTTGTTTGAGCCGAAAGTATTTGGAGAGCAATGGGAAAAAGGAGCGATTAGCCAAGGATACTGGAAAGGGGTTCCTTTACGAACGCTTCTTGAGTTAGCAGGAATGAAAGAAGGCGCAAAAGAAGTGGTAGTGGAAGGATATGATTATGGAAGAAGAACGGATCTAGATACTGTTCATACTTATGCCAGAAGTTTACCTATATATAAAGCCATTCATCCCGATACGATCATTGCTTATGAATATAATAACCGCCCCATTCCTTTTAAACATGGTTATCCGCTGAGATTAATTGTTCCGCAGTGGTACGCAATGGCTTCTGTAAAATGGATTAAGCAAATCAGCGTGATTGATTCAGACTTTACTGGGCCTTTTCAATCTGTTGATTATGTTTATTATCCACATAAAGAGAATGATGAAGGGGCTTTTCCGGTTACAACTATTAAAGTTAACTCCACTATACAAAAGCCATTAAATATGGAAGTGTTGAATACCGGCAAGCATATAATCGAAGGAATTGCTTGGACCGGCAAAGGAAATATAACAAAGGTTGAGGTAAGTACTAATGGCGGAAAAACATGGACGGAAGCAAAGGTATCTCAACAAAATAAAGAAGGTTATGCTTGGTCTGCTTGGAAGTTTGAATGGTCAGTGGCAGCAAAAGGAGAATATACATTAATGGCAAAAGCAACGAATTCGTATAACCAGGAACAGCCAGCAACTCCTTTTTGGAATAGAAAAGGGTATGGTTATAATGCGATAGAAAAAATTAAGGTTAAAATTGAATAATCACTCTTCTCGGAGGGGGGGTGAAATTGTTATTATCTTAATCCGGCTGAAAAAGTAATCTAAAAGTGTTGGATTGGCTTGTGACCTCGACAGCTATGTTTTTATAAAACAAAATCCGCCCTGGCCCAGCAAAGGATTTTAAAACGTTTATTTGGCAGATACATCAGCCTTTTATTTTGAAAAAGAAAATTGATTTAAGAAATATCTTGCATTAAAGTGGAGTTTCTAAGCCATACTTTTAAAGAACGAAATATTTGAATGGAGGCTTTATCATGGGAAGAGACGATAATAAAACAGGTGGTAACAACTCAAGTTCTTTACCGCAAACACCAAAAAACTTAAAAATACCTCCAAGCAAAGTAGATGAAGAATTTTCTCGCGAATTAGACGAACTCGATGACCTAAAATCTAAACCAGAGCGAATTAATCCAAAGCATTCAAATAAAAGTTAATATTTGTTATGGATTTTGATTGGTTAAAAAACACCGATTTTAACATTTCGGTGTTTTTTATTTGTATTTATTTTTTGTTTGTGAGGCATATCTAAAAGATTTGCAGTTTCCTTCATAATTAATGAGGAATATTTTAATCAGGGTATTTTTGCACTAACCTAAAAAACTAATTATGTTGAAATCTAAAAGAGAAATCATCTTATTTTGGAATAGGGTTATAACTTTGCTTCGCGGAGGAAACCCCCTTCGCAGTATGATAAAAATAAGGTAATGAGAGGAGTGGTTTTCTATGAATAACAATCGTGAGAAGTCGCAGAAAAGCCAGAAATCGAAACAGCAAAACAAGAGCAGGGTGTTATAGTAGGACCTGTTTACGATTTTTTGTTCGAAGGGGGAAAATAACTCTTATGACGAAGAGTACGAAGACTACATCTAATGATTTAATGAAACAAGGCCATTCTCGCTAATGTGCTTGAAATGTGCAGGCATCTTTTTTAAAGCCGGAACCTTTGACGGTTCTTTTTTTATTTAGTGTTTTATCCGTTCTTTTCATTCTTCAATTAGCGGGACAGTTTAGTTGAACAAGAGAATGATGTTTCTAAGCGCTGAACCTCTACAAAAAGATAAGTTATAGTGGTCCACTATATTTTAATAGATTTTCCACCAGTATAAGGTAAAGGAGTCATTCGTTTGAAAATAAAACTACTCTTCATTATTCTGTGCATTCCACTGCTTTTTCTTGCGGCCTGTTCATCTGATAGTCAAACTCAAAAAGAATCGACCTCTGCCAATGAAAATGATTCAGTAAAGGAAAAGGCTCAATCGAAGGAATATTATGTCACAACAGGCTATATTGTTAGGAAGGATGAAAGGCACATAAGGGTAATGCCTAAAATTACAAAAGAGGAACTAATGGGCAAGAACGAGGAAGCACTGGAGGCTCTTTTGAGAGAAAAGTATGACGGTCAAGGCGTTAGTTTTAGGACGGCTGACATGGATGCAATCAATGAAAAGACGATTTCCGCTCTCCATGTCGGACAAAAAGTAGTTATTAAACATGATATGTACGGCCTTTCTGCACCAGCCTATGGAGGACATGCTTTAGAAATAAGAATTGTAGAAGAATAAGGTTCATATCTCCCTGAATAGTATGTTGAACTATTCAGGTTCTTGTTTGCCAAAAATTTAAGGAGGAAACAAACCAAAATCAAATTTAGAGACTTTGAAGTATATAATGATTCTCATCTAATTAACAATCATCCATTCTACATTTTTTGTATGCTAATGGTGTCATGTTCATTGACTTTCGGAATTTATCGATGAAATAGCTTGTACTATTAAATCCTACTTGATAGGCAACTTCTGTCACATTGGATTCTGCTTGTTGCAGTAGGGCTAAGCTTTTTTGAATTCGATAAACGATGACGTAACTCAACGGTGTTGTCTTTAAAATTCGTTTGAAATATCGACAGCATTCAGAACGGCTCAATTGACCAGCTCTTGCAATATCGTCTAACATGATTTCCTCAGCAAAATGCAGGTGTACCCAATTTAACATTTGCTTCATTCGATGACTCTTTAACATTTCCGTCTGATTGTATTCTAGTTGAAAGCCATTGATGATTAAGTTTTGCCAAATGAACGTTAGCTGTACGGTGATGTCGATTTCATAGTATGTCGATTTTTGTTGAATCCATTGATTGATTTTTACAATGGCAGCTAAAATGTTTTTCCCCCAAAGCTCATTTGCCTCTATATATAAGTAAGGGAAATTAGTCGCTTGAATATAGGGATATACATAGGTTGTATAGAGTTCTTGGGGTAAAATAAAATGAGGAGAAACATTTAAACAAATATAGACACAGCCTGAGTGGTTCTTTTCTTCCGCCATGTGCAGACAGCCGCTATTAATAAATAGGCCGTCGCCTTCTCGAACCACTAGTTTTTCTTCATTTATTTGAAAGATTGCTTCCCCTTTTACAATCAGGACAAATTGAATTTCATCATGCCAATGAAGTAGGATATAGCCATGTATATTTTGGTCAATCGTTGTTTCGTAACAGGCAATCGGCAACACGACTGTACGGTGTTTGGTTAGCTCTTTTAAGTTTTGATCAACCACGAAATCTTTTATTTGCAAATGATCACCTCAATATATTTATATTTTTCTGTTCAATATGAGTATTATTAAAACAAATTTCCACTAACAAAAATATAAAAAACCTAAAAAATAATATACATATAAAAGGGGAATGTTCAGTGGGGTTTTTAGGGTTCTTAATCACTCTTATTATTTTGTCTTTCTTAGTAGAAAGATTATTAAGGAAATGGCTTCGTGTAGAAAAGAAAAAGGTTTCGGAAACGTCTGGTAAGAATGTTAACCGCTGGGTGAGAGGCATCATCGTAGTCATTTTTTTGTGTGGTCTTCCCTTTGTTATAGAAGAGGACAAACATGTTATGAAGTGGTATTGGATCTCCTATTTAATTCTATCATTGGGTTTTCAGTCGTTTGTGCAATGGAAGTACTTGAAGAACTCAAAAGAATATGTCATTACACTTATTTTTCTAATGTTAGGTTTAATGCTTATTTATAATATGTCTTATTTTATTTAACTATTACTACGGAGTTGAACGATAAATTGCAAGGGAACTTTTTGATGAACAAGGTCTAGGCCAGCATGCAAGGTGCTGGCTTTTCTTATCTTGTGGCGTCCGGAAGGTTAATTGGCCGTGAATACGTCGGCGGTCATACTAGCCTACGATAAACTGAAACAGGAGTACATGGAAATTGTAGACGCAAAATATGTAACAAAAGTTGATTAAAAAAGACAGACTTAGTTGTCTCTTCTCTCACTGTTTTTAGACTTGTTTGCAGTATATAAAGCTAGTGCCAGAATAAATAGCCCTGTATTTAGGGATAAACAATCCCATTCCATGTTCCGTTGAAAATGGTGATGTTAATAAGAGTCATAAATTGCATAGCAAATACAATTAACAATAAAAAAGTTGACGTATTCAAAGTATCACACCTTTTATATAATGCTCTATGTCCATAATAGCTGACTTTAGGATCTTAAAAAAGGAAGAATTTATTACGTAGTTCGTGAATAATGCACAGCAGAAATAAAATGTGCTCGTCACGAAGTCCATCCGATGTATCCAAGTGATTTTGCAATTACTCTGAATCGCTTTCCGTGAATGATGTGATATAGAAAGCAGCGGCAAAGGGTGCTCTCCTGAATTACTAAAGCCCCGCTCGAGAGCAGGGCCTTAGTGAATCAAGTTTTTTTTCGTTGTTCATTGATCCACCAATCAATATGATCTAAATCGAAAATAACAATACTGCTCATAGGTCGGCTGTGAGGTATCTTTTTCCGGAATATTAGGTCATTGATTTTTTCTTCGGTCATTGGATAATTTACCGAATCAAGGTAGATCATTAAATCTTTTGTTCTATTGACTTTTCTCATTTAATCACCTCCCACCCAGACTTCTTTGTTCGAAAAACGGACAGAAGAACTCTTAGTGTTAGCTGTTAAATGGAGTAAGCTTAGTATCTTATACCCGCATATTAAGGAAATAATCTTATTACGTAATTTTTGGAGCAGCTGCTTGAGCATAAGTGCTTTCTTTTGTAATGTCTGTAGCCCAATGGCGTGAATGAAGTGCTTTTGCCATCTTTTCCTTATTTTTATTATTAATAATCCCCCGGGTTTTAAAATCAACCGAAGAAGGAAGAGATAGATAACTTTGAACGGATCATATTGTTTTAGGGGGAAAGAAAATAAAACCAGACTTTACCCGTTGTTTCGCACGGAAAAACAGGTTCAGTCTGATTTCACGAATAGTGAAAGAAGAGTGTATCTCAAATACAGAAGAATTCAAGATGTCTAAATAACAAGGCTATAGCGAGAAAGAGGATAATTCCCTATAGCCCGATCTTATTAAAAATTCACAAGTTAGCAAGAGTCGCCATACCCGCCTACAAAAGAGGCGCCAATAATGATTAAAAGAATGAACAATACGACAATTAACGCAAAAGAGCTGCCGTATCCGCCATAACCACCACCATATCCACCATAGCATCCACCGCCAAAGAAGCCCATATCAATTTTCACCTCCTAATTAGTAGGAATAATATATGATATGAGAAAAAGTAAGGAAAGCTTGGATTAATGTACCTGTTAGGATAGTTAAACAGCACAAAAAATTAATAATATCCTTCGTATGGATAAAATAACGCACTACCTAATAAACCACCCGCTAACCCTCCCAAAAATGGTGATCCAAATCCACCAAATGGTCTTATTCGTTCGTCTGTCTTCATACTTTCATCAAACACATTTCCCGCTTGTTTTTTTAAAGAGTATCTGGCATTTACATGCTATGCTTAGCGTTTAGAAAAGAGCTTATTTTTACTATGATTAGACGATTGCCTATGCCCCACAAAAGGTCGATGTATTGATTTTCTTTGCTGAAGCAGCAACTTTATTTGGTTTATCTATTCTTCTTATCTTTATTATTGAATTATTTTTACACTTAGGGAAACGCAGCAGAAGATGAGCAGAGAGTTTTGTTTTAGAGGAGCTCGATAGGCAGCCAACATTCCGCGTTTTGCTGGGGGTTTCGTACATTTCTAAGCCGCGCCTACAAGGGTTATAGAGCAAAAGTGAAATTCTGCTTGGTCTAGCGATGGTACCGGGAGTAGTTCCTGTTATTGGAGAGACATTTGTTCATATTTATTCTTCCTAATACGGGATTAGGATATAATAAAAATAAATGAATAATAAAAGGTGTGATTTTTTTGACGGAAGGCTTACCACTAAAAAAGCAACATAAAAAGTTATCTCGTTTGAAAGTGATCCAGAGGGCCATTTTTATTACAATTGGTGCCTTGTTAATGGCCGTTGGATTAGAAATCTTTTTAGTTCCCAACCAGGTAATTGATGGTGGCATTACAGGTATTTCTATTATGCTTTCTCACATTACAGGTTTAAAACTCGGCATTTTTCTTTTAATCTTAAATTTACCATTTGTATACCTTGGATATAAACAGTTTGGAAAAACTTTTGCTATATCTACGGTATATGGGATTATCATGCTATCTATTTTTGCAACATTTTTTCATCCGATTTTGCCATTTACTCAGGATATCCTTCTCGCTACAATTTTCGGGGGGATTATCTTAGGTGTTGGTGTTGGAATGGTCATTCGTAACGGTGGTGCGCTGGATGGTACAGAAGTACTTTCGATTGTAGTAAGTAAAAAAGTGCCTTTTTCCGTTGGCGAGATCGTCATGTTCATAAACTTGTTTATACTTAGCTCTGCAGGATTTGTATACACTTGGGACCGAGCGATGTATTCAATCTTAGCTTATGTAGTAGCTGCCAAAGCCATTGATATTGTTGTTGCCGGAATGGAAGAATCAAAGTCAGCATGGATCATTAGTGATGAAGCAAGAGAGATAGGCGATGCAATCAATAGTCGTTTAGGAAGAGGTGTCACCTACCTACATGGAGAAGGTGCCTATACAGGTGACGACAAGAAGGTTATATTCTGTATTATCACTCGACTCGAAGAATCCAAACTAACAACAATTGTTGAAGAAATCGATCCTTCTGCCTTCTTAGCACTTGCGGATATTTCGGAGGTACGGGGCGGCCGGTTCAAAAAGAGAAGTATTCATTAAAGTGAAATGATATCAATTAAAAGTCAACATTTGAAAATGTTAACTTTTAATTGATATCGTTAGTGGACGATAATGTGTGCATTTAATGCTTCTGAACTAATAAGGTATCAAAGTTTATAACTTTGATTAAACCACTTTAATAATCAAACACGTATCCCATTTTACAGTTGAAGCCAACCTTTTAGTTGGCTTTTTCTATGTCATCTGTTAGACGATACTGCGCACGAATCTAAAGGAGGAGTTTACTTGAACAAGATAATCTTATGGATATGGTACGATTGTTTTTAACAACACATTTATGTTTGTTAAGGAGATTCGAAAAAATGAAAACTGAAAAAGAGAAAATGTTGAAGGGTGAACTTTATAATGGAACCGACCCGGATTTGCTAAAAGAAAGATTAAACGCTCGAAGACTAACCAGGTTATACAATCAAACACTCGAAACGGATGGGAATAAAAGAACTGAACTATTAAAAGAATTATTCGGTTCAACTGGAAGAGATCTATACATAGAACCAGCATTTCGTTGTGATTATGTGTTGTAGTAGGTGGAAATCCTGCAAAAATAATTAAACAAATTGAGGTATAGATTAACTAGTTAAAGAAAGTCTCGGTCAGCATGTATGGTGCTGGCTTTTCTTATGTCGTTAGTAGGACGGTACTACGCAATAATCTACTTCCTAAACTTAAAGGAGCAGGTTAGTATAAGAAGTACTCTTTGTAAAAAAAGAGGTTTTTTGCTCTCGATATGTAATTAAAGTAGATAAGTACACGTTTCTAACTAGGGAGAGAACTAAAATGAAGAAATTAATTATTGGTGGTACCGGAGTATTATCAGGTGTTATTTTATTTGGAATGACACTAATCGCTGCAGCAGTTTATTCGCTTTATTTAACTGCTCCAGATATAGGCAGCTACGATACTAACTTAGGTGTGTTTGGGACAGCTTTAAAAGAAATTGGAAATATACCATTGATTATAAGTTTATTGCTCTTTATTGTTGGTGTTTTTTATTTAATTAAAGGTATCAAAGAATAATATTAAATTATTAAACTAATGAGTGAGTTAAAGAAGGGCTAGGTCAGCGTGTATGGTGCTGACTTTTTATGTCGCAGTCGGACGAAATTGTTCATTAAGCTTAAATTTTTTTGCTAAACTAATGGGGCAGGTTAGTAAGAGTGCAAATTTTTAAAAAATACTGTTATATGATAATTTATAATATGTTAAATTTTAAAATCTGAATTTCCTGCATGAATCTATTCCTCTTTGGAAATAAAATGATTATGAATACTTTTATACGGTTATTAGTACAAGACAATTTTTCAAAAAGGAGAGGGCTATCGCATGGAAAACATTGAAGTAGGCGAAATCTTTACGATTAGCGATGAGAATGACCAGGAGCAGAAAGTTGAAGTGTTGGCAGCAATAAATATTGAAGAGACAGAATACGTTGCAGTCAGCTTTGTGGAGGATCTTCAAGAAGAAACCGGGGAAGACATTGATATCTTCTTTTTAAAGATCGACCGGGACGGTGACTTTACAGCCATTGAAAGCGACGGGGAATTCGACAGAGTCTCCTCAGCTTTTGATGAAATAATGAAAGAAGACTAATGCTTTTCAGGAAAAAAGACCTTGCTAATGCAAGGTTTTTGGTTGTTCAGCAATCGGGTGCTTTTCTTGAATAAGAAGGCGTCTTTTTGTAATGGTTCAGATTTCGGAACAACACATTTATTCGGAACAACACATTTAAAGGATAGGATTATGATAAAGTGTAGAAGAGATTGGGAAGGTTTCTACCTAAACTACAGGATGCTTTAATTTAATAAAAGAGCAAAAGTCAACAGTAATCTGTTGGCTTTTTTCTGGGGCAGTCGGACGATAATGCGACATAAACACCATTGTTAAGTAGTGGTATCCCTTGTACTTTTAGTCTCCTGAAAAAGTGCTAAAATAATGAAAGCATTAATGGCGGGCGAAAATGAAAGGAAGAGGTGAAAAACAATGAGCAAAATCGCTGACTTATCACATCATCAAGGTATAATCGACTGGAGCGAGGCATCCAAGGAATTATCCCTTGCCATTCTTAGAGTTCAAGATGGTTCGAGGGTCCAAGATAGACAGTACCAAAATTATGTAGCAGGTGCTAAAAAACACGGTGTGCCTTTCGGGAATTATGCTTTTTGCCGCTTTGTCTCTATCAGTGATGCCAAAAAAGAAGCGCGCGATTTTTGGGAGCGTGGCGATAAAGATGCGTTATTTTGGGTAGCGGACGTAGAAGTGAAAACGATGGATGATATGAAAGCCGGTACACAGACTTTTATTGATGAGCTTCGGAAACTAGGTGCAAAGAGAGTAGGGTTATATGTCGGGCATCACACTTATAAACTATTCCAAGCAGATAAAATTGAAGCTGACTTTGTTTGGATCCCTCGATATGGCGGGAAGAAGCCGGCTTATTCATGCGACTTGCATCAATATACCGAAACTGGACGACTAGCAGGTGTGAAAGGCAATGTTGATTTAAATCAGTTAATAGGAACGAAGCAACTGTCTTGGTTTTTGAGTAAGGGGGAAGTGAAGGCTGCTGTTATTGCAAAAGGGAAGTATCGAATCTACACAGGCTTGTTTAAATCCGATGCAGAAGCCGAAAGACAAGCTCAGCTGATCGGTACCAATCTAGGATATAAACCATTTGCCAAGGAGCGAAGGGTCTGGACCGGTGTGTTTAACACGCTTGAATCTGCAATGACTGCCCAACGAAAGATCAGCCAAGAGTTTGGCTTTAATCCAAAAATAAGACAAGAAAAATAGCCCTCTGAATGGAGGGCTCGGGCTGTCGAGAAACCGTTGAAGTGGAGACGCGCGAATATTATGAAGGTAGTATTTAATAAAGGGCCGGAATTTGCGGCTGGTGAATGTTCATAAAGAAGGTTTGTTGACGAATTGTCGACGAAACTCGTCAACAATCCTCATTTTCCACCCAAATTAATCATAATCAGAACATTAAAAACCTTGACACAACCATAACCCAAGAGAGATAATAGGAATTAACTTGAATAGGTAATCCTTCGGGGCAGGGTGAAATTCCCTACCGGCGGTAATGAGCGCACGCTCTCAGCCCGTGACCCGTATTCGTTTACGGTGGATTCGGTGAGATTCCGAAGCCGACAGTGATAGTCTGGATGGGAGAAGGATGGAGCATTTTTAAAATTTGATTTTTAGATGCTTATTTGGCTATGCCTTTTACGCCCCGTATACCTCATATACGGGGCTTTGTTGATTTATTGGCTGTAAATCAATTTCATTTGACGAAAATCATTAAGCAGAGGAGATACGATTAACGGAAATGTTAAAGGAACAATATATGGAGTTAGCCTTGTCGCTTGCTGAAGGTGTAAAAGGGCAGACGTCTCCTAACCCGCCTGTCGGTGCTGTTGTTGTAAAAGACGGCCGAATTATCGGGATGGGCGCCCACTTAAAAGCGGGAGGCGGTCATGCGGAAGTGCATGCACTCGCAGCAGCAGGCACAGAAGCGGCCGGAGCGGATTTATATGTAACGTTAGAACCTTGTTCACACCATGGAAAAACACCTCCCTGTGCGGACTTAGTCATTTCAACAGGAATAAAGCGTGTGTTTATTGCAACGGTGGATCCTAATCCGAAAGTGAGCGGAAAGGGAGTTCAAAAATTAAAAGCCGCAGGAATTGAAGTGGAAACGGGCATTTGTCGGGAGAAAGCGGATCAAATTTTAGCACCGTTTTTTCATTTTATTCAAAGCAAGACCCCATTCGTCACGATGAAAACAGCCATTACAGCCGATGGCAAAACAGCAGCCTATACCGGCCATAGCCGCTGGATTACAGATGAACCGGCGAGGGAAGATGTTCATGGCATCAGGCATGAGCAAGACGCCATTTTAGTCGGTGTCAATACCGTTCTTCAGGATAACCCCGTCCTTACTACCCGTTTGCCCCACGGAGGAAAACACCCCATTCGAGTCATTTTAGATACTCATTTACGAATACCCGTAACAGCAAAAGTAATTGAAAACAAAGAAGCGGACACAATGATTGTGTGTGGTAAAGAGGCTTCATTAGAAAAGGAAGCTGTATTGATCGAGGCAGGTGCAGATATCATACGGCTCGAAACAACGAATATCAATATCCCCCTCCTTTTGAAGAAGTTGGGAGAGGAAGGAATCATGACTCTTCTTGTTGAAGGCGGCGGAGAAGTGAATGCTTCCTTCTTTCAAGAGAAAGCCTTTCAAAAAATGTTGATTTACATGGCGCCAAAGCTGATTGGCGGCAAAATGGCTCCGACTCCTTTTGGCGGAGAGGGATTGGCCACGATGGATGAATCGATCCCACTGAAGTTCGACAAGGTGGAGATGATTGGGCCGGATATTAAAATTACAGCTTCACTGAAAGAAGGGTGAAAAAAAGTGTTCACTGGCATAATAGAAGAAATAGGTACAGTGGAAGAAGTCATCTCCGGTGCCCAGTCTCTTCAGCTTGCAATAGCAGCATCAAAAGTATTAGAAGACGTCCGGCTCGGTGACAGCATTGCCATCAACGGCGTTTGTTTGACAGTGACGAGTTTTACCGCTGACCGCTTTACGGCGGATGTCATGCCCGAAACGTTTCAGTCTACTTCGTTAAGGAAAGTGAACCGCGGATCGAAAGTAAATTTGGAGCGGGCGATGTCAGCAAACGGCCGTTTTGGCGGGCATTTCGTGTCGGGTCATGTGGATGGGATAGGGACCATATCAGGCAAGAAAAGAGTGGAAAATGCTCTTTATATTGATATTTCTTATCCATCCGAGTGTGCGCCATATTTATTGCCGAAAGGGTCGGTTGCTCTTGATGGTACATCGTTAACTATTTTTCATGTCACTGACCGCGAGCTGACGATATCGCTTATACCTCATACACAGGAAGAATCTATTTTAGCGGCAAAAGCAATTGGCGATTCAGTTAATATAGAATGCGATATGCTGGCAAAATATGTAGAACGCATGATGAATCGTAAAGTGCAGGAGCCATCTTCGAATGTGACGATGGATTTGTTGGAAAAACACGGTTTTGCCTAATAAAAATGAAGAGGTGAAAAGAATGTTTGCATCTATAGAAGAAGCGCTGGAAGATCTTAAACAAGGCAAAGTCATTATTGTCGTTGATGATGAAGACCGGGAAAATGAAGGCGATTTTATTGGAGTGGCTGATTTGGCCGATGCTGAAATGGTGAATTTTATGGCGAAAGTGGGCCGGGGACTCATTTGTGTTCCAGTTGAAGAAGAAAAAGCAAGGCAGCTTGGATTAAAAATGATGGTAGACAACAATACAGACAGTCATGGAACGGCGTTTACAGTGAGTATTGATCATCAATCCACTCACACAGGCATCAGTGCATTTGAACGGGCCGCAACAATTCAAGAAATGATGAAACAAGACGCAGCGCCAAATGACTTTAAACAACCAGGCCACATTTTTCCGCTCGTTGCGAAAAAAGGCGGCGTCTTAAAAAGAGCCGGCCACACAGAAGCGGCAGTAGACCTTGCTCTTTTAGCCGGGAAACAAGGAGCAGGTGTCATTTGTGAAATAATGAAAGAAGATGGCTCGATGGCAAGGCTGCCTGATTTACTCGTGATGGCTGAAGAACTGAATTTAAAAATCATTACCATTCAGCATTTGATTGAATACCGCCGAAAAAAAGATGAGCTTGTCACGATGGAAGTCGTCATTGACTTGCCGACAGAGTTCGGCAGCTTTAAAGCAGTCGGTTTTACTGAAAAAATGACGGGGAAAGACCATGTTGCCCTCGTTAAAGGTGATGTGCATGATGGTTCTCCAGTGCTCGTCCGTGTTCATTCCGAATGTCTTACAGGTGATGTTTTTGGCTCTTGCCGCTGTGACTGTGGTCCCCAGCTGCACGCTGCTCTTCAGCAAATAGAAAAAGAAGGCAGAGGCGTTCTTTTATACATGCGCCAGGAGGGCCGGGGAATCGGACTCATTAACAAGCTGAAGGCGTACAAGCTGCAGGAAGAAGGCTTTGATACGGTGGAAGCAAATGAAAAACTCGGATTTGCTGATGATTTGCGCGACTATGGCATTGGCGCCCAAATATTGCGTCACCTCGGCATTAAGCAAATGAAGCTGTTAACGAATAATCCGCGCAAAATTGCCGGGTTGAAAGGGTACGGACTCGAAGTGGTCGACCGGGTGCCGATTGAAATGCCGGCGAAAGAAGAAAACCGCCGCTACTTAGAAACAAAAGTATCAAAACTAGGACATTTTTTAAATATTTAATTTAATCAGGGGGAAAAGAACATGAGCAAAACGTTTGAAGGTCATTTAATTGGAACAGGTTTGAAAGTGGGGATTGTTGTTGCCCGTTTTAATGAATTTATTAACAGCAAATTATTAAGCGGAGCGGAAGATGCGCTGCGCCGCCATGGATTGCAGGAAGAAGATATTGATACAGCGTGGGTACCTGGGGCATTTGAAATCCCATTCATTGCGAAGAAAATGGCTGACAGCGGAAAATATGATGCGGTCATTACGCTTGGTACAGTCATTCGCGGCTCGACTGCCCACTTTGAATATGTGAGCAATGAAACGACAAAAGGAATCGCTCAGGCAAGCATGCAATCCGGTGTACCGGTCATCTTCGGTGTGCTGACGACAGATACTATTGAGCAAGCGATTGAGCGGGCGGGCACTAAAGCTGGCAACAAAGGCTGGGAAGCTGCCGCAACAGCTATTGAAATGGCTAATTTAGTAAGATCTATTGAAGGATAATAAAAGAAAAAAGCAGCTTTTTATTCTAAAAGGGATAGAAAGGGAAATTGACACTGAGAATCAATTTCATTATACTAGAGACAATAAGAATAAAAAAGATCGAGGCTGAATGAGTCAGTAAAGGCATGGAAGGGAAGGCGATCGCAGATGAAACAAGCCATTTCAACGAAATCCTTGTCGCTTGGATACGGGGATCGTTTAATTATTAAAGAATTAAATTTAGAAGTGCCTAAAGGAGAGATTACGGTATTTATCGGCGGCAATGGCTGCGGTAAATCTACGTTGCTTCGTTCAGCTGCCCGGCTGCTGAAGCCGAAATCCGGTGCGGTTATGCTCGAAGGAAAAGAAATTTCTTCTTTAGCTACGAAAGAAGTGGCACGGAAAATGGCTATTTTGCCGCAATCGCCGACTGCCCCGGAAGGCCTTACTGTCTATCAGCTTGTGAAACAAGGACGTTATCCTCATCAATCGTGGCTTAAGCAATGGTCAAAAGAAGACGAAGAAATGGTGCAAAAAGCGCTGAAATCCACCCGCATGGAAGACTTGCAGGAGCGGTTAGTCGATGAATTGTCCGGCGGCCAACGTCAGCGGGCCTGGATTGCCATGACGCTTGCACAAGATACAGACGTTATTCTGCTTGACGAGCCGACAACTTATTTGGATATGACTCATCAAATTGAAATATTGGATTTATTATTTGAGTTAAATGAATCGGAAAACCGGACAATCATCATGGTGCTTCACGATTTAAATTTGGCGTGCCGGTATGCGCACAACTTAGTAGCTATTAAAGACGGCGGGGTTTATGCTCAAGGAAAGCCGGAAGACATTATTAGCTGCGACCTCGTACGTGCCGTTTTTAATATGGAGTGCCAAGTAGCCCGCGACCCGCTTTTCGGAACGCCGCTTTGTATCCCAAACGGAAAAGGCCGCTGTATCATCGATCAGCCGCCAGCCGCTGCCAACAAAGTGCTGGCTGTATCAGGCACTTAAACTCGCTCTATTAGCAAAGTGATCCACCATGCGATTATTTTGTCATTTCATAAATAAAAAAGCAGACCAATTCACGTCGCGTGTTGGTCTGCTTTTTTGATAAGGCAGAGAGTTCAAGTTGACACTTTATCTTCCTTTTTCTTTATTAAATAAGCCCTCTGACGGCTCCGAAAGTTTGGATAAGCAATCCCAGCTAGAATGACAATCACACCAACCCACTGGGAGAAGGTGACGACCTCGTGCAGAACAAGGGTGGACATGAACACAGCCATTGGCAGTTCGGAGGCACTTAAAATGGTGCCCAAGCCGCTGCCTATTTTAGGCATGCCAATATTAAATAAAACAGCTGGGACGAGTGAACCGAAGAATCCGGTAGGAAGACCATACATGATCAGCCCGTTTGTAAGCGCCCCGTTTACAAGAAAGACCGGTGGAAACACAATAAATACAAGCACTGCTGCTCCAGTTGCCATAATGGCACTTTTGTAGATCGGATGAACCGGTATACGTGTACGCCCGCTTACATAAATAAAGGAAGCAAAGGATAACGCCGAAAGCATCCCCCAGCTGATTCCAGCAAGTGAAAAGGTGATGTCACTTTTCAAAAAGCCAGACGCAAGGACGGAGCCGAAAAGGATGATGACCGTTGCGATCAAGCTTTTTCGGCTCGGAGCTTTCTTATCAAAGATATATTGCAAAACAATGCTTATCCATGTGAATTGCAGTAAAAGGATAATGGCAAATGAAGCATTGATATAATCAAGCGCTTGATTATAAAAAATACTAGCTAATCCCATCGGTATTCCACTTATGGCCAAAATCAGCCATTGTTTACCGCTCAAGCGGATCTTTGGCACAAAGATGGCGATGATCCACAACATGATGACACTAAAAAAGTATTGACTTCCTGTTATTTCACTTAGTATAAATCCCTCACTGTACCCCAACTTAACAAACGTTGAGACGACTCCATAAGAACAACCGCTAAGAAAAACAAGTAAAGCATAGACCCAAATTCCCATTCTCCACCCCTCCATAGGACACAATAAAGCCACCCATCTCTTATAAGAGACAGGTGGCGAAAAGTAAAGTAATCAACTTACACGAAAAATCCACCTGCTGCAAACTAGCTTTTGCAGCTTTTTATTATTTCATTAATTTCTATTATAGGGGGCTTACCCCATCTCTATCAAGCTTAAAAATAAAAACACTCGGTTTTCATTCCAAGCGTTTTTATTGTTTTAGGTTTCTTTTTTAAGAGTGAAATTCAAAAGGTGTTGCGTGTTCATTTAATATATCCATTTTGTAATTGTTGGACTGCAAGTATTGCAGCAGCTGTTCTAAATGATGAAGTGTTGTCGTTTTTTCATGGAGCAAAATAACAAGCGGCTGCTGTTTTTCTGATGCCCAGTTTAATTGGTTAATAACGTGCGGTACATATTGTTGGCTTCTAAATTTCCAGTCTAGACTGTCAATCGTCCAATCCCACATTTTAAAATTTGCTTCTTTTACTTTTCCCCTGTATTCCGGTGTCATAAAGGGAACTGAGCCGTAAGGGGTTCTAATTAAGTAACTTTCCAGTCCGGTCAGTTTTTTTAACGTTTCTTGTCCTGCTTTCATTTCATCGATGACTGACTGTGCGGAATGGTAAATCTTTTTTTGGTCATGGGTAACGCCGTGCATGCCTGCCGCATGGCCCTGCTTGACCATTTGTTGAACGGCAGCCGGATAATGGCGCATATTAGGCTCAAGCATAAAAAAGGTTGCTTGAGCCCCATAGCGGTCAAGCAGGGCTAATATATCTTGTGTCACGGCAGCCGGACCATCATCAAACGTTAAATAGACGACTTTTCCCGCTTGACTGCCGTTAGTCTGAACGCTTTGCTGAGGAAATACGGGTGTCACTGGCTCATTTTTTGTGTTAATTGCTGCCTTTTCATGCGGCGGCTGTTTTGGCGGTAACGCTTGTTTATATGCTGTCTTTTTTTGTTCAGCTAAAGCGATTGCTTTTGTATGTTGATTCAGTTGATAACCTAGTAATGTAAAACAAACGGCTAGTAACATAAAAACAACCGCTAACAATTTTATATTTTTTTTCATTCTTTTTTGCCCTTTATTCAATGAAACTCACTCTCCGTTACTATATATAACAAAAACCAATTTTTCATTAATATGATAAAAATAATGGATTAAAGTAATAGTATCATAGTTTCATTTTAAAAAATGGCACAATTGGAAAAAAATTTTTTTGTCACCTTTTCGACAAAATATGATGATTTCCTCGTCGGTTGTTCTTTCATATGCACTTTGATACAATACCTGTTGTGGCTGAACCGCATGAGCGGGAAAGCGGGTAGGGAGAGGGCGATGTACGAAAGGTACATGTATACATGAAGAAGAGCGGAGGTTTTTTTCAGTTAACTGAGCACGAAACAACGTTTAAGCGGGAAATGACAGCAGGGACAATCGGGTTTTTTACGATCGTTTATATCGTTGCTGTTAACTCGTTGATTTTGTCTGAAGCTGGTATTCCATTTGAAGGGGCAGTTGCCGCGACCATTTTAGCTTCGTTTGTCGGCTGCATGATCATGGCTTTTTGGGCAAATGCACCTATTTTGCTCGTACCTGGAATGGGCATCAATGCGATGTTCACATACACGTTTGTCCAGACAATGGAGTTAAGCTGGCAAGAAGCGCTCGGTGTCGTCGTTATTTCAGGGATTATTTTTACGCTCGTATCGGTGACTAAACTAGCTGGTATGTTAAATGCCTCGATACCGGATGTGTTAAAAGAAGCGATTTCGGTTGGCCTCGGCTTTTTTCTTATGCTGATTGGACTAGAAAAAGGCGGGCTCGTCGTTCGCGGGGATCATTCTATTTTAGCGCTTGGGGACTTAAGTGAACCGACAGTCTTAATTACGATACTCACGCTCATCGTAACCATTTTTATTTTTTTAAAAGGGATTCAGGGCGGTTTTTTATGGAGCATTTTGTTCGGCACACTTGTCACATGGATGTCCGGGCTGCTGCCAGAAACAGGCGGCACTTCTTTTAACTTTTCGACATACAAAGATGTATTCGGTGCGTTTTCGTTCGCTGACTGGCTATCAGTCCCATTTTGGGCAGCCGTATTTTCATTGACGATGGTACTCGTATTTGAGAATATTGGTCTCGTTCATGGCCATACAGGACTTGCCGGGCGTCCGGGTAAATTTAAGCGGGCGTTACAGGCCAATGCCATTTCGGCTTTTACTGCCGGGATTTTCGGAACGAGCCCAACAGTCGCCACTGTTGAAAGTTCAGCTGCTATTGCCGCCGGAGGAAGAACGGGTTTGACGACATTGACGACCGGTGTGTTATTTTTGCTGTCGATCTTTGCCATACCTTACATGAAACTGATTCCTGATATGGCCATTGCACCTGTCTTGATTATTATCGGCAGTTTAATGGTGCAAAATATCCGCCATTTGGATTTAACTGATTTAACAGAAGCACTGCCGGCTATTTTCATCATTGTGATGATTCCATTTACGTACAGCATTGCTGATGGAATAGCGATTGGGTTTATTTTATACCCTACATTGAAATTGTTTGCAGGCAAAGGACGCGAATTATCAAAACTATTATTGATCATTTCTTTGCTGTTTTTCATAAACTTTATATTGCAGTATCTTTAATGAGTAAAGGAGTCTAATTGGGACTCCTTTTTTTCATGAAATGATGGACCGCACCTTTATTATTTTGATATGCTAGTAAAAAAGGGCAAGTGGATTGAGGGGATAAAAATTGGAGATTAAATTACTGAAGTGCCACGGGTCTGGCAATGACTTTTTGTTAATAGATGAGTGGGCGAACGGCTATTCATTTTCAGAAAAAGACAGGAGCAGCTTGGCGGTTGCCCTTTGCAACAGAAAATCAAGTCTCGGAGCTGATGGCATTTTATTCGTCATGGAAAGCGAACAGGCGGATGCAAAGATGCGGATCTTTAATTCCGACGGTTCTGAAGCGTCGATGTGCGGAAATGGGCTGCGCTGTCTCGGCCGCTACGTGTGCGAATTGTTACATAAAGATGAAATTACAGTTGAAACGATGAAAGCGATTTTAAAAGTAACAAAAGAGGAAGAATTATTTGTCGAGGTGCCGACTTATCGGGTAGAAATATCACCGGTCCTATTTGAGCTTTCCAGTTTGCCGATGAACATTGATGGAAAAGTTACTTTGTTTAATGAAGTGGTGCCTGAGCTGTCTGAATCGATTGCTTTTTCAGCAGCGGCTGTGCCAAATCCTCATTTAATTGCCGTTGTCGATAAACAGCAGTTAGTTTCTTATGAGCAGAAATACATAGCTGAAAAGTTGAACAGCCTGAATCCGATTTGCCCGGATGGCGTGAATGTCAGTTTTGTCTATCCAATCGAAACCGGAAAAATTTACGTAAGAACATTTGAACGCGGAGTCGGCTTTACAAATGCGTGCGGCACAGCGATGTCAGCATCGAGTTTAATGACATGCCTGCTCGAATTCAATGAATTCGAAAAAACGATTGACGTGTTCAACAACGGCGGCAAGGTTCGCTGTGCATCCCACCAGAAAGAAGACGGCAGCTATTGGATAGATTTAATTGGCAATGCCACTTACTTATTTGATGCTACTGTGGAAGTAGATCTTAATGAACCGGCTGCCTTCACTTTGGCAAGCAGGCAAGAAAGAGAAGAACAGGAACAGTATGAAAAGCTCGGAGATGAAGTAAGGCAATTGCTTCAAAAAACGGTATTCACCTAAGCGAAACAGCTTCTTTCTGCATTTTTTAGGCAATTTCAGTGGAATACTAGTGGAAAAAGAGAGGAAAACAGAAAGTTGAATAATCAGGAAAAAAAGCGGACGGCGTTATATTACCTTCTTTTACTTGCTTTTCTCGTGTTCTTTACTTGGGCTTTTTTAGAAGTAGTAGAAGCATTAAAAGAAAACAAAGTAGAGGCATTTGATTTAGCCATTATCGATGAAGTGCAATCGTGGGTGACAGCGGGGCGAACAGATCTGGTCGTCTATATTACTCATTTAGGCTCAGTGAAAGGCATAGCGGGCGGAACTTTATTGGCAGCCCTTATTTTGTTTTTGAAAAGGAAAAGAGATTACGCGCTCTTTATCATTTTAACAGTGGCCGTTGGAGCAGGTTATTTTAATCATTTGCTGAAAGAACTATTTAAACGCCAGCGTCCCGATGTTTTGCCGCTGATTGAACAAGGCGGCTATAGTTTTCCAAGTGGACATTCGATGGGTTCGTTTATTTTTTACGGAGCGCTTGCATTTATTTTATTTCAGCTGCTGGACAAACTGTCTTGGAAAGTGACGGGTGCGCTCACAGCCTTGTTGTTTATCTTCATTATCGGACTGTCACGCATTTATCTAGGTGTCCATTATCCGAGTGATGTGGTTGGTGGATATGCGGCTGGTGCGGCTTGGCTGCTTTTCTCAATGGCCGCGTTTCATTATTATGAATATCACATGAACAAACGGTTCTTAAAGCGATCTAATCAACAGAAGGCTACATAAAATAATTTACACGAGTGGAGGAATTCGGATGAAACAAGAAAAAGTAAATAAGGAAAATCTAGAGGCTCAATGGCCGCTTATAGAGGCGATGAAAGACAGCCGGGAAGTGACATGGATCAATGATCACAAAAGAAAAGATCAAGCGGGCGCTTTGCCCATTACAATCGAAGAGATGTATGAAGCGGATGCCAGACTTAGAAGATTTGCGCCATTTTTAGCGAGCGTGTTTCCTGAAACGGCAGAAGCGGAAGGAATCATTGAATCTCCATTGCTGGAAATAGCTCATATGAAAAAAGCACTTGAACAACAGCACGGCCAACCGATTCAGGGGCGCTTGCTGCTAAAAGCCGATCATTTGCTGCCAGTCGCAGGCTCCGTTAAAGCGCGCGGCGGGATGTATGAAGTGTTAAAGCACGCAGAACAGCTTGCTATTCACCACGGTCTATTAACGACAGAGGACGATTACAGCAAATTGTCATCCGAAAAAATGAGAACATTCTTTTCGGATTATTCACTTTCTGTCGGTTCCACCGGCAATTTAGGGCTTAGCATCGGCATGACCGGAGCGGCGCTCGGATTTCAAACGACTGTTCATATGTCCGCTGACGCAAAAGAGTGGAAGAAACAACGCCTGCGGGATAGAGGCGTACAAGTGATGGAATATGCAGATGATTACAGCCGGGCAGTGGAAGAAGGCAGAAAGTTAAGTGAAGAGACAAACAACAGCTTTTTCATTGATGATGAGCACTCTAAAGAATTATTTATCGGCTATTCGACAGCCGCTCTTCGTTTGGAGAAGCAGTTAAAAGAAAAAAAAATTTCCATCGATGCAAATCATCCGTTGATCGTTTATTTGCCGTGCGGTGTAGGCGGAGCGCCTGGAGGGATTTTTGCCGGCTTGAAACGGGTATTCGGGGACCACGTATACGGCTTTTTTGCAGAACCGGTACAGGCTCCTTGTATGCTGCTCGGTTTGATGACAGGGCTGCACGATCAAATTGCCGTTCAGGATATCGGCATTGAATTGAAGACAGATGCAGACGGATTAGCTGTCGGCCGTCCGTCTAGCTTTGTAGGCAAAGCCATCGAGTCTCATTTAGACGGTATTTTTACAGTGACAGATGACAAACTGTTTGCGTATCTGCATCAACTGTTTACGCTAGAAGAAGAGAAGCTTGAGCCGTCTGCATTGGCAGGTTTAGAAGGTCCGGTACGGGCGGAGATGAGCGGCTGGCTGGAACAGCATTTTACGGCTAGTCAAAGAGAAGGAGCGGTTCATCTTGTCTGGTCGACAGGCGGAAGTCTCGTTCCTGAAAAGGAAATGGCTGCTATGTTGAAAAAAGGAGAACAGCTGAACGGCTTATAAAAAAGAATTTTATTGTAATGACAAGCTTCTGTTTAGTCTGACTTGAATGTAGGTAAAGTGAAAGAAAGACGAAACAGTGGTGATGATATGGATCAAATAATAAAAATATTTACGGCAGACAATATGGCAGTGAAATTGCTCGATTTTTGTTTGTTGTCTGGGATCATTTTAATTGTGAAATGGTTCGTTATGAAAGGAATCAAAAAAAGAGAACGACTGTCCGATTCCTGGAAAAAAGAGCTGATTCCTCTTTTCAATACAACGTTAAACTGGCTCACTTTCTACGGAATTCTTTTATTGTTTTTATACTATTTTTCAAAAGAGAGCTGGCTGTTTTATCCGCTTTATACATCCGGAGAAGCAAAGGTGACTGTTTTTCTTATCATTGTGGCTGTGCTTACTGTGTCACTGGCCCAGCGGCTTGTTAAACTGTTTAACCGGTTTGTGATGAGCAAAGTGTATACCTATTACGGATTGGACAGCGGAATGGCCTACACGCTTAACCGTATGATCTACTACACGGTAATGGTGATCGCACTGGCTATTAGCTTTGCTACTGTAGGACTTGACTTAACAGCAGCAGCGGCTTTATTTAGCGTGCTCGGCATCGGGATTGGCTTTGGCATGAGAAATGTGGCCGGCAATTTTGTATCCGGCATCATTATTTTATTTGAACGGCCAATTGAAGTTGGAGAAATCGTTGAAATCAACGGCAAATTTGGACGTGTGGAAAAAATCCGTCTTCGTTCGACCATTGTGAAAACAGCAACAGAAGGCTCTTTAATTGTGCCGAATCAACATTTTATTGAACAAATTGTTCCAAACCGTTCAGGGGCAGAAGTTTTAGCAGAAGTCGTGGTGGAAGTTACTTTTGGGCAAGATACAGAAAAGATTGAACAATTGCTGTATGAGGCGGTGGACAAGGTCATCGCTGAAAAAGAAATCGATCTAAAAGGACCCAAAACTGTCCGTTTTATTGATTTCCGCAACGAAGCGATGGTGTTCAAGGTGGAGATGCCTGTACAAAGCATTGGAATCAAACAAAAAATAGAAAGCAGGCTCCGCCATGCGATTGCTTTTCTATTCCAGGAAAATAATATTCAGCTTGCTTCACAGCCTATTCAAGTAAACCAGCCATAACCGTGAGAAAGGTGCAGGTACATGTGTTTAATTAATTTTCACTTTCAGCAGCACGAAAAATATAAATTAGTTGTAGCGGCAAACCGTGATGAGTTTTTTAACCGGCCGACGCAAAAAGCTCATTTTTGGGAAGACGAGCCCGGTATTTTAGCTGGACGTGATTTAGAAAAAATGGGTACGTGGCTTGGAATATCGAAAACAGGCCGTTTTGCTGCGTTAACGAACTTTCGCGACCCGTCAGAAAAAGCGGAAGGCAAGCGGTCACGAGGAGAACTAGTCCGCTCTTTCTTAACTGATGCTATCAGCCCTGAGCAATTTATGCATGAACTGAAAAAGCAGAAAGACGAATATCCGGGCTTTAATTTACTTGCCGGAACAGGTGAGAAACTATGGTGTTACAACAACCGGCAAAATGACTTGCAATCCGTTGCCCCTGGTACACACAGCTTAAGCAATGCACTGTTAAATTCACCTTGGCCAAAATCGGAAAAAGGAAAAGCTCGTCTTGATGAATGTTTACATAACGAAGCAGACGATCTTGCCGATTGTTTGTTCTCCTTTTTACAGGACACAAAAGTAGCGGCAGATGAAGATTTGCCGACAACTGGTGTCTCTCTCGAATGGGAGAGGAAACTTTCCCCTTTATTTATTGCCGGAGAAGACTACGGAACGAGGTCTTCAACAGTCTTATTAATTGATCGGCTGAACAATGTTTCTTTTGCAGAAAGAACGTATTTACAGGGAAGCCTTGCTGCAGAAAAAGTATTTCACTTCGTTATTGAGCCTTCGTGAAAATGAATTACCATGCTACGGGAATTAACGAATTAAGAGGATGTATATGGAGTAAATGAGTTCAGAAGGTGCATGAAGCTTGGAAAAATCAAAGAATTTGAAGAACTTCATTTGATTTCATTCATCACTCTCCACAACTATATATAAAGGTAGTGTAGTAGAATATAATAAGGACAAAAATCACTCGTTGATTTTCCCGTCCTAAACTTTAACCTTTAGATCGTTCTTTAGGGGAATAGCCGTGACGCTTGTTCAAAAATTTCATACTATACTATATAAGTATAGCTAACTTATCCAACATATCAATCTAGTCAATACAATAAGGATCCAATGATTTTGCAGGTCGTTGTGTTGAGAAATTAAATTCTATTTATGTAGGACGTAGGTAGGCAGCACCGACCTACGTTTCCAGAGACTGACTGTGAAAAGTCAGTCTTTTTTCATCAGATTTTCAGGCGAGAATACCCCCATCTTCAAATACGTACAGGGCGCAGCCCAGTATGAAGTGGGGGATGAATTGCCTTCGGACAAGGGGGAGCCTCAGCTATCTCGATTGCCCGACTGTTCGCGTACTACTTGCAGTAAATGAAAAATAGTTTGTGTACGGAGGCCAAATACTTTTTTCTATTTGTATTCTCTGACTCTTTTTAAAAGTATTTTAGGAAATCGTCATACGACTGTTTGTTTTCAATCACTTTTTGTCTCTTTGGAACGATTCCTACAAGCAAACAGGAAAAGGATTGTCCTATAACAAATGTTCCAAACACCTCACGCAATTGAAGAAAGAAATCACCTGGCTAAAAGAACCGGATAGTGTGGCTTTGCAGTCTTCCCTTGAAAACCTTTCGGATGCGTTTAACCGTTTTTTCAAAAAACAAAATGAGGCCCCCGTTTTAAATCCAAGAAGAACAAAGTCCAATCTTATAAAACAAAACATACAAATGGGAACATTGCCATTGTTGAGCATACAATCAAACTGCCTAAACTCGGACTTGTCAAGTTTGCCAAAAGCCGGGAAGTGGAAGGCCGGGTTTTAAGTGCAACGATCAGACGGAATCCAAGCGGAAAAAATTTTGTGTCTATCAGTATGTCTATTATCATATTTATTTTAACCTACACTATCCGCGTTTTGACGGCGGTACTCCATATAAAGTGAAATTTTAAAAAATAGTCATATTTTTTCCTTTACGGCAATATTCTTTTAAATGTGTGTACATACGCGCGTTGATCATGAATAATCTTCCAGAAAGAAACGAGCAAAAGAAACGCACTCTTGTAAAATGTATTTTGCATCATTATTTTCAGTTTCATAGGGATCGGTCTGTCTAATTTTGGCTAATCAACGCACGTGGTGTGTACATACAAATTTCAACTGTAAAAGGGTGATAGGAAATGACCGAAAACAACGACAATACTTCTTCTGTAGAAAAAGATTGTTGCCAAGATGAAAGTGAAAAGAATGTATCGATTCAGCAAGCACAGGCAGTGATTCCACCTCAAGCATTAGATATTTCCACTCAATCCAACGGCAGCGGAATCACACTTACTTTCAGTGTAGAGTGTTTCTCAGGTCCATTTGTTATCAGCAAAACTAATGGAGATAGAGAACGGTATGTCAATATTCGCAATACAGGAGAATGTTCGATTGATATCTTTTCAGCAGATGCCGCTGGTAATCCCATTGCCGGTTCAACTCAGAGAGTGCCACGAGGCGCAACATTAACTAGTTACATTTCAGCAGCAGCAGCAAACCAAGTTCTTTTTAGATGTCGTCAAGGTACGAACCCTTGTACTGTGAGCTTAACCATTTGTTGTTAAACAGTGAAGGGCTGAAGTGACCCCATAAAGTGAGCAAGGAAAAAAAACACCCCCTGCACCGTATTAGTTGAGTAACTAATTCGAATAAGCAGGAGGGTGTTTTTGTATGGGGATAATACCAATTTTTTATCCTATACCCCACGCTAAGGCTGAAAACCTTGATAAATAAGGTGACCCCTTAAAGCGTTCATTTTAGGGAATTGGTAAACAGGCTTTTCTACTTGTTGATCTAATCAAATTAAGAGGCTATTTTCCGACAATATTCAGCACAATGCAAGCATGCTTCAGCACATTTTTGGCAATGTTCATGGGCATGCTTTTTACACTACTCGTTACCGCACGCCTCACAAATGTCGGCGCATAACTGGCAAATTTGTTTTGCAAATGGACTGTTAGTTTGCATAGCTTTTGCCGCAAATGCGCACATGTCAGCACATTCTCTGTCTAATCGAATACAGTCAGCCATCATTTTTATATTTTCCTCTTTTAAACATGCATCATAACAAATATTGCAGGCCTCCATACACTCGAGACAAGCTTTAATACATTCCTCATACGTTGTGAAAAAAACCTCCTTGAATGATAGTCAGTTGAAGTATACCCGCCTTATTATTTTTCTAACATTTTAAAAAAACCTCCTTAAAAACTGCACAAATTATTATGATTTATTAAGTATGATAGGGATAGTAAGTTGAAAAGCGGTGATAACAATAAACAAAATAACTTTAAAATTAGGTCTCATTTATTGAGTTTTATAGATGTTAAGAGTTTGATTATTCGAGTTGCAATGTAACTGGGAGCAAACCTTTTACTGAGTTTGCTTCTCTGTCTATACGTCTTTTTTGCAAACTTCACCATTCCATTGCTCCTTCGTCTCCATTGTTCTCTATTTTATCCAATGAAAATTTAAAACTTTAAGAATATATTTCGCTTCACTAGCATTGCATAAATATAATTAGAATTCTCAGTTAATAGACTTCCGTGAAATTAAGCCAAAAAGACAAAAGCTAAAGAAGGAGGTGTTGTCTTTTGGTTAAAAATATACAATTAGATTAAGGCAATAACGATAAAGGCTAGCTTACGGACTGGACCGATCGTCAAACTTCGCAAGGGAAAGTAACAAGTTTAAAGGAAGAGAGGCTTTCCAGGAGGTTGATTTTGCTGCTTTCTTTAGTCATTTATGCAAGTGGACGGTAGAGATTGATCGTGTTGAACGGATTCCGGAACTCTTGCATCGGGCTTTTCATATCGCACGGTCAGGTCGGCCGGGGCCAGTTGTTGTTTCGTTACCTCATGATATGTTAGAAGATACAGCATTATTTTTAGAACAAAAACCTTATGAAGCCGCACCGCTGATTCCAAATGAAGAGTCACTGGATGAAGCGTTAATGGAAATTTCTAAATCAAGAAAGCCCGTACTCATTGTCGGCGGTGGGATAACACAGTCCAAATCGACTCAGCTTTTAATTCAATTTGCCGAGGCTTTGCAGCTTCCAGTTCTTACTTCTTACCGGCGCATGGATGCATTCCCAAATAAGCACCCATGCTATGCAGGGTGCTTAGGGTTTGGCACTCCCTCTAATCTGCTTGACTACATCCAAAATGCTGATTTAGTGATAGCGCTTGGCACACGTTTTTCTCAAGTGACGACACAAGATTATAGTCTTTTGGCCGACAATGCTCGTCTCATTCATGTTGATATCTCGCCAGACGAAATCGGAAAAGTGTATACTCCAACTCTTCCAATTTTAGCGGATGTAAAACAATTTTTATTAAAAGCGCTTGAAAAAATGACGGAAATAAAAGATGCGGAAAGGGAGGAACTGCTTACAGAACTGCATTCCAATTATATAGAATTTTCTACTACAAAGGCAGATTATTCTACGGATTATGTTGATATGGATGGCATGATGCATGATCTAGTGCAATCACTTCCGGAGGATGCCGTGATTACAAGTGATTCCGGCAATTTCTTTGGCTGGGTGTCTCGCTATTACCGTTTCGTTCAAGAAAATACGTATGTAGGGTCCACTTCAGGAGCGATGGGCTATGGTTTGCCTGCTGCGATCGGGGCAAAATTAGCTCATCCTCGAAAAGCGGTCATTTCTATTTCTGGCGATGGTGGGTATACGATGACAATGCAAGAGCTTGAGACCGCTGTCAGGGAGAATATTCCAGTAGTTACCATTGTAGCGAACAACAATATGTATGGAACGATTCGCATGCACCAAGAGAAGCACTTTCCGAATCGTGTGGTTGGAACGAGTTTATCGAACCCTAATTTTGCTAAAATGGCTATGCTCGTCGGGGCTCACGGGGAACAAGTAGCGAAGAATGAAGACTTTATCCCTGCACTTGAAAGAGCCTTGTCGAGCGGTCGTCCTGCCGTGATTGAAGTACTTACGAATCCTAAAATTTTGTCCGCCGGTCAAATAAAAGAAAGTTGTTTCAAACTATAGGGTAGTGCTGCACCTTTTAGGTTTTCCATTCTAGTAAATAAAAGGGGGAAGAACGTTGAGGGAACTATCCGTGATGAAGGCTACTACATTATTGCTTGTTTCGATTGTCGTTATCTTTGGGGGGTTACTCGTTGTTAAAGCTCCTTCAACTATGGTGCTTGTCGCTGCAGGAATAACGGTTATCGTTCTATCCCTATTGTGGGGAATTAAATGGGATGACATCGAAAAGGATATTTTCGAAACCTTACGAAAGATGCTGCTTCCTATTTTAATCTTACTGGCTGTAGGAATCTTGATTGGTGCCTGGATGTTATCCGGAACGATCCCAGTTATTATTTATTATGGTTTATTGTTGTTGAAACCATCGATATTTTTACTCGTAGTTACCCTTGCTTGTACGTTAATGTCTTTAATGACGGGCACTTCCTGGGGGACGATTGGAACGGTTGGTGTTGCGTGTATGGGCGTTGCGATCGGACTCGGAATTCCCCCTTACTATGCCGCCGGAGCAATTGTAACAGGAGCTTTTTTTGGTGATAAGCTGTCACCACTTTCTGATACAACGATTATGGCAGCAGCTTTTACAGAGGTAAATCTTGTTGAACACATTAAACATTTGTTATATACGACTATACCTGGTTTTGTTATTTCTCTCGTTCTTTATGCAGTCTTAGGTTTCCAGTTACACGGACAAGCTAACAACAGCGAAGATATCAATACAATTCTGTCTACATTGGAGTCTCATTTTTACTTGAATCCGATTCTTTTGCTGCCTCCTATTATCGTGTTGGTCTTAATTTATAAGCAGAAACCTACGTTACCTGTCTTTGGAATTGGCATTTTACTCGGTTGTGTGTTAGCAATGGTCTTTCAAGGGAGCACTTTGCTAGAAGTAGCTAATACTCTGAATGGTGGTTTTTCAGCTAACACAAATGTGAAAGCAGTTGATGAAATGCTGCAACAAGGTGGACTATCGAGTATGTATAGCACATTGGGGATATTATTTGCCGCAGCTATCTTTGGTTCACCTATGAGAACTGCCGGTGTGATTCAGGTAATCTTGAATAAAATCACAGAATTGGCCAAGACCGGAAAAGCGATGATGACTTCCTGCCTAACGCTGCACAGTCTCTTTTTTATCATAACAGGTAGTTTTTATGTATCATTTTCTGTATTAGGGCCAATGCTTGCACCATTATATGATAAATATGGCCTCCATAGAAAAAATTTAGGAAGAACACTTGAAGATACTGGATCAGCTTTTTCCCCGGCCGTTCCTTGGGGAATAACAGGTGCTTTTGTCGCAAGCACGCTGAATGTTCCAACAGGTCAATTTATCCTCTATGCTCCCGTCATTTATCTTGGAGTAGTGTTTGCCCTTATTTATATTTTTACAGGGTACGGCATTGCTAAAGCTGATCCAGGGCAAATGAATAATGAAGTGAAAAGCGAAAAGGTGGAAGCGACCCTGTAAAAGAAGAGGAGAGACAAATAAATAAGTGTGAGGATAGAAAGAGCTAAGATAAGGATTAAATGAAGAGAGGCAGAAGGCTATCTCAAACATAAAGAAGGAACACCTCCAACTATTGAATCCTGGAGGTGTTTCTTCTTGTTATTTATGCGTTTTATTCGGCTTTTTCTTGCCAGGATTTCCATGGCCATGAAGTTGTTTGTTTTTTTCTTGTTTTTGTTGTTGCTCCTGTAATTTTTCTACAAAGTCCTCTGAGTTTACCATGAATTCACCTTCCTCAATCATAGTGTAGTTCCCATGTTAATATAACCATTTGATGTGAAATTATGAATTAAGAATATTAACAACTAATTAAAACACCGTCCGAATGATCGGACGGTGTTACGTGCGTCTATATATCTTTTTCGATGACAAAACAAATGAAAAGTAACATCTTTTGATAATTAAGCAGGATGTTTTTGAGAAGACTGCGGCAACAGGCGGACAGACGCCAATCGCTTGCGGACTTGAATGCCAATCCAGGCGGCGAGGAGCGCTTTTACTATTCCGCCGATAATAAATGGGACAAATCCTGCAGCGAATGCTTCAGGCCAAGAAAGTTCAGCGATGACTTTCAACCAGGCAGTGCCGAAAGATAAATTGATGATCATTCCGATTAGATTGGCAACAAAGGCGTGCCGTATGTTTGCTGCTGTTTTCTCGATATACCACCCGATAAAAAAGGCAGAAAAAACAAAACTGACAATATAGCCGCCAGTCGGTCCGAAGATCACACCCATGCCGCCAGTCATGCCTGAAAAAACAGGCAGGCCAACCGCGCCAATTAACATATATAAAAGGGCGGACAATGTACCATACCTTGCACCGAGAATGGTGGCAGCTAAACCGATAGCCAACGTTTGCCCTGTTATAGGGACTAAAGGCAATGGAATCGTCACTTGAGCAAGGATGCCGATGATGGCAGCGAAAACAGCTGCTGTCAGCATCATTCTAAGCTTTTCATGCTGAGTATTCATTTGATCTCCTCCAAACAATCGTTCAATTTATCTATGTGTTAACTTCATTGTAAATAGAGGTAACTATTCTTGTCAACTTCATTTTTTTTGTTAAAAACAAGTCTCTGTTAAGCATTAGTGTTGATACGTCATAAAAAGAAAAGGACCAATTTTTTCGGTCCTTTTCTAAGCTCTTTCTAGCGCCATCATTAAGTTACTCTCATGCTCTAGGAGACTGGTGTACCATTTTTAACAGGTTCATCTGGTTTTAAAAGTACCACATCATCTTCTCCTGGAACACCACCGATTACTAATACTTCAGATTTAAAACCTGCGATACGCCTGGCAGGAAAGTTCACTACCGCAATAACTTGCCGTCCAATAAGTTGTTCTGGTTCATATCTTCGCGTAATTTGAGCCGAAGAACGTTTAATACCCATCTCCCCAAAATCAATTTCTAATTTAATTGCTGGTTTTCGTGCTTGTGGAAATGATTCTGCTGTAATTACGGTGCCAACTCGGATATCCAACTTCAAAAAATCCTCAATAGTTGCCATGATTATTACCTCCAATCTTTTCCATACCTTTTAATTTTACAATATCATTTTGATAAATTAAAGGGTATTAAACACCCCTGACCTGTTAGTCACACAACAAAAGCGATGCCTTATTCAAGCATCGCTCATTTTAAATTATTTGCTTCTAATAGGGGAACTTAGGGAAAAGGAGGTGTACAAACGAATAATATTGAGGAGCTTACGAAAGCTAACACAAAAAGGATGTTAAAATGAAAAGATTATTACTTAGTTTATTGTATTGCATCCTATTGATTTCTGGGAATTTAGCTTCCATCCGATTCAGCACAAGTAATATGGTTAAGGCAGAAAATGAAAGTCCGCCTTATGTAAAATGGGGAAAGCTTGCTATGCAAAAAACGAAAGAAAAATACCCAAATGCGAAAATCATTGATTATCTTCACGTCGGTACACATAAAGGAGCAAAATCTTCAATAGAAACATTTAAACTATGGTTAAAAGGGGACGACGAAGAATTTGGTGTCTTTGTAGAAATTGAATATGATACTAAAACAGAACAAGTAATAGATATTACCTTCAAAGAAGTCCTTAAATAACTGGTACAGAATAAAAAAACTGTACCAGTTATTCTTGAACTAACCTGACTCTTTAGCAGAATAAAAAGGGTTGCCGCAACAATCTCCACTCTTAAACTCAAGCACCCATTAAAGCAGAAAATCAACAACATTCTTTAACAAAGCCAAGGTCAACCTAATATTATCTGATTTCAATATGTGCAAAATTCAAATAATATATTAAAAATTAACTAGCAAACAAGGCAAATCAAACTTATTCAATTGGAATGGTAATCAAAAAGTATTATAATAAAGTGTTATAAATGACGGCTCGATATAGTTAATAGTTGAACCGAATAAAGCACCGCAATTTATTTTTGGAGATGAAAACATGCAACAGGCACAAAAAGAAGCGGGACCGTTTTGGACAGTCATATTTGCTGTTTTTTTCGGAAACTTCCTCGCCGTATTAAGTACAACGACGATTAACGTCGCTCTGCCCGTATTTATGAAAGATTTTTCAGCAGATCTATCCACCGTACAGTGGACAGTAACCGGCTTTATGCTGGCAATGGGAGCGGTTGCGCCAACGGCCGGTTTTTTCGGGGGACGCTTAAGTTATAAAAAACTTTATATGATTGCTTTGGCTGGATTTACTTTCTTTTCAATCCTTTGCGCCTCCGCTTGGAACATAGAATCTCTTATTCTCTTTCGCATTTTGCAAGGAGTATTCAGCGGCGCGATTATGCCGGCTACGATGACGATTGTTTATCAGTCCATTGCCAAGGATAAGCTGGCATTTGCCATTAGCTTATGGAGTTTATCTGCCGTACTTGCTCCTGCTCTCGGGCCTACAGCAGCCGGCGTGCTGATCGACCAGTTCAGCTGGCAGGCCGTCTTTTTAATTAATGTCCCTATTGGACTTGCGGCTATTTGGGCTGTCATCAAGTTCATACCGGCAGGGGAAATGAAAAAAGACCTTCCTTTTGATTTTTTAGGATTTGTCAGTGTCATCATTGCAAGTGCTTCCTTGCTCATTGTCTTCAGCGAAGGATACGGCTGGGGATGGACGAGCATGAAAACAATTGGTCTTTTCTTCCTAGGTTCCGTAACATTTGTCTACTTTATCCAGCGTGAATTAAAAGTAAAAGAACCGCTGTTGAACTTTCGTGTGTTGAACTATTCTAGGTATACATACAGTCTCATTTTGAATTCTGTTTTGTCTGTGAGCCTTTATTCCGGCGCTTTTTTAACCCCGGTCTTTATTCAATCCGTGCAAGGAGCATCAGCATTGGAAACAGGACTCATTATGCTGCCGGGCTCCTTATTAATGGCGCTCATGACGCCGGTTGTCGGTAAAGTGTATAACGCTGTCGGCCCGGTCCGGCTGATTTTCACCGGATTGTTAATTATGGGAATCGGTACTTTCATGATGGGGCGGCTTACCGTCGATATTTCTCACGGCTATGTGGCTTTTTGGATGGCGATCCGCTATCTCGGCATTGCATTATGCAATATGCCAATCACGAATGCTGGTATGACGGCTGTACCTCCGCAAGATGCTGGATACGCCTCAGCCATTAATAATTGGATTCGCCAAGGAATGGCATCTTTCTCCATTGGAATATTTGCGGCTATTCTTGCTGCAAGAACAGCCTTTCATGAATTAGAGATCAAAGGAACGGGAATAGAGGCCAAAGCGGCAGCAATGAGCATTAATGATGTGTACATTGTGTCACTTTTCCCGATTATCCTCGCTTTGCCTTTAACGCTTCTTTTAATAAAAGAAAAAAAGCGGGCTGAAACTTGATAGTTGTTTATTAAAGAGGTGAGAGTGTTGTGAAAAAAGGAACAGGCAGCTGCTTTGGTACATTCGGAGAACTAGCCCAAGGGGAAATGGACGGGCATCCTTTTTTATTTACTTTGCCTGTGCCATTAAAAAGCCAGGCAGTTTTTGTCCCCGATCGCTTTGCCGGCGTCAGGAGCCGCTCCTCTAAGAGTAAAATAATACGAGCAGCTGAACTTGCGTTAGCAAAGCTAGGAAAGAAAACGGGCGGCTGCTTGTATATTTCTTCGCAAATTCCAGTCAGCAAAGGAATGGCAAGCAGCTCTGCTGATATTACTGCCGCTGTGCGGGCCGTTGCTTCCAGTTTTGGCACACATTTCACCGGGGCCGATATTTCTTCCATCGCAGCAGCAATTGAGCCGACAGATGGGGTCATGTATGAAGGGATCAATGCGCTGAATCAGAAAAACGGCGAGCTTCTTCAATCATATTTTCGCCTGCCGGAGTTGTTTCTCATCGGCTACGACAGTGGCGGCATATTAAATACGCATGATTATTATTTAATGAAAAGAGAGTATTCGGCAGCTGAGAAAGCAGAGATGCAGCTCGTATATGATCAAATGCATCATGGGCTGATCTCAGGAAATACAGCTGATATTTTGCTGGCAGCGACAAAAAGCGCGGTTATCAATGATCGCTTTTTTCCGAAGCCATTTTTTTCATTGTTTACCGAAATCGCCAGCCAGTTTGAAGCAGGAGTCGTCGTTGGCCACAGCGGCACAGTTATCGGGCTGCTGTTGGATAAAAACGATCTTTTTCTACCGAAAAAAGTGAAGGAAATTAAACGGATGATCCAGCTGGAAACAGGCTGGACACCTATCATTACCGGAACTATTTTAGATGGGGAAAAGTGAATAAAAATAGTTAAGTTAAAAATTCTCTTGTCAAATGAAGGAGGAACCTGCTACTCTTATAGCAGTGTTAGAAACACTGTAAAATTAGGCGAATGTACATAATAATTGAATAATAAGAAGAAAGTGTCTGAGATAATGTATCTCAGAATAATAGGGAAATCGGTGAAAATCCGATGCAGCCCCCGCTACTGTAAACGGTGATGAAATTGTCAAAAGCCACTGGTGTAACCGCCGGGAAGGGACAAGAGTAAAGCGATCCGTAAGCCAGGAGACCTGCTTTCTTCTTCGAACCATCATTCTTCGGAGGGAGGAACGGGATGACTGCATGGAACGGAGCCGGCATGTGCGGCTTATTAAACCGGTCCAACTTTATTTATGCATGAATGCTCAAATCCTTAACTTCTGTTGAAGTTAAGGATTTTTTTATTTTTTAGGAAACTACAAAATAATCGCATTTTAGATCACTTTGCAAATGGAGCGGGTTTACGTCCAGCTCCAGCGCCTAGCCCCTCGAGGTCAAATAACCTTTCCTCAATGAATTCAAAAAGCGGACTTCTTTGAGGAAAGAACATTTGCTTGTCGGGGCTGATCAAGGCGCTTGCGCATTTATTTTTGAAAAGGAGTGGGAAGCATGGCGACTTGGAATTTAACAGAGATGAAACATCATGTATTAATTTGCAACGGTTCAAGCTGCATGAGAAAAGGTGGAGAAGAAGTAACGCAGGCGATTCGTAATGAAATAAAAAATCGGGAGCTAGATATTAATGTCCATACGACGAGAACGAGATGCAATGGACGCTGCAAAGATGCTTGCGTTGTTATCGTTTATCCGGAAGGCACTTGGTATCACGAAGTGGATGAGACATTGGCAGAAAAAATCGTCGCCTCTCACCTAGAAAAAGGCGAGCCGCTTGAAGAAGCCATCACCTACACATATAACGGCATAGGTATGCAACTGAAAAACGATCGTGAACTGGGAGTGGCGAAAGACAAAGAAAAACAAAAAGCAGTGAAGGCATAAGGGGGCAATGAAAGTGACGGGGAAACTATTGATTGTCGGCTTCGGGCCGGGAAGCGCTGAACATATTACAGAACGGGCGAAAGAAGCGTTAAAGGAAAGCGACAGCATCATCGGCTATAAAACATATGTGGACTTAATTGCTGATTTTATTGAGGGGAAAGAAATTATTAGCACCGGCATGTCAGAGGAAGTCAGCAGGGCGCAGGCAGCGGTGAAATTTGCTGAGCAAGGAAAAAAAGTAGCTGTTATTTCAAGCGGAGATGCCGGTGTGTATGGCATGGCAGGACTTGTGTATGAAGTGCTCGTTGAACAAGGCTGGAAAGAAGAAAGCGGAGTAAAAGTAGAGATCATTCCTGGGATTTCAGCGATCAATTCATGCGCGTCTCTTCTCGGGGCTCCTGTGATGCATGATGCTTGTACGATCAGTTTGAGCGACCATTTAACCCCATGGGATTTAATCGCGAGGCGTATAGATGCCGCCGGGGCTGCTGATTTTGTGATCGCTTTGTACAATCCGAAGAGCGGCCGGCGGACGAGACAAATTGTTGAAGCACAGCGGATTTTATTAAAACACCGTTCACCGGATACTCCGGTTGGTCTCGTTAAAAGCGCGTACCGGGAAAGAGAACAAGTCGTCATGACAAATTTACAGGAAATGCTTGACCACGAAATCGGCATGCTGACGACAGTAATCATTGGGAATTCAACAACGTTTATGTATGACAACAAAATGATTACGCCGAGGGGTTACCAGCGAAAGTACACGTTGTCATCCGAAAAGCAGCCGCTTAAGCCTCATGAACGGCTGAAGCCGAAAAATGAGCCGTGGGCGCTGCATGAAGGAAAAGAAGAGAAAACAGACTTGTATAAAGTGGGCATGAAAGCACTGCAATTGCTTGATGGAAAAAAAACAACAGACAGTCAAGAATCTCCATTTAAGCAAAAAATCGAATCTATTTTTGAAGTGGCCGTTAGTCCAGGGGTCGCTAATAAAATGTTTTCAGCCGATCAGCTGCTCACTCTATCAGCGGCAGTAGGAGAAAAAGGGGCCATTGAATATACGCCGCACCATCAAATGATCTTGCGCGTGCCGACAGAAAGTCCGGACGTGCTGACTACTAAACTGCAGAAAGCGGGCTTTTTGCTGTCAGCGATTGGTGATGTCGCAACAGTAAAAGCATGCGACTTTTGCGATGGCGAAAAGAAGGACGCCATTCCTTACGCTGAACAGCTGCATGAACGGTTTGACGGGCTCGATATGCCGAAAGAATTGAAGATCGGCTTAAATGGTTGCGGAATGGCCTGCTACGGAGCGGTGAATGATGATATCGGCATTGTTTTCCGAAGAGGTAAATTTGATTTGTTTTTAGGGGCAAAAACGGTCGGCAGAACGGCCCACGCTGGGCAGCCGGTGGCCGAAGGAATCGAACCGGAAGCGCTTGTCCCGCTGCTTGAAAATATTATTGCTGAATATAAAGAAAAAGGTCATCCGAACGAACGACTCTTTAAATACTTTAAGCGCGTGAAAAAAATTCAACACTTTGATTACCGTGACATGGAACCAAAAATAAACTTAGAACCTGCACCGTGCGGGGATTAAAGGAGTAGACGAATAATGAAAGCCATTCTTTTTGTCGGCCACGGAAGCCGAGACCCGGAAGGAAACGAACAAATTAGGCAATTTATCGAAAAGCTAACACCGGAACTTGAACACAATATTATCTATGAAACTTGTTTTTTAGAGTTTGAAAAGCCCGATATTGCGAAAGGCATTGAGACGTGTGTGGCGAAAGGAGCAACATCTGTTGCCCTTATTCCATTGATGCTGCTTCCGGCCGGCCATTCCAAAATCCATATTCCTCATGAAATAGACGAAGCAAAGGAGAAGTACCCGGCGGTGCAATTTACATACGGCAAGCCGATCGGTATTCATTACGAAGCTGTTGAAATTTGTAAAAATCGGATTTTGGAAACGGGTGAGTATGAAGAGAACTCAGAGGAGAACACAGCCGTTATCCTACTTGGACGCGGCGGCAGTGATGCAGATGCCAACAGCGATTTGTTTAAAATTACCCGCCTGCTGTGGGAAAAACTGCGGGTGCCGATTATTGAAACGGCATTTATCGGTGTTACTTCTCCAAGTTTGGAAGAAACCGTGGAAAAAGCAGTAAAGCTCGGTGCAAAGAAAGTGATTATTCTCCCTTATTTTCTATTTACAGGCATTTTAATTAAGCGGCTCGAAAAAATGACCGCGCAATTTCAGGAGGCTTATCCGGGAATCCCATTTTCACTCGCGGACTACTTTGGCTTTCACCCTAAGTTAAAAACGGTGATTAAAGACCGGGTGGAAGAAGCGCTGCAAGGCGAGGTATACATGAACTGTGACACATGCCAGTACAGGTTTGAAGCGATGGAGCATATTGATCACCATCATCACCATGACCACGACCATGATCATCACCACGACCACCATCATGATCACAAACATAGCCATGAAGAAGAAAGCGAGGCGGCGACGGTCAAATGATTTTCTTTTTAGCCGGAACGAGCGATGCGAGGGAACTGGCGGTCACACTGCAAGAAGAAGGGTATCCGCTCATTGCTTCTGTCGTGACAGAAAATGCAGTCAATGAACTGAAAAAAGCAAATATTGACTCTTTTGCGGGACGTATGGATGCTCGGCACATGTGTGAATTTGTGACAGAAAAACAAGCGGCAGCTGTCGTCGACGCGAGTCATCCATTTGCAGAAGAAGCATCAAAAAATGCAATGGAAGCGGCGAAATTGGCTGGTGTGCCCTACATCCGCTTTGAAAGAAAAGAACAAAATTTTGAAAAATCACCGTTCATTACATACGTATCTTCATATGAAGCAGCTGCAGAAAAAGCAGCCGAAGTGAAAGGAACGGTGATGCTGACAACAGGGAGCAAAACGCTCGCTGTGTTTACCGAAAAGTTGCTGCCGATGCCAGACATCCGTTTGATTGCCCGCATGCTTCCGAGAAAAGACAATATGGAGAAATGCGAGCAGCTCGGCTTGCCGCAAAAAAATATCGTTGCCATCCAAGGACCGTTCACGAAAGCATTTGATAAAGCACTTTACGAGCAATATGAAGTAACGTGTATGGTCACGAAAGCAAGCGGGGAACGCGGGTCAGTCGATCAAAAAATGGAAGCGGCGAAAGAACTCGGCATTGAAACGATCGTGATTGAACGTCCAGAAATTAACTATGAAAACCGCTGCTCAAGCTTTGATGAAGTATTAGCTCAACTAAATAAATTAGACATTCAAGGAGGAGTACGAAGTGGACTTTAAAACAGAATTCAAACCGGAAACAGTTCAGCCAATGGAAATTGAAGGGCTCAGCTTTGACATTATTACAGAAGAATTTGGCCCACATACTTTGACAGAAAAAGAATACAAAGTCGTGCAGCGCGTCGTACATGCATCGGCTGATTTTGAACTCGGCAAAAGCATGCTGTTTCATCCAGATGCCATTCAATCGGGCATTCAAGCAATAAAAAATGGGGAACGGGTCATTTGTGATGTGCAAATGGTGCAGTCGGGCGTCAGCAAGCCGCGAATCGAAAAGTTCGGCGGCAGCATCCATGTCTATATTTCTGATGACGACGTCATGGCAGAAGCGAAAAAGTTAAATACAACGAGAGCGATCATCTCGATGCGCAAAGCAGTGAAAGAAGCTGATGGCGGCATTTATGCGATTGGCAATGCACCGACTGCTCTCTTGGAATTGATCCGTCTCGTTAAAGAAGGAATAGCGAAGCCGAGCCTTGTCATCGGCCTTCCGGTAGGTTTTGTGTCCGCCGCTGAATCAAAAGAAGAACTGGCCAAGCTCGATATTCCTTATATTACGAACATCGGACGAAAAGGCGGAAGTACAGTGACCGTTGCCGCATTAAATGCTTTATCACTGCTTGCGGAAAAAGAATAACGATGGCAGCGCAGGAAAAGAAAGAAGAAAAGCCGCTTAGAAAAGGCTACACAACCGGTGCCTGCGCCACGGCTGCTGTCCAGGCAGCGCTGACTTCGTTGTTATCAGGAGAAAAGCAAGAAACCGCCACGATTTACCTTCCGGCGAAAGTGTTTGCCACGTTCACGGTCGAGCAATGTGAAGTGTATGAAGGGCGGGCGGTTGCAGCTATTAAAAAAGATGCCGGGGATGACCCGGACGTCACACACGGGGCGATCATTTACGCAGAAGTCATATTAACAAAAGAGCCCGGCATTGAACTTGATGGCGGAGAAGGTGTCGGCCGGGCCACTAAACCCGGTCTCGCCGTTGAAGTCGGACAAGCAGCCATCAATCCGGTGCCGCGAAAAATGATTTTGTCAGAAGCAGAAAAAATATTAACGGACTTCCAGTGCCAAAAAGGTGTAAAAATTATTATTTCTGTTCCCGGCGGGGAAGAAATGGCAAAAAAAACGCTCAATGGGCGCCTCGGCATCTTGGGGGGCATTTCTATTTTAGGCACACGTGGGATCGTGATGCCGTTTTCTACAGCTGCCTATAAAGCGAGTATTATTCAAGCCATTCATGTTGCACGCGCAGGGGGATGTGACCATGTGGCCGTGACAACCGGCGGGCGAAGCGAAAAGTATGCGATGAAACAGCTCCCTCATTTAAAAGAAGAAGCGTTCATTGAAATGGGAGACTTTATTGGTTTTACGCTCAAACATTGCAAACGGCTCGGCATTAAAAAAGTGTCGATGGTCGGTATGATGGGCAAATTTTCTAAAGTGGCCCAGGGAGTCATGATGGTTCATTCGAAAAGTGCGCCGGTTGACTTTAACTTTTTAGCCGAAACAGCGAGACTGGCGGGCGCTTCTCCGGAGGAAGTGGAAGAAGTAAAAGGAGCGAATACGGCTTCCCACGCGGGTGAAATGATGGCAGCGGCCGGGCATCAGCAGTTTTTTGATATCCTTTGCGGCAGTTGCTGTGAACATGCCATCAAAGAAGTGGACGGCGGGTTAGAAGTGGACACGACGTTATATACGTTCAAAGGGGAATGTTTAGGAAAGGCGGAGCGTCATGGATAAACGAATGAAAATCATCGGAATCGGTGATGAAGGCAGAACGGGGCTGCTTCCTTTATATGAAAAATGGATAAATGAAGCCGAATTGTTAGTTGGAGGAGAAAGACAATTGTCATTTTTTCCGGATTATCAGGGAGAAACAATGATGGTAAAAGGGAACTTGAAAGAGTTAAAAGAGAAACTTCAAAGCAGCGATTTACAAACGGTTGTCCTCGCATCGGGAGATCCGCTGTTTTACGGGGTAGGCGGTTACTTATCGAAAGGAATAGCAGCGGATATTTATCCACAGCCGAGTTCTGTTCAGCTCGCCTTTGCGAGAATGGGAGAAAGCTGGCACGATGCGGCAGTCATCAGCCTGCACGGACGAAAAATAACCGGTCTTGCCCAGCGGATAGATGGCAAAGCGAAGGTTGCTATTTTAACAGATGAGGTAAACTCGCCTAATGCGATCGCCCGTTATATGGAGGGTTTTCAGATGAACGAGTACGAGGCATTTATTGCTGAAAATCTCGGCGGTGAAAGCGAACGATGCCGGTGGATGCCTTTAGAGGAAATGAAAACGGCTGAATTCTCGCCATTAAATGTCGTCCTTTTGAAAGCGAAGGAAAAATCAAAAGCATGGCCGCTCGGCATATCAGATAACGAATTTGTACAGCGAAAACCGGATAAAGGGCTGCTCACTAAAAAAGAAATTCGTGTGCTCACAATCGGCCAAATGAATCTTCACAAAGACAGCGTCGTCTGGGACATCGGTACGTGTACCGGCTCAGTCGCTATCGAAGCAGCAAAAATCGCGGTGGACGGCGCTGTGTATGCTGTCGAAAAAAATGAAGCTGATCTTGAAAATGCAAAAGAAAACTTTGTGAAGTTTCGGACGGATGTAACAGCCGTGCATGGCAAAGCGCCGGACGGACTGGCTGATTTTCCTAACCCCGATGCCGTTTTCATTGGCGGCACGGCTGGAAACATTGAAGGAATCTTCGACGAATGCTGCAGCCGGCTGAATGACGGCGGCACGATCGTGATGAACGTGGTAACGATTGAAAATTTATATGAAGCTCAGCAGGCGCTCAAACAGCGGGGGTTTCAAGTAGACTTGACACTCGCTCAAGTAGCAAGAAGCAAACCAATTTTACATTTGACGAGAATGGAAGGATTAAACCCCGTTTATATTATTACAGCTAAAAGGGCGGAAGGAGAAAGATCATGACAGGCACATTATACGGAGTAGGAGCCGGACCAGGCGACCCGGAATTAATTACAGTGAAAGCGTTTCGTGCACTGCAAGATGCACCGGTTATCGCGTATCCGAAAAAACGAAAAGGAAGCAAAAGCTACGCTAGAAAGATTATTGACGCCTATGTAGACCCATCAGAAAAAGACATGCTCGGCCTCGTCTTTCCAATGACGAAAGATCCGGCGATTTTAGAACGGGAATGGAACGCGACGGCAGAAGCAGTTTGGGAAAAGCTTCAGGAAGGAAAAGACGTCGCTTTTATTACAGAAGGCGATCCACTCTTATACAGCACTTTTATACATATGATGAACGTCATGAAAGACAAATATGGAGAAGTGGACATGAAAGTGATCCCCGGTATTTCTTCCATTAACGGGGCAGCGGCACGACTCTCTCTCCCGCTTGCAGAAGGAGATGACATAGTCGCAATCGTTCCGGCAAGAGATGACTATGAAGCAATGAAAAAAGCAATTGAAGAACATGATTGCGTTATTTTTATCAAAGTGGCAAAAGTCATTGACTTAATGCTTCGCATTTTGAAAGAGCTCGATTTAACAAATAAAGCAACGGTCGTTTCGAAAGTAACATCGGAAGAAGAAGTTGTGTGGAACATGGAAGAGCTGGAAGGAGCAGAACCGGAATATTTAACGTTAATGGTGGTGAGAAAATGAAGCTGTCTATCGTTGGGGCAGGCCCTGGAGCTGCCGATTTAATTACGGTGAGAGGTCTGCGTCTCATTAAAGAAGCAGATGTTATTTTATATGCGGATTCACTCGTCAATGAAGAAATTTTCCAAGAAGCGAAACCAGAAGCGGAAGTGTTAAAAACAGCCGGCATGCATTTAGAAGAAATGGTTGAAATAATGATCAATCGACTGAAAGCAGGAAAGAAAGTCGTTCGGCTCCATACAGGCGATCCCGCCGTTTACGGAGCGATCATGGAGCAAATGGCGCTGTTAAAAGAAGCGGGCGTCGAAATCGATATCGTTCCGGGTGTGAGCTCCGTCTTTGCTGCGGCAGCAAGAGCAGAAGCTGAATTAACGATTCCGGATTTAACGCAGACAGTCATTTTAACGAGAGCAGAAGGGCGCACACCAGTTCCTGAACGTGAAAGATTAGCGGAGCTGGCGAAACATCATTGTACGATCGCTTTTTTCCTCAGTGCGACATTGACGAAAAAGGTCATGAAAGAATTAATGGAATCCGGCTGGTCTCCTGACACACCAATAGCTGTCGTTTATAAAGCAACATGGCCGGATGAAAAGATTGTCCGAACGACTGTCGCCAATCTCGATGAAGATATGCGCAAAAACGGAATCCGGAAACAAGCGATGATTTTAGCCGGCTGGGCGCTCGATCCGAACATTCATCAAAAAGACTTCCGCTCTAAATTGTACGATAAAGAATTTACTCACGGTTACCGCCGGGGGGTGAAAGCGTGACCTTAACAGCAGAAGAAAAGGTGCTGCCGGAAATCATAGCAAAAGGCGATTACGCTGTCGTTGCGATTACGAAACACGGCACGCAGCTTGCCAGGAAAATTGCTTCTCTGTTTCACGGCAGCGATCTTTACTATATGAAAAAATTTGAACAAGGTGATGAAAGCGAACGGGGGATCACGTTATTTGAAGGGTCGGTCCGTTTGCTTCTGCCGGATCTTTTTGCCAAATATAAAGGGCTGATTCTGATCATTTCACTCGGTGCCGTCGTCCGCATGATTGCGCCGATTTTAAAAGATAAGAAAACCGATCCGGGAGTCGTCGTCGTTGACGATAAAGGCGAACATGTTATCAGTGTACTCTCCGGTCACATTGGCGGGGCGAATGAACTGGCGCGTGAAGTAGCTGCACTATTAGGTGCGTATCCGGTCGTTACGACGGCTTCTGATGTGCAAAAGACGATACCAGTCGATTTATTTGGCCGCCGTTTTGGCTGGGTGTGGGAATCGGATGAAAAGCTGACGCCGGTCAGTGCCTCTGTCGTGAATGAAGAAAAGGTAGCGGTTGTCCAAGAATCGGGAGAAAAAGACTGGTGGATGTATGATACACCAATACCGGACACGATTCATTTGTATTCATCGATAAAAGAAGCATTGGCCGAAAAGCCGGCTGCTGCTCTTGTCGTCACACACCGGCAGCTTGAAAGGGAAGAAGAAGATATTTTATTAAACGGCGTCCTTTTCCGGCCGAAAGTGCTCGTGCTCGGTATCGGCTGTAACCGCGGCACGTCCGCTGAAGAAATTGAGCAAGTCATCACTGACACGCTGGACGGGCTGAAAGTAAGCATAAAAAGCGTAAAAACAGTCGCTACGATTGATTTGAAAAAAGACGAAGCGGGGCTGTTGGAAGTAGTAAAGAAATACCAATGGGAATTTGTCCATTATCCTCCCGAAGAGCTAAATAAAAAGAAGATCGCCCAGCCATCAGAAACGGTGTATAAATTTACGGGGGCATATGGCGTTAGTGAACCGGCCGCGATGCTGTCGAGCGGGAACGATGACTTGCTGCTGGCGAAGAAAAAATCAGGAAATGTGACGATCTCCGTTGGGCTGATTACTTATGGGTAAGGAGGGGGAAAAATGAGCCAAAGAAGAATTATGATTGCCGGCACAGGCAGCGGAGCAGGCAAAACAACGGTGACGCTCGGCTTAATGGCGGCGTTCACTGCACGTGGCCGCTCTGTACAAGGCTTTAAGTGCGGACCAGATTATATTGATCCGGCGTACCATACAGCTGTCACTGGCAGGCCATCCCGCAACCTGGACAGCTGGATGATGGACAGGCAGATCGTCAAAGACATTTATGCACGAGGAGCAGAGGAAGCTGATCTATCCATTTTAGAAGGCGTGATGGGCTATTTCGATGGCAAAGACCCGTTGAAAAATGACGGTAGCTCAGCAGACTTAAGTACACTCCTCCATTGTCCGGTTTTGTTAGTCGTCAACTGTGCAAGCATGGCAAGAAGTGCGGCAGCGATCGTAAAAGGGTTTCAAGCAATGGACCCTTCCGGCAAAATTGTGGGCGTCATAGCAAACAGAGTCGGCAGTGAAAGTCACTATCATATCGTCAAAGCGGCCATTGAGCAAGAATGCAGAATCCCGGTTGTCGGATATTTAAAGAAAGAATCAGCGATTGCCATCCCTGAACGCCACCTCGGCCTCGTGCCGTCCGTGGAAAGAGGAGAGCTGGCTGGCTTTTTTCATCAGCTCGGCGATCTCGTTTCCGCTACTTTAGATTTAGAAGCCATTTGGAATATGGCCGAAGCACCTATCGTAGAAAAAAGTGAGCACTCCATTTTTAAACAGAAAAAAGCCGCAACAGTGAAAATAGCTGTCGCAAAAGATGCGGCATTTAACTTTTACTACAAGGAAAATTTGGAGCTGCTAGAAGCAAACGGCGCCGAGCTGTTATTTTTTTCGCCGCTTTCAAACGAATCCATCCCAAAAGAGGCAGACGGATTATATATCGGCGGCGGTTTCCCCGAAGAATTTGCAGCGAGGCTGGCTGAGAATACTGGAGCAAAATCCTCTATCCGAGAAGCCATTACAAATGGCATGCCGACATTTGCTGAATGCGGCGGCTTTATGTATTTAACAAATTCGATTGAAGATACAGAAGGCCACATTTACCCGATGACTGGGGTCATTTCCGGTAAAGTGACCATGCAGAAAAAGCTGGCGGCTCTCGGCTACCGCGAATTAACGGGATTGCAGCCCAACTTTCTTTTACCTGCCGGAGAAAAAGCGCGCGGACATGAATTTCATTATTCTTCGTTCAGTACAGATGAGTCATTTCCGGCTGCCTGGCAGTCTGCAGGGAGAAGGGGAACGAAACAAGAAGGCTGTCTAATAGAAAATGTAGTGGCCGGTTACTCACATGTTCATTTTGCTTCTTCACCAGAGATGGCTGGCCGTTTCGTTCAAGCTTGTGAAGACTATCGAGCAAAACAACGATTAAAGAGGAATGAACATTATGCTTTATCCGGCGATGCTTAATCTTGCAGGAAAAAAAGCAGTAGTTATCGGAGGAGGCCCTGTTGCGGCGAGAAAAACAGCGTCGTTAATAGAAGCTTCGGCCGTTGTCGAAGTGGTCAGCCCGGACATTTCAAAGCCAATGAACGAGCTGCTTTGCCGTCATCAAGTAAAGTGGATCCAAAAAAAGTTTTCACCGGCTGATCTGGCCGATGCTTTTATCATTATTGCAGCAACAAATGATCGGGCGGTAAATGAACGCATTAAACAAACTGCTTCCCCGCATCAGCTCGTCAATATTGTGGATGACCCGGAAGGCAGCACCTTTATCGTTCCCGCTTCATTCAAGCGGGGCAAACTTTGTATGGCAGTGAGCACGAGCGGCGCCAGTCCGAGTTTAAGCAAAAACATTGTTCGGGATTTACAGCAGCAGTTTGATGACCAGTATGTATCTTATTTAGAGTTTTTGGACGAGTGCCGGGCTGTCGTTAAACAATCGTTTTCCGATCCCTCTGCAAGGCAAAAGATTTTAAGAGAGCTTGCTAGTTCTACATTTGAAGAAAAAGTGAGAGCCGTCTCTGAAAGCGAAAGAAAGCGGCTGTTTACAAATACATTAAGAGATTGGAGGGAAAAAAGATGACGAAAGGAAAAGTATTTTTAGTTGGCGCAGGTCCGGGAGACCCTAAGCTAATTACAGTTAAGGGAATGGAGTGCATTCAACAAGCAGATGTGATTGCCTATGATCGGCTCGTTAATAAAGAATTACTTACATATGCAAAACAAGGCGCTGAACTTATTTTTTGCGGCAAGCTTCCAGGCAGGCATGCACTCATTCAAGAACAAATCAACCGGCTTTTAGTAGAAAAAGCAGAACAAGGGTTGATAGTTACCCGTTTAAAAGGCGGAGACCCGTGCGTGTTTGGCCGGGGTGGGGAAGAAGCTGAAGAATTAGCTAAAAAAAATATCGCGTTTGAAATTATCCCAGGTATTACTGCAGGGATTGCTGCACCTGCCTATGCGGGGATTCCAGTCACCCACCGTGATCATGCATCAAGCTTTGCTATCGTCACTGCTCATGGCCGGGAACAAAAAGGTGAGGACCACATTAATTGGCAGGCGCTCGCTCAAGGTATTGATACGATCGCTTTTTATATGGGTGTCGGCAATTTAAATCATATATGTGATCAACTGATCCGCCACGGCAAAAAACCTTCCACTCCAGCAGCCATTATCGAATGGGGAACGACAGCACAGCAACGCACGATTACCGGAGAGCTTTCGACTATAGAACAAAAAGCGAAAGAACATCAAATCACAAATCCGGCCATTGTACTTGTTGGAGATGTTGTTCAGCTTAGAGAAAAAATCAATTGGTTTGATAATCATTCTTATGAAATGCTAAACGAGCATTCATTGATTAAATAAGGTTCTATATGTGTAACAAAATAGATTAGCTATGAAAGATAATAAATAAAAATAGTAAGAAGTTCACGAAGCGCATGTTTCCTCATTAGAAGACATGCGTTTTTTATAGGAGTAAAATACTGTTTATTATGTGAAAAGGTACCAATTTAAAAAGGAACTTGATATTATAAAGAGAGTGCACCTTCTTTTTTGAAGATTGGGAAATATATATATAATCATGCACTCATTTTTTAGGGGGTCATAAGCATGCAAAAGTACAGACGGAGAAACACTACCGCCTTCACAGTACTGGCCTATTTCACATTTTTTGCCGGCGTATTTTTATTTAGTATTGGTCTTTATAATGCTGATAGTTTGCAGCTCAATGAAAAAGGATATTACATTGCCGTCATGATTTTGGTGGCAGTCGGGGCGATCTTAACGCAAAAAGTGACGAGAGATAACGCGGAAGACAATGAAATCATTGCTGAACAGGAAAGGCAAGAAAGACAACAGAGCATGTCTAAAAAAGTGGATTAATGATAAGTTGACAGAAAAAGTGCCCCAACAGCAGTTTGTTGGGGCACTTTACTTGTTACAATATCTTCAATTGCGCTTGAATGACTCCTAAGTGCAGCCCTTCGTGAAAGAGAGAAAAATTAATTACGTCATTGATCGTATTTAGTGACAGCGGGCCGATTTTAATTTCATTCGCTGGCTGATCGGATAGACGGTCTTTGAAATGCTGTTGAACTCTTGTTTTTTGATCAGTAAGCAGCTGAATAATTTGTTCTTTCGAAGGCGCATTATCTGGCCATTCGGAAGGCTTCGTTCCCATGCCGAAAAACGGGGCATACTCTTCTACATTTGTTTGAAATTCTGAATCAGCTGCTTTCAAGAATGACTCCAACGATACGTAAATATGTCCAGCATTCCATTTGATTGTGTTGGAAAAGCCTTCTGGCTGTTTGTCCCATTTGTTTTCATCAATTTTTTCAAGTGTGTTTACTGTTGCTGTTCGTACGAAATCTAATTGTTCCCAAGTCGCCATAAAAATCCCTCCTTATTGTCATCTCTTTTATTATAAATCAAAACTTTAAAAAATCCCGTTTAGTGACTTATGCATATGAAAAAGCTGCCAGTTTTGCCAGCAGCTCATGTGAAATGGAAATGGTTTTCGTTATCTATCATTCAGCTTATTTTTTGCCTTGCCGACCGCATCCTGGAATTTGCCTTTTAATTGATCGGCTTTTCCTTCAGCTTTCGTGCGATCATTATTTGTCATATTACCCCAAGCTTCTTTCGCCTCGCCCATCACTTTGTTACCCATGCCTTTAAGTTTGTCTGCCATCCCGCTGTCTTTCATAATAAAACCTCCAAGTAAAAGATTTAAAAGGTTGATAGTTTTTTATTCCCTTCATGGAAGAGCTTAAACATAAGCATATATTGATTGTAGGGAAAAGAGGCTCTGGTAAATACAATAAATACCACTCGTTTTGTTCTCTTTTCATTGATATGACCCATCCATTATAGGAAAATAAATACATAGAAAGCTTTGTTGAAATAGCTCTCTAATGGATGAATGAATGAATGAATGAATGAATGATGAGAAACAGAGTTTTGATAACGATTGTTCACAAAAAATTCGAAAATAAAATTATTTTCCGGGAAATTTTCTGATTGACCACATGAACAGGAGAGCTTAAGAAATGGAAATCATCTTGATGAGACATGGAAAATCAAGTTATACAAATACAGCTTATATGACATGCAAGGAGTTTGCCAAATGGGGGGATGATTATGGTGCTGCGGGAATCTTACAAGGAGCGGCTATTCCGGATGAAACGAAAAAGAAAGTGAAAGAAGAAGAATGTCTCTCCTTGCTGTATGTCCGCTGATCGCATGGTTTCCTCTTTCTTTATTTGACGTTTCGATCGGGACTATTTTCTTCATCGAATGGATCAGTCTTTTTATTTTTTCATTTTTATTTCCGTTTTATTTGAAATTAAGCAATAAGGAAGAGCCGTTGTGGTAAGCAGTAACAATATAAAAAAGGGGAGTCTATCATGATAAAGTTTAAGGTTCCATCATTAAATAAAGAAATGGGCAAGCAAGTATCAAATTATATTAATACATTAACAAAACCTGTTGGCAGTCTAGGAAAACTCGAGTCCCTTGCGATTGAATTAGCGGAAATGACGGGTGAGCCATTTCCGGAAGTGTCACCCCCGGGCGTTATTGTATTCGCAGCTGACCATGGAATCACGCAAGAAGGAGTTTCTGCTTTTCCGCAGGAAGTAACAGCGCAAATGGTTGCGAACATGGTAAATGGAGGGGCAGCTATTAATGTATTCAGCCGGCAGATCGGTGCAAAGTTTAAACTAGTAGATGTAGGAGTTGCTTCAGAAGTCGTTGAAGAAGGAGTCATACATAAAAAAATTAGAAAAGGCACAGCGAACTTTTTAACGGAAGAAGCGATGACGAAGGCAGAAGCTGTTCAAGCCATTGCCATCGGCTATGAAGAAGCAAAAAGCTTGATTGACGATGGAATCAAGTGTCTGATCGTTGGAGAAGTAGGAATTGGCAACACTACATCGAGCAGCGCTGTTTTAACTTGTTTAACTGACACTGACCCAGCGGAAATGGTCGGCCGGGGAACCGGCATTTCAAAAGAGCAGCATGAAAGAAAAATAGAAACCGTTAAACGGGCAGTCAATAACAGACAGCCAAATCCACAAGATGCGATCGATATTTTATCGAAAGTAGGTGGGCTTGAAATGGCCGCGATGGCCGGAGCGATGTTAGCAGCGGCAGAAAGAAGAATACCGATTTTACTTGATGGTTTCATTTGCACCGTTTCTGCCTGTATAGCTCAGTTACTGGCTCCCGTGTCATCCGATTATATGATTGTTTCCCATCATTCAGCCGAACCGGGGCATACGGCGGCCATTAATCATTTAGAAAAATCGCCTATTCTGCAGTTAGGCATGCGCCTTGGAGAAGGAAGCGGAGCGGCTGTCGCTTTCCCGATACTCGAATCAGCGGTAAAAATGACAGCTGAAATGGCTACTTTTGAAAGTGCTAATGTGCCAAATAAAGAAAACGCTAAAATAAATATATAAAAGGTGTTAAGCTAGTTCTCCTGACCGTCGCGATACAATTTGCAATGCTTATACCAATAGCTTTTATTATTCTTATCATCCTTTTTTTACGCTCTACAAAGAAACGAAATGAACGGCTGAAAAGGATTGAAGAAAAATTAGATAGCTTGCAAAAAAGATAATTGATTTTTAAAATATTTATTGAGAAATCTTTATAAATGGCACCTGCTTCTAACAAAGCAGCTTTTGTTCGAATATTAGACTGAATTTATCCATTTCTGCTTTGTTTTGGTGATACAAAAGGAAGTCGTTTGTTAAGAAACGTTAAGATACTGGAATATATGGAGGGGGCTTTTTTGTGATAAAAGCACTCTATTGGCTAGCAGCTAGTATAGCCATGTTGATTTTGAGAACGGTTGTTTATTATATACTGAACTATCATCATACCGCCGAAGGAGCAATGGAGGAGTTGGAGAAAAAGACAGATGGACATATCCTCACGCTGCCTGATAATACATTAACTTTTCTTATTGAGGAGGATGGGCGTGTGTCCGTCGCTTCCAGTTATGTTTTTTATCCGTTTGGCTGGTATAAAGATTTTGAGATTCACCCAACTGCTTTAAACGTATATGATATAAATGAAGAAAGAGAAATTCCCTATGCACATGCACCGAAAACAGAAGGCTTAACGTTTGGTCTGATAAAAAATGAGCGGGTTGAATATCTGGTGCCTAGTGAGTTCAATATGAAGCTGCAAGACCAAAATGCAACGAAAGTTTTTCATTTAGAGGAGGAGTTAAATGACCCCGAGCTTAAACAAGTTAAGCTGTGGTATTCATTTCTGCTAGTTGAAGGAAGTGCGATGAACGAACTCTTTTTTCTGGATAAGAATAAAGAAGTTTTGTCTGTAGAAAGAGAACTTATTCAAAAATAATATTTATATAAAGTAAGCCCCAGCCCTTGATAACTAAGGAATGGGGCTGTTTTTGATAAGGCAGCCGGAATCTGAATGAATAAGCATCTCCAATATAGAGGGCTCTTTTTTATTTCCCGGTAATTTCAAAAGGAGCAGCAAGACCAGAAATAGTAGCCCGGTATTCACCAGGGGTAAGCTCATATTTCAATTCACTAACCGAGAGACTAAGTGAAGATGATTCACCCGGACGATGGAGCCTTCCTTCTTCTGTAAACATATTGGCCTTATGGGGGAATTCATACCACGTGCTATCAATCTTCTTCTCTAGGAAAATGTGTACACCCGTAATGAATTCAGTGTTGCTGTCATTTTAAATAAGAACGGTGAGTGTATCAGTGGATGTTGTATATGGTTCCTTTTCTGCTGTTAAGGTAATGCCGTTTTTTGAACGTGGAAGCTCTTGCTCGTTTGCTTTTTCAGTTAGTTTGTCATATTCAATTTCATTGAAAAAGAAACAAACACAGAGGCGTTTATTTCATGCCCGCCAAAAAATACAGAGGCCATTATAAACGCACAGCAGGCGCAAAAACACTGTTCCATGAGCCGGTTTGATTCGGAAACAAGCAGGATGGTGGAATAATGGCGGGCTGCAGCTTCGCAGGTTCGTCTTTTTATCAAATCTTGCTTAATTAGAATTCGTTAGAGTTCTGTACGCAGGAATCCCCACGTTCAACGAACGAAGTGAGTAACTGGGGGAATTCAAGGTTTGAAGTTTAATAATGCCAAGAATTTGTCTGTATCGCCTTCAAATCTATAGAAATACGGTCTGTTTTCATTGTCAAAAACCATTAAATATGGATTTTCTTGACCGGAAAATATGATTATTACTTCATCTACAAGGGCATTAAACGATTGATATTTCATCATAATATTAGGTTCTAAAGGAATTCTTATCATAAATCCTGTATCCGGAATTGGTTTGAATTTAACGTATATGCCTGTTATCCCTTTAAGAAATTTCTTTACTTCTTGTTGTAAATCAGTATTTAATTGAACATTCATTATAACTTTACCTTTATTTATATCAAAAATTTCTATTACCTTTTCAGTCACTTGAACCACCTCAAAATTAATTGGTATAAAATAAACAAATTTATTTGAAAACAACAATATTTACGAAAATAACCTAAATCTAAAATAATATATGAGATGTGGGAAAAATGTGAAACGGACATACTTCCTATGGGTTTTGCCTATTTTCTTCCTGAGAGTTACAGGAGTGAGTATCATACCCATCACTCTAATAGTTGGTCTTTCGGATGTGTACATTGGAATAAAAAATTTTGAAAAGAAGGTTCATCCGTTATTGGAAAAAAGGAAGAAAAAAAGCACTTTCTTTACCGAACAATAAAGCTAATATAAGTTACTCCGACAGCAGAGACGTCTTTTTGCTTTTTAGAAAGAATCCCCAAAAAATGCACAGGAAGTGTAGCGTTTGGTGGAATGATCATTAACCCTTTATTTTTAATCCCTTCTTTTTTTAGGTGTGGCCATTTTATGCGGAATCATCATTACTTTTTTAAAAAAAGTGATGACTAGGTAGATGTGATTCCCTTGATAAGATAAAATTAGTATTTTTGATAACGGATGTAGCTATAGTTTGAAGTAGGGACCTTTTCCTTTACGTTTCCTTGTTTGTCTTTGTAGACTTCATATTCACGATAAGTTTCTATAATGTAACCATCCGCTTCCTCAATACCTACTATTTTCTCTTCCAGTTCAAAGTTTTTAAATTGGTATGTCTCTTTTTGTTCCTTTGATTCAGCTATTGCGAGCGTACTATCCTGTTCAGAAAATAATATCGAGTTTTTTTCCTCTACAAACTTGCGGGAGGAAAAATCGAAGCTTGATGCCACAATAAGAATGATGAAAAGAGCAGGCAATAGAAAAAAAATGAACTTATTATTCATTGCAATCCTCCTCGCTTGTCCAACTTGTCCAAAATGAAGTTCTAATCATTTTATGTGAATGTTAGATTTAATATTCGTCACTTGGGAGCCGTTCGTGGAATATGTACAACAAACAAAACACATTATAACGCTAAAAAAGACACGATTTTATTAAAAATTAGTGTCTTTTTACTTTACCTTTTATTTATTAAAACGGATGTGATGGTAGTTGACGTTCTTGAAAATGACTCTTGTAGAGAACTTATTAGAGATAGAAAGTCTTTTTATTAGGCTGTTTTCGCAAACTTTGTTGCTATTTACCAAGTAGTGCGGTGTGGTTGATTTCCGCTCCAATCAACCTTTAACAGTTTTCGTTTTAAAAGCAACAATCTCTTAGAAAAGAGCCTTTTATTAACTGTTTAGATCATACCTTCTGCCTTTCACAAGGTAATAAACGTTTTCTGCAATATTGGTACAATGGTCAGCCGCTCTTTCTAAGAAACGGCAAACAAAACAAAGCTGGGTTACTTGCGGCAGAAGCTCCGGGTTGCTTTGATTCATGGAAAGGAAGCTTCTTATCGTTTGGCCATATAAGTCATCTACCTCATCATCCATTTCAGCTACCTTCTTGGCCTTTTCTATATCTTCTTCGTTAAAGGCTTCTAAAGACAATGTCAGCATCTCCAGCAAAATGCTATGCATCTGCTTAATGCCAGCAAGAAACTGGCCATGAGGCTCGGTGCCGATTCGAATCGTCGATTTTGCGATGTTTACAGCAAAATCCGCAATTCTCTCCACATCTGTTGCGATCTTGATGGCTCCGATGATTTTGCGCAGATCCTTGGCAACGGGCTGCTCTTTGGCAATAAGCCAAATCGAGACATCGTTAATTTCTTCTTCCATAATATCAGCCTTTGTGTCGTCATCCATTATTTCTAATGCTAAATCAACGTTTTGCGTTTCCAAGGCTTCCAGTGATCGTGTAAGTGCGTTATCGGTGAAGTCACCTAATTCCATTAATCTACCTTGAAGCTTTTGTAATTCTTCATCAAAATTCTTACGGATGGACATGTTTTAAGCTCCCTTCCCGAAAATGAAATCAATATACACACTGGTCCCTAAGATTATCCAAACCGGCCTGTTATATAATCTTCTGTTCTCTTATCATCGGGTTTTGAAAACATTTTTGTTGTTTTCGCGAATTCTGCCACTTCCCCATTTAGGAAAAAAGCAGTCATATCCGAAATCCGGGCGGCCTGCTGCATATTATACGTTACGATAATAATACTATAACTTCTTTTCAATTCCTGCATCAGTTCTTCTATTTTTAACGTTGAAATCGGATCTAACGCAGAAGTAGGTTCATCCATCAAAATAACATCCGGTTCAATCGCCATGCACCGGGCGATGCAAAGTCGCTGCTGCTGTCCGCCTGACAAGCCGAAAGCGTTTTGGTGAAGGCGATCTTTTACCTCGTCCCAAAGCGCGGCACTCCTCAAGCTTTTTTCGACGATTTGATCCAGGATTTTTTTATCGCGGATCCCATGGATTCTTGGCCCATACACGACATTCTCATAGATCGATTTGGGAAACGGATTAGGCTTTTGGAACACCATCCCCACTTTGGTCCGCAGCTCTTCAACCGTGTAAGATTTATCGAAGATGTTTTTCCCTCTGTATAAAATCTCACCATCAGTTCTAACAACCGGTATAAGCTCTACCATTCTGTTCAATGTCTTGATATAAGTAGATTTTCCGCAACCTGAAGGGCCTATGATTGCAGTCACTTCATTTTCAATGATATCCAGATTGATGTTCTTCAAGGCCTGATTATCCCCGTACCATAAATTTAACTCTTTTGTTTTATAAACAATATCTTTTCCACTACTGCTTAACACATTTACTCGTCTTTTCGTTATAGTCTGTTTATTCTCCGGCGTTTTCGTCATCATGAACCTCCTTTAATATTTCTTTTGAATTACAGATAGTATTCAATAAAAGCAATAGTGTCAGCAATATAATGATACCCGCTGCCGCCAGGGCATAAAACTTTTCCTGGGACCGGCTGGTCTAATTATAAATTTGCATTTGGAGAACTGTGAAAGTTAATGGTATTCTTATTTTATTTTATAAATTGTATACTCATTATTAAGAATCAAAAAGATTTTTGTGTGAAAAGTGCGGTTTTACGAAAGACATTCACCTCGAAAAAAGCTGACATGTTGATATGCTTTTTTTTAAGTAAACATGGCAGAAGCTTTAGAAACGGTACTCCCAATACTCGAATCGGCGGTTAAAATGACTATTTTTGAATATGTGAATATGTCAAATAAGGAAAATAATAAACTAAATGTATAGAATAACCTCGAAAATTTAATATATTTGTAATGTAATTAAAATAGTTCAGAAATTTTCAGATGATACAATCACATTAACAAATATATGAAATGCAGGGGGAAACAGAGTGAAAAAGTGGATTATGGCAGCGGCGATTTCGGGTGCGCTATTTACTGGCCCGATTGTAAGTGAGGCCGCTCTAGGTGATCAAACATTGAGGAGCGGGATGAAGCACCAAGATGTGAAAGAACTGCAGCAAGCGCTAAAGTCAAAAGGGTATTACAAATCTTCAGTAGATATGCATTTCGGTCCTCTCACAAAATCAGCGGTGATCAAGCTGCAAAAAGCACATGGATTAACAGCTGACGGAATTGCGGGGAAGAATACGTTTAGGGTATTAGGAAAAACAGCCGTACATACTTCTGCAGCACAAAACAGTCATACATATAGCAAAGCAAATACCGTCAGTTATGCGAAGAAATTTATGAATGTTCCTTACAAGTGGGGAGGAACCACACCATCAGGGTTTGACTGCAGTGGATTTTTAACTTATGTGTATAAAAACAGTGCCAATGTTTCATTGCCAAGAACGGTGGCTGGCATATACGCAAAAGGATCTAAAACGAGCAATCCGGCAGTTGGCGATATTGTCTTCTTTGAAACTTATAAAAAAGGCGCGTCTCATGCTGGAATTTACTTGGGCGGCAATCAATTTATACATAGTTCCACTTCAAAAGGTGTGACCATCAGTTCCTTGAAAGAGTCTTACTGGTCTAAACGCTACTTAGGTGCAAAAAAATATTAATCAAAGAAACAGGCAGGAGAGACTCTGCCTGTTTTTTTACGGTTCTAAAATGACGTCATTATTTTTCGTTAAATCCCAGGAAGTAATAATACCTACCGGCAGCTCATCTGAACCGCCATTTGGTGTGATGAGAACAGCCTCCAGTTTTTTATTGTTGGACTGATGTTCTTCAAACGTATATTCAATATCAAATATATTCGCATCTCTTTTCACAAAAGAGATGATATAGTCATTTTTAGACGGCAATATGTCTTTAACTGTTACATCAGCGATATCAACTTTCCCATTCTCCTGGTTGTCCGCCATCCATTTTAAAATTTCTCTCCCCGTCAGTAAGCCTTGGCATTTGCCTTTTTCGTAGATGGGGTATTCTGCTAGTTTGTTGTCGCGGATCATATCGAGCACTTTTAAAAGCGGGGTATCAGGTTCTACCGTATAAACGGGTGTAGAAGCGATAGAGATCGCTTCAGCGGGCTCGGACAAAATTTTGTCGATCTGTTCAATGCGGTCCACAATTTTCTCATGAGGCTGGGCTATGTAGTAATACGCTTCTGTTTTCTGATGAACAATGGCATTTCTTAATTTAGCAAACTGTTTTAATTCATCTAAATGGGCACGTATACTCGCGTGGTTACGCGCACTATTGTGAAGCAGTTCGACAAATGCATCACCGTCGGATTGTTTCCCCATCGCTTTTAATTTGTTGTGAATGCGGTTAAAAGCGGCTTCAAATCGTTCAGATAATTCATCATTTGTTTTTTGTGTGTCTGTCATTTACGATAATCTCCTTTTCCACTTGCTGCCTGCTGTCTTTTTATTATAACTTTACCCGGATTACACACCATTTATGAGCAGTGAGTTAAAAAAATAAAAAAAGATTGCTGTCAATGGAACATGTGTGGTATATTAATTGAGCGATGAGCTAATTTGCGTAAGTCGGAAAGCTTGCTGTAAAGCAGAACGTCTGGATGTGGCCAGGCGGTTTTCCGCCGCAAATACGTCAAAAAAAAGCTGTCATAAGGGGCTTTGCCCTATTATGACAGCTTTTTTTGTGTCTTACTTTTAATGTTTGTTTGCAATAAGAACTAATTTCCCTTTATCTAGTTCTTTTTCATATGTTTCTGCTTCCTGCTGGGACAGCCCAAGTGATTCCATTTTACTTCTTAGTTCATCGCCGCGCGATTTAAACATGTTGCCCATGCTGTTAAGTACACCTTGTTCTTTCATGCCGACTTCATTCGTATGAAGAGCATCTGAGACATCTTCTGATCGGTGTTCATCATGAGCAAGGATGTAAACATCGTCGAGGGAATATCCTTGAGCGAGTAATCCTTCAATTTCACTTTTTGCCTGCAATGCATTTTCAACTGTTTTTGTTGTAACCATTCTATCTTCCTCCTGGTTTTTGTCTTCCCTATATCTTTACCAACAAGCTCATTGCTTTAAACATATAAAGTTTAGAGAACATTTTTTCTGTCAGACGATCTACTGATCAGCCAAGCTGCTCCAATTAAGCCAAGGACAGTTAAGAAAACAGAATAGGAAAAGAAAGGCGGACGGTAGACGAGCTGAATATGATTCTCTCCTTGTTGCAATTTAAAGCCGGTAAACGCAAAATTAGCTTTTTCAATTGGCTGTGTTTTGCCGTTAATTTTTAGTTTCCATCCTTTTTCAAACGGAATAGGCAAAGCCATATACTGTTCATTTGTCTCATTTTTATAATCGATTAAAATTTTATTTTTGTCCCAATTTAATTTGGGCTGTATAACATTCTTTGAAGCCGCTTGATGAAGCTCGTGGTAATCTTCTTCATACAGCTTCAAATCTTTCAGCTCGTATGTGCCTTTAGGCAGCCGGATCACGATTTTTTTCTCTTTAGGGATACGGATGACAACCGTATGAATTCCTGTTTTATAAATGGAAGAAGCCGGCTTTCTTGTTGTCCGATATTTATTTACTTTTAATGCAAAGCCGTCGCCGTGCACATTCTCTATATGAAAATGGACATAGTAATCTTTCGTCCCTGCGGAAGGAGAGCGGGGAATTATAGTAATACCGCCGTTGTCTGCTGCCACCTTTAATTTTCCATTTTTGTATTCAGCGCTTTCTGTTTGGATGACTGACTCGTTGATGATGTTCTTTTCTTTTTGAAGTGCATGACTTTGCCCCTTTTTCTTTTCTAAAACAACCCCTGAAAGCATCGCATGTTCTTTGTCCAGCGTAGAGCTGCCTTTTAAATCTTCCTCATAAAACACGTGCCGAGCTGTTCTGACAAAAGGAAGCGGAAGGGTGTTTTTATATACAGCATAATTTGCCGATTCTGCAAAAAGTTCAAAGCCATAAGGAGCATTTGCTGACTGCTGTTTTTTTCTCATCCAGTAGTCAGTTTGGAGAAGGCTGTGTAAATTCGCCCGGTTGCCTAAAGTCGCATAGCGGCTCACACTTTCCCGTCTCATATCTATTTGTAAATCACGCCAATAGAAAAACAGCAGCTCCTCGTTAAATATGCTTGAATACAAACTCGTCCCGTTAAAATTCTGCACGAGCGGTGTGTTATTCCTCAAGCCAATCATCCAATCGATCCGTGTGAATGGATCACGCTCTGAATTTTTTATTTTTCTTATTAAGCGTTGCTGCTCAGCTCCGTTATAGGCGGGGCTATGTAAAAAATCACGAGAGGCTTTATCTATGCCAAATCTTTCTGATATCGTGAGCTGTTCATACTCATTAACGACAACGAGGCATGATGCGACAATTCCAAGCTGCAATAAAAACAAGAAAGAAACATGCTTTCTCCAAACGTAAAGAAGGAGCAGAGAGGCAGATAATAGAAACAACTGAAACACTATCTCCAGCTGTCTCTGAAACTCAAGGGCAAGGACCGGTCCTATTATTCGTGCCATGGTTTGTGCCATCAGAAAATAGAGTCCAAAGGCTGCGATTGCAGGCAAAAGAACCTGCTTTATTCGTACTTTATGCAAAGATTGCAGTCCTGCTGCGATACAGCCTCCAGCCGTAAAGGAAAGCAAATATTCCCAGCGGTATTGCGGGGCTGAAAAGCCATTAAACGCACTCGCCGCTAATGGACTAAAGTGCAGTACAATTAAAAACAAAGTGAGCCATGCAAAAAACTTATATGTACGTTCCTTGTATAATGTTTTTGTGAATAAAAACAACAACAGGATGGCGGGTAAAATAATATACTTGCTGGCATATAAAATATTATCCATGACATGAAAGATTGGAATATCCGCTTCGTAAGCAGGCCGGTGATTATTCAGAAAGCCGTATACAGCCGGGATAAAGGAAACGGCGCTTATACAAAAGCTAATGACTCCTGCCGTAAAAAACAGACGGAGTTGCTGCCATTTCGTGCATTCTTTTTCCGAAAGCGGGACGATCCAGCGAAACAGTATGTAAATTAATAAAAAGATGAGATGGATATAAGCGAAATAAAAATTATTGAAGAACATGAGTGCCCAGGCAACAATGAACCAGCCCGTTTTACCTTCCCGAATTACTTTTTCTGTACCTAATACGAGCAGAGGCAGCCAAAGCATCGCATCCGTGAAGAATTCCCAGAAAATGACGTGCCGGAAGTACATGACGGACAAACCGTACACAGCGGCTCCGGTAAAAGCAGCGGCTGTTCGAATGCCCATATACCGAAAGGCAAAAGTGGCAGCTATCATAATGAGAGACAGCCTGATGATGCTGACAAACAATATTGTATCCGCCCAAAACAGTAAATCGGGCGCATCAATTAAGTGCAGCGTTTCCAATAGGAAGACAACACCCGCTGTGGCTAGAAAGATGACAGAAGTAGAGAAATAATAAGCGAGCTGGCTGTAAAATCCCCCGCCAAGGCCGAATGCCCACGAGTAGAAAAAATTTCCTTCTTTATATTGATCATAAAGAAACTGTTTAAATGGAATCATTTGCGACAGACCGTCATTCGGACCGATCATAAATCTTCCTTCGAACCATTCCTGAATAAAATAGAAATGAGCAGCTGCTGATAAAAGCAGACTGCTTATGATTAAAAAAAATACCCATTTTCTATTCATGTGCTGACACTCTCTTTTTTCAAAATTTTACTAGTCACGATAAATGTAGCCGGCAAGGCGATAAAAACAGCCAGAATAGGCGTGATCATGCTGCTAATGTGAAAGAATTCAATGAACACATACATAAAAAGAGAAGAAGCGATGAAATTAACCGCTTGTGATAATGGAAACTTCAAAAACTTTGCTAATGTCGGCTTCACTTTGAAGGTGAAATACGAGTTCAAGAAAAAGGAAATGACGAAACTGAGTAAAAATGCAATCACATGGGATGGCAAGTAGGGAAAATTAAATAAAACGTGCATCAGTAAGTAGACCGCATAATAATTAAAGGTATTGATTACCCCGGTTATGACGAATCTGATAAATTCTTGGCTGGTTCTTTTCATATTGCGCTCCGTTCATAAAGTTTGTTTCTTGAATTAAATAAGGCGGCCTTTTTTTCGTCTCGTAATAAATCCGTCCAATGTATTCACCAATGATGCCAAGGCTGACGAGTTGAATACCGCCTAAAATAAGGACCGCTGTAACAATCGTAAAATATCCAGGAACATCAATGCCGCTGTTTAAAATTTGCATAAACGTAACCGCACTATAAATAATCGACAAACATAAAATCATCGCTCCCGTGTAAAAACAAATTCTGAGCGGCCGATTGTTAAACGAAATTAGGCCGTCAAATCCGTAATTCAATAATTTTGAAAATGACCATTTCGTTTCCCCATTTTCCCTAAGAACATTGTCATAGTCGATGATTTTTTGACTCATGCCGATCCAGGAAAACAACCCTTTGGAAAAGCGCTGTCCTTCGTTTAATGATAACACGGCCCGAACAGCTTTTTCACTCAGCAGCCTAAAATCACCGACACCGTCTTCGAGTTTCACATCGACAATTTTGTTAACGATCCGGTAATAACTGGAGGAAAGCAATTTTTTCATCGTACGTTCACCGTTTCGGTTTCGTCGCGCAATCACCTGATCAAATCCTTCTTCATATCCCCTCAGAAGTTCAGGAATTAAAAAAGGAGGGTGCTGCAAGTCAGCATCCATAATAATAACGGCTCGGCCGTGCGCGTGCTGCAAACCGGCCAGCAAGGCGGCTTCTTTTCCGAAATTTCGTGAGAAGGAAACGAATTTGACTTTCGGCGTTTTGGCAGCCAGTTGTTTTATCTTTTCTAACGTGTGATCTGTACTGGCATCATTAATAAAACAAATTTCAAAATCATAAGCTAACTTTGTAAATTCTTTTTTTATGCTTTCATAAATCAGTTGAATATTATCTTCTTCATTGTAAGCTGGTATGATGATTGAAATAGTACCCATATCTCCCTGCCCCTTCTTTTTATAAGAATAGCCTTGCAAAGATTAAAATTAATGTGTTTCCTTTATGTATGCCCTTAATTGACAAGAAAATGAAAAGAAAAGAAAGATTTTACTCATACATAATCAGCCAATTTATTTAAATCTTGTCAAACGACTGTATACCCTTCTTTCTTCCTCTTTAATCTCTTTCATTTTGGGCTTAGAAAGCTTCTCAATTGAAAAATAAGGGTACATTCAATTACAGGAAAAGAAATAAATGAAAGGTCAGGTGTACTAGATGATCCACTTAAGCAAAAGGCATCATCCTGAAGAGAACGATCAGTTAATTTCTCAGTTTTTTCATCGCAATGCTTCCATAAAAGAAGCTGTTCAGGAAACGCACACTATGTTTGCTGAATGCAAAGATCTATATTGTGCGCCGTCCGTTAAACAGCGTGAACAAAGCAGCTTGTGGCAAAAACTCACCTCTTTTCTCATCGGGCTTATACTTCCTGCGGAACGGTCGAAACAGACGGATTCATCAGAAACATGGACGGATGAACAGGGCTCTATTTACCCGGTGTGGAAAAAAATACTCGACAAAGAATACTTAAGTTTGCAAAAACAGACGGCAAGAAAAGTAAACGTAGAACAATTTGGTGCTGTAGGAGACGGGGTAACGGACTGCACGGAAGCTTTTCGCCGGGCCATTGGAAAAGGGAAAGTGAATGTATATGTGCCAGAAGGAATTTATCTCGTAAAAGAAATCAAGCTGCCTTCTTTCACTTCCATAACTGGAGAAGGAAAAGACAGAACGGTGCTTAAGCTGCACGACAAGACACCGAAAGCCGGCTGGCTGATTACGAATGCCGATCATAAGAAAGGGAACCATCACCTTTACGTAGAAAAAATGACGCTCGACTGGAATGTGGAACGGCTCGGGGATGTGCCCAGAACGAGCACAGGGGGCAATCGTTCAAGCTGTCTCACTTACGCCAACGTGACGTATGGCTGGGTGAAAGATGTTCAAGCAATAAACCCCGGATTGCACTGTTTTGATGTTTCTTCCACAAAGTACAGCTACTCAGGCGACGGCTACAGAGCACGGGGCGGCAGTAAGTACATTTGGCTCGACCGCCTAAACGGATATGGTTTTGGGGATGATGGTATAACGACTCATCACAGTGATTTTATCTTTATTTCCCATTCGCATATGTGTGATCCAAGCGGAAAAGCCCATAAAGAAGGGTTTTCCAATTCGAATGGCATTGAAGTAGACGATGGATCGCGAAACGTGTGGTTGTTTAACAACTCAACAGCGAGATGTTTTGGCGGTGTGGAAATAAAAGCCCACCACAATTCATCTGCTGCAGCCAATGTTCATATTATTGGCCACTTATCAGTGAACGATAACCGGTCGTTTAATTTCAGGCATATCGGCCACCATAGTGCTTCTGATGCGGAATCGCTGACGGCATACAATATTACCGCTGCACGTATCGTGTCCCTCGCACCGATACGGACGGACCTTTACCGCGATTCACATCCGAGAGCGCTGGTCGTATCCGCTTATAAAAACGTCGTTGTCAATCACTTTGCTGTGATCGGCGATCGTGAATACGATTATGAAAAACAACCCGTTATTGCCATCCAGTACAGAGCCAGGAACGTACACTTGAACCATATTCAAATGAAGCATTTTAATAAAGCCGGTGTAGATATTAAAGTGTTTGGCGGGGAACAAAAAGCGGATGATGTCCATATTAAAAATGTCGTGATTGAACATTCGGCGAAAAGAGGCATTTTAATCGGAGCAGGCATCGAAAAAGCGAGCGTCCAACACGTACAGGCAACAGGACAAGGGGGAACTTGCGGCTGCCAGTCAGACACACCGCAAGCTGTATTAGGAGATATCGTTGCTAAAGGGTATAAAGTTCCTTTTTCAGGAGGCGCGCAAAAAACAACGTGAATATAAAAGCACAAATGAGGGTATACAAACAATAGTCATTAAAGAGAAGGAGTGGGTAACATGAAATGGATAACTCCGGTCGCCTCATTTGTGTTAGCTTTGTCGCTCGCGGGCTGCGCGGATAAAGAAGAAGTAAAAAACCCGCCAGAAAAGGCTCCAGCAGAAGGAAAGGAAGCTAATGGCGGCTATACGTTTACAAGTTTTGACCTTGACGTCGACTTAGAAGGAACGAACGACGCTATTGATGTCAGCTACGAAAAAGATAAAAATGGAACAGAAGCGTCGTATATGAATAAGGATCAGAATAAACGTTTAAATGGCGACGATGCAATGAAAGAACTGGATGAAATATTTGCTTCTTTTGTGTTTAATGAAAGTACACCTGATGATGAAGTGTTAAAAACTGTAGAAGAAGCATTTGACGTTCCGGCAGATGCAAAATCGGTGGAAGTGGAAATTGATTATGCGGGCGGTGCCGAGAAGGAATATAGAAGGTGAATACAAAAAAGCTGCTCCCACTGGAAGCAGCTTTTTTTGTGTAGCATAAAAGAACAAGCCTTCGTTTTACGCAAGTAGTGATGAATCGAGGCTCTTTTTTAAATGACAGGCCAATTGGATTTTTAAATTGTCTTCCGGACAGTTAAAATTCATTTGCAACAGTTTTTCGATTTTTTTCAGCCGTTTGTACAGTGTATTAATATGAATATGCAGTTTGGCAGCGGTTTCAGCAGCAGATTTATTGGATTCGATGTACACATACAGCGTGTGTTCCAGTTCATTGTTAGGATCACTTTCTTGTTGAAGCGGAGCGAGCGTTTCATTTAAAAAACGTTCAATTTCTTCAGCGAATATTCACTTAGCGGTATTAAAGATCGGAGAAACTATTTCCTAAAAAACGTGCCCTATACATAAGTCACAACGATATTTAAAGGTTGCTTCCTCCAAATTCAATAGAATGTTGGAGGACTTTTGTAACTAAATATTATTTTGTCATTCTATGAAACTATTGAGAAAGATATAGTTTTTTAACAGATTTTGTAGTATATTCATGGAAGATGGAAAAATAATGACATAAAGGGGCTATACGGATAAAAATGAATAATGAACTAAACAGTCGTAATGGAAGAAGAAAAGGCAAACGGTTAAAAAAATCTGTTAAGCTGACACTTCTCGTCCTTTGCATGCTTGTAATAGGGCTTTCTATTTACAATTTTAGTTTGAAGTCTGCCGAGACAGTGAAGAACGGCCAGACAAAAGAAGAAAAAGCCTTCGCAGCCAAGACGCAAGAGAAAAAAGAAGCGGCAGCACCTGTTGAAGAAACAACGATCAAAATCAGTGCAGCGGGAGATTTTACACTCGGAACGGATGAAGCGTTTCAATATGCCGGGTCTTTTCCGGATGAAGCGAATAAAAATGGTCTTCCTTATTTTGTTGCTGAGCTTGACGATATTTTTAAAAACGATGATTTATCCACAGTTAATTTAGAAACAACATTAACGGAAGCTACTGAAAAAGCGGTGAAAAAATTTCGCTTCAAAGGTGATCCATCCTACGTCCAAGTTTTAGAACTTGGCGGGATCGAAGCTGTCAACTTGGCAAACAACCATATTTATGATTACTTACAAAAAGGATACGATGATACGATTAACAATTTGAAGAAACAAAAGATTGGCTACTTTGGTTATGACAATAAATACATGACAGAAGTGAAAGGAGTGAAAGTTGGAGCTCTCGGCTATGAAGGCTGGGATGATACACCTGAACTCCGGCTGCAAGTGGCGGAAGACATCAAAACGTTAAAAGAAAAAGGAGCGGAAATCGTCCTCGTTCACTATCATTGGGGGACAGAAAGAAGCTACGTCCCGAGAGAATCACAAAAGACACTGGCACGTTACACAGTAGACAGCGGAGCCGATTTGATTCTCGGCCATCATCCGCACGTCGTACAAGGGATAGAAGAATATAAGGGGAAGTTCATCGTCTACAGCCTTGGAAACTTTATGTTCGGCGGAAACAGAAACCCGAGTGATAAAGACACATACGTATTTCAGCAGACATTCCATTTGAAAAATGGCAAGCTGACAGATCAAAAAGAAATTAATGTCGTGCCGTTCTCGATTTCTTCTGTCACTCACCGAAATAATTACCAGCCAAAGAGACTTGAAGGCTCGGAAGCAGAAAGAGTTAAAAATAAAGTCATTGATGTATCCAATCAAATTAACGGATCTGACTGGCTGCAATATGAGAAGAGCAACTAATTCACCAAGGCATTCACTTTTTAGTGGATGCTTTTTTATTGAAAAAGGAATTTATGCAATGACTGAAGAAGTTTACTATGTATTATTATAAAAGGAGGAACAAAGATGTCGGAAAAAATGATGAAAATAATTGAAGAAAAAGTGATATTGCCGGTCATTATGGCTCCTATGTTTTTAGTGTCCAGTCCGAAGATGGTCATTGAAGGCTGCAAATACGGGGTGATCGGTTCTTTTCCATTATTAAATGCCCGTACAGTTGATGTGCTCGAAGAATGGATGCAGACGATAACGGTTGAATTGGCAGAAGCGAAAAAACAACATCCAGATCAGGCGGTCGCTCCGTGGGCAGTGAATTTTATCGCTCACCGGTCAAATAAACGATACGATGAAGACTTAGCGCTTATTAAAAAGTACGAGCCGCCAATTGTGATTACTTCTCTTGGTGATCCGAGCCCTGTTGTAGAAATTGTGCATGAATATGAAGGCTTAGTATTTTCAGATGTAATCACTATTTTTCATGCGAAAAAAGCGGCTGAAAAAGGGGTGGACGGTCTTGTTCTTGTTTGCACCGGCGCCGGCGGACATGCGGGAACGATTAATCCGTTTGCTTTTATGGGGGCAGTGAAAGAGTTTTGGGATGGAATTACAATTCTATCAGGTTCTATTTCAAATGGGAAAGATATTCTTGCAGCACAAGCGCTCGGAGCCGATTTTGCTTACATGGGAACAAGATTTATTACAGCGGAAGAAAGTTTTGCCCAAAAAGAATATCAAGATATGATTATAGAATCTACTTTGGAAGATCTTATTTATACAGACGCTTTCAGCGGAGTGAATGCCAACTACCTTAAACCGAGCATTAGACAAGCAGGGCTCGATCCCGATAACTTGACGAAAAAGGATGAAGTAGACTTTTCGAAAATGAACAACACCTCACCTAAAGCGTGGAAAAACATTTGGTCAGCCGGGCAAGGCATCAACACGGTAAAAAAAATACAGACGGTACAGGAAATCGTGGAAGAGCTGGGAGATTCGTATCAAGAAGCGCTCGAGTTACTAGCGAATAAAAAGGTACAACTTACGTAAGCAATAAAATTAATTAAATGAAAACAAATGAGTGATTATTCATTCAAAAAAGCTTTCTTTTTTAAAAGAGAATAGCAAGAGGAGAGTTTCTTTGGTTATCGAAGCAGATAATACATTTACGTGGCAGAAAACGTTTAAGGAAATAATTGGCTTGCATGGTTTAGAAATAATATAGCGGGGAAAAAACAACTAAGGGGGAATAAAAGGAGGCGAAAAAATGAAAGACAGTAAAGAACAACTTTCTAATACTCCTTCAACTGCCCAACAGAAAACACCTAAGCCAGAGGAAAAAGTGCAGAAAACCATCCCTGCCCATCCGGATAAGAATTCAACAGGAGCCGGCGGAATGTCTTCGCCAGATTAAGTCGGACAAAATAGCAAAATATAGTTAAGAATTTAAAAAGAAGCCTACAACTTTGTTGCGGGCTTCTAACGTTTTAAGGATTCGTTGACCATAAACCGGCTGATTTAATAAACGTCCGTTTGTTTAATTTTAATTGAGCGACGATAAATTCAGCAAGATCCTCTGCCTGCATGACTTTGTCGGGATTGCCGTCTGTGAGGTTGTTTTCGAAAGCTAAATCAGTAGCGACTGTGCTCGGTGTGAGCGCGCTGACGCGAATGTTGTGCTTTCTCACTTCAAGTGCAAGCGACTCTGTTAAGCCGAGAACGCCAAATTTCGACGCACTGTACGCGCTTGTGGCTGGTGCGCCTTTTTGTCCGGCAGTGGATGAAATATTGATAATATCGCCTGACTTTTGCTCAATCATACCCGGCAGGACGGCACGAGTGATGTGATACACGCCCATCAAGTTTACATCAATGATCTTTTTCCATTCGTCCGGTTCCAATTCGAGAAAGCCGCCGAACTTGGCAATGCCGGCATTATTAATTAATATATCTACTTTGCCAAGATCGGATGTTAATGAATCAACTGCCTGATTGACATCGTCTAGATTAGATACGTCTGCAGCGGCAAATGAAGCATTCACGCCTTGAGCCTCCACTTCTTTTGCTACAGCTTGCAAGTGTTCTTCAGATCGGGCAATTAAACCAACATGAACGCCTTCCGCTGCGAGCGCGATCGCAATTGCCCGTCCGATCCCGCGGCCGGCGCCGGTAATAATAGCTGTTTTTCCTGATAATGATTGTGCCATATGAAAGCCTCCCAATATGAATTCTTCCAACAGCATACACGGAATGTTTATTTATTGCTAAGAATATGCTTTTGGTCTTTATTATATAGAGTTCAATCGAAAACGGCCTTTTTCATAAAAAATGAATCCATTTATTAGTCTCTTAGTTTGCTTATTACTCCACCTAGTTCATTCGTTAAATCATTCAGCTCTTTGGAAACTTGGAACGTATTTTCTGTCAGCTCATGTTGCTGCTCAGTCGCAATAGTAATTTCCTTTGTACTTGCGGCAGACTGTTCTGCGGTAGCGTACATCATTCTCATGGCTTCATTTACTTTCCCTGAAGAAGAATTTAAGTATTCAACTAAAGAGGAGATTTCTTGAATTTGAGCAGCTACATTCATTGACGCTTCGGAAATTTGATGGAAAACTTTATTTGAGTGTTGAGCAATTTCCAGACCATCTGTGGCGGAGGATTTTACATTTATCATGGATTCAACCGACCGACTTGACTCTTCTAAAATTTGTTTTATTATCTCCGAAATATTTTTGGAAGAATCTAGGGACTGTTCAGCCAGCTTTTTCACTTCATTTGCCACAACTGAAAAACCTTTTCCATATTCACCGGCCCTGGCGGCTTCAATAGCAGCGTTTAAAGCTAATAAATTCGTTTGATCTGCTATATTAGTAATTACTCCAATAATGCTTTCGATCGATTGAGAACGAAGGTGCAGTTCTTTTATCGTGGTAAATGAAACTTCCACATTCTGATTTATTTCTTTCATCTGTGTCAATAAACTTTCAATAAGCTGGCTGCCTTTCTGGGCTTCCTGTGCTGATAGGTGAGACTTTTTAGAAGTCATTTGGGCTGTTTGATTGATCTCTTGAATGCCTTTATTTATTTCTGAAATGATGTTCATGTTGCTTTCAATTATATTCATTTGATGTTCAGTGCCGCTCGCTACCTCTCCGATAGAAACGGCGAGCTGCGAACTCTGTTCAATGGATTGTTTGGCATTGAATGAAAGTGATTCTGACACATGTAAAACTTGATCAGACGTCACAGATAAACGGCCGACAATGTCTTCGATAATATTATTTCTTTGCTCATGCTGTTTTTTCTTATAGTAGTCTTCAATCTTCTTATTACTATGTACTTGCCAGCTGACTGCACTTGACGTCAACACTAAAAAAATAGCATGCAATAAAAGCATGAAAAAAGTATAATGGTGAACGCCGAATATTAATTCTGGAAAAATGAGCAAACCTGCGATATGTTGTATGGCAAAAAGGGAAGTCATAATCAGTAATAACTTAATTTCCTGATAATATCCTAACGCGGCAACAACCATAAAGATGCTAAAGTGAAATTCTACTCTTCCGCTTCCGCCGGATATAATCGCCATACTGCTGAAAGTCAGCACTAATGTAAGCAAATAAGGAATGTACGGATGATTTTTATTTTTTTGATACAAGAAAATACTGATGGCAAATAAGACTAATGGCATGAACAGTAAAATATTTAAGGCTGCACTATATTGGGCTTCAATGTCATAAGATGAAACGATATGCCCGCCGCCGTGCGAATGATTAAATAAATGAAAATATCTGCCTAAAGTATTAAATAACATAGCTAGCACTACGACCGCACCTGCAATATAATGCATTAGTTTATTCTTTTCACTTTTCATGGTTCTCTCTCAAACCTTTCTTTCCAATAGGAAAATAGAGCTTTTTATAGATATTATGGACTATATTTTTGAAAATCACAAGAAATATTCAGTTGAAATTTCCGAGAATTCTTACGATATTCACGGTTTTCGGTATAAAATAACAATAAATTGACTTGTGCATAAGGAATAAGAACTAAGAGGTTGTTATCCATTCTGCTATTAAAACAGCAGTGAAGTTAATGGCCCGGAAGAACATGGATTTATTCAAGAAGGATCTAACAATAGATATTGTTTATTTAATGTAGGAAGGCTCACCGAATATCGGGCGATTAAAACACGATATTCGGTTTTTTTGTGTTTAGGAAACTATAAAACAATCGCACGGTGGATAATTTTGCCAATGGAGCGGGGCTGCGTCCAGCTCCAGCGCCTAGCCCCTCGAGGTCAAATAACCTTTCCTCAATGAAGTCAAAAAAGAAGACTTCATTGAGGAAAGCGGAGCCGACTGTTCTGGGGCGACAAGCATATGACAGTCTGACAAAATGGCGTTTTTCAGCCATGCAGTCAGACTGGCATATGACCTCGAGCCCCAAGGAGGCGCAGCTAGACATCGGTGAAAGAACATTTTTGCCTAAGGCTGATTAAGGTGCTTGCGCATTTGTTCTGTTTTTATCTTTAAAATCCGTTTATAATCAAGTAATTGAAGGAATTTAAAAATGTTTACGCCAAAAACATTTACATTAATCAATAAAACAGAGTAACGTAATGAACAGTAATCATCATTTATTTAGGAGTTTGAAAACAATGAAAATAAAAAACTTGTGTTTTGAATCAATAAAAGCACAATGTAAGGAACGGGGCCTCGACCCATTAAACATACCCTCATATAAAAAAACTCTTACGAAACAGGAACTGAAAATCAAGCAATCGCAGCATGCGAAATTATTAAAAGTTGTTATCCATTTTTTTGAAAAATTCATGTTATCGATGCAAGGTGTGCCCGTGTTAACGGCAACGACTGATGAAGAAGGCTATGTTATTCAACTGCTTGGAGATCAGGCGATCAAAGAGACGATCACTCAGCTTGGAATTAGAGAAGGAGTTCAATTTACAGAAGAATACAACGGGATAAGTTCTGTCAATCTAGCGTTGAAATATAATCAGCCAATCGAAGTGATTGGTTCACAGCATTACCATCATGTTTTACACGCATCTGCTTGTTACAGTGTTCCGATTACCGATCAAATAGAAGGGAGGACTGTAGGAACGATTACATTTATGACAGCCGTTGATCAAGGAAGTCCTCTTTTATTAACTCTCTTGTTAACGATGAAAGATTCGATCGAAAGAGAACTACAATTGCTAAAACAAAATGAGAAATTACACATCATTAATCAACTCATCATGGATACGACAAGAAACGGAATGATGATTTCCGACAGAACAGGTAAAGTGATAGGATTTAATGATTCTGCAGAAAGAATAACTGGCTGGAAAAGAGAAAAAGTTCTTTTTCATCATATACATGAATTAGAAAATTTCGGTTCGTATTTAATGAATGTACTTGAAGAAAAACGACAGTATACTGATTTAGAAACACCTTTTAAACGGGAGGACGGACGAGTACTCACTGTTTTATTTGATGCTCTGCCAATCTTTGATGAAGAACAAAACTTAATGGGTGCCTTTGCACAAATTAGGGACATTACCCGACGTAAGAAAACAGAGCAATTATTATTAAACGCTGAAAAACTTGCGGCTGTTGGCCAAATGGCAGCCAGTGTCGCCCACGAAATTCGCAATCCGCTTACAACGATTCGCGGATTCATTCAACTCGTAAAAGGAGACTTTCAGAAAGAATCGCATTTTGATCTTATTTTAGATGAAATTGACCGTATCAATCTCATTGTGAGTGAATTCCTAATTTTATCTAAACCCAATGTCGTCCACTTTCACGATAAAAATGTGACACAAATTTTAAAGGAGACAATTGCGCTGTTTCAAGCCCAGGCAAGTATGAACAACACTCAAATAGCCGTTGATTATGAAAACAGCGATTTTATCATAAACTGTGACGAAAATCAGCTGAAGCAGGTGTTTATCAATCTTTTTAAAAACAGTATGGAAGCCATGCCCTATGGCGGCGAATTGACGATCCGAGTACGAAAAAAGAGCGAAAAGGAAGTCGTTATTCAAATCATGGATAAAGGAGAAGGAATGAAATTAGATCAAATCCAAAAGCTGGGCACTCCATTTTACACAACGAAAGAAACAGGCACCGGTCTTGGTTATATGATCATTAAGCGCATTATTGAGCAGCATAAAGGTACACTTAATATAGAAAGCGAAGTAAACAAAGGCACAACAGTGGAAATTATACTGCCGCTCATTTTTTAAACAATACAGATGAATCAAGCCTTTGACAAAAGAAGACTTTTTTATTGAATAAAAATTCATATATTTCATAAAAGCAAATGAAGTATCAGGTAGCAATAAATAAGGTGAGGGTGCCTCAAATAGGACACCCTCACCTTATTTCAAATAAAGAGAATGAAGTGGTACCGCTTTATGCGCGAACTTTCGGACCTTATGAGCGACGATGCCTGATTTGTGAGCGGACAATCCAAATTTATAAGCGGATATCCTAAATTTACAAGTGGCTGCACCCGATTTATAAGCGAGCATCCGAAATTCGTGAGCATCACCCCAATTTATGAGTGAAAAATATGCCGCTCGAGGATAAAGCCTATTCCTCTTCCTTCAACCCTTTCCCCATGCCTTTCAGAAAATGAACCCCAAACCCGACTGCGCGATTGATATCGGGGTCCTTTAAGATTTTTAACAAATCCAGCATGCCGATTTGTTTATTGTTATCAATGTGTTTGTTTGCTTCTTCCATGCCGGCTGCTACACCGCTCGCAAGCTTTGTCGTCATTTCAGGCTCTATGTTCGCAAGGGCCCCGGTTGCGCCTAAAAAATGATTGATCAAGTTGGTTACCGGTTCACGAGATACTTGGTGAAGTGCGATGCCTACGATTTCTTCTTTTGCTTGAAGCATGGAACTTGCTGCTTCAAGTGCCCCGGTATTATGCAATTCACTAACAATGCCGAGGATTTTATTTAGTGCTTCTTCATTGTCAGCAAGCAGCTTTTGTAAGTCTTCCAGCTTTTGTTGTGTTTGTTCTTCTTCTGTTCGTTCGTGCTTTCGAATAGAAGTAATGGGTGTGGCCATGGGCTTATCCTCCTCGATTTATTTTGTCGTTAAGTGCACATATCCTGGACGATCCCATTTGCGCTGCACTTCGACACCATTTTGCGGATGCCGTTTTTTGTTGCGAGGGTTCGTTTTTGGCAGTGGATTTTCTCCGTCTGCTTTAAGCAACTCCATACGAACTTTCGTTTGCTTATAAGCAGGTGTGTTCGTACGCTGATCCACCGCAGGGCCTGTTAAAAAGTTAATCGCTGAGCTTTTATCAACCGAGTTCATTGGCAGAAAAAGCTCATTTGCTTGGACACGATCTGTAATTAAGGCAGGTAATTTCACCGCTCCAAACGGGGAAACTAAGCGAACGAGCGACCCGTCTTTTACTCCTCGCTCTTTTGCCAGTTCCGGAGACACCTCGACGAAAATCCCAGGAACTTTCGCTTGAATTCCTTCTGACTTGTTCGTCAAATTGCCTTCGTGAAAATGTTCTAGCATCCGTCCATTGTTAATGTGAAGATCATATTCTTCCGGAAATTCAGCAGGCGCAACCCAGTCAGACAAGGCAAAGCGCGCTTTCTTATCCGGGAAGTTAAACCCATCTACGTAAAGAAGTGGCGTGCTTGCTCCCTCGTGGCTTCCCCATAGGAAACTGTTCCAGCCTTCAAGCACTTCATAGTTCGCCTCGCCAAAAAGAGGGGACAGGCTGGCCATCTCCGCAAAAATATCACTTGGATGGCGATAGTTCCAATTGGCGCCGAGACGATTGGCGATTTCTTGCACGATCCACCAGTCAGGTTTTGAATCACCGAGCGGCGGAAGGGCCTGATACAATCTTTGCACACGGCGTTCTGTGTTTGTAAATGTTCCTTCTTTTTCGAGAGATGGCGCAGCAGGTAAAATCACATCGGCATATTGGGCAGTGCGGGAAAAGAAAATATCCTGGACAACAAAGAAATCAAGTTTTGATAACACGTCGTGTACGTGATTCGCGTTAGAGTCGACGAGTGCCATGTCTTCGCCGACTAAATACATCGCTTTCATTTTGCCTGCTTCAACAGCATGAAGCATTTGGATGTTGTCAAGGCCTGGCTTTCCATCGATCTTTACGCCGTACGCTTCTTCAAATTTTGCCCGTGCCTTATCATCCGTTACGTGCTGATAGCCGGGGAGCCAGCCGGGGAGCGTACCCATATCGCAAGCACCTTGTACATTGTTATGGCCGCGAAGCGGATAAGCGCCGGCACCTGGCCGGCGATAGTTGCCTGTAGCAAGAAGCAAGTTCGAGATCGCTGCGGAAGTATCTGAACCGCCCGTGTTTTGCGTGACACCCATTCCCCAAAGGATACACGTACCGTCAGCATCGCGAATCATTTTAGCTGCTTGAATGAGTGTTTCTTTTGCAATGCTGGTCACTTCTTCGGCATATTCGAGTGTATATTTTTCAAGCACGGTTTTAAACTCATTAAAGAAGTTAACATTCTCTTCGATAAATTTTTGGTCGTGCCATCCTTGATCAATGATATATTTTGTCACAGCCATCAGCCATACTTGATCCGTTCCTTGCTTTGGCCTAATGAAAATATCCGAGCGCTCGGCCATTTCGTGTTTCCGCATGTCAGCAACAATGAGTTTTTGGCCCTGGAGCTTATGGGCGCGTTTTACACGGGTTGCGAGAACAGGGTGGCCCTCAGCTGGATTGGCCCCGACGATGATGACAAGGCCGGCTTTAGCGATGTCCTTAATTGTGCCGGCATCTCCGCCCATGCCAACGGTCCGGAATAATCCATCCGTTGCCGGGGACTGGCAGTAGCGGGAGCAGTTATCGACATCATTTGTTTCAAATACTTGTCGTGCCAGTTTTTGAATAGCGTAGTTTTCTTCATTTGTAATTTTAGAGGAAGAAATAAACCCGACAGAACCAGAGCCGTATTGCTGCTGAGTCGAACCTAATTTATTGGCAACTAAATTCAATGCTTCCTCCCATGTGGATTCAACGAATTCGCCGCCTTTACGAATTAATGGCTTCGTGAGCCGTTCTTCGGCGTTGACGAAATCCCAGCCGAATTTTCCTTTTACGCACGTGGAAATAGCGTTCACCGGCGCCTCGGACGTTGGCTGGACTTTAAGTATTTTCCGTCCTTTTGTCCAAATTTCAAATGAACAGCCAACGCCGCAAAATGTACAGACCGTTTTTGTTTTTTTCGTCCGTGTTTCGCGCATGGCAGCTTCCACTTCAGATACAGCGAAAATGCCGCTGTATCCCGGCTCAACAGCTTTGACAAGATCAATCATCGGGCTGAGCGTCTCGTTTTTTATACTTGTCATAAAGCCCGCTTCGCCAAGCATCGATTTTTCCATTAAAGCGTTACAAGGACAAACGGTGACACACTGGCCACAGCTGACACAGGAAGAGTCGTTAATGGCGCTTCCTTTATCCCAAAGAACGCGCGGACGCTCTGCTTCCCAATCAATCGACAGCGTTTCGTTCACTTGGAGGTTTTGGCAAACTTCCACACATTGACCGCAAGCAATACATTGGTTGGGGTCATAACGGTAGAAAGGGTGGGACATATCAACTTCCGTTACGTCCGCTTTTGGGGTGTAGGGGTATTTTTGATGCTCGATTTCCATTAGCTGCGCGGTATTATGTAAGGTGCAATTGCCGTTGTTGTTATCACAAACGGTACAGTAAAGTAAGTGGTTTTCTAATAAACGATCCATCGCTTCTGTTTGTGCTTCTTTTGCAAGAGTGGAAGAAAGCTCGATATTCATTCCATTTTTTGCAACGGTTGAACAGGACCGGACAAGTTCACCATCTACTTCTACGATACAAGTATCGCATGTTTGAATAGGATCCACTTCAGGTACGTAACAAATTTGCGGATGGGGAATATTATGTTGATTGATGATTTCCAAAACGGATGATCCTACATTGGCTGTGTACTCTTTGCCATTTATAGTGATCATCAACATATGATAGTTCATTTTTATACCTCCCTTGTCTTTTTATTTTTATATATAAAAAAATCCACCACGAACCCGGCCCGACAGCAGGCCTAGTGTACTCATGGTGGAATAGTTCTTTAGCAGTCCGTACTAAATAGCCAATCCAGTTAATCAATAGAAATTAAACGTGATAGAACTAGAACATTTTTTAAATATTCTGATTTCATCTCTGTTAATGTTATTATAGTAGTTAACTAAGAAATAAACAATATTAACTTGATATTAAGGTAGAAGAAGACATAGCCGTTTCTGTGTTTGTCTTTGATAAAAATATCGTATAAAGGGGGAATGAAAGTGAACGAGATAGAGATAAAAAGAGAGATTCTTCGTTTTACGAATGGCCAGGCTGAATATATAGAGGACAGCATTGTCACAGAATATCCTGTGACAATAAAAATCAATGGCGAAGAATTTGTGACAATGGTTTGCACCCCGGAGTATATAGAGGACATGGTCATTGGTTATTTAGCTTCTGAAGGTATTGTTCGTAAATATGAAGATATTCAACATATTTGGATGCAGGAAAAAGAAGGATTTGTTCATATTAAAACAAATAAACTGAATCCTTTTTCCAGAAACTTTCAAAATAAGCGGTATATTACTTCCTGCTGTGGAATGAGCAGGCAGGGGTTTGTGTTTGTAAATGATGCATTGACGGCAAAAAAAATGGATACCATTCATGTAAAACTCACTCCCGAGGATTGTTTTCGGCTGATGGATGAAATGCAAAAGTCTGCGATTATTTTTCAGAAGACGGGCGGTGTTCATAATGCGTCTTTATGTGATTTGAATGGCTGTGTTTTAAGCAGAATGGACATTGGAAGACATAATGCACTTGATAAAATCTATGGGTACTGTTTAAAAAACAACATTACCCTTAGTGATAAAGTACTTGTGTTCAGCGGGCGCATCTCTTCAGAAATCTTATTGAAAGTGGCTAAAATCGGATGTGAGGTTGTCCTGTCAAAATCAGCCCCCACTGAACGGGCCTTACAACTGGCGGAAGAGTTAGGAATTACAACAGTAGGATTTATCCGCAAGCAATCGCTAAATGTATATACTTGTCCGGCACGAATTAAAATTGATTCCCGACAATAATTATTTAATCGGCTTTTGACAAGTTATCTAAAGATTTTAGTCAACTTTTCCTTAAATATCGAATGACATCTTTAAATACTTTGTCATTGCCCGCGGTTTTAAAGTACAGAAGATCAGTTGGCTGCAAGAAAGAATCGAGGAAGTTTATCATTTCTTCCGCTTCAGAAAAGTGATACACATTTTTCTTGTCCATTCCTGCATTAATTGCTGCTTTCGCGATATCTTTTGCCAGAAATCCTTTGGTAATCAGTACGTCTATTCCTAATTCTTTCAGCAATAATCCTGCTTTTTCGTACTCCTCTTCTGCATATTTTCCAAGTGCAGCCATTCTCCCGAGAATGGCAATCTTCCTCTGTGAGGGCATGGCTAGTTCCTTAAATGCCAACAATCCATTTTTTAAAGAAGCAGGATTTGATTTCCACGTATCATCAATAACGGTGACCTGATTTTTGCCTTCGATTATTTGAAAGTGAGAGTTTAAATGGTGAAAGGATGCCACCCTTTTTATTGCAGTGTTCATATTCATGCCAATTTCTAAAGCTGCTGCAATAGAAGCGACTGCATTGTAGACATTATGCTCACCTAATCCAGGAACAATTCCATCATACAATTGGTTATTATATTTTATTTTAAAGTGCATGCTGTTTTCGGTAAAAGCAATATTTTCTATGCGTAAATGGGCAAATTTACTTTTTCCAAAGGTCACAATTTCCCCTTTATACTTGGAGAAATCCATAGACATAATGTGTGGATCATCAATATTAATAATAAGTGTTCCTTTATTATTAAGGCCTTCCATTATCTTTTCTTTTTCTGCAACATAATCTTGAAATAAACGGAACTTGTCGGTATGATCGACATCAATCATCGTGATAATTCCTATAGTTGGGAAAAAATATTTGCATGCCTCCATCATATCGCCACGTTCTGATACTGCCGTTTCAAAAATAGCTGCGTCAGTTTCTTCATTAATGCCGGTTAAATAAGGAAGATTGTAACAACCTGCATTCTTGTTTGAAATGGTTGCTTGTACAGTAAAATCTTTTTGTAAAATATGTTTAAGCATTTCTTTCGTCGTTGTTTTCCCACAAGTGCCAGTAACCGCCACAACAGGAATATTGAACAAGTGACGGTAGTAGGAAGTGAATTTGAAAAAAGCTTCCATCACATCGTCTACCATAATAATTTGTTCCGGTTTCAATTTATCCATATTTAAAAACGGTGTATCCGTTACTATATAAAAGTCGGTATAATCTACAAACTTTTCACCATTAAGATATGTTTTTCCATTTCTCCTAAAATATAAAGTATGATGATCTGGATAAAACTTGTTATGGGTGACATTAGAAATGGTGACTCCTTTATGAGCCTCAGTGGATTCCAATCCCATAGAAGTTAATACTTCCTCTAAGAGTAGAGGTTTCAATTTAATTATCCCTCCATTTAATTTTTTTGTAAAGTTTTCCTATAATATAATATGCATGTACGCATATTTTGACTAGACATTTTTTAGATTTTCGTCAATATTTAAGACTGTCCTCATAGCTGTTTCATCAAAAGATGAGCTTATCCTGTAGGACAAGCTCATCTTTTTTTCATTTTATTGCGGTTTTCTGCATGGTTCTTTCTACTAATTGAGATTTTCTTACCACTTTAGGATAATTCACAAAATAAATACTGAGTACAATTAATATTAACCCGGCAAGCAGCGAAAAGGTGAATGGTTCATTCATGAACATTGTCCCAGTTAAAACGGCTATAAGTGGGACAAGAAAAGTAAAGGAAGCTACTTGACTGGCTTCTCCCGAATTGATTAGCTTAAAATAGAGCACGAACGCTACCGGGATTCCAAAAGTAACTCCAAATCCTAAACCGAACAAATACTCCTTGTTCCAAACAATATCTGCCCAGTTTTCCAATCCTGTTCCGATGCTTGTTAAAATAGCCCCTCCGATTGTAAATTGTAAAGCCACCATCCACATAGGGTCTACTTTACCGCTCTCTTTTTTAACATAAATTGTACCAAGCGCCCAGCTTGCGGCTGTCAATAAAGCTAAAATGACCCCCAAGGTAGAGAGCTGGCCGGTTAATCCATCAGCGCTAATAGCCAAGATTCCGATAAAGCCAACAATTAGACCAATGACTTTCATTCTTGACATCTGCTCACCGAGCCATGCCCAGGCGAATAGCCCAATAAGTACCGGCTGGAAATAAACAAGGACCGAAAATAACCCTCCCGGCAAATAGATCAGTCCAACTGTTTGAATTCCATAAAAGAAAACGGCATTAAATAGCGCAGATATACAGTATTTGGACCAGTTTTCACGCCATTTTATTTTTTTCCAAGTTGGCAATAAGAAAACGGATAATAATAATCCTCCGAATAGAGCACGCATTCCTGCGAATAGCAGGGGTGGAGTGTGAGATAAGGACATTTTGTAAATACCCCAGCTTAACCCCCAAATAAGAACTAACAAAGTAATTGCTGCAGTTGATTTAAGTGAAAATCTCCTCATTGGAAGAACTCCTTTCCTTTCATGTTAACTATACAGTTAATTTCTGATAATTCCTAATAGTTTCTAATGTATGGTTTGTAAGATAAATATCGCTTAAACGTTATTGCTAGTGGACTGACAGTCAGCAAGCTATGAATAGCGGCTGTCTGTTTTCCGTTGTATACTCTTTGGAGAGATGAAAACAGAAAGGAAGGAAATCAACATGGTGCGTTTCGGTGTGGTCGGTACGAACTGGATAACTCAATCTTTTTTAGAGGCGGCGAGCTTAGTGGAAGACTTCTCACTAACGGCCGTTTACTCGCGGACGAATCAAAGAGCAGAACTTTTTGCTGAACAATATGGGGTAGAGCATACTTTCACAGATTTGGAGAGCATGGCAAAGAGCAGTTTAATTGATGCTGTATACATTGCCAGTCCTAATACTCTGCATTCTGAACAAGCGCAAATTTTCTTGCGCAATAAGAAACACGTATTGTGCGAAAAACCGATGGCTGCTAACAGCAGGGAAGTCAAACAAATGATCCAGGCAGCGAAAGACAATAACGTGTTGTTAATGGAAGCAATGAAATCCACGTTTTTGCCAAATTTTCAGTCTGTTCAGGAACACTTGCCTAAAATAGGAACGGTCCGGAAATACTTTGCTAACTACTGTCAATATTCTTCCCGCTATGATGCATATAAGGAAGGAACGATATTGAATGCCTTTAATCCCGCTTTTGCGAGCGGCGCTTTAATGGATATTGGCGTGTACTGCATTTATCCGATGGTTGTTTTATTTGGAAAGCCTTCGGAAATTCAGGCGGACGGTTTTTTGTTAGATTCAGGAGTAGATGGTGAAGGGAGTATCATCTGCAAATACGCGGAAATGAGTGCAGTCATGATGTATTCTAAAATTACAGAAACGAACCTTCCTTCCGAAATACAAGGGGAAGAAGGAGTCATTAGAATGGATAGAATCTCTACACAGGGAAAAGTGGCTATTCACTATCGCAAAGGCGGCATAGAAGACATTTCCGTTCCTCAAAAAAAGAGCACGATGTATTATGAAGTAAAAGAATTTATTGAACTAATTAAAAGCGGGATCGTTGAGTCTGTTAAGAATTCTTATGAAAATTCATTGATAACAATGGAAATAATGGATGAAGTGCGAAAGCAAATTGGGATTAGCTTCCCGAGTGATTAATGGAAAAATATTTACTGAAAGGGTTGAATCATTATGCCTAATGTTTTGATTGATGCAGACGGCTGTCCTGTCGTTGACCTTACCATACAAGTAGCCATACAGTTTGGACTGAAGGTGATGTTGATTTGTGACACGGCTCACCTTATGCAGCGGGAAGGAGCGGAAACGATCACCGTTTCGAAAGGGGCCGACGCGGTGGACTTTGTCTTAGTGAACCGCGTGAAAAAAGGGGACATTGTTGTTACCCAGGATTACGGCTTGGCGGCGATGGTTCTTGCCAAAAACGGCTATGCAATTGATCAAAATGGCCGTTATTATACTCCGGAGAATATTGATCAGCTTCTTGGCTTTCGTCACGTTGCTAAAAAGGCAAGGCAGGCAGGCGGTCGGATGAAAGGTCCAAAGAAGCGTCAAAGAGAAGATGATGCTCTATTTGAAGAACGGTTTGTCAGGCTGCTTAAGCAGGCAGTGGCGAACGAGAACAAAGTTGAATAAATGGTATAAAACCCCGGCTGATGCTCGTTTTCATTTGCTGGCTATTGTTTTTAGAGGACCCGGATATTTCGGGTTCTTTTTTTATGGAAAAAACAATTGCCCCCTCCGTTTTTTTCACACTTTTTAGGCTAATGACATATTTTATTTTAGTAAAGGTGGTGAACGGTGAAAGATGAAAAAATCGCCAATTAGTATGGATCCTTTTGAAATTGAACAGCAGGACTGGAAAAGGCGGCAGCGGAAAGGACGGTTTAAGAAAGGTCTAACGATTGCTTCTCCAGTTTTTATTCTTCTATTATGGGAGTTTTTGTCGCGAACGGGTCTTATTGACGCCCGGTTTTTTCCGCCGCCCACTGAAATCTTGGAAACTTTTATTGCGATGGGGGCCAGCGGAGAGTTATTCATCCATATCGGGATTTCTTTATACCGGATTTTTGCCGGGTTTCTATTAGGCGTGATTCCGGGTGTCATTATTGGCTTGTTAATGGGTCTTTATTCGCCGATTCGTCATTTTATTTCTCCGCTCGTAATGGCGCTGATGCCCATTCCGACGCTTGCTTTGCTGCCGATCATTATCATTTTGTTTGGTATCGGAGACATGTCCAAAATTGTTACGATTGCCGGAAGTGTCTTTTTCCCGGTCGTGATCAATACGGCAGCGGGGGTACTCAATATTGATTCTATTTACTTGGATGTGGCAAAAAATTACGGTGCTGAATCAAAAGATTATTTCTTTAAAATTGCTTTGCCCGGTTCTCTCCCTGTCATGCTTGAAGGCATTCAGATGGGGCAGGCAATTGCTCTTTTGACGATTGTAGCAGCGGAAATGATGGGGGCAACATCGGGTATTGGGTATTTGATCTGGACATCGTATAAAGCCTTTTTGTTAAAAGAAATGTTCGTGGGACTTATTCTGATTTCGTTTTTCGGTTATCTTTTTTCGGTTCTTCTGCGGGGGCTGCAGAAAAAGATCCTTCCTTGGAGGTGAGCAAATGAGCGGACAATCAAAAATATCAATCGAAAACTTGACGAAAGTGTTTTACAAGAAAAACAGCCGCGCCATCGCTTTGGATAATATATCGATTAGCATTAACGATGGGGAATTCGTTTGCCTCGTCGGTCCGAGCGGATGCGGAAAGACGACGCTGCTCCGCATTCTGGCCGATCTTGAAAAGCCCAGCACTGGCTCTTATGCGATTGCACCAGGCAAAAAGACCCGGCCGTTGCAGTCAATGGTCTTTCAAGAGCGCGGGGTCATCCCGTGGCTGACTGTTGAGGAAAACGTGGCATTCGGTTTGAAAATGAGACAGCTTCCAAAAAGTGTCATAAAAGAGAGGACGGCCTACTATTTGAAGAAAACAGGGCTCGATAAATATGCCGCCCTCTATCCGAAAGAGCTGTCCGGCGGCATGAAGCAGCGAGTGAGCATTGCCCGTGCGTTTGCGAACGATCCGGAAATTTTATTAATGGATGAACCATTTGCAGCGCTTGATGAACAAAACAAATTCATTCTCCAGGAAGAATTGCTGGCGATCTGGTCAGAAACGAAAAAAACCGTCCTTTTTATTACACATAGCATTGATGAAGCGCTGCTGCTTGCAGACCGAATATTGCTGATGAGTGCCCGGCCTGGCAAAATCGTGAATGAAATCGACATCAGCTTGCCGCGGCCGCGAACGATGGAAAAAGTACGGGCAGACCCGGAAATGGCTATCTACTTTATGGAGATCCGCAAACATCTGCAGGAAGAAGTTCAGCAATCAAGAAACTGAAGGAGGGGTTTTCTGTGAAAAAACGATTTATCAGTGGTTGGTTTATTGCGTTATTTACTTTTGTTTTCATTGTGAGCGGCTGCACGCAATCCGGCACAAACAAACAGCCGGGTGAAGACACCAATGAAAAAAATCCGTCCGGTGATTTAGCGCCGCTCAAGAAAAAAACGACGGTCGTTATCGCAGAAGACGGTGCGGCTTCAGGTGCAGGCTTTTACATTGCAAAAGAAAAAGGGTACTTTGCCGACTATAATATTGAAGTGGAATTCGCGCAATTTGCTAACAGCGATGATATGCTGCCAGCCCTCGCTGCTGGGGAAGTCGATATTGCCGGCGGCGTGTCCACTGCCTCTTTTTTCAATGCAATCGCCCAGGGAATCGACGTTAAAATTATTGCGGATAAAGGGCACAATGTTAAAGGGAAATCTTATTTTTCATTTGTGATCGGTAAAGATAAGCAGGATGAGATTAAAGATTACGCCGATTTTAAAGGAAAGCGTATTGCGGTTTCAACCAAAAATGGAGTAGATGATTATATATTTGAGCAAATGATTAAACATGGCGGTCTCACAAAAGAAGATGTCGAGTTTGTGTTGATGCCTGACTTTGGCAGTATGTTAGCCGCCATTGAGAACGGTTCTATCGATGCTGCTCTTCAAATTGAACCACTGATCACTCAAGGGATGGCGCAAGGTCTTCACATGCGCTTCGGTGATACGACGGACTACGCACCAGAAGCGCAGATCGCGATGGTTCTTGGGTCGCCGAAATTCATTAACGAAGAAGAAGAGGTTTCCTTACGATTTATGGCAGCCTACTTAAAAGGCGTCCGCGACTATAATGATGCTTTTATGAAAGGCAAAGGCAAAGCCGAAATTATCGACATCATGACGAAGTATACGGCTTTGAAAGATGCGAAAGTGTGGGAGAAGGTATCTGTAACAGGGTTGGACCCGAACGGTGAAATGTACGTTGAAGATATCAAAAAGCAATACGAGATGTACAAAGCAAACGGAGCCATACGCGGAGAGTTTGATTTTGATGAAGCGGTCGATACGTCCCTGGCAGAAAAAGCGGTTAAGATCATTGGTGAATATGACGAGAAATAGTTCATGTAAATAACTCTCACTGCCAGTCTATTAGTGAAAACAAAGGAAGCTGATTAACTTCAGCTTCCTTTGCTCTTTTATTAGCAAGAGACCGATATGTTCAACTTCGTTATTAAATTTCGGTGAATTATTCTTTTGTAAAACCGTATTGTTTAGGCAGACGAGGGCTGGCAGTATAACAGAACCTCAAAGCAGTCCAAGTTGCAGTCTATTTCTCTGTTAGCTATTCTTAAGAGGGATAGTTGCGGCGGCTTCCAGTAAAATCAGTCAGCTTCCAGGAACTGCGGGTTGAACAACATGTTAAAAATCAATTTTCACTTGAAGCAGCAGCCGTTTGTGTATATGACCTTTTATTATTTGACAGGGGGTATTAGCATGCTAGAACAGTTGGGTATCAAATTAATTAGAGTGGATCTTCCTTTTCGGCTCAATCATGTGAATTGTTTTCTCGCTGAGGGCGAGCATGGCTGGACAATCATAGATACAGGGTTAAATAACGAAAGTACAAGGGGTGTATGGAACGAATACATAGAAGACAAAGAAATCACGGATCTGCTGGTCACGCATTATCATCCGGATCATTTCGGATATGCAGGTGGACTTCAAAAGCTGACCGGTGCCCGTGTGTCCATGAGCCGAATAGACGCGGAAGCGGGAATGAAAGCTTGGACAAATAAATTTATTGAACATATCCGCAGCCACTATGAAACGGCAGGAATCCCGGCAGAAATAGCAGACCAAATGACTAGGAATACAGCTGAATTCAAGCCGCTTGTCACTCCCTCCCCGGAAATTGATCACTATTTCGGAGAAGGTGAAAAAATTTCGATTGGCCGATACGAATACGAAGTGATTTTTACGCCGGGCCACTCAGATGGAATGGTCTGTTTTTATAATGAAGAAAAAAGTGTCCTATTTTCGGCCGATCACATTCTTCCGAAGATCACCCCGAATATTTCCTACTGGTTCCACGGCAACGAGAACCCGTTGAAATCTTATCTTTTTTCTTTGAAAAACATGAAACGACTGGATGCAGATTTGGTGATCCCTTCACATGGAAAACCGTTTCATGGGGCGAACAAACGAATTGATGAGCTGTTGCAGCATCACGAAGACCGGTTAACTGAGACAATTGAAGCAATCAAAGAAGGATCCACTGTTTACGAAGTGTGCGGGCGTCTATTCCGACCGGGGTTGACGGTACACGAACTGCGCTTTGCAGTTGGGGAGACATTGGCTCATCTCGAATATTTGCGCTATGCGGGCGAGTGCCGGAGGGAAACAAGGAACGGGCAGTGGTTTTACATTAAATGAAGAAAAAATGCTGTCTTGTTTACTGTTAAAGTGGAAAACTTCTTCTAATTCTAGCCGAATTAATAATTATTACTGTATTCATTATATGCAAAATTCAAATTATAAAAGAATAAACAAGAAAAATCCATGATTATAGAGGGGTATGTGCTCGATTAGAGAACATATCAAGACAGAAGTTTTTAAATGGAACGGAGACGAGTGGGAACATGTGTATCCGACTCGTCCACAAACAGAGGAATATGGATATTCTCCGCTGCCGCCAGGCGAACAGTTGAAAAAGGAAATCAATATTTCTGACTTGAAGCCGGGGGTGTATCGGCTAGAGAATGGAGTCATAGCCGAACAGACAGACATAAGGGAAGGGCAGCAGTTGGCAGTCACTTTTGAAGTGGGTGAGAAATAATGCGTGTAGACGTCGAGCGAATGAATGATTATATAAAAAGAATGATTGATCAATAGTTTTTCACTTGCAAAAAGCGGGCTGTTCTAAGTTAGTCATTCACTGACTTTAGAACAGCTTTTTATCTTCAGCGTTCATTCTTTGACTGATATCCTTTGAAAGGCTAATTTATTTTCTCCAAGTCAAGACTTTCAACGAATTCTACAAATGCCCGAACGATATTAAGCTGCAGTGATTCGTCGTGGAAAAACATCCACGTTTTGCGGGTGATCGGCTGGCCATCCTTTGTTTTAATCGCTACTTTATAAATATCTTCCAGGTCACTTAAAATCATGCCTGGCAAAATGGCATAGCCAAGCCCGTTTGCCACCATATTCTTGCTCGTGCCGGCCTTGTCGACATCGATGCTGACGAGCGGCGGTTTTGAATAGTTTTCCGCCCACCAGTTATCAATAACTGTTTGCAGCATTTGATCTGTATGATAATCAATCCTTGGCAGCTCAGGCAAGTCTTCGATCGCAATTTTTTCTTTCGAAGCAATGCAAATTGGCTCTTCAAATAACAGCTTTTTCCCTTCTTTCCAACTGTAGTCCCCTTTAATAAATGCCACATGAACATCCTGGCTATGCACGAAATGAACAATCTCATTGCTCCAGCCTGTGACTACTTTAAATTCAATATCAGGGTATTCGTCTTTAAACAGTTTTAATAGGCCGGGCAGCTTATAATCGGTGAAAAATGTCGAAACACCGAGCCGCAATGTACCGGTGATTTTATCTTCCATATTGAGCACGTTTTCTTTTATGCGTTGCAGCGATAACAGCATGTCGTCTGCGCATTTTGCTAAATATTCTCCCTGCGGCGTAAATTGAACGCCGCGTCTCCCGCGATTCACGATTCGCACACCGAATTCTTTTTCCATTTGCTGCAGGCGGTTCGTTAATGCCGGCTGTGAAATGTATAGCTTTTTAGCCGCATTCGTTATATTTTTCTCGTGATAAAGCGTCTGTAAAACGAGCCAGTCCCGTTCATCCATATCGTTCATTCTCCTTCAGGCATAACAGTTTGTTATGATTAACTATAAAAAATAGATATTTTATTTATTTCTCTAATTATATTATAGTTATTCATACAGGGTAGAGAGAGAAGGAATGGTAATAGATGAAAGAAAATAAATGGTTGTTTCTTATACTGAGTAGTGCCGGTGGGTTTTTTCTTTCGCTGTCGGGTCTGTCAATTGGCTGGATTCTCGGCACATTGTTGACAGCAGCGCTTATTTCTTTCGCGTTTCCTCATTTTTCAGGAAAAAAAAGCATACCGAAATCTTGGCTTTATGCCGGGCAGTTTATTTTAGGAATTGAACTCGGCCAGAAAATAAATTTATCTGTCTTAGCTATTTTTCAATCACACTGGATGGTCATTATTGTAATGTTGCTGCTATCAATTGTGCTTTCTCTGCTTTCTGGTTTCGTCCTTTGGAAATTCAGCCGTTCGGATATGCTGACTAGCTTTTTCGGTACAGCCCCCGGCGGAATATCAGCGATGCCTGCAGTGGCAGAAGAAGTCGGAGCTAATACAGCGGTCGTGAGTATCATTCAAACAATGCGTGTGTTTTTAGTCATCTTAATTATTCCTGTCATTGTGTCCATGTGGGCAGTGAATCCGGGTGACCCAATGGCTGTTCAAAGCACCGCACCGGCATTTGAAATAGGCACGGCTGCCTGGACCATCGTTCTTGCACTAGTTGGGTGGGGCGGATATTACGTTGGAAAACAGTTGAAATTTCCGGCGCCGTGGCTGCTCGGGAGTATGACTGCCATCGCAATCGTCCAGTCGTTCAGTTCATCTTTCGCCGGACACGATATGGCTGCGTACTGGCCTCATCACTTCATCGTTTTGTCGCAAATTTTGATTGCTGTATCGATCGGATCCCGTTTTCATAAAAAAATGTTTGTTGGATTAAAACAAACGTTAATTGTTGCCTTCATCAGCACGCTCGGGTTAATCGCTGCGATGTTTGCCAGTGCTTATTTAGTTTCAAAAGTAACAGGATTAGCATTTATTACAACAGCACTCGCCTTTGCGCCCGGCGGAATTGCTGAAATGGCGACGACATCAGTTGTTTTAGGTGCTGATTCCACTTTTGTTGTCGCCGTTCAAGTGCTCCGAATTTTAGCCGTCTGTCTTATATTGCCGCCATTTTTTCGGTTGCTGCATGAATGGGAATCGCGAAAAAAAGTCCATTCTCACGCGTCTGCTTAACAAAAAGCCAGGGAGATCTCCGGCTTTTTTCTTTTGTTTTTAATTTAAGATAGATTTAATCCATGTGCTAGTTTTGATGTGATACCTTTCATTTATTTAGTTACAGATTTGTCCGAACGGGAAAGCCCATTACAGTTCGTCATTTGCGGCTATCCACCGTCCAAAAATAGAACATTAGGCAAAGGAAACGTAGGATTAGATATCGGTACAGCAAGCTTGGCTGTTTCCTCTTTGGCAAAGGTATCCTTAATGAATCTAGCCGAACAGGTCAAAGAGATGTCTAATGAAATCCGGCTGATTCAACGAAAAATGGATCGTTCCAAACGAGCAATGAACCCTAACAACTATCAAACAGACGGTACAATAAAAAAGGGCAGGAAAACTTGGAACGATCCCAATCGTTATCAACTGCTTCGTTCAAGGTTAAAAGAACTGCATCGTAAACAAGCTGCAGTGGGAAAGCTGTCACACAGAACGTTAGCCAACCTTTTATTGACTTTAGGAGCCACGTTATATACGGAAACAATGAATTTCAAAGCCCTTCAAAAACGCAAAAAAGAAACGGAAATTTCCGAAAAGACGGGAAAGTTTAAACGAAAAAAACGATTCGGGAAAACATTGGGCCACCGAGCTCCCGCCATGTTTATCACGATTCTAGAAGAAAAAGTAAAGAGGCATGGCGGTTCGTTTATTCGAGTGAACACAATGGAAATGAAGTAATAAAAGGACAAGTTGTGATTCTTGTTTTGTCCAATCACGTTTGATAGGTGATGTAAACGGAGAAGGTCAAGCATTGGCAAAAAGCAATGAATAATTGGGGATTTATATTGAGGCGAATGAAGAAGGAGAAATTATTGAGGTTAGTGCGGATTTCTGTCGACATTTCGATGTGAGAGAAACAGAATTGGCTGGCCGCTCTATCTTCCAAATTATCGAGAGCCATTCAGTGAAACATTCTTTAGCTGGCACCTTCCGAAAACCTGTATTTTTTGGCGTGATTTTTGGATACGCGTGCTTAATAAGAGCAACAAGAACCGAATAACAACTAAAAAAGGGGAGAATTGTTTCTCCCTTCTCTATCTTACATCTTCTTTTCTTTCATGTTGTAATAAATGGGACGATAGCTTGATTAAGAGAAATCGTTTTGAGAAATTTGAGAAAGGGCATTGCCGGCATTAACATTAGATTGCTCTCTCACTGCTAAATCTCCGAGTGACAACATTCCAACAATTTGTCCGTTTTCTACTACAGGCAACCTTCGAATTTGATGACTGGCCATAATACTTGATGCTTCTTCTAATGAAGCATCTGGTGATATGGTTACAATATTATTAGACATCACATCATTTAATTGTGTCGTTCCTTGACCTAACCCTCTAACAGCCAAGTCACGATCGGTAACCATCCCAACAACCTGTCCATTTTCTACTACAGGTATTGCTCCTACATTTAATGTGTTCATTTTACTGGCAACCTGTTGAAGGGAGTCAGAGGTGGAGCAAGCTTCTACATTTTTCGACATAACTTCACGTACTAACATCATCGTACCTCCTCTTATTCCTCTTATTTAATTTCACCTTGTTAGTTTACGAAATAAACAAGAAAATATTCAAGAAAGCGGCGCTTTTTAACATATTCACTTTTTAATTACTTCTTTTTTAATAGCCGGTTATGTAGTTTTGAAAAGATGAGTAAGGCAAGAATCGAACCGATTAAGGTCAATGACATATCCCATTGTGCATCCCACATATCGCCTTGCATACCTAAAAAATTTTTAGATGCTTTTCCTCCTTTTGTTATTTTAAACGATAACCATTCAATAATTTCGTACAATGCAGAGATTGCAAGCGAAATACTTATAGTAATGGAAAATAACCAAAAACCTTTTGTTATTGGGGTTTTTCGTAATAATATTTCCCTTATTACAATCACAAACAAACCCTTTAACAAATGTCCAAAACGATCATAATGATTTCGATTTAAATCGAAGACATCTTTTATCCAATTAAAAAGAGGAACCTTTGAATAGGTGTAATGACCGCCGACGAACATCATAACTGCTAAAATGGCAATGATGATATAAGAAAGAGTGGTGAATCGAAATTTATTATACGTTGCAATTACGATAATTAATCCGACAACGGCGGGAATAACCTCCGCTGCCCATGACGAGTACCCCGCTGGCTTGATAACAGACCAAATAAAAACTGCGATAACAACCAATAATAAAAATAGGTGAATCTTTGTACTGTTACCTCTACCTTCTTTTATCACTTTTTTCACTCCTATAAAAATGTTTTCTATTTATAGTATTTGAAAAAACACCATTTCGTATGCAGAGTACTTGGAGCTGTTTGCCGTCAGCCGCTTTGCACGCTTTTGTCGGGAGTTAAAAAGTATGGTCAGACTTCATATATTGGATTTTTATACATATGTATAAACTGCTTAATGAGATGGTTTACTTCTATGGCTGCCTTTGTAGGAATCTGGTGCTTCATGTCCCCTATTAATATCAATTCATTAACAGGGAGCTTTTCGTTTAGTAAGTGAGCATATGGATGAAACTGCCTATCTTTTTCTCCGTAGAGCAGCAAAACAGGGGATTTAATTTTATCTAATTGCTCTGTACAATTATAATGCAAACTGTATTCATAATATTGTTCAATATTTTGTGTTTTACCTTTTTTCGCATCAGTATACAGCTCTTTAAATAGCTTCTTTGTATTTGAATTACCAAAAGAAACTGATAAAGCAAGAGTTTCGATTGCGTTCAATTTCGCTAATATCACCCCCAGCCAAATTTTATTTTTTAATGAGCGATCTTTCACTTCTGACATGGCTCCTAAGAGGATGGCTCCTAAAGAGTATTCTGGATATGTCAGCAAAAAGTCAAGAGCAATAGACCCCCCGGTTGAATAGCCGCATATGAAGGCTTTGTCTATTTCCAGATGGTCTAATATTTGTTTTATATCATGTGAAATTAACGGATAAGTTAATGTCTCTTCTGAAAAAGAGCTGTTTCCATGGCCCCGAATATCAAAAATAATTGTTTTGAAATCGTTTGATAGTTCATTCACCTGGCAGGTAAAGTTCATGCCTGTGAGCAAGGGGGGATGAATAAAAACAATGGGCACCCCTTTACCTTGAACATGATAATAAAGATTTACACCATCTATATTTACAGTTGGCAACAAATGACACCTCCACAATAATTTTAAGCTTGACCTTTAAGCTTGACCTTATAGAAAGAGCTCTTTTTGAACCATAGGATCAAAAAGAGCTTTTTTCACAGGGAAGAAAATAGGGTCCTAAGAGGAATGGTCAACCTGTTCAACTTGTTCCACTTTTGTATAAACTTATTGATTATTTTGGTTTGATAACGTTTGTTGTAAAGGCTGATTAGCAGCCATACCGAGCATAGGGTTTGCCATTTGCTGAATAGGTTGACTATTTAATGCATTGGACACGGTTTGTGACAACTGTTGGAAAGTTCCGTTTCGCAAACCTCTTGATATTCCGTAAATAGCAGCTCCAGTAGCACCCACAGCTAATAACGAGGCCATCATACCACGTTGATTATTCATGAAAAACCATCCTTCCTTTATTGGATATTCGAGTGAATGGCTTCTAAAAAGACAATTTTTTTAGAAGCAAGTTTATCTTGATGAATTTGACGGTTAATTATGCTGGTAACTATTTACCTTCATGTAAGTGTTGTTTATAAAGTAGAAGGAGTACCCTGTTACTTATTATCTACTCCAAAATTGTTTAAGGTCTAATGGAACATATATTTCACTTCCATGAATCTGTCTATGTATTAATGGATTTAAAAATTGATCAGCTATGTGGCTTTCTTCCTTATGACGTGCTATCGAATTTATTCCAACTAACTTTTTCACATATTCTTTTTGTAAATTCATATACAATGACCCCTTGTTCATCATATTTATGAAGATTTACTCCATATGTGTTATTAAATTTCCCGCTTAGCCTGAAAAAATACAGGAGATAACTTCCAATCGATTGTACCAACAAACTTTTTTATTTTTAGATGTATATATAGCATTTTTTACATGAGCTGGATGTTTTTAAAATACATAATCAAGCTTTTTTCTCCTCATTCTAACACTGTTGTTAAAAATACAAGGGGGAATCAGCCATGACAGTAATCAGTGACGTCAAGCAAACGCTGGCTGGATTAAAAAGCGCACAAGCAAGCTTCTTTATTTAAGAACAGAATAAACCCCAAATGGATGATGATAAGGGTACAGGAACTAAATATTAAAAAAGGACAGGTGCTTTTAATTGCAATTATCACCTAGGATTTATCACTCATTTGTTCGGCCAAAATGGTTCACAAAAATATATATTCAAAATAAAATTCAACAGCACTTTGATTTTACAGATAAAAAAGTGCTGGATTTTGGAGCGGGTACCGGAGCGAACTGTACTTTATGTTCACCTGCTCATTATTTCGGGCTAGACCCCGATTCGTACAGGATTGACTTTGCTAAACGATTGTACGCTCCATACCGGTTTGAAACTTTTATGGGAAATGAACTTCCCGTAGAGGACAACAGCTTTGATTTTGTTTTAATCATCGCTGTCCTGCATCATATTCCTCCAGAAATGATCGAATGTTATATAAAGGAATTCAAAAGAATTTTAAAACCTGAGGGCAAAGTTATCGTAATTGAACCCTGTTTTTTTGAAAAGTCTCCGATTAGCAACTGGTTCATGAAATCTAATGATAAAGGTGATTACATTCGAAAGGAAGAGGAGTATCTGAATTACTTCACGAAGGAAAACTTCCGGTGTAATGTGCTAAAAAGGTTTAAAAAATGCTTTTTTTATAATGAACTTTATTTTACAGCCTTATTGTAAGTGCGTGTTCAAAAAGGAGGTCGAGAAGTTCAAAGAAGCGCAGTTTCGAGGAGCGGAGAAGCAAGCTGACGCAGAAATTCGACCGCTATTTTTCCCAGAGTTTTTGAACAACCTCTGTAAGTTTTTTTATTTTTGTCTTGCGGCAGCTTACCTTTCTAATAAAGGCCGCTCCTGATGTATATAAGATCCTCCATTAATTACCGCTAATAATTCGCTTTCGGTTCTTCTATAATGAGTAGTGGGGAGGAGATAAAATGACAGTCATTTTGTTGGTGATACTATTTGCCATTACTATGTTCCTTTTCTATAGAGCATATAAAAACACTCAAAAAGTTGCTTTAAATAAAGTTAATTTAGCTGCTATGGATTCTCATCATCCACCTGGTTCTCTTTTAAATGTTTTGCAAATCTCAGATATGCATCTTGAAAATATTTCTATTTCGCCTGAACAGCTATATAACAAGTTGGCAAATGAAAAAATCGATTTAATCGCTCTTACAGGGGATTACTTAGATAAAAGGCGGAGTATTCCTAAATTGATCCCATATTTAAATGTTTTAAACCGCTTAAATGCGCAATATGGAGTCTACGCTGTATTTGGAAACCATGATTATATTTTAAAACAAAAGGATTTTGAAATATTGAGGAACGTACTGGAGGAGCATGGCTGTAAAACGCTTCAAAATGGAAATGAGACGATTAATGTTCAAGGAGAGCGTGTTAATATTATAGGGATTGACGACTTTCACACAAAAAGAAGCAACTTGCACACATCATTTTCCGGCCTAGAGGAAGGATACGACTTAGTGTTAACTCATGACCCTAACATTGTTCTAAATATGAAGGATTGCTATTTCGATTATCTTTTATCAGGTCACTTCCATGGCGGACAAATTTACTGGCCTAAGCCTTATCATCTCGCAAAGCTCGGACGTACTATGATGAGAATGAATATGATCAAAGGCCTGCATTACTATGATGAAAAACCTTTTTATATAAGTGAAGGGTTAGGACAAACGTCTATCAATATAAGGGTTGGAAGTCGCCCTGAAATCACACTTCACCAGCTATCTATAAATAAAGTGAAAAAAGAAGGAGCTCTGACGGCAGTGTAACGTTAGAGCCTTTTTCTATTTATTAAATATTTCTTGTTCTCCAATCCGTTTAGCAAAACTCCTTATTCCAAAATTAATTATCATTTTTAGGTATATTGCTAAAATCAAATATACGTGAACATTTTCTAAATTGGGGGAATATCCTAAGAGAACGAAAGGACAAGATAGTTTATTGTATGTAAACGTCCTAAATTTGGTAAGTAGGAAACGAAGTCTAAACAGAAAATTCAAATGTGAGCTGGCAATCATCTAATGCAAACAGTCCCCTATACCTTGTATACAAAATGGCTCTTTGACTAATACTTTAAATCGAAACCCTCTCTATAGTGAGTGGAGTAAAGGAATGAGTTCGGTTTTGTCCTTATTCCTTCTCTCAAAATTACATAACAGATTGGTAAAAAAACGGTTTCCTTAAATGTTGATTATATCAAGATTGACGAGAGAAGAAGAAGGTGGTAAGCTAAAATAAAATGTTAATTTGTTTAGTAAACTAACAAAAATAAAAGCGCTCTAATTCGAGTTTACTAACGGCTTCTGTTCGCGCTGTTTCATATTAATTTACGAAAAAAATTGTTGCTGATCTTCAAAAAGACAAGTAATAAATGTGTATCAGTATTTTAGTAAATAACACGAATCATTCGAGAAAGGGTAAAGACATGACAAAACAGCAAATTGGTGTAATCGGTTTGGCAGTAATGGGTAAAAATCTAGCCTTAAATATTGAAAGTAGAGGGTATTCCGTTTCGGTTTTCAACCGGTCGGCTGATAAAACAAAGGCTTTTTTACAAGAAGAAGCGAAAGGAAAGAACTTTAAAGGAACATACGAAATCGAAGAGTTTGTCCAGTCACTTGAAAAGCCGCGCAAAATTTTATTGATGGTTAAGGCAGGTTCAGCGACGGATGCAACGATTGATTCGCTTAAACCATTTTTAGAAAAAGGCGATATTTTAATTGACGGCGGGAATACATTTTTTCAAGATACAGTCAGACGCAATAGGGAGCTTGACAGCCTAGGCATTCATTTCGTCGGTACTGGCGTTTCCGGCGGGGAAGAAGGCGCATTGAATGGTCCATCCATTATGCCAGGAGGCCAACGGGAAGCGTATGAGCTCGTGCGCCCGATTCTTGAAGCAATTTCCGCGAAAGTGGAGGGCGATGCATGCTGCACGTACATCGGTCCGGACGGAGCGGGACACTATGTAAAAATGGTACATAACGGTATTGAGTACGGCGACATGCAGCTTATTTCCGAGGCCTATTTCATTTTGAAACACGTATTGCATTTAGATACGGATGAGCTTCACCGTGTGTTTGCGGATTGGAATAAAGGCGAACTCGACAGCTATTTGATCGAAATTACGGCCGATATATTTACAAAAAGGGATGAAGAAACAGGAAAACCGCTCGTTGATGTCATTTTGGATGCAGCTGGTCAAAAAGGAACAGGAAAATGGACGAGCCAAAACGCACTAGACCTTGGCGTACCGCTTCCAGTCATCACCGAATCCGTCTTCGCCCGCTTTATTTCCGCGATGAAAGACGAACGAGTAAAAGCGAGTAAAGTGTTAAGAGGACCGGATGCTTCATCGTTTGATGGTAACAAAGAAGAACTGATCGAAGCGGTTCGAAAAGCGCTTTACATGAGCAAAATTTGTTCATACGCACAAGGATTTGCCCAAATGCGCGCCGCATCCGAAGAATACGGCTGGGATCTCCGCTACGGTGACATCGCCATGATTTTCCGCGGCGGCTGCATTATCCGCGCACAATTTCTGCAAAAAATTAAAGAAGCGTTCGACAACAGTCCGAACTTGTCCAATTTGCTGCTCGACTCGTACTTTAAAGACATTGTTGAAAACTATCAATCCTCGCTTCGCCGCGTTCTCGGGCTGGCGATTGAGCGTGGCGTTCCGGTTCCATCGTTTGCAAGTGCCATCGCTTACTACGACAGCTACCGAACGGAAACGCTGCCAGCGAACTTAATCCAGGCACAGCGCGACTATTTCGGTGCGCACACGTACCAGCGTATTGACAAAGAAGGAACATTTCATACGAACTGGATGGAATAATTTTTTCAAAAAAGAACTGTTTCAGCGTCCGATTTTTCGGAGCTGGTACAGTTCTTTTTCATTGTTTAGCCCCGGTCGTTTAATTATTTCAATACCATTGTCTTTTCCTTTTCTTCAAACGTCAAATCCAGCGTCGGAATATCAAGAAATTTCTTAATAGCTAACGAAGCAGCGCCGAGAACGCAAGCTTTTTTTCCAAGCGTGGAGATGGATAATTCCCGATAATGGCTGACGGTTGATGCTAAGTTGTCTTTCATCCGTTCAATCGATTTTGGGTAAAGTCTGAGCAGTTCGCTGTTCAACACGAGTATTTCCGGATTGTATAAGTTAATCATATTATTCAAACCAATCGACAAATAATAAATAAACTGCTCCATCATTTCGTGTACTACATCATCCTGCACTTCGAGCCAGCCGCGGACATCTTCATACGACACACTCTCTTGCTGTTTCTTTTCAGCAAGTTCTTTGAAAAAAGCCGATTCGGAGGCATATTGTTCCCAACAGCCATGATTTCCGCAGTTGCATTGCTTACCGCCGGGCATCACAATCATGTGACCGGCTTCACCCGCATACCCGTTATGGCCTCTGAAAAATTCACTGTTCATCATGATGCCAAGACCGATTCCTGAATACAGCGTCGCACACAATAAATTTTCAGTTTCATGGTATGCGTACACCCGCTCAGCGAATGAAACTAAATTCGCATTATTTTCGAGGTGAATCTCAAGGTCAATTTCTTTTTCAAGGTCCTGCTTCAAATTTGAATCTCTCCACTGGAAACGAGGAATAAAGTGAATGAACTCATCATTCGTCACAAGCCCGTGAATCCCAATCACAATGCCGATAAGACCATAACGGCGATTCGCACATTCTGTCTTATATGCCTGAATATTTTCAATTAATAAGCGGACGATCACTTCATACTCTGTCGTCTCTATATCAATCGTGCGTGACGAGACAGGGCGGCCAAGCAAATCGGTCAATGCGAACGTAATTGAATCGTAATCAAGATCAATCCCGAGTGCACAACCCGCATCGCGGTTCAGCGAAAGCATAATCGGACGTCTGCCGACTGTAGAATGATCTTGCTGTGTTTCAACAATTAATTCATCATCTAATAGAGCTGCGGCCTGGGCAGAGATGGTGGCTCTAGTTAAATTGGTCTGTTTTGATAAATCAGCCCGCGAAATCAATTTTTCTTCAATGATCTTACTGATGATTAAAGAGCGGTTTATTTTTTTTATATAAGCCGCATCGCCGGTAGCCATAATACGTTCCCCCCTTCATTTATATACTTTTTTTATTATACAAATACTTTCTTTTTTCTTTCTATTGAAAGCGAATATTGACGAAAAATATAGGGCATGATAAAGTAATTATACACTTAATTAGTTTACTAAACAAATTAAATCACATTAATCTTGAAAAGGTTTTCATTACCCCCAAGGAGAAACCGAAATGAAACCATTTTTGACGAAAGATTTCTTATTAAATAATAACACAGCGGTTCATCTTTATCATAATGCAGCGAAACAAATGCCGATTTTCGACTTTCACTGTCACTTGAGCCCGAAAGAAGTATGGGAAAACAAGCCGTTTGACAATATGACACAGCTTTGGCTTGCGGGCGATCATTACAAATGGCGATTGATGCGCATGCACGGAATCGGTGAAGCATGGATTACAGGGGGGGCAGATGATTGGGAAAAGTTTGCGGCTTGGGCCGAAACAGTGCCACATTTAATTGGCAACCCTCTTTACCATTGGACTCATATGGAGCTTCAAACATTTTTTGGAATTGATAAACTTCTGAGTCCTGGCACAGCCCGAGAAATTTGGGAAGAGTGCAACGAAAAATTGCAACATCCGGAATTCAAGCCGCAAATGTTCATTAAAAAAGCGAACGTTCAATTTATTGGCACAACGGATGATCCGGTGTCTGACCTTGCTTATCATCAATTATTAAAAGAAGATTCATCATTCGAAGCGCAAATTGCACCGACTTTCCGTCCGGACGGCGCACTTTTTATCGAACGGCTGACGTTTGAAGAGTGGCTCCGGGAATTGGCGGATGTTTCAAACAAGTCGACCACTTCAGTAGGTGGTTTGCTGAAGGCACTCCAACAGCGAGTCGATTTCTTTCATGAACAAGGCGGACGAGCCTCCGATCATGATATTCCGCAAATGATTTATATTGAAACGACGAAAGTGGAAGCGGAAGCCATTTTTGATAAGCGTCTCAGTGGCGAAGAGCTCACAACAAATGAGGTGCTCCAGTACCGTTCCTTTTTATTGAAGGAACTCGGAAAAATGTACGCTGGCAAACAATGGGTGATGCAGCTGCACATAGGAGCGATGCGTAACAACAACACGCGCATGAAAGAACAGATTGGCCTGGATACCGGCTTTGATTCCATCGGTGACGGTGATATGGCGGAAGGGTTGTCGCGCTTTTTGGACGTGCTTGAAAAGGAAGGATCGCTGCCGAGAACAGTGTTGTTTAACTTGAACCCCCGTGACAATGAGGTGCTGGCGGGCATGATGGGGAACTTTTACGAAGAAGGTGTGCCTGGCAAAATTCAATTTGGTTCCGCCTGGTGGTTCAATGATCATATTGATGGCATGGAAAAACAAATGAAAGATTTAGCAAATATCGGTATACTCGCTCATTTCATTGGCATGCTGACGGATTCGCGCAGCTTGCTTTCATATGTGCGGCATGATTATTTCCGCCGGATTTTGTGCAATTTGCTCGGTGAATGGGTAGAAGAAGGCAAAGCGCCGAACAACCTGCCAGCTCTTGAGCAGATGGTGCGAAATATTGCGTACAATAATGCAGAAGCATATTTTTTAAAACGGTCATAAGGAGAAGAGGAAAAAATGGGGATTATTCATGAACTAGTAAAAGATATTCCTGTACCGAAAATGGTAAAGGTTAAACAGTTTTTTGATGATACGAAAGTAGAAGACTTGGAACAGGCGCTTATGAAACAATTACAGCGTGAGGTGATCCGGCAAAAAGTGCGCCCCGGTATGTCGATCGCAGTCGCGGTCGGAAGCCGCGGGGTCGACCGGCTTGTTGATATAACGGCCACTACTATTCGTTATTTAAAAGAACTAGGAGCGGAGCCATTTATCGTCCCGAGCATGGGCAGTCATGGCGGCGCGACGGCACAAGGGCAGCGCGATGTACTCAAGCATCTCGGTGTGACGGAAGAAAGTGCCGGAGCAGAAATCCGCTCGTCGATGGAGGTCGTCAAACTTGGCGAGCTGCCGAACGGCTTGCCGGTATACGTGGACAAATATGCATCAGAAGCGGACGGCATTGTCGTCATTAATCGCATTAAGCCGCATACGGCGTTTCGCGGACCGGTCGAAAGCGGCATCATGAAAATGATCAGCATTGGCCTCGGAAAACAAAAAGGAGCGGAAGCATGTCATCAGCTAGGATTCAAATATATGGCGGAACATGTGCCGGCTATGGCGAAGATGATTATGGCGCATAAGCCGGTATTGTTCGGTGTTGCAACCGTTGAAAATGCATTTGATAAAGCGGCCATTGTGGAAGTGCTCGCTGCAGAAGAAATCGAAGAAAAAGAAGTGGAGCTGCAGGTGAAAGCGAAAGAACTGCTGCCAAAATTATTTTTCAAAGACATCGATGTGCTCGTTATTGATGAGATCGGAAAAAATATAAGCGGCGATGGGATGGATCCTAATATTACAGGACGTTACCCGACACCATACGCACACGGCGGACCGGATGTTAATAAAATGGTCGTACTCGATTTAACTGAACAGACAGAAGGAAATGCAAACGGAGTCGGAACGGCTGATTTCACGACACAGCGTCTCGTTGATAAAATGGACCTTGAGACAACATATGCAAATGGGTTGACGTCGACTGTTGTCGCGCCAACGAAAATTGCCACGACGCTTGCAAATGATAAAGAAGCGATTCAAGCAGCCATTAAAACATGCAACATCCTTGATTTTACAAAAGTGAAAATGGTCCGTATCAAAAATACACTCGAAGTAAGCAAAATTGAAGTATCAGAAGCACTGCTTAATTATGTGAACGAACATCCACAGCTTGAATCGATTACGATTCCGGAAGAGATGTCATTCGATCAGCAAGGGAACTTGATTTAACAACTAGACGGGGGAGAAACAATGAGTACATTATTCGATTTAACAGGTAAAACAGCGGTCGCGATCGGCGGCAACAGTGTTCTCGGTGCATCAATGGCCAAAGGATTGTCGGCGCACGGCGCAAAAGTAGCGATTGTTGGACGTAATCTTGAAAAAGCAAACAGCGTTGTAGAAGAAATTAAGGCGAACGGCGGCGAAGCAAAAGCTTTTCAGGCTGATGTTGTATCGAGAGAATCATTGCAGCAAGCGGCGGCGGACATTGAAGCGTGGTCAGGCGGATGGGATATTTTATTGAATGCACCGGGCAAAAACAGCGCGACTCCTTTTTTTGAACTGGACATGGAGGAATGGGATGATATTATGGACGTGAACTTAAAAGGGATTGTCATCACGTGCCAAATTTTCGCGAAGAAGATGATAGAGCAGGGACGTCAAGGCAGCATTATTAACATTTCGTCCGTTTCATCCACGACGCCGCTGTCTAAAGTATTTACGTATTCCGTATCAAAAGCAGGACTGAACAGCGTGACGCAATTTCTCGCGCGTGAATTCGCATCGGACGGCATCCGTGTCAATGCAATTATCCCTGGATTCTTTCCGGCTGAGCAGAACCGCAAAATTTTGAGTGAAGAACGAATTGAATCGATTATGACTCATACGCCGATGAATCGTTTCGGCGAACCGGAAGAATTACAGGGAGCTGCTGTTTGGCTCGCGTCTGATAAAGCGTCCAGTTTCGTAACCGGCACAATGATCCGTGTCGACGGCGGCTTTGGCAGCATGACAATCTGATTGAAAGGAGAGGACGCTGATGGTAAACGAAAAATATGCCGCTCTACAGGCAATTCTTCGTGAAATGGAGACAGTCGTTGTCGCTTTTTCCGGAGGTGTCGATAGTACATTTTTATTGAAAGCGGCGGTCGACACGCTCGGGGCGGACCGCGTACTTGCTGTGACGGCCGATTCCGAAACGTATCCGACGAGTGAGCTCGAAGAAGCACGTGAACTCGCCAAACAAATCGGAGCGCGTCATCAAGTCATTGAAACGTCGGAACTCGCGATTCCGGGCTATACTGAAAATGACAAAAACCGCTGTTATTTTTGCAAAAGCAGTCTCTTTGACCACCTCATTCCGGTGATGGATCAGTACGGTTTTAATAATATTATTTACGGGGTTATTGCCGATGATCTAAACGAATTCCGGCCGGGAATGAAAGCGGCGAAAGAAAAAGGCATTCGCGGGCCGCTGCAGGAAGCGGACTTGTTTAAAGAGGAAATAAGAGAGCTTTCTCGCCATTTTGGTTTGTCAACGTGGAACAAACCGTCTTTTGCCTGTCTTTCATCCCGCATTGCTTACGGTGAAACGATTACGAAAGAAAAACTGACGAAAGTCGAAAAAGCGGAAGCCTATTTAAAATCTTTGTCTATCCGTCAGGTGCGTGTCCGGACACACGGGGACATCGCACGCATTGAAGTGGAGCAGGCAGACATGGCGCTTGTTTTGGCGCATCATGAAGACATCACGAAAAAACTGCAGCAATTCGGCTATAAATATATCGCTTTAGACCTCGCCGGCTATCAAAGCGGCAGCATGAATAAAGCGCTCAAAAAGGAAGAGACAATATGACAGCAAAATTTGTAATTGGCCTCGATATGGGCACGACGAGCGTCAAAGCGGTCGTCTTCGGCCTCAATGGAAAAGTGGCCGCTGAATCGGAACAATTGACTACTTCATATTATCCACAACCAGATTGGGTGGAACAAGATCCAGAAGAGCTTGCGGTCTCTGCCGCTGCCGCTATTAAAACGGCCATTCAACAGGCAGGCATTCTTCCGTCGCAGATCGCCGCCATCGGCTTTTCATGCGCGATGCATTCCATTATTTGCGTCGATAAAAATGGAGTACCTCTCACGCGTGCCATCATCTGGGCGGACGGACGGAGCAGTGCTCAAGCGGAACAATTGATGGGGGAGAATGGACTCAGCATTTATGCTAGAACGGGCACGCCGATTCACCCCATGTCCCCTTTTGTCAAGCTAAAGTGGATGAATGAAAGCGGCTATGAACCTTATCGGAAAGCCGCTTATTTCCTTTCTGTGAAAGAGTATGTGATTCAAAAATGGTATGGAAAGCGCGTAGTGGATTACTCAATGGCATCTGCTACTGGTATGTTCAACGGGAACACGTTGGAATGGGATGAAGAAGCGCTAAGCGCAGTAAACGTAAAAAAAGAGCAGCTGTCCGAGGTTGTACCGCCGACAGAAGTGCTCTCAGGCATGAAGCAGGAAATTGCAGATGAAATCGGCATTCCGGCTGACTTGCCACTCGTTATCGGTGCGGCAGACGGCCAGCTTGCAAATCTCGGTATTGGCGCCATTCTGCCAGGTGAAGTGACGGTAACCGTTGGGACGAGCGGTGCGGTCCGACAGTGGGCTAAAGGGTTTCAAGTAAATGAAAAACATGAAACATTTTGCTATATGTTTACTGGGGACACTTCTATTATCGGCGGGCCGACAAACAACGGTGGCATTGCGCTTGAGTGGCTGAAAAAGTTAATTAATTACGACGGCACGTACGATGAACTGACGGCGGAAGCAGGAAAAGTGGCCCCAGGCGCGAATGGCATTCTCTTTTTACCATACATAAATGGCGAACGGGCGCCGCTTTGGAATCAGCAGGCGAAAGGAAACTTTTTCGGATTGTCGATTACGCATCAAAAAGAGCACCTCGTCCGCGCGGTGCTCGAAGGCATCACGTTTAATTTGTATCAGATCGGCCAAGCGCTTGAACGGCTGGCCGGTGAATCGAAAAAAATTTACGTCAATGGCGGTCTGGCGCGATCACCGCTCTGGCTGCAAATGATGGCTGATGTGTTCGGAAAAGACATTTACGTGTCAGAGAGTCATCATAGTGCTGCCTGGGGTGCAGCTTGGACCGCACTTGTTGCGGTTGGGGAAGTCGACTCATTTGAAGACATTAAACAAAATGTACCAATGGGGGCAGTGACGAAACCGGATCCGCATGCGCATCTAATCTATCAAGATGTGTATAAAAAATACGCGCGTCTTGTGAACGACTTGTCCAAATACTTTTAAAACTTTTGAATAAGGTGTGTGGAAACTAATGATCGATGACATTTTGGAGCAAGTACAAAACGGCGTATTATCGGCAGCCGAAGCGAAAGAAAAGCTTTCAACTTATGAAAATTTGGGATTCGTGAAAATTGACCATCATCGTAAAAGCAGGCAGGGCTTTCCGGAAATTGTATTTGGCGAAGGTAAAACCGCCGAACATATTTTGGCGATTGTACAGTCGCTGAAGGCGCAGAACGATTCTGTCCTAGTGACGCGTATTTCCGAGAAAAAGGCCGATTACATCCGCAGCCAAGTTCCAGAATTTGATTATAATGAGATGGCCCGCACATTATCATGGAAAAAAGTTGGCGCCAAACGCCGCTTTAAAGAAGGCTATATCGCAATTGTGTGCGCAGGTACGTCTGATTTGCCGGTGGCGGAGGAAGCGGCTGTGACGGCGGAAACGCTCGGCTGTGATGTGCGGCGTATTTATGACGTTGGCGTCGCCGGCCTGCATCGGCTCCTCGATCATATCGACGATATTCGAGGCGCGACTGTGTCTGTTGTTGTGGCAGGCATGGAAGGGGCACTGCCAAGCGTACTCGGCGGTCTCGTGACGAACCCAATCATCGCAGTGCCGACGAGCATCGGCTACGGAGCGAATTTCAACGGGTTGTCAGCGCTGCTGTCCATGTTGAATTCATGTGCCTCCGGGGTCAGCGTCGTCAATATTGACAACGGATTTGGTGCTGCGTATAACGCCGCGCTTATTCACCGGCTGGCGCAAAAAGGAGATGACTCAAAATGAAAACACTCTATTTCGACTGCTTTTCCGGAATTAGCGGTGATATGGTCATCGGTGCGCTCATTGACGCCGGAGCGGACCCTTCTTTTATGGAAGAAGAATTGAAAAAATTGATAATTGAAGAAGAATATAAATTGCAGTGGAAAAAAGTGATTAAAAATGGAATTACAGGCACGAAGTTCGATGTGATTTTGACGGAACAGAATAGTCATCACCACGATCACAGCCATAGTCACGATCACCACCACAGCCACCGCTCGTACAAGGAGATTGCCGGTATGATCGAAGCGGCTGGATTCAATGAACCGGTTACAGCTATGTCGCTTGCTATATTCAAGAAAATTGGCGAAGCGGAAGGACGGATTCATAGTATTCCCCTTGAAGATGTTCATTTTCATGAAGTTGGAGCAGTCGATTCTATTATCGATATTATTGGCGCGGCCATTTTAATCGACCAGCTCAGCGTTCAGTCCATTCAATCCTCTGCAATTACCGCTGGTACGGGCCGGATCCGAATTGCTCATGGCATTTACCCAGTACCCGCGCCGGCCACGCTTGAAATTTTAAAGGGGGTGCCGATCGCCGGTACTGATATTCGCGCGGAGCTCGCTACACCAACAGGGGCCGCCATTGCGGCGGTACTTGCCGATACATTCGGTCCGCTGCCATCGATGACAGTGGAAGCGATCGGCTATGGCGCCGGCACGAAAACGTTCAAGGAACATCCAAACGTGCTCCGCGTTATGATTGGAGAATCGTAATGTCCAGACCGCCTGATCATGAACATCTCGACGATCAAATGGTCAAAATGGAAGTCAATCTTGACGATATTTCGGGAGAATGGCTTGGTTACGTGATGGATATTTTATTTGAAGCGGGCGCAAATGATGTGTATTACACGCCCATTTTTATGAAAAAAAACAGGCCGGGTGTTTTGCTGCAGCTCCTTTGTTCAAAGAGCAGTGTGGATCAAATAAAAGAGATTTTATTTAAGGAAACGACAACGCTCGGTGTGCGCTATTATCCGCTGACGGTGCACCGTCTCGAGCGATCGTTTAAGACGGTGGAAACAAAATGGGGTTCCGTGGCCGTCAAGGAAGGCATTTATGAAGGTGCCGTCGTGCAGCGATCACCGGAGTTTGAAGATTGCCGACAGATTGCAAAAATGCACGGTATTCCCCTGAAAAAAGTCTATGAGCAAGTGTGGAAATTATTGAATGGATAAGACAAAAGACTAAAGACTAAAGACGACTATACAGGCGGAACAAGAATTTCAGATTTCGATTACAAAGGTTAATGATGAATCTCGCCGGCACTCGGCGGGATTTTTATTTTTTGCAGGTGAGTATCATTTAGCTGCATTAATTTGGGGGCTTGTTCAGAACCTGCTTTTAGTGACGAAAGCTGAAGAAGTTGTTGTTTACTGATTATTCAGTTATCATCTTGGTAAGAGGGGGGATTTGAATGAAAGCAATCATTTTAAGAGAAACAGGCGGACCTAATCAGCTCAAATACGAAGATGTGCAAATGCTAGTGCCACAATCTGGTGAAGTGTTGGTGAAGTTAAAGTATGCTTCCTTAAATAGAAGAGATGTATGGATTACATACGGAATGTACCCTGGTATGAAACTGCCTTCCATTTTGGGAGCAGATGGAGCGGGAGAAGTAGTGGCCGTAGGGGATCAGGTGGAAGAAATTGAAGTGGGCAGTCAGGTAGTCATTAACCCTTCCTTGCATTGGGGAGAGAATGAGGCGTTTAATGGGCCTGACTATACGGTATTGGGGATGCCGATAGATGGGACATATGCTCAATACGTCAGCGTCCCATCTGAAAACGTTTATCTTAAGCCAAATTATCTTTCCTTTGAGGAAGCAGCAGCCCTGCCGTTATCAGCCTTGACCGCTTATCGTGCATTAGTTACTAGAGGCAATGTGAAAAAAGGAGAAACCGTGTTGATTCCTGGTATTGGCAGCGGTGTAGCATTGTTTGCTCTGCAAATAGCTGCAGCTATCGGGGCAAATGTGTTCGTTACGTCCAGCAGTGAAGAGAAACTGGAAAAAGCTAAAAAACTCGGTGCTGCAGGCGGGACAAACTATCGCTCAGGTGCATACGTAAAAGACTTAAAAGAGAAGATGGGTGGAGCAGATCTTGTCATTGACGGGGTAGGGGGAAAAACTTTTAACGACATGATTCAATTATCTAAACCTAGCGGAAGGATCGTAAACTTTGGTGCGACAACCGGTCCAATCCCAGAGCTTGTGCTTCCACGAATATTTTTTAAGCATTTGGATGTTAAAGGAACAACGATGGGAAGCCCACGGGATTTTGAACAGATGCTTCAATTCTTCACAGAGCATCAAATCCGGCCGGTTATAGATCGTACTTTTTCCCTTGAAGAAGCTGCCGAAGCCCAACTGTATATGGAAAAAGGCCAGCAATTTGGCAAAATCACATTGAAAATACCTGACGGTGAATGATGTTCAAAAAGGGGATGTGAGGCGAGTAGAGAGTCGGGATTAAACCATGCAATCCTCCAAAAAGGAATACTTCGTACATTTGCAGAATATAATTTGTGGACTTTATCAGCAGGAGGCCACTATGGAAAAAAAGAAATGGATAACAAAAAAAGGGAAGGGAAGCAATGGTACGTTGGTATTAGGAAAGAAGCCAGAGCTTCTCCCGGAAACTGCTTTTATCTCTTTAACGAGAGGCGAAGGGCTGAATTTCTTGCAGCTTTTTGTCAACTACGTGTTAACATTAATGGTCATGAGGCAAATGAAGAAATCCCCTGGACTCATTTATGCGGAATTAAGTGGAGAACTAAAGCGCGGCAAAGGAAATGGGCAAACCATGACAGTTTGGGATGGGAAGTTAATGCCGAAATTTCGAAATAAGAGTTCACATGGATTTGCGATGAAATTCTTTGGCTGGGTGATTCACAGAAGAAATACGAAAACATACTACCTGACTTATTCTGCAAATGAGCAAATTCCTTCCACAACAGAAGCGACAGAGCTAATGAGAAAATATGGGAAATTTTATGATGGAGGGAAGTTGGCAAGAAAAGCGACTTCTCCAAAGATGGAGGATATCATAAACTCTTGAATCTCAATAAAATAATATTCTCCAATTGAACAGCAAAGACGCTGAATTTTGACAAAGTCTTTTTACCCGCAAACTGAATCATCTACAAAAACACCTTTAGAATAGGTGTTTTTTGTCGCTGTGTTGAACCCTCCCGCCACTTAACACTCTTTCGAGCTGTTTGAAGTGGGGGATTCTTTTTTCTGCGAACACCAGTGTATCCACCAGTTATTAAGCAGGCGATCCCCGCAGTTCCTGCGGTTAGGTCGTACAAGCGGCTGACGCCTCCGACAATGCATCTAACTTTAACATTCTTAATGCTTCCTTTTTAAGATTGATGGCTGCATTTATATCCCTGTCATGGTGTGTGCCGCAGGAAGGGCAGTTCCACTGACGCAAGGCGAGGCTTTTTACCTCTTTATGCTGATGACCGCAAGCGGAACAAAGCTGACTGCTGGCGAATGTTTTTGACACCACAACCACTTGTTTTCCATACCATTCTGCTTTGTATTCAAGCATGTGACGGAACTCTGACCAGCTTGCTTCGCTAATCGCTTTGGACAGGCTACGTTTTTTCAGCATATTCGACACTTGCAAATCTTCTATGCCTATGATGTCGTGGTTTTTGACAATACAGGTAGAGAGTTTGTCTAAGTAGTCTTTTCTGGCATGGGTGATTTTCTCATGTAGGCGGGCAACTCGAATCCTTGCTTTATTCCAATTAGATCCGCCTTTTTTCCGTCTGCTCATGATGCGCTGTGCTTTCACCAATCTTTGTTCTAATGTTCGGAAGAATCGAGGATTGCTGAACACTTCTCCTGTGCTTAGAACGGCGAAATCTTTTAAGCCGACATCTATACCAACAGAAGAGTTTGTTTTAGGAAGCTCTTTCACTTCCGTTTCTGTCAGGATAGACACAAAGTATTTTCCGCTTGGATTCCGCCTGATCGTTGCACTTAAAATTCTTCCTTCCACTTCCCGGATTTTGGCAAACTTGACAAGTCCGAGTTTTGGGAGTTTGATTGTGTGCTCCACAATAGCAATGTTCCCATTTGTGTGTTTTGTTTTATAGGACTGTACTTTATTCTTTTTAGATTTAAAACGGGGGACATCATTTTGTTTTTTGAAAAAACGCTCAAACGCATCTGAAAGATGTTCAAGGGAAGACTGTAAGGCTACACTATCCGGTTCTTTTAGCCAGGTGATGTCTTTCTTCAATTGCGTGAGTTGTTTAGAACATTTGTTATAGGACAATCCTTTTCCTGTTTGTTTATAAGAATCGTTCCAAAGAGACAAAAAGTGATTGAATACAAATCGGCTGCAACCGATTGTCTTATTCATCAAAACGGCTTGTTCTTCAGTAGGGTATATCCTGAATTTATATGCCTTGTTCACGATCATAGCTTTCACCTCCTCGCATCTTTTTATATACTTATTATACCATATTAGGAACTAACTTCATATTATTTCAGGGGTGAAATCAAGGAAAATAAACAATCGTATGATGGTTTCCTACAACAATTTTAAAAAGAGTGGACGGATACAAAGAGAAAAAAGATTGGGCACCCGTACACAAACTGTTTTTCATTTATTGCAAGTATCACTCGAACAGTCGGACAATCGAGATAGCCGAGGCTATCCCTTGTCCGAAGGCGATTCACCCCCCACTTAATACTGGGCTGCGCCCTTCACGTATTTGAAGATGGGGGTATTCTCGCCTGAAAATCTGATAAAACTTGTACACACTGTTCAAAAATTGAGCAGTGTTATTTTTATGTGTGATTAATTACTGTAATTAGGATACAATCGGAGTAAGTGAGAATATATGCCATTTTAGCGTGGCTTAGCTTGGCAAAGCAGCCGATACAGCCAAGGTTATCAGTGATTTGCTGTTTGTCAACGAAATCTGTAGCCACGGCGAAGAAAGCCTGCTTGAAGAGGTCTAGAAGAATTAGAGAGGAAAGGGGATTGGAGAACAATGGAGAAAAGAAAACCAATAACTGTTGGCGAAGCGGTTCGAAAAGTGATGGACGTGGCCGGCAGCGGCAATAAAGAAACAGTACATATAAATGAAGCATTCGGGCGCCGGCTTGCTCAGGATATTATCTCCAGTCACCCCGTGCCGCCGTTTGATCGTTCGCCGTATGACGGTTTTGCCATTCGTGCTGAAGATTCCGAGGCTGCGGGCAGAGATAATCCGGTTACGTTTCGGGTAGCGGGTGAAATAGGAGCCGGAGATGTATTTGAAGGAGAGCTGCAAGAACGAGAAGCGGTCAGGATTATGACAGGCGCACAAATTCCGGCTGGATGCGATGCCATTGTCATGTTTGAATTGACTGCTGAGCATTCAGAAGGCGGAAATAAATACATGACGATCAAGCGGCCGTTTAAGTCTGGCGATAATATTTCGTTCAAGGGGGAAGACACCGAAGCAGGGAAAGTGCTTGTTCAAAAAGGAGCGTTTATTAATCCCGGTGTGATGGCGGTGCTGGCAACGTTTGGCTATCATGAAGTCGAGGTGGCCAAAAAGCTGGCCATCGGGGTGTTTGCAACCGGTTCGGAGCTGCTCGATGTGCATGAGGAGCTGCAGCCGGGAAAAATCCGCAACAGCAATGCTCATATGATTCTTGCGCAGATTGAGCGGGCTGGAGCCAAGCCGCTGTATCTTGGCAAACTGCCGGACGAGTTTGATCTTTGCCTATCTGCTGTCGAGGAAGCGCTTCACAAAGTCGATATGCTAATTACGACCGGAGGCGTGTCGGTCGGCGACTACGACTTGCTGCCGGATATTTATAAAGAGATCGGCGCAGATGTGTTATTTAATAAAGTCGCCATGCGCCCAGGCAGTGTTACGACGGTCGCTCAGGCGGGAGGGAAAATTTTATTCGGTTTGTCGGGCAATCCGTCTGCCTGCTATGTCGGCTTTGAATTGTTTGTGCGTCCGGTTATTTATCATCGCTCGTTTTCCACTGCCCAGCATTTGAAAAAGGTGGAAGCGGAACTCGTGGAAGATTTCCTAAAGCCCAATCCGTTTACCCGTTTTGTCAGAAGCGGGCTTGATTATAAAGACGGCTTTTTGCGGGTGGATCCAAGCGGCTTTAATAAATCTAACGCAGTCGCTGTACTTGCTTGCACAGATGTGCTAATGATGCTGCCGGGCGGAACGAGAGGCTTTAAAAAAGGTGATATGGTGGACGTGCTGCTGCTTGATTCCCAAGAAGGCAGTGAGTGGCCGTGGGACTGAACAAGCCGGTTCTTCAAGTGGCCGGCTACCAGAACAGCGGTAAAACAACGCTAATGACTAAGTTTATTCAAGAAGCGAAGCGGCAAGACTGGACAGTTGCTTCTTTCAAGCATCATGGCCACGGCGGTGCACCTTTAATTGCGGAAGATAAAAAGGACAGCGGCCGACACTTTCAGGCAGGCGCGTTAGTTGCAGGCGTAGAAGGCGGAGGGGTATTACAAATTACCGCTGAAAAAGCAGAGTGGCAGCTAGAAGAAATTCTTTGTTTATACGATAATTTCCCTGTCGACCTGTTGCTGATTGAAGGATATAAACAGGCAGACTATCCGAAAGTTGTTTTGGTTAAAGACGACAAAGAATTAGAACTGCTTGACCGCCTCAAAAACATTCAGGCCGTGATCAGCTGGCAGCCGCTCATCATGAAAAAAAAGAGTTACCCCGTTTTTTTGCTTGAGGAAGAAGAAAAGTATCTGGACTGGTTTGTTCAATATATAGGAAAGAAACTAGGATCATTAAAATAAAAAATCATACATAAGGGAATTTCCCCCGATATAGAAAACACTATCTATTTCTTACAATAGCAATTCTTATTCAATCCGCTCCAGGAAAGAGAACAACTATCATTTTGGAGCTTCCATTTAATTAATTATTGCCGTCTATCAGAAAGGAAGAGAAAAATGCAAAGACGTTATTTAAGGCAGAAGCTATTTTCTTCCATTGCGAAGAGGGGCGGACAAAAATGGGGACGATAAAGCGGAAAGAACGAATTGGTATTGTACTTGCCGGCGGGGAATCAAGGAGATTCGGGGAACCGAAAGCTTTTGCGCTGTATAATGGGAGCTTTTTTTATGAGCGGGCTGTACAAGCACTCGCTCCTTATACAGATCAAACCGTGCTCACAGGCCATCCGGCGCTAGCGGCACGATTCAACCGGCAGCCATCTGTTCAGGTTATTGAAGATTTGACACTTTATTCCGGAAAAGGACCGCTGGCCGGATTATACAGTGTGATGAAGCAATTCGATGCCAAATGGTATATTGTCCTTCCATGTGATATGCCGTTAGTCAATACTGAAGTAATAGGCCGGCTGACTGCTGCGTCTGATGAAGCATTTGATGCCATTGTTCCATATATAGCAGGCAAATGGCAGCCGCTTGCCGCTGTTTACCACCGAAGGGTTTTGCCTGTTGTAATAAATCAGCTCACTGCCGGCCATTACCGGATGGTAGATTTTTTGAAAAAAATAAATACAAAAATAGTTACTGAAGTTGATTTACAGTCAGCTGAAGAAATATTTAAAAACATTAATACTAAGGATGCCTACCGCCAATTAATTGCTGATAAAACGTAAATCCGGCCGTTACAGTGGAGGAATGATTGTTATTCCAATTTATTCATAGAAAAGTGACCAGCATCCTTAGAAAGATAGCTGGTCATCTTTTTATCATTTTAATATGCAATTTTAGTCTTATGTTAGGGTAAAGTGTAAAAAAACCCATAAAAGTTACAATTTAATGAATTTTCGTTAAAATTATTGCTTTTTTCTGGTAGACTAAATTGTAACTGTTCAAGAAGTAGGAAAAAGGAGGAATTCAATGAATCCGACAAATATAGAAACAATGTTTATGGACGAAACAATGAATTGGTTTGCCAGCAGGACAAATGATATGTTTTTATTAATGGATGATACCGGGCTCATAAAATATGTAAATCCCACCTTTGAAAAAATTCTGCACATTCCTTTTTCTAAGATGATCAACAAGTCTTTTTTAGATTTTATTCATAATGAAGACACTGCAAAAACGACAGAACATTTACTTCATTTTCAAAAAGATCGTGAATTTAGACCATTTACTAGTCAATGCAAGCGGGTTGACGGGACGTATAATTTAGTGCATTGGGATACGGCAGAAATTACTAAGCAAGGCTGGATTCGAACGATTGGCCACCTTGTGGAAAATGATAAAGAAAAGAAAAATGAAAGCGCTTTAAATAACAATTGGAGAAATAATTTTTTAGATTTTACGGATGGTGCAGGGGAAAAGTTGCTTCTTGATATTACTAAAAACATTACTGAAGTTATTTCCTTATACGATATTAAACAGAACAAATTTCTTTTTATCAGCCCTTCTTTTGAAAGGTTTTGGGGAGTCAGTATTGACGCAATTTATCAAGGTTCTGCTATTTTTCTTGATAAATTGCAGGAAAAAGATAGAGAGAAATTCATTGACCTATTTCATAACCCATCCCGCTTTCCGAGAGAAATAGAATTCCAGCTAAAAGGAAAAGAAGAGGCAGAAGCCCGTTGGATTCGAATGAAAGCTATTCTGACTGCTGATGAGAATGGAACCCCCAACCGGCTTGTTAGTATTTCTCAAGATATTACCGATGTAAAAAAGAGAGATACACTGATGAGTAAATGGGAAAATTCGGGGGTGGTTGGACAACTGGCAGCTGGGATTGCCCATGAGGTCAGAAACCCTTTAACGGCTGTCAAAGGGTTTGTTCAACTGCTGGCCCAAGAAACGGGTAATAAATACAGTGAGATTATTTTATCCGAGCTTGAGCGGATAGGGGCTATTTTAAATGAATTTTTAATGCTGGCCAAGCCTCAACAGGAAATAAAAATGGAAAAAAGAAATATAAATAAAATTTTAAAAGAGGTTGCTGCTTTTATAAAACCGGAAGCGCTATTAAATAAAGTAGATATTATTGTAGACCCAGACAAATCCCTCCCATTTGTGAATTGTGAGGCTAAGCAAATCAAGCAGGTTATTATTAATTTGATCAAGAATGCTATTGAAGCAATGCCAGCCGGTGGAAAGATTCATATAAAAACACATACTGCTCATAATGGCTATGCAGCTATAGAAGTAAAAGACGAGGGAGTGGGCATATCGAAAGAGCGCCTTGAGCGTCTTGGAGAGCCTTTTTATTCTAATAAAGAAAAAGGGATGGGTTTGGGACTAATGGTGAGCAAAAAGATAATAAAAAATCATAAAGGAACCATTACTTTTTCCAGTGAAGAAGGAAGAGGCACAACAGCTTTAATTCTTCTGCCGCCGGTCATTGATGTCGGACATGGTTCTTTGAGAAGGAGAGGTGACAGATGCAACTTACCAAACTGAAGAACATCGAACTAAACATATCCAGAATTGGATTAGGTACAAACTTGTCTTCTTTTTTGCACAAAATTAAATTATAACGTTTATGAACGAAAGAAGAGGCTGAACATAAAGCCGCAGAACTTATGAAAGGAAAAGTAGACTTTATTGTTCTGGCAAGGTATATGCAAATTCTTTCTCCTAATTTTATATCCAAATATCCAAATCAAATTATTAATATCCATCACTCTTTCTTACCGGCATTTGTAGGAGCAAACCCTTATGCAAGAGCTTTTAATCGGGGGGTTAAGTTAATTGGAGCAACTGCACACTATGTCACCAATGACCTTGATGAAGGACCAATTATTGAACAGGATATCTTGCGGGTTAATCATCGCTATGCAGCAGAAGATTTAAAGGTGGCCGGACGTCATGTGGAAAGAAGTGTTCTTGCCCAAGCTGTTTCTTGGCATGTTGAAGATAAGGTAATTGTTCATGGCAATAAAACGATTGTATTTTGAAGGCGGAGTCGTCCCGCTTGAAGATGAACAGCTGACTGTGGCGTTTTAATTATTCAAAAGAGACAGTTTATCCGGGATTGGATAAGCTGTCTTTTATTCATTCCAAACTGATTGATGGCTTTTCAAACCTCCTCTTTCATCATAATATCACCCTATTTTTTCTTCTAAATCGTGGTTGAAACCTATTTCTACATCAATTGAATCAATAAATAACTATATTTTTAAGGTGGGCAGCACGCTAGTTTTAGTTGTTTTCATAGTCATAAAAACAACTAAAACTACAAAAAAACAGAAGAAAACAAATTTTTAATATTTACTTACAACTACTTAACCTCAAATTAATACTGGCTTAATAATGTGGTTTTATATTGTATTTAGAAATAATTTTTCCGAAAAAGGAGTAAAAACAATGAAAAACCACATTAAAAAATCATTCATTGTGTTATCAAGTGCGATGATGCTGGCAGCATGCGGTCAAGACACTAGCACTAAGACGGATGGTGAGGGGGCTAACTCTGAGAATCTATCGGGTGAGTTAACGGTTTATACAGCGATTGAAGAAGAGTTAATTCCTCAATACTTAGAGACATTCGAAGAGAAGTATCCGGATGTAGATTTGAACATCGTACGTGACTCAACAGGAGTGATTACAGCAAAGTTATTAGCTGAAGGGAAAAACACGGAAGCAGATGTTGTATGGGGAACAGCAGCATCAAGTTTATTATCGCTCGAAAGCAAAGATATGCTTGAAGGATATACACCGAAAGAAAGCGACAAGATTCTCGCCCCTTATAAAGACAGCGAAAAACCTGAAAAGTGGGTAGGCAACACAACATTTATGACAGGAATTGTCGTCAATAAAGAAGAGTTGAAAAAGAGAGGAATAGACGCTCCAAAAACATATGAAGATTTATTAAAACCGGAATACAAAGGTCTGATCGTCATGCCGCACCCGGCTTCATCAGGTACAGGATTCTTAACGGTATCTGCTTGGCTGCAAATCATGAGCGAGGAAAAAGGCTGGGACTACATGACGAAGTTACATAAAAACATTGGTACATACACTCACTCTGGTTCGAAACCGGCCAAGCTTGCAGCCTCTGGTGAGTATCCAATCGGCATTTCATTAGTATACAGCGGCGTGCAGCAAAAGCAAGAAGGTGCACCTGTTGAAGTCGTATTGCCAGAAGAGGGACTTGGCTGGGATGTTGAGGCCAATGCGTTAATCAACAAAGATGATAAAGAGAGTGACGAGTTAGCGAAAGCATTCCTAGATTGGGCTGTGACAGATGATGTCATGAAGAAATATTACGATGCAAACGGCTTCTCGACAATGGAAAATGATTTTGAAAAGCCTGAAGGGTTCCCGGAAGGCGTTGAAGAGAAAATGTACAAAGACAATAATTTAAAAAAGGCAGCAGAAAATCGCGACGCCATTCTTGAAAAGTGGGAGGAACAATACGGCAGCAAAGCGGAGCCGAAAGAATAATAAGAGCGAAAGACTATTTCACTATTATTCAAAAAGGAGTTTTTACGTTGAACAACAGTTATTTAAAAATTGCCGGCATTCATAAAAACTTTGGTTCATTTACAGCGTTAAATGGGATTTCGATTGATATAAAGAAAAGCGAGTTTGTTTGTCTGTTAGGACCAAGCGGATGTGGAAAAACAACGCTGCTAAGAATTATTGCTGGCCTTGAACAACCGACTGCAGGAAGCATCTTTATTAATGGAAAAGATATGACATACATGCCGCCCGCTAAACGAAACTTTGGCATCGTGTTCCAATCGTATGCTTTGTTTCCCAATTTAACTGCTCTGCAAAACATCGCTTATGGATTAAAGGCAAAAAAAATACCTAAAAAAGAAGTGAAAGAAAGAGCGTTGGAGGCGCTGGCCCTCGTCGACTTACTGCATGTCAAAGATAAGTACCCGGCTCAAATATCGGGGGGGCAACAGCAGCGCGTTGCGTTAGCCCGGGCCATTGCATTATCACCCGACTTCCTGCTGTTGGATGAACCGTTGTCAGCCCTTGATGCAAAAGTTAGGGAGAGGCTGCGCCGGGAAATACGTTTTATTCAAGAAAAGCTGCAAATTACAACAATCATGGTAACGCACGACCAAGATGAGGCGTTAACGATGGCAGATAAAATCATCGTCATGAACAATGCAGAAATCATGCAGGTCGGAACACCGCAAGAAGTGTATAATACGCCTGCCAATCCATTTGTAGCTGATTTTATCGGTTCTATTAACTTTTGGAAAGAAAGTAGGAAGGGAAAAAACGAAGAGAAAACAGCCGCGATTCGCCCAGAGCATATTCGCCTTTCCAGAACTGACGGCATACTCGCAGAAGTAGAAGACGTGGAATTTCGCGGACCGATCTACCGTTTGGAATTCAAAGTGAAAGATTCTTCCTCGCATTTGTACGGCCAGTCGATCAAGGTGGATGTTTCTACACATGATGTAAATCATCTGAAGTTAGTTAAGGGAATGAATATCCATATTTCGTTGCCGGAAGAAAGTATTCTCGCTTATAACGAATTGGTGGTTAGTTAATATGGAGGCCGTTGAGAAAAGCAAACGAGTTCAGTCATTTACAAAAACAAAGAGTCAGCGTGCCGGCAAAGAAGAATGGCTTCAGCGCGCACTCATCATCTTGATGCTTTTGTCATTCTTATCTGTATTAATCTTCCCGTTAGGAACGTTATTTGCGAAAGCCTTTCAAAATGAAGAAGGAACATTTATCGGAATAGCCAACTTTGTAAAATATTTTACAACACCATCTTTAGTTCAATCGTTTCAAAACACGTTGTTCATCGCAACGATGACAACAGCCATTTCTGTTACGCTCGCCTTTATGTTTGCTTACTGTTTAGTAAGAACGAATGTAAAAGGGAAAACTTTCTTTCGGTATACGGCTTTACTTCCGCTGTTTGCGCCTACGATGATGCATGGAATCGCCCTTATGTATTTATTTGGAAACCAAGGACTTGTGACGAAAGGGTTTTTCGGGACGATACCAGGAATAGAAATTGATTTATATGGACCCGTTGGAATTATCATGGCCGAAGTCATCTATACATTTCCACAGGCGTTCTTGATCATGCTTGTTGCGCTAAACGGTTCCGATAATCGTCTATATGAAGCAGCCAATACATTGGGAGTGAGCAAGGCAAAGCAATTTATCACTATCACTCTTTCCAGTGTGAAATACGGCTTAGTCAGCTCCATGCTCGTAGTATTTTCCCTTAGCTTTACCGATTACGGAGCACCAAAAGTAGTGGGGGGACAATATAACGTGCTGGCCACCGACGTGTACAAGCAAGTCATTGGTCAGCATAAAATGGAGATGGGCGCAACGGTCGGATTGATCTTAATGCTTCCTGCATTGATCGCTTTCATCGTGGATCAACTGACGCAAAGAAAACAAGTGAGCTATGTTTCGTCTAAATCTGTCCCTTATCAAATTAGCCAAAATTCTAAAAGGGATTCGTTATCATTTGTTTTTTGCTCCATTATTTCCGCCTGCATACTGATTTTGTTTGCAGCCGTCGTTCTGGCGGCAAGTGTCAAAGTATGGCCGTATGATATGAGTCTTACATGGAAGCATTTCGAATTGAAAAGCTATACAGGAGATGGGTTTACAGCTTACAAAAATAGTTTGATCGTGGCAGCGTTGACAGCTGTGATTGGCACCATTTTTACATTTGTCTTCGCCTATGCAATTGAAAAAATCAGGCGTATGGCCGGCGTGAGAAAGTTTGGCCACTTTTTATCGATTATTCCGCTTGCTGTACCAGGTCTTGTCATTGGCTTAAGCTACGTGTTCTTTTTCAGTCAGCCGAAAATGAACATACTTGGCTGGACAGTTTCAAATCCGCTTAATTTTTTATACGGATCAATTGCCATCATTGTGATCGCAAATATTCTTCACTTTTACTCAGTAGCCTATGTGACAGCTGTGACAGCATTAAAGAAGCTGGACCGTGAATTTGAACTTGTATCGGAATCAATAGGTGTTCCGTTTTACAAAACGTTCTTTAAAATTACTCTGCCGATGTGCCTGCCGGCAGTGCTTGAGATGGCCATGTATTTCTTTGTTAACTCTATGGTGACGATATCAGCTGTTATATTTCTTTACACAGCCGACTTCAAATTAGCCGCTATCTCCATTGTTAACATGGATGATGCCGGAAACCTGGCATCCGCAGCTGCCATGAGTGTCTTAATCATTTTTACCAATATTGTTGTTCGCGTTTTATATGAAGTCGTAACGAAACTTATCCGCCAGAAAAATATGAAATGGCAAAACCAATAAAGAAGGGATGGAATTTAAATGAAAAAAATTGAAGCAATTGTTTTTGACTGGGCAGGTACAATGATTGATTATGGTTGTTTTGCACCGCTTGAAGTATTTTTGGAGATTTTCCGCAAGAGAGGCGTTGAAATTACCGTTAATGAAGCAAGAGAGCCGATGGGGATGTTGAAAATTGAACATATCCGCGCGCTTTGTGACATGCCCCGCATTCGACAAGAATGGGTGAACGTACACGGGAAAGAGCCGGTGGAGCAAGATATTGTGGAGATGAACGATGATTTTGAGTCGATCTTGTTCAACATTTTACCCGATTTTACTACTCCAGTTCCGGGTGCCGTTGAATTAGCTGCACGGTTAAGAGAACGAGGCATTAAAATCGGTTCTACAACGGGCTACACGAGAGCCATGATGGAAATTGTTATGCCAGAAGCAAAAGAAAAAGGTTACTCACCGGATTGCTGTTTCACAGCAGACGATGTAAAAGCCGGCCGTCCCGCTCCATGGATGTGTTACCGGAATGCGATGGAATTAGACGTTTATCCGATGAATCGCATGATCAAAGTAGGGGACACAGCAATTGATATTCAAGAAGGAAAAAATGCCGGTATGTGGACAGTAGGTGTGATTTCAGGAGGCAGTGAAATGGGATTAACGCAAGAAGAAGCGGCGCAAATGGATCAGGTGGAATTAAAGCAAAAAATGGACATCGTTCGCCAACGTTTAGTGGAAGCGGGTGCTGATTTTGTCATTGATCAAATTTCAGAGCTTGATCAAGTAGTGGATGCATTAGAAGAAAAGAAAGAAGGAGAGTTAATATGAAAAACCCTTACTTACTCTTAACGCCAGGTCCATTATCTACAACGAATTCAGTTCGTCAAGCAATGCTGCGTGACTGGTGCACATGGGATAATGAATATAATCAGCTCGTTCAGGACATTCGTCGTCGGCTTGTGGGGCTAGCGACATCGCATAAAGATTTATATACTGCTGTCTTAATGCAGGGAAGCGGTACGTTCTGTGTAGAAGCGACGATTGGAACGGTGATGCCGAAAGACGGTGGGAAACTGTTAATTGCTGCAAATGGTGCGTATAGCGATAGAATTGTTCAAATGTGTCATGTTTTAGGTATTCATGCAGTAGTTATTTCATTGGATGAACGTGAACCCATTCAAGCAGAAGCGATCGAACGTCTTCTTCAGGAAGACGAAGACATCACCCATGTGGCCATCGTTCATTGTGAGACGACAACGGGTATGTTGAATCCCATTGAAGACGTATGCCGCCTTGCGAAGCAATACAATAAAATTACAATGGTTGATGCGATGAGCAGCTTTGGCGGTGTTCCAATGGATGTTCATAAGCTGCACATCGATTTTCTCATCAGCAGCGCTAATAAATGTATTCAAGGAGTGCCTGGGTTCGGCTTTGTCATCGCCAAACGTGATGAGCTGGCCAAATGTAAAGGAAATGGACGTTCCCTTTCGTTAGATTTATTCGATCAGCACGACACGATGGAAAAAGACGAAGGCAAGTGGAGGTTTACGTCTCCAACCCACGTAGTAAGAGCCTTTTATCAAGCGTTACTGGAGCTTGAAGCAGAAGGCGGCGTCGATGCACGCTTCAAGCGTTATGAACAAAATCAAAAGCGTTTAGTCGAAGGAATGAAGGAGATTGGTTTCGAAGCATTGCTAGACGAGCAGCATCAATCACCAATTATTACGTCATTTCTTTACCCAGATGACTCTAACTTTACGTTCCAAGATTTTTATCAATCTCTTAAAAAACGCGGATTTGTGATTTATCCGGGTAAAATTTCAGAAGTGAATACGTTCCGAATCGGTAATATTGGCGAAGTGTATATAGAAGATATTGAAAGATTATTAGAAGCTATTCAACAAACTGTACAATTAAAGGAAGTAGTGAGAGCATGAGAGTATTTTGTTTAGGCGGAGCAGGGAAAATTTGTCGTGAAGCGATTTTGGTTTTAGTTCAGCATTCTGAATTTAAACAAATCACCGTTGCCGATTTTAATGAAGAAGAAGGAAAAAAAGTCGTCGAATGGTTAAATGATCCACGTGTGAACTTTGTAAAAGTGAACGTATTTAATCATGAAGAAACAGTGGAAAAGATGCGCGGTTACGATATTGTTATGGATGGGACAACTATTACGTTAAACGGTTTGTCAACGGCTTGTATCGCTGAAGCGGGCTGCCATGGCATTAACTTAAATGGTTTCGGCGAAGAAGAACATTCTCACGATATATTCGTCAAAAACGGAAAAACATGTTTGCCAGGCTTTGGTATGACACCAGGATTAACACAAATGATGGCGGTGCATGCAGCAAACCAATTAGATACAGTGGAGGCCGTTCGTGTAAGCCACGGTTCTTTCCGTCCAATCGCATTCTCAAAGTCGATCGCGGAAACAACCACATATGAATACGATCCCAATTTGCCGACACGTGTTGTGTATGAAAACGGCGAGTTTATCCAAGTTCCTCCATTCGCCCGTCCGAGAGAAATTCAACTGCCGGAGCCATATGGGAAAACTGTTCAATATATTATTCCTCATGCCGAAACAAAAACTCTGGCAAAAGCGTTGAATGATAAAAATGTGAAACTGATTGAAGTTCGCGGCACATGGCCGAAGGAAAACATGGAGCTTGTTCGTGCCCTTTATAACTACGGTTTTTTTAAAAATGAAAAAATTAACATGAACGGTCAGGAAGCAGGAATTTTAGATTGCATCAGCGAGTATTTATATCAATCTGAAAAAGGAAATAAAACGGAGTTATACGGTTATGCACTTCACGTTGAAATAACAGGCACAAAGGACGGCAAACATTATCTACATACATTAACCCATACTCATCCTCCTTCCGATGGTTCAGTCGAAGGGTGGGAAGACTTGCGTGCCTATACGAGAAACGTTGGCATTCCTATGGCCATTGCGACGGAACTGATTGCAAAAGGAATGGTGGACAAGAAAGGTGTCATTATTCCAGAAGAAGCATTTCCTCACCCACAGGTGATTTTTACAGAATTAGAAAAACGTGGTATATTTGTTCAAGAAGAGATGAAGGAACTCGAATCTTTAAATGATATGATCTTAGCTTAAAGCAAGGAGTAAGGTACATGTCTTTATTAGCAGAAGAGCGAAAAAAGAGAATTATTGGACTCATTGAGAATCAAGGACAAGTCAAAGTGAATGATCTGGCAAAAAAATTTGATGTATCAACAGAAACCGTCCGCCGCTATTTAGAAGAATTAGAAAATGAAAAAAAATTAAAAAAAGTGTATGGCGGTGCGGTGAAAATGGAGTCTGAAACAACAGAACCATCTATGTTTGAACGTGAAATATTAAGAATAGAAGAGAAAAAGCGTATCGGCAGGAAGGCTGCTTCCTTTATAAAAGAGGGAGAAGTTATTTTCATCGATGAAGGAAGTACAACGCTGCAGATGGTCTTATCACTCAAAGACTTGTCGGATGTGACGGTTATTACGAACTCTTTTCCACTTGCGGCTATCTTGATGGATTATGAAAATAAGCAACTTTTTAAAGGTGAAATTATTTTTCTTGGTGGACATATCAGAAGCAAGCATTTTCGTGCCTCGGGCTCACTGGCAGAAAGAATGGCGAAGGAATTTTATGTGAACAAAGCATTTATTGCCATTGACGGCATTCATCCAGAATCCGGGATCACAAGTTTTGATTTAGAGAAATGTTTATTATCGAAAATTTATATTAACAATGCAAACGAAACGTTTGTCCTTGCTGACCATTCAAAACTTGGAGTAAAGGCAAATTATAAAATCGAATCACTCAAACGCATCACTTGCCTTGTCTCGGATGTTCCGATGCCGAAAGATTGGGAAGTACGAGACGTATCATGGATCGATTGTTAGTGATTGGAAAAACATGCAGGTATACAACTTGCATGTTTTTTTGGGTTTTGGCACAAGAACCCCTTACCCAAATTAAAATTCCGCATAGTACCTAATATACTTGTCCTATACAAACTTTAATGTAGAAGCATAACTTATTAATGTAAGAGCTCTTACAAAAAAAATTGAAGAGGAGGTATGAATATGTCTGGTTACGGTTATGGAAATGGATTTACTTTAATTGTTGTATTGTTTATCTTATTAATTATTGTCGGAGCAGCATGGCTCTAATAAGATAGGAGTTTTTAGAAAATAAAAAGGGGGCTGACTTATCAAGGTATAAGTCAGCCTCTTTTTATTCTGCATCTTCATCTTCATCTTCATCTTCATCTACATCTACATCTACATCTACATCTACATCTACATCTTCATCCTCATCCTCATCTACATTTACATCTTCTTCTGCATCTTCATTCTCACTTTTATGATAAAGTTTGGTTAAAAACATTATGATTTTTAATAGTTTTTCCATATCGAAATCAAACTTATCGATTATGCTAAAAGGATTTTTGAATTGTATTGGTGGGGGCATCCCTGTTATTTGCCGGAAGATTATATTCAACAATTCTTGTTGTTGTTGTTCTATTCTTTTTAGCATTGTTTCTTGTGTTTGCACCTGTTGTAAGATTTTATTTAATGTTTCTTGTTGTTTGGTTCTTTTTAGCATTGTTTCTTGTGTTTCTACTTGTTGTAAGATTTTATTCAACAATTCTTGTTGTTTTGTTCCTACTAGTATCGTTTCTTGCGCCTCCATCTCTTGGAGAATTTTATATAACACTTCAGTTTGCTGTTCCATCTGATTCTCGATTCTTTCGTATTTACCCATGGTTTACTCTCCTTTCTTTTTTCTTATGAAGGTGAATGCAACAAAAAATAACGACCCAATAATAATTTAAGAATGAATAGTATCAATATATTTTCTAAGACACTTGAGTTAACTTATTTTAATAAGCTAGTCTAGAATATGCTATGTTTAACAACAATGCGATGTATAGGCAAACGTTTAGAGATGGATTTTTTGGTTATGTATAACGAGGAGAAATAAAAATAAGGGGTACTCCTTTATCTTGAACCTGATAATAAAGGTTTACGCCATCTATATTTACTATAGGCAACGAATTACACAATATTATAGTGTTAATCCAAGACTAAAAGCCGATTAATTCCCCAGCGTAAGGAATTAATCGGCTTTTTTCATTACTTAATTAATAACCGGCCCAGAAAATGTCTTGGTTGGCACACGGCGCACGAAGTATTGCACTTAACTTGACAAACCCTCTTATTACTGCTATTTAAGTTAAAAATGAACGCATAAGTAAAGCCATACGTAAATGAAGTGAGTTTTGTGAATCATGGACAGAATAACCGAAAATTTCTTCACATTTGGTAATTCTGTATTTAACGGTATTACGATGAATATACAATTTCCTAGAGGTAATGGCAATTTCACAATTGTTATCTAAATATACAATCAATGTATTAACTAAGTCTTCCTCATCTTTATTTTTCGGGTAGGAGAGAGAGCGCAACGTATTTTCATAAAACTTCCGCAGATTTTCCTCTGGAATTAATCGAATCATTTCTTTTAATTGTTTTGTTTCATAAAAGTTTATAAAATTATATTGAAATAATCCTGCTCCATGTTCCCATGCTTCTACTGCCTCTGCATATGTAATCGGAATATCAGTAACGTCATTAAAAAAGCTGCCAACCCCAAATGAGAGCGAAATTTTTAAATTTGAATAAGCTTCATGCTGAAATTCCTTCAGCCTTTCTTCTATTGAGTTTTTAATGGGGTCATCAATATTCTTTGAATATTGCATCAAAATAACAAAATAAGCATCCTTCATAAAAACAATATTTTTAACATCTACCTTCAAAAATGATTTCTTCAAAGATTTATATAAATAGTCGTATAATCTGTTCAATATATCTGAACCTTGCTGTAAAGTGCTTTGCTTATCATCATCAACCTTACAAACAATGCAAACATATTTCAAGTTGTCAACTAAGCCATACTGTTTTCCTCTATGAATAATTTCTTGTTTAGTAGAAATGTTTCCATCAACGAGGGAAGTAAAAAAATTATTTTCTAACAAACGACTGTTTTCTTTGATCGCCTCGTTTTTAAGCAATGTGAATGAAATGACTGTTGATGCTTGCTCAATAGCTAATTGCGAAGAAGGGTATGGAAGCTTCTCAGGATTAAAAATAATTAGTAAATAGGGATATAGATACATCGTTTTTACTTGGAATATTCCTATAGAAACATCTGTAATATGTGCATTTAGGCCGGAAATTGTGAGTTTGTCTTTCTCGCGGTATGTATCAATATCACTTTTAAAAAGCTCCTCAACAATTTCCATTAACATGTTCATATTTCCTGTGTGGAAATGGTGGGAAAAAGAAATCACGTCACCAATTGGATCTAGTAGGAGGACAGGGCATTTTAATAGAGATCCGAGGTTTTCGATCAACGCTTGCAGACTATAGCCCTTTATCATCATATTGGTGAATTTTTTGTGTACATGAATTGCATAAAATAACTCTTCAATTTGGTTATCCCATATAAAGCTTAATAATTGGTGAGCGACCGTACCTAATGTTAATGATTCTGGAATCTGGATGATTGGGAATTCTAATAAATTAGCTAAGTCGATTACTTCTTCGGGAATTTCATCAATGAATCTTTTTAACTTTATAGCAATCCCTGCACAGGGGCGCTCATTAATTTGTGAAATGAGACTGCACAGTCCTTGAGGATCGTCTTTAAAGGCATATCCCGTGGTTAATAGCAAGGAGTTCTCAGCTAAAAAGTGGATGACATCGGGTGTTTCTGAAATCTCTATGGACTCAACTGCTCTTTTGAGCCCGGCATGCCCAGCAATGATTGTTGCTTCTTGGAACACATCGACAATAAATAAATCCTCAACCTTTTTCATCACACACCTCTATTTCAACTTTTTTGACCACTCTTATTTCCAAATTAGGATCGTGAGTTCAAGCTATAGATTGTTTCTTTTAAACAAAAACGACAATGCAAACTGTTTACATTGAATAATGATTTTGTTTATTAATTTTCTTAAAATCAATTGTATACAGAATTACTGTTTGATGAAACTATTTTTCAGAAATTTTTAGTAATTAATCAGGAAAGGGAGTATGAATATGTTAAACGAACTAAATCCTTCTTTACGGACATTAAGGAAAAGTAACAACAACGATCGTCAATGGGAATGTTGTCTTTGAAAATGGAAACGTTACTGTTAAGGAAAAAACAGAAATCAAATCTTAAGCAAAACCATTAAAGAGATAACACATTCTTTATTTATAATAGCTAATAATTAATAGAGTTTTTGTTGATTAGTGATAATGACTCATGAAGTGAAATTGTTTAAAATTTAAGCTAGAAGCTTAATAGATTCCAATTCAAGCTAATTATCCCCGCAAAATCGGTAATGAATTTTACGGGAATAATTTAAGGGGGAATGATAGCTATGGAAGGGCTAATTAAATATGACGGAAAGCTTGAAGTTGAAAATCTGGCAGAAGAGGTCGTTGATAAGCTCGAGTGGTTAGGTAGTTTTGGAAAAGATCCAGCCGGAGGAGTTTCTCGCTTTCTCTATTCAAAAGAATGGATTGATGCCCAGCAGGCTTTAAAGCGCTGGATGGAAAGCGAAGGCCTTGATGTGCAGTTTGATCAAATTGGGAATCTGAGCGGAACATTAAAGGGGAAAGATACAAATGAGACGATTCTTACTGGTTCTCATATTGACACAGTGAAAAATGGCGGGTTATATGACGGCCAATATGGAATTGTGGCGGGGATCCTCGCGATAAAGTATTTGAAGGAACATTATGGACAACCGAAACGAAATCTTGAAATCGTGTCTTTAGCAGAGGAAGAAGGCAGTAGATTTCCTTATTGTTTCTGGGGATCGAAGAATGTCGTGGGAATGGCGAGCTGGAAAGATGTAGAAACCATTACGGATTTTAAGGGTGTTCCTTTTGTTGAGGCGATGAAAGAGTCAGGGTTTGCTTTTAAAGACGAATCAAAAGTTTCGCGTCAGGATTTAAAAGCATTTGTAGAAATTCATGTTGAACAAGGGAATGTACTGGAGAATGAAAAAAAATCCGTCGGTGTCGTACATAGCATTGTCGGGCAAAGACGTTTTACGATTGAAGTAACAGGCGAAGCAAACCACGCAGGAACAACGCCGATGGGCTATCGTAAGGATGCTGTCTATGCCGCTAGCCATATGATCTATGAAATAATCAGTTTAGCGAAGCAGCAAGGTGATCCGTTAGTTGCGACAGT
>NZ_WEIO01000002.1 GCF_009183655.1 Bacillus aerolatus
GTGAAAGAACTTGTGAACGCACTGCATACAGAAGCGAAAGTGATTTAACAAACAAGACAGGAGGGGACGAACATGGCAAAAAAAGTATTGGTGTTAGGGGAAGTACGTGACGGGGCGCTTAGAAACGTGTCCTTTGAAGCAATCGCGGCCGGGAAAAAAGTGGCAGAAGGCGGCGAAGTGATCGGGGTGCTGATCGGTGATTCGGTGAGTGGACTGGCCGATCAGCTGATTCATTACGGTGCGGACCGCGTCGTGACAGTGGAAGATGAAAAATTAGCGCAGTATACATCGGACGGCTATTCGCAGGCACTGCTTGCGGTCGTCGATCAAGAAAAACCGGAAGGCATTGTCTTCGGGCACACGGCATTAGGAAAAGACTTATCGCCGAAAATTGCTTCCCGTCTTGGCGCCGGTCTCATTTCCGATGTGACAACGGTGGAAGAAGAAGGCGGCGAAGTCGTATTCACACGCCCGATTTATTCCGGAAAAGCGTTTGAAAAGAAGAAAGTAAGTGACGGTCTTGTGCTTGCGACAGTCCGTCCGAATAATATCGCGCCGCTTGCAAAAGACCAATCCCGTTCAGGCGGCGTGTCTTCTATACAAGTGGACATTAAAGACATCCGCACGATCATCCAGGAAGTCGTCCGCAAAACAGCGGAAGGCGTAGATTTATCCGAAGCGAAAGTCATTATCGCCGGCGGCCGCGGCGTGAAAAGCGAAGAAGGCTTTAAGCCGCTGCAAGAGCTGGCTAGTGTGCTTGGCGGTGCGGTCGGTGCGTCCCGCGGGGCGTGTGATGCCGACTACTGCGATTACTCGCTGCAAATTGGGCAGACAGGAAAAGTGGTGACGCCAGATCTTTATATCGCTTGTGGCATTTCCGGTGCGATCCAGCATTTAGCGGGCATGTCGAACTCAAAAGTGATTGTCGCGATCAATAAAGATCCAGAAGCGAGCATTTTCAGCATGGCGGACTACGGCATCGTCGGCGACTTGTTTGAAGTCGTGCCGCTGCTTGCGGAGGAATTTGAAAAACTGAAAGCAACAGTTTAATCGAGAAAGCAGATAAAATTCCGGTCCGTCTTGAAAAGCAAAGGACCGGAAAAACATAAAACAGCTGGAGGGGGCTCCGTCATGAATTTTGAATTGGACGAAGATATTCAGTTTTTAAAGCGCAACGTACGGGATTTTATTCAAAATGAAGTGGAAAAAGTGGCCATGCAAATAGAAGAGGAAAACGAAATCCCAGGCCGCATCGTGGAAATGTCTAAAGAGCTCGGCTTGTTTGGATTGAGCATTCCAGAAGAATATGGCGGGCTCGGCATCGGCATGGTTGGAAAATGCGCCTTGTATGAAGAAATCGGTGCGACACATAACGGATACACGACGTTAATTGGGGCTCACACCGGTATTGGAACAATTGGCATTGTTGACATGGGAAATGAACAACAAAAGAAAAAATATTTACCGGATATGGCGGCGGGCCATCGCATTGGCGCATTCGCCTTAACGGAACCGGCCGCCGGTTCAAATGCAACGAATTTAAAAACGACGGCTGTCAAAAAAGGCAACAAATATATTTTAAACGGAACGAAGCATTATATAACAAACGCAACTGAAGCAGATATTTTTACCGTAATGGCTGTCACTGACCCGTCTAAAGGAGCAAAAGGAATTACATCATTTATTGTAGAAAAAGACTTTCCCGGCTTTCACGTCGGAGCATTTGAACCGAAAATGGGGCTGCGCGGTTCCCACTCGGCGGAAATTATTCTTGAAGACTGCGAAGTACCAACGGAAAACGTGCTGAGCGAAGAAGGACAAGGCTACGTGAATGCGCTGAAGATATTGGCGAACGGCCGTGCCGGTCTTGCAGCGAGAAATCTTGGTTCCAGCCAAAAGCTGCTTGATTTGTCCGTCAATTACGCAAAGGAACGCATTCAATTTAATGTGCCGATCATTGAACATCAGGCAGTTGCACATATGCTGTCCGAAATGGCGGTGGATATCGAAGCACTGCGCTCATTTACATATCGTGTTGCCTGGATGGTCGATGAACGGAAAAAAATCATTAAAGAAGCAGCCATGCTGAAATTATTCGGTTCAGAAGTGTATAACCGGGTCGCGGATAAAGCGGTGCAAGTTCATGGCGGCATCGGTTATATTTCTGATTACCCGATTGAACGTTTTTACCGGGATGCCCGCATTACGCGTATTTATGAAGGAACGTCGGAAATCCAAAAAAATATTATTGCTGGGCAGTTGAACAAAGAATATAGCTGATTGGGGGATGAACATGGGGAATGAAAGAGTAGTCATTGTAGAAGGTGTCCGCACACCGATCGGCCGTTACGGCGGCGCATTGAAAGACGTTAATTCAGGGTTTTTGGGCGCTCATGTTATTCAGAAAGTGCTTGAGAAAGCAGGGGTTTCTGCAAATCAAGTAAATGAAGTCATTATGGGTGAGGTAAGGCAGTCCACTGAATCATCCAATGTGGCACGTGTCGCCGCACTGCGGGCAGGTGTTCCAGCAGAAGCTCCTGCTTTTACGATCAACCGTTTATGCGCATCTGGCATGCAGGCAATTGCTTCCGGAGTGCAGCAAATCCAATCAGGGCAAGCGGAAATCGTTGTCGCCGGCGGAACAGAAAGCATGAGCTGCTCACCTGTATACTTGCGTGGATCGAGATTTGGCGGGGACAAAGCTCATCTCGTTGACTCTAACCTTGAAGCCGGGCAGCAGCCGAAAGAAATATATGGAGATCGAATGGGAATGGGCAACACGGCCGAAAACGTCGCTGAGAAATACAGGATTTCCAGAGACGACCAGGATCAGTTTGCGATCGAAAGCCAGCAGAAAGCAGCAGCGGCAATTGAAAAAGGAGTATTTAAAGAAGAAATTGTCCCATATGAAGTTTCAGCAAAAAAGAAGACTTTACTCGTAGATACAGACGAACATCCGCGGCCGGAAACGACGATTGAAAAGCTGGCAGCATTGAAGCCTGCATTCAAAAAAGACGGGTCCGTAACGGCTGGAAATGCGTGCGGAAGAAATGACGGAGCGGCGGCAGTTCTTTTGATGACAGAGGAAGAAGCGAATAGCCGGCAGCTGCAGACGAAAGCTGTGATTGTCGACTGGGCTGCTGTCGGAGTTTCTCCGGAAATTATGGGGATCGGTCCTGTTCCGGCGATTAACAAATTGTTGGAGCGCACCGGCATAGCGATGGATGAAATTGATTTATTTGAAGTCAATGAAGCATTTGCTTCACAGGCACTCGCTGTTCAGCGGGAGCTTGGTATTGATTCAAATAAATTAAATGTAAATGGAGGAGCCATCGCGCTTGGTCATCCTGTCGGCGCGACCGGCACACGAATCGTTGTGTCCCTGATGTATGAACTGGTTAGACGCGGAGGACGTTACGGCATTGCTTCTTTATGTGTCGGCGGCGGTCAAGGCATGGCAATCATGATTGAAAATACAAGCTGGTCAGGGAACTAACATGAAAGCAACAGGAAAGGTCGGTCAATCTTACTTTTTTGATTATTTAGGTTTGGAGCGGCAAGAAAATGATGGGGAAGCAGTTGTTCTAAGTGTCGGGCTCGCTGATAGCCACCTATCGGAAACAGACAAAGTTGCCAGCGGTCTCTTTTATACGATGCTTGATGCTGTAATTGGAACGGCTGTGTCAGAAGCAGGCGGAGGATTTGTCGTCACGACAGATTTGCATGTGCAGATTTTGTGCAATGATGTGAGCCGCCTGTTTATTTGCAAAGGCTATTCATCACAGGCAGAAGGAAAAAGCGGAAGCGGCCGAGGTGAGGTTTTTAATAGTGAAGGCCGCCTCGTCGCTGCCGGTATGGCTGCATTTAAACTATTAAAGTGAAAGCACGAGAATAATAACGTACAATGGGGTGAAGAAATGATGAACTTTCATACGATTTTAGTAGAAAGAGAAGGAAGCGCCGCTTTTATAGTTATTAACCGTCCAGAGCAAAGAAACGCATTAAGCAAAGACGTGCTGGATGAAATAACGGCCGCTCTGGAAGAATTAAAGCACGATGAATCGATCGGTTGTGTCATCTTTACGGGTCAAGGAGAAAAGTCATTTGCGGCTGGTGCGGATATCGGCCAGCTAAAGTCACGTACCGCACTCGATGTGTTCAAGCCGGGAGGTATGCAGGAAGTGTATGACTGTATCGAAGCGTATGACAAGCCGACGATTGCAATGGTCAATGGTTACGCACTCGGCGGCGGATGTGAACTCGCCATGGCATGTGATATCCGGATCGCTTCAGAAAACGCCAAATTTGGTTTGCCTGAATTGAACCTCGCTATCATTCCGAGCGCCGGAGGGACGCAACGTCTTGCCCGTCTCGTCGGAAAAGGGAAAGCGATCGAAATGATTTTAACGGGAAAAATGATCAGCGCGGCGGAAGCGCAACAAATCGGTTTAATTTCTGAAGCGGTTCCAGCAAGTGAACTAAAGGAAAAGGTAATTGAAACAGCCGGCCAGATTTTATCAAAAGGCCCGCTTGCTGTAAAAATGGCGAAACTTGCAATCCACCTAGGCTTTGATGCGGACATGAAGACCGGATTAATGATCGAGAGACTAGCCCAGGCGGTTCTGTTTGCGACGGAAGATAAAAATGAAGGCACGAGCGCTTTCCTTGAAAAAAGAAAACCACAATTTACATCGAACTAAGGAGGGATGCGGCTTGCTGCTAGAAGACATTGTAAAAGAATTTGAGGAATGCCCTTTTCTTCAGCACCTCGGACTGGAGATTCTCCAGTTTGAAGAAGGAGACGTCAAAATTAAATTGGCGATGAAGGATTATTTATTGAACACGAACAACACGCTGCACGGCGGAGTGTATGCGTCAGTCCTCGATTTTATTCAAAGCATGCATTTAAGGTCAGTGACGAAAACTAGATGCGTGACGACAAATTTAACGGTTCATTATACTGCACCAGTAACTGGCGGTGAAATTTTTGCAGAAGCTGAGATTATTTCTAAAGGGTATAAGACGGCTTTTGTAGAAGGAACGATTAAAGATGAAACGGGAAAACTATTATCAAAAGGAACCGGTACATTTAAGTTAATCCGTCCGGACCAATAATAGGATTCATTAATAAATAATAAATCAGGGGATTCATAGGCTTCAAAAAAACGTAATAAATTTACCTCTGTTCTTCCGGCAAGAGTGTTGCAATACGGAAAGGTACAGAGGTTTTTGGTTGTTTCTAAAACAGGAGAAAAAACAATGTTTGTCGAAGAAGCAGGGGACTGGAGCTGTTCATTAAAGGCTCGTAAATCATGAAAGGCTATTCGAATATGTCTGAAGAAGCAAACGATACGGAATAGCTGACTGCAAGGTATGTATAAAATAATTTTTTCTTAGGCTTTTCACATAGTATGGGAACTAGGAGGAATCAATTATGGCAGGTAATTTTGAGGGGCGAACTGCTTTTGTAACGGGAGGAAGCCGGGGAATCGGAAAAGAAATTGTTCGGCGATTTGCGGAAGAAGGCGCCAAATTGGCCATTATCGATGTGAATCAAGAAGCGCTCAGTGAAACAGCGGCCGAATTAAAAGAAAAAGGTGTTTCCGTTTATGCCAAATTGGCCAGTGTTACAGAACGTGATCAAGTAGAGCAGGCGATGAAAGAGGTGTACGAAGAGTTCGGTTCCATTGATATTCTTGTCAATAATGCCGGTGTCATTAGAGATAATCTTTTATTTAAAATGACGGATGACGATTGGCTGACAGTGATGGATGTTCATTTAAAAGGAGCTTTTCATGCTTCGCGCGCTGTTCAGCAATATATGGTGAACAATCAATACGGACGAATCATTAATCTTTCCTCTACTTCTGCACTCGGCAATCGGGGACAAGCGAATTACGCAACAGCAAAAGCCGGTTTGCAGGGGCTGACAAAAACGCTGGCGATTGAACTGGGGAAATTCGGCATTACAGCAAATGCTGTGGCGCCAGGCTTCATCGAAACAGATATGACGAAAGCGACAGCCGAAAGAATCGGTATCCCGTTTGAAGACTTAATTAAAACAAGCGTCAGCAACATACCAGTCGGCAGAAGCGGAAAGCCGGAAGACATTGCGAATGCGGTTGCTTTTTTTGCAGATGAACGATCTTCATTTGTCAGCGGTCAAATACTTTATGTAGCAGGTGGTCCAAAAAATTAACGGGGGTGAAGAGTGTGCTGCATCACAGCATTGGAAAGCGCTCAGAGAAAGTAAAAAATATAGTGGAAAGAGGAGCTGTTAAAAAATTCGCTGAAGCAATTGGCGACTTTCATCCGATTTATACGGATGAAGAAACCGGAAAACAGTCGAGACATAAAGAAAACCTGGCTCCTCCCACTTTTCCTATTACGTTCGACTATGGAATAATTGCAGATTTGCATTTGCCGAATAAAGGACTGATCCACGGTGAACAAACATTTCATTATGAGCGGCCGCTGCTCGCCGGGGAGGAAGTATATTGTTGGACAGAAGTAAAAAACTACGTTGAAAAAAGCGGAAGCCATGGAGAAATGGGCTTCTTAATGTTAACGAAATACGGTGAAGATTCTAAAGGACAGCTTGTTTTTTCGGCTAAACAGACCGTAATCATTAACGAAGTGGTCAGGAAGGTGATGTTAGCTTGACTAGTATAGCAGACTATTCAATCGGCTCGTCGCTTACTGACGTGCAGCTCGACCCGGTTAACAGGCTGGATCTCATTAAATACGCAGGAGCTTCAGGTGATTTCAATCCGATCCATACGATTGATGAAGAAGCGGAAAAAACGGGTTTGCCCGGTATCATTGCCCATGGCATGTGGACGATGGGGAATGTATCGAAGCTATTCACTCCTTATTATGGAGAAGGGTTCATTCAAGATTACTCGATCCGGTTCAAAGGCATGGTGTTATTAAATGATGTCCTTACGTTAAAAGCGAAATTAACAAAAATTGATTGTAATAAAATACATTTTAATGTAGCGGCTGTTAATCAAGAACAAAAAGAAGTCATTAAAGGCCAGGTTGTATTTTGCCTATATGAGTAAAGTTGTCAAGCTTCCAAGTGGAAGAGAAGGAGAGGGTGGAAAAGTGAAGAGAGATGCTGTTATTGTATCTGCTGTGCGGACAGCGATTGGAAAGCAGGGAGGGGCGCTTGCGACAGTGCCCGCCCACGTATTTGGAGCAGAGGTCATTAAAGAAGCATTAAAGCGGGCAAATGTCGGTCCTGAGATGGTTGAAGACGTAATTTTCGGAAATGTGTTAAGCGGAGGCGGCAATATAGCAAGGCTCACTGCCTTACAGACAGGATTATCCCTCGAGCTTCCGGGACTGACGATAGACCGACAATGCGGATCTGGCATAAATGCAGTGAATCTAGCTGCGCAGGCCATCCGTGCGGGAGATGGCGATGTGTATGTGGCTGGCGGAGTGGAATGCATGAGTCGTGCTCCTTACTTGATGGACCGGCCGGAAAAACCGTACAGCCCAGTGCCGCCAAAATTTAGAAAGTCGCAGCTGTCCCCGAAAGAAATAGGCGATCTGCCAATGGGCATCACCGCTGAAAACTTAGTTGAAAAATATGAGATCAGCAGAGAGGAACAAGATGAATTCGCTTATCTTAGCCAGCAAAAAATGGCGAGAGCAATGGAGGAAGGCCGATTTGATGAACAAATCGTTCCAATTCACATTCCTGTTCGAAAAGGAAAACCAATCGAATTCAAAAAAGATGAACATCCCCGTCCACAAACGACGAAAGAAGCACTTGCGAAGCTCGCTCCTGCATTTCTCGAAGGCGGCAGTGTCACCGCTGGCAGCAGTTCCGGCTTAAACGATGCAGCCGCTGCTCTTGTGATTATGTCGAGAGAAAAAGCAGAAGAACTCGGCATCACACCGCTCGCGGTGATTCGCTCTCATGCGGTAGCGGGCGTCGATCCAAATATTATGGGAATCGGACCGGTTCCAGCCGTGAAAAAGGTAATGGAGAAATCGGGTCTTTCCTTAAAAGACATGGACATCATTGAAATTAATGAAGCATTTGCGGCACAAGTCATTGCTTGTGACCGAGAACTTGAAATGGATTTGGAGAAAGTAAATGTCAATGGCGGAGCGATTGCTCATGGACATCCGCTTGGGGCGACAGGAGCCATTCTCGTCACGAAAGCCGCTTATGAATTGAAGCGGTCCGGAGGCAAGTACGCTCTTATCACTGCTTGTATTGGCGGAGGGCAGGGGATTGCCACGATCATTGAATGCGAGGGGTGATTTTGCCGCCCCTTCTTTAGAAAAGGAGTGAAAACAAAGATGCACACTCTGCATGAAATCGATGTGTACGTCCGCTTCTGTGAGCAGCACTTAAAAATTAAGCCGCTGTTTCTTTTTAGAAGCAGCGGCTTAATTTAATAGTTAAAATACTTTTCTTTAGACTCCTGAATATTTTGCCCGTAAAAGATTTCATCCATTTCGATTTTCAGTTTTTCTGTTATTTCTTTAATTTCACTCGGATGGAGTTCGTCTGTTGTATGTCCGAATAAGTAGTTGTTCAAGTCAAATTCCCGCAATTTACATTTTGTATGAAAAATGTTTTGCTGGTAGACATTGACATCGATCATGTCATAATCTTTTTTTACTTCATCCGGTATATAGTTTTGAATCGAGTTAATGTCGTGGTCAATAAACAGTTTATGGCCGCTCTTGTCTCTCGTAAAGCCTCGCACCCGGTAATCAATCGTCATAATGTCTGTATCAAACGAATGAATTAAATAATTTAATGCTTTGAGTGGAGAGATTTCTCCGCAAGTAGATACGTCAATATCGGCTCTAAATGTACTAATGCCTTCATGCGGATGGTATTCAGGGTACGTATGAACGGTAATATGACTTTTATCGAGATGCATCACGACAGAGTCGGGCAGCGGCCCTGGAGACTCATCCAGTGATTCTGCAGGTACTTCTACGATTGGACCTTCTGACACGAGCAGCGTGACGCTCGCTCCTTGCGGGATATAATCCTGCTTCGCGACGTTTAATACGTGCGCGCCAATCATATCGGACACCGTTTTTAAAATGTTTGTCAGCCGCTCTGCATTATATTGTTCATCGATGTATTCGATATAGGCATCGCGTTCTTCCGGTGTGGTTGTATAGCATATATCGTACATATTAAAGCTCACTGTTTTCGTTAAGTTATTAAATCCGTGAAGTTCAATTCGCTGCTCAGGTGTGAGTGACATAAGTTCAAACTCCTTACTCGTTAATAGTTGCCGATCATTTTTAAATTTTTTTATAAAAAATACGATAGACACTCTTAATTTACCCATATTCCCCAAAAGAAAACGGAAGCACGGCAGCGGAATGGTCCCGGATGAATATGAAGAACAATGTCCTGCTTTGTTTGCATATTTTACCTCCTCATTTCCTATGCTTATAATTAGGATGATAGCCCATATTTCTCTTTTGGTAAACGAATACAGAAAATTTAGAAAAAACTTTCGACAGAAAAAACTTGCTATATATTTGAGGCGGCGCTTCAAATTGCAGATTTTCGTCATTTTTTGTAGAACGAATTTTGTTTAATTTTTGCCGGAAAACGGTAATGATAGAGTAAGAGGATGAACAGCCAGAAGCAGACAATCATTTATGGACGGATAAAATATTAACATTTCATATAAAGGTGGGGTTCATCATGAAAATCAAAGTGAAAAGCTGGAGAATGTTAACGGTACAAGATAAAATGTCGATATTAAGAGCGATCAGTCAGCGTCCGAAAATAAAAAAAGGGGCGTAAGCCAGAAAAGAAGAACTGAGAGGCAGGGAGCCTCATTTTTTTTGTCTTTTTTTACGAAAAAGCAATTAAGGGTTGTTTTTTTCTGATATTTCTCGTATATTTTGATTAACGATTCGTTAATCATTAATAAAATAACGGCCGTATTTGAGGTGAAAATGGGTGTTGGATAAATTTATTACCCACAAAGAAGCATTAAAGGAGTATGATAATAAACAGTATCGTACTCCTGATGGTTACACAAGTGATATTGTTATTTTTACGATCAGGAAAGAAGAAGAGGCGGAGTTTCAGCGTTCCTTACATATTCTTCTTATTAAAAGAGCTTTAATAAACAGTGAAGGCCAGCCGAATATCGAAGGCGGCAAGTGGGCGCTGCCTGGAGGTTTTGTAGCGCCGGATGAAACAGCATTTGAAGCCGCAGCGAGAGAACTGAAAGAAGAAACGGGCCTTTGTGGCATACATTTAAAGCATTACGCTGTTTATGATCAAGAAGGCCGGGATCCGAGAGGCTGGATTATTTCGAATGCCCATTACGCAGCGGTTCCGGAGCATCTTTTAACCGGGAGAAAAGCAGGTGATGATGCGATGGATGTACGGTTGGTTAACATCCACGAAGCGCTCGAACGGCCGCTTGCATTTGACCATGAAACGATTATTAAAGATGCGCTCAGGAAAATCCAATTGGAAATGCTGCAAACGACACTTGCCAAAGAGTTTCTTCCTCAGGAGTTTACATTATCGGAACTTCGCCACATTGTTTTATGTGTAGCAGGTGATCTCGTTGAAGAAGTAGTAAAATCTGAACCGTTTTTTTGGCGGAAAGCACCGAAGTTGCCCTTTATAGAAAAAGTGCTGAATGAAGATGGCAGCCAAAAAACGACCCAAAGACATTCCAAATTTAAAACGAAGCTTTATCGTTTTAATGAATATAGTCCAATCAAGAGCATTTATAAGTGAAGAAAATCACATAAAAGGAGTGGGAGGAAATGAGCAAAAAAGCGTTAATTAACGTGGATTATACGATTGATTTCGTTAACGGGGCTCTTCCAGTCGGTCAGCCTGCTGTGGAAATTGAAGATAACATTACTTCGCTGACTGAAGAATTTTTAAATGAAGGAGAGTTCGTTGTACTGGCCATTGATATACATAAAGAAAATGATCCGTATCATCCCGAAACGAAGCTGTTCCCGCCTCATAATATTGCAGGAACGGAAGGGAGAAGACTTTACGGACGGCTGGAGACGGTTTATCAGGAAAACAAACATTCCGAACAGCTTTATTATATGGACAAAACCCGTTATTCCGCTTTTGCGGGAACAGACTTGGACAGCAGACTGCGGGAGCGGGGTATTACTGAACTTCATTTAGTTGGTGTATGTACAGATATTTGCGTGCTGCATACAGCGGTCGATGCGTACAACAAAGGGTACTCGATTGTCATTCACCGAGATGCGACCGCGAGCTTCAATCAGACCGGCCATGAATGGGCATTGCGTCATTTTCAAGATTGTTTAGCAGCGAAAGTTATTTAATTGTGGAGGGAAAGAACATGAACAAGCATTTTGAAGATGACGGGCTGGCTTTGCATACAGATTTATATCAAATCAATATGGCTGAAACGTATTGGAACGATGGCATTCATGAGAAAAAAGCTGTGTTTGAACTTTATTTCCGAAAACTCCCTTTTGGCAACGGCTATGCCATTTTTGCCGGATTGGAAAGAATCATAGAGTACTTGCAAAACTTTAAATTTTCGGCAAGTGATATGGAGTATTTGCGCGATGATTTAGGCTATGAGGAAGACTTTCTCGCTTATTTGGAAGGACTGACTTTTACCGGCACGATCAAGTCCATGCGCGAAGGCGAAATGGTTTTCGGCAATGAGCCGATTATGAGAATAGAAGCACCGCTTGCAGAAGCGCAAATTATTGAAACGGCCTTATTGAACATTGTGAATTACCAGACGTTGATCGCCACGAAAGCTTCCCGGATCAAACAAGTCGTTGGAGAAGAAGCGGCGATGGAGTTTGGCAGCCGCCGTGCTCACGAACTGGATGCCGCTATCTGGGGAACGAGAGCCGCTTACATCGGCGGGTTTGAGGGCACGAGCAATGTCAGAGCGGGCAAGCTGTTCGGCATTCCGGTTTCGGGCACTCATGCTCATTCGCTGGTTCAAACTTATAAAGATGAATACACCGCTTTCCATAAATATGCTGAGCGCCACAAAGACTGTGTCTTTTTAGTCGATACGTATGATACATTAAAGTCAGGCGTGCCTACAGCCATTAAAGTAGCGAAAGAGCTTGGAAATCGCATTAATTTTGCGGGTATCCGTCTAGATAGCGGCGACTTAGCTTATTTATCAAAAGAAGCGAGAAGAATGCTCGATGACGCCGGTTTTTACGATACAAAAATTATTGCGTCCAATGACTTGGATGAATATACGATTATGAGCTTAAAAGCAGAAGGCGCCAAAATTGACAGCTGGGGAATCGGTACGAAGCTGATTACCGCTTTTGACCAAGCCGCTCTCGGTGCCGTGTATAAGCTCGTTTCTATTGAAAATGAAGAAGGTTTGATGGAAGACACGATTAAAATATCCGGCAATCCTGAAAAAGTGACAACTCCTGGCCTAAAAAGGTTATACCGGATTATTAATAAAGAAAACGGTAAAGCGGAAGGCGATTATTTAGCGATGGAACACGAAAACCCGGCCGAAGAAAAACGGTTGAAAATGTTCCACCCCGTGCATACATTTATCAGCAAATTTATCACTAATTTTGAAGCGAGAGAATTGCATGAAATGATTTTTCAAGAAGGGCATTTAGTGTATGTGCAGCCCGGAATTAAAGAGGTTCAAGCATTCGCTAAGGAAAATCTTGAGCTATTGTGGAAAGAAAATAAACGCTCGCTTAATCCAGAAGAATACCCGGTTGATTTAAGCCAAGCTTGCTGGGACAACAAAATGAGAAATATAGAAGAAGTGCGGGAAAAAGTGAAGATCATGAATGCAATGAATAATTAAAAAGAAGAATGAGAAGCTTCCCGTAAAAATTAAACACTGCTGGGTCGTGCCGGATACTGTAAAAAAGTATCCGGTTTTTATGGTGAATAAGACTTTTCCTATTTTATTCGGGCTTCCTTCATTCAATAAATTGAAAGCGCTGTCAAAACCTTGATTTTAGATATAATATAAAGAAGAGAAAGACGGATATATATGATTAAGGTAAGGGAGTGGAAGAAAATGAAAGAAAAGTTTAAAAGTATGGAAACAGCGGTGGTTCATGCAGGCTATGACGCAAAAGACCATTTAGGCAGTCTCACTACTCCTATTTTTCAAACATCAACATTTACATTTGACAGCGCTGAACAAGGGGAAAAGCGTTTCGCAGGTGAGGAAGAAGGCTATATATATTCCCGGCTCGGCAATCCGACGGTGCGGGCGTTAGAAGAAAGAATCGCCGAGCTTGAAGAAGCGGAAGCAGGGCTCGCTTTCGGTTCGGGGATGGCTGCTGTTTCAGCTATATTGATGTCAATTACAAAGAGCGGCGATCATATTTTATGTTCACAAGGCATTTATGGATGTACGTTTGGACTATTGCAATTAATGAAAGAAAAATATTACATCACCCACGATTTTAATGCTCTAGAAACAGAGGAAGAGATTGAAAAGCAGATTCGGCCAGAAACGGCTTGTATTTATGTGGAAACACCCATTAATCCTACAATGAAGCTGATTGACTTGGAGTTAGTGGCGAAAGTGGCAAAGAAGCACGGGATACTAGTGGTGGTGGATAATACGTTTTCTTCTCCATACTTGCAGCAGCCTTTAAAAGCAGGCTGCGACATCGTGCTGCACAGCGCAACAAAATACATTGGCGGCCATGGAGATGTAATTGCCGGTCTTGCGGCAGGAAAAAAGGAACGAATCCATTCGATCGCTATGACGACGTTAAAAGACGTAGGAGGAGTGATTTCGCCGTTTGATGCGTGGCTGTTGCTGAGAGGAATGAAAACATTGCCCGTCCGCATGGATCGTCATTGCGAGAATGCGGTTTATATTGTGGAACAGTTGGAGAAACATCCCGCTGTGAAAAGTGTGTTTTATCCCGGTGACGAAGCAGGCGGCGATTATGCCATCATGCAAAAACAAATGAGAAAAGGCGGCGGATTGATTTCCTTTGAAATCAACGGCAGCAAACAGCAGGCGCAAAAGCTGCTGAACGACTTGTCACTAATCAAAATTGCCGTCAGTCTCGGCGATGCAGAAACCCTCATTCAACATCCGGCTACAATGACACACTCAGGAATCCCCGAACAAACAAGAAACAAAATGGGCATCTCCGACAAGCTCATCCGTCTTTCCGTCGGTCTTGAAGCCAAAGAAGACATCTGGGAAGACCTTAAGCAAGCCTTGGATCAAGTTTGACTGTAAGAAACGAATGGGGTCTGATCCCCAAGCGATGGAGGTCAGCCTCCTCTTTTTTTAGTTCAATTTGTGCTGTAGCTAAGCCTTCACGCTTTTCTTTGTCTCACTTGTCCGTTATGATAGACACTGAAAACTTTTATATAAAAAGGAGAGATTTGTATGGCAAAAAAAGGACAGATTTTAATGGGAAATGGAGAAACAATTGAATTTGAATTATATCCTGATGCTGCGCCGAACACAGTGGCTAACTTTGAAAAATTAGCTAACGAAGGATTTTATAATGGCGTCACTTTTCATCGTGTCATTCCAGGTTTTGTGAGCCAAGGCGGGGACCCGACTGGAACAGGAGCAGGTGGGAGTGGCACGACAATCAAATGTGAAACAGAAGGCAATCCGTATAAGCATGAAGCAGGCAGCTTATCAATGGCACATGCCGGCAAAGATACAGGAAGCAGCCAGTTCTTTATCGTTCATGAGCCGCAGCCGCATTTGAACGGCGTCCACACAGTATTCGGAAAAGTAACATCCGGCCTTGAAACAGCGCGTGCGATGAAAAATGGCGATGTAATGGAGAGAGTTACTGTAGTAGATGAATAAACTTAAACTAGGGGGAGGCAGTATGCTTCTCCCTTTTTTCTGAAAAAGAGGTGTAAACGTGAAAATTAATGTATGGTCTGATTTTGTGTGTCCGTTTTGTTATATCGGGAAACGCCGATTAGAAGCGGCATTAGATAAGTTTCCGCATAAAGATCAAGTGACGATTCAATTTAAAAGCTTTGAGCTTGACCCGAACGCTGCAAAAGAGGCAGGAAAAAACATTCATGAAGTACTTGCGGCAAAATACGGAATGAGTATCGAGCAGGCAAAGGCAGCTAATGCGAATGTCGGCGAACAGGCGGCATCAGCCGGCCTGACATTTAACTTTGATAAAATGAAGCCAACGAATACGCTCGATGCCCATCGCCTCGCAAAATTCGCAGGGGAAAAAGGGAAAGAAGCGGAATTAACCGAGCGGCTGTTAAAAGCATATTTTACTGACTCGCTATTTATAAGTGATCACAATGTGCTGGCTGAGATCGCCGGGGAAGTGGGATTAAACAAGGAAGAAGTGCTCGCGTTTTTAGCTTCTGACCGTTTTACCGAAGAAGTGCGGACCGACGAAGAGGAAGCCCGCCAGCTTGGTGTGCAAGGCGTTCCGTTTTTTGTCTTTAATGACAAATATGCCGTCTCCGGGGCACAGCCCGTTGAAGCTTTTACTTCTGCTTTGCAAAAAGTATGGGAAGAAGAAACCGGGAAGCCGGTTCTGCAAAACTTATCCGTTGATTCTGTATCTGGAGCGTTTTGTACAGATGAAGGCTGCGACGTGCCGGACGAACGTTTTCATAAGAAATAAGCATGGAGAGCCACTCATGTCATGCAGTCACCGAAAAGCACGATTACTTCTTGGCAGTATTGCTCAGGCTGACGCCTGCCGAACATTCATCCCTCCACCTACTCATCGGGCTAAGCCCTGCATATTCCTTGAGGTGGGGGACTTCTGTTCGGAAAATCTGTTAAAAGAATAGCTAACTTAGCATATGAAATAGCATTGCAAATGAAGTTTAAATAGTACGCAAACACGCTTGGATAAACATACTTTCCAAGCGTTTTTTATTGTTATCTTACACAACGAACGCCACCCGTCAGTTCCAGAATGGGTGAAATCAAATAGACAAGAGAAGAAATATAAAAATAGAACGTCCTCTTAAAATATGAATAAAACTAGTCAGTTGTCAGGCTGCAGCCACTGATGGAGCTGGCTTCTTTGCCTATTTAAAGCGTTAGATTAACTAAACTTAAGTGCAATACTCCAAATTGTGAAAAATTACAAAATATTATAAAATTTTATAATTTTTAGAGGGGATGCATGAAAAAGCACGTATACTATATTAAATGACCGGGAAAATGGCTCTTGGCAAACAAGGAGGAGAAACATGGAAAACAGCATCGTTTCATTAGTGCCGCCGATCTTAGTGATGGTAATGGTAGCAGCTACGCGAAGGGTGTTGCTGTCGTTAGGGGCAGGGATTGTCTCAACTGCAATCATCTTAGAGGGATTTAAGCCAAGAGAGACGGGGATTCATTTATGGAATGCTGTGAAAGGAGTCGTGTAGACGGAGGAGAATTAAATACATGGAACGTGTACATTGTTTTATTCTTGCTTATTTCAGGAATTGTAATCGCTTTCACAAACTTGATTGGCGGTGGATTGGGCGATGAAACGGGTGAAAACTCGAGCCGGCGCTCAAATAATGACCGCCATGTTCGGAATTGCCATCTTTATTGATGATTATTTTAACAGTTTGGCCGATATTTGCTCTTGCTGCTGCGACTGTTATTGCGATGCTGTGGACCGGCTATCAGTCAACTGAAGGAAAAATTACACTATTTTGAAAAAGAGAAGAGCGAACACGATTGAGGCAGACGGTGGATTAGTGAATTCGGATATGGCCGAATGATTACACTTTTAAATACGATGTGAATCAAGAAAATTAATTTAACATCATATACTGTTATGTACAAAGAAATTCAAATAAACAGGGGAGGAAGAGAACATGCGCGTATTAATATTAGGATCAGGGTTAATGGGAAAAGAAGCAGCGAGAGACCTAGTGCAATGTGAAGGGGTGGCGAAAGTCACGCTCGCCGATTACGATATTGAAAAAGCAAAACAAACTTGCCAAGTGCTTCGCTCTCCAAAACTTAACGCGGCTTTCGTTGATGCGTCTAAATCGGATCAGTTAGTACATTTAATGGGCGCACACGATGTTGTGATCAATGCATTATTCTACTCGTTTAATATAGCGGTTGCGAAAGCAGCGATTACAGCAGGTGTACACTCAGTCGATCTTGGAGGGCACATCGGCCATGCAACGGACCAGGTATTGGAAATGATGAAAGAAGCGAAATCGGCCAATGTGACACTTATTCCTGATCTCGGCGTGGCGCCGGGCATGATTAATATTTTAGCTGGCTACGGTGCCAGCAAGCTTGATAAAGTAGAATCGATTAAATTGTACGTAGGGGGTATCCCTCTCCGTCCAGAACCGCCGTTTGAATACAACCATGTGTTTTCAATGGAAGGTGTGTTTGACCATTATACGGATCCTTCTTTCATCATTAGAGAAGGGGAAAAACAAGAAATTCCATCTTTGTCGGAAGTAGAACCGATTCATTTTGAAAAATTCGGCCCGCTGGAAGCATTCCATACGGCAGGCGGAACTTCAACGCTCTCGTATTCTTATCCGGAGCTTGACTGTCTGGAATATAAAACGATCCGCTATCCGGGGCACGCCAAAAAGTTTGAATTACTCGTTGATTTAAATTTAACCCGCTCCGACTATTTTGTAGAAGTAAGCGGTATACAAGTGAGACCGCGCGATGTTTTGTTAAAAGTACTTGATCCGATTGTCGATTTGAAAGATAAAGAAGATGTCGTGCTTTTAAGAGTAGAAACGAAAGGGATAAAAGGCGGGCAGCAGGCCGGCTTCACATATGAAATGACAACGTATAAAGACACAGTTAATAACGTGACCGCTATGGCCAGAGCAACTGCGAACACTATTTCCGTTGTCGCCCAAATGATTGCCGGCGGAACAATTAACAAAGCAGGGGTTTATCCGCCGGAGCAAATCGTTCCAGGTGGTAAATACATTGAAGAAATGGCGAAACGCGGAGTGATTATTAAAGAAAAGGTCCAAGAGAAAAATTCACACGCTCAAGCATAACTAAGAAAGGCCTCCCGAATTTTCTTCGGGCGGCCTTTTAAACGAAGACGGGTAGCGTGGTGAGAGCGAATAGTGGCGCTTATTGATTAATTCTCTAAATGGAATCGGACTTTTGGATGTGAACCATCTACAGCGTCTTTTTAGATGTAAGTATTGCCATGCACGTTTTTTAAAACGTAAAAACGCTCTGCACAGTTCTAAAACAGAACAAAGTGCAGAGCGTTTGAGTTTAGTGCGATTTATTATAATGTTTATCAATCAATATGAGAAACGGAATCTTTTTTCGGAAACACATTTTTAGCAAGGTACATATGGAAAAACCATTCACCAATTGCAATGCCGATCGAAGAAAGTACAATGGCGGTAGCCAGTGGAATGCTGTGCTCTGTCAAAATAGCCCCCATTACATACACCATGATAGCAGCCAAGACAAAATCACAAGTTGTGGCAAGAGCATTGGATGTACTTCGGAAAATCAGCAAGTCTCCAATTAAATAAGTGGTTCCGGTGACGACTAAGCTTGTCAGCAAAACTTCAGTCATCGACATATTAAAAATTAGGCCAAGGACGATAAACAAAATTGCCGTAACCATAACGATTTTAATTAGTAGTGCTTTGACATGCCCCATACTTATCCCTCCTTGCTTTTTAATTAACAGTCTTTTACCTCTGTTATTAAAAAATATGCTTAACTTGGATTTTCATTCCTTTAAATCCGCCGCCTGGATGTTGAATTTTTTACACAATCGAACTAGCAAATCCGTTTAGAGAACAAATTATAACGATGTGCATATGTTACGAATATATGATGAAAGGGTGAGACGGATGGAGAAGTACCAGCAATACTTACAAGAAGCGAAAAAATGGTGCGATGACATGTTAATTTTGCAGGAAGAAGCAAATGATTTTTTACTTATAGAAGAATGGAAAAGAAAAGTAGAAGAGTTAGAAGAGAGGCTATTAAACACACAGAATGCGGAAGAAGCTGTTTTAGTTGACGGAGAAATCCACACTTTGCATAAAGAGTGGCGCCAATTTTACGATAGATTCTATGCGGAAGAAGTGAATCTATTTTCTGCGGAAGAACAGCAGGAAGAAAAGGAAAGAGAAGACCGGGTTCCTATTGGCGGCCACAAGCTTCCCCCCTTGCCATATCCTTGCAACGCACTTGAACCTTATATTGATGAAGAAACCATGAGGCTTCATCATGATAAGCATCATCAAAGTTATGTTGATGGATTAAATAAAGCTGAAAAAGAGCTGGCGAAAGCCCGCCGGTCTAATGACTTTAGCCTCGTCAAGCATTGGGAGAGAGAGCTGGCTTTTAACGGAGCAGGGCATTATTTGCATTCGATTTTTTGGAAAGTGATGTGCCCGCGCGGAGGAGGAAAACCATCCGGAAATTTAGAACGGGAAATCATTCAGTCATTTGGCAGCTTTGCTGCATTTAAAAACCAGTTTTCAAAAGCGGCCGAGCATGTAGAAGGCGGAGGCTGGGCGATTCTCGTATGGGTCCCGCCAACGCAGCGTCTGGAAATACTGCAAGCGGAAAAACACCAAAATTTAAGTCAATGGGATGTCGTTCCTTTGCTTGTACTTGATGTGTGGGAGCATGCCTATTACTTAAAGTACAAAAACAAACGCGCAGATTATATCGAGAATTGGTGGAAGATTGTTTGCTGGGAAGAAGTAAGCAGACGGCTGAAAGAAGCGAGAAGAAAATAAAAATCCAATTGCTTATTCAAGGGCGCTGTATTAAACTTGTAACCAATGAAAACTTTATACGAAAAACCGGGTGCCTTTGCATGAGCAAAGGGTAACAGGGAATCGGGTGCAAGTCCCGAGCGGTCCCGCCACTGTAATCGGAAAGTTCTTTTTTCACATATGTCACTTGAGAAATCAGGGAAGGCGAAAAAAGCGCGCTGATCCGTAAGCCAGGAGACCTACCCGGGTTTTATTCACCAACTATGCCTTCGCGGAAAGGACAGGTGTCTGAGGATTGAACAGCCTTATATAGTTTTTTGCTGTTATTTTTTCAATACGCCCGAGCTCTATTCTTAGCGATAAGAATAGGGCTTTTTTTCCGTCGATTATTACTATTTAACGGCTGAGAGAGTTAATTTACAAGTTGTTTTGAACCGTATAATTTTTTATTTTAGTTAAAAATACTTGTAAATAGTAATCATTACGATTTATGATAGTTACGTACTTTTAAGAACTGAAACAAAAGAATGAGGAAGAAACTGGGAATAGAGGCAAACCTATAACTTTTTTTATATTCAACATTTTTGAATAGGTAAAATTCTATATTGAAGGTGAGAAAACATGGTTTTAAAACGGTCTAAATTAGTCACTTCTCTTGTCGGGCTGCTAGTGCTTCTAACAATATTTGTTACTGGTTGCAGCAACACAACAAAAGATCAAGAAAACGCATCAGCTAAAGATCAAACAAAAGTTCTTACTTTTTCCTGGGCTGGGGATATTGGTGACTTAAATCCACATACGTACTTTCCGAATCAATGGTTTTCGCAGGCTATGGTATATGAACCTCTTGTTTACTACGGTGAGGGCGGAGAACTGAAGCCTTGGCTGGCCGAGAGCTGGGATGTATCGAAAGATGGAAAAGAATATGTATTCCATCTGAGGGAAGACGTTACATTTTCTGATGGTTCTCCATTTAATGCTGCCATTGTTAAGAAAAACTTTGATACCGTTTTAGCCAATGCTCCGCAACATGAATGGATGGAATTAATTAACCAAATTAAAAGCACAGAAGTAGTGGATGAATCGACGTTTAAACTGACTTTGCACAAGCCGTATTATCCAACTCTTCAAGAACTCACTTACATCAGACCATTAAGATTTATAGGAGAAGCGGCTTTTCCTGACAGTCAAAACACATTTAAGGAAGGACTCAAGTCCCCAATTGGCACAGGTCCGTGGATATTGAGCAAATATAAGAAAAATGAAGAGGCTGTATTTATAAGAAACGAAAAGTATTGGGGAACGAAACCGGAAATAGATAAGGTGGTTGTGAAAGTTATTCCTGATGGAGAATCTAGAGTTTTAGCTTTTGAAAAAAAGGAAATCGATCTTATTTTTGGCAACGGAGTCATTAGCCAAGATTCATTCCAGTTTTTGAAGGATTCAGGAATATATGAAACTAAGTTATCAGAGCCTACAGCTACAAGGGCGCTGCTTTTTAACACGAACAGAGAAACGATGAAAGACCTTAAATTACGCGCAGCTCTCCAGCATGCTTTTAATAAACAGGCAGTGATCGATAATATCTTTTACGGGACGGAAAAAAAGGCTGACACTTTGTTTGCGCCTAACATTCCTTACACGAAGATTAATGTAAAGCCTTATGAATACGATGCAGAAAAAGCAAAACAATTATTGGATGAAGCTGGATGGAAAAGAGTAAAAGGAAAACCATTTCGAGAAAAGGATGGAGAAATATTACAACTGGAATTATTGTTTATTAGCACAGACAACATCCAAAAGGCGATCGCAGAATTTATCCAAGGTGATTTTAGAAAAATGGGGATAGATATTAAGTTGATTAGTCAGGAAGAAGAGACTTTTTGGGCAACCGCATATGAAGGTGGTTTTGATTTATTATTTACAGCAAGCTGGGGTGTCCCGTTTGATCCACATGCCTATTTGTCTGCTATGACGAAAACCTCAGAAAACGGAAGTCCGGATTACAAGGCTCAATTAGGGCTGCCGGTAAAGAAAGAAATAGATAGGAAAATTAAGGAAACGTTATTAAGTACGGACGAAGCAAAGAGAAAAATGTTATATAAAGATATTTTAACTGCATTGCACGAACAAGCTGTATACTTACCAATATCTTATCAGTCTAATGCAGCTGTTTATCATAAAAATATTAGCGGAGTCCATTTCTTGCCGCAAGAATACGAAGTACCCTTCACTTCCATTGATATTAATAAGTGAAGCAAGGATATTAAAAAATGGCTTAAGGAGCACTAAATGGGTTGGTTCATTGTTAAACGCCTCACGAGTTTAATTCCAATATTATTTGGCATTTCTCTCATTACTTTTATCTTGCTCCACTTAACTCCTGGAGACCCGGCCGTAGCTTACTTAAGGGCGTCACATATTCCTCCTGCGGATGAGACAGTGGCTGCCCTTCGAGTGGAGCTGGGACTGGACAAGCCCCTTTATGTTCAGTATGTAGAGTGGCTGGGAAAAGTGGTGCAATTAGATTTAGGGATGTCTTATGTGTCGAAGAAATCTGTATGGGACGAGATTATGTTACATTTCTTCCCAACGGTACAGCTAACGTTGGCTTCGTGCATCCTTATTGTTGTTGTTAGTTTACCGATAGGAATAATGTCTGCTATTTACAAGGGGAAATTGATTGATCAGTTTAGTAGAATAATAGCCTTTGTTAGTGTTTCTATGCCTGCTTTTTGGTTCGGATTTCTCTTGATCTATTTTCTATCCGTAAAGTTAGATTTATTTCCTGTGTTAGGAAGGGGAACTTTTGCTCATTTGGTGCTTCCTTCCTTGACGCTGTCTTTTGCTTATATAGGTACGTACATGCGATTGCTCCGAGCTAGTGTACTGGAAAATTTAAATGAGCCATTTGTCATGTATGCCAGAGCGAGAGGGTTGCGCGAAAGATTAATCGTTAGCAGGCACCTCTTAAAAAAATCTTTATTGCCATTAGTAACTGGACTTGGCATGAGCCTTGGGAACATGTTAAGTGGAGCTGTTATCGTTGAAACAGTTTTTGCTTGGCCCGGCATGGGACAGTTATTTGTCACGTCTATTTTGACTCGAGATTACCCGATGATTCAAGGTTGTTTATTGTTTATGGGTGTGATCTTTGTGGTCTGTAATCTCCTAGTGGATCTTGCCTATTCTTTCCTTGATCCCCGTATACGATGGGAAGGAGAGAAATAAAAGTGTTGAAAAACGTGAAACGACAGTTGTTGTCACATAAGCTCATGATGATCAGCAGCATGATTGTTTTCTTTATGACCTTATTGGCTCTTCTTGCTCCTTTTTTTGCTCCTAATGATCCCAATTTAGTTGATATTACTCATAAACTGCAAGGGCCTTCCTCTAAGTTTCCGCTGGGAACCGATCATTTAGGGAGAGATATATTGTCTCGATTAATCTATGGAACACGGACTTCGTTAGGAACAGCTTTCCTTGTCATGGGGCTGACGATGATGATTAGTATTCCGCTTGGTATTTATGCAGGTTTTAGAGGTGGCTGGGGTGATTATCTCTTCATGCGAATATGTGATATTCTCATGGCATTTCCAAGCTTTCTTCTATCCTTAGCTTTGATCGGAATATTGGGACCGGGTCTTGTCAACCTGATTTTGGCGATGGTGCTTGTCCAATGGGTTTTTTATGCTCGCGTCATTCGAGGAATGGTTCTTAGTGTAAAGGAGCAAAATTTTGTCTTAGCGGCCAAAGTCTGCGGAACATCGAGGTTAGTCATTGTCATCAAACATATTTTACCTGCCATTATCTCTCAAGTGGCTGTATTAGTCTTTATGGACATCGGAGGAGTGGTATTAGCTATTTCTGGTCTCTCCTTTTTAGGTCTTGGCATACAGCCGCCAGGAGCAGAGTGGGGAATGATGATCAATGACAGCAAGCAATTTTTTAGAAACGCTCCTTCATTGATGCTGTACCCGGGGATGATGATCTTAATCGTTGTGGTCGCTTTCAACTTGTTCGGCGAAGCCTTGAGGGATGCTCTCGACCTAAGAAGGGAATAGAAGGGAAGATGGAAGATGGAGCAACAACCCATTCTAACTGTAAACAAATTGAACATAGATGTATCAACACCGCATGGGGTGACTCAGGTTGTCCGTGATGTCAGTTTTAAGATCGAGGCTGGAAAAGTGTTTGGCTTCGTCGGAGAGAGTGGATCAGGGAAAACGATGACATGCATGTCCCTATTAAATCTTTTACCCGGTGAGGCAAAGGTGGTAAAAGGGAGTATCAAGTTTAGAAATAAAGACATTCTAAATTGTTCAGCAAAAGATATGAGAAAGGCACGGGGCAGTGAGATTGCTATGATTATGCAAAATCCTATGACCGCCTTTAATCCTGTGAGGACGATCGGACGGCATTTCATTGAAACGCTTAAAACTCATTTACCTATCACTAAGCAACAAGCGCGGACAATGGCTATAGCGTATTTAGAAAAAGCGGACTTGCCTAATCCAGAGAATCTATTGAAACAATATCCGTTTCAGCTGAGCGGCGGAATGCTGCAGCGTGTGATGATTGCGATCACGATGTCTTTGAATCCATCTATCCTCATTGCTGATGAGCCGACGACTGCACTCGATGCGACAAATCAACTCCAGATTTTGCAACAGTTGAATTGGTTAAGGAAAGAATACGATACAGGAATTTTATTAGTTTCGCACGATCTAGGTGTGATTGCTCAGTTGGCTGACGAAGTGGCTGTGATGTATGGTGGTTATATCGTTGAGAAAGCACCGGTATTTAAGTTATTCAATCGTCCGATGCACCCATATACTCGAGTTTTGTTAGAGTCCAGACTTGGGTTAACGAGAAGAAAGATAAAGAGTGTACAACGTGTCAGTGTTTCGTCTCCCAATCTAATAAATAAAGAAAATACATGTCCATTCTTCGAACGATGCGAGGATGCAGATCACACTTGTGTAAATGACAATCTTGAATTGAAAGAGTGTGAAAAAGATCATCTAGTACGATGTGTGAAATCAGGATAAAGAGTTGGGGGAATGAAGAGTGGGATTGCTTGAGTTGAAAAGTATAAAGAAAACATACTTCCTCGGGAGTTCTGTTTGGGGGAAGCGTAAAATTGTTGAAGCCGTTAAAAACGTCTCTCTCACTTTGGAAGAAGGAGTATGCTTAGGGCTTGTTGGAGAAAGTGGGTCGGGCAAGAGTACCCTTGGTAAAATTCTTCTAGGACTGGAAAAGCCGGATCAGGGAGAGGTATGGTTTCAGGGGAGGAATCTTTATAATCTAAAAGCAAAAGAATTAAAGGAGCTGCGGCGAAATTTGCAAGTTGTCTTTCAGGATTGTTATAGCGCTGTTAACCCAAGATTAACTGTAGGAGAGATTATTGCTGAGCCATTAAGAAATTACGAAAGGCTTACGTCCGCTCAAGAGAAAAAGAAAGTACAGGAGTTTTTGGAGATTGTTGGGTTATGTCTAGAAGATATTCATAAATACCCGCATCATTTCAGTGGAGGGCAGCTGCAAAGAATCAATATCGCAAGGGCGATTGCATTAAAGCCAAAGTTAATTATACTCGATGAGGCTGTAAGTGCTTTAGATGTTCTTGTCCAAGTACAAATATTGAATCTTTTGGCACAATTAAAAGAAGAGTTTCAACTATCCTATCTCTTTATTTCTCATGATTTACAGGCGGTCAATTACATCGCAGACCGTCTAGCGGTAATGTACAAAGGGGAGGTTGTTGAACGACTGGATGATATGGAACAGCTTGAACGATTAGAGCATCCTGTTTCTAAAAAGCTATTGTCGTCCGTGTTACCTCCATATCCGAGTGGGGAAAGGCTTGGCATCATTAACAATATGACAAAGATCTCACTTTGATTAATACCGAAGGAATAAGAAGAAAACAAATATTTCGCATTTTGACTAGGGCTGAAGGAATTCACGCTCCGCTGACAGAAGGGGTTTATCCCGAGGAGTTTTCCAAATAGAGTGAAAGTTTTATAAAAAAACCTTCCAAACTAGCTTTATTCATCCTATAATAGAATCTGAACTTAATAGCAAAACTGCTAGAGGTGCCTGTTAATGGCTGAGAGAAAAACAGAGGTGTTTTTCAACTCTTTGAACCTGATCTGGATGATGCCAGCGTAGGGAAGTAGAGCAATCATGACTATTTCACTTGCAATGGCCGGATCCAGATCAGGATCCGGCTTTTTATATTGGAGGAATGTTTTATGAATCAAGTTCAAAAGATCACGTATATGGCTTTGTTTACGGCCATTGCGACATTCGGCTCTTCGCTCGTCTGGTTTCCCGCCGGTGTGGCTAAAGCGTATCCTGTCCAGCATGCGGTCAATGTGATGGCCGGTGTTTTACTCGGACCGGGACCGGCAGTTATTATCGCTTTTGTGACCGGGCTGTTAAGAAACTTTATGGGAACGGGATCACTTTTAGCTTTCCCGGGCGGCATGATTGGTGCTTTCCTGGCTGGCTATATTTACCAAAAAACGAGCCGCAAGTGGGGAGCGGCTATTGGAGAAGTGACCGGTTCTGGAATCATTGCCTCTTTGTTTGCCGTGCCTTATGCAAAAATTTTGATGGGAACTGCTGCCGGAGCCTTTTTCTTCCTACCGGCTTTTCTCGTCAGCAGCTTGTCGGGATCATTGATTGGCTTCATATTAGTTAGGCGGATTATCAAAATGAAGGTGTGGAAGTACCGCTTGAATAATTAGTTCCAGCGGAGAGAAATGGCCAGCTTACAGCAGTCTGAGCTTTCTATATCCGGTCCTAGTTCCATCCGGATACTGTCTGGATTAAATGAAATTTTAGATTTTGTCATAACGCCAGCCGATTTAATAAGTTTCTCGACTTCTTTTCGGTCCGATGCCTGGGCAGCGGTCATTAACTTAAAAGCAAAATCGTTATTGGCTGTTAATTTAGTTAAAAGCAAATCTGTTTCTTTTAAAAGCGCTCTCATTGATTGAGCAGACTGCTTAAATATTTTAACATTTACTTGTGGAAAAGATCTTTTTCCAGCAGAAGTGCAATAAATTTGATGAGACTTCGGAGTGGCTGAATAATAAGGGCATCGATATAGGCTGGTCACACTACAGAGACAGCAATTGCAGCAATAATAGTATATAACTGCACACCTCCCCCATTTTTATTTAATATATGGGCAGGATGAAAATAAGTGAATGGAGTAAATTTGTTATAAAATTCTGAATAGTATTGAATAAATGACGTTAATATGATAAAACTAAGGAAAGCTTAATTGAATAGTTATGCCATGGGGGTGCTTTGATAAGCTGAGAAAGGCAGATGGCCTTAACCCTTACAACCTGAACTGGATAATGCCAGCGTAGGGAAGTGGTTGTCTCTTTTTTGGAATATTGTTGAATATTTATTCATCGCAGTTAATGAGACTATGTAATTTACAGCCGCTTCTCTATCGTGAGGAGCGGCTTTTTTGATGTGTCCAGCTGCAGCGCCTAACCGCTCGAGGTCATATGCCAAATAACTGTGGCGGCTGAGAAACTGCCTCCTCGCTATCCGTCATATGCTTGTCGCGGCTAGACAGGCGCCTTCGCATTTCTATAGAGAGGGGTGATTCAATTGGGGAAGTCATTGGATTTGTTGTTTAAGGAAATAGAGAGCCGTGAAGAGGAGCTTGTTGATTTGTTAAAAGAATTGATTTCTTTTAAAACACCGGCACCCCCGGCTAGAAATACGAGTGAAGCTCAAGGTTTTATCGCTTCATTTTTACAGAAGCATGGCTTTTCAATTGATAGATGGGATGTATATCCGGATGATCCGAATGTCGTTGGCTTATTAAAAGGTTCGGACAGCGAAAACTATCACAGTTTAATATTGAACGGCCACATTGATGTGGCTGAAGTGAATGAAAATGAAATATGGGAAGGGGATCCTTTTCAAGCAGTTGTGAAAGGTGGAGCAGTTATTGGACGTGGTGCAGCAGACATGAAAGGCGGTCTTGCCGGAGCTTTATTTGCTGTTAAGCTGCTGCGTGAATCGGGGATTGCTCTTCCTGGTAATTTTATTTTTCAATCTGTTATCGGTGAAGAAGTAGGGGAAGCAGGTACGCTGGAATGCTGTAAGCGTGGATACAAAGCTGATTTTGCAGTAGTTGTGGATACGAGTGACTTACATATACAAGGACAAGGCGGAGCGATCACCGGCTGGGTTACGCTGAAGAGTGATCAAACGTACCATGATGCGACGAGAAGAAATATGATTCACGCCGGCGGAAAACTGTTTGCGGCAAGTGCGATCGAAAAAATGGTGAAGATAATCGAAGGGCTTCAGGAACTCGAGCGCCATTGGGCAGTCACGAAAAGCTATCCTGGATTTCTACCAGGTACAAACACGATTAATCCGGCTGTAATCGAAGGAGGCCGTCATGCTGCTTTTATTGCAGATGAGTGCCGGCTCTGGATTACGGTGCATTACTATCCAAATGAAACATATGAACAAGTAGCAAAAGAGGTGGAAGAGCATATACGGAATGTGGCAAAAGGTGATCCGTGGCTGAGAGAACACCCTCCACAATTTAAGTGGGGAGGAGCTTCGATGATTGAAGAGAGAGGAGAAATTTTCCCTTCTTTTGAAATCGATCCGAGCCATGCAGCTGTCCAGACACTCGTTCGATCTCATGAAGCAGTTTTAAAAAAGCCGCCGTTTATAGATGTCTCGCCAACTGTTACGGACGGCGGCTGGCTCGCTGATGCCGGTATCCCAACGGCTATTTACGGACCAGGTGATTTAAACAATGCCCATTCAGTTAACGAACAGCTGTCGATTGAACAGCTCGTGGATTATACGAAAGTTATTCTGTCTTTTATTTATGAATGGTGCCATACAAAACGGTCTGAAAAATCATTCGAAATCGTGAACAACGCGCCCGAAATGACAAACAACACTCTGAAATCGTGAACAACACGCCTAAAATGACGAACAACGCACCAAAATTGATAAACAAACGTCCGCAAACAGCCATAGGCGCCCGGACGTAGTACTTAACATAGCCAAGGAGTGAAAGTTAAATGAAATTCAGTGAAAGGTTACATAAAAAATTACAGCCGATCTGGCGGCAAAACCACAACCATCCTTTTGTGAAGGGAATAGGAGACGGTACACTTGATCAGCGGAAATTTCGCTTTTATATGATTCAAGATTATTTATATTTAATCGATTATTCAAAAGTGTTCGCCCTTGGAGCAGTTAAGGCGAATGATGTGGAGACGATGGGGAAATTTGCGTCTTTACTTAATTCCACACTTAATTTTGAAATGTCGCTTCACCGCCAGTATGCAGCCCGGTTTGGTATTTCCGAGGAAGAACTGGAGCAGGCGAAACCTTCTCCAATCACACTAGCTTACACTCATTACATGCTTCATGCCAGTCAAAATGGAACGCTTGCAGAGCTGATTTCTGCGCTGCTTCCTTGTGCGTGGAGTTATTGGGAGATTGGAAAGGAATTAAACGAAATTCCGGGAGCAAGTGAACATGAGTTGTACGGCGATTGGGTGAAAATGTACTCTTCCAAGGAATTTGGTGAGCTCGCCACATGGTGCATCGAGTTATTAGATGAGCATACGACCGGAAAAAGTGAAAAAGAGCTCGCCAGATTAGAAGAAATTTTTCTGAACACGACCCGCTATGAATATATGTTTTGGGATATGGCTTACAATGAGCAAATGTGGCCTGGAGATGAATAAAAGGGTTTTAGAGTTTCAGGAAGTGACTTTTTCTTATAAAGAAAAGAAACAGGGGCATTCTGTCCCTGTTCTTGATTCTTTAAATATACATATTTACGACCGGGAATTTATTACGATTGTTGGAGCAAGCGGGTCAGGAAAAAGTACACTTTTCCGGTTAATTACCGGCCTTGAAGAACCGGCCAAAGGACAAATTTTTATTAATGGACAAGTCCACGAAAGCCGTCTCGGGCAAACAGGCTACATGCCCCAGCACGACCTGCTCATGCCTTGGCGGACGATCAGTGAAAATGCCGCTCTTCCGCTCGAGGTAAAAGGCGGGCATAAAGAAGAAGCCCGTAAAAAGATTCTTCCTCTTCTTAAAGAATTCGGATTAGAGGGGATGGAAAATCGCTTTCCTCATGAATTGTCAGGCGGTATGAGACAGCGTGTTTCTTTTTTACGCACCGTATTGAGCGGGTCGAATGTGCTCTTGCTCGATGAACCTTTCAGTGCGCTTGATGCGATTACAAGGCTTTCTATGCAGGAATGGCTGATGACTCAGTGGGAAAAACGGAAAACAACGATCGTGTTTATTACGCATGATGTCAATGAAGCCCTTTTTCTGTCTGACCGCATTTTCATTTTCTCTGAAAAGCCTGTCTGCTCGCTGCAAGAAGTAAAAGTGCCGCTCCCAAGGCCAAGAAAGTTAACAGACTTGAATCGGCCCGCCATTCTTGAATTAAAGGAGGATTTGCTTGAGAAGCTGAGGGGGAAGGTGAAGACATGACGAGTGGCAAAGGGATTTTGCCGGCTGCCCTGCTGATTGCCGCCTTTCTTATTATCTGGGAAGCGGCGGCGAGAGGAGTTAACATGATGTTTATCCTTCCGCCGCCGACCGGTATTTTAAGCAAGCTTTGGCAATTAAAAGAGCCGCTTTTCTTCGAACATTTGCCTGCCACGCTATCTATTATCGTCATCGGCCTGGCTATTTCGGTTATTTTAGGTGTTGGTATTGCAGTTTGGATGAGCATCAGTCCGTCAGTAGAAAAAGCGATTTATCCCATCATTATTTCGTCGCAAATGATTCCTATTATTGCCTTGGCGCCGATCTTTGTTCTTTGGTTCGGTTATTCCATTTGGAGTAAAGTAGTCGTAACCGTTTTGATTACGTTCTTTCCCATTACTGTTAACACATTTGATGGATTAAAATCTGGCAGTAAAGAGCTGAAAGAACTGTTGCTGACGATGGGGGCAGGAAAAAAGGAAATATTTTTTAAACTGCTCATTCCTTCTGCTTTGCCTCACTTTTATTCAGGGTTGAAAGTAGCTGTCACACTAAGTGTGATTGGTGCAGCCATTGGCGAGTGGCTCGGTGCCCAGGCAGGACTAGGTTATTTCAGCCGGCGGATGATGACTCAGTTTGATGGCGCCGCCGTTTTTGCGCCGATTGTGTTATTGTCAGCCATTGGCATTGTGTTGTTTATACTCGTGAAATGTATTGAAAATAGATCGCTAAAATGGAGGAAAATAGAATGAAAAAGTGGTTATTCATCATACTAGCTGTGCTGCTTGCCGGCTGCAGTTCCAGTGGAGAAAAACAAGAAGCTGCTCCTGCGGGCGGAGAAAAGAAAAAAGAGGAAAAGGTCACGATTATGCTCGATTGGTATCCGAACGCTGTGCATAGTTTTTTATACGCTGCTGAAGAAAAAGGGTACTTTCAAGAAGAAGGAATCGATTTGGATATTCAATTCCCGGCTAATCCAACCGATCCAATTAATTTGGCAGCTGCCGGAAAAGTGACGCTCGGCATCTCGTATCAGCCCGATGTCATTATGGCACGGACAGATCAGGGAGTAGACGTCAAGGCTGTCGGAGCGATTGTCCGTTCACCGCTCAACCATGTCATGTTTTTAAAAGACAGTCCGATCGAGTCTCCGAAAGATCTGGAAGGAAAAACAGTCGGCTTTACGGGCATTCCATTAAATGAAGCGATTATTGATACAATGGTGGAACAAGACAAGGGAAATCCGGAAAAAGTAAAAATGACTGATGTCGGGTTTGAGTTAAATTCGGCAATTGTCAGCAAAAAAGCAGATGCGGTCGTCGGTGCTTATATTAACCATGAAGTCCCGCTGTTAAAATATGAAGGCTATGAAACTCGCAATTTAGATCCAACAAAGTACGGCGTGCCTAACTTTTATGAACTCGTCGCTGTCACGAGCGATCAAACGTGGGAAGCCGAGCAAGAAAAAATAAAAGCTTTTTGGCGTGCAGCTGAAAAAGGCTTTGAGTTCACCGAAAAGAATCCTGATGAAGCGCTGCAAATTTTATTAAGCAAACAAGATGAAGCGAATTTCCCGCTTGTAGAAGAAGTGGAAAAACAAAGCCTTGATATTCTGTTGCCAAAAATGAAGTCAGAGGAAGGGTTTGGCAGCCAAACGAAACAACCATGGGAGGAAACAGCTGACTGGATGAAAGAAGCCGGCCTGATTAAAAATGAGCCAAACTTAGAGGAAATGTTTGTGAATATAGCAAACTAATAAAAAACCCACTAAATCTCTATAAACATAGCGATTTAGTGGGTTTTTGTGATACGATACGAAGATAGATGGTGTGAAAGGGGAAAGAGGCATGGGAAAAGGACTTGAAGGAAAACGGATTGTGATTGCCGGCTCCAGAAAAACAGAAGAAATGAGTGCTATTATTGAAAAACAAGGAGGTACAGCACTCGTCAGGCCATTGCAGGGGACCGTGTTTTTGGCAGAAGAAGAGGTCGGCTCCGAGATTAAAGAGTTGATCAGCACTCAAGTCGACTGGGTGATTTTTACGACAGGGATCGGCACAGAAGCGTTAGTAGAGACTGCCGGCAAGCTTGGGATAAAGGAAGATTTTTTACAAGTGATTCAACACGCGAAAGTGGCAGTCAGAGGTTATAAAACATTCGCAGCTTTAAAAAAGTTAGGGGTGACGCCAGCCGCGACTGATGACGATGGCACAACAGCCGGGCTGATCAGGGCGCTGGACAAGGAAGACCTAGTAAACAAACGTGTGGCTGTTCAGCTTCATGGAGAAAAGGCGCCAGCATTAATGGCATTTTTGGATAAAAAAGGAGCAGAAGTGCAGTGCTTGCTTCCTTACCGCCACCATGCACCGGAAGAAGAAACAGTAGGGAAATTGTTAAATGAAGTGTTGAACAAAGAAGTGGATGTTGTTTGCTTTACGACAGCGATTCAAGTACGTTCGTTATTTGATTACGCGAAACAGACTGGGCGCACAGAAGAGCTGCTTTCTGCATTTACTGCCAGCACGCTGGCCGGGGCAGTAGGAAAAGTAACAGCTGAAGCACTGACAGAAGAAGGTGTTACCCGCATGGTCGTACCGGAGCTCGAGCGGATGGGCGCGATGATCATGGAGCTGTCGAGATTTTATAAAGAGTTAAACTAGCAGCCAAGCGCTGGACTGACTTTAACAAAGAATACACTCAATCAAAACATTGAAATTTTCAGAAATAAAAGGTACACTTTATACACAACTAAATCGTGAACCGGGAGCTGGCGGATGCCGGCTGAGAGTGCAGCTATACCGCTGTAGACTGTGTGAACCTGTTGGATAATGCCAGCGCAGGGAATGTGACGACCAAAAAGAGTACGTGCGCTGGCATCGTGCTCTTTTTGTTTGTTAATTAACATCAAGTGGAAAGGATTGGGGATATGGATAGTAAGGTGGTCGTTCAAACACTGACAAAAGTAAGAGAGCAAAGTCCTCTCGTACATAACATCACAAATGTCGTCGTAACAAACTTTACAGCCAATGGACTGCTTGCCCTCGGAGCATCACCGGTGATGGCTTATGCGAAAGAAGAAGTGGCAGATATGGCAAAAATTGCAGGAGCGCTCGTGTTAAATATAGGCACGCTTGATGAAGAAAAGGTAGAGTCGATGATTATAGCGGGCAAAGCCGCCAATGAAACCGGTGTACCGGTTGTGTTCGATCCGGTGGGAGCTGGGGCAACCGCTTACCGGACAGAAGCTGCCCGCCGAATCATGAGGGAAGTGAAAGTAGCCGTTTTACGAGGAAATGCGGCCGAAGTCGCTCACGTGACGGGAAGGAAATGGGAAATCAAAGGTGTAGACGCAGGAAAAAGCAACGGAAATACAGTAGAGCTGGCGAAAGAAGCAGCTGCGAAATGGCAAACGATAGCAGTAATTACAGGAAAAGCAGATGTCATTGCGGACAGAGAATCAGCGTTCCTTATTCATAATGGGGATCCGATGCTGACGAAAGTGACCGGAGCCGGCTGTTTATTGAGTGCTGTTATTGGAGCATTTACTGCCGTGGAAAAAGATGCGGCTGCGGCTGCGATTGCTGCTGTTGTCACTTATGGGGTAGCAGCAGAAGCAGCGATGAAAATTCGGGGAGAAGAAGGGCCGGGCAGCTTTCAGATTGAATTTTTAAATCAGCTGGCTAAGGTGGGAGAAGAAAATATTGCCGCGTTTGCCGAAATAGAAAAACTTTTTTAATGACTAGCGGAGGTGGAGAAAATGAAAGTGAGTAAAGCATTGACGATTGCGGGTTCGGATAGCGGGGGAGGGGCCGGCATTCAAGCAGATTTAAAAACATTTCAAGAGCTTGGTGTGTTTGGCATGTCCGCATTAACAGCGGTTACGGCGCAAAACACGTTAGGGGTACACGGGGTCTATCCATTGACTGTAGAAGCAGTGGAAGCACAAATAGAGGCAATTGGACAGGATATGGGAACAGACGCACTGAAAACCGGCATGCTGTTCAGTGGAGAAATTATTCAAGCTGTTGCCCGGAAAATCGAACAGTTTGGTTGGAAGAAAGTAGTTGTCGATCCGGTCATGATTGCTAAAGGAGGCGCTTCTTTGCTGAAGGAAGAAGCAGTCAAGGCAATGACGGAATATTTGATGCCGCTAGCTGCGGTGATTACACCGAATATACCAGAAGCGGAAGTGCTCACGGACATACGCATCCAGTCGCTCGATGACCGGAAGCGTGCGGCAGAAAAGCTGTTCCGCTCAGGTGTGAAAAATATCGTAATAAAAGGCGGACATGCGGATGACGGAGACGAGCTCATCGACTTGCTGTATGATGGCAAAGAATTTACCAGTTTCACAAGCAGCCGCATACCGACCAAGAATACACATGGGACAGGCTGTACATTTGCTGCGGCAATAACGGCTGAACTAGCTAAAGGACAAACGGTAAAGAAGGCTGTAGAAACAGCCGTGCATTATGTCCATGCAGCGATCGAAATGGATTTACAAATCGGGAAAGGACACGGACCAACGAACCATTGGGCGTTTAAAAGAAAAGAGGCAGCTATTCATGCGGAATATAAGTGAAGAGAAAATGAAAGAATTGCTCCCGGTATATTTTATCATGGGCAGCCCAAACTGCTTAAAAACTCCTGAAGAGACGTTGGAAGAAGCCATTGCGGGGGGCATCACGCTATTTCAGTTTCGTGAAAAAGGCCCTGGTGCTTTAACTGGAGCAGAAAAATTCCAGCTGGCTTCTGAACTGCAAGCGATTTGCCGCAAACACTCTATCCCGTTTCTCGTCAATGATGATGTGGAACTGGCTATTAACCTAGAGGCAGACGGTGTGCATGTAGGCCAGGATGATGAAACGCTATCAGCCGTCCGTGAAAAACTGCCAGGGAAAATCGTTGGCGTCTCTGCTCATACGATGGAAGAAGCGAAAAGAGCGATCGCAGGAGGAGCCGATTATTTAGGCATCGGACCGGTGTTTCCTACTGCTACAAAAACGGATACGAAGGCAGTGCAAGGCACAAAGTTAATCGAAGAAATACGGGATGCATCCATGTCAGTGCCAATTGTTGGAATCGGCGGCATTGATGCCGACAATGCATCCAGTGTAGTGAACAACGGTGCAGACGGTGTGTCAGTTATCACTGCTATCAGTCATGCGCCCTCACCGATAAAGGCCGCTGCTGAACTAAAGCAGGCAATTGCTAGTGCCATAAAATAATATGCATAAAGAAGAGGAGAGCGATTTGCTCTCCTCTTTGTATTTAATGAACTTTTTGTAAAGGCCAAAAAAAAGCCTTCTTCACCTTTGAAAAATGAAGAACAGGTTCTTGCTGAAAATATTTACGTGAAAGAAAAGGAGCCACTGTATTGTCATTAATGGATGCTTCTGCTTTTTGAAGCGCCCATTTCGTGTGATGAATATCTCCCCGGTACAGCTTATTCATTCTTTCGGTAAAAAGGCAATAGCGTTCCGCTGCCCAGTGACCGAACGTTCCGGGCTGTCCGAAATACGGTTGTGACGCAGGCCGGTACAAAACATCAAGCTCTTCCAGCCGTTCATCAGAAGAATACGTACTGTGAAAATGGAAACTTTTATTCACATGGAAGTCCGATTTTGCTTTGCGAAAAGGCACGGCATAAAGAACTTTGGCGCCGAAAACAGAGGGAAGATGATTTATATCAAGATTGAAAAAATAAACACCCGGCACTCCTTCGTGTAAAACATATGTCCGGACATTTAGTTGAAGAAACGAATGAAGAAAAGGAAGGAGCGGCAAGCCGCGGGCACGCATGCCGTCCACTTTAAATGTAACGATTCCAAGCCAGGCCGCTCCCCCGTACAAGTCAAGAGTCAACGAAGCAGGAAGAAAGCATCTTAAAGCTTCTGGATGAACAGGCCAGTGCATAAATAACACATTGGACCATGTTTGTGTCATGATCCAGGAAGAGTGGGGCAGCGGAATGGGTCTATGTTTTAAGTGAAAGAATGCCTCGTGCAAAGTAATGTCCCCTTTCCAAAAAGGTTTATTTCATTATTACCTTTAGGTGTATCATTGAAACCATCACTCCTTAGTTTGTTTACTGTTTATCTGTTTGATTTATTGAGTCGATTGATTGAAGAATATTCTTAAGAAGTTCTTCGGGAGAATTGCCGGTAATATTTTGGCCGTTCACTAAAGCGTAAGGCTGGATGAGGCATTGTCCGCAATAATTTAAACAGCGATCTTCTAGCACGATGATACCCATTTCCTCCAACTGATCCTTCACATCGTCTAACTCATATTCAAAATTGCACGGACAAAATTTAGCGGTAATTTCCATAGTGTCTCTCCCCTGCTTTTCGTTTTTTATCATTTTACTGCCGTCACTTTCTAATAAAATAAAAAGATTTCGCGAGAGTGGAAGAAAAACGCGTTAACGCGGTAAATGACTTATTGATTACAGAATAACCGCGTCAATGTAAGCGCTTGCGTGATTTTAAATGTTGTTCTAATATTTTAAATATTAACAATAATATATTAAGTGCATGAATTATTAAATTTAGGGGGCCTATATATGTCAAAAAACGTTCCCAGATCAAAAAGAGAAAAGAAAAAAGAGTTATTTCCGGTACAGAACATTCATCATTTAGAAATTTATGCGGGAAATGCGAAGCAGTCAGCTTACTTTTTTTCAAAAGCATTTGGTTTCAAAGTTGTTGCTTACCGCGGGCTGGAAACGGGTTGTCGTGACCGGGTTTCCTATGTTTTAGAACAAGGAGCGATTCGTTTAGTCATCACAGGCTCACTTGAAGCGCAGACAGATGTAGCGGAATTTATTAAACTGCATGGAGAAGGAGCAAAAGATATTGCACTAAAAGTTTCTGACATTGAAGAAACGTATAAAGGAGCGATTGAAAGAGGCGGAATCGGCATTCGTGAGACATGGGTGGAACAAGATGAGAATGGACAAGTGAAAAAAGCGATTCTCGGGACGTACGGCGACACACTTCATACATTGGTGGAAACCGTGGATTATAAAGGCTGTTTCCTGCCAGGCTATGAGCCGCATGACCATGTCATTGCAGCGGAGCCAACTGGCTTGATCGGCATTGACCATATTGTCGGTAATGTAGAAAGAATGGATGAGTGGACTTCTTATTATGAAAAAGTATTCGGGTTTAAGGTATTAAAGCACTTTGATGACGATGATATTTCTACCGAATATTCTGCCCTGATGTCAAAAGTAATGATGAACGGAACAGGCCGCATCAAGTTTCCAATTAACGAACCGGCGGAAGGAAAGCGAAAGTCTCAAATACAAGAATACTTGGACTTCTATAACGGACCAGGCGTCCAGCATATCGCCTTATTAACAAACGATATCATTTCGACTATTACTGCTTTAAAGGCAAACGGAGTGGAATTTCTTCAAACACCCGGTACTTATTACGAAGAGCTCGCTGACCGTGTCGGCAAAATCGATGAAGATGTGAAGAAGCTTCAAGAGTTAAATATTTTAGTCGACAGGGACGATGAAGGCTACTTGCTCCAAATTTTTACGAAACCAATTGTCGACCGCCCAACGCTGTTTATTGAAATTATTCAGCGAAAAGGCGCACTTGGCTTTGGGGATGGAAATTTTAAAGCATTGTTTGAGTCGATTGAACGAGAACAGGAGCGCCGCGGGAATATTTAAAAGGTTGTAAAGAATAAAGTCACGGCTGTTGAAAAGGAGGAGGATGTGGGTGCCGCATTACGTAAAGATGGGAAAAGTCCCTAAAAAACGCCATACGCAATTTCGCCAAAAAAATGGAGAATTGTATTACGAACAAGTGATGGGAACGAAAGGATTCTCGGGGATTCAATCCATTATTTATCATGTTCACCCGCCGACACAGGTGAGAGAAGCGATAAAGTTGAAAGATATTCACTACGAATACGAAACAAAAGGCGCGTTGAAACATCGTCATTTCAGGACATGGAACACAGAAGCAGGCGGCGATTTCCTTGAAGCCCGTAAAATATTCATGGCGAATAACGATGTAGCGATCGGCGTTGCCCGACCGATGAAGCAAATGCCGTACTTTTACCGGAACGGAGAAGGCGATGAAATGATTTTCGTGCACGAAGGAAAAGGTAAAATCGAAAGTATTTTCGGTGAGCTTTCTTTTCAGCCAGGTGATTATTTAGTAATTCCGATTGGGACGACGTATAGAGTCGTATTAGAATCTGATGAATCCCGCTTTTTAATCGTCGAGTCAAATTCAGCGATCGTGCCGCCAAAAAGGTATCGCAACGAATACGGGCAGCTGCTGGAGCATTCTCCTTACTGTGAGCGAGACTTGCGCACACCGGAAAAGCTGGAAACGAAGGACGAACAAGGAGAGTTTGAAGTAAGGGTACGGGCTCAAAGTATGCTCACTTCATATAAATACGACTTCCACCCGCTCGACGCCGTTGGCTGGGATGGGTATTTGTTCCCGTATGCATTCAGCATTCACGACTTTGAGCCAATCACCGGCCGGATTCATCAGCCGCCTCCGGTTCATCAAACGTTTGAAGCCCATAACTATGTTGTGTGTTCATTTGTACCGAGACTTTATGATTATCATCCGGATGCGATCCCAGCGCCATATGTGCACAGCAATGTCGAAAGTGACGAAGTGCTGTATTACACGGATGGCGACTTTATGAGCCGCAGAGGAATTGAAAAAGGGTCCATTACTTTGCATCCGAGCGGACTGCCGCATGGACCGCATCCGGGCAAAGCAGAAGAAAGCATCGGCAAAAAAGAAACGAGAGAGCTTGCCGTCATGATTGATACGTTCCGGCCGCTTTATATTGTAAAAGATGCCCATGATTATGAAGATGCTGACTATATGTACAGCTGGCTTCCAAGGAAGTAAAATGTTAAATAATTGAGCAGCTGCCGCTTTTAGGCGGCTTCTCTTTTCTTATAAAAGACTGAAAGCGGCTAATTTGATTAAGTTAGCTGTTTTTACTCATACTACATAATGTTTCAGCAATTTTAAAAGGGGGTGCACTATGCTGACGGCAGAACAATTATCTAGGCTGCGATTACAGCTGGAAAAGGATAAGAAAGCGCTGGAAGAGCGGCTGGAAGACAATCATCATTTTGATTTGGAAAGAGGCCATTACCACGAATCGATGGGCGAGCTGTCCAGCTACGATAATCATCCGGCTGATGAAGGAACAGCTTTATACGAAAGAGAGAAAGATATAGCTTTAAATGAACATGAAGAGTCCGAACTAGAAAGAGTTCATAAAGCACTTGCGGCCATTGAAAAAGGACAATACGGCAAATGCGAAACTTGCGGCAGGGAAATTCCGTTTGAACGGCTTGAAGCTCTTCCCGCCACGACTTTTTGTATTGATCATACACCGAATAAAATAGTATCTCGTGACAGGCCGATCGAAGAAGAAGTGCTCATGCCGCCTTTTGGAAAATTTGACTTCGACGACAGTCCTGATGAATCAGTCGTTTATGATGCAGAAGACGCCTGGCAGGAAGTAGCCAATTGGGGAACGTCGGAATCACCATCTGACTTTGTCGATCCTCCTGCACATTACAATGATATGTACGTGGAATCAGAAGAAAAAATTGGTTACGTAGAGGATTTCGAAAACTTTGTCGGAGTCGATATCGACGGAAGAAATGTCACTATCTACCCAAATGAACAACATGAACAATATGAAAATGAATTGGATGAAGAAGGAATAATGACATCTTTCGGTGATTTACCGGCATTTGAGCATGATCCTTATGTAGATGAAGAGGAGGAGGAAAGGTGAAAAATGGTTAATTTGGACTTTGAATCATTTAGAAAACAGCAGGCAAATCATAAAGCGGTGTACGCGGGCAGCACGAAAGAAAGGCCGGTTGTCGATGATAAAAGCGTGAACGGGCCGGAAGATGCTGATTCAGCGCCGGGAGCAACAGGGAGAAATATTCAAAAATAATGAATAGGGAGTCAGAGGAATCTCACCCTTCCAGTCAGTTCGCATATTCCACGTTTATACAAAGTAGAAATGGGTAAAATGTAAATACGTTAAGATGAACCATTGGTTGGAAGCCATCCGCTCAAAAAAGGGTGGCTTTTTTGGTGTTCGCAGATTCTAATTTTCCTCCAATCGTATATAATGAAAGAATCATAACTTGGACCGTTTTTTATGGTCGAGAAGGGGGAGTCTGATGGACATCGAATCTATTTCCGTCGAAGACTTATACGAAACATTTGGCTATGCCGGTTTGCTGGTTTACGGCTGGATTGGTTTTGCCGGTTTGCCGCTGCCAAATGAATTGATTGTTATGACAAATGGATATATGGCGAGCAGAGGCTTGTTTCAGCCTAGCTTGGCATTTTTGTGTACGTACATTAGTATTGTTACAGTTCTCTACGTCAGCTTTACAGTGGGCCGCCTGATGTCTAACATTTATAGTCGTCCGCTGAAAAACAAGCAATTTCAGCAAAGCCAGGAAAAGTTATTAAAATATGGAAAAAAAGCGCTCGCTCTCAGTGTGTTTATTCCAGGATTCCGTTTATTAATCCCCTGTGCAGCGGGATACAGCCAGTTTAACTATTCTGATCTCGTTAAATATTCGCTGATCCCCAATTTCATCTGGACGTCTTTTTATTTTACGGCAGGGTTTTTCTTTTTTGAACGGCTGCAGCCGGAAGAATGGCAGGCCAGCTTCTTCATGATCGGTGCCGCTATTGTACTTTGTTTTCTTCTTTTTCGTCTTCTGTTTAAAAAAGTAAAAATGAGGCAATACGAATAAATGAAAGTAAGTTGTTTCATTTTTCAAAAAAAGATTGACGACTATGTTTTTTTCATATACTATTACGGTATCAATTTAATAATGTATTCTCTTATTTAGAGTGGTGGAGGGACTGGCCCGTTGAAACCCGGCAACCGTTTTTGCATTCGGCGAAAAAAGGTGCTAAATCCTGCAAACGAACGTTTGAGAAATAAGAGAGGTGCAGCTTTTATTTAGTATATAAAAGAGCCTCTCGATATTTCGAGGGGCTCTTGTTCTTATTTTACGATAAGAAAATGCTGGAACGGAGGGAAAAAACGCAAGAAAAAAATGTACAGTAAAACCAACTTTATCTATTAGGTTAATTAAAATTAAGGAGAGGTGTTTCCCATGAAGAAATGGATTTTATCAATCGCTTTACTTGTCGTTATTAGTGCGCTTGCCGCCTGTGGGGGAAATGAAGAAAGCAAAGAAGAGAAATCAGACGGTAATAAAGACAAAGTTATTGTAGGTGTAACGGCTGGTCCTCATGAGCAAGTCATGGAAAAAGTAAAAGAACTGGCAGCAAAAGACGGTTTTGAAATTGAGCTGAAAATATTTAATGAGTATGTTATGCCAAATGTGGCACTTGATGAAGGGCAGCTCGATTTGAACAGCTTCCAGACAGAACCTTATCTCGAAGAATTCAAGAAAGATAGAAATCTAGATATCACGAAAGTAGCGGACACGATTACTTTTCCGATGGGGATTTATTCAAACAAAGTAAAAGACATTAAGGAACTGAAAAAAGGCGCTAAACTCGGCTTGCCGAATGACCCTGTAAATGGGGGACGTGCTTTAATGCTATTTGAAGCAGCAGGTTTAATTAAGCTGCCTGAAGGCTTGAATGAAAAAGCGACCGTAAAAGATATCGAAGAAAATAAATTAAATATTGAATTTATTGAACTGGAAGCATCTCAAATTGCTCGTCAGCTTGATGAGCTTGATGCAGCGGCCATCAATACGAATTTTGCCATTGAACACGGATTCGTTCCTGCAAAAGATTCTATTTATATTGAACCGAAAGACAGCCCGTGGGCGAACTTAATCGCTGTGCGTACAGAAGATAAAGATGCTGAGTTTGTGAAAAAATTTGTTGGGTACTATCATTCAGATGAAGTAAAAAAGTTTATTGAAGAAGAATTTTCAGGTTCAGTAGTTCCATCCTGGTAAAGACAGTTAAAGGGGAGGGTCACCATTGATTCAACTAGAGAATGTGACAAAGGTGTTCAGCGGAAAAAAAGGAAGCATTCAGGCGCTTGATGACGTATCACTGCACGTAAAAAAAGGCGAAATTTTCGGTGTAATCGGCTACAGCGGAGCGGGGAAGAGTACGCTCATCCGCTGTGCCAACTTACTCGAACGCCCGACAACAGGAACAGTAAAAGTAAATGGAGTAGACTTGACCGCTTTGTCTCCCGGCAAGCTTAGAGAAGCACGTCAGAAAATTGGAATGATTTTTCAAGGATTTAATTTACTTAAAACGGCTACCGTTTATGATAATGTTGCTATTCCGTTAAAGCTGTCTGGTCTGAATAAACAGGAAGTGAAAGAACGAGTAGAGAAATATTTGGAGATTGTCGGTCTTGAGCAGAAACACCAGGCTTATCCGGGTGAACTTTCAGGAGGGCAAAAACAGCGGGTGGCGATTGCCCGGGCTCTTGCCCATGAACCGGAAGTACTGCTTTGTGATGAGGCGACGAGTGCGCTCGATCCTGATACGACGGAAGCAATTTTAGAGCTGTTATTAAAAATCAACCGCGATCTTGGTATTACTATTTTATTAATTACACATGAAATGAATGTTATCCAGCGTATTTGTGACCGCGTCGCTGTTATGGAACAAGGACAGGTCATTGAACAGGGAACGGTCATGGAGCTGTTTACTACCCCTCAAAAAGCGACAACGAAGAAGTTCATTGGCAGTGTTTTTTCCCATAACATTCCGGAAAGCACGCTTACCCATCTCCAGGGGAACGGCCGGATTGCACTCTTATCCTTTTTCGGCATTTCGTCGGGAGAACCTGCGCTGGCGCTTGTCAGCAAACATTTTAACGTCTTTCCAAATATTCTTTCCGGCTCGATCATTCAAATGAAGCAAGAGCCATACGGACAATTGCTCGTTCATTTGCGGGGGGATAAAGAAGAAGTGGAAAAAGCGATTGAATTTTTGATCGAAAAAGGCGTTCAGGTGGAAGGAGAGGATCATTATGCCGTCAACATTCAGCGAGTTTCTTAATAATTGGGGCGAAGATATTTGGGCAGCGACGATCGAAACATTTCAAATGGTCTCTATTGCTCTTCTCGTCTCTATTATTATTGGGCTGCCGCTCGGTATTCTCCTCGTCATGACAAGACCGGGTAAAGGAATGGAAAATAAGTTTGTCTACCAGCTGTTAAACATTTTTATTAACATTATCCGCTCGATTCCATTTATTATTTTATTGTTCTTTATTCTTCCTTTTACAAAATGGGTCGTCGGTACATCCATTGGTGTGAAAGGTGTGATCGTTCCACTCGTCGTTTATACGGCGCCTTACATTGCCCGGTTGATGGAATCGGCTATTTTAGAAGTGGATCGTGGCGTTGTGGAGGCATATGAAGCGATGGGAATTAAAACGAGGAATATCATTTGGCACGTTCTCCTTCGCGAATCCCGAAGCTCGATTATTCTTGGTCTAACTATTGCAACGATCGGACTGATCGGGGCAACAGCGATGGCTGGACTTGTGGGCGGCGGCGGTTTGGGCGACCTTGCCTATCGCTTCGGTCACTTGAGATATGAAGCAGACGTCATGTATGTGACAGTCGCATTGTTGATCATACTTGTTCAAGGCTTGCAGTCACTTGGCAACGCAGCTGCTGCTAGGTTGAAGAAAGACTAAAACTCCGGCTCAGTCCGGAGTTTTTTCATGGTCCTGATGGAGAGTTACTGCAGCTTGTTGAGCGGCTGAGGGAAAAATAAAAAATTAACAAATACCATTTTAAAAAGATTAGTTGAAATTTTCAGATTTCTATGCTAATCTTTTTTTATGATATTTAAGAAACGCTGTTGCGTAATAAGAAACAAAAGGGGGATTTTTTAATGAATAATTATGTGAAAGTTGGATCGTTGCAAGTGGATCAGCAGCTGCTCCATTTCGTTAACAACGATGTATTGCCCGGTACAGGGGTGAAGGCTGAAGCATTTTGGGAAGGATTCAGTGATATCATCGCTGCCTTGACACCGAAAAATCGTGAACTTCTAAAAAATCGTGATGATCTTCAAGAGAAGATAAATGAGTGGCACAAAGAGAATGAGTTTGATTTTAAAAAGTATAAATCTTTCCTGGAAGAGATCGGCTATATCGAGCCGGCAGGTGAAGATTTTAACATTACAACAAAAAATGTCGATGAAGAAATCGCTTTGCAGGCAGGTCCGCAGCTCGTTGTCCCAGTGAACAATGCCCGTTACGCCATCAATGCGGCCAATTCGCGCTGGGGCAGTTTGTATGATGCACTGTACGGCACGGATGCAATCCCGGAAACAGATGGTGCCGGAAAAAAAGGCAGCTATAACCCAGTAAGGGGAGAGAAAGTTATTGCATTTGCACGCGATTTCCTTGATCAAGCAGCTCCGCTTGAAAGCGGTTCCCATAAAGCGGCCGCCAAGTATTCTGTGGCTAGCGGAAAGCTTGTTGTCACATTAAAAGATGGCAGGGAAACAGAACTTCAAAATAAAGAGCAGTTGCAAGGGTTTCGAGGAGAAGCTGATTCTCCGTCTGCTCTATTGCTTCAAAATAACGGCCTTCACTTCGAAATTCAAATCGATAAAAACCATCCGATCGGCCAAATGGATGAGGCATCTGTAAAAGACATTTTAATGGAAGCAGCCTTGACGACTATTATGGACTGTGAAGATTCAGTGGCCGCAGTAGACGCAGCAGACAAAGTGCTTGTGTATCGCAACTGGCTCGGATTAATGAAAGGTGATTTAAGTGCTGCTTTCCAAAAAGGCGGCAAACAACTGACGCGCAAGCTGAACGAAAACCGCAATTATACATCTTTAGATGGCGGTTCATTCCAGCTGCCCGGACGTTCGCTAATGTTTGTCCGAAATGTCGGCCACTTGATGACGACAAATGCAGTATTGGATGCAAATGGAGATGAAGTGTTTGAAGGCATCTTGGATGGGGTTGTAACAAGTGCAGTAGCAAAACACTCAATTTCGGAAACAGCAAAGCTTGCTAACTCCCGTAAAGGATCCGTTTATATTGTTAAGCCGAAAATGCACGGGTCGGAAGAAGTCGCTTTCGCTAATGAATTATTTGACAGAGTGGAAGATTTGCTTAGACTGGATAGAAACACACTAAAAATTGGTGTAATGGATGAAGAACGCCGTACATCCCTTAACTTGAAAAATTGCATTCGCGCAGTAAAAGACCGGATCGTCTTTATTAATACCGGGTTCCTCGATAGAACAGGTGACGAGATGCATACGTCCATGGAAGCGGGACCGATGATTCGAAAAGGTGACATGAAGTCCTCAGTCTGGCTGGCGAGTTACGAAAAATCAAATGTCGCAGCAGGCTTAGCGGCAGGTTTCCAAAACCACGCTCAAATCGGCAAAGGCATGTGGGCAATGCCGGATCTCATGGCAGATATGCTTGAGCAAAAAATTGGCCATTTAAAAGCTGGGGCGAACACAGCATGGGTACCGTCACCAACCGCAGCTGTTCTGCATGCGCTTCATTATCATGAAGTGAATGTTAAGCAAGTCCAAAATGAATTAAAGCAAGGAAATAAAAATTATCAAGAGGATATTTTACAAATCCCGATTGAAAAGAATCCAAGCTGGAATGATGAAGAGATCCAGCAGGAACTCGATAATAATGCACAAGGAATTCTCGGTTATGTTGTCCGCTGGGTGGAGCAAGGTGTCGGCTGTTCAAAAGTGCCGGATATTAGCGATGTCGGTTTAATGGAAGACCGGGCGACACTTCGCATTTCCAGCCAGCACGTCGCCAACTGGCTGCACCACGGTATTTGTACAGAAGAGCAAGTGATGGAAACGATGAAGCGGATGGCAAAAGTAGTCGATGAACAAAATACAGGTGACGCCGGCTACCGGCCGATGGCACCTAAGTATGATGATTCCGTGGCTTTCCAGGCCGCGTGTGATCTCGTATTTAAAGGATACGAACAGCCGAATGGATACACAGAGCCCATTTTGCACAAGCGCCGGCTCGAGGCAAAAGAAAAATACAGCGTAACTCAATAAAACAACTTTTATCGACAAGGTTTATTCTTCCGTATAAATAAGAGATAATTAGAAAAGGCTGGCCAGTTGGAGGCCAGCCTTTTTGATGAAGAAATCACCTGTACAGTAACTGAATTACTTTTTGCAGAAAGGAGCCTGTCTATTGGAAAGAGACAACGTAGTGAAGTCGGTTGCACGGGCACTTGATGTAATCCGAATTGTCAGTGCTTCCAAGAAAGGGCTTGGTGTAACCGAAATTGCCAAACAGATGGATATAAATAAAAGCTCTGTGTTTCGTATATTGGCCACGCTCAGCCAGTATGGTTATATCGAACAGCATGAAGAAACAGGGAGATACCGGCTCGGCTATATGTTTCTCGATATTAGTTCAAAGCTGCTCGATTCGCTTGATGTCCGGACAGAAGCACGGCCTATACTGAAAGAACTTGAAAACGAAACGAATGAAGTCGTGCATCTTGTCGTTTACGACGAGGGAGAAGTTGTCTATATTGAAAAACTTGACGGCAATGAAGCACTGCGCATGCATTCAAAAGTCGGCAAGCGGGCACCGGTGCACTGTACTTCAGTCGGTAAAGCCATTACCTCTCATTTGCCGGCGACAGACGTGCTGGATATTATTGAACGAAAAGGGCTGCCGGCGCATACTTCTCACACGATTACGGAAAAAGACGCATTTTTAAAAGAACTGGCAGAAGTGAAGAGAAAGGGTTATGCGTTAGATTTAGAAGAAAATGAAAATGGCATTCGCTGTATTGCCGCCCCCGTTTTTGACCATGCCGGCAATGTTGCTGCGGCAGTCAGTATATCTGGGCCGACGCTGCGAATGTCAGATGAAAGATTGGAAGTTTTAAGTGAGCGAATGATTCAAGCAGGCCAGATGATTTCCAAACGGATTGGTTTCAATGGCTGATTAACTAGTTAGAAGAAGAGACATGTCGATAAAAGAGGAGCAAAAAGATGAAGTATACAGGAGAGCGAGTGCTGCCGGATACAATGAATCCGATGAACGGCATGTTGCTTGAACATATTGCCCGCTACCAGTTTGCTATTTACTATTCAAAAGGCCGCGTGCTCGATATTGCCAGCGGAAGCGGCTTCGGCACTCAGCTGATTGCCAAAGCAGCAAAAAGCAGGCTTCAGGAAGTAGTCGGTGTTGACATTGACCAGGAAGCAACAGATTACGCGAACGGCCGTTATTATCACCCGCTCGTAACATATAAAACGGCTGACGCAGCTGACCCGTTTCTTCCCGAAACACTTGGCAAGTTTGATGCGATTTTCAGCTTTGAAACGATTGAGCACATCTCCGGTGAAATTTCTTTTCTCCGCAATTTATTTGCGATGCTAAAACCAGGGGGTACACTCGTTATTTCCACTCCGTTCGGCCTTGGCCGCGGGCAGCCGACAACAGAACCTTTTCATGTTCATCAGCTGACGGAAAAAGAATTTTTTAGCTTATTCGACGGCTATAATCATATAGAGCGCTATTATCAGCGCGGCGTTCTCATTGAACCTGGGCGTCCGGGAAGACATTACCCGATCGGCATCGCCGTCTGTATCAAATGAAATGTCCTGCCTGAAAGGGAAAAACCTTTCAGGCAGGGCATTTTTTCAAGTTAAAAGACGACTTCGGCAGGCTTTACTTGGATAGCCGAGAGCTGATACGTTTTGTTGCGCAAGGAGTCAATGTCGATGTGTTGGCGGGCAACTCCTGACTCGATGGCGGCACGGGCGACAGCGGCGGCAACTTCAGGAGCGACTCGGGCATCAAAAGAAGAAGGGATAATGTAGTCTTCTGACAATTCAAAATCAGAAACGAGAGAAGCGATCGCATAGGCAGCAGCTACTTTCATTTCTTCATTAATATCTGAGGCGCGTGTATCGAGTGCTCCTCTAAAAATGCCAGGAAAAGCAAGAACATTATTTACCTGGTTAGGAAAATCTGATCGGCCAGTGCCAATCACTTTTACACCGGATGCTTTCGCTTCATCAGGAGTGATTTCTGGATCGGGGTTAGCCATGGCGAACACGATTGGGTCCCTTTTCATCGTGTGAATCATTTCTGGTGTAAGTACTCCCGGAGCGGAAACACCGATAAAGACATCGCTGTTTTTCACCACTTCTTCAAGGTTTCCTTCTGTCCGGTTGGCGTTGGTGAATGAAGCGACTTCATCCTTTATAGAATTCATTCCGAACGGACGCCCTTCATAGATGGCACCTCTCGTATCGCACATAATGATTTCTTTCGCACCGAAATTGTTCAACAGTTTGGCAATGGCAATGCCGGCCGCACCTGCTCCATTGATCACAATTTTAATCCCGGCAAATGTCTTGTTCACGAGTTTAAGGGAGTTAATCAAACCGGCAAGCGTTACGATAGCTGTACCGTGCTGGTCATCATGAAAAACAGGAATATCTAGTTCTTCTTTTAAGCGCTGTTCAATTAAAAAGCAATTAGGAGCTTTTATATCTTCAAGGTTTATTCCTCCAAAAGAGGATGTTAACAATTTGACGGTTTTAATTACTTCTTCTGGATCCTTCGTATCAAGACAGATAGGAAAAGCATCTACGCCGGCAAAATTTTTCAAAAGGATCGCTTTGCCTTCCATTACCGGTAAAGAAGCGTCGGCTCCGATGTCTCCGAGACCTAATACGGAAGTACCGTCAGAGACTACGGCAACAGTGTTGGCTTTCATCGTATATTCGTAAAGTTTTTCGCGGTTCGCTTGAATTTCCAGGCAAGGCTCAGCAACTCCCGGCGAATAAACCAAACTTAAATCTTTTAAGTTTTTTACGCTTAATTTAGCTGTTGTTTCTAACTTTCCTTGATGGCTCCGATGAATTTCTAATGCTTCTTCTTTTAAATTTTTCATGTTTTTCCTCTTCTCCTCTTATTAAGCTAGTGATCGTTTTTTTTATGTTTGTTCAAAGAAGTAATGTTTTCTATTCTATAATACGAAGAAAAGATAATCAACTTAGTTTTCAGAACATTAACATAATTTTAAACTTTTTGTTAAAAATTTTCGTAAACAATTGACTTTAAAAACATACAGTATATAATACTAATAAATCCGATTAATTAAATGCGATTAATTAAAGAAGCAGGTGATAAAATGTTTTTACACATTGACCATATAAATAAACAATTTACAAACAACAAAGTAGTCAACGATGTATTGGTTGACATAAATTTAACGATTCGAGAAGGAGAATTTGTCTCTATCTTAGGTCCTTCCGGCTGCGGAAAATCAACATTGCTATCTATGGTGGCAGGTTTGAGTGAAGCTTCTTCCGGTGAAATCAAACTGGAAGGCAAAACGATTAAAAAGCCGGGCAAAGACCGGGGAATGGTTTTTCAGCAAGCCGCCTTGTTTCCATGGCTGAATGTGGAGGAAAATGTCATGTTTCCTTTAAGGAAAGAAATGAAAAAGAAAGAAGCAAAACAAACGGCGCGTAAATTTTTACAAATGGTCCAGCTTTCCAACTATGCCGCCCATTACCCGCATGAATTATCAGGCGGCATGCAGCAACGTGTAGCCATTGCGAGGGCGCTCGCGATGAATCCGAAAATGCTGCTCATGGATGAGCCGTTTGGCGCGCTGGATGAGCAGACACGGGCCAGAATGCACGCAGAACTTGAAAAAATTTGGATCGAGACGAAAAAAACGATTTTATTTGTGACTCACAGCATCTCAGAATCCATTAAGCTGTCTGACCGGATCATCGTGATGGGAACGCAGCCGGGGACAATTATCGCTGATATTAAGGTTGACCTTCCGAGACCGCGAAGGTTTGATCAAAAAGAAGCGATTCATCTTGAGAAAAAAATAAACTTACTTTTGAAAAATGAAATTGACAAAGTCGTAAAAGAGGAATTGTCTTATGCAGCGAATCATTAAACAATTGGTATTCTTTATTATCTTGTTAGTTGCTTGGGAAGGGCTCGTCCGGGCAGGCGGGTGGACACCTGATGTTATGCCGAAGCCGACAGATGTATGGCAGGCTCTCGTTCGCGGCTTTGGAGACAAAACACTAATTTACGATTTAGTGGCCAGCTTCCAGCGTTTATTTATTGGCCTTTTGATTTCTTTAATGTTGGGAATAGGGCTTGGCATTTTGCTTGCCAAGTCAAAAACGGCAGACGAAACGCTCGGTTCACTCATCCTAGCTCTGCAAAGCGTGCCAAGTATTGTCTGGCTGCCGCTGGCAATTATGTGGTTTGGACTAAATGAAAAAGCGGTCATTTTTATCGTTGTTTTAGGTGGCACGCTCGTCATGACGATCAATATGCGAATGGGCATAAAAAACGTTTCTCCGCTGTATATTCGGGCTGCACAAACAATGGGGTCGCGGGGACTGGATTTATTTTTGAAAGTCATCTTTCCGGCAGCTGTTCCTTACGCAGTTACAGGAGTCAGGCTTGCTTGGGCATTTGCCTGGCGGGCATTAATGGCGGGAGAAATTTTAAGCACGGGACCGGGTCTTGGCTACACGTTAAAATACGCATCAGATTTTGGCGACATGAGCCTCGTTATCGCAGTGATGATTTTAATTGGAGTGATTGGAACGGCCGTAGACTATGCGTTCTTTCAACGAGTAGAAAAAAATGTGATGCGGCGCTGGGGTCTTGAATCGAGTTAAACACATAGTTAAATGGGGGAGAGAACATGAAAAAGAAATTAGGGTATTTTAGTTTTATTCTACTTTTGCTGGCTGGTGTACTTGCTGGGTGCAGCTCATCGGAAGAAGGAAAAGGAGAAGGCAAAAAGAAAGTCGTCATCGGCTACTTCCCGAATCTTGACCATGTTCCTGCGATGGTTGCGAAAGAAAAAGGCTATTACGAAGAAGCATTGGGTGAAGATGTAGATGTGGAATATAAATCATTCCCGGATGGCGGGGCATTCATGGTCGCGTTGAAAACAGGAGACGTCCATGCGGGTCTTGTTGGACCGGGTCCGGTGATGAATAACTTTACGAACGGGGCCGATGTGAAAATTGTCGCCGGCGGTTCTTCCGGTGGGACAGTGATCGTAGCGCGTAACGGAAGCGGCATTGAGTCAGTTGCAGATTTTGCAGGCAAAACATTTATTACTCCGGGCGTTGGGTGCACACATGACGTTCAAATGGAAACATTCATAAAAGACTTCGGAATCGAATCCAACCGTATTGGCGGCAACTTAAAGCATACAACTGGAAAGCCAGCTCAATATGCAGGATTGTTTGAATCAGGCAAAGTAGATCTTGCAGCTGTTCCTGAGCCTTGGGGATCTCTGCTTGTGAAAGAAGAAGGGGCAAAAATCATTGTCGACAGCGATGAAATTTCATTCGGCACGTCATTGCCAAACTCTGTGCTGGCGACGAGTGGCAAATTAGTGAAAGAGGATCCGGAGCTTGTTCAAAAAATAGTGGATGCTCATCAAAAAGCGATCGACTTTATTAATGAAAACCCCGAAGAAGCGAAAGAATTAACAATTGCTTCTATTAAGAAAGATACGAAACAAGAATTGGCAAAAGACGTGGTAGACAGCGCGTGGAAACGAATTACGTATACGTCAGAAGTAAATGAAGAAGTCATGCAGGAATTCGCCAATTCTTCTTATGATTTAAAATTTTTAAAGACACAGCCGGATTTTACAGCGTTAATTGATAAACAATTCACAAAAAAGTAAAGTATTTAAAAAACTCTTGTCATTTCGATCTTTTTACTGTACAGTTAAAAAAAGTCACAATTTTATAGGTTCTTATCAAGAGAAGCGGAGGGACTGGCCCGAAGATGCTTCAGCAACCGGCTGTGTAAAGTCAAGGTGCTAATTCCAGCGGGTCAAACCCGAAAGATGAGGAGAAGATCATTTAAAAAAGCCTTCTTCCGAGAAGGCTTTTATTTATTTTAAAAATAGGAAAGTGTACATAGAAGGAGAGAGAAAATTGACAAAGAATCATATTGACACGCTGTTAGCACAAATTGGAAACCGCAGTGAAGAAGCAACGGGTACGGTGAATGCACCTGTTTATTTCTCCACAGCCTACCGCCATGAAGGCATTGGCCGATCTACTGGGTATGATTATACGCGGACAGGAAACCCGACACGTCAAATCGTGGAACAGGCGATTGCCGACTTAGAAGGCGGAGACGCCGGTTTTGCTTTTTCTTCAGGCATGGCAGCGATCCAAACCATTCTTGCGCTGGCACAACCGGGTGATGAGTGGATCGCCTCTACCGATTTATATGGGGGTACATACCGGCTGTTTGAAAAAGGGTGGAAAAAATTTGGCTTGTCGTTTGTATACGACAGCTTCCAAGATATAAACGAAACGAAAAAGAAAGTGACAGAAAAAACGAAAGTGATCTTTTTGGAAACGCCGACAAACCCGCTCATGCAGGAAGTGGATATAGAAGCCGTGGCTGCTTTTGCGAAAGAACACGACTTGCTTTTAATCGTTGATAATACATTTTACACACCGCTTTTGCAGCGGCCGCTCACACAAGGTGCTGATCTCGTCATCCACAGCGCTACAAAATATCTTGGCGGTCACAACGATGTGCTGGCTGGCCTTATAGCTGTGAAAGGAGAACAGCTTGCCCGCGAGGTAGGCGAAATGCAAAATGCGGCCGGAGCTGTGCTGTCACCGCTTGACTCCTGGCTGTTGATGCGCGGCATGAAGACGTTGAGCCTGCGCATGAAACAGCACGAACAAAATGCAAAACAAATTTCTGAATTTCTCCGATGTTGTCCGGAAATTACTGATGTCCTTTATCCGGGCCGGGGCGGTATGCTTTCTTTCCGTCTAGAGTCAGAAAATTGGGTCGATGTTTTTTTACAAAATTTAAAACTGATCACATTTGCTGAAAGCCTTGGAGGCGTTGAAAGTTTCATTACTTATCCGGCGACCCAAACACATATGGACGTACCTGAAGAAATCCGGATTCAGAACGGCGTCTGCAACCGTCTGCTTCGTTTTTCAGTAGGAATTGAACATGCAGAAGATTTAATAGCTGATTTATCTCAGGCATTTAAAAAAATGAAGGAGTGAAAATATATGAGTGGAAATTATTCTTTTCAAACAAAACTATTGCATAACCGCCACAAATTTGATGAAGGAACCGGTGCGGTAAGTGTGCCGATCCAGCATGCTTCTACGTTCCATCAAAAAGAATTTGACAAGTTTGGCAGCTACGATTACAGCCGTTCAGGGAACCCAACGAGAGAAGCACTAGAAGAGGCCATTGCTGAACTGGAAGGAGGCACTAGAGGGTTCGCTTTTTCATCCGGTATGGCCGCGATCTCTACAGCCTTTCTTCTTTTGTCCAAAGGAGACCATGTGTTAATTACAGAAGATGTGTACGGGGGAACGTACCGGATGGTTACTTCTGTATTGAACCGTTTTGGCATTGACCACACGTTTGTGGACATGACTAATTTGCATGAAGTCGCTTTAAATATTAAAGACAATACGAAGTTGATTTATATGGAAACACCATCTAATCCTTTATTGAAAGTGACAGATATTCAAGGGGTTGTCAAACTGGCAAAAGCGAACAACTGTCTTACTTTTGTCGACAACACGTTTTTAACGCCTGCTCTTCAGCGTCCACTTGAACTTGGCGTGGATGTTGTTCTTCACAGCGCGACTAAATTCTTATCCGGGCACAGCGACGTGCTGGCTGGACTGGCGGTTACAAAAGATGAGGAATTGGGCAATCGTTTATATGCTTTGCAAAATTCATTTGGGGCAGTTCTCGGAGTCCAAGATGCATGGCTCGTCTTGCGAGGGCTGAAAACTCTCCATGTTCGTCTTGAGCAATCTTCAAAATCAGCGAAAACGTTAGCTGATTTTTTACAAAAACATGATCTTGTCGAAAAAGTATATTATCCGGGATTAACCGACCACCCGGGCTATGCAGTTCATTCTTATCAGACAGATGGCCCCGGAGCTGTTCTTTCCTTTGAACTGAAAAATGAAGAAGCTGTCCGGCAATTCGTCAACCGGGTGAAAATTCCAGTGTTTGCTGTTAGTCTTGGAGCGGTAGAATCGATCTTGTCGTATCCGGCTAAGATGTCCCATGCCGCCATGCCGCGAGAAGAAAGGTACAAAAGAGGAATTACAGACGGCTTATTAAGGTTATCTGTCGGTCTTGAATCAGTTGATGATTTGATCGCAGATTTTACCGAAGCTCTGCAAGCAGTAGAACAATCTGTTTTCATTTAAACAGCAAAAACCGGAAAGATGAATCTTTCCGGTTTTTCGATTACTATGGACTTAGTGGGCACGGTCGCGGTTCATACTCTTCATAATAAAGCTGACGATAAAGACAAGAATAAGCGCTCCGATTAAAGCAGGGATAATGGCTATGCCGCCAAGGTCAGGACCCCAGTCTCCAAAAAGTGCGCCGCCGACCCAAGCACCAATAATACCAGCAATAATGTTTCCGATGACGCCGCCTGGGATGTCTTTACCTAAAATTAGTCCGGCTAACCAGCCGATGATTCCTCCGACAATTAAAAACATAATAAATCCCATGTTTTGTTTCCTCCTTACTTTTTTTTGTTCTTCCGTGCTTGGTTTATTTATTCCCGAATCAGCTCATATAAAACACAAAAAGTCAATTAAATTAAAAATTAACTTTTCTGATAAAGGTTTAAAATTGAACAACATGGAGAGCGGTTCAGCTCTCCATGTTTATTACTATTTCCTTATTAAAAATTCATATTCCTCTTCAAATGCTTTAATTACCGGGCACAATTCGCTTACTTCATTTATTTGCCGCTAATTTCAGCAGACTATTGCCTGTAGTCAAATAAAGGCGGCGAAAATTGTTTTTGGCGGAAAGTTGAATGTGCCTGCAGCTCTTCTACTAATTCAAAAATAGCGAGCACTTCGTACAAAAGGGATATTTCAATGGTAAAAAGCCTGTTCATTTCGCCGTATTCTTCTTCTTCATTAGCTTTGGCATACCAAAATTGTTCCATAATCGGCTGCATAGTGGCGTGCAGTGTACGGTCAAACTTGCCATCAGGATCTTCAATATAAGCAGCAAGGGAGAGAGAAGATTGTAAAATCAGTTTTTTTTGCTGCTCCTTCCAAGTGAGTGGTCCAGACGGAATGGCAATTAAGTTGCCGAGATGAAAATGTATGTGTCTTAACGTTTCCAGTTTTTTAAGATCGAAATGAACTTTTCGCATCTCTTCACGGGTAAAACGGCGGTAGCGCCATTCTCCGCGCTGGAAGTGGCAAAGCGTCTCTGTTTTTTCGAATGTGCGCTGGTCTTCCTGATAAGCGGACTCCAATGGCTTGACATCTTTTTCCTCCAAAAGACCACCGACCACGTCAGTTAATAGACGGGCAGTTCTTGTCTGAAGGAGGACAACTTTTTTTGAAATCTCCACTGAATAATCAGGAGGCATAATAAATAAATTAACGAGTGTGGAAACGACGAGTCCGATGCTTGTCGTTCCGAGCCGCGTGAAAAAAGTGCGGATGAAGTGGTCATCAACGACATCGATCATAGCTACCGCTGATAAAGTAGCGACGAGTAACCCGGCATCGAGTTTTAGTTTTGAGCAGGTAAGGATTGTCAACATGGCTGCTAATGTAAAAGTGATAGCTCCCTGGCCGAATAAATATGTAAACAGCACAGCATAAGCGGCACCGATCGCGGAAGCGGGAAAGCGGATCAGTCCTTTTTTTATGGATGCGGCTGCTGTTGGTTCAATCGTAACAATAGCAGTAATGACGGCGAAAACGGGTGACCAGCCGAATGCCTCACAAATAAGAGCTGTAATTAAGACAGCGGCGCCTGTTTTAAGAATGCGGCCGCCGAGAAATTGAAAAAGATGCATAAAGACCACCTGTATTTGTTCATTCATATAGTACAATCAAGTATAGCATACAAACAATGCAGTTTTGCCGGAAATACAGCCATCACATAAGGAGTAGCAATGAAAAAAGAACTGTCCAGTCTGGACAGTTCTTTTTTCATATTAAATTAACATGCCGGCAATGGCAGCGCTTAACAAGGAAGCAAGTGCGCCTGCAATCACCGATCTAATGCCTAGACGGGCAATGTCAGCCCTGCGGTCAGGGGCAAGGCTGCCGAGACCTCCTAAAAGAATGCCGAGGGAAGAAATATTGGCAAAACCGCATAAAGCAAAGCTTAAAATGGCTACTGTTTTTTCTGACAGGTTTGGAATTTCCGGAGCAAAATTAGAGTATGCTACAAATTCGTTAATAACGAGTTTTTGCCCGATATAATTACCAGCTTGAATCGCTTCTTCCCATGGAGTGCCGATGGCGAATGCAAGTGGGGCAAACACATAGCCTAAAATCAGTTCGAGTGATAAATTCTCTGCACCGAACCAGCTGCCGACGAGTCCGAGTATGCCGTTTAGCATCGCTATAAGTGCAATGAAGGCAAGAAGCATCGCTCCAATATTTAATGCTAGCTGTAAGCCGACACCTGCGCCTCTGGCTGCTGCATCAATGACGTTCGCTGATTCGTCATCCGCTTCCATTTTAAATTCTTCGGGTTCAGAAGCAGTGTCTGTTTCCGGAACGAACAGCTTTGCCATCACGAGTCCCGCGGGTGCGGCCATGAAGCTGGCAGCAAGCAAATATTCAAGCGGTACGCCAAGCAGCGAGTAGCCGACTAATACAGCCCCGGCCACGGAAGCGAGACCCCCAGTCATGACTGCAAACAGCTCCGATTCGCTCATCTTATTAAGATAAGGGCGGATAACGAGCGGTGCTTCTGTCTGACCTACGAAAATATTGGCAGCTGCCGACATAGACTCCGCTTTTCTCGTACCGAGCAGCTTAGATAGAGCGCCACCGATAATTTTGATGAAAAATTGCATCACATTTAAATAATAAAGAACGGAAATTAAAGAAGAAAAGAAAATAACGACTAGCAAGACATTGAAAGCGAACACAAATGTAACGTTCGATTCTTTCGTGTAAAGTCCGCCAAATAAAAAGTCAATCCCAGTTCTGGAATAATCAATAATGGCATTGACAACCATTGTGAGATTCTGTAGTTGTTCTTTGCCCCAGTCCCACTTCAGAACGATAAAAGCAAACAATAACTGAATAGCTAAACCGCCAAGAACGGTGCGCCAGTTGATTTTCTTTCTGTTCGCAGAAAAAATGTATCCTATCCCGAGGACAACCAGTATACCGCCTAAACCCCAAAGATAATTCATACGATTCACCTCTCCATATTTCTTTTCCATGCTCACAAGTGTATAGTTTATAATGAAATAATTAGATAAACAAGAAAACAGTTTATTCAATCAAATGACGTTCTGCAACAGGACGTCCTATGTAAGTTATAGTCTTAATTAAGGGTGGTTAAACGTGAAAATTAGAAAAACATATTTACAGGATGAAGAAGTAAAAGTATTTATATACGAAAATAAAAAGGAAGAAACGTTCGTTATTGCGGTTCCATTTGTGGAATGGTCGATTTCATTTACGTATGACGAAGCAGGAGAGACATTGATCGAACGTCTCATATCCTCATTGAGCCATTCTCGTCTTAATAGTGAGACGGCAGCTGAAATGGCACAAAGGATTTATCAATGGACGCGTGAAATGTAATAGACGCTGGCTGCTTTTTCCGTTATATTAATTTATTGTAGAAAAAGATAACAGATGAACGGATTTTAATTTTGAAAGGATTGGCTGCCTTATGGCTTCATTAAAAGAAGAGGTTCTTTCTAGAAGAACATTTGCAATTATCTCTCACCCGGATGCGGGAAAAACGACTATGACTGAAAAATTGCTTTTATTCGGCGGAGCGATCCGCGATGCAGGAACGGTAAAAGGGAAGAAAACAGGAAAATTTGCTACGTCTGACTGGATGGAAATTGAAAAACAAAGGGGCATTTCCGTCACATCTTCTGTTATGCAATTCCACTACGACGGGTACCACGTTAATATTCTTGATACACCGGGCCATGAAGACTTCAGTGAAGATACGTACCGGACGTTAATGGCCGTTGACAGCGCCGTGATGATCGTTGATGCAGCAAAAGGGATTGAAGCGCAGACGAAGAAGTTATTTCAAGTGTGCAAAATGAGAGGAATTCCTATTTTTACTTTTATTAATAAATTGGACCGCCAAGCAAAGCCGCCGCTCGAGTTGCTGGCCGAGCTTGAAGAGGTTCTCGGCATCGAGTCATATCCGATGAACTGGCCGATTGGGATGGGTAAAGAGTTTTTTGGCATTTATGACCGCTTTAATAAGCGGGTGGAACAGTTCCGGGCGGACAAGGAAGAAGACCGCTTTCTTCCATTAAACGAAAAAGGGGAACTGGCTGTCGATCATGAGATTAAGAAATCATCTTTATATGATCAAACACTGGAAGAAACTATGCTGCTTGAAGAAGCGGGCAATGAGTTTTCCGAAGAAAGGATTGCCGCTGGAGAGTTGACGCCTGTGTTTTTCGGGAGTGCGCTGACAAATTTCGGCGTGCAGACATTTTTAGAAACATACTTGCAATTTGCTCCTTCACCTCAAGCGAGGCAGTCTGACCAAGGGGAAGTAGATCCTGCCAGTGAACAGTTTTCAGGGTTCATTTTCAAAATACAGGCGAATATGAATCCTGCTCACCGCGACCGCATCGCCTTTTTCCGGATTTGTTCAGGGAGGTTTGAAAGAGGGATGAGTGTGACGCTGACAAGAACAGGAAAGTCATCAAAATTGTCGCAATCTACTCAGTTTTTAGCTGACGACCGCAGCACAGTCAATGAAGCCATTAGCGGTGACATTATCGGTCTATATGATACAGGAAATTATCAAATTGGAGATACGCTCGTTGGCGGAAAACCTTCATTTCAATATGAAAAACTGCCGCAATTTGCTCCGGAACTGTTTGTCAAAGTGTCTGCTAAAAACGTTATGAAACAAAAAAGCTTTCATAAAGGCATTGAACAGCTCGTGCAAGAAGGCGCAATCCAGCTGTACAAAACATTGCATACGGAGAATTATATTCTCGGTGCCGTCGGTCAGCTGCAATTTGAAGTGTTTGTCCACCGGATGAAAGGTGAATACAATTCTGAAGTCGTTATGGAGCCAATGGGGTCCAAAGTTGCCCGCTGGATTGAAAATGAAGAGGCCGTGAAAGAAAGCTTGTCTAACTCCAGAAGCCTGCTCGTGAAAGACCGGCACGGAAAGCTTGTCTTTTTATTTGAAAATGAATTTGCGCTTCGTTGGTTCCAGGATAAAAATGAACAAATTAAGCTCTATCATCCGATGGAACAGGAAGAAGCCCGCTAATTGATCCACTAACTTCCAAAAACCAGCTTGCTATTTGCACAAGCTGGTTTTTTCAATAGGCTGTTTTCTACAAGAGTGTTGTTTTTGTAGTATATTCTTATGATAAAAAGTGTAGCAAAAGGGTTGATTGGAGCGGAAGGTGCGAGACTCCTGCGGGATTAGCGGGACAGGTGAGACCCCGCAGGAGCAAAGCGACGAGGATGCTCACCGCCCGCCCCGCGGAAAGCGAGCATCCTGGAGCGGAAATCAACCAACCCTTTTCTAATAGCAACAAATTTTACGAAAACAGCCTTTCAATAAAATACTTTCTAAAAAGTGATTGACAGTCAAAAGTGAATCGTTAATAATTGATTGTGTTACTTCAACGCACAAAAGCGTTCAAGTGAAAAAGTAACCAACAACATTTGGGGTGGACTTCTATGTTTAAGATTGAATCGAAATTAAAACTATCTTTGCCAACAGCGCTGCTCATAACAGTAATGATTATGGCATTGATCAGCTTTTCTATTATAAAACTGAAATCGGTGCCGCATATTCCGATTCTGCTTTCCATTCTTTTGCTGCTCGCATTCGGAGCGTTTAAAAAGCTTTCATTTAAAACAATGGAAGAAGGGATGCTTGAAGGAGCCAAAAGCGGTATGGGAGCTGTTTTTATTTTCTTTCTTATTGGCGTGCTTATTAGCAGCTGGATTATATCAGGCACGATTCCGACCATGATTTATACAGCGTTTGGACTCGTGACACCTTATTTTTTTTACAGCATTGTGTTTATCGTTACAGCGATTGTTGGTCTCGGTATTGGCAGTTCCTTAACGACTGTCGCCACATTGGGCGTGGCGTTTATCGGCGTGAGCCAGGCGGTGGATGCTTCAGCTGCCATTACAGCCGGAGCGATCGTATCTGGCGCTTTTTTTGGAGATAAGATGTCTCCGTTATCTGATACGACCAACTTGGCGGCATCGATTGTCGGTGTTGATTTATTCACCCATATCCGCAACATGGGCTGGACAACGTTGCCAGCGTTTTTTATTGCACTTGTTTTATTTGCAATGGTCTCACCGGAAGTGGAACAAGCACAATTTCCGAAAGTGGAGACAATTAAAGCCACTCTTCATAACATGAATTTGATTCACTGGTATGCTTGGCTGCCATTGCTGTTGCTCTTTATTTTGTCAGTGAAAAAAGTTTCGCCTATCATCACACTCGCACTCAGTTCAATATTTGGTGTCCTTCTCTCATTTTTTCATTCGGACAGAACGCTGGCAGAAGTATGGGAAATACTATTTTCTGGCTTCACATCAAAGACAGGCAATTCAGAGGTGGATGCTTTGCTGACGAGAGGCGGTATGGACAATATGATGTTTACCATCTCGCTCGTCCTGCTTTCATTAAGTCTCGGCGGCCTGTTATTTTCGCTGGGCGTAGTGCCCCGGCTGTTTGCAGCGATCGAGCAGCATTTAAAAAAAGCCGGCAGTACAGTAGCCGCTGCAGCCGGTTCCGCGATCGGTGTCAACTTTATTATTGGCGAGCAGTATTTATCTATTTTACTTACAGGAGAGGCGTTCCAGCGGCAATTTGAAAAAGTGGGGCTGGCGAGAAAAAATTTATCCAGAACGCTTGAAGATGCAGGGACGGTCATTAACCCACTTGTCCCATGGGGCGTGTGCGGTGTGTTTATTACGAACATGCTCGGTGTATCCACAGTAGAGTATTTGCCGTTTGCATTCTTTTGTCTTTTAAGCCCGGTGCTCACTGTTTTATATGGCATGACAGGCTGGACGTTAACGAAAAAAGAATAGTTGCAAAAAGAGGGGAACGGACGTTTAGTTCTCCTCTTTTTTTATCGTCTAGGAAATGATAGACTTGCGGGCTGTGGATAACTCTGAGAGCTTTGAGTCGGCGCCCAGCAATTCAAAGTTGAACAGCGAATAGTGGTACATTATAGTTAAAAGGGTGAGTTTATACAAAAAGTGAACGAAAACATCTGAAAGGAGACTTATTTTTGAGAATTAGCAATTTTTCCATTAAGAGGCCTGTCTTTACGATTGTTGTTATGTTTTTAGTCATTATTTTAGGCGTGGTCTCTCTGTTAAAAATACCGCTCAAATTAATCCCTGATATAAATCCGCCGATTGCAGTCGTGGTTACGTCCTATGAAGGGGCAAGTCCAATAGAAATTGTCGAAAAGGTAACAAAGCCCTTGGAAGAAAGTTTGTCTACTCTTCCCGGGATAAAAAACATTACTTCAACGACACGAGAAGGCTCTAATTTGATTTTTATGGAGTTTTCCTGGAGTACAAAAATCGATGATATTCAAGCGGATGTACTCCAGCGTATTGATCAGACACCTATTCCGGATGAGGCAAATAAACCGCAGTTTTTGAAATTTGATCCTTCTCAATTTCCGATTATTCAATTGTCCTTGCAGTCGACTAGTAATGAAAAAGAATTACAAAAATTGGCCAGCAAACTGGAAAAAGATTTAACAACAGTGGAAGGAGTGGCCAATGTAAATGTATCCGGCACACTTGACGAAGAAGTCGTCATTGAACTCGATGAGAAGAAACTGGAACAATACAACTTGGCGCAGTCTGATGTTGTGCAGCTTATTCAGGCAAATAACATCTCCCTTCCCGGAAATACAGTTGAATCAGATGGTCTGTCTTTAACGACGAGGATCGTCAGCCAGCTGACAAGTGTGGAGGAAATTAAAAATTTAGTGCTGACGGTTAACCCACTTAACGGAAAGGAAATCACCATTGGCGATATTGCCTCTGTTGAATCAAAAGGAAAAGAAACAGGTCATTTGACGAGAGCTAATGAGAACCCGGCGGTCCTTTTAAGTGTATTGCAGCAGGCTGATGCCAACACGGCAGAAGTGTCCAAGCAATTTCAACAGCAGCTTGACGAGCTGTTGCAGGAAGAGCAGTATAAGAATATCAAGGCTGATATTTTATTTGACCAAGGGGATTATATTCGCCTCGCCATCGGGAATATCGGCAGTTCTTTAATTCTCGGCGGAGCATTTGCCATGCTCGTTTTATTTGCTTTTTTAAGAAATGTAAGAAGTCCGCTCATTATCGGTGTGGCTATTCCTTACTCGGTCATTGTTACGTTTGTGTTAATGTATTTCGCAGACTTTAATTTAAATATTATGACGCTCGGCGCGCTCGCTTTAGGGATCGGTATGCTTGTCGATAATGCCATTGTTGTCATTGAAAACATTTACCGTCACTTATCGATGGGGAAAGATTCCCGGCAGGCGGCCCGCGATGGCGCAAAAGAAGTAGGAGCAGCCATTACAGCCTCCACTTTAACAACTGTTGCTGTCTTTTTACCGGTTGTCTTTATTTCCGGTATTCTTGGACAAATATTTAAAGAATTCGCTTTGACGATTTCTTTTAGTCTCGCTGCTTCGCTCGTCGTCGCCTTAACAGTCATTCCGATGATGGCGAGCCGCTGGTTGAAGCATTCTACGGATTCAGAAGAAAGTAGAAAAGAATCGAATATAATGAAACAATATGAGCGGGCTGTCCGCTGGGCGCTCCGGCACCGTCTGCTCGTGCTTGCGGCTTCTCTTTTACTCCTTATAGGCGGAGGACTTGGTTTAACAACTGTCGGGTCGCAATTTTTGCCGGCAACGGACGAAGGCTTTTTTAACATCCGGCTCGAAGTGGAAAATGGTACGTCTTTAAAAGAAACGGATAAAGTAGTGAAAGCGATCGAAAAAGAACTGGGTAAGGAAAAAGACGTGGATGTTTACGTCAGTCTCGTCGGATCGACTCAGGAAGACTCTTTTAGAGGAACTGGTACCTCCAATATTGCTGAGCTTTATGTCAAGTTGAAGCCGCTGGAAAAAAGAGAGCGTTCTGTTTTTGCTTTCGTTGACGATGTGAAACGAGATGTGGAAAAGGCGGCGCGAACAGTGAACAGCACAGCCGAGGTAACGTTTAATATGCAAACAGCTTCGGGTTCCAGTCCGCAAACCCTTACTTTTAACGTGCGCGATGTGGATACTGAGCGGCTCGATCAGGCAGTAAAAGATGTGGAAGAAGCTGTTTCTGGCATCAACGAGATCACAGAAATATCAACCAACAGAGAGGAAACCGTAAAGGAAGTTCAAATAACTGTCAAACGGGATAAGGCGCTCGAGGCGGGGCTTGCCCCGGCGCAAATTGCTTCTATTGTCAATGATGCGACGAGAGGCGTTCCTGCTACCCAAATTATTAATCGAAATTCAGACGTGCAGACAGTAAATGTGCGCTATGATGAACAAGTGACGAAAAATGTTGAACAGCTGAAAAAACTGCTCGTGAAAACACCAGCAGGCAACTTTCATCAGCTGGATGACTTGGCGGATATTCAAGTTAAAGAAGGACCTGTCGTCATTCAGCGCATCAACCAGCAGGAAGCGGTACAGTTTACAACGAAATACACATCTAATACGAACTTAGGGGATATTTCTGAAAAAGCAGATGAAAAAATCGCTGCCTTACATTTGGCTGATGAAACAACGATTACATTTGGCGGTGACCGTGATTTGCTGGAAAGCTCGATTGACGACATGGTTCTGGCTCTTGTCTTAGCCATCGTCCTAATTTACATTGTTATGGCAGCCCAGTACGAATCATTCAAATATCCGTTTGTTATTATGTTCACCGTTCCGTTAATGGTCGTTGGTGTGGCTTTTGCATTGATGATAACAAGAACACCGATTAGCATACCAGCCGTTATCGGCGTTCTCATACTTGCGGGAATTGTCGTTAATAATGCGATCGTCATTGTGGATTATATTATTCAAAGAAAACGGAGTGGTCTCAACGGTTATGAAGCGATTATTGAATCGGCGAAAGACCGGGCCCGTCCGATTTTAATGACGGCTTTAACGACCATTCTCGGACTTGTACCGTTGGCAATTGGCCTTGGCGGCGGTACGGAAATCAATCAGCCAATGGGAATTACCGTCATCGGCGGCTTGCTGTCGAGTACATTGTTAACTTTATTTGTTATTCCTGTTGTTTACAGCTTTTTTGATAAAGACACGAGAAGAATAAATAAAAAAAGTAAATAGATGAAAAAAATGTTTACAAGCTTCAATAGACACTTTATAATGAATGTATAAACAATTGAATCTTCAATGACGCAAGTCAAAGGGGAGTAGCGTTAGGTATTTTACCTAAAACAAAGTCGTCAATTCATGGGTTATTATAATCCATCGGCTTTGTTGACATGAGTAGAAGCATGTCCAGCAAGACCTTTGCCTATTTTATAGGCAGGGGTCTTTTTTGTTGTTTAAATTTGCTTAGTTTGGTGAAAAATACTAACAGAATTACAGGAGGAGATTTCATTTATGGATTCAATCTGGTTAGAGTATGCTTGGGCATTATTAATCCTAATTGGGTTAGAAGGATTGTTATCGGCTGATAATGCCTTGGTACTAGCAGTTATAGCTAAGCATTTACCCGAAGATCAGAAAAGAAAAGCGATAAATTACGGAATCATTATGGCTTTCTTTTTCCGGTTTGCTGCACTTTTTGCCATTTCTTTTATTGCAAACGTTTGGCAGGTACAAGCGATAGGAGCAGCGTATCTTCTTTACCTAGGCTTAAAGCATGTTATTCAGGCCCGGTTCGGGAAAAAAAATGAGAATATTCGTGAGGAGGTTGAAGAGGAAGCGGAGGTAGCCGCAGGGAAAGGTTTCTGGCCCACAGTAGGGAAAATTGGTTTAGCTGACCTCGCTTTTGCCATTGATTCGATTCTAGCTGCGGTTGCTCTAGCCCTCGGTCTTCCGGATTCACCGCTCGGTGACTTTGGCGGCATGGATGGCGGAAAGTTTATTGTCGTTGTTCTTGGAGGGATTGCTGGCCTTATCTTGATTAAGTATGCGGCAACCTGGTTTGTGCAACTTCTTGATCAACGTCCAGCATTGGAAACAACGGCCTATGCAATTGTTGCCTGGGTCGGTGTCAAACTTACTGTAATTACTCTTGCGCACGAGGATATTGGTGTCTTAGGTCATGATTTTCCACACAGTACCGTTTGGACTCTGATCTTCTATGGGGTATTGGTGGGCATTGCCCTAATCGGCTGGTTTGCACCTGTCAATAAGTCATTAGAGAAAGAGAAACTATAAAAGGCAACAAAGAAAAGAGGAAGGCGATTATAAACAGTGCATACAGCAATAGTAGATTAATCTATCGACCTTCCTCTTCCTTTCACAGCAAATGAATCTTTTTTTGTGTATTTATAAAGCCAGCTTTATTACAACGTGGAAACTCACATTTTGGATTGTACTTGTTGGCATTGCAGTAGGCGGATATTTAGTAGCCAAGAAGAAAGGACCGGTCAGCAATCCGGCAAAATAATTTTAAAGATGCAGCGTGTTGCTGCATCTTTTTGTATGGAATTTTATAAAAGTGAACAACAGCGTTAAAGAGATAAATAAATGAGTAAAAGTAGGTAAAATTTTTTATTTTAAAAAATCAAAATATTCAAACCGTTCTGCTCTTTTTCTCGTTACCTATTATAGATGCACGGAATATTTGAAAGGAGGGGACAAAAATTGAAGAAAAATATATTTATTACTGTGCTGCTTGTTTTAATGCTGTCTTTGTTTGGGCTTGCATCTGCAACAAAATCAACATCCGGCAGCGCGAGTCAAAAGGACAATGATGCAGTAAAAGTATACGGCCCGGGTGGACCTCTCGGACCGATGAAAGAACTGGCGGAACAGTTTACGAAAGAAACGGGGATAAAAGTTGAGGTAACAGCCGGTCCAGAAGAAAAGTGGATCGGACAGGCAAAAAAGGATGCCGATATCATTTACGGTGGTTCAGAGTATATGCTCACTAACTTTACGCTCAATCATCCGGGAATGATTGATAAAAAAACACGGACAGAATTGTATCCGCGTGCTGCAGGCATTTTGGTTAGAAAAGGGAACCCAAAAAATATTCAATCATTGGAGGACTTAACGAAAAAAGGTGTGAAGATTATCGACGTAAATGGTGCCGGCCAGCTTGGACTGTGGGAGGACTTAGCGGGAAGAAAAGGTCTCATTCCCGGTATTGAGCGCAATATCGCACTATCCGTTAAATCAAGTGCAGAGGCGATAGAGCTTTGGAAAGCGAATTCAAAATATGATGCCTGGATTACATATGAATCATGGCATTACAGATTAAAAGACGTGACTGAACTAGTCCAGCTTCCAGAAGAAGACAAGCTGTATAGAGGAACTCCCATCAGTATGACAAGCAAATCTGACAGCAAAAAAGAAGCGAGGAAGTTTATCCAATACTTAAAAACAGAAAAATCTCATCAAGTGTTTCAAAAATGGGGATGGAAATAAATATTAGAGGGAGTGGTTGAAAATGAATAAAAAATTATGGGTGATGTCAATATTAGCTGTTTTATTACTCTTAGCTGCTTGTGGAAAAGCTGAAAATATGTCAAAGGAATCATCGAGTGATGATAAGGAAGCTGTGGAAACCACAGCTAATGAAGAAAAAACGGCAAGCTTAAAATTGCTGAAGAATGAAGCGGCTGGCGAATATCTCGCTGATTCGAAAGGAATGACATTGTACTATTTTAAGAAAGACGAGTCCGAAAAAAGCAATTGCCAAGGGGATTGTTTAGAAAAATGGCCGCCGTATACGGAAAAGCAATTTGATGTTCCGGAAGGGTTTGCGAAAGAAGACTTTGGAACAATCACAAGAGAAGACACAGGAGAAGAGCAAGTTACTTACAAAGGATTCCCACTCTATTATTTTGCCAATGACAAAAAAGAAGGGGATGTAACCGGCCAAGGCGTGAAAGAAGTTTGGTATATTGTAAACAGTGACACAACTTTCCAATAAAGTTTGCCTTTCAGGGACCGGTCACTAAAGTGGCGGTCCCTGTGTTTGATTCATTCGGTAAAGGTTGTCAGCAAACATCAATAGTGAGGAGTGCGGGTATGATTGAAAGAAAAACGGGATGAGGAATTAATGAAGTTAGTGAATAAGAAAGACCGCCGGGCCTTGGAAGAACTTTATGACCGCTACATTAAATTGATTTATAGCTTTGTGTTTAAATTTACAAATGGCAATGCAGAAACAACGAAAGAAATTGTGCAATTAGTTTTTCTCAAGCTTTGGACGACAAAAAGCAGCTATCACTCTTCAAAAGGAAAATTTGTTAATTGGCTTTTGACTGTTACGCGGAATGTGTGTGTTGATTATATCCGAAAAGACAGCATTCATACACAAAATAATCAACAAATGAATCCGCATCTGCCTGTTGAAATCGCAGATCCGGTCGATGAGATTGAGAAGAAGTTGACTTTTAATGAAGTGGCTGCTGCCAAAAGCAAGCTGAGCACATCCCAGAAAAGATTGATCGACTTACTGTACTGGAAAGGCTTTTCTTTAACAGAAATCGCAAAGATGGAAAACGAACCGGTAGGAACGGTAAAAAGCAGACTTCATCAATCTCTTAAACAATTAAAGAAGCACTTAGAAGTGGAGGATTTATAAATGGGCAGAGAATGTGAGAACCTGCTTTCATTTATTGCGGACGAATTAAACGACAATAACAAAAGAAAGTTTGAGAAGCATTTACAGCACTGCACGGAATGTGCGAAGGAGTATGAAATAATGACCGACGCCTGGCATTCTTTATACTTAGATATTGAGGAACAAAAAGTACCTGAATCCTTAAAAGCAGAAGTGATGGACTTTGTCTTCATTGAGGATGAAAAAGATAGAAAGTTGAAATCATCTTTTAACATAAACGAATGGTTCAGCCAGCTTTACAGGCAGTTTTCCCCTATAGCAGCCGCGCTGATAGTTGCTTTAATGGTACTGACGATTGCACTTTCCTTTTCTAATATGCAATTGCGCAATGAGGTAAAAGAAAGCGGGCAAGAAAACATTGTGCCTATCGAGGTGTTGTCAACTTTATCGTTACAAGCAGCTGATCAAACGGAGGGGAACATAAACACAGGTGGCTCAGCCGTCATTTTACAGCAGGGTGAAGCGAAAAGCTTAGTCGTCCAAGTTCGCGATTTGCCGCGCTTGGAAGGATCGGAAGTATATCAAGTATGGCTGTTAAAAAACGGAAAGCGTAAGAATGCTGGTATATTCAAGCCGGATGAAAGCGGGGCAGGGATATTGACATATGAGCTTGCACAAAATCTTCAATTTGATCAAATTGGCATTACTGTAGAGCCCGACCAATATAGTACTGAGCCGAGAGGGAAAAAGATAGTGGGGTCGTCTTGATGATTGAACACGTAAACAAATCTTCAAAAATGAGGCTGATCAATAAGTCAGTAGTTACCGGATTTGCGGGACGGTTTTTATATATAAAACTCTCCTAACTGCTTTAAGAAAAAACAGGGACTACAGAAAAACCCCACAGAAATTAAACTTTTCTGTGGGGTTTCATTTTAGAAGATATCCTGGTGACTTCTCTTGTCAACTAGCACTCGTTGCTGCTTCGCTTTCCATAAAAAAGGCGGAAGGGCGACCGGTTGTTGGTTCAAAGTAAACGAATAAATAATTGTTTTGTTTTATCCACTTGCCATCAACTAATGACAAGGATAGTGGCTCGATCATCGTATGTTTGTACATTTCTTTTTCCGTTAAGCCGAGCTTTGCAAACTCTGTGCCGAGCAGGAGAGGCTGCTGTAAGATTTTCTGGTATAGCAGAGAGCGTTCCTGTTTGTCTAATGCTGGTTCCCACCATGGCTTTCGCGGCTTGTAACGCTGGTTCATTAAATAATCGTATTTCATAATGCTTTCAATCTCTTCGCTCTTATCCGGCTGTTCGGCATGTAAAAATTCTTGGAGACGTTTAAACAAATCTTCTAATTGATGGCCGATTCTTCCCCAGCCCCGCTCATCCCAATAGGTACCAAAAGATTGGAAAAAGTCAAATGGCGTGTTAAAACTGCGGGTAACAACATACTCGATTGTTTCATTCATGCGGTGGTCATTCCAATATTTTTCAAGTACGTCTTCCACTTGCTTAATTTTAACAATCTCGGCAAATGACAGAACGTTATTACTTAAAATTTCATAAGGAGAGTGATCCATATAGACGTAATCATGTTCATTTGCCCGGATACGGAGTCCGGTGCCGCGCAGCATTTTTAAAAAGCCAAGTTGCAATTCTTCCGGCCGCAGGGCAAACACATCATTAAATGTCTGGCGGAAAGAATCGTAATTTTCTTCTGGCAAACCGGCGATTAAATCGAGATGCTGCTCAATTTTGCCGCCATCTTTCACCATCGTGACCGTGCGGACAAGCTTCGGCCAGCTTTGTTTGCGCATGACGAGTTCATTTGTTGCGTCATTTGTTGACTGAACGCCAATTTCAAAGCGGAACAGCCCTTTCGGTGCATTTTTATTGAGAAAGTCAATGACTTCCGGCCGCATAATGTCAGCAGTAATTTCAAATTGGAACACCGTACCAGGTTTGTGTTCGTCTATTAAAAATTGAAACATTTCCATCGCATAGCTGCGGCTGATGTTAAATGTCCGATCCACAAATTTAATCGTTTTGGCACCATGGGCCATTAAATAGCGGATGTCTTCTTTAATAGCTTCGCGGTTAAAATAGCGGACGCCGACTTCAATAGAAGAAAGACAGAATTGGCAGCGGAACGGACAGCCCCGGCTCGTTTCGATATAGGTGACCCGCTTGGATAATTCAGATTTATCTTCTTCAAATCGAAACGGAGAAGGAAGCTCACGTAAATCCAGTTTATTTCGCTGCGGATTAATTTTCGGTTTGCCGTCTTCAAGGTAGCCGATCCCGCTCACTTCGCTCCAGTTCTTCCGGCCGCTGATTTCATCGAGCAGCTGTTTAAACGTTTCTTCTCCTTCGCCGAGCACGATAAAATCAGCTTGAGGAATACGCTCGAGCCAGTAAGGCACGTCATAAGAAACTTCCGGACCGCCAAGAATAATTACTGTTTCAGGTAAAACCTTCTTAATCATTTTTACGACTGCAATTGTTTCTTCGATATTCCAAATGTAGCAGCTGAACCCTAATACGTGAGGCTGCCGTTTATACAAGTCTGTTACGATATTGATCGCAGGGTCTTTTATTGTATATTCAGCAAGTTCCACATGATAGTCCGGTTCAGCAAAAGCTTTTAAATAACGGATGGCTAAGTTTGTATGAATATATTTAGCATTCAATGTGCTGACAACAACATTCATTGGTGACATTCTCCTTATAGCTTTTCTGATATATTTTCTGACTGCTGCCTATTCGAGAACAGCTCTTTCAACTTTGACCACCTTGTTTCAATAAATGGCTGAGCAACAGTTGTGATAACTGTTGAAGAGAGCAGCATCGTTAAAATTAAAGACACGGTCAGCAATAAAATAATTGATTCCACCGAATCTTTCACTTCACTTTCACGGAAGCTTTTAATGACAAATCCATGCAGTAAATAGACGTATAACGTATTTTTCCCCCAGTCGGTAAAGAAAAATTTCTTCTTCGGCACGAATGCGAAAAAGGCGGCAATCATAATAAAGCTTAACACATAAATGCCGACTCTGTAGATCATGCCTTCTAGATTCGAACTTCCGAGGCCCGCAAAAGAAGAAGAGCCGAGCAGCCATCTTTGATCAAGGTCTGAAAATGTAAATGCTCCGTAAAAGATAGCGAGTGAGCTGAAAAGTAAAATAGCCCGGACTGGTTTTTTTGCGAGAAACTCAAAATGTTCTTTCCGTAAGTAATAACCGATTAAAAAAAACGGGAAAAAGATAAACGTACGGGCAAAGCTTAACACGTCTGTGCGGCCATCGATGCAGCCGACGGCAATTCCAGCGGCAAAAGAAATGACTAATAATATAGCCGGCTTCAGCTTCAGCCACTTGATAGAGATAAGCAGAAGCAAGTTCCAAAAAAATAAACTGAGCAAAAACCATAAAGACCAATGCGGAACGAGCAAATTAAGATGAAACGCCTCGTCCTCGTATAGAAAGAAGTAAAAAAAGGAATACACGATTTGAAAAATAAAAAAAGGCAGCAAGATTTTTTGGGCAATTTTTTTTACGTAGCCTTTTTTATAGAAGCTTTTTGCAAAAAAACCTGACACTAAAATAAAGCCCGGCATATGAAACAAATAAATCGTAGCATACGAAGCGAAAATAACAGGGTTATCGCCAATGTACGAACGGATAAAATGGCCAAATACAACGAAGAAAATTAAAATAAACTTCGCGTTGTCGAAATAATAATCTCTTTTAGACATGAAGTATCACCTGGTTTAAAGTATTATTTAGCATCTGGCTGCAGTATGACTTTGAACACAACATAGCATTATACAGGAAATTCGCTTAAACTGCCATTATACAAAAAAAGGAAGGTGGAGTTTTATATCCAACTTCATTTTATTAAAAGACAGCCTGATTTAACAGGATACGCAGAAAAACCGATTGACAAAAAGAGATGCTTTTGAAGAGAGAAGGCCTGCTTTAAAAAAAACGCCGGTTGCTACGCCCGGCGTTTTAAACATTCTCTCATATTAAAGTATTCTTCTACTTTAATGGATAAATGGATGGCTTCATGATAAATATCTGTTTTAATGCCATTTACGGATTGCGATTGACGGCTAGTTTCCAAAAGACGATTCAACAGTTCACCTAAAAGAGGAGAGTGTTTGAGCAGCTTCTTTAACTGGCTGCATTCTCTCTCCAGTTTTAAAACGAAGGCATTAATTTCAGTCGTATAAGCTGCCCGGGCAGCTGCTAATGTAAAAGCATAGATAGCTGCTGCTATACAAATAAAAGGTTCTGATGACTGTTTAATTAGCTTTTTTGCTTCGTTAATGGTTTGAACTTTTCTATAAATACCAATAGAAGGGTCATATATTTTTAAATGGTCACTATGCCATTCGAGTGCTGTGTCACCTAATACTGCTTCAGTCATATTTCTTTCTCCTTTAGTTCTCTCTTGGTGTTTTCTGCAGCCAGTTTGCTACACATTTTATATAACCTGTTTAAACAGAGCTTAAACATGAAAAGTCGATTTTGCTGTATAAAAACAAAAAGTGCCGATCATCTCCTTTGTAAAAAAGGTGATCGGCACTTTTTAATGAGCGGCTTATTCAACTTGTTGGTGCTTTTGAAGAGGCAGAGTAATGTTCACGACAGCCCCAAATCCGAGTTCACTTTCTATTTCAATCATCCCACCAAATGATTCAATAATTCGTTTGCAAACAACGAGGCCAAGTCCGGTGCCATCTTCTTTTGAAGTAAAAAAAGGTTTGAAAATTAAGTCCAAGTCTTCTTTCTTAATACCAGATCCTGTATCTGCAATCGTGATATGACAGTCTTCTTCTCCTTTTAATATCATTACACTTAACTGGCCTTCTTTGGGCATTGCTTCAAAAGCATTTTTCGTTAAATTTAACAATACTTGCTTCATTTGATCAACATTTAACTGAACCCACACTTCCTGCTCAGGAAGCGTCAAGTTATATTCGATACCGTACAAATTAGCTTCAGAGCGGATCAGCGGATTTAAATCGAAGATGATTTCCCGTATATCGACTGTCTGTACTCTTTGGGCAGTCGGCTTGCCTAAAATTAAAAACTCACTGACGATTTGATTAATTCGTTCAATTTCTTTATTAATGACGGCAAAGTATAATTTGTCTTCCGTGTTGTCATATTTTTCATTTAACAGTTGAACAAGCCCTTTAATTCCAGTTAGCGGATTGCGTATTTCATGGGCTGTACTTGCGGCAAGTGTCCCGATTAATTCAAGCTTTTGGGCTTCTTGCTGCATTTTTTCAAGTTTCGTCTGCCTTTTCAACATGACGTATTTTACTAGTAAAAACACGATGTGAAGCAAGATAATGATGGCTGCGCCAAACATCAAAGTAAGAGGGAATAAGTTACTTTTGTTGGATTCATAAGTCGAGATGACTAAGTTCCAAGGAAGCTGAGCCAGCGGATATTTGACGATTTGTTCGGTTTTATCTGTTTCTAGTTTTTCATTTACAGAGAAAATAGGTATTTGCTTTGCATTTTCAATGGAAATCGAATGTTCAGGCGTCAGCATTCTCATAATATTTTTCATATAATCAAGCCGGATATGAGAAACGAGAATGGCTTCGACATGCTCATCATTCATTACTGGTGTGGCGATGGCGATGACAGGCTGATTGTTGGACAATGTTTCCGCTTCATCAGATACGGCTGTATCTTTCGTCAAGAGCGCTTCTGTAATGTAGGGCTTATCTCTGAGATTATATTGCTTTAACAAATCATTCGTCCCGACGAGCAGATTACCTTCAAAATCAAGTACGTAAATGCCTCCATAACGCGGGTCTTTCCCGGCCATTTTTTTCAGCATCGTTTGGATCTTCATCGTTCGGGCTTTATTTAAGTTTTGCAGCTCTTCTTCTGTGCTGACAGCCAGTATGTCCATGCTGACTTTCGTTTCGTTAATAAATTGATCCATCTGATTCCGGTGGATGGTGGCTACCCATTCCAGCTTTTCGTGCTGCTGCTCGCCGGCCCGGTCAGATAGAAATTGGTAGCATCCAATTATAGAGAGAATAGCTGGAAGCACCACAATGAAAAAGTATATCGATCGTTCGCGTTTATTCATTTAGTTTCGTCCTTTTAAAAAAGTCATAGCTATTTCATTATAGCAAACTATATTTATTTTCTCCCCTTAAATTACAACATGAGATAAATTCAATTCAAGAACTCTTTCAATCTGTAGGAAAAACGTGTAAGTTGAAGAAAAGAAATAGTCGAGAAGGGGAATGAGAATGAAAAAAATCCAGCTGAAAATCCTTGAAACAAGCGATGTGCACGGAGCTATTTTTCCCGTTCATTACGGAACGAACAAACCCGCTCCCCACGGTCTTGCCCGGCTGTCTACATTCATTAAAAGCATGCGGCGGGCAAATGAACAAATGCTGTTAATAGATAACGGGGACTTTCTTCAAGGCACGCCGTTAGCAAGTTATTATTTCCGCTCCTTGGGGGAAGATATCCACCCAATGATCAAAGCTATGTCGCACCTTCAATATGATGCCGCTGTAATCGGCAATCATGAATTTAATTATGGACTGGATATTTTGAATAAAGCGGCAAAAGATGCTGACTTTCCTTTTTTAAGCTGCAATATTTTACATAGTGAAACAGAAGTTCCTTATTTTGGCCAGCCTTATGTAATTAAACGTTTTAGTGAAGGCATAAAAGCGGCTGTCCTTGGCGTAACGACCCGTTATATTCCTAACTGGGAAAAGCCGGATCACATTCGCGGGCTAGCCTTTATTGATGCTGTTGCTGCAACAAAAAAGTGGGTCCAGCACATTAAAGAAGTTGAAAAGCCTCATCTCATGATTGTTTCTTATCACGGTGGATTTGAAGTAGAGCTATCGACTGGGGAGAGAATTGAAAGAAAAGAAAAAGGAGAAAACCAGGCCTACAGAATCTGTACGGAAGTAGAGGGAATAGATGTATTGCTCACCGGCCATCAGCATAGAATAGCAGCCGAATTTGTCAACGGTGTGGCTGTTGTTCAGCCCGGGTTTAGTGGAGCGGAAATTGGGCAGGTGACAGCCGAATTTAGTGTGTCAGCAGAAAAGATAGAGTTAAGCGACCTTTCGATTAACGTAATAGAAGCAAAGAACTTTAGTGCGGATGAAGAAATTATCGCCTTAGTGGAAAATGAAGAGCGGGCAACGCAGCAATGGCTCGATGAAGTCATCGGCAAAATAGATGGAGATATGCTCATTCATGATCCTTTTCAAGTGAGATTACAGGAGCATCCGCTCATTGAATTGATTAACCGGGTGCAAATGGAAGCAGCTCAAACAGACATTTCCTGCACTGCTCTTTTCCATAATGGCTCGCCGGGGCTGCCGGCTGAAGTAACGATGCGGGACATCGTTTCCAATTATATTTATCCGAATTCATTAATGGTCATTGAAATTACCGGGGAAGAAATGAAACAGGCGCTGGAGCGGACAGCTTCTTATTTTACATTGCTGCCGGATGGAAGGCCGGGGGTCAGCCCTGAATTTTCTTATCCGAAACCGCAGCACTACAATTATGATATGTGGGAAGGCATTGATTATACAATGGACATCAGGAAAGCCCCGGGAGAACGGATCGGACAATTGCTCTATCAAGGGGAGCCAGTGGAAGCGAATGGACTTTACCGTGTTGTGATGAACAATTATCGCGCAGGAGGGGGCGGTGATTACTTGATGTTCAAAGGTAAAAAGGTTATAAAAGAAATACAAACGGACATGGCTGAGCTGCTTGCCGACTATATAAAAAAATACGAAAATATAAAGGCAGAAGTGAATCATAACTGGCGAGTCATTTATTCATAATGAGACCTATAAGGAAAAGAGTGGCAATAAATGAGCAATCAAGAGGAAAGAAAGCAGTCTTTGAAGTTATTTATCGTTTTATCGAGAGCTTATAAAGTAATTAATGAGAAAGTGAATGAATATATTTACGAAACCGGTTTGCATCCGACTGAATTTGCGGTGCTGGAGCTGTTGTATCATAAAGGCCCGCAGCCATTGCAGCAAATCGGCAGTAAAATTTTGCTGGCGAGCGGAAGCATCACATATGTCGTCGATAAACTTGAGAAAAAGCAATTGCTGAAACGGGCAGCATGCCCGACAGACCGGCGGGTCATCCATGCGGAAATCACAGAGAAAGGCCGGGAATTTATCGACAATGTGTTTCCACAGCATGAAGAAAGCATTCATCAGCTTTTGTCGAGCCTGTCTGAAGAAGAGAAAGAAACGGCCATTGCGATCATGAGAAAGCTTGGATTGTCCATTAAAGATTTGTCATAGGAAAGAAGGGGCATAAATGAAGTTTAACGACTATAAATATGAGCGGCCGGATATAGAGCTGGCAGAAAAGGAAACAGAAGAGCTGCTGGGGAAATTTAAAGAAGCGGATGGTGCTGAAGCACAAGTGGATGTGCTGAATAAAATCAACCAGATCCGCAGCCGTGTCAGCACGATGATGGATCTTTGTTATATTAGGCATACCGTTAATACAAATGACCCATTTTACAAACAGGAGCAAGACTATATCGATGAAATTTCTCCAAAAATGGAAGGGATCGCTTCCAGAATCAACGAAGCTTTATTGTCTTCAGCTTTTCGCAAGGAGCTGGAAGCGATTTTTGGAAAGCAGCTGTTTCAGTTGGCGGAAGCACAAGTCAAAACTTTTTCTAATGAAGTCTTGCCGCTGCTTGAAAAGGAAAACAAATTGTCTTCGCAGTACACTCAGCTTGTTGCTTCTGCACAAATCGAATTTCAAGGAGACACATTGACACTGGCCCAGCTTGAACCGTTTACGGAATCAGCTGACCGATCCGTGCGCAGGCAGGCAACTAGAGCCCGTTTCGCCTTTTTTGCGGAACATGAAAAACAGTTTGATGCGATTTATGATGAACTAGTGAAGGTCCGGACAGGAATCGCCCGCAAGCTCGGCTTTAAAAATTTTGTTGAACTCGGCTATTACCGTTTAAACAGGGTCGATTATAACTCGGACATGGTGAAAGGATACAGGGAACAAATAAAGGAGTTTATCGTTCCGCTTGCAAATAAACTGAGAAAGGCTCAACAGAAGCAAACCGGATTAAAAGAACTAAAATTTCATGATGAAAGCTATCAGTTTACGACGGGCAATGCGAAGCCGAAAGGACCGGCTGAGTGGATTATTGAAAACGGCAAAAAAATGTATGAAGAATTGTCTCCTGAAACTGCGGAATTTTTCCAGTTTATGCTCGACCATGATCTGATGGATCTTGAGGCGAAAAAAGGAAAAGCAGGCGGAGGGTATTGTACGTATGTGTCTGATTACCGTTCTCCGTTTATTTTCTCTAACTTTAACGGTACATCCGGAGACATCGACGTATTGACCCATGAAGCGGGCCATGCGTTCCAAGTGTATTCCAGCCGGGATTTTACTGTGCCTGAGTTTTTATGGCCGACATATGAGGCTTGTGAAATTCATTCAATGAGCATGGAGTTTTTTACGTGGCCGTGGATGGAATTGTTTTTTAAAGAAGACACAGATAAATATAAGTACGCCCACTTAAGTGGCGCCATTTTATTTTTGCCATACGGTGCGGCCGTAGATGAGTTTCAGCACCGTGTATACGAACAGCCCGGTTTAACGCCCGAAGAAAGAAAAACAGTGTGGAAAGAAATAGAACAGGTTTATTTGCCTCATCGTGATTATGACGGTATTCCTTACTTGGAAGCGGGCGGCTTCTGGCAGCGTCAAGGTCATATATATGAAGTACCGTTTTATTATATTGACTATACTCTTGCTCAAGTGTGCGCTCTTCAGTTTTGGAAGCGCATGAATGAAGACAGGGAAGAAGCCTGGAAAGACTACGTGAAAATTTGTAAGATTGGCGGAAGTTTATCGTTTACTGAAATTGTCGAACAAGCAGGCCTTCATTCTCCATTTGAAGAAGGTTGTATCAAAAAAGTGATCGAACCGATTGAAAGATGGCTCGATCAGGCTGGGCAAGAGTTGATAGACTCCATTTGAACAAAAAAGGTGCCTGAGGCTGTCTCAGGCACCTTTTTAAAATTAAGGCTGTTTTCGCAAACATTGTTGCTATTTACCAAGTAGTGCGGATTGGTTGATTTCCGCTGCAGTTGCTCTATTGGAGCGGGGCGGGCGGTTGAGCCTCCTCGGCGTAAACGCCTGTGGGGTCTCACCTGTCCTGCTTCTCCCGCAGGAGTCTCGCACTTCCGCTCCAATCAACCTTCAACAGTTTTCGTTTTAAGAGCAACAATCTCTTAGAAAAGAGCCAAAATTAACCAGTAATGCGTATGCTGTGATCTTCAATGACGGCTTGCAGTTCTTTCGTTTCCGGGTGATCAAGAATAAAGTCGGCAATTCCATCTTCAAGTTGTTCCTGAATAACGCGGCGAAGAGGACGGGCACCAAAATCAGGGTGATAGCCAAGTTCGCTTAACCGCTCTTTTACTTCATCTGTTACGTGCAGGATAATGGATTGCTCCTGCAACGTTTTATTCAAGTCAGCCAGCATTAAGTTGACAATTTGCTGTAAATGATCTTTTTCGAGCGGTTTAAATTCGATAATGTTATCGAACCGATTCAAAAATTCCGGTTTAAAGAAGCTGCCGAGTGAATCAAGAATGGAGCTTTCTTTGACGGCATTATTTTTCTCGAAACCGACAGTGATTGGTTTCACCGCTGCTCCAGCATTGCTCGTCATAATGATGACAGTATCTTTAAAGCTGACAGTCCGGCCTTGGCTGTCTGTCAGACGGCCGTCTTCCAGAATTTGCAGGAACATATGCTGGACATCCGGGTGCGCTTTTTCAATTTCATCGAGCAAAATGATGCTGTACGGATTGCGGCGCACTTTTTCGGTCAGCTGGCCGGCCTCGTCATGGCCGACATAGCCTGGCGGGGAACCGATTAACTTGGATACGCTATGTTTCTCCATGTATTCACTCATATCAAGACGGACCATTGCTTCTTTCGAGCCAAATAATTCTTCAGCGAGTGATTTAGTCAGCTCTGTTTTTCCGACGCCTGTCGGACCGACAAACAAGAAAGACCCGATCGGCCGGTTTTTCGCTTTTAAGCCGGCGCGGCTGCGGCGGATCGCTTTTGCCACTTTTTGGACGGCTTCAGCCTGGCCAATGACTTTCTTCGCTAAATGCGCTTCTAAATGCTTCATTGTCTGTTGTTCATCTTCCTGCAATTTTCCGACAGGAATACCTGTTTTCTGTTCGATCAATTGTTGGATATCTTCAACCGTGACGGCCGGGCGTTCTTGTGTTTCTTCTGACCCAGTCAGTTTTTCCTCAAGCTTTGCTTCTTCATCGCGCAATCTCGCTGCCTGTTCATACTCTTCTTTTTGCAAAGCGGCCTCTTTCTCTTTAGAAAGCCGGGCAAGTTGTTCAGTGATGGATTCTTTATCTTGAGTATCAATCGTTAAGTTGAGTTTTGAACCGGCTTCATCCATTAAATCAATCGCTTTATCAGGCAGAAATCTGTCTTGAATGTAACGGTGTGATAATTTGGCACAAGCTTCAATTGCTTCTTGTGTAAAAGTTACTTCATGAAAGTCTTCGTAGCGCTTTTGCAGCCCCTTTAAAATTTGGATCGCCTGCTCCACTGTCGGCTCGCTCACTTGAACCGGCTGAAAGCGGCGCTCTAATGCAGCGTCTTTTTCAATTTGTCGATATTCTTTCAGTGTAGTAGCGCCGATTAGCTGCAATTCGCCGCGGGCAAGGGCTGGTTTTAAGATGTTGCCGGCGTCCATGGAGCCTTCTGCTGATCCGGCACCGACAAGAAGGTGGATTTCGTCCACGAATAAAAGAATATTTTTATGCTTTTGCAGCTCTGAGATCAACTGTTTCATTCTTTCTTCAAATTGGCCGCGGATCCCTGTATTGGCGACAAGAGAAGCGACATCGATTAAATATACTTCTTTTCCTTTCAATTTAGCGGGTACATCGCCTTCCGCGATTTTTACTGCCAAACCTTCGGCAATCGCTGTTTTTCCTGTTCCAGGTTCTCCAATTAAAACTGGATTGTTTTTGTTACGACGGTTTAACACTTCGATGACGCGGCTCACTTCTTTTTCACGGCCGATCACCGGGTCGATTAATCCTGCTTTTGCCATATTCGTTAAATTACGTCCGAATTGATCCAGGAAGCCGTTGCCACCGCTATTTCCTCCATCTTTTTGAGGCTGCATATGCGGCGGTACTGCATGATGTCCGCTCGTTCCGTGGCCAGAGTCCGGAAAGCCAAACCCTTTTATTAATTCATCAAAAGGAAATCCTCCGAACTGTTGAAAGTTCATTGAACCATCTCCAATCTTTTGTTTGCTCTTTTGATAGCATGCCGAACATAGATGAAGCTGTTTTGCTTTTCCGTTGATATTCACCCGGAATTGGATATTTGCTTGATGCTGTTGGCAGTTTTGACACAACATATACTTCATTCCTTTCCAATTTATATAGATGAAATTTATTGAATAAGTTATTAATTGACTTTGACTAACTTTGACCTTATGGCTTTATTATAGTTTGACCTTTTCTGACTTTCAAGTATTTTTTCTTGTTTTTTTTGAAAAACACATTTTTCTTCTTGAACGTGCAAGACAAGCATAAGGTGAAATAATACGTTTAAAGCGGGGGATGGCTTTGAAATCATGGCTCGGAGCCTGCCAAGTGGCAGCAGTTTATATAGGAACTATTATTGGGGCAGGGTTTGCGACCGGAAAAGAAATTGTTCAATTTTTTTCTCAGTTCGGTTTTTACGGGGTGCCGGCTATTGTAGTCAGCGGCTGTTTGTTTATTTTTCTCGGAGCAAAAATTATGCTGACAGCAGTTGATTTGCAGGCAAAGTCTTTCCAAGAGTTTAATTCTTATCTTTTCGGTATGAAGCTCGGGTTCGCAGCAACGGTCATTCAATTTCTTATGCTTGTTGGAGTGACGGGAGTGATGCTGTCAGGAACCGGGGCGTTATTCACAGAAAGATTTGATTTACCAGCAAATGCCGGTATCTTATTGACGATTGCCGCTGGATTTTTAGTGATGAGAAAAGGTGTAACAGGACTGCTTGCTGTCAACGTGTTTGTCGTTCCTCTTATGGTCATCTTTCATCTATATGCTGCCGGCGAAGCAGCAGGCAGTCCTGAATTTTTGAAGAATGTTGTGGCGGGAGAAGATTCCGAGTGGACGTGGAAAATATGGACAGCGCCTTTTAGCTATGCCGCTTTTAATTTAGCTTTGGCTCAGGCAGTTTTAGTCCCGCTCGCTTTTGAAATTAAAGATAAACGGATAATAAGGACGGGAGCTTTTCTTGGAGGCGCCGTACTGACTTGTTTAATGTTGGCCAGCCACGTCAGTTTAGTGCAACTAGTAGAAGTTGCCGAGTATGATATCCCAATGGCGCAAGTGGTCGAGCAGTTAATACCGGAATTTCATTTTGTTTATGCCTTTCTTATATATGGAGAGATTTTCACTTCCGTTATTGGAAATGCTTACGGGTTGAAACAACAGCTGCAAGCTCACGTGCAGTGGCCGCCGGCGGTTTTGTTTTTACTTATTTTTTCAGCGGGTTTTTTATTGAGTCAAGTTTCATATGGGACATTGCTTGGTTTGTTATACCCTCTTTTTGGTTTCATTAGTTTAGTCTTTCTTGTATTGCTGTGGAAAAAATAAAACGGGCCGCATGGGCCCGTTTTAGCTAAGGGGGAATAAAACAATTAAGAATAAATCAAACACAAGGTGTGAAATGATCAGCATAGGGATGCTTCGTTTCCATACATATAAAGATCCCCAAAATAAACCGGCGATAAAGGCAGCCAAAACCCATACGAATTTGTCTGAATAAATAAAGATCGAGGCATACAAAATGGAAGTCGCGAGTATAGCCGTTAAATCATTAAAATAGACGGATAGGCGTTTTTGGACAAATCCACGCCAAAACAGTTCTTCTCCCGGGATAAAAACTAATATTAATACAATGTAATGCCAGGAAAACTGCGGAGAATATCTCTTATAAATGGCCGCTGCCTGGCTGTCCCATGAGAAAGGGAGATGGGGAAGGAGCAAATGGCCCGCAAAAAATAAGGCGTATAAAAGCAGACCAGATAGAACGCCATATTTTAAATAGCTGCGTGTTCGTTGCTTATCATCTATTTTCTCACTTATAATAGCGAAACTAATAAAGAAAAGATTTGCAGCTGTGTATAAATACCAAAATATATCACGGTCTGAAAACGTAATATACAGCAGTACGTGAGCAATTATCACGCTGAGGATTAGCCGCCAATCTTTAAGTAGTGACATCTTTCTAAACTCCTTTCTTTAACTACAGCACTTATTTTAACAAAAGCCCAGCTAAAATAGAATGAAAATACATTGAAACTTAAGAAAAGCGTAAGCGCCTGTTCAGCCTCGACAAGCAAATGTTCTTTCAGCAAGGAAGTCTGCCTTTTGACTTCAATGGTGAAAGGTTATTTGACCTCGAGGGGCTGGGCGCTGAAGCCGGACAGTAAGAAAAGCGTAAGCGCCTGTTCAGCCCCGACAAGCAAATGTTCTTTCACCAAGGAAGTCTGCCTTTTGGCTTCAATGGTGAAAGGTTATTTGACCTCGAGGGGCTGGGCGCTGGAGCTGGACAGTAAGAAAAGCGTAAGCGCCTGTTCAGCCCCGACAAGCAAATGTTCTTTCACCAAGGAAGTCTGCCTTTTGGCTTCAATGGTGAAAGGTTATTTGACCTCGAGGGGCTGGGCGCTGGAGCTGGACAGTTATCTAACTCGAAAAAGTTTATATTTTCCTATTCATTAAAAAAAGCTGCCTTGAAATAGGCAGCTTTTCACGAAATCGCAGGCTATGCGTTCACAGAAGAATGGACAATCGTATAGTTTTTATGGTTCACGACTGTTTTTTCTTCCATTTCCAATTCCCTGAAGTTCTCCATAATCGTCAAATCAACAATGACCGAATTCTCATTTACTTTTTCTACAATTCCTTGCAGCCCGTCCTTAAACTCGATCACATTCCCCACTTCTGCTTTTGTCATTTCTAACTCTCCTTCACAGATTAATGTAAAAGTTTTGTTTGTTGTTTCTCCCCGGTTTTTATATTAAGCTTTTGAAAGCCGAGCTTAACATGGCTGGGATTGAAATGTTTTTTCATTATAATAAGTTATAGAATTGATTACTTTACAGTGTGCCTTATTTTTGGAAAAGAGTAAAGTGTTTTGCCTAATTTTATGAAAAATTCTGAAAGGAATGACAATATGACTTTATCAGAGGCTGAAAGCTTATTGAATCAATTGAAAACTGGTGAAATTGATACGTGCTATGTGAGCAAAGAACATTTTCTTGTCTTTCAAAACGTATTGGTCAACAGAGAAGATTTTAAGCACTTTAGAGGAGTCGCCCAGCGTGGGGGATCTGTTTTGTATAACTATATGAAAGAACCGAGAAGCTGATGTGTTTTTTTCACAAATTTAACGATTTTAAGCTCATCAATTGAGCGAGCGTCTAAGGCATGCTATTCTCTAGAAGGGTAAGGTGAAACATTAGCCAGGTGTATAAAAGTTTTTTGTCCAGGCGACCCTGTTCGTAATGGTTAATAGTGAAGGAGAAGATGAAAACATGATAGAAAAACAATTCACAGTCACAGCAGAGACGGGAATCCATGCCCGCCCCGCTACTTTATTAGTACAAACAGCGAGCCGCTTTTCCAGCGATATTCAATTAGGGTATAAAGAAAAAAAAGTAAACTTAAAATCAATTATGGGGGTTATGTCTCTTGGGATCGGCCAGCATGCAAAAATTAATATTAGTGCAGAAGGGCCAGACGAAGAAGAAGCCTTGAAAACACTCGATGAAATGTTGAAAAAAGAAGGTTTAGCAGAATAATATTTCTCAAATGAAAAGAAAATGAAAAAAGGTGTATTTAAATGACAAGGTGGGGTAATAATAAATAACAGCACATGATTAGACTTACTCAAGCCTTTTCATTCTCATTTTTCCCCACTTTGATCCGGGCGTTATCGCCTGGATTTTTTTATTTTCTAAAAAAACACGAAAAAAATGAAAGAAAATTCTAAATACATTATAATGAGATTGAGAAATTAGAGAAGGTGGTTATAAGATGAGTCGGTCTTTTCAAGGAAAAACAGCTTTAGTACTCGCTTCCAGCCAGGGGCTCGGAAAAGCGATTGCAGAAAAATTTGCTGAAGGAGGAGCAAATGTTATGCTTGCCAGCAGAAGCGGCAGCAAGCTTGAAGGTGTTCAGCAGCAGCTGAGTGGAAGCGCTGAAGGGCGAATCGCTTATACAGTTTGTGATATAACGAAGCCGGAAGAAATTAAATCATTAGTCGACAAAACAGCTGAAAAATTTGGAACAATTGATATTTTGATTAACAATGCGGGAGGCCCTCCGGCCGGATTGTTTGAAGACATGGATGATGAACAGTGGCAGCAGGCGTTCGAATTAAACTTGTTGTCTTATATCCGGACGATTAGAGCAGCGCTGCCTTATTTAAAAAAGCAAGGCGGCAAAATTATTAATATTGCTTCTTCCTCGATTAAAGAGCCGATACCAGGGCTGATTTTATCTAATACGTTTCGGACAGGCATTGTGGGCCTTTCTAAAACGCTCGCAGAAGAATTTGCTTCGCACAATATTTTAGTTAATACGGTGGCGCCGGGAAGAATAGCAACAGATCGAGTGCGGCACCTTGATGAAATTAATGCTGGGAAGCAGGGAATTTCAATTGAACAGCAAGAAGAGAAGATGAGAAAGAAAATCCCGCTCGGACGTTACGGACAACCGGAAGAGTTTGCTAATGTTGTTGCTTTTTTAGCTTCAGATGAAAATACATATGTAACAGGCAGCAGTTTTCTTGTTGACGGAGGCATGGTCCGCTCTATCTAAGTCAACGGGGGAAACATAGAAAAAATATTTCTTTTTTTAGTTTAATAAGGCAGGAGACTGGGAACTATATAATCAAGCATGATCAATTGGAGATTCTCACTCACAACCCCCCTTTTCTTGGGACCTGTCTAATGGCAGGTCTTTTTTTGTCATCTAGGAAGTTATAGATATGCAAGATGTAGGTAGGCGCTTGCGCATTGAGCGGGTCTGCGTCTAGCTCCAGCGCCTAGCCCCTCGAGGTCAAATAACCTTTCCTCAATGAAGTCAAAAAGCGACTTCTTTTATAGAAAAGCGGAGCCGACTGCTCTGGGGCGACAAGCATATGCCAGTCTGACGAAATGGCGTTTTTCAGCCATGCAGTCAGACTGGCATATGACCTCGAGCCCCAAGGAGGCACAGCTAGACATTGAGGAAAGAACATTTGCTTGTCGGGGCTGATCAAGGCGCTTGCGCATTTGTTCTGAAAATAGTGCAAAGGTGGAGAAGAAAGTGGAAAATATAAAAGTTGGCTTTATCGGTACAGGTGTGATGGGGAAAAGCATGGTTCGCCACTTGCAGAAGGCAGGGCATGAATTATTTGTTTATACGAGGACAAAAGCAAAAGCAGAGGAGCTGCTAAATGAAGGAGCTGTTTGGTGTCAAACACCTGCTGAAGCAGCTCGGCAGACAGATGTATTATTTACGATCGTCGGTGAACCGTCAGATGTAGAAGAAGTATATTTCGGAAGGGAGGGCGTCCTGGCAGGAGGCCGTCCGGGGCAGACGATCATCGATATGACGACTTCCAACCCCAGCCTTGCTGCCCAAGTTTACGAAAAAGCGAAAGAGAAAGGAATCGACGCGCTTGATGCCCCTGTATCCGGTGGAGATACTGGAGCAAAAAACGGAACGCTCGCCATTATGGTTGGAGGTAACAGAACCACTTTCGAAAAAGTGCTGCCGCTGTTTGAAACATTCGGCCAAAACATCGTTTACCAAGGAGAAGCAGGAGCGGGCCAGCATGCAAAGATGAGCAACCAAATTGCCATTGCCACGAATATGATCGGTGTTTGTGAAGCGTTGTTGTATGCTCAAAAAGCGGGTCTAAACTTAGATACAGTGTTAAAAAGCATTTCTACTGGAGCGGCCGGCAGCTGGTCTTTGTCCAACTTGGCGCCGAGAATGATTCAAGGAGATTTTGCTCCCGGTTTTTATGTGAAACATTTTATTAAAGATATGAGAATAGCAATGGAAGAATCAGAAAAGATGGAGCTGGATTTGCCGGGGCTGGCACTTGCCAAACGAATGTACGAAGAACTGGCTTCTAAAGGAGAAGCAGAAAGCGGCACGCAGGCGCTGCTGAAGTATTGGAACTAGCCTATCAAAGAAGAAAAGCATTCGGAGCCGGCAATTCAATGCCGGCTCCGAATGCTTATTTTAGTTTTTTGTCTGCTGTAAAAAAGCTTCGATTCGGTCAATTCCTTTTTCCAGCTCTTCCATTGAACAAGCAAAGGACAGCCGAAAATAACCTTCTCCAAATTCAGAAAAGGCACTGCCGGGTACAACAGCTACTTTTTGATCCATTGCGAGCTGATAACAAAAATCAAACGAAGATTTCTTTATCCATGTTGGAATGGCCACAAAAAAGTAAAAGGCGCCGTCCGGTTTGACGACATCGAGTCCTATGTTTACCAGTCTGTTAAACACATAATCGCGCCGTTTTTTATATTCTTCACGCATAAATAAGGCATCGTTCTTGCCTGTCGAAACAGCTTCGAGGGCTGCCATTTGCGCAACGGAAGAAGCGCAGGATACGTTGTATTGATGGACCTTCAAAATATGCTTAGCAAGGTTTTCAGGAGCGAATAAAAACCCGATCCGCCAGCCAGTCATCGCATGTGATTTAGATAATCCATTTAAAACGATTGTCTGTTCTCGTAAAAAAGAGGCGATAGAGACGTGCGGTGCATCGAAAGTAAGCTCGCTGTAAATTTCATCGGCTATAATGAAAACGTCCTTTCCCTTCACGAGTTCGGCGATCGCTTTTAATTCTGATTTTGTTAAGCTGATGCCTGTAGGGTTCGACGGATAAGGCAGGATAATGGCTTTTGTATTGTCTGTAAGAGCTCCACTGATCAAATCTGCTGTCAGTTTAAAACCATTTTGCCGTGTATCAACCATGCGTGTTTTTGCTTGGCACATATGAATAATCGGTTCATAACCGGGATAAACAGGGCCGGGCAGGATGACTTCATCTCCAGGAGACAGAAGTGTGCGAAGTGTGATGTCAATAGCCTGGCTGGCACCAACCGTAACAATAACCTCTGATTCAGGGGCATAGGTCAATCCGTATTTGCTATGTACGTATTTGGCTGCTGCTTTGCGGAGTTCAGGAAAACCAGCATTGTGAGTATATGTCGTATAATTGTTGGCAATCGCTTCTATTCCTGCCGCTTTTACATGTTCAGGCGTGAAAAAGTCAGGCTGGCCGATTGTAAGGGAAACTATATCTTCCATGCCGCTGACTAAATTAAAGAAGTTCCGAATCCCTGATATTTGGATGTTTTTTACTTGTTCGTTAATAAGATGTTCCAATGAGTTTGCCGCCTTTCTATGTGGATATGATATATTGTAGCATTCAAAACAGGCAGGAATAAAATTAAAGAGAACAATGGAGAAAAAATATGATTAAAACTTGCGTGTTAACAACGAATGGTGAATTAGTGTTCGACATTCAGCTTGAAGAGATAAAAGAAAAAGATATCGTGTGGCGCTGGGTCGATTTTTTTGATCCTAATGAAGAAGAGGCTTGGCAGTTAAAACACTTTTTTAACTTTCATCCGCTGGCAGTGGAAGATTGCCTGGATAACCAAAGCGGAAGGCCGAAACTGGACTTTTATGAAAACTATGCTTTTTTCCTCATTCATGCTTTGGATCAAGACAGGCTTGAAGGAAAAGAAGCCGGGGTCTTTATTAATAGTGAGATGATTGTCACTGTTCATAAACAACCAATACAGGAATTAAACGATGTATGGGAAAACGTAGTGGATGATACGTTTCTGCAAAAGGGACCGGTTTCGATATTACACAGATTGATTGACCGTTTCGTAGATGAATATTTTCCGGAGGTTTATCGTATTGAAGATTTGTTAAACAATGTAGATGAAGAGGTGGATACAAATCCGGGAAGCGATTTAATTGACCGCTTATTTAACATCCGGCATGACATCTCCAAACTGCGCCGTTCCATTTTTCCGATGAAGGACCTTGTGTATCGACTGTTGAATTCAACCCGGCTGGATTACATGAAAGACCAGCATATTTATTTTCGTGATGTTTATGATCATTTAATGAAACTCGCGGAAATGCTTGAATCATACCGGGAATTTTCTTCCGATATCCGGGACAGCTATTTGTCAGTGAATTCGGATAAAATGAACAACATTATGATGACGTTGACAATTATCACGACGATCTTTATGCCATTAACATTTATCGCAGGTGTGTATGGAATGAATTTCCGTTACATGCCTGAACTTGAAACACGATACGGCTACTTTATCGTGATTGCGGTCATGGCTGTCATTTCCATTCTCATGTTTTCGTTATTCGTGAGAGCGGGATGGCTGCAGCTGCGAAAAAAGAAAAAGCAGCCGCGCCCTTAAATTAACTGATATTTCAGCTTATCTCCTAACTTCATTTAGTCAGTTCACTTGACTATCTAAACAATACTTATTATAATATAAAATATATCAAATAATAATAATTATAAAAAGAAAAATATTATTATATGAGGTGGATACTATGAAATTAAGAGAAGAAATGCCGGAATTAATAGGAGCAAAAGCGTGGATCAATGGAGAAGTAACAAAAGAAGGGTTAGTTGGGGACAAACCGACTTTAATTCACTTCTGGTCGGTCAGCTGCCATCTTTGTAAAGAAGCGATGCCGGAAATAAACGATCTTCGCGATACGTATGATGATGAACTAAACGTGGTAGCTGTTCATATGCCGCGTTCAGAAGATGATTTGGATATGGGGGTCATTGAACAAATGGCTCTTGGCCATGACATCACTCAGCCTATTTATGTGGACAGTGAACATAAGTTAACAGACGCATTTGAAAATAAATATGTGCCCGCTTACTACGTATTTGATAAAGACGGAAAGCTGCGCCACTTTCAGGCAGGCGGCAGCGGCATGGAGATGTTGAAAAAACGCATCGACCGCGTACTTGAAAAGGAAAAAGTATAAAATAATCCGACTCATAAAAGCTGCTGATTTAATCAGCGGCTTTTTTTGTTTCGCCGTACAGCCAGAAAAAGAGACGCGGACGTAATTCTAAATAATTTTAAAAACAAACCGACATTAAAGATAGAGTAAATAAAAACACGAGGGGATAGTAAACCTATGAACAAAGACAACGGAGTTTTGCTTGAAAGCGGAACAAATGAATTGGAGATCGTTGAATTTGAAGTACGGGGCAATAAATATGGCATCAATGTCATGAAAGTGAAGGAAATTATTCAGCCGATGCCGGTCACGTTTATTCCTCACGCACATGAACATATTAAAGGGATTATTCAGTTGCGGGGAGAAGTGCTGCCGGTGGTGGATACGGCCAAAGTTCTTGGCTTGCCCGGAGAAGGAGCAGGACAAACAGATAAATATATTGTCACTGAATTTAATCAACAAAAAATCGTTTTTCATGTTCAAAATGTTACACGGATTCATCGTATATCGAGGGAAGATATTGAAAAGCCTTCCGATATGTATCAAGGGAATGACAGTCAAGTCATCGGTGTGATCAAACTAAATGGTGAAATGATTTTACTGCTCGACTTTGAGAAAATCACTGTGGATATTCATCCACAATCAGGTGTTCCTATAGGTTAAATTAAGCAGACTAAAAACTGCTAAACTTGTCAAACATATTGATCAGCTTGTACTATAATATCGGAATGCAAAAAAACACTGGCTCCATGAAGCCAGTGTTTTTTTGAAATTAATACGATTGGCCGAGCGGTTTAAAAACAGGTTTATGATATTGCTTTTTCCGGTGAGGAGTCCGTTCATTCTGTTCCATGAAGCCGGTGTATGACTGCAGTATTTTTTTTGCCTCCGCTAAGTTCATATGAGTCCTTGGATTCCGCTTCATTTCGTCTAAGTTGCCGAAATGAGGAAGGGTGTGAAAGTCTTCTTTGCAAGGCGGGATATGGAATGTATAGTCACCGCAAGTGACGAGAACATCTGATTGCTGCTGGCTGTTTCTTGGATTATTTGAAAAGTGCAGGCCGGCTTTTTTCGCCCGTCCTTCTTGAATCATTTTTAAAAGGGCTTTCTTTTTTAATAAATATAAATATTTAGGATTTGTAGCTGTCTTCGCGTGCCGGTTGACAGTAAAGATTGCTTTAGCGAGGTTCGAGGTAGATGAAGAATGAGCAGGAGGTTCTTTATGAATACTCAATGAAAAGACTCCTTTCAGACTAATTTTAACCTATTATAACCGGTTTTCAGTTGATTGAAAAGTATCTGAACCATTTTAATGTTTATAATGGCAAGAGAAAAGATCAAGCGGTTAAAAGCGAGCTGTCTAATAAGGAGGAATGTAAATTGAATGTATGGTATGTCGCTTTAGGGGGAGCTATTGGAGCCACCCTTCGCTATTTCTTCAGCATGTTGAATAACAGCCTGTTTCCGTTTGGAACGTTGGCGATAAATATAGCCGGCAGCTTTTTACTCGGGGGCATTACTGCTCTTTACATGACAAAAAAGTTTAAAAAAGAGCAGCTGCTCTTTTACGGGACGGGCTTTTGCGGAGGTTTTACGACATTATCTACTTTTTCAAAAGAGACAGTCGAGCTTATTCAAATAAATGCTGTTCATGGTGTTATTTATGTGATGGTCAGTGTAGCAGGCGGAATAGCTGCCGGAATGGCTGGTTTGTGGCTAGGCAGCGGAAAAAAGAAGGGAGCGGGAGTATGGACATCCTCTTTATAGCAGCAGGCGGGGCTGCTGGGGCTGTGCTGCGTTATGCAGCAGGTTTGTGGCTCGCAAGAAAAGAAGGGAGGTTTCCACTCGGAGCGCTGACTGTTAATTTATTGGGCAGTTTTTTCCTAGGGTTGCTCGCTGGCATTCTTCCGGCTTCCGGGCAAACATTTGCCGGAACAGGCCTTCTCGGGGGCTTCACTACTTTTTCAACTTTTAGTGTGGAAGCGGCCCTCTTATGGAATGAAAGCCGCTTATCATTTTTTAGTTATACAGGGATAACAGTCATTGGATCGACAGCTTTATTTTGGCTGGGGACCTTTTTGTGAAGGCGATCTTTTAGCGCAAAGACTTCAATGTAAATACAGTAATTTCAGGTATTGACAAAAAGCGGAAAGGCAGCCTTGTTGTTCCGAGTCCGCGGTTGACATAAAGCGTTAAGGCCGTGGTTCCGTTTACTTCATAACGCCCTTCTTTAAACACTTCTGCGTAAGGAGGAGTGATTAGCGCTCCATACCAAGGCAGTTGAACTTGTCCGCCATGGGAGTGCCCGCTCAGCTGAAAATGAATGCCGGCATTTGCTGCTTCTTCAGCTAAATCAGGGGCATGGGAAAGTAAAATCAGATAGCGGTCTTCCTTTACTTTTTTTTTGGCCGCGCTGAAGCTCGGCTGTCCGAGCATCGCATCGTCCAAGCCGAGTAAATAAATACTGTCGTTCATGCTTTTTAGCTCTGCAGATTCGTTTTTCAACAGCTGAAATCCCGATTTTTTCATGATTGATTCATAAAGGTTCGTACCGTAGCCGCCGTGGTCATGATTGCCGTAAACAGCAAATTTCCCGAAAGGGGCTTTTAATTTTTGTAAGATAGAAATGGTGGTGTTTGTTTTATCCCGCCCGTAGTCATCTGGTCTGTCCAGTAAATCGCCGGTAAAAAAAATCAAGTCCGGATGAAGAGAATTAATCGTCTGGACGTGTCCGTATAATTGCTCGAGCGTATATTGAAAGCCTACGTGTGTATCACTGAACTGGACGATCCGTTTATTATGAAAAGAAGCGGGGATTAATTCATGGCTAATGTCGATTTCATTTATTTGCAATCGTTTCGGCTCAATAAACCTGGCATATGAATAACCGCCGCCAGCCAGCCCGAAAAGAGAAAGGGAAAATATAAGAGACTGTTTTAAAAAGGAGCGGCGGGAATATTGTTTTGCCATAAAAATCACTCTTTCAAATGAAGTTCTTCACTTTATTATAGTAATGGAAAAAAAGGCAATGATAAACGATTTTGCTTTGTTCGGATTGAATAAAATCAATGACAACACACACACTATCTTCAAAGAAAGAAGAAGGAGTGGGTAATTTGGGTGATTATTTATCATTATTGATCTTAGCGGTCGTTGCAGTTGCCGTCGTTTTAATACTATATACAGTGAAAGTACTTAAGCAGCAATCGGTCGTAAAAGCAGGCATGGATGAGCCGATCCCTAAAAACGTTCAACAGCATCCTTATGTAAAAAACCCGGTATTTTGGGCTTATCTAATTGGTGCTGCACTTATTTTAGGTGTTATTTTTTATTTTGCTGCTCAATGGTAGCATAAGAAAAGGATGGCTCAGAGAACGATCTTCGCCATCCTTTTATGCCACCTGTTTACATTCCGTGTTTTTCCAACAGGCCAGTCAGTTTTTCAAGATCAAATCCAGTTACAGCTTCATTATGAATGATCACCGTAGGAGTAGATGAAGCATTCCAGGTCGTTTTCCATTCTTTTTTTGCTGATTCATCCTCTAAAATATTTTTTTCTTCAAAAATAATTCCACGGTCATTGAGAAATAATTTTATTATTTGGCATGGGGGGCAATCAGGCTGGGTATATAAAATAATGGACTTCATTACAGTTTCTCCTTTGTTTTTTTTGAATACAATATAAAAATAAAATAGTTGGATATGAAATCGATGTATGTTATATTTCTTTTGCCTATTTATTTTATATCAAACCGATATGAGACAGTCAAAATCAAAATAAATATTGGATAGCGAGATGAAAGGGGACGATCAGTTTTATGTCACAATTAGCAGGGATTATCCAGCGTCTAAAATCATTGCAAGAAGGTGGGGAAACCGGTGAAGTTCAGCAGCGTTTGTTTGAAGTGAATGGCAAGACGCTGTGCCAAGTGAAGTTTTTCCCGGGTAAAGATACGTTCGAGCTGGAAGTATACGATAAAGAAGGAAAAGGCAATAAATATCCTTTCGATGACGTCGATATGACGGCAATTGAAATTTTTGATCTTCTTCAAGAAGAAAAACAACAGCAATAATCACCTGGCCCTGCTTGAGAGGTAAAGCGGGGTTTTTTTTGGGTGATCGTGGAAATGGAAGAGGGAAGTTTGCTATAATTGAAGAAAGCACCTGAGGCAAATGGGGAGTGCGGGGAAATTGCATTCATAAAGAAAAAGCGCTTAGAAAAAGTGTAAAGGGGTAGTATTCAGATGATTTCTTTTGAAAGTAAAGACGTAATTCATACAAATATAATGGATTATATTATTCCTGCCGAGAAAGTCGCCCACGTACAGCCTGGAAACAATTTAGAGCATGCCTTATTAATTCTTACAAAAAGCGGATACACGGCGATTCCGGTACTGGATGCTAAATACAGGCTTCAAGGGTTAATTAGTTCACCGATGATTACAGAAGCAATTCTCGGACTTGAAAGGATCGAGTTTGAAAAACTGGAACATATGAAAGTGGAGGAAGTCATGTCGACCGACAAACCGTGGCTGACTATTGACGATCACTTTCGGAAAGCGCTTGGGCTGTTAATCAACCACCCTTTTCTATGCGTAACGGATGAAGAAGGAGAGTTTCAAGGGATACTAACGAGAAGAGTGATTCTTAAGCATTTGAATTACCATGTGGATCAGCTTAAATAAAGGAATGACCATTTTATTTTCAGTCGGACTCCCTGTACGTAAGAGAGACAATTGGGAAAGCGAAAGCTTCTCTGCTTTCTCTCGTAGGGAGTCCGTTTTTTTGTTGCGAAACGCTGTTTGCCTGCAAGGAGGATCGGGTCATTGGATGAAGCATTGATTAAGAAAAGCAAACTGACGAAGAGGCCATACGTATTGGCCGCTGTCATACTTGCCATGTTTATGGGAGCGATCGAAGCGACAATCGTTTCTACAGCCATGCCAGCTATTGTGGCAGATTTGGGAGGCTTTTCCCTTTACAGCTGGGTGTTTTCCTCTTATTTGCTGATGAATGCGGCTACAGTGCTTATTTACGGAAAGCTATCTGATATTTTCGGCCGCAAACCAGTTTTAATCATTGGTATTTTGATTTTTCTCGCCGGCTCTCTCTTGTGCGGTTTAGCAAATTCAATGGAACAGCTTATTTTTTTTCGCTTGCTTCAAGGCTTGGGAGCCGGTGCCGTGATGCCGATCGCTACTACGATTGTAGGTGACATTTATTCGAAAGAAGAACGAGCGAAGGTACAGGGGTATCTTTCCAGTGTATGGGGAATTTCAGCGGTAACTGGTCCCGCGCTTGGAGGAATGCTCGTAGAATTTGTCAGCTGGCGGTTCGTTTTTTGGATTAACCTGCCGTTGGGCGTGCTTGCGATTGGCGGGCTGCTGCTTTTTTTGCATGAAAACATTGAAGAGAAAAAGCCCGACATTGATTATGCGGGCACGGTCGTATTCTTACTGGCCATTTCATGTCTTATGTTTTTATTAGTGGAAGGCGGATTCCGTTTTCCGTGGGTGTCCGGGCAAAGCGCTTTGTTACTTGCGGCTGCGGCAGCTGCTTTTGCTGTTTTTATTTGGATTGAACAGCGGGCTGCTTCCCCAATGATGCCTTTTAACCTTTGGCAAATCCGCTCGATTTTAATTGCCAACATCGTTTCTTTCACTACCGGGATTATGCTTATAGGGATTTCTAGTTTTTTGCCGACTTATGTGCAAGGGGTTATGGGAGAAAGTGCCACTGTGGCCGGTTTTGCCTTGACAGCGATGTCGATCGGCTGGCCGATTGCTTCTACGCTTTCCGGAAAAATGCTTTTGTCCATCGGTTATCGGAAAACAACGATCATCGGCGGCTTAGCTTTGATCATAGGCAGTTTACTATTTGTTTTTATGAGTCCCGAAGAAGGCCCCTGGTGGGCGGCGGTCTCTTCATTTTTTGTCGGCATAGGCATGGGCCTTACCTCTACCGCCTTTATTGTCTCCATCCAAAATTCAGTGGAATGGGAACAGCGCGGGACAGCCACCGCCGCCAATATGTTCATGAGAAATTTAGGAAATACGGTCGGAGCTGCCTTACTTGGAGGTATTTTAAACAGCCGGCTGCAGGCTTTCTTACAAAATCAGCCTGCAGAAGAAGTGAAGTCTTTATCTATTGATTCCATTAATGAACTGTTAGGTAAGAACAATAGCGCTTATTCAGCAAGTGTATTTCAAGTATTAAAAGAGGGGCTGGCTAGTTCGCTTCATGCTGTTTATATAGTCGTGTTTATTTTTTCCTTATTTTCATTTTTCTTTTTATTGTTTTTAAAGAAAGGTGAGTGATTCACCTGTGATTTGGAGGAAAGCAGGATGTTGTTTTCGGAGTTCCAGTTATTAAAAGTTTTGGCGGAAGAAATGAATATGAGAAAGGCGGCGCAGCGCCTGTTCGTCTCACAGCCTGCTTTGTCGCAGCGTCTGCAAACGATAGAGAAAGATTGGGGAACGAAAATATTTAACCGTTCTACGAAAGGGCTGTCTTTAACGCCGTCGGGGGAAATGATCATTCAATTTGCTGCCGAAGTAGTCGAAAAAAGGGAGAAAGTATTCGAAAGTATCCATGCTCTCGAATCAGAGGTGCACGGCACATTAAAAATCGCCTGTGCATCGATTGTCGGTCAAAATTGGCTGCCGCAAGTGTTAAAAAAATTTGTTGAAAGATATCCACATGCTAAAATCTCGTTAATGACAGGCTGGAGCAGTGAGATTTCAAAAGCGCTTTACGAAGGAGAGGTGCATATCGGTATTATTCGTGGAACGCCAGAATGGAAAGGGCGGAAAATCCATCTGTTTGAAGACAGCTTATATTTAGTAGATAAGGAAATCCGTCATGTAGAGGAAGTTTTAACGGCGGATAAACCATTTATTCAGTTTAGGAGTGATTCTACCTATTTTCAAGAAATTCAAGAGTGGTGGCACCGTCAATTTCAAATGGCACCGAAGCAATCCATCATTGTCGACCAAATTGAAACGTGCAAACAGATGGCGTTTAACGGAATTGGATATGCTATATTGCCGGCTATTACACTTGATGGGGCAGAAGGGGATGTGTTTAAACTGCCTTTGCTTGATGAAGACCAGTCCCCGCTGCGCCGTGATACGTGGCTGCTCGGGTATGATGCCGCTTTTGAACTCAAACAAGTACAAGCTTTTATTGAAGTGGTGGAAGAATTTAAGCCTTAAAAAGGCCGTGTGTGAAAATATTCTTGTAAAATTCAGTTTGGTTTGATAAATTTTAAAAAAATGCGAAGACATTTTCGTTTTTTTTCGCAATACATCTGAACTTTGGGAGGAATACATAACATGAAAACAATGGGCGCGCATGAAATTATTTCTTTTATTAGCAACAGCACGAAATGTACGCCGGTAAAAGTGTATGTGAAAGGTGATTTGGCGGGGGTAGATTTTGGACCGTCTGCAAAAACATTTATCGAAGGACGTTCGGGAGTTGTTTTTGGCGAGTGGTCAGAAATTTCCGAAACGATTAAACAAAACGAGAATCTTATTGAAGACTTTGTCGTGGAAAATGACCGCCGCAATTCAGCTATCCCTTTACTTGACTTAAAAGGAATTAAAGCACGCATTGAACCAGGCGCAATCATTCGGGAGAAAGTAGAAATCGGTGATAATGTCGTAATTATGATGGGGGCTTCGATTAACATTGGGGCAGTTATTGGCGAAGGAACGATGATTGATATGAATGCTGTGCTCGGCGGACGCGCAACGGTCGGCAAAAACTGCCACGTCGGCGCAGGTGCTGTACTTGCCGGAGTCATCGAACCGCCTTCCGCACAGCCGGTCATTCTTGAAGATGATGTATTGATTGGTGCGAATGCTGTAGTATTAGAAGGAGTAAAGGTTGGCCAAGGGTCCGTTGTGGCAGCCGGTGCCATCGTTACGAAAGATGTTCCTCCATTTTCAGTGGCCGTGGGAGCGCCTGCGAAAGTGGTTAAACAAATCGATGACAAAACAAAATCGAAAACTGAAATCATACAGGAATTGCGTAAGTTATAAGCGGCAGGCGCTGAACTTATCCAAAAACTGTGAACTAGGCGTGGGCTGCAGCCCACGCCTAGTTTTTAACAGGAAGTGAGTGAAGTACATGGTTCACAGTTCATTTATTAATATCCGCCGGGATTTGCATAAAATACCGGAGCAAGGGTTTATGGAATTTAAAACACAAAGCTACCTTCTTGATTACTTTAGCTCTCTTCCTCAAGAACGGCTGGAAATAAAGACTTGGAAAACTGGTGTGTTTGTCAAAGTAAAAGGAAGCCAGGGTGATCGGATTGTCGGCTACCGGGCGGATATGGATGGGCTGCCAATAGAGGAACAGACGGGTTTGCCTTTTCGCTCTTCTCATAAAGGCATGATGCATGCCTGTGGACACGATATGCATATGAGCATTGCTTTAGGTGTGCTCACCCACTTTGTTCAATATGAAATAGACCCTGATTTACTGTTTATTTTCCAGCCGGCTGAAGAAGGACCGGGAGGAGCAGAGCTGATGATGAAAAGCGAACAAATGAAAGAGTGGAAGCCTGACGAAATATATGCGCTCCATATTGCTCCTGAATATCCGGTTGGAACGATTGCGACAAAGGAAGGCTTGCTGTTTGCCAACACATCAGAGCTGTTTATTGACTTAACAGGCAAGGGGGGGCATGCGGCTTTTCCACATGAAACAAAAGATATGGTCGTAGCAGCCGCCCATTTAATTACCCAGCTGCAAACTGTTATATCAAGAAACACGGATCCGCTTGACAGCGCAGTTGTCACGATTGGCAAACTGACCGGGGGAACGGTCCAAAACATTATTGCGGAAACAGCGAGGCTGGAAGGAACGATCCGTACGTTGTCTGCTGAAGCTATGGCTAAAGTAAAACACCGAATTGAGGCGCTTGTAAGAGGCATTGAAATTGGATTTGAATGCAGTACAGTGATCGACTACGGCAGCAATTATTATCAAGTGAATAACGATTCGGCCATCGCACGGCGTTTTATCGAATTTATGGAGCGTCAGGAAGGCGTTCAGCTGGTCGTGTGCAAAGAAGCGATGACAGGCGAAGATTTTGGCTATATATTGAAAGAAATTCCAGGATTAATGTTCTGGCTCGGAGTCGGATCCGATTACGGACTGCACCATGCAAAGCTCAATCCGGATGAAAGTGCTGTTCCATTTGGCATTGAAGCGATTACGCGCTTTTTTCATTCACTTTCATAACGGGAGGTGCGGGCAGCAATAGTTATCATTTTGCCGGGAGGCAAGATCATGATAAACTGAATATAAAAGAAAACGTTTAAAATGAAACTCGCGGGGCATAACAATAAAGGGCATTTTTCAACGCTGTTTCACCATTGTTTTATATTAATTACTTTTTTAAAATTATTATAATTAAATGTTGACGAAAATGTTTATGTCTATTATAATGATAATTGTGATAAAGAAAGTAATTGAGAAAAAATCTATTACTTTCTCATTTATAATGACTACATATTTGGAGGGATTTTAGCAATGGCAGAGCGCATGGTAGGTAAACAAGCTCCACGTTTTGAAATGGACGCAGTATTGGCTAACAAAGAATTTGGTAAAGTAAGCCTTGAAGAAAACATGAAAAATGGTAAATGGACAGTATTGTTCTTCTATCCAATGGACTTTACTTTCGTATGCCCGACAGAAATTACATCTTTATCTGACCGCTATGACGAGTTTGAAGATTTAGATGCTGAAGTGATCGGTGTTTCTACTGACACGATTCATACTCACTTAGCTTGGATCAATACAGATCGTAAAGACAACGGTCTTGGCGATCTTAAATACCCATTAGCTGCTGATACTAACCATACCGTTTCACGTGACTATGGCGTATTAATCGAAGAAGAAGGAATTGCACTTCGCGGATTATACATCATTAATCCAGAAGGCGAACTTCAATACCAAGTAGTAAACCACAACAACATTGGCCGCGACGTAGAGGAAACTCTTCGCGTACTTCAAGCGCTTCAAACTGGCGGACTTTGCCCTGCAAACTGGAAGCCAGGTCAAAAAACTCTGTAAGAACTTTGTTCAAAGATAATTGAAACGAGTACAAACAAACAGAAAGGCCTAACGGATTAGTTAGGTCTTTTTTTGAAAATAAGGAGGCTGTTTAAATGAAATTAAGAGAACCAATGCCTGAGTTAACTGGTGAAACTGCTTGGCTAAACGGACAAGTGACGAAAGAAGAGCTGATTGGAGAAAAACCGACACTTATTCATTTTTGGTCTGTCAGCTGTCACCTCTGCAAAGAAGCAATGCCGCAAGTAAATGGCTTCCGCGATCAATATCAAGATAAATTAAACGTCGTCGCTGTTCATATGCCTCGTTCTGAAGATGATCTCGATATGGCACAAATTGAAGCAACAGCAAAAGAACACGGCATTTCCCAGCCGATTTTTGTGGACAGTGAACATAAACTGACAGAAGCATTTGAAAATCAATACGTGCCCGCTTATTACGTCTTTGATAAAGATGGGAACCTTCGTCATTTCCAAGCGGGTGGAAGCGGCATGAAAATGCTTGAAAAGCGTGTTAATCGTGTATTGGACGAAATGGAGAAAAAAGAGCAATAAAAGAAGAAGCCAGCCGATGAGCTGGCTTTTGTTCACAAAAGTTTGTGAAAAACGTCACAAAATCTTCATGAAGGCCAGCCCTTTTTCTTGCATCTGGCGCTTAAAATAGGGGATGATGTGATATATATATTTCAATAAAAACAAGGAGGTCTCTTTATGGAACTAGATAGTGTCATGCTCAGCCGAATGCTGACCTCGATGACATTGGGATTTCACATTATTTTCGCTACAATCGGCGTAGGTGTCCCGATCATGATTTCCATCGCTGAATTTATCGGGATTAAAAGAAATGATCCTTATTATTTGCTCCTGGCACGGCGCTGGGCACGCGGATTTACGATTACAGTAGCTGTTGGTGTTGTAACGGGGACAGCGATCGGTTTGCAATTGTCACTGCTTTGGCCTAGTTTTATGGAGGTAGCCGGACAAGTAATCGCGCTGCCGTTATTCATGGAAACATTCGCCTTCTTCTTTGAAGCCATTTTCCTTGGTATTTATTTGTATACGTGGGACCGGTTTAAAAACAGAATGACGCACTGGCTGTTAACGATTCCTGTTATGATCGGATCATCCGCTTCTGCCTTATTTATTACGACAGTAAACTCATTTATGAATACACCGCAAGGGTTTGAACTGGAAAATGGAAAGGCGGTCAATATTGATCCGATAGCTGCTATGTTAAACCCGGCTACCCCTTCAAAAGTGTTTCACGTCCTGACGACTTCTTATATGACGGCAGCGGCGATTTTAGCGGCGATTGCGGCTTTTGCCATTTTAAAAGGCAAGCGTGGTACATACGAGAAAAAAGCGTTGCGTTTGACGATGGTTTGCACGTTTATTTTTGCCATATTAACGGCTGTGGCCGGTGATGTATCCGCGAAGTTTTTAGCTGCGGAACAACCTGAAAAACTAGCAGCCGCTGAATGGCATTTTGAAACAGAGAAAAATGCGGACTTAATCTTATTTGGTACGATCGATGAAAACAATGAAGTGAAAAATGAAATCCGGCTTCCAGGACTTTTAAGTTTCCTGGCTGGCAGCTCATTCGATACTGAAGTGATTGGGCTGTATGATATACCTGAAGATCTACGCCCGCCGCTTTGGATCCATTATATGTTTGATCTTATGGTTTCAATTGGCTTTTTCGTTCTCGGAGTTTCCGGTGTTTATATATTAATGGCTAAAATCAAGAGATTTAATGAATTAAATAAGCCGCTGCTTTGGATGGTCGTAGCTTCCGGGCCACTTTCCATGCTGGCGATTGAATTCGGCTGGATTTTCGCAGAAGTAGGACGTCAGCCATGGATATTAAGAGGATATATGAAAGTATCAGAAGCAGCCACGACGGGGAATGGAGTAGGATTAACCTTTATCCTGTTTGCTCTCCTTTATTTAGTGCTCGGTATTCTCTGCGCCGTCGTTCTGATTCGTATGTTTAAAAATGCGCCGGCAGAGGCTGAATTGGAACGACGTTTTCCAAACCGTTGATAAAGTAGAGGAGGAAGAGAGAAATGAATTTAGAACTTCTCGGGATTACGGTCCTATGGACATTTTTATACGGATACTTAATCGTTGCGTCCATCGACTTCGGTGCTGGCTTTTTCGCTTACTATGGCAAAATAACTAAAAGGGACCACTTGATTAATGACTTGATTTCCAGATACTTGTCACCGGTCTGGGAAGTAACGAATGTGTTTTTTGTCTTTTTCTTTGTCGGAATCGTTGGCTTTTTCCCAAGTACTGCTTATTACTTCGGGACAGCGCTGTTGATTCCGGGCAGTGTGGCGATCATTTTGCTCGCGATCCGTGGATCTTTTTACGCCTTTAATAACTACGGATCCCGAAGCAGCACCGCCTACTTATTTTTATACGGAGCGACAGGCTTGTTAATTCCAGCTTCGCTTTCTACCACTTTAACGATTTCTGAAGGCGGCTTTTTAAAAGTAGAAGGCAATAAAGTCATTTTTTTGGCGAAAGAACTGTTCACGAGTCCGTATTCATGGAGTGTGGTGGCTTTATCCATCGTATCTGTGTTGTTTATCAGCGCCTCGTTTTTAACATATTATGCAGATCGTGCAAATGATAAGGGGGCGCGCGAAATTTTGCGCAAATTCGCATTATTATGGAGTCCGCCGACGATAATTGCGAGCCTGTTTGTGTTTGTTTCGCTTCGCGAGCATAATCCTATTCATTTTCATAAAGCAGTTGGCGAATACTGGTGGATGTTTGCGCTGTCCCTTCTTTGCTTTATGGTTGCATCCTATTTAATTTATTTAAAGAAAAAATTCGGTATCGCTTTTATTATGGTAATGCTGCAATTTTTCTTCGCTTTTTTTGGGTACGGAGCCTCTCATTTACCTTATATTTTGTACCCGCACATTACATTGCATGAAAGTGTAACGAATGAAACGATGGCGCTTGCGCTAGTCATTGTCTTTGTACTGGGGCTGCTGCTGTTAATTCCCTCTCTTTACTTGCTGATGAAGCTGTTCTTGTTTGATGCGGACTATGTGAAGGGAAAAAAACAATAAGAACGTCGTACAGTTGCTGTGTTCTATGATAAAATGAACGGGTAATTAACTTCGTTGAACTAGTGGAGGAATTCATGTGAAAAAAGAATTCGTGGTAATTGGCCTTGGCCGTTTTGGCGGCAGTATTTGTCGGGCGCTTTCTGAGCAGGGAATGGAAGTGATGGCGATCGATGTTGATGAAGACCGCGTCAATGAATTTGCTGCCATTGCTTCACACGCTGTTGTAGCGGATACAACGGATGAATCCGTCCTAAAGAGTCTCGGCATCCGCAACTTTGATCATGTGATTGTAGCCATCGGTGATGATATTCAATCTAGTATTTTAACGACGCTGATGCTGAAAGAAATTGGTGTGCAGCGTATTACAGCGAAAGCACAAAATGATTATCATGAAAAAGTGCTTAGAAAAATTGGTGCTGACCACGTTGTTCATCCGGAGCGGGATATGGGGCGGAGAATTGCGCATAATATGATTTCAAACAACGTGCTGGATTATCTTGAGCTGTCCGATGAACATTCTATTATGGAGATTGTGGCCAATGATTTATTGGCAGGGAATTCCCTGATGGATCTTGATATTCGGGCGAGGTATGGAATTAACATTGTAGCTATTAAAAGAGGGAAAGAAATCCTCGTTTCTCCACAAGCGGATGAAGAGATTTTAAAAGAAGATATTTTGATTGTTATTGGAGCGGACTCAGACATTAACCGCTTTGAACAAAAAGTGATGAACGCTTAAATAAATGGACGAAAAGGTGCAGGTTGTTACTGCATCTTTTTTTCTTTTTTAAAATAAAAACCTCCGCACACAGGCGGAGGAGAAATCATCTGTCGGCTTACACTTCCATAATAATCGGAAGGATCATTGGCCGACGTTTTGTTTTTTCGTATAGGAAAGGGGAGAGCGTGTCAATAATTTCATTTTTAATTTCTGACCATTGTGTCGTCTTTTTATTCAGCACGCGGTGAATGTGTTTGTTCAGCATGCTTTGCGCTTCATAAATGAGATCGCCTGATTCACGCATATACACAAATCCGCGCGAAATAATGTCAGGGCCTGCTTCCACTTTATATGTTTCCATATTAATGCTGACAACGACAATCACAAGGCCTTCTTCGGAAAGAATGCGGCGGTCGCGCAGCACAATATTTCCGATATCGCCGATGCCGCTGCCGTCGATGTAAACAGATCCGGAAGGGACTTTACCGGCAAGCTGAGCCGAATCTTTGCCGAGAGCAAGGACTTCTCCGTTGTCCATGATAAAGCAATGATCTGCCGGGACATCACAGTCAACAGCAAGTTGTGCGTGCATTTTCTGCATTCGGTATTCACCGTGGATCGGCATGAAATATTTAGGCTTGATTAAGCGCAGCATTAATTTCTGTTCTTCCTGGCTGCCGTGTCCAGATGTATGGATGTTGCTTAACGAACCGTGAATTACTTCCGCTCCTGCACGGAAAAGCGCATTAATAGTGCGGTTTACGCTGATCGTGTTGCCGGGAATCGGCGAAGAGGAAAATACGACCGTGTCACCTGGCTGAATTTGGATTTGACGATGGGTGCCATTAGCAATTCTTGAAAGAGCGGCCATTGGTTCACCTTGGCTGCCTGTACAAAGAATGGTCACTTTGTCAGCCGGCAGCCGATTTAACTGCTGTGTATCGACAAATGTATCTTTCGGACAGCGAATATAGCCAAGGTCTTGTCCGATGTTAATAGCCGCTTCCATGCTCCGTCCGAACACCGCTACTTTGCGGCCGTCTTCCACGGCAGCTTCCACGACTTGCTGAAGGCGGTGGATATTGGAGGCGAATGTAGCGAAAATAATGCGGCCTTCGACTTTTCTAAAAATGTCTTGAATGCTTTCACCGACACGGCGTTCAGACATCGTGAAGTTCGGCACTTCGCTGTTCGTACTGTCGGATAGGAGGCAAAGCACGCCTTCTTTTCCAATTTCAGCCATTTTAGTCAGGTTAGCTGGCTCTCCAACCGGTGTAAAATCAAATTTGAAGTCTCCAGTATGCACAATATTTCCTGGCGGTGTTTTAACAACAATGCCGTAAGAATCCGGAATGCTATGTGTTGTGCGGAAGAAAGCGACTGACGTTTTTCTAAATTTAATAACGTCGTCTTCATGAATTTCATGCATTCTAGTCTGGCGCAGCAGCCCATGCTCTTCTAATTTATTTTTAATTAAACCGAGAGCGAGTTTTCCGCCGTAAATAGGTACGTTTACTTGACGGAGCAAGTAAGGGATGCCGCCGATATGGTCTTCGTGTCCATGAGTAACAAACAGCCCTTTAATTTTGTCGGCATTTTTTTCTAAATAAGTATAGTCTGGAATCACATAATCAATGCCAAGCAATTCGTCTTCCGGGAATTTAATTCCGGCATCAATTAAAATGATTTCATCCTGAAACTGTACTGCATACGTGTTTTTTCCGATTTCACCCAAACCGCCTAGGGCAAAAACAGCTGTTTGATCGTTTTTAACGGCTTTCATAAATTACAGCTGCTCCAATCGGTAATTTGGTGATTGCTGCTCGTAAGCTAAATAAGAGTTTTCGATCGCTTGAACGTATTCAATATTATAGGGGCGGTTTTTTAACGCGTGGCGCACTTCCCGTTCGGAAGACGCTTCTGTATAAAGGACTTTCGTATTTTCGCGTATAGCTACTTCATCTCTTTTTTCTTGATAATACACTTTAAAAATCATTAGTTTCTCTCCTTGTCCGATTGATATATCAAAACTGCACACCTGGATAAATTCCAGAAAACAGTCCAGCTAACTTCGTTTGTTATGCTTTTTTTATTGTCCAGCTCCAGTGCCACTCCCCTGAGGTCACAAGCCAATCCTCCCGGCAAGGCCAAGAACACCTTTTCGTGAGGGTCGTCTTATACTTGTCGGGGGTGGACAAGGCGCTTGCGCTTTTCTTATTATATAGAATGTCTAGTTTTTTTTCATGTTTTTAACATTCCGGCTTTTGTAGAGTATAAATTAATATGAACATTTTTTGTATTTATACACAAAGACAGCCCTTCATAAAGGAAGGGCTACACCATTCTTTATTATGCGATTGATTTTCTTCTGAGCATGTCTCTCCACTGTTTGGCAAGCTTCTTTTTTAGCCTTCTTAACATAGTGGATCACTCCTTACACGTATTTTAACACAAGTTTGTCTGCATTTAAAGAAGAACGGGAATATACTGTCCCACACCTGCTATTTAGTATGGTTAAAGCCGCGCAGATTATTTTCTTTACTGCGTGGTAATAAACGCCAGAAAGACCCGGATTCGTTGACTTTTATAAGGAGTTAAGATAGGTTGAAGGGGGAAAACATGGAGAAAAGGAGCCGTTCACATGACGAAAATTGTTTTTTTTGATATAGATGGAACACTGCTGGATCACGATAAACAGCTGCCGGAAAAAACGAAGGAAGCGGTCCGGTTGTTAAGAGATAAAGGCGTCTACACAGCTATCGCTACAGGAAGGGCACCGTTTATGTATGAAGATTTGCGAAAAGAATTGGATATTCATTCTTTTGTCAGCTTTAACGGCCAATACGTCGTGTTCGAAGATGAAGTGATTTACTTAAACCCGCTGGCTGTTGACGCACTTGAAAGGCTCAATGAGTGTGCAAATAAACTTGAACACCCGCTTGTTTACATGAATGAAAAGGTGATGAGAGCGAATCATCCGAAGCATACATACATCGAGGAAAGTCTCGGCAGCCTAAAGTTTCCGCACCCGGAATCCGCGCCAGATTTTTACAAAGAGAGTGAATTATATCAAACGCTTATCTTTTGTGAGGAAAGCGATGAATCTTATTACAGAGAGCAATTTCCAGAATTTACATTTATCCGTTGGCATCCATACTCGCTTGATATTTTGCCTGCCGGCGGATCGAAAGCGGAAGGTATTAAAAAAATGATGGAGCGGCTAAAGTTTAAAATGGAAGATGTCTATGCGTTTGGCGATGGGTTAAATGATATTGAAATGCTGAAGCTTGCAGGTACAGGAGTGGCAATGGGCAATGCGCTTCCACCTGTAAAGAAAGCAGCCGATATGGTTACAACAGATGTAGCGGAAGACGGTATTTATCTTGCTCTTGAAAAGCTGAATTTAATTTAATGAAAGCAAGAACAAAAGCGCAAGCGCCTTGACCAGCCTCAGGCAAAAATGTTCTTTTACCAATGTCTAGCTGCGCCTCCTTGGGGCTCGAGGTCATATATCAGTCTGACTGCATGGCTGAAAAACGCCATGCAGTCAGACTGTCATATGCTTGTCGCTCCAGAGCAGTCGGCTCCGCTCTTCTATAAAGAAGTCCGCTCTTTGACTTCATTGAGGAAAGGTTATTTAACCTCAAGGGGCTAGGCGCTGGAGCTAGACGTAGCCTTTCGCCATTAGCAAAGCGATCCACAATGCGATTATTTTATAGTACGCTAATGATGAAAACAAGCCGGAAAATCATTCCGGCTTGTTTTCATCATTTAGCGTTCAATGGGAGAAGCGCCTTCGGGCACTTTGAATGGATTTTTTGAGTCGATATGATCATAGAACATGATGCCGTTTAAATGGTCGATTTCATGTTGAATCACAATAGCCGGAACCCCTTTTAACCGAAGCTTTATTTCATTGCCGTCAAGGCCTATCGCTTTTACTGTTACTCGTGCATACCTGTGTACATAGCCGGGAACGTCCCGATCCACTGATAAGCAGCCTTCTCCCGAAGTTAAATAAGCTTTTTCCACTGAATGACTCACGATTTTAGGGTTAATCAAAGCATGGCTAATAAGGGTTCCGTTTTCATCGTGCACCTGAATAGCAGCGATTCGTTTTGACAAACCGATTTGCGGAGCGGCGAGTCCCACACCCGGACGCAAGCCGAATTTTTCAGCAATTTCAGGATTTTGGCTGTTTTGGACGTACTCCAGCAGGCTCTCTGCTATATTTTTATCTTCTTCGCTTGGAGGAAGAGCCGCTTCAGCCGCTTTTTCCCTTAATACAGGGTGGCCTTCCCGAACAATATCTTTCATCGTAATCATACAAGTACCTTCTTTCTTTGCGTCAACTACTACCGATAGTTTATCAAAAAAAAGGAACATTGTTAACGAAAGCAGCGGATGTTTTAACAGAATAAAAAAAGGATATGTAAAAAAATAAGTAAGTCGCACATATACATAGAACCATTTATAGTACATGTACGTTTATTGGGGGATGGAGAAGTGAAAAAAAGGTATATTGTTTCTTTTGTTTCAGCGGCTGCTATTTTAACGGGCTGCGGCGGTACAACGGAAGAAAAAGCTTCCGCAATTTTTGAAAAAACGGCGGAAGCGGAAGAAAGTTTTGTCAAGCAGCAAAGTTCATTGGCAAAACTTGAAAAAACTGAGCAGGAAATTTATCAAGAGATGATGACTGCAAATAAAGAGGATAAAGAAAAATGGCGGAAGTTGGGAAAAGAAGCAGATGAAAATTTAAAAGAGCGTGCAGAAAAACTCTCGGCTGAGCAGGAAGCGATGAAGAAAGCGGCCGAAGAATTTTCTAAAATGCACGCTTTGAGCGAACAAATGGAAGATAAAAAAGCAAAAAAGCAGCTCAGCGACTTAATTAAGACGATGGAAGCCAGATATAAAGAACACCAAACGATCGATAAGTTGTATAAGGAACTTCTTCAATTAAACAAAGAGTTGTACGGCTTGCTGGAGAAGGAAGAGACGACGTTAGCCCAGGTAGAAGAGCAACTGGCAAAAATTAATGAAAGAAACGAAAAGCTGACAATGGCTGTTAAACGATTTAACGAGTTAACGAATACGTTTAACAAGCAAAAAGCTTTATTTGATAAAAGTATGAAAAAGGAATAATAAGAATGAAGAAAAACGGGACGAGTAAAATTCTCGTTTTTTTTCTTTTGCGAAGGGAAAGGATATACATGTAAAAAGAAAGAGAAAAATGATGAAAGAGAAACTACTCTATAACAGCTAAAGAAAAAAGCTTTTTTTATAGTACAGATCTTTTCGTGGGGTAATACAGTTTTTTTAATTTTCATTCAGGAAAATTGACAACTTCCCTTTGTTAAAGGTAATTTTGTTTGACTTTCAGCTGATCATTAGTATAGACTTATGTCTGTAAACAAGTTATTGTACTAGTGTATATTTCGTTTTGACTAGTACAGCACTAACTATAAATGAATCCAATTGGAAAGATTGTGCGTAAGTGAAAGGTTTAAGGATAACTTAAAAACTAACAAGTTTATGCGCAACCAAAAAAAGAAAGGGTAGGTGGCTTTCATGAGTGCTAAAAAGAAGGCACAATTTGATGCAAAGAAAACACTTGAAATGATTGAAGATCAATTTGAGATGTTTCAAATTTTGAATGAAGAGGGCGAAATTGTTAATCAGGATGCAATGCCTGAGTTGACAGATGAGCAGCTTGAGGAATTAATGACTCGCATGGTCTATACGAGAATTTTAGATCAGCGCTCGATTTCATTAAACCGCCAAGGACGTCTTGGTTTCTATGCACCGACAGCAGGCCAGGAAGCTTCTCAAATCGCTTCTCATTTCGCACTTGAAAAAGAAGACTGGATTTTACCGGGCTACCGTGACGTTCCGCAAATCATTTGGCACGGCCTTCCATTATATCAAGCGTTTTTATTTTCACGCGGGCATTACCATGGCAACCAGGTGCCTGAAGGCTTAAACGTACTTGCACCTCAAATTATTATTGGTGCACAATACATTCAAAATGCCGGCGTTGCTCTCGGATTGAAAAAACGCGGCAAAAAAGCAGTGGCCGTTACATATACAGGAGATGGCGGTTCTTCACAAGGGGACTTCTACGAAGGTATTAACTTTGCCGGTGCGTTTAATGCTCCTGCCATTTTCATTGTGCAAAACAACCAGTTTGCCATTTCCACACCACGCGAAAAGCAAACAGCGGCAAAAACGATTGCTCAAAAAGGAATCGCAGCAGGTATGCCGAGCGTGCTCGTCGACGGAATGGATCCATTGGCAGTTTATGCTGTTACACGCGAAGCCCGCGAGCGTGCCTTGAATGGGGAAGGACCGACTTTAATCGAAACAATGTGTTACCGCTATGGTCCACATACGATGGCGGGAGATGATCCGACACGTTACCGTACGAATGACATGGATACAGAGTGGGAAAAGAAAGATCCGCTCGTCCGTTTCCGCAAGTATTTGGAAGGTAAAGGCCTCTGGAACGAGGAAAAAGAAACAGCCGTGATTGAACGCGCAAAAGAAGAAATTAAAGACGCCATTAAAAAAGCAGATGAAACGCCTAAGCAAAAAGTGACGGATTTAATGTCTAATATGTATGAAGAAATGCCAGCAAACTTAAAAGAACAATTTGAAATTTATAAAGAGAAGGAGTCGAAGTAAGCCATGGCGCAAATGACAATGATCCAAGCTATTACGGACGCTCTGCGCACCGAACTAAAGAACGATGAAAATGTATTGGTCTTTGGGGAAGACGTTGGAGTGAATGGAGGGGTTTTCCGGGCAACGGAAGGTCTCCAAAAAGAATTCGGTGAAGACCGTGTATTTGACACACCGCTTGCTGAATCCGGAATTGGCGGACTTGCCGTGGGGCTTGCTCTTGAAGGGTTCCGTCCTGTTCCTGAAATTCAATTTTTTGGTTTCGTTTACGAAGTAATGGATTCTATCAGCGGTCAATTAGCCCGTCTCCGCTACCGTTCAGGAGGCGCATATTCCGCTCCGGTAACGATTCGTTCTCCATTTGGGGGAGGCGTGTTCACACCTGAACTTCATGCAGACAGCTTAGAAGGACTCGTTGCTCAGCAGCCTGGATTGAAAGTTGTTATTCCATCTACACCATATGATGCGAAAGGGTTGTTAATTTCAGCGATCCGTGACAATGATCCCGTTATATTCCTTGAGCATATGAAACTGTACCGCTCTTTCCGTCAGGAAGTGCCGGAAGAAGAATACACGATTCCTCTTGGAAAAGCAGAAGTGAAACGTGAAGGAACAGATATATCCATCATTACTTATGGTGCGATGGTTCATGAATCGATCAAAGCAGCAGAAGAATTGGAAAAACAAGGGCATTCGGCAGAAGTCATCGATCTTCGTACCGTTCAGCCATTGGATGTCGATGCAATTGTGGCATCTGTAGAAAAAACAGGGCGCGCGATTGTCGTCCAAGAAGCTCAGAAACAAGCGGGTATCGCAGCGAACGTCGTAGCGGAAATTAACGACCGCGCCATTTTAAGCCTGGAAGCGCCGGTATTGCGTGTGACGGCTCCTGATACAGTCTATCCATTCTCTCAAGCTGAACCTGTTTGGCTTCCAAACTTTAAAGACATCATTGAAACAGCGAAAAAAGTACTCGATTTTTAATAGCAGACAATCAATGGCAGAAAATGTTCAAACTCGCTTAAAGGCGGGTTTGAGCCATTTGTCGGTATGCTCGGCTGTCAGCTTTATATGATCAATTTAAATTAGGAGGATGAAGACTTTGGCATTTGAATTTAGATTACCAGATATTGGTGAAGGTATCCACGAAGGCGAAATCGTGAAATGGTTTGTGAAACCCGGCGACAAAATCGAAGAAGATGATGTCCTGTGTGAAGTGCAAAACGATAAAGCAGTAGTAGAAATTCCTTCTCCTGTTACAGGAACAGTGGAAGAAATTCTAGTAAGTGAAGGAACAGTAGCGATCGTTGGTGACGTCCTCGTCAGATTCGACGCACCGGGCTATGAAGATTTACAGTTTAAAGGTCATGATGACGGCGAAGAAAAAACAGAAGCGCAAGTTCAATCGACAGCGGAAGCGGGGCAGGACTTGAAAAAAGAAGAAGCCCCAATGCAGGAAAAAACAGGTGCAACTGGAGCAGGGGCACAGCCGGCAGCTGAAGAAGTGAAAGCAGAAGCAGCCAAGGAAGAAACGAAAGTTGATCCGAACCGCCGTATTGTAGCGATGCCGTCTGTCCGCAAATATGCGCGTGAAAAAGAGGTGGATATCCGCCAAGTGGCTGGTTCAGGCAAAAACGGCCGCGTGCTAAAAGAAGACATCGACAGCTTCCTTGCCGGTGATCAGAAAGCACCGGAAGCACCAGTGGCAGCTAAACAAGAAGAGTCATCTGCAGTGCAGCAAACGGGTACACAGGAAAGCGTACCAGCTGCGGCAGCGATTATTCCTGAAGGGGAGTTCCCAGAAACGCGCGAAAAAATGAGCGGTATCCGCAAAGCGATTGCCAAAGCGATGGTAAATTCGAAACATACAGCACCGCACGTTACATTAATGGATGAAGTAGAAGTAACTAAACTCTGGGCTCACCGTAAAAAATTCAAAGCAGTAGCTGAAGAAAAAGGCATTAAGTTAACTTTCCTTCCTTATGTGGTAAAAGCATTAACAAGCGCGCTGCGGGAATACCCGGCATTGAATACATCACTCGATGATGAAGCAGGCGAAATTGTTCATAAGCATTATTACAATATCGGAATTGCTGCCGATACGGATAAAGGTCTTCTCGTTCCAGTCGTAAAAAATGCCGACCGCAAGTCTATGTTTACGATTTCAAACGAAATTAATGAATTGGCAGGCAAAGCTCGTGACGGGAAGCTTGCTCCGGCTGAAATGAAAGGCGCTTCTTGTACGATTACGAATATTGGTTCTGCTGGCGGGCAATGGTTTACACCGGTTATTAATCACCCAGAAGTGGCTATTCTTGGAATTGGCCGAATTGCTGAAAAACCGGTAGTAAAAAATGGTGAAATTGTAGCTGCACCTGTGTTAGCATTATCATTGAGCTTTGATCATCGCATGATCGACGGCGCGACGGCTCAAAACGCGCTTAATCACATTAAGCGTTTGTTAAATGATCCAGAACTTTTATTAATGGAGGCGTAATGCAATGGTAGTAGGAGATTTCCCAATCGAAACTGATACGATCGTCATCGGTGCAGGCCCCGGTGGATATGTGGCAGCTATTCGGGCTGCTCAGCTTGGACAAAAAGTAACTATCGTGGAAAAAGGAGAACTTGGCGGTGTTTGTTTAAATGTCGGCTGTATCCCTTCTAAAGCGTTACTTACAGCTGCACACCGCTTTGAACAAGCTAAACATTCGGATGATATCGGAATTGTAGCAGAAAATGTTACAGTTAACTTTGAAAAGGTTCAAGAATGGAAAGCTAGTGTAGTCAAGAAACTCACTGGTGGAGTAGAAGGACTTTTAAAAGGAAACAAAGTAGAAATTGTTCGCGGAGAGGCTTATTTCGTGGATGCAAACACGATCCGTGTGATGGATGAAAACTCTGCTCAAACATATAAGTTTAAGGATGCAATTGTAGCTACTGGCTCACATCCTATCGAAATTCCTAACTTTAAATTCTCTGAGCGCGTAATTAACTCAACAGGTGCTTTGGCGTTGAAAGAAGTTCCAGGCAAAATGGTCGTTGTCGGCGGTGGTTATATCGGCGCTGAACTTTCCACTGCTTATGCCAACCTTGGAACGGAAGTGACTATTCTTGAAGGAGCGAACGAGATTTTAAATGGCTTTGAAAAACAAATGTCTGCTCTCGTTAAGCGCAACTTGAAGAAAAAAGGTGTGAAAATAGTTACGAAAGCCATGGCTAAATCAGCCGAAGAAACAGATAATGGCGTAACAGTGACTTATGAAGTAAATGGAAAAGAAGAAAAAGTGGAAGCGGACTATGTACTCGTTACGGTTGGCCGCAAGCCAAACACGGAAGAACTTGGTCTTGAGCAAGCAGGCGTCAAACTAACAGACCGTGGTTTAATTGAAATCGACAAACAATGCCGTACAAGCGTATCGAATATTTATGCGATTGGTGACATTGTACAAGGACCTCCATTAGCACACAAAGCTTCTTACGAAGGTAAAGTAGCCGCTGAAGTCATTGCAGGAGAGCGTTCTGAAATCGACTATATGGCGATTCCAGCTGTATGCTTTACGGAGCCGGAATTGGCGACTGTCGGTTATACAGAAGCAGAGGCAAAAGAAGAAGGAATCGAAGTCACTGCGGCTAAATTCCCATTCGCAGCCAACGGCCGTGCGTTAGCGCTTAATAGCACAGATGGATTTGTTAAGCTCGTTACACGCAAAGAAGACGGATTAATTATCGGTGCCCAAATTGCGGGGTCCGGGGCTTCTGATATGATCGCTGAACTTGGTCTTGCCATTGAAGCAGGAATGACGGCGGAAGATATCGCTATGACAATCCATGCGCATCCAACATTAGGTGAAATTTCCATGGAAGCAGCAGAAGTCGTTCTTGGCACACCAATCCATATTGTAAAATAAGCTGAACTAGAACTGTCCTTTGGGCAGTTCTTTTTTTTACCTATTTAGTTAAAAATCCTTTGTTTCAGCCATAGGATATAACAGGTATTAAAAAGAAATGAGCTGAGAATCTGTGAGGTATTATCTCGTATTTATCTTTCATTTGATGATTTGGAGTTTTTATACATTAGCCGGATGGTTGTCAAAAGGAGATTCGAAAACTTTTCATGGGCTTTTGTTTGCCGTCTTTTTCTATTTATGCATGTCAGCTGCTCAAAAAATGCTGCAATCACAGAATAAAGGTTTACTCATCACTATTTCTTCGCTGCTCTTCTATTGGACAGGTAAGCTGGCTGTACACCAGCTGTTTCATTTCCTTTTCTCCTCTGCATGAATTTGTTACAAGTGAAAAGATATGAGTCAGTCGATCTAAAAAACGATTCAAACTCTATTGGAAGGGGCGAAAAGTGCCTCTTTTTTGTTTGAAAAAGACAATGTGACATACAATTTACCATTGAAATTTTCAATGTGTTATATTATTATAAATTTAACGAACATAAACCGCTTACAATCTAATAAAAGGGGATGTTAATTATGGGAACAATCGTTTGTCAATCTTGCATGAATACGATCGAACATTTTGAAGATGAAAAAGTATCTGTTTTGTATTCACACTGCGGCTGCGACGAAGAAACAGAATTAGACGATTAATCCATTCATATGCCGTTTGAATAAGGAATAAATAAAACCCGGAAGCAGCCGCTTCCGGGTTTTATATTGGATAACTATACGATGGCTTTTCGCTCTTGAATCACTCGCAGTGTGTTCAGTTCAAAGTCTTCCGGACCCTGAACAGGCAAGCCTGCATCTCTATTTTTAAGAATGTATGTGAGGTTTTCTTCTGTAATGATTTCTCCCGGGATAAAAATCGGGATACCCGGCGGATACACCATAATGAATTCAGCGCTAATCCGGCCGGCTGATTCTTCAAATGGCACAACTTCTGTTTCAGCGTAAAAAGCATCCCGCGGTGACAACGCCAAAAGAGGTATGTTAGGAAGAAGCACTTCTGCATGAACTTTCTCTTCTGTTCCTTCAAATACATCAGCCATATGTGAAAGAGCGCGTATTAAAAGGCTCGCTTCATTCTCTTTATCTCCCGGTGTTATAATGCAAAGGAGGTTGTATAAATCAGATAATTCCACTTCAATGTTATAATTTTCTCTCAACCACTTTTCTGCTTCATGGCCAGTAATGCCTAGTTCTTTCACGGAAATAATTAGTTTTGTCGGATCAAAATCATACGTGGCTTTCGAGCCGAGTATTTCTTCTCCTACACAATATAGATGGTTAATTTCGTTAATTTGTTTACGCATGGAGCGCGCCAGGCGAATCGTTTCGTCTATTAATTGTTTACCTTCTGTAGCGAGCCGTTTCCGGGCGGCATCGAGAGAAGCGAGCAATATATAGGAAGTGGACGTTGTCGTCAGCATGCTTAAAATCGTTTGCACGCGCTTCGTTGAAATAAGCCCTTCTTTCACATTTAAAATAGAGCTTTGTGTTAAAGAGCCTCCCAGCTTATGAACGCTCGTTGCTGCCATATCAGCCCCTGCTTGCATGGCGGACATCGGCAAGTCTTCATGGAAGTGAATGTGCACGCCGTGTGCTTCATCGACGAGAACGGGCACATCAAACGAATGAGCGATTGTAACAATTTGTTTTAAATCGCCAGAAATACCGAAGTATGTTGGGTTAATGACAAGCAGCCCTTTAGCATCCGGGTGCTCATTTAAAGCCCGTTCTACAGCATCCGTCGTAATGCCATGGGAGATACCGAGCTCGGCATCAACTTCCGGGTGAATAAAGATGGGAACAGCTCCGGAAAAGACAATGGCGGTCATGACGGATTTATGAACATTGCGGGGTACAATAATTTTCTCTCCTGGTCCGCAAACCGCCATCACCATTGTCATAATGGCTCCGCTCGTTCCTTGGACAGAAAAAAACGTGTGATCCGCACCGAACGCTTCGGCAGCCAAGTCCTGGGCCTGTTGGATAATGCCTTGGGGGTGATGAAGGTCATCAAGCGGCGCGATATTAATTAAATCGATGGAGAGAGCATTCTCTCCGATAAATTGGCGGAATTCGGGATCCATCCCGCTGCCTTTTTTATGGCCGGGAATGTGAAATTGCACTGGGTTCTTTTCTGCGTGGGCCTTTAAGCCGGTAAATAGGGGAGTATCGAATTGTGACAATGTATTTTTCACCTCATTAATAATAACGTATCTCTGTTGTTGTATGCTGGCCTTTCATTGAAAACAAAAGAATTATAGCACTTTCATAAAGGTTTGCCTAGTAAGCTGAGAAATATGTAAATGAAGAAAAGTCTGAAACCTATAAAAAAACTTTGATTGCAGGCAATGAAAATGATAAAGTGGTGATCAAGCGGCCGATCGGCGCACTTGCAAGAGCCATTGCCAGTGGAGCGCCTCCAAAGAATGTGAAAAGAATGTGAAAAGAAGGTGTAATGTAATGGAATATTCTTATCCTTTTTCGACGGGCTGGTCAACGGAAGAAGTAATTGATGTTGTTAAGTTTTTTGAAGCGATAGAAATGGCTTACGAGAAAGGGATTCAAAAAGAAGAATTAATGAATGCTTACCGCAGATTTAAAGAAATTGTTCCGAGCAAATCGGAAGAAAAACAGCTTTGTAATGAATTCGAAGAAGCGAGCAAGTATTCTTCTTATCATGCTATTCAAAAAATGAAAGCTGCTTCTCCCGGTGAAAAAATAAAAATGAAATAAGGATAACGGATACTATCACCCCATTCTAAAAAAGACAAACCCTCCTAAAAGTACATTTTAGGAGGGTTAATTTGTTTAAGATAATTTATATACGGGTATTAATTTTACAAACACATCATAGATTAATTCAACTAATTCCGAACCACTCAGCCGGACAGCTTCTTCTCTCGGCAAGTGGAAACCACAAAGAATTTCCGATTTTTTAATAGATTGGAGGCGCTGGAACAAATGGAGTAATTGATCATCAGATAAATCTTTCATTTTGTATGCCCCCGGTTTTGTGTGATCATCGGACCAGACAAATTCACCGGGAATGTGCTTTCGTAAATATGGTACGTTTTCCTCAAGAAGAGACCCGACAGCCGTTTTATTAGGCGCTTCATATATAACAGCATACCAAATAAATAAGTGCGATTCCCACAAACCAATTTGAAAGTGTGGATGCTGTTTGTACCCGCGTTTATTGTTGGCAAATGCAACCCATGTATCGTTAGGAGGGTTTACCGTTCGGCGGGCATGTTTAGCCACATGGAAAGACATCTCATCGCTTGTGAGAAGGCTTAGTTCCTCGGCGAAATGAGTGCCCAATAATTCTAATTTAGGCCGAATCGACGCTTTTAAAGCTTTCATTCTTTCATCCAAGCCGTCGATGTGGAAAACGTCAAAATCAGTTTGGTCAAAACCAGTAAAGTTCATAAAATATCCTCCCAATTTTTATTGGAAATATTTTATCATAAAAAATTGAGAAAATAGAAATACTACGTAATAGAAACAAACAATAGCAGCACCTTATAGTTTCCCGCAGTTAAAATCTAAATGTTAGAAAAACAAAAGGAGTGCTTACGAATGAAACAAGTAATGAATGGAATGAAGACACACACACAATCGAAAGAGAAATTAGCCGTCATCCGCTTAGAACTAGATTATGAGCTGGCGGTCTTATTTGAAGCAATGCAGACAGAAAATACTGTTCAAATTGGAAAGTCGAAAGAAAAACTAAACGTTCTGCGCGAACAAATGTTGAAAATGGAAGCATAATTAGCAGAGGTGGTCATAAGGGAGACGAAAGATGATAACAAGTGAATAAAAAACGGGCTCGCTATATGAAGCATGCGGGGCCGTTTTTATTTTGCAAAAAGAGAAATGTATACTATAATTTCATGTAAGCGAAAGCGGTACGGTACATAATTTTCCGCGGTGGAGGAATGGTTATGGTGAATTGGACGGAAATGGATCAGCAAGTAAAGGCGTGGATTATGGAGGCGGGTGCTTTTATCCGAGAATCTTTTCAGCATTCTTTAAGCATTCAAACAAAATCAAACCCCAATGATTTAGTGACGAACATCGATGAAGAAACGGAACGGTTTTTTATCTCGAACATACGAAAAACTTATCCGAGCCACTTTATTTTAGGGGAAGAGGGACAGGGAGACGAATTATCTTCGCTGGATGGAATCGTTTGGATCATCGACCCGATAGACGGAACGATGAATTTCATTCATCAGCAGCGCCATTTTGCCATCTCAATCGGTATTTACGAAGATGGCGTTGGTCGTTTAGGGTATATTTACGATGTCACGCACGATGAATTATATTATGCGAAACGCGGAAGCGGAGCTTTTATGAACGATGTGCAGTTGCCTGCCTTGTCGGAAGTGACGCTCGAGAAATCACTGATTGCCGTTAATGCAACCTGGCTTGTGAAAAATGCTTATTTTGATGAAAAGAGATTAGTAAGTTTGGCCACGACAGTGAGGGGTGTTCGTTCTTATGGATCGGCTGCTTTAGAACTTGCTTATGTCGCTTCGGGCAGGCTCGACAGCTACTTAACGATGAGGTTGTCACCATGGGATTTTGCTGCAGGAAAAATTTTGGTGGAAGAAGTCGGCGGCAACGTAACAGCCTTGTCAGGAAAAGAACTGGACATGATGAAGACAACGAGTGTCTTTGCCGGAGCTCCCGGACTTCATAAACGAATATTAACTGATTTTCTATTAGAAAAATAGAAAGCAAAAAGGGTGCAGGTACGGTCTGCATCCTTTTTGCTCCGAAGAAATTTTGGACGCGGATAATAGCTGTTACAGCATCTGGCTCATAAGCCTTATTTATAATCTCCCTGCCCGGCGCATCTTCGCTTTTGTAGAAAAGCCAAATCCCATAACGGCGATGAGAGCGACGATGCATAAAATGAGGCCGAGTATACTTTCTTCTCCTATAGCAATTCCCATGCCGATCATGCATGATGCAGCGGCAATGGCGAATAATAAAAATATCCATTTTATTTCTTTCACGGCTTGTGCCTCCTTTTTCTTTATTGTACAAGATTTTTAGGTGCAGAGAAACCTTTAATAACAATTAGGAATTCAACATGACCTGTGATATAATAATTCAGTTACAGAAGTGATCTTTATGAAACGAAGGCTTTTTATTAGTCAGGAGGAACTAATTTGAATACAAGAAACGATTTGAAAAATATTGCCATTATTGCCCACGTTGACCACGGAAAAACAACTCTCGTTGACCAGCTCCTAAAACAATCAGGCAGCTTTAGAAGCAACGAGCATGTAGAAGAGCGGGCAATGGATTCAGGTGATATCGAAAGAGAACGCGGAATTACGATTTTAGCGAAAAATACAGCGATACAATATAGAGATACAAAAATTAATATTTTAGACACTCCTGGACATGCGGACTTTGGCGGAGAAGTAGAACGGATCATGAAGATGGTTGATGGTGTCTTGTTAGTCGTTGACGCTTATGAAGGCTGTATGCCACAAACACGCTTCGTTTTGAAAAAGGCGCTTGAACAAAACTTGCGGCCGATCGTTGTCGTTAACAAAATTGACCGTGATTTTGCTCGTCCGGAAGAAGTAGTGGATGAAGTACTGGAACTATTTATCGAACTCGATGCGAACGATGAACAGCTTGAGTTCCCCGTGATTTATGCTTCTGGTATTAATGGAACGTCCAGCACGACTCCTGATAAACAAGATGAAAATATGGAATCTTTGTTTGATGCGATCATCGAACATATTCCTTCACCAATAGACAACAGTGATGAGCCTCTTCAATTCCAGGTGTCATTGCTTGATTACAATGATTATGTCGGCCGGATCGGCATCGGTCGTGTTTTCCGCGGCAAGATTAAAGTAGGCCAGCAAGTGGCGTTAATGAAAACAGATGAAACGGTCAAGTCCTTCCGCGTGACGAAACTTTTTGGTTTTATGGGACTTAAGCGGATTGAAATTGAAGAAGCGAGTGCGGGAGATTTAATTGCCGTTTCTGGTATGGAAGATATTAACGTAGGGGAAACAGTGTGCCCAATTGATCATCAGGAAGCTCTGCCCGTTCTTCATATAGATGAACCGACACTGCAAATGACTTTCCTAGTGAATAACAGCCCGTTTGCCGGACGTGAAGGCAAATTTGTTACATCAAGAAAAATTCAAGAAAGACTTGAAGCACAGCTGGAAACAGACGTCAGCCTTCGTGTGGAAAACACTGATTCACCGGATGCCTGGATTGTTTCTGGACGTGGTGAATTACATTTGTCTATTCTATTGGAAAACATGCGCCGTGAAGGCTTTGAAATTCAAGTGTCCAAGCCGCAAGTAATCGTAAAAGAAATCGACGGTGTACGCTGTGAGCCGGTCGAACGTGTTCAAATTGATGTGCCGGAAGAATACACAGGTTCAATCATTGAATCATTAGGCTCGCGCAAAGGCGAAATGCTTGATATGATTAACAATGGAAGCGGACAAGTTCGTTTAATCTTTATGGTGCCTGCCCGCGGTTTAATTGGGTATACAACTGAATTCTTGACGATGACACGTGGATACGGCATTATTAATCATACGTTTGACAGCTATCAGCCGATGCAACAAGGGCGCGTAGGCGGCCGTCGTCAAGGTGTGCTTGTTTCAATCGAAGCCGGTAAAGCTTCTCAATACGGGATCATGCAAGTAGAAGACCGCGGAACAATCTTTGTGGAACCAGGTACGGAAATTTATGGCGGAATGATTGTTGGGGAACATACGCGTGAAAATGACCTGACTGTAAACATTACAAAAGTGAAACAGGCGACCAATGTACGCTCTGCCAATAAAGATCAAACAACAACAATGAAAAAACCGCGCATTATGTCTTTGGAAGAAGCGCTTGAGTATTTAAATGATGATGAATACTGCGAATTAACGCCAGAGTCCATTCGTCTGCGTAAAAAAATTCTCGATAAAAATGAACGGGAGCGGGCGGCGAAAAAGAAAAAATACGAAGAAATTTAACTTGTAAGGGAGAGATAGGGAGTGGAAGGGTTAGAACACGTAAGCCCACTGCTGGGAGCCTTAATTAACGGAGTAGGGGTTACCTGGGCAGTCAGAATTTATTGGTTTGCCCTCATACTGCTTTGTGTTCTTGTCTATAACCTCGGCTTTGCTAAAAAATTATCTGTAGCTAAAAACATTATTGTGTATGTATCTTTAATTATTGGATCACTGCTTTTGTTGATCCTTTCTTACCAGCTGCCGGTAGTAGAAAGTTTGTTCGTCACAGCACTTGTGCTCGGCGTGTATAAATTTAGACTGAAAATGCATAAAGAAGAAAATCAAACCTAAAAGGACCGCCAACGGCGGTCCTTTTAGGTTTGATTTTCTGTTTAGGAAACTATAAAACAATCGTAAATTGGATTAAATTGACAACGAGGCAGGTCTACGTCCAGCTCCAACGCCTAGCCCCTCGAGGTCAAATAACCTTTTCTCAATGAAGTCAAAAAACGGACTTCTTTATAGAAAAGCGGAGCCGACTGCTCTGGGGCGACAAGCATATGACAGGCTGACGAAATGGCGTTTTTTAGCCATGCAGTCAGACTGGCATATGACCTCGAGCTCCAAGGAGGCGCAGCTAGACATCGAGGAAAGAACATTTTTGCCTAAGGCTGATCAAGGCGCTTGCGCATTTGTTCATAAAGTTTCTTGCTCTTTGCCTGAACGATAAATGTGAAATTTACCTGTGGCAATTCGCTCTTTCGTTTTCTCAGCAATTCGTTCATTACAGTTTGCGCACATATACGTATGAATGGGACGATTTCTTAAACGTTTGGCGATCAGCAGCTGATCATCAATTTTTTCAATTCTTTCGCATAAGATACATTTAACTCTCATTTCAGCTACCTCCAGCTTTTTGTACAAGTATATCACGAGACAAGGGAAAACGTCTTTACGAATGCTGGAAAGAGAGTGTAAACATTCGGCATAGACCGTTCGATCATGTATAATAAAAGGGGAGAGGGAGGGGATGAATTTGGCTAACAGAGTGGAAACGTATTTAATACCGGTATTGTTTGAAGCGCTGCAAGAAGATCGCCTTGTTACTGTTGCAACGGTTGATGGCAAATCAGGTGGGCCTGCTATTCATACTATTTCCTGGATTCGTGCGTTCGATGAAAACACCTTGCGTATGGCAGTGGACAGCCGTTCGCGGATAGTGGAAAATTTGAAACACAATTCTGCTGTTGCCATTCACTTATTGGCAAATGAGTCCGCTTATACGGTATTCGGAACAGGGACAATCCTCACTGAAAAAGCTGCCGGTGTACCCGTCAAAACGGCTATAGTAGAAATTCATGTGTCTGAAATTAGGGATGTCATGTTTTATGGATCAAAAATTGTGTCCGAGCCGAAGCATGAAAAAACATACGATGAATATGCAGCAAAGAAGTTGGATGAACAAGTGCTGGAAGCATTAAAAAGAGGAGCTGATACTTAAGATTCAGCTCCTTTTATTACGAAAAGAGGAAGCGCCTGTTCAGCCGCGGCAAGCATAAGATGAATAGCAAGGAGGCAGTTCTTCAGCCGCCACAGCTATTTGGCTGACCTCGGGCGGCTGGGTGCTAGAGCTAGACAACTATAGGAAATATTTTATTCTTCGCGCTTCTAAAAGTTATTTATGATGATTCGACTGTTCTTCCTGCTGTCTTTGCAACTGTTGATCTTCGGTTGGCGATAATTGTTTTTTTGGCTTCTCTGTCGGTTTGTCTGTTTCATGCTCCGTTAAGTCTCCAGGAACTTCAGGCATGGCGCGTCCGGCAATATCAGCCAGCTCATTGGCCAGCCCTTGCAGTGGTCGTCCATTTTCAATGTCCTGTCCAATTTCTTTTAAGCGGGCATATAAATCAGGATCGGCAATGACAACTGCGTCTGCACCGTATGGCTGGTTTTTTAATCCTTCTGCTACCGTATATTTAATCGAGCCAACTTCTGAACGATCCAGATTATCATTGACATCGATTCCAACAAAAGCATACCGGCCCCAAGCTACTGCAGTCGCGTCATTTACTCCCGGCATTTCGCGGGCTGTACCAGCCAGCCGTCGGGAAGCTTCGCGTATGGAAATTCGTTTTGTTTCATTTGGTTCGCTGTTATTCACCCGGACTTTTTTATAAGGCGTTTGATCGACTGTATGTTCTTCCGTGTTGAACCCCATTTCTTCTTTTTGTGCACAGCCAAAAAGAAGAGCGATCAAGAGAAAGGGGAGAAAAATTTTCATTTTAGTCACCTCTTTAATTTATAAGTAAGACGGCTGTTTATATTTTGCGAACTTCTTCTATTCTTATTCATACACACATATATTTTTAGCAGCCTTTGCCTAAGCGCTGAACGCAGCATAGCTTACTTTCATATAATAAAAAAGATGAACGAAGCAGGAGGCGTATCGTTGAGTAAAATTTATGTGCTAGATACTAATGTCTTGTTACAGGATCCATACGCTGTTTTTTCCTTTGAAGAAAACGAAGTCGTGATACCGGCAGTTGTACTCGAAGAATTGGATTCAAAAAAACGATATATGGATGAAATTGGCAGAAATGCTAGACTTGTATCGAAATTAATTGATAAAATGCGAGAAACAGGGAAGTTGCATGAAAGCATTAAACTGGAAAACGGGGGAAGCCTGCGAATTGAATTAAACCATCGATCTTTTCAAAAACTGCAAGATATATTCGTTGAGAAAACAAATGACAATCGGATTTTAGCGGTCGCAAAAAACTTATCCCTCGAAGAAGAAGCAAAAGCAGACGGCCGCGCGGTTATTTTAGTGAGTAAAGATACGCTCGTTCGGGTAAAAGCAGATGCACTCGGCTTGCAGGCAGAAGATTTTTTAAGTGACCGCGTCATAGAAATGAGCGATATTTACAAAGGATTTTTGGAAATGTACGTTTCAAAAGAAACGCTTGATTTGTTTTATCAAAAAGGGGAATTGCCGCTTTCTGAAATTGCTCACCACCCTTTTTATCCAAATCAATTTCTCTTATTAAAAGACGCCCTTGGAAGCTCCGCCTCCGCTGTCGGTATCGTGGATGCACGGGCAAAAGTGCTGAAAAAACTATTGCATGATGAAGATGTCGTTTGGGGAATTAAACCGCGAAACGTTCAGCAAATGATGGCCATCGAACTGTTGATGAGACCGGATATTCCACTTGTGACAATGGCGGGTAAGGCAGGAACGGGAAAAACGTTGCTTGCCCTGGCAGCAGGTCTTTTGCAGACAGAAGACTTACAGCTGTTTAAAAAATTGCTTGTGGCGCGTCCGATTGTTCCAGTCGGCAAGGACATTGGCTATTTGCCAGGTGAAAAACAGGAAAAATTACGGCCGTGGATTCAGCCTATTTATGATAACCTAGAGTATTTATTTAATACGAAAAAACCAGGAGAAATCGACCAAATTTTAGCGGGACTCCATTCCGTGGAAGTAGAAGCCCTCACTTATATAAGGGGAAGAAGCATACCTGAGCAGTATATCATCATTGATGAAGCGCAAAATTTAACGAAGCATGAAGTGAAAACCATTTTAACGAGAGTCGGAGAAAAGAGCAAAATTGTGCTAATGGGCGATACGGCTCAAATTGACCATCCGTATTTGGATGAATACAATAACGGCTTAACTTATGTGATTGAAAAGTTTAAAGATCAAGCAGTGTCAGGTCATATAAAATTAATGAAAGGGGAACGATCGGGACTCGCGCAGCTAGCCGCTGATATTTTATAATTCCTTTTAAACAAAAAAGGAGCAGATCAATTGCTCCTTTTTGCTGCATGTGCGCTCGGCCAAAATGCGCTTATTCAATTCGAAATGCTTTTACTCGCTGGATTGGTTCGTTTCGGTTTGATCCGTCTTTAAAAAGAACGTGCACCGGCCCGTCTTCACGGAGCGGCTTACCTTCCTTGGAAAAAGCGAGAATGATTTCGTGCGCCCGCTCCACTGGCAGCTTTACTTCTTCGCCGGCTGTTTCAATAACGACGAATTGGGCAGCCGGATCGGGCTCGGCATTTTTCAAAAACGGTTCAAAAGGAATGCCGAATGTGCCGGTCAACACTTTTTCTTTTTCAAATTTTTTTTCTGACTTAATCGTCGGCGGAAACACAGCTCCTTCACGGATTTCTTTATCCCAGAACTTGGAGATGTTTTTTGTGTATTCTTCTTCTGCGGACAAGCCACTGCTTTCTTTCGTATCAAAGTATGTATTTAAGTCAATCCGCCGGTCATCAAAAATCCAGACACCCGGATCAAGTGTAACTGGAAATTTTACATTTCCTTTAATTGGCATAATATTTTCCATCGGGTTCTCTCCCTTGTGTAAATTGAAGATTCATGTAAAGTATAACGCTAGAATTCCCTCTTGTCAGGAGACAAATACGAAATTCCTTGCAAATTAGTCATATTAACGATAAAATTTTATAAGATAAAGTCAATTTATTGTGCTGAACAGGGGGAGTTAGATATGGCATCTGAATTAAAAGTCAATCACAGGGAAAAAGCCTACTCTCTATTAGAAGCAGACGCAGAAAAAATTTTGCGCCTTATAAAGGTTCAAATGGACAACTTAACGATGCCCCAGTGTCCTCTTTATGAAGAGGTGCTGGATACTCAGATGTTTGGCTTATCCCGTGAAATAGATTTTGCAATTCGTTTAGGACTGGTCGATGAAAGAGATGGAAAAGAACTGATTGATTCGCTTGAACGGGAACTTTCAGCTCTCCATGAAGCATCCACTCAAAAATAAACGGCAAAAAACTCAAACACCTTATATTGATGTTTGAGTTTTTTTTACATAAAAGGGCTACCTTTAAAAAGCCAAACATGCAATAAGAAGTGAGAGATAGGAAGATTATTATGTGGAAAAAAGTGATAAAGTCTTACGATTATTCACTCATAGCAGCCTTTTTTCTTCTCTGCCTGTTTGGGCTGATGATGATTTACAGTGCCAGCTCTGTGACGGCAGTACAGCGCTATGAAGTGGCAAGTGATTATTTTTATAATAAGCAAAAAATCCATGTAATCATTGCATCGCTGTTTTTTATAGGGGCAGCAATCTTTCCTTATAAAGCTTATAAGAACAGCAAGTTTCTGTTGATTATTGTTGCAGGGATTGCCGGATTGCTTGGTATGCTGATGTTTTTCGGCACAATTTCGAACAATGCAAGAAGCTGGATCCGTCTCGGGGGAGCTTCTTTACAGCCATCGGAATTCGCCAAGCTCGTCATTATCATCTACATGTCAGCTATTTACGCAAAAAAGCAAAAATATATTAATTCGTTTAACAAAGGGGTTACCCCGCCGGTTATTTTATTAGTTCTATTATGCATGTTAATTGCTGCTGAGCCGGATTTCGGTACAGCGTTTATTATCTTTCTAATAGGGTGCACGATTATTGTTTCTTCCGGCATGAAATTTAAAAGCATGTGGAAGCTTGTCGTGCTTGGCATGATGATCGCATTGATTCTATCACCGCTTATTCTTTTCAAGAAAGATCAGATTTTCACAGAAGAAAAGCTCAGCCGTATTACTGGATACCTCGACCCTTTTGAACATGAAAAAGGGGACGGCTATCATTTAGTCAATTCTTATCTGGCCATTGGTTCAGGGGGAGTAACAGGAACGGGGCTCGGTCAAAGCGTTCAAAAGCTAGGGTATTTACCTGAGCCCCATACAGATTTCATTATGGCTGTCATTGCGGAAGAACTGGGCGTATTAGGAGTAGTCATTGTCATTGGAGGATTAAGCTTTATCGTCTTAAAAGGAGTTTATACTTCAATTAAATGCAGCGATCCGTTCGGAGCGATGCTTTCGGTCGGCATTTCAAGTATGATTGCCATTCAGTCAAGCATAAACCTTGGCGGAGTGGTCGGTTTGCTTCCGATTACTGGCGTTACCCTCCCGTTTATCAGCTATGGGGGAACTTCACTCATTTTATTGGCTATTTCACTTGGCATTCTTGTGAACATTTCGATGTTTGTCAAGTATGAAAAATTGTATAAAAAGTAGCAGCCAACTCAATTAGTAATAAGAAGGTTCATTCAAATGAACCTTTTTATATATATTTACTAGCACAATAGGGGAGAGATGAACATGAGAAAAATTAATAAAGTGCTGGTTGCGAACAGGGGCGAAATTGCCATCCGTGTGTTTCGTGCCTGCACAGAGCTGCATATCCGCACGGTAGCCGTATACTCGAAAGAAGATTCAGGCTCTTATCATCGCTATAAAGCGGATGAAGCTTACCTTGTTGGCGAAGGGAAAAAGCCAATTGATGCTTATCTTGATATTGAAAATATTATTGAGATTGCTAAACAGGCGGAAGTAGATGCTATTCATCCAGGATATGGATTTTTATCAGAAAACATTGAATTTGCGAAACGTTGTGAAGAAGAAGGCATTATTTTCATCGGGCCTAAATCCAAGCATTTAGACATGTTTGGTGATAAGGTGAAGGCGAGAATTCAAGCTCAAAATGCAAATATCCCGGTTATTCCAGGAACAGATGGACCGGTGTCTAACCTTGAAGAAGTCGTCACATTCGGCAGACAGCATGGATTTCCATTAATGATTAAAGCTGCACTTGGCGGCGGCGGCCGCGGGATGCGGATTGTGAACAGTATAGAAGAAGTGAGAGAAGCGTACGATCGGGCTAAATCAGAAGCAAAAGCCGCTTTTGGAAACAGCGAAGTATATGTGGAAAAGTTTGTACAAAATCCAAAACATATCGAAGTACAAATTCTCGGTGACCACGAAGGCAACATTGTCCATTTGTTTGAGCGGGATTGTTCAGTACAGCGCCGCCATCAAAAAGTGGTAGAGGTTGCTCCATGTGTATCATTACCTGAAGATTTGCGCAATGACATTTGTGATGCGGCCGTTAAGTTGATGAAGAATGTAGATTATTTAAATGCGGGTACGGTGGAATTCCTAGTAGCAGACAATGAATTTTACTTTATCGAAGTAAACCCGCGTGTTCAAGTAGAGCATACCATTACAGAAATGGTGACCGGAATTGATATTGTTCAGTCACAAATTTTAATTGCTGAAGGCCACTCTTTACATAGTGATAAGGTGGGCATTCCGAAACAAGAGGATATCACCGTCCACGGATATGCGATTCAATCACGTGTGACAACAGAAGATCCATTAAGCGACTTTATGCCTGACACAGGAAAAATTATGGCTTACCGCTCTGGCGGCGGGTTCGGAGTTCGGTTAGATGCAGGCAACGGGTTCCAGGGAGCAGTTATTACTCCTTATTATGACTCGCTGCTTGTAAAAGTGTCCACGCAGGCGATGACGTTTGAACAAGCGGCATCGAAAATGGTGCGGAACTTGCAGGAATTCCGTATTCGCGGCATTAAGACAAATATTCCTTTCCTGGAAAATGTCATGCGTCATGAAAACTTTATTACCGGAAATTACGATACTTCCTTTATCGATACAACACCGGAGTTGTTTATTTTTTCAAGAAGAAAAGACCGCGGGACAAAAATGCTTAACTATATTGGCAATGTAACGATTAACGGCTTTCCCGGCATCGAGAAAAAGAAAAAGCCGATATTTGATAAAGCTTTCGTGCCAAAAGTCAATTCATTACAGCCGGCACCATCAGGGACGAAGCAAATTCTTGACGAAAAAGGAGCGGCTGGGCTTGTCGACTGGGTAAAATCACGTCCTGAAGTGCTGCTCACGGATACAACATTCCGCGATGCTCATCAATCATTGCTTGCAACCCGCGTGCGGACAAATGATTTAGCTCGTATTGCAGAGCCGACTTCAAAACTGCTGCCTGACTTGTTTTCACTAGAAATGTGGGGCGGTGCCACATTTGATGTATCTTACCGCTTTTTGAAAGAAGATCCGTGGAAGCGTCTCATTAAACTAAGGGAACAAGTGCCGAATGTGTTGTTCCAAATGCTTCTCCGTGCGTCGAATGCGGTTGGCTATACGAATTATCCGGATAATGTCATCCGTGAATTCGTTGAAAAGTCAGCTGATGCCGGAATCGATGTGTTCCGTATTTTCGACAGTTTGAACTGGATTAAAGGCATGGAAACGGCAATTGATGCCGTCCGCCAGACTGGAAAGGTTGCTGAAGCGTCTATTTGCTACACAGGAGATATCGAAGACCCGTCACGGACGAAGTATGACATTCAGTACTATAAAGAAATGGCGAAAGAACTGGAAAATCAAGGTGCGCACATTCTCGGCATTAAAGATATGGCCGGTTTATTAAAGCCTCAAGCTGCTTACCGGTTAATTTCCGAGCTAAAAGCGACAATAGATATTCCGATTCACCTTCATACGCATGATACGAGCGGCAATGGCATTTACATGTATGCGAAAGCCATTGAAGCGGGCGTAGACATTGTAGATACAGCCCTAAGCACAATGGCCGGGTTAACTTCACAGCCAAGTGCCAACACGCTTTATTACGCTTTAAAAGGAACAGAACGCGAACCATCTGTCAATATTGACTCGCTTGAGCAGCTTTCACAATACTGGGAAGGTGTCCGCAAATATTATCAAGACTTTGAAAGCGGTATGATCGCTCCGCATACGGAAATTTACAAGCATGAAATGCCGGGCGGGCAATACAGCAACTTGCAGCAGCAGGCAAAAGCGGTAGGACTCGGCGAACGATGGGAAGAAGTAAAAGATATGTACAGCCGCGTGAACTTGATGTTTGGCGACATCGTAAAGGTGACACCTTCCTCTAAAGTAGTCGGTGACATGGCACTGTTCATGGTTCAAAATGATTTAACAGAAGAAGATGTGCTGGCGAAAGGCGATAAAATTGATTTTCCTGATTCGGTCATTGAATTATTTGAAGGCTACTTAGGACAGCCATACGGCGGATTCCCGAAACAGCTGCAAAAAGTGATCTTAAAAGGTAAAGAGCCGCTTACCGTCCGTCCAGGCGAATTGCTGAAGGATGTCGATTTCGAAGCGCTGCGTGATGAGCTGTTTAAAGAATTAGGGCGTCAAGTAACGAGCCATGATGTCATTGCTTATGCGTTATACCCGAAAGTTTTCATGGATTATACAAAGACGATCGACCAATTTGGCGATGTATCTGTTCTCGACACGCCGACTTTCTTATACGGAATGAGACTCGGTGAAGAAACAGAAATTGAAATTGAAACAGGGAAAACATTGATTGTTAAGCTCGTTTCAATTGGACAGCCACAGGCAGACGGCACACGCGTTGTTTACTTCGAATTAAACGGACAGCCGCGTGAAGTCGTCATTAAAGATGAAAGCATTCAATCATCCGTTGTGTCGAAAATCAAAGCAGATCCAAAAAATGAAAGTCATCTAGCCGCTACGATGCCTGGTACGGTCATTAAAGTATTGGCCGAAAAAGGGGAAAAAGTCGTGCAAGGCGATCATTTAATGATCACAGAAGCGATGAAAATGGAAACGACTGTACAAGCACCATTTTCCGGCACAATCAAAAATATTCACGTTCAAAACGGCGAGGCCATCTCAACAGGTGACTTGCTGATAGAATTGGAAAGATAAAAAGAAGCAGGCATGTGCCTGCTTCTTTTTATCTGCTTTATGAAACTTTCGAAATGTTTTTCTCGTTCATTTTGCTTCTGGAAATAAGGAGAATGAAATAACATAGTAAGCCGAACAAGCAAGAAATAAATAATGCATGTGCCAGCGCTACGTAAAGGTTGAGTTTTGTGAAAATAACAATGGCACCCGAAGTCACCTGCAGGGAAACGAGTGTGAGCGCAACGATCCATCCCCAGAAAATAACTCGTTGATGTTTATAGTTTTTTATCGCAAGAACCGTGATATATAAGATCCAGATAAAGATTAATCCAGCTGCGAGGCGGTGGCCCATTTGAATCCATTGATACGTATTCAGCGAAAGGCCGGGATTGCTGTTCACACAAAACGGCCAATCCGGGCAAGTTAAACTGGCATTCGTATGCCGTACAAGAGCACCTGTATAAACGACTACATAACTATAAAGTGTCACGCCTATTGTATGCCATTTCATCCGTTTGTCTATAACTAGCGAAGATGCATCAAATTTTTGATCCACTTCAAAGATCAAAAGCGTCAACAGCAGCACAGCTGCAAACGAGATAAGCGAGATGCCGAAGTGCAAAGCGAGCACAAAATCGTTTTGGCCCCAGACAACAGCCGCTGCCCCGATCAAAGCCTGGGCCACTAAAAAGAAAACGGATAATATTGCTAAAAATTTCGTTTCCCGCTTATGGCCGATCGTCCGCCAGGCTAGAATGGATAAAGCCAGCAAAAGCAAGCCGACACCGCCGGAGACAACACGGTGGGATAGTTCAATAATTGTTTCAACTGTAATATTATCTGGAATTAACTGTCCGTGGCAAAGCGGCCAATCATTCCCGCACCCGAGACCGGAGTCGGTTTTTGTCACTAAGGCACCGCCCAGCAGAACGAGAAGCATGCCGAATGTTGTCAAAACCGCCAGCCATTTTAAAGAGCGTTGCATGTTTTTCACCTACTTATATATATTGCAAAGAGTTGACCGTAAAAGAATTCACCTCCTCGATAATACAGAAGATGAGAGTAAAAGACAACTTGTAAAATTATGTGGAAATGTTATGCTAATATGTAGAAGCCACCCACGTGTTTGTTTCTTCACAGGCCTTGCTGGACAAGCTTTTAGCAGCCTTGCTTTTATTATCCTATAAAACCAAATCGATAGGAATAGCACCTGCTCAGCGGTCACAAATTCGACATAATTAGTTCATTATGTGTTCACAAAAAAACAGGCTGATATGATTTAATATGGAATGAACAGCCGTTTTCAGAGTGTGATGAGCGGTTTGGTACAGGAGAACAAAGCTTTATCATTTAACTTAAAAAACAGACCGTTTGTTTTTTAATGAGAGGGGGGGAAAAAGGTGTCACGTGCCGCAACTACAATGGAAAAAAACAATCTTCCAGAAACGACAGCTATGAAAGATTTCCTTGCTTTAATCAAAATAGGGATTGTTAATTCCAACTTGATTACCATTTTCACGGGACTGTGGCTGGCTATTGTTTTTAACGGCCTGCACTTTCTATCTCAGCTGGATACGATTTTCTTTACACTGCTCGGATCATCTCTAATTATTGCGGGGTCTGCCAGTTTAAATAACTTCATCGACCGGGATATTGACCCGCTAATGGAGAGAACGAAAGGGCGCCCAACAGTTACAGGGAAAATAAGTTACCCGAAAGTAATGGCGATCAGCCTAGCATTCATAGGTATCGGAACAGCCTTTTTATTTTTCACAACATTTACAGCCGGCATCATTGGCTTGATTGGAGTATTCAGTTATGTCGTGCTTTATTCCATGTGGTCTAAGCGCCGACATGTCAGCAATACAGTAGTTGGGAGCATTTCCGGTGCTGTGCCGCCGTTAATTGGCTGGGCAGCGATTGATCCCAACCTGGACATTATCGCCTGGATGTTGTTTTTAATCATGTTCATCTGGCAGCCGCCGCATTTTTATGCGCTGGCAATGAGACGTTGTGAAGAATACAGAGCCGCCGAGATTCCTATGCTTCCGGTAGTGAAAGGGTTTGCAGTTACGAAGCGTCATATGGTTATTTGGGTGCTCGCTCTTTTGCCGCTTCCGTTTTTTATGACATCACTTGGCACAGCCTTCGTTATTTTAGCAACAGTTTTAAATATAGGGTGGCTCGTTCTGGGATTATCTGGATATAAAATGAAGGATGATCTCAAGTGGGCAAAGCTGATGTTTATTTATTCACTGCAGTACTTAACTGTCCTGTTTGTAGCGATGGTTATTTTTACTGTAATTTAATTCACAGGAATTCTTTCTTGTTAAAGAAATCCACATATACGCTCAATTTGCAGCAGAAATTCATAAGAAAGAGGGGTTTAATTAAGCTATGAAAGATAGGCTAACTAAATGGCGTCTTTTATCAGTCTTTGCCGTATTGACATTGGTGCTTTCCGGCTGTGGTGAACCATTCCTTTCCGCGCTGACACCTGCCGGGGAAGTGGCCCAAATTCAATATGACTTGATGATTTTAAGTACGGTTATCATGATAGCGGTTATTATAGCAGTTACTGTCATCTTCGTTATTGCCATTACCCGCTTCCGTCGTAAAAAAGGCGAGGAAAACAAGATTCCTAAACAAGTGGAAGGAAGTCATTTGCTCGAAATCATTTGGACAGTTATTCCGATTATCCTTTTGCTGATCCTTGCTGTACCAACTGTCACAGCAACATTCCACTTAGCGGATGTAAAAGAAATGGATAAGAAGCCGAACAAAGACGGTGTGCGTGATGCACTAGTCGTTAATGTACGTGCCAGCCTTTACTGGTGGGAGTTTGAATACCCTGACTATAAAGTCATTACTTCACAGGATTTAGTTGTTCCGACAGACCAAAAAGTGTACTTTAATTTGATCGCGTCTGACGTAAAACATTCATTCTGGATTCCTGCGGCGGGCGGAAAGCTGGACACGAATACAGACAACGTCAATAAGTTCTGGCTGACATTCGACAGCCAAAAGTCGGAGGAAGCTGGCAATCTGTTTTACGGGAAATGTGCGGAACTATGTGGACCGTCACATGCTCTGATGGACTTTAAAGTAGAAACAAAATCACAAGATGACTTCAAGCAATGGTTGAATGCTATGCAAACAGCTAAAGAAGTCACACCGACTGACACAGCAGCGGCTGAAGGCCAAAAAATCTTTGAACAAAGCTGCTTAAGCTGTCACGCTGTCAGTCCTCAGGATGCTCGTCCGGAGCAGGCAAGGCTTGCACCGAACTTGGCTACATTCGGAGAACGTGCCCGCATTGCCGGTGTGTTGGAGCATAACGAAGAAGAGTTGAAAAACTGGATTCGTGATCCTGAGAAATATAAGCCAGGCAATAAAATGACTAATACTTATAAGCAATTGAATGAGCAAGAACTTGATCAATTAGCAGCATACTTAATGAGCTTGAAAGTAGAAGACAAATAAAAGATAGTAAGAGAAGGAGGTAAAACCGTTGAGTACCATTGCACAAAAACGGGGTTTCGCAAGTACAGTTTGGGACTATTTGACAACAGTAGACCATAAGAAAATTGCGATTCTTTATCTAATCGCGGGTGGATTTTTCTTCCTGTTAGGCGGTATAGAAGCGATGCTGATCCGTATTCAGCTGGCTGTACCGAACAATGATTTTGTTAGTGCCGGCTTTTTTAACGAATTGCTTACTATGCACGGTACGACAATGATCTTCCTGGCGGCAATGCCTTTATTGCTAGGGTTTATGAATGCAATTATGCCGCTTCAAATTGGTGCGCGTGATGTTGCTTTCCCATTCATTAACGCACTTGGTTTCTGGTTGTTTTTCTTTGGAGGATTATTCTTAAACTTATCATGGTTCCTTGGTGGAGCACCGGATGCAGGCTGGACTTCCTACGCCTCATTATCCCTTGCTTCAGAAGGCCATGGAATTGATTTTTATGCGTTAGGACTACAAATATCAGGTTTTGGTACGCTCATGGGAGGAATCAACTTCCTCGTCACGATTATTAATATGCGTGCTCCTGGTATGACGTATATGAGAATGCCACTGTTTACGTGGACAACATTTGTTGCATCTGCACTTATTTTGTTCGCATTCCCGCCGCTCACTGTATCCATCTTTATGTTGATGTTTGACCGTTTGTTCGGTGCTAACTTCTTTAATGTGGCTGCAGGTGGTAACACAATTATTTGGGAACACTTCTTCTGGATCTTCGGACACCCGGAAGTTTACATTTTAATTTTACCGGCTTTCGGTATTTTCTCGGAAATTTTCTCTACATTCTCAAGAAAGCGTCTGTTCGGATATTCATCGATGGTATTCGCAACAGTATTAATCGGCTTCCTTGGTTTCATGGTATGGGCTCACCACATGTTTACTGTTGGTTTAGGTCCGGTTGCGAACGCGATCTTTGCGGTGGCAACAATGGCGATTGCTGTACCGACGGGTATTAAAATCTTTAACTGGCTTCTCACTATGTGGGGTGGCAGCATTCAGTTCACCGTGCCGATGATTTATGCGGTTGCCTTTATTCCATCGTTCGTTGCCGGCGGGGTAACGGGAATCATGCAAGGGGCAGCTCCTGCAGATTATCAGTACCATGATACTTACTTTATCGTCGCTCACTTCCACTACGTTATCGTTGGTGGGGTAGTATTAGCTTTATTGGCAGGTACACACTTCTACTGGCCAAAAATGTTTGGAACAATGTTAAGCGAAAAGATCGGAAAGTTTACTTTTTTCTTCTTCTTCGTTGGATTCCATTTAACGTTCTTTATCCAGCATTTCCTTGGTTTAATGGGAATGCCGCGCCGTGTATGGACGTTCCTTCCTGGTCAAGGACTCGATACAGGAAACCTTGTCAGTTCTATAGGAGCGGCGTTCATGTTCGTAGGTATCGTTTCACTATTAGTGAATATTGTCATCACTTCTGTTAAAAATGAAAAAGTGGGCAACGATCCTTGGGGAGACGGCCGTACACTTGAGTGGGCGATCGCTTCACCGCCTCCATTTTACAACTTTAAACAATTGCCGCTTGTTCGCGGACTTGATCCATACTGGTTAGAAAAAATGGAAGGAAAACAAACGCTAACACCGGCTGAGCCGATTGGTGACATTCATATGCCGAATGGATCATTTGTTCCGTTTGTTATTTCCCTCGGCCTTTTCATCGCTGCTTTTGGTGCAATGTATCAAATAGACGATAAAGCATGGGCGATACCAGTTTTAATCGGCGGATTGGTTATTACATTCGGTGCTATGGCATACCGTTCAATCAAAGACGATCATGGATTCCATATTCATAAAGAAGATTTAATTGACGAGAATGATGACAAGGGGGTTAAGGCATAATGGAAGCTGAAGAAAAATACACACCCCAAACATGGCCTGAATCACCTGAAAGAGCAACATTGGAAGGTAAAAACAAGTTTTTAGGTTTTTGGTTATTCCTTGGCGGAGAGACGGTTCTGTTTGCTTCTCTCTTCGCTACTTATATTGCACTTAAAGATAAAGTGCCGAGCCCGGAACATGCTCTGGCTAAAGATTTATATGAACTTCCGTTAGTGTTTGTTATGACAATGCTCTTATTAACGAGCTCGTTGACAAGCGTATATGCGATGTATCATATGAAAAACTTTAACTTTAAGAAAATGCAGCTTTGGTTATTGATCACAGTTATTCTTGGTCTTGGATTTTTAGGCTGTGAAATTTATGAGTTCAATCATTACTACCATGAATACAATCATACGTTTACAAGCAGTGCGTTTAGTTCAGCCTTCTATACATTAGTCGGCTTCCATGGCGCCCACGTCATTTTTGGTTTAAGCTGGCTCGTTCTTGTGATGGTTCGTAATGCTAAGCGTGGATTAAACCTTTACACTGCTCCAAAGTTTTATTTAGCCAGTCTTTACTGGCACTTCATTGACGTTGTATGGGTGTTTATCTTTACGGTAGTATACTTAATGGGAATGGTGGGATAATTGATGGTGAATAATCAATCTAATTCAAGCAACCCAAGACTCGATTATGAATACCGCCGCAAGAAAAACGCAGAAGGAATGAGAATTCAAGTAGCTACGTTTACTTTAATGATTTTCTTTACTGTCGTATCATTCGTGGCGGTAGGAGCAAACTTTTCTAAATGGTTTGTAATTCCTTTCATTTTGCTGCTGGCAGTTGTGCAAGTAGGTTTTCAATTGTACTATTTCATGCATATGAGTGAAAAAGGACATGAAGCGCCTTCCATGTTTTTCTGGTCGGCAATTACCGTCGCTTTCGTAACTGTGTTAGCTTTTATGACAATTATCTGGTGGTAATATTTACACCGGCGCAGCTAGTGTGATGAGCTGTAAAAATTAGAAAAAACCAATTCTTTTTGAGAATTGGTTTTTTCTTTTTTATTAACAAATGGATGGGAATGCAATGTCATCAACTTGTCAATTGATAACATTGATAGCGCAAAAAGGGGAAGGTATAATAAATAGTAGGGCATTTTAAATAATATTGAGGTGAAAAATAATGCCAATCGGAATTTTTGGGTTTCAAGCATTATGGAGTCCTTACTTTCTACTGCTGCTCGTTTTAGTAACGATTTTATATTTTCAGGTTACCATCAAGTGGAGAAGAAAGTTTGAAGGTGAGGAATCATTAACGAAGCGTCAGGCCGCTTTGTTTGTTTCTTCTATGGTTATATTGTATGCAGTCAAAGGTTCGCCAATAGACTTGCTCGGCCATATCATGTTCACGTATCATATGGTTCAAATGGCAATCCTATACTTAGTTGTGGCACCGCTATTTTTAAAAGGTATTCCTTGGTGGGTGTGGAAAAAAGTTATTGATCACCCGGCTGTTAAACCGGTATTCAACTTTTTTACAAGGCCGCTCATTGCATTAATTTTGTTTAATGGAATGTTTTCTATTTACCATTTGCCTATTGTTTTCGATTATATTAAATTAAGTATCTTCCTGCACAGCCTTTATACGTTCGTGTTATTTCTCTTTGCTCTTTGTATGTGGTGGCCAATCTTTAACGAAATGCCAGAAGGGAAGAAATTAAGCGGACTGAAAAAAATAGCTTATATATTTGCTGACGGTGCATTATTAACTCCTGCTTGTGCTTTGATTATCTTTGCATCCACACCTGTATATGCGACATACAGTGATTCAGGCGCTTGGCTTCAGGCGATGGAACTTTGTGTACCATCCAACACGCTGCAAGGGCTGAATTTAAGTGGTCCTGAACTTTTTTCCAACATGCCGCTTATAGAAGATCAGCAGCTTGGGGGCGTCATTATGAAAATCATCCAGGAAGTCGTTTATATTACGATGCTGGCTCTCGTGTTCTTTGACTGGGCGCGTAAAGAGCAGGCAAGAAAAGATGATCCGCCTGCTGCGTCACTTACACAGCACGAATCGAATCTGATTAAATAAAGTTGAATGAGGGAATGGATATAATTTCATTTCCTCTTCATACATTTGCGAGAAATTGAACAACAACGGGAGAGAGGAATAAAGATGTCATTACCTATTTTACCCACGATCAGCACGACATTTATCGTACTGAGTGCGATTACTGTGGCCATCGGCTGGGCACAAATAAAACAGAGAAAAATTGAAAAACATAAAAAAACGATGCTGACTGCAGCCGTTTTTGCGATTATCTTTTTTATTATTTATGCGAGCCGGACTATCTTCATCGGCAACACGGCTTTCGGCGGGCCTGATGATATAAAAATTTACTACACAATCTTTTTAATTTTTCATATTACGCTCGCTACGACTGGAGCAGTAATGGGGATTATCACCATCATTTCAGGATTGAAAAATAAATTAGACAGACATAGAAAATTAGGTCCGGTTACGAGCGTGATTTGGTTTTTTACAGCTATAACAGGCGTCGCTGTTTATTTGCTTTTGTATGTATTTTATAAAGGCGGAGAAACGACTTCGGTTATTAAAGCGATTCTTGGACTTTGAGCAGGAGCAGTTAGCAAAAAGAGCGCATGATGATCATGCGCTCTTTTATTTCCGCTATTAAAGGGCAAATTGATTGGCTTCGTTTTTAATATCAGCTAAAATTTTTTCACATGTTTCTACTAAAGAAGTCGGAAAATGCTCGTCTTCTCCATATTCTACTCCGTGTGGATAATAGTGTTTTCCTAATAGAGGAGTCATAAGTTGTACAACAGCTTCGGATGCTCCGATGTCGCCTTCGGTAGTATAACCAAAAATGCGTAAATAATATGTACCTTCTTTAAGTTCAAATTTGCGGTCAAATGTTACCCGCTCATAATCCCACTGACCTGCATGAACCAACCCGTGGGAATTGCAAATATAGTTCAAGCGGTTAAAGTCCACCCGTAAATTTTCTAATCCCGTATTTTCAAATTTCATGAAAAATCCCTCCTGAATATCTTAAAGTACCTCTAGTATATATCCGTGCTTACAGTCTATCGCTCCATCTTAATAATAGTCGAAAAAAGCATTTCTTGCAATGAATTGAAGTGAACTATGCGAATATTTCTCCTTCGTACAACTCACCTTTTGGAGCGGAAGCTGAGGCGGTATTTTTCAAGTAAATTGTTGCGTGTGATACAACCTGTGCATAATGTTATAATGTGAATAATATAAGGTAATAATGCCAGCATGCAGGAAAGAAAGGAGGTTGTCTTCTGCGCTCAGTTATCAGGATCTTAGTGGTCATGTCCATCATTTTAATAGCGGGTATTTATTTTAACCAAGAAAGAGAAGAAAACGAGGTGCTGCACAATTCTGCCACATCAAACCCTCCAAAGATAGATATGAATGTAGAAAAAGAATTAGAAGGTGCTGACAAGCCTGTGCCTAAAGCAGAAAAACCAACATCTGGTTCAGGGTCTTATATCGGCAAAGAAGCGGTATTGTTAAGAAAAGCAATGGGAGAGCCTAGCCGGAAGGATCCCTCAGCCTATGGTTATGAATGGTGGGTCTATAAAAATGGCAATCAGTATGTACAATTTGGAGTAGAAAATAATAAAGTGGTGACTGCCTATGCCGCCGGCGATACCGATGTTTCTCCATTCAAAATCGAGCAGCCTGTCAGAGATATTTTTCAAACACATGATCTTGGAATGGAAGTAGTCGTTACAAATGAGACAGGTACGTATCGGTTTGAGTTGTCGGAAGAAGATTTTAATATGAGGCCAATTGTAATCCTTGGAGATATTTATGCGCAATTATACATTGATAAATTTTCCGGCACGTTGTCGAGTGTGCGTTTTTTAACGAAAGACTATTTAATTAAACAGCGGCCTTATGAAATGGTTTATCGTGGAGAACTGCCTGCCGATCCCCAAATACCTGAGTCATTATGGGGACAAATTGAAGAGGGAAGCGAAAAGCAAATTTTGGACCTTACAAACATCATCCGAGACAAACACGGCTTAAATCAAGTTGCGTGGGAACCGGCAACCGCTTCAGTGGCAAAAAAACATAGTAAAGAAATGTACGAAAAGCAGTACTTTGCCCATGAATCTCCATCTGCCGGAGATTTGGGTGATCGGCTGAAAACGGCAGATGTTATTTATCAGCTTGCAGGGGAAAATATAGCGGCTAACTACACGGATGGTCCCGCTGCGGTGGAAGGCTGGCTGAACTCGAAAGATCATCGGTCCGCTCTGCTGGAAAAAGATTTTACCTTATTAGGTGTAGGTGTGTATCGGCAATACTATACGCAAAACTTCATCGCAAGATAAAAGGAAATGCAGCTGTTATTAGTAACAGCTGCATTTCAAGTTAATTTCTCTTTAAAAGGAAAAAACTTCCTGTTGCGTGTGCTATTTTTTTCCCGTCATCTCTCACAGCTTCTCCTTCAACAACGATTGTTTTCGAACCTTTATGTACAATGCGGGCTTTCACAGTTAGCTGATCGCCTTTTCCAGGTGCGATGTAATGAATATTTAAGTTAGACGTGACAGTTGCATAACCTTCAGGGACAGCAGTATAGGCGGCAGAACCCATAGCCGAATCGAGCACAGTAGCTGTCACTCCTCCATGAATGATATGAAGCGAGTTGTTTGATAAATCAGTAATAGGCATTTGGATTTCACACTCATTTCCACTAACGGTTCTTTCCATTTGCAAGAGCCTTCCTATGTAAGTACCTTTCCCTTCTACTTTCTCCAAATAGCCTTCCAGCATTTGTTCCAATACTTTCAGTTCCTTTTCATCTGATTGCTGAATGCTTTGTTCAATCAGCGAATAGATTTTATCTTTCATATGATTGTTTTCTCCTCCCGCTTTTCTTTGTCCAGCTTCGCCCCAGATCAGTCGGCTTCGCTTTTCGATTGTCCAGCTGCAGGCGCTAGCCCGTACGCTGATTTCGCTCTCTCTGTCGAAGTCCAAGAACGGGACTTCTCGTCCAGAGCTATAAATCCGCTATCGGGCTGAACGAGCGCCTTCCGCTTTTCTACTGTCCAGCTGCAGTGCCTTGCTCCTCGGGTCAAATAACCTCCCCTCAATGAAGTCCAAGAGCGACTTCTTTGAGGGAAGAACATTTGCCTGCCGGAGCAGAACAGGCACTTCCGCTTTTCTTTAATATTATCATGAATGGGGCAATTAAAATATTTTTTCACTTTTTGGCTTATCTTCCATAATGTATTAGTAGCAAATCTGTTGGGCGGGGGATGCAGAGTGAAAAATCATTCGTTACATCCGCATGTGGAAGAGTTTAAAGAATTTATGAAAGGGCGTCCGGATTTAAAGAGGATGGTACAGGAGCGGCACACGACGTTACAGGAGCTGTTTGAAGAGTGGCATCGATCGGGAGATGTGGTGCGGGAAGAGGGGGTTAAAAAAGATAATGAGGCACAAAGTAATGGCTTTTCAGGAGATTGGTTTGGAAAATTGATTGCGTCATTATCGTCATTTGACGGGGAAAAGTGGAACAGCATTGTGTCGGATATGCAAGGAATGTTAGAGATGGCACAAATATACTTGGCTGATTTAGTGGAGAAGCAAAGCAAGGAAAGTAAGAAGAAAGATGACGGGCAATTTAAATAAAGGAGTACAGTCATGAGACAAGAAATAATGGAAATGATTAAGCAAAATAAAGAGTGGCACGATTATTTAAGAAAAGAACCATCTTGGTACAGGTTATTAAGCCGCCATCCTTATCAAATCGAAAGTTTTGAGCGGGCTAGTCTTCAATTTCATAAAAAAACGTTTCCAGACCGGGTAGAGCGTTTAAATAACGGACTGCAAATGGCTTCTGCCTTATTTTACATGATGAATGCCCAATTTTCTCAAACGACATCTGATACACCAGCTTCTTCAGAAGAAACGGGCGAAAATAATCAATAAAATTAGTGAATGTGCGCACACTATCCAAAAAAGGAGTGTGGGCAATGAAGTGGATGATAATGATCGTTACCGTAATCGTTCTAGCAGGGTGCAAACAAAACTTTCCTGAACCGGAAGCAATTTCTCCCTCTGCTTCAGTGAGTGAAGCAGAGGCACAGGCGAACAATAATAACTGGACCGTCCGGCACTTATTAAGAGGACAGAGCGTATTTGTTGAATTAGTTGTGCCAGGTGTTTCTTTTTCAGGAAATGGGACAAATTCTCAGACGAAAGGCCAAGTTTCTGTTTACGTGAACGGCCATCATTATAACACGTACCATACGGCAGCTTTTATCGTGAAAGGACTAGCTCCGGGAAAACACCAAGTAGATATTAAATTAACAGATGCACGCAATCGTCCGCTCGGTTATGAAAAAACGTTTACCGTATCCATCCCATAAATAGTTTTCTTTATGAAATAATATGTTAAAATAGGGGAATGGAGGTGGGCAATTTGCTTACTGCTACAATTGAAAAAATAAAAACAGTAGAACAGGCCGAACAGCTTGGACAAATGATTTTAGAATCAGATGTGGCTCAAAAGTATCAGTCCTGTTACTTTCGTTTATATACAAACTTAGAAACAAAAGGGAAAATCAATCGTTTTAGCCGATTGAAAGAGCAGTATGAAGAAGTTCAGAGGTTTGGCCGCTATCATCCCGACTACAGCAGGGTGATGAAAGAAGTAAGGGAAGCAAAAAGAGAAATGGATTTAGATGACAATGTGGCCGCTTTTCGAGTGGCTGAAAAAGAACTGCAAACGTTGCTTGATGAAATTAGCGTGCTGATTGGCCATGCTGTATCTAAGGGAATTAAAGTACCGTCCGGCAATCCATTCTTCTCATTAGGTTCAAGCTGTGGCGGCAGTTGTGGAACCGGCGGAGGCTGCGGCTGTTCTGCTTAATATACTAGTTTAGAGGGAGATACTATGTTTATTGAACGACAGGCTGTCATTGTTTGGCTGCATAATACGAAACCGATTAAATCGCTGCGGAAATACGGGAACGTTCACTATGTGTCGAAGCGTATGAAATATGCGGTAGTTTATTGCAATCAGGATGAGTTAGAAGAAGTGATGGAGAAGCTTAACACACTGTCGTTTGTTAAAAAAGTGGAGCCGTCCTTTAAGCCGTTTTTAAAAACGGAGTATGAAAATTCGAAACCTGATAAAGCGAAAGAATATGACTATAAAATTGGCGTATAAAAAAGCAGGGAGGCTATCCCCGCTTTTTTTATTGTTTGGAAGCTATAAATAATCGAATTATGGATAACTTTGCTTGTCGGGTCTGATCAAGGCGCTGGCGCATTTGTTCTTTAATCCATAGGGGCCAACAAATGATTGAGCCGCAGGATGCCGATTAAATATTGAAAATAAAGCTCGGTTTCTGCAAAGGCAGCAGACGATTTTACATCCATTTCAATGAGTGATTGGTTTAATGTCTCCGCTGTTTCCTTGAATAAATCAAAGCGCTTATTTGGGGTATCGTGCGGATGAGGGATTCCTTCCCGGCATATGTAAATCGGTTGGAAATTCCCCGGGTCTGTCGGTGAAAGAATCACTGCAAGAGAAGTCACGGAGCGGCTGCCTGTTGATGAATGTAAGGCAATCATATGCATTAACCGGTGTTTATTGTTACGGGCTAATTCAATAAGTTCATATAAATCTGAATAACCTTCTCCAAGTTCAATAAATCGCTGAATCAAGATGAATCCTCCATTTCCAATTGAAAATCTTCTGAAAGCCATTCCAATTGTACCTTTACGAGAAAATAAACTCAAGCAGAGAAAAAGAAAGCCGGCATCTTACAAAAGCGTAAATTTTAATCTGTTTACAGGGATAAATAACTATTTTATAATTGTGATTAATTAACTATAAAAGGCGAGAGTCATATGTTGAAAAAATCTTTATTTTTTATTCTTTTTTTAACGGCTATTTCCGGGGCAATATTGCTCATTCAATGGATAAGCTATGAAAAAGTCTCTAGAGCTTATCAAGAATGGCAGTTAGATCAGGAGATTCATTTAGAGCATAATCATACAGGGTTATCCATCAAGCACACATTTATTGGTTTAGAGGCGGGTCAGCCTTTATCTGTCATACTGCCTGCCAGTGCCTTGAATGCAGCTTGTAAAAAGAAAGAAGGCAACTGTTCTTTCAGAGGACAGGGTGCTTTGATTACTCCTGATGGGGAAACATTAACCATTTCTTATGCATTAAAAATGCCACCTTTAGGATCTTCCTTCGTATTGTCGGATTGGTTTATTAAACTGAAAGATGCAAAAGCAGAAAACACGACTCTTCATTTTACAGAGAAAAAAATAAGAACTGGCATGTGGTTTTCGAGTCTGGGAACAGCAGAAATAAAAAAACTTGATTTGATTGATTATTATATGTTTCAAGGAAGTGGCAGCCCCGGTGAGTTGTATTGGCAGCAGGAGCCTTTGAAACAAGCTAGTTTCCATTCAAAATGAAAAGGCGATCAATGCGGAGGGACTAGATTTATAAAAAAATGCCCTGCTGAACCGTTCAGCAGGGCCCTTCTATGTCCAAATCAGACAGAAGGCAAAGGGAGAGGAGAAACTGGAGAAAGAACTCATGGGGAATATAAGCTTTCTCCGTGATCGACAACATCCCGAGTGATGTTGTTATTAGTAATATGGACTATTTAAAGAGGTTTTAAACGTTATTTTTAAAAAAGTTGCTGGATGTAGATGAAAGAAACCTTCTGGATTCACTGAATGAGTTATGGTAACATAAAAAAGAAAATCTTTGCGAATGGTGAATACATATGAGAGTGATATCAGGAACGCAAAAAGGCATTCCGTTAAAAGCTGTTTCAGGAAAGGATACACGTCCGACGACTGATAAAGTGAAAGAATCCATCTTTAATATGATTGGTCCTTATTTCTCCGGCGGCATCGGGCTTGATCTTTTTGCCGGAAGCGGCGGTCTTGGGATAGAAGCGTTGAGCAGAGGATTTTCGAAAATGATCTTCGTCGACCGCGATATGAAAGCGGTTCAAACGGTGAAAGCAAATTTAGCTGCTTGCCGTTTTGCAGAAAACAGCGAAGTGTACAGGAATGATGCAGAGCGGGCGATGAAAGCAGTGACGAAGCGTGGACTTATTTTTGACGGCATTTTTTTAGATCCCCCATATAAAAAGCAACAGTTAGAAAGATTGTTGATATGGATCGAGGAAAAGCAGCTGCTCGCAAAGAACGGCTTTATTGTATGTGAACACGGCTCAGACCATTTTCTTTCAGAAGAAATAGGCGGGCTGCATCAAGTGAGGGTGGAAACATACGGCATGATCCGTGTATCGATTTTTAAATGGGGAAACGAATAAAGGGGGGGCACCAATGGCAAGTGTTGCCGTTTGTCCGGGGAGTTTTGATCCTATTACGAATGGACATTTAGACATTATTCAAAGAGGCGCAAAAATTTTTGATAAAGTATACGTTGTGACTTTAAGCAATTCTTCAAAAGCACCGCTTTTCTCTGTAGAAGAGCGGAAAGAACTGATCAGCGAGGTCACGAAGCATCTGCCAAACGTAGAAGTGGATAGTTACAACGGATTGTTAGTTGAATATGCCAGAGGAATAAAAGCGAACGCGATTTTGCGCGGCTTGCGGGCTGTTTCAGATTTCGAATATGAAATGCAAATCACCTCCATGAATAGAGTGCTCGACGATCAGTTAGAAACATTTTTTATGATGACGAACAGCCAGTACTCCTTTCTTAGTTCCAGCATCGTAAAAGAAGTAGCAAAATATAACGCCGATATTTCAGATCTTGTGCCGCCGGCCGTAGAAGCAGCGTTAAGGGCAAAAAGTAAATGGAATAGATAATAAGCATGATATGCCCGGCATGTTGTATGCAGCTGTTTAAAAACACCCTCATCTAAAGGGTGTTTTTATTATTCTTTTTAGTAGCTGCATAAATGAATACATAAGCTGCCAGCATACAAATCGTAAAGAGCGGTCCTATTTGCTGCAAATAAAAAAGAAGTTTATCCCATGCCGTTTTTTCGAAAAGAAAGACTGGGATAGCAGGCTGTGCACCTTTCTGACTAATAGATTGTTCATAGACAGGTTTCCATAATAAAAACGTAAAAAAAGCCGCGTACAAACCATGGAGAAAGCGTGCAAATATAAATGGGCGAAAACGGATATCAGTTTCAGCCAGTATACTGCCAACTTGAGCATGGACGCTCAGCCCGCTGAAAGCGAGCACAAAGCTGACAACGATCACTTGCTGCATAAGATCGGCTTGCTGAATTTGGCTGATCATTTGGCTGCCAAGGGTAATTTCAAATAGACCGGCAATAAATGGGATACTCAATTCTGGAGGAAGATGAACTAGTAAAAATAATTTAGCTGCTCCCGCCGCCAGTAAAGAAGTGACCTTTACGTGAAAGAGAATTTTGTTCAAAACTGAAAAAAGAATAATAAATCCGCCGATCATAAGTAAAGTCTGGACAGAAGAGAGAACGGCATCTCCCATCAGTTTGCCGAGTGGCCGGCGGTCTTGCTGCCTCGCTTCGTACATGGCAGAAAAAGCCGATGCTAAGGAAAATGAGGATGTAGAAATGACTTTTTTTTCTTTATCTAATCCGTAAAATCTCATCGTTAATCCGACAAGGAAGTTTCCGCCATAGTGAGCCGCAGCAAGTAAGAGGCCAAGATGGGGATCGTAAAAAAAACCGACTGAAACGGCCCCGAAAATAAAAAGCGGATTGGATGAGTTCGTAAAGGAGACAAGGCGTTCGGCTTCAATTTGAGTCAATTCCCCGCTTTGACGAAGCCGTGCTGTCAGTTTGGCTCCTGAAGGAAAGCCGGAAGCCATCGCCATTGCCCATACAAACCCTCCAGCTCCAGGTACTTTAAAAAGAGGGCGCATGAACGGCTCAAGTAAAATACCAATAAAGTTGACGACACCAAGACCGATCATCATTTCAGAAACAATAAAGAACGGAAGCAGCGAAGGGAAGACAATTTCCCACCACATATTCAGTCCCCTAATCGATGCTTCAAATGATATTTCGGGAAAGATAATTAACGAACTGGCAAAAGCGGTGACGCTGACTGCCAAAAGAATTGTTTTTGCCTGAGTAGAAGTCAAATAGCAATACCTCCTGTTCTCCGAAAATCAGGCTCTGTTCTAGGATTCCCCTTTTAATTCAGGTAAAATGGCATTAGTGAGTGGAAAAACTTAAGAATGGAAATGATGAAGAAACTTGTCCTGTTTTTAATCAATATACTCATACAAATGGGAAATAGACCATAGCTTAAAAGAGAAATCCGTGTATGGGGGGTCACATATTGTCTCGACCGAAAATAGGTATCGCTCTTGGAGCAGGAAGCGCGAGAGGGTTTGCGCATATTGGTGTTTTAAAAGCACTGAAGGAAGCCGATATTCCTGTTGATATGATCGCGGGCAGCAGTATGGGTTCTTTCGTCGCTAGTTTATATGGTGCGGGCCACGACATGGAGCAGCTGCATAAATTATCAACGGCGTTTCGCAGAAAGTATTTTCTCGACTTTATTATTCCTAAAATGGGGTTTATCGCCGGCAAGAAAATAAAAAGCTTTATCCGCTTATTTACTCATGGGAAACACATTGAAGAATTAAAGATTCCGATAGCTATCGTAGCGACAGATATTAAAAAAGCAGAAAAAGTGGTGTTTAAAACAGGGCCAATTGCTGATGCTGTTAGAGCGAGTATTGCGATTCCTGGAATTTTTGTTCCTGAAAAAATAAATGGGCGCTTGCTAGTCGATGGCGGTGTGATTGACCGGGTACCTGTATCTGTTGTAAAAGAAATGGGCGCAGATATTGTCATCGGAGTCGATGTGTCGTCAGTAAAAAAAAATGCTGAAATACAAACTATTTTTGATGTCATTATGCAAAGTATCGATATTTTGCAGCTCGAAATGATCGCCAATCGACAGAATGCTTCCAACGTGATGATCCGCCCGCCCGTTGGAATGTATAGCTCAAAAACATTTACTCATATCGAAGAAATCATTACTGCGGGGGAAAAAGAAACTCAACAACGAATACCAGAAATTTTAGCAGAGATGGAACGCTGGAAGGAGCAGCTGCATGAAAAATAAATGGATGCCTTTGGCTTATGTTTTTTTGCTTTTATTAATCGGGGCTGTTTTTATCGATTTACCTTATTATGTGATGAAACCAGGCGATGCCCACGAACTAAAACCGATTGTCGAAGTGGCGGGCGGAGAAAAAGATGCTGGCACATTAATGCTGACGACGATTAAAATGGGTGAAGCGAATGTTATCTCTTACGCGGTAGCTTCTGTGCGTGATTATGAAGAAATTGTTCCTGTGGAGGAAGTGCGCAGTCCACATGAGTCTAATGAAGAATATAACGTCCGGCAACAATATTTAATGGATAGTTCACAGCAGAATGCGATCACAGTCGCGTTTGATGCGGCAAAAAGACCTTATACCTTTCGTTATCAAGGAGTGTACGTATTGAATGTTTTCCCAGGCATGCCAGCTGAAGGTGTGTTGGAGGCAGGAGACCGCATAGTCGCTGTGGACGGCAAAGAATTTAGATCATCCCGGCAGTTTATTGATTACATCCAGACGAAACAGCCAGGTGAAGAAGTAACGATTACAGTTATGAGAGAGAAAGAAAAAATAGAAAAGAACATCCCGCTGAAGAAATTTGGAAATAACAATGAAAAGCCGGGAATCGGCATTAGTCTCGCCGATCAGAAAAAGCTGATAAGCACGCCGGAAGTGAAATTAAAAGCGGAATCAATTGGAGGCCCTTCAGCCGGGTTGATGTTCAGCCTTGAAATTTATAATCAGCTCGTTGAGGAAGATATTGCAGAGGGGCGGAAAATTGCCGGAACAGGAACGATCGATCCGGGTGGAAAAGTGGGACGGATCGGAGGAATTGCGCAAAAAGTTGTAGCAGCCGATAAAGCAGGTGCAGAAATTTTTCTCGCACCGAATGATGAAATTTCACCGGAGTTAAAAAAACAAGTACCAGGTATTGTGCCTAATTATCAAGAAGCGGTAAAAACAGCAAAAGACATTGGTACGGACATGAAAATTGTACCGGTTCATACGTTTGGTGAAGCGCTGGACTATTTGCTGACTAGAAAGTAAAAAAGCTGACTCGAAAGTAAAAAGCCAGGCACCTCCCTCAATATATAGTATAAAACACTAGATTGCAGAGGAGGAGCCAGGCACTTGCGAGGCAGCTTTTTTATGATTTAAGGCAAAATAATCGGCGGCTCGTTAAATTCACTTTGAAGAAGGGAATGAGATGAATGGGGCGGCAAGCCCAATGCGTACACTTCAGCTGCTTTTACATCAAGAGCAAGCGCTTCTTTGTAAGAAGCGGCACGTGTGATTAAAGGAAGCTCCATGTTCTTTTTGATTCGATTGAGATATTCACGGCCTTGCCCATTCATCCCAAGAAGACGAACATAGCGCACTGATTCGATTGCGGCCGCCATGTCTTCTTTTGATACGTGGAGAAGGATATGGACGAGCATGCGCTGTATACGCGTCCATGTGTACCGTTTTGTTTTTACGGACTGCATAAATTCAGAAAAATTCTGGGCTCGGAGGGATGCTTCTTTTAACCGGTGCTCAATGCCTTCTGCCACATCATAGATGTTCGCTAATTCAGCTGCTGAACTTGACAGCAGACGGTATTGCAAGAGCGGCCAGTATAAGTCCCAATGATGAAGCTTTCCGTACTTATTTAAGTATTGAGCTATTACTTCTAGTGTAGCAGCAGGGACGTATTGTTCAATAGTACTGAGTCCGTTTTGTTTCTCAAAAATCGCTTTTCGGATGCCGGTAGCGCTTGCTATTGATTGGCTGCCTAACGTTTCTTCATGAAAGTCAGCTTGCTGGCGTGTAATGGTAAGCGGCTTCATTGGCTTCTGGAGAGTATTATTTGCCCGAATGTAGTGGAAGCCTAATATATTGTTTGGCCTGGAGAGGTCTAATGGCAGCTTGTTTTCAAACAGCTCTTCCCGGGCCAGCGTCTGGGCTTTTGGAAAGCTAAAGCCCTTATTCATATATTGATGAATAAGCGGTTCCAGTAAGTGAGATTTCTCTTTCATTTGCTGAAGAGTTTGTAGAAAAGGAGCTATGTGGCCATTCTCGCTGCCAAAACAAAACGATTCGCAAAAAAGTCCATGTAGAATGGAAATAGCTCCATTGGAAAAATACTCTGCTTTCTGAACTGAGAACGCATATGGCAATTCAACAACGATATCTACGCCGTTTTGAAGAGCCATACGCGTACGCGCCCATTTATTAACGAGAGCCGGTTCGCCTCGCTGCAGAAAATGTCCGCTCATCACAGCGATCACCACATCTGCTCCGGTTGATTCACGTGCTTTTTGCGCATGATATAAATGTCCGTTATGAAAAGGATTATACTCAACAACTAAGCCAACTGTTTTCATTTGAATTTTCCTTTGTTATAGTTAGTGAATAGTGCTACTATTATTGTCATTTAGTGTGTTATAAATGTCAATGTGTATTCTTGTCGCTCCAAAACAGTCGGCTCCGCATTTCTATTGTCCAGCTGCAACGGCCAGCCTCTCGGTCATAAGCTGGCACGCCTGTGTGGCAGAGAGCGCCACTTCGGCGGTCCATCTTATGTCTGCCGATTCTAAACGGCCGCTTCCGCATTTCAATAGTGTAAAGAAAATATATTGACAAACGTTTTTGTGAAAGCTATAATTACTTTTGTTGCCTTGAGGTGATGATGATGAAATGGTCAATTATTCAGTTACAAAAATTTCGTGATACGGGCTTAGTGATTGATGAAATGGTGGATATGAGCCATTTGGAAGCCCGCGAAGCGGAGATTAGAAGTTTGCCTCCAGTTCATGTAACAGGGAGAGCGGATATTAGTGCAGATAAGGTCACTTTTCACTTGAACGTGAAAGGATGCATGATTTTGCCGTGTTCGCGTACGCTTGTTGATGTGGAGTACTCTTTTGAATTTTCTTTGATGGAAACGTTTATTTTGAAAGCTTCTTTGTTCAGTGAGTATCAGGAGAATGAGGATATTCATTTGGTGAAAGGCGATGTCGTTGATTTGAAACCGGTTCTTGAAGAAGAGATTCTTCTTGAAGTGCCGATGCAAGTCATTAGTGAAGAAGCCGACCAGCACATTATTTCTTCGGGAAAAGGCTGGGAATACCAGGGCGAGGAACAGGCTCCAGCAGAGGAAAACAAAGTGGACCCGCGATTAGCAGGACTGGCTGATTTTTTTAAATCGGATAAAAAGTAAAAATGGAGAAGTACCAGCTAATTCTGGCTTCATATACTTACATTCTCTTTTAAGGAGGTGGAAATAATGGCAGTACCTTTTAGAAGAACATCTACGACTAAAAAGAACAAACGCCGTACACACTTTAAATTGCAAGTACCTGGTATGACAGCATGCCCGAACTGCGGTGAAATGAAATTAGCTCACCGTGTATGTAAAGAGTGCGGAACATATAAAGGAAAAGAAGTAGTAAGCAAATAATTGATTTGTTTACCTGCTGATCCTGCTTGTAAAAAACGCGAAGAGACCATGGCTCTTCGCGTTTTTTATTTATATATTGAAGGCATCCTGTCAGAAAAGCTACAATATAGAGGGGAGGGAATAAAATGGATTATTATATCGAACAATTACATAGTGGCCTGTTAGTTTTTAAAATAAACCGGGCCGAGAAAAGAAATGCAGTAAACTTTAAAGTGATGGAAGGCTTGCAGGAGGCAATCGAACGGGCGAAAGCAGAAGATATCCGGGCTCTTGTTATTACTGGTGAAGGCGAACAGGCTTTTTGTTCAGGTGGTGATTTATCTGTTTTTCATGAACTGCGCACAGAAGAAGAAGCGTATGGGATGCTGTCTAAAATGGGAGAAATCTTATACAGTCTTGCTGTACTGCCGAAGCCGACGATTGCGCTGATCAACGGAACAGCGGTAGGCGGGGGATGTGAAATAGCAACTGCTTGTGATTTTCGAATAGCGAAAATAGGGGCAAAGCTTGGATTTATCCAGGGAAGCTTAGCGATTACGACGGGATGGGGTGGTGGTACGCTGCTATTTGAACGAATTAATGCTCCACATGCTTTGAAATTACTGGCTGAAGCGGCTGTTTACCGGGCGGAACAGCTGGATCATATCGGGTTAATTAACCAAGTAGTTGATCAGGCAAACTACGAAGAAGCAGAGCGCTTTTTAGAAAAAGAACTATCGATACATAGCGGTGTTTTATCTGCCTACAAGCAAATTCAGATCCGTAAATGGGAAGAAAGCCGTCTGCGCGAACGCATCATGCAGGAGGTACGGCAATGCGCAGTGCTTTGGGCTAAAGATGATCACCATCAAGCAGTAGATCTGTTCTTGAATAAAAAACAATAAAAATGCAAAAAAAGGCTGTCCCAAAAGCGAAGAGCCAGGTATCTCCCCCGCTATATATAGTATAAAACAATGGTTGAAATACTATATTTTGGCTTGCGAAGGGGGAACCAGGCATTTACGGGACAACCTTGTACAATCTAAAAAGCAGTCAGCTAATTTTTTGGCTCGTCGTTGCTGCCGGATTCCAAATTAAACGAGAGCTGCTTTCTGAAAGGGAAGAAAAATCCATCTTTTCCCAAAATGTGTGTGATTTGACTCTAGGTTTTGTTAAAATTGGTAAGCTGAAAGACTTGGCAAATTCGACTAATTTTAATCCAAAGCCTTTATGCTGGTATTGAGGCAGCACTTCAAGCTTCCAAATTTCTAAGTATTGATCGGATCCGTTTTCTAAAAGGCGGGCTCCGTCTTTTTTTACGTAAAGGCACATGCGGGCAGCGAGCTTATCGCCGTAATAAATACCGTAAAATGGGGAAGATGAATTGTCTTCAACCATAATAATTTGAAGTTCTTCAAGCATGGAAAGCTCCTCTAATCCATATTCCTTGAAGCCTTTAAATTCTTCCATCGTTTTGAAATTTAATTTAAGATTTTCAACTGTTAATGCCATTATATTAATCCTCCTCTAGTTGTATAAAAAGTAATGACTTATTTATTAATCTTTTATAAGATTATATTCATTATATAATAGAAGAACACAGAATTGAATACCCACTTTGGGAACGCTTACAAATTGGGGTATTTACTTAATGAATTGCAAAATACTTGTGAAAGGGGTTAAACAGAGTGAAAATCGGAGTTCTCGGCGGCGGTGCTGTCGGACTGTTTTTTGCAGCCAATTTGGCACAATGGTTCCCTGTCACACTCTTTACGAGAACGAAAGAGCAGGCGGCAGCCATTAATAAACAAGGGATCACTGTAAATGAAAATGGAAAAGAGACGGCGCATTTTGTTCAAGCAAGACAAGTAGATCAGCTGATTGAGCATTCGCCGGATTGTTTGTTCATCGCTGTGAAACAATATGAGCTGTTGCCGGTTCTTCCTGTTCTTGAAAAAGCAGCCTTGAATACAGCGCTCGTATTCCTGCAAAATGGGATGGGCCATTTAACTCAATTGGAACCATTGCCGCAGCCTTTCATTTTTGTGGCGGCCGTTAAACACGGAATGCTTAAAACCGGCCCTGGCCGTGTTGACGTCCGGGGACGCGGAAAAACGAATGTAGCGGTGTATCGCGGAGATCCTCAGGCGATCTATACAATAACGAAACAAACAGCCGATGTTTTTCCTTTTGAATGGCGTCCGGACTATGAATCAATGCTGCTTGAAAAAATGGCAGCCAACACGGTAATTAATCCGTTAACAGCGATTTTACGCATTACAAACGGCGAGCTTGTAGAAAATCCGCATTATTTAAAACTAGCAGAATCGGTTTTTAAAGAGTTCGCAGCTGTATTCAAGGATAAAACGAACGTATCAGCATGGAATGAAGTTGTAAATATATGCCGGTCGACTGCCGCTAATCGTTCGTCAATGCTGAGAGATATTGAAGCGGGCCGTCCGACTGAAATCGAGACTATCGTTGGTTACGTTCTTTCACAAGCAGCAAAGAACAAAGTCGATGTTCCGGTGCTGGAAACCGTGTATCATATGATTAAAGGACTTGAAAGTAAATAAGACATATGAAGCGCAACGTTTTTCCTTTTTTAGGAGAAATGGTATACTCAAACAAGTAAAATGCGCGAAGAAAGGAAGTACATATATGGAGTTGGAGTCAATTTCCATTCCTGCGATCAACCGGTTTGCTTCTCTTTACTTAAAGCAGGAAGCACCCGTAACGGACTTTTTTCATTATCGTTTATCAGATGTAAATGCATATGAAAAAAGAGCCGCTGATTTGCAGGAGCGGACTTATATGCGAGCGCCTCTTGCTGCGTGCATCGAGGCGTACATGAAGCCTTTTTCTTCCTCAGAGGAAGTAACGGCTTCTCTTGAAAAGTTAAAAGATGAACGTTCTGCTGTTGTGATTGGCGGTCAGCAGGCTGGGCTTTTGACAGGCCCGTTATACACGATACACAAAATCATTTCTATTATTAAGCTGGCGCAGGAAAAAGAACAAGAGTTGAATATACCTGTTGTTCCGGTTTTCTGGATTGCCGGGGAAGATCATGATTTCCTTGAAGTTAACCATATATATGTTGAAAATGAAGCGGTCATGGAAAAGGTAACTTATCCGGAGCGGATCATTGAAAAAAGAATGGTTTCCGATATTTATTACGATAAGAAAAAAATGAAGAGCTGGATTGAAAAAATTTTTTCAAAGTTTGGTGAAACGAATTATACGAAAGAACTATTGATGCATGTCTATGAAGAAGCGGAGAAAGCAGAGACGGTCACCGACTTTTTTAGCCGTTTAATTCACTCTTTGTTCAACCGCTACGGCTTGTTATTAATTGATGCCGCTTATCCGCCTTTGCGCCAGCTGGAAAAACCTTTTTTCAAGCAGTTCATTGAGCAGGCAGCAGACATCACCGAGGAAGTGCATAGCGGACAGAAACGATTGGCTGATTTAGATTTTAATCGGATGATTGAGTTATCCGCTTCAGCCGCTAATTTGTTCCTATATGATAACGGACATCGGGTGCTGTTGGAGTATGACCGGCAGTCTAATACATTTTCTAACAAAAATGCAGACGTTCAATATACTAAAGCTGAATTGCTGGCCTTGCTGGAAAAAGAACCGGAAAAATTTAGTAATAATGTCGTGACTCGTCCGCTTATGCAAGAATGGCTGTTTCCAACTCTTGCTTTTATTGCGGGGCCGGGAGAGATTGCTTACTGGGCAGAGCTTAAATCCGCATTTGACCGGCTTCAAATGAACATGCCGCCAATTGAAGCCCGGCTGAATATGACGATTGTTGAAAGGAGCGTTGCCCGGGACCTTGAAGAGCTGAATATTCCACTTGCTTCCGCGATCAAAAGGGGAGTAGCTGATGAAAAGGAGGAATTTTGGTCTTCTGTCAAAGATGATCATTTTCATGAAATGATTGCTGACGTGCAACAATCGCTGATGGATCAATATGATGAAGTCGAAAAGCGTGCAAAGCAGATTCATAAAGGAACGATTCCTATCATTTTGAAAAATCGTGAGTTTCATTTAAAACAATTTGCTTTTTTAGCCCGCAAAACAGATGAGTTGATTCGTGATCGGCACTCGGTTGTGTTAAATAAATACGACCATTTGCAAAATGCGCTTAAGCCTGGCCATTCTCCTCAAGAACGTATATGGAATGTGTATGACTATTTAAATAAATATGGGCCGGATTTTATTCATGGTTTGATGAAACTTGATTTTCCATTTAACGGAGATCATCATGTGGTCAAAATGTAAACGAAACAGCTGTCTATAAAGGCAGCTGTTTTTTTGAGGATAAAATCCTTCATATTTCATAAAAACAATGTCGATTAGGTGAACAAATGTTTAGAGGTGGTGAAATTTATCATTGATCTTTTCCAATCTTAAACATCCATGTAGAAATACATCTTTTCTCAGCGGAAAGCATCGAAAGAAAGAGATGAAATATTTCACAGAAAAGCAGGGAATTACTTCGTTTCGGAGAATTCAAAAATAGTGGAGATAAGTGGGGGGATGTGGTACAGTTAGGAATGGAAGTGGGGGAATAGGTATGTTCAAGGGTGAATACCATCATCATATTGATGCGAAAGGCCGATTGATTATACCTGTTAAACTGCGTGAACATTTAGGTGAAATGTTCGTGCTCACGCGAGGGCTTGACCAATGTTTGTTTGGCTATCCGCTGGCTGAGTGGCAAGTGCTTGAAGAAAAAATGAAAGCTTTGCCGCTTACGAAAAAAGATGCCCGTGCTTTCACACGATTTTTCTTCTCGGGAGCGAATGATTGTGAACTGGACAAACAGGGCAGGGTCAATATTCCATCTGCACTTTCTAAGTACGCCCGCCTTGAAAAAGAATGTGTCATTCTCGGTGTTTCCAATCGCATTGAGATTTGGAGTAAGCCAATATGGGAAGACTACTTTATGAAATCAGAAGAATCATTTTCTGAAATAGCAGAGAATATGATTGATTTTGATATTTAGGATTTGAATGGAATGGTGAAACATGACTTTTACACACACAACTGTACTTTTAAAAGAAACAGTAGAAGGTTTAAACATCCGTCCTGACGGGGTGTATGTGGATTGCACGCTGGGCGGTGCTGGGCACAGCGAATATTTGTTGTCATTGCTCGGAGAAAAAGGGAAATTATATGCCTTTGACCAGGATGAAACTGCCATTCGCCATGCGGCGGAAAAGCTGGACCGGTTCGGAGATCGAATCACATTTATCAAAAGCAACTTTAAACATATTAAGGAAGAGCTTGCACGATTGCGCATTGATCAAGTGGATGGCATTTTGTATGATCTCGGCGTTTCTTCTCCGCAGCTTGATACACCGGAAAGAGGATTCAGTTATCATCACGATGCCCCGCTTGATATGAGAATGGATTTAACGGGCGGAGTCAGTGCCTATGACGTTGTCAATCACTGGACATACGAAAGTTTAGTAAGAATTTTCTTTCAATATGGAGAAGAGAAGTTTTCTAAGCAAGTTGCCCGGAAAATTGAAGCGGCCCGCGAAGAAAAGCCGATCGAAACGACTGGAGAGCTTGTGGAATTAATCAAGGAAGGTATCCCGGCACCTGCCCGCAGAAAAGGCGGCCATCCGGCGAAACGTATTTTTCAGGCGATCCGTATTGCAGTCAACGATGAACTACGTGTATTTGAAGAATCTTTGAAGTCGTCCATCAGTTTGTTAAAGCCGCAAGGAAGAATTAGTGTCATTACATTTCATTCGCTTGAAGACCGTATTTGCAAAACCATTTTTAAAGAAGCAAGCCGTGGCCCTGATCTGCCGCCTGGCCTGCCAGTGATCCCTAAAGAATATGAACCGGAATTAAAGGTTATTACACGAAAGCCGATACTGCCGTCAGAAGAAGAGCTGGAACACAACAATCGAGCCCGGTCTGCCAAGCTGCGCATTGCTGAAAAACAATAAAATCAAACAGGGGTGAAAAGATGACCAACTTAGCTAAAAAGCAGCCATTTATTCATGAAACCAAGCCTGTACCGAAACAAAAGGAACAGCAAATCAAGAAGCGCCTGTTTACTCCGGGAGAAAAAGTGTTATTCCTGTTATTCGCCTTGATGATTTGTTTTACGGGGGCTAAAGTAGTGTCAACGCAAGCTGCTTTGTATGAAATCAATAAAGACATTCAAGACGTTGAAACGCAAATAAAAGAACAGAAAAAAACAAACCACGATCTTAAAGTGCAAGTCAGCGAAGAAAGCACATATGAGAAAATATGGAAACGAGCAAAAGAGCTAGGTTTGGATTTAAGCGAACAAAATGTTAAGGTTGTGCAGCCGAAATGAATGAAAACAGAACTAATATGAAAAAAGGAGCAGCGATATTATTTACAATATTCGCGTTGCTCTTTTTTGTCTTATTCGCCCGTTTTCTCTTTATCCAAATATCGGGTAAGGCTGACGGGCACTCCCTAAAAAATGAAGCGTTGCAAAAATATTTACGAACGGATGTATTAGAAGCTAATAGAGGAACGATTTATGATCAGCATGGCACAGTCATTGCCGAGGATACTACTTCTTTTACACTCGCAGCCATTTTAGACCCTTCCATGACGACTAATCCGAAAAATCCCAAGCACGTAACCGACCCGGAAAAGACTGCTGAGGTGCTTGCCAAATACATTGATATGGAAAAAGGTGATATTGAAAAGCAGTTAAAGAAAAAAGGGCTTTTTCAAGTAGAATTCGGGAAATACGGCCGGGATTTATCGAACAAAGTAAAAAAGGAAATTGAAGAGGAAAAATTGCCGGGAATCTTTTTTTTACGAGATTCAAAGCGTTTTTATCCGAATGGCAAGTTCGCTTCTCATTTAGTCGGCTTTGTACAAAAGCTGGAAGAGAAAAAAGGAAATCAAGTAGTTCAGCGGATCATCGGACAAATGGGCATAGAAAAAACGTATGAAGATTATTTAAGAGGCACAAACGGGAAAATTCAATATAAAAGTGATTTGTGGGGGTACTTGCTTCAAGATAAAAAACAAATGATCCAAGAGCCTGATGATGGCGACAATATTTACTTGACGATCGATACAAAAATTCAGACGTTTATGGAAGATGCACTAAACGAAGTAGAAAAACAATATAAACCTGGAAAGGCTTTCGCACTCGTAGCAGATGCGAAAACCGGGGAAATACTCGCTATGGGGCAGCGTCCTTCTTTTCACCCGGACACACGTGTTGGCCTCGGGGAAAACTGGAGTAATGACCTTGTTGAGTATTCATTTGAACCAGGCTCAACGATGAAAATCTTTACCCTTGCCGCCGCCATAGAAGAAGGCGTCTTTCATCCGAATGAGAAGTATAAATCCGGCAGATATAAAGTAGGCAGCGAATCTATTCGTGACCATAATGGCGGTGAAGGCTGGGGCGATATCACTTATTTAGAAGGAGTGCAGCGTTCATCAAATGTCGCCATGGCCAACTTGCTTGAAAAAATGAGCCCGGATGTTTTCCGGCAGTACTTGGATGACTTTCACTTCGGCCAGAAAACGGGTATTCAGCTGCCGAATGAAGCAAAAGGAGTTATTTTATATAATTGGCCGCTTGAACAAGTAACGACTGCTTTCGGGCAGGGAACAACGACAACGCCGATGCAATTAGTTCAAGCAGCGACCGCGATCGCTAATGACGGCAAGATGATGCGGCCGTTTATCATTGATAGAATAGTAGATGACAAGACAAATAAAGCGATCGTCAATAACAAACCTGAAAAAGTAGGAGAACCGATTTCAAAAGAAACGGCTGAACAAGCCCGTGAAGTACTGAAAACTGTCACAACAGCTGAACATGGAACAGGCCAAATTTATCAAATTCAAGGCTATGAAGTAGCTGGGAAAACAGGAACGGCCCAGATGCCAAATCCGCAGGGAGGCTATTTGCAAGGAGCCAATAACTATATTTTTTCTTTTTTAGGCATGGCACCGGCAAAAGATCCCCAGCTTATCGTTTATGCGGCCGTTGCTCAGCCAAAGCTTGATGGAGAAGCAGGGTCTGTCCCGGTATCGAAAATATTCAACCCGGTCATGCGTAACAGCCTGCAATATTTAAACATTAAGCCGAAGCAAACCCCTACAGCTAAAACAATTAAATTGAAAGACTTTAAAAATGAACGTACGACAGAAGCCGTCAAAGAACTGAAAGCGAACAAGATTCAGCCAATTGTGATAGGGACAGGAAAAGAAGTGGCTGGCCAGTCGCCTGAAGCAGATTCCCCGCTTTTGCAAGGGGAAAAAGTCATTTTGCAAACCGACGGAACGGCCACGATGCCGGATATGGAAAACTGGTCGCTGCGTGATGTCATGAAAGCGGCTAACCTTGTCGGGTTAAAGGTCAGCTATACAGGTGAAGGTTATGTCGTGGGTCAAAATATCAAACCGGGCGCTTCGTTAAAGAATGGACAAAAGCTTATCCTAAAATTAATGAAACAGAAAGAAAAAGCGCTTCTCGAACAAAAAGAAAAAGAGCGTCAAAAAGAAGAGGCCGAGAAAGCAAAGAAAGAAATAGAAGCGAGCGCGGAAACAGCAGAAAAGAAAGAAGCAGAGGAGAATCTGGAAACGCAAGAAGAATAAAGAGACTGACTCCCAAAAGTAAAAAGCCAGGACCCTCCACCACTACATGGGCTTGTGGAGGAGGGGCAGGCACTTGCGGGACAGTCTCTTTGTTTCTGGTTATACGGGTGAAGTCTGCCGGCCGGCTGTCTTTTCTTCCAATCATATTCTCCATCCTGTCACATATATTGAAGGAGAGTGAAAGGAGGGGACATGCTTGAAGAGAGTTTCAGCTGTCACTGTCAGAAAGCGGCTTGTGTTTGTACTGCTTGCCGGCCTTGCGATTTTTTCAATTATTGGGCTGCGGCTCGGTTATGTTCAATTTGCATTAGGAGAGAACTTAACAGATAAGGCTCAAGACTTATGGAGCCGCAATATTCCTTTTGAACCGGAACGAGGAAAAATTACGGACAGAAACGGAGAAGCGCTTGCGGAAAATAAAAGTGCGCCTACTGTATATGTCGTTCCGCGCCAAATTGAAAATCCGGAAGAAGCAGCGGAGAAGCTGGCGGCTGTATTAAATATCTCAAAGGAAAAAGCTTATACCCATTTAACAAAGAAAGCATCGATTGAAAGAATTCACCCTGAAGGAAGAAAAATTTCATTCGAAAAAGCAGAAGAAGTACGCAGGCTTGGGATTAAGGGTGTTTATATAGCGGAGGATTCAAAAAGGCACTATCCATTTGGAAAAAGTCTGGCCCACGTTCTTGGTTTCGCCGGTATTGACAATCAAGGACTTATGGGGCTGGAAGCTTATTATGACAAAGAACTGAGCGGAGAAAAAGGAGCGATGAGCTTTTTTTCTGATGCAAAAGGTAAACGGATGCCGCAAATGCCAGACGGCTATTCAGCTCCGATAGACGGACTCGATTTAAAGCTGACAATCGATTCAAACATTCAAACGATCGTCGAAAGGGAGCTGGATATTGCTGAAGCAAAATATGAGCCGGATGGTGCGATTACTATCGCAATGAACCCGAACAATGGGGAAATTTTAGCTATGGCAAGCAGGCCTTCTTTTAACCCAGAGCAATTCCAAAACGTATCTCCCGAAATTTACAACCGGAACTTGCCAATTTGGAGCACATATGAACCTGGATCGACATTTAAAATTATCACGCTCGCTGCTGCTCTTGAAGAGAAAAAAGTGGATTTATATAAAGATCACTTTCACGACCCCGGTTTTGTTGAAGTCGCCGGAGCAAGACTGCGATGTTGGAAAAAAGGCGGGCACGGGCACCAGTCTTTTTTAGAAGTAGTTGAAAATTCATGCAACCCTGGGTTCGTGGAGCTCGGCGAACGGCTCGGAAAAGAAACGTTATTTAAATATGTCCGCGATTTCGGTTTCGGTCAAAAAACAGGCATAGATTTGCAGGGGGAAGGGAAAGGCATTCTGTTTAACATGGATAAAGTCGGTCCGGTGGAGCAGGCCACCACCGCTTTCGGACAAGGCGTAGCTGTGACGCCAATCCAGCAGGCCGCCGCTGTGTCAGCTGCAGTCAACGGGGGCATTCTTTACCAGCCATATATAGCGAAAGAGCTAGTTGACCCGGCGACAGGAGAAGTAGTAAAAAGAAAATCACCTGTTGCCAAAAAGCGTGTCATTTCCGCAGAAACATCCCGGAAAATTCGTTTTGCTCTCGAAAGTGTTGTTGCAAAAGGAACGGGGAGAAACGCGTTTGTAGAAGGCTACCGTGTAGGCGGGAAAACAGGGACAGCTCAAAAAGCGCAAGGAGGGCGTTACCTTGAAAATAACCATATTGTTTCCTTTATCGGTTTAGCGCCTGCAGATGATCCACAAATTGTTGTTTATACAGCGATTGACAATCCGAAGGGAATAGTGCAATTCGGCGGAACAGTGGCAGCGCCGATCGTTGGGAAAATTATAGAAGACAGTCTGCAAGTGCTCGATGTGAAACCCCGTAAAAAACAAATTGAAAAAGAAACGCAATGGAACGACCCGCAAATTGTAGAAGTACCTGATTTAAAAGGATTAACAAAAAAAGAGCTTTCGTTGCAGCTGTATGATTTCAAGCTTGAAATAGAAGGCAGCGGCAAAAAAGTCGTCCAGCAATCACCGGTGGCCGGCTCAAAAGTAGAAACAGGATCGATCATTAGAGTGTTTTTGCAATAATTTGTAAGATTTGCCTCATTTAAAAAGAATCAGGCAATCCCCTTATTTCCCGCCGCTTTTGCTGGCGGGTACTTTCATTTATTTAGTAATCAGTGAAAGAAATGATAAAATCATGACTAAAAAATCATGCAAAAAATAGAAACTGTGATAACATGGTCGTTGTGGTTTTTTCTGAAAAGAAGTCGCATCTGCCGCTCTTTTTAGTTAAAATAGAAAAGGACTTTATTTAAATGAAATACATAATGGACGTTAGACAGAAAGGATTGAAAAAATTGAATCTATCAGACTTATTAAAGTCTCTCCCTTTTTATACATTATCTCATTCAACAAACCCCGAAATCTTATCTTTGGAAAATGACCATCGCGAAGTGAAAGAGGGAGCTCTATTTATTTGCATTAAAGGCTATACGTTTGACGGCCATACTGTTGCACAGGAAGCAGTGAACAGAGGCGCAACAGCTGTGTTGGCGGAACACCCTGTTGAAGTGGAAGGGGTGCCTGTCATTATCGTATCTGATACAAAAAAAGCGATGGCCATCCTAGCTGATTTTTTCTACGGATCACCGACAGCGCATCTACAGCTTATTGGCATTACTGGCACGAATGGAAAAACAACGACGAGCCACCTTTTAAATGAAATATATGCTGAGGCTGAGGAAAAAACAGGCTTAATCGGAACAATGTATATGAAGATCGGGGATGAAGTAATTGAAACAAAAAACACGACCCCGGAAAGCTTGACGCTGCAAAAAACGTTTAAAGAAATGCAAGATAAAGGTGTCTCAACAGCTGTAATGGAAGTTTCTTCCCACGCTTTAGTAGAAGGCCGAGTGTGGGGCTGTAATTACGATATCGCCGTTTTTACGAATTTAACCCAGGACCACCTTGATTACCATCAGACGATGGAAGAATACCGCCGGGCAAAAGGGTTGCTGTTTGCCCAGTTAGGCAACACCTACGCAGCGGACAAACCAAAGTTTGCTGTATTAAATGAAGATGAAGAGGCATCCGCTTTTTATAAGAAAGAAACAGCCGCCCACATTATAACGTACGGGATTGACAAAGAAGCGATGTTTCAGGCAAAAGGCGTGCAGCTGACGTCTGAAGGTACAGAATTTGATTTACTTTATCCGGGCGGCAGCAAAAAAGTAAGAACAAAACTCGCCGGGAAATTTAACGTCTATAATGTACTGGCGGCCCTGTCAACTGCTTATACGGCCGGGATAGCGATCGATACGGCCATTCGAGCCATCGAGCGAGTTAAAGGGGTAGCCGGCCGATTTGAACTCGTACCGAACGACGAGGATATTGCTGTGATTGTTGATTATGCCCATACGTCTGACAGTCTTGTAAATGTGTTGAAAACTGTTCAGCCTTTAACCGCAGGCAAAGTATTTACCGTTATTGGATGCGGAGGCGACCGTGACCGGACAAAACGGCCATTAATGGCGAAAGCGGCGTGTGACTATTCAACGCATGCCATATTTACGTCAGATAATCCGCGCAGTGAAGATCCGGCCGTGATTTTAAGCGATATGGAAGCGGGAGTAACGGGGGAACCATACGAAGTGATTCCTGATAGAAGAGAAGCGATTTTTTATGCTATTCAAAGCGCACAAGCGGGCGACGCCGTTGTGATTGCTGGGAAAGGACATGAAACGTATCAAATTGTCGGCCATGATGTGCTCGACTTTGACGATCGCGCGGTTGCCAGAGAGGCGCTCAGCAGCCGGAAGAAAGAGGAGAAATAATATGCTTGAGAGAGATGTATTTTTAACAATGTTTATGGCTTTTTTCATTACTGTAGCCATAGCGCCAATATTTATCCCATTTTTGAGAAGGCTAAAATTTGGCCAGAGCATCCGGGAAGAAGGACCGGAATCTCACCAAAAAAAATCAGGAACCCCAACGATGGGTGGTGTTGTTTTCTTGCTATCGATTATTATTACGGCTTTATTTATGACGCAAATTTACGCCGATATCGAAGTGGAAACCATTTTACTGCTGCTCGTGACCATCGGATTTGGCTTGCTTGGTTTCCTTGATGATTTCATTAAAGTGGTGATGAAGCGTAACCTCGGGTTGACTTCCAAACAGAAGCTTGCCGGACAAATTGTTATTTCCATTCTTTTTTATATTATTTATACACAAAACAATTTATCTACGGAGTTAACGATTCCGTTTACAGGTTTGTCATTTGATGCCGGAATTTTATATGCATTGTTCGTGATCTTCTGGCTTGTTGGTTTTTCTAATGCTGTAAACTTAACAGACGGGCTGGATGGTCTTGTTTCAGGTGCAGCCGCCATTGCATTTGGGGCTTTTGCTGTGTTGGCCTGGAATCAAGAGATGAATGAAACAGCTATCTTTTCATTTGCGGTTGTCGGCGCTGTTCTAGGCTTCTTAGTTTTCAATGCCCATCCGGCAAAGGTATTTATGGGGGATACCGGGTCGCTTGCCCTTGGAGGAGCGATCGCTGCGATCTCCATCTTAACGAAGTTTGAATTTCTTCTGCTCATTATTGGCGCTGTATTTGTGGCGGAAACATTGTCTGTTATGATTCAAGTGGCTTCTTTTAAAACAACAGGCAAGCGCGTGTTTCGCATGAGCCCTCTTCATCACCATTTTGAATTGGGTGGATGGTCAGAATGGCGGGTAGTAGTTACATTTTGGACGGTCGGTGTGCTTTGTGCCATGATCGGAATTTATATCGGAGCGTGGGTTTAATTGAAAACAATAACAGATTTTCAGCATAAAAAAGTTCTTGTTCTTGGATTGGCAAAAAGTGGGGTGAGCGCGGCGTTGCTCTTGCATAAACTGGGTGCTTTTGTCACAGTCAATGACCGTAAGCCTCTAAATGAAAATCCTGAAGCGCAGCATTTGCTTGAGCAGGGAATAAAGGTCATTTGCGGAAGCCATCCAATTGAATTGCTCGATGAAGGATTTGAAGTGATCGTCAAAAACCCGGGCATTCCATATCATAATCCGCTTGTTATTGGGGCAGCTGCAAAAGGAATGCCGGTATTAACAGAAGTGGAGCTTGCTTATTTAATCTCTGAAGCTCCTCTTATCGGCATTACCGGAACGAATGGCAAAACAACGACTACAACGTTAATATATGAAATGTTTAAGGCAGACGCGAAAAAAGCTGTGCTGGCTGGAAACATTGGCCAAGTGGCTTCAGAAGTTGTCCAGACAGCAGAAGCTGAAGACCATGTAATCATTGAACTATCTTCATTTCAATTGCTTGGCATAGATAAATTTCGCCCGCACATCGCGATCATTACGAACTTGTATGAAGCGCATCTTGATTATCACGGAACGAAAAGTGAGTATGCAAAAGCAAAGTTGAACATTACGAAAAACCAGACAGAAGAAGACTTCTTTATAGTCAATGCGGATCAAGAGCCTTTGATGAAGCTGGCAGGAACATCAAAAGCAGCCATCATCCCTTTTTCTGCAAAAGAAATCAAACAAAACGGCGCTTACGTAGAAAGTGGGAACATTTTCTTCCGAGGTGAAAAAGTTATCGCGCTTGCTGAAGTTGCGCTGCCGGGTGCACATAATTTAGAAAACATTTTAGCAGCTGTTTCGGCAGTCAAACTAGCTGACGTCTCAAATGAAGCCATCCAGCAAGTGCTCTCTACTTTTTCAGGAGTAAAGCATCGTACGCAGTTTGTCTGCGAATGGAATGGCAGAAAATTTTACAACGATTCGAAAGCAACGAATACGCTGGCTACAAAAAGTGCACTGGACGCATTTAACGAGCCGACCATCCTTCTTGCTGGCGGACTGGATAGAGGTAATGGATTTGATGACTTAATTCCATATATGAAAAATGTAAAAGCGTTGATTACATTTGGCGAAACAGCAGAAAAGCTGGCAGAAACAGCTGGCAGAGCCGGTGTGGACATGGTCGTAAAAACAGAAAACATGCAACAGGCCGTTAAAGCCGCTTATGATTCCTCAGCAGAAGGGGACGTTATTTTATTATCACCTGCTTGTGCGAGCTGGGATCAATACAAAACTTTTGAACAGCGTGGAGATATATTTATCGAAGCTGTGCATACATTGAAATAAGAGCCTGTCTTATTAAGAGAGATGTTTTGAGGCATGCTCCTGATTCTTTCATTTAGAGGTGTATGCCATTGCCGGTAAAAAAGTTTGCTCCCGATTATTTTCTGCTTATTCTTATTCTGATGCTGCTCACTGTTGGAGTAACGATGGTTTACAGTGCAAGCGAAATATGGGCTGAATATAAATTCGGTGACGCTTTCTTTTTCGCGAAAAGGCAGCTATTATTTGCCGTTATTGGGTTTATCGCCATGGTGGTCATTATGAACGTGGAATATTGGACGTGGCGCCGCTTTTCTAAAGTTGCGTTGGTAGGCTGCTTTGTCATGCTGATTCTCGTTTTGATTCCCGGCATCGGTATGGTAAGAAACGGTTCTCAAAGCTGGATAGGAGCGGGTGCATTTTCCATCCAGCCTTCAGAATTTATGAAGCTGGCCATGATTATTTTTTTGGCAGGCTACTTGTCGGAGAATCAAAAACATATGATTTATTTTAAACGCGGACTGCTCCCGGCATTAGCTCTCGTATTTACGGCATTCGGTTTGATTATGCTGCAACCGGATCTTGGAACGGGAACGGTCATGACGGGCACGTGTCTCGTTATGATTTTTATATCCGGGGCCCGAATTTTTCACTTTGCTTTAATGGGTCTTGCCGGGATTGGCGGTTTTGTGGCGTTGGTTCTTTCTGCACCATATCGGATTAAACGGATCACTTCTTTTCTTGATCCATGGTCTGATCCGTTAGGGAGTGGATTTCAAATTATCCAATCGCTTTACGCTGTTGGTCCCGGCGGGCTGTTCGGGCTCGGAATTGGTGAAAGCCGACAGAAATATTATTATTTGCCCGAACCGCAGACAGATTTCATTTTTGCAATCTTAGCGGAAGAGCTTGGTTTTATCGGTGGTACGTTTATCCTTTTGCTTTTTTCTTTGCTGCTTTGGCGGGGCATTCGAATTGCTCTTGGTGCTCCTGACTTGTTTGGCAGTTTTCTCGCAGCCGGAATCATATCGATGACGGCGATTCAAGTGATTATTAACATTGGTGTTGTAACGGGCCTGATGCCTGTTACCGGCATTACCCTTCCTTTTTTAAGCTACGGCGGCTCATCTTTAACACTCATGTTGGCCGCGTTTGGTATCTTACTAAACATCAGCCGCTATTCAAGACGCTAAAGAAACCTGTTCAGGTTTCTTTTTTTTATTTCAGCAAGAATTTTTTCTGGCTTTATCGCGTATTGTTTGATTCTCGACAGGCATTCCTTTAATATGGGATTGCACTGAATGCCTTAAAAATGAATAAAGCAGCTGTTAAAAAAACGAATGTAACAATCTGATGAAAATTGCTACATTTTTTTTGTTTTCTTTTCAAATAGGCAAAGCTATATTTATATAATAGGGAGTTGTAGTATGATAAGAAAACAGCACTCGTTCCCTCTTTTGAAAGAAAAGGGGCTAGAAACCTTTTATTTAACTATACATACACATATTAAAAGAGAAGTAGTGCAGCGATTAATTTGAGGTGAGAAACAAATGAAAATAGTTGTTAGCGGCGGAGGGACTGGCGGCCATATTTATCCGGCCCTGGCTCTTATACGGACAATAAAAGAAAAACATCCTGAAACTTCATTTTTATATATCGGGACTGAAAAAGGGCTGGAATCCAAATTAGTGACGAGAGAGGGAATTCCGTTTCGGGCGATTGAAATAACAGGCTTTAAACGGGCGATTTCCATGGAAAATGTGAAAACCATTATGCGCTTTCTGAAAGGCGCGAAAGAATGTAAGAAAATGCTTAGAGAATTTAAACCCGATGCGGTCATCGGAACAGGCGGTTACGTGTGCGGGCCTGTCGTCTATGCTGCCGCCAAGCTTGGCATCCCAACGATTATTCATGAGCAAAATAGTGTGCCGGGATTAACAAATAAGTTTTTGAGTAAATATGTGGATAAAGTAGCTATCTGTTTTGAAGAAGCAAGGGGCTTTTTTCCTGAAGGAAAAGTTGTTCTGACTGGAAATCCACGAGCGTCAGAAGTGGTGAATGCCCAACCGTCAGATGCACTAAAGAATTTTGGCTTATCTGAAGAAAAGAAGACCGTGTTGATTTTCGGAGGAAGCAGGGGAGCCCGCCCAATTAATGAAGCGGTCGTACAATCCCTTCCAAAATTGGCCGGCAGACCGTATCAAATTCTTTATATAACAGGCGACGTGCACTTTGATCATGTGCAAAAAGAAATAGCAGCTGCCGGAAAACCTGAAAATGTCGCTGTCGTACCTTTCGTTCACAATATGCCAGAAGTACTCGTTGAATGCGACTTGGTTGTTTCAAGGGCAGGAGCAACTACTTTAGCTGAATTAACAGCCCTCGGCGTTCCGAGTATATTAGTGCCAAGTCCATATGTAACGAATAATCACCAGGAAAAAAATGCACGTTCACTGACGGACCATGGAGCAGCAGTCATGCTGTCAGAAAAAGAGCTGACATCCGCTTCCTTGCTGAAACATCTTGATAGCGTGTTATTAAATGAAAATGAATGGCAAAGAATGAAAAAAGCTGCTGAAGATTTAGGTATTAGAGATGCATCGGAACGTTTGTTTACAGTCATGCTTGACCTGGCGAATAACTGATAGAAAAGGAGCGGTTCAGCGTGGAACAATTCATGCGTGAGTTGAACAGTCTACAAGTAGGGACAGTAAAAGAAAATGAACCGTTAGCCAATCATACGACGATGAAAATTGGAGGACCTGCCGACCTGTTTATCGAACCGTCCTCTATTGAAAAAGTAAAAGCTGTGATGGAATTAGTTAAGAAGTATCAACTGCCATGGCGTGCCATTGGCCGCGGCTCCAACTTACTTGTTTCTGATAAAGGAGTGCCTGGTGTCGTTATTAAGCTTAGTAAGGGCCTGGATCATTTGTTTATTGATGGAGAGGGAGTAACAGCAGGTGGGGGGCATCCGCTTATCGTGCTCGCAGCCCAAGTTTCTCGCAATGGGCTGAAAGGTTTGGAGTTTGCTGGAGGCATTCCTGCTTCAGTCGGAGGAGCAGTCTATATGAATGCGGGAGCTCACGGCTCAGATATTTCTGCCATTTTAGACCGGGCACATATTTTATTTGAAGATGGCCTTATGCAATGGCTGTCAAACGAAGATATGGCTTTTTCTTACCGAACGTCCATCTTGCAAAATGAGCGGCCTGGAATTGTACTTGAAGCTGTCTTTAAACTTAATAAAGGTGAGCGCGCGGAAGTTACAAAGAATATGAAGATATTTAAAGACTATCGACGTGAAACGCAGCCTTGGGATCGACCTTGTGCCGGCAGTATTTTTCGTAATCCTCTCCCCGAATATGCAGGTAATTTAATTGAAAAAGCAGGGCTGAAGGGGCATCGTATTGGCGGCGCTCAAATATCTGACGTGCACGGTAATTTTATTGTCAACATAGGCGAGGCCAGCGCAGAAGACGTGCTCGGTTTAATTGACCATGCAAAAACGGTCATCTATGATAAGTTTAACATCAACATGGAAACGGAAGTAGAAATAATAGGAAGGAAATAAAAATGGTTTTTTCTTTTATCCTCTTTCTCTCTGCATTACAATAGGTGTAATGGATAAGAGTATGCGGCATAGGTTTTCGTGCCGTTCTTCCGTTTATTTTCTTGGACATACCGTTGAACCGGGAGGAAAGGATATGGAAAAAGAGAAAATTGTCTCAATTGAAGAGAGAATTCCAAAGCTGAAAAAACTGAGAAAACGAAAAACAAACCGGCGCCTCATCTTCATCATTTCTTTATTTTTCCTGCTTGTGTTAGCCATTGTTTACTTTCAATCTTCGCTCAGCAAAGTTCAATCCATTGATGTCGAAGGGAATGAGTTAACCTCAAAAGCAGACATCATTGCGCAAAGCGGCATTGAAAAAGGGGGCAGCGTCTGGAAAATGGGTTTAAAGCAAGTAGAGAAAAAGCTGGAGCGGGATCCGAAAATTCAGCAGGCCGACGTGTCGCTTGTGTTTCCTAACAAACTGAACATATCAGTTGAAGAACAGCAGAAGCTGGCTTATTTGGCAAAAGGAAAAAAACTTTATCCAGTATTAAATAACGGAACTGTGCTTAATAAGGCAGCCGATGGCACACCTGAACAATTGCCGATTTTATACGATTTTAAAGCAGGCAAAGAGCTGGATCAGATGATGGATTCTCTGGAACAACTGCCGGGTGAGATTGTGAATTCTATTTCAGAAATTTACTATGCCCCTAAGAAAACGGATCGCCTTCATATTCAGCTGTTTATGAATGACGGATTTGAAGTTTCTGCCACCCTCAAAACATTTTCCGAGAAAATGATCTATTATCCGGCGATCGTGAGTCAGCTCGACCCTGATATTAAAGGGGTGATTGATCTCGAAGTGGGCTCTTACTTTAGAGCCTATCACTCCGGAAAGAAAGAAAAGAGTGAGGAACCAGTACCTGAACAATAGTCATTTTCTATTGTTTATTTTCTTGTTGTTTATCAAAATGATCATGGTTTTGATTCGTCTTCTGAGATTGAAAGTTCATCGAGATTTTTCTTTCAGACAAAATTGGCTTTTCTAGGGTGACAACTTGGTGTAGACTTGTAGATAGCCGTTCCCATGTTTTTTCGGACGGCCTTTAGGTCTTGGATTTTTACTGAGCAGTCTATGAAAAAAGCAAAATAAGAAAAAATATGAAAATTTAAAAGGGAATTATGTTGAAAATGACGAATGTTTTCTTTATAAATAATTCGATTGAAAAGAAGATTGTTGTTCGTACAAAGAGTTTTTTGGAGTCAAAGGAGGTGCCAAAGAATGAACAGCAATGAAGTATTAGTAAGTCTCGACATCGGTACATCCGCTATAAAGGTAATCATTGGTGAGATGGTGAATGAGTCATTAAATATTATCGGTGTTGGGAATGTAAAATCAAAAGGAATTCGCAAAGGTTCCGTCGTGGATATAGATGAAACCGTTCATTCAATAAAAAAGGCAATTGAGCAGGCAGAGAGAATGGTAGGTATAGAAATAAAACAGGTGGTTGTGGGGATTGCCGGCAACCACGCTCTCTTGCAGCCATGCAGCGGAGTGGTGGCTGTTTCCAGCGAAAATCGGGAAATCACTGATGTGGACGTAGCGAGAGTGATCGATGCCTCTCAAGTGATGTCAATTCCCCCTGATCGGGAAATTATTAATGTCATTCCGAAACAGTTTATTGTCGATGGTCTGGATGAAATTACAGACCCGCGTGGAATGATCGGCGTCCGTTTAGAAATGGAAGGTATTATTGTTACAGGTTCTAAAACTTTCTTACATAATACATTGCGTTGTGTAGAGCGGGCGGGGCTTGAAATCATGGATATTGTGTTTCAACCGCTGGCAGCGGGAGAAATAGCTTTATCAAAAGATGAGCAGAATCTTGGCACAGTTCTTATTGATATCGGTGGGGGGTCTACAACTGTGGCTGCCTTCAGCCAAGGGAATATAAGAGCAGCCGCCGTTTTTCCAATCGGCGGCGATCATATTACAAAAGATTTATCTATTGGTTTGCGAACAACTACCGAAGATGCGGAGCAGATCAAGCTGAAACACGGACATGCTTTTTACGACTTGGCGTCTGAAGAAGAAGTGTTCAGTGTTCCGATTATCGGCAGTGATCAGCACCAGCAATTTAGCCAGCTGGAAGTTTCTGATGTTATTGAGGCCAGATTAGAAGAAGTATTTGAAATGATTATTGACGAGCTAAGACATCAGGGGATTCAGGATGTTCCCGGCGGTTTTGTTTTAACAGGTGGGACATCGGCTATACCAGGCATTCTCGATTTGGCACAGGATGTTTTTCAGAACCGTGTCCGTGTAGCCATTCCTGATTATATAGGAGTGAGAGAGCCCCAGTATACAGCATCGGTTGGTTTAATAAAATACGCGTATAAAAATGCTAAATTACAAGGCAGGAAGGTAAGCGCTGTACAAGAACCAATTTCGGTGCCTGAGACGCGGCATCAAGACTCACCGCCGCCAAAAAAAGTAAAGCCTGAAAAGCAGCCGGAGCAAAAGCTGACTTCAAAAGTGAAGAGATTTTTCGGTTACTTTTTCGAAGAATAAGTCATCGTAGAGAAATAACGACGAATTAGGAGGATTTGTCATGTTGGAGTTTGATACTAATTTAGATTCATTAGCGACGATAAAAGTTATTGGCGTAGGCGGTGGCGGAAACAACGCTGTAAACCGTATGATTGAACATGGCGTGCAAGGTGTGGAGTTTATTGCGGTTAACACAGATGCACAGGCGCTCAATCTCTCTAAAGCCGAAGTGAAAATGCAGATCGGTTCAAAACTTACCCGTGGGTTAGGCGCTGGTGCTAATCCGGAAGTGGGCAAGAAAGCAGCTGAAGAAAGTAAAGAGCAAATTGAAGAAGCATTGCGCGGTGCGGATATGGTGTTCGTTACAGCCGGAATGGGCGGCGGGACTGGAACCGGTGCAGCTCCTGTTATTGCGCAAATCGCTAAAGACCTTGGAGCGTTAACTGTGGGCGTTGTTACCCGTCCATTTACATTTGAAGGACGCAAGCGCGCAACACAGGCAGCTGGCGGTATCGAGTCAATGAAAGCATCTGTTGATACGTTGATCGTCATTCCGAACGACCGTCTGTTAGAAATTGTCGACAAAAGCACACCAATGCTTGAGGCGTTCCGTGAAGCAGACAATGTCCTCCGTCAAGGGGTTCAAGGTATTTCCGACCTCATTGCGGTGCCTGGATTAATTAATCTGGACTTTGCCGACGTGAAAACAATTATGTCCAATAAAGGATCTGCTTTAATGGGGATTGGCGTGGCCTCCGGAGAAAGCCGTGCAACGGAGGCAGCGAAAAAAGCAATATCCAGCCCATTGCTCGAAACGTCTATCGATGGGGCACAAGGTGTATTAATGAACATTACAGGCGGAGCCAATTTAAGCCTCTATGAAGTGCAAGAAGCAGCCGATATTGTTGCTTCCGCTTCTGATCAGGAAGTAAATATGATCTTTGGTTCCGTGATTAATGAAAACTTAAAAGATGAAATTATCGTGACAGTCATTGCGACTGGCTTTAAAGAATCTGCTCTGCAGCAGCCGAAGCAGCCGCGTGCTGGTTTCGGGCAAATGAAACAGCAAACGCCAGCTCCGGCGGCACCTCCTTCACCAAAGCGTGAAGTGAGACATGAAAGACATGAAGAGCCGGCCCAGCAGGAAATGCCGCCGAGACAGCCGTCTCAGCCAGTAGAAGAAACTTTGGATATCCCAACATTCCTAAGAAACAGAAACAGACGCAGATAAGCAAATTGTTAATTTACTATTTGTAAGCATAAAGATAAAGGCTGTTCCGCAGGGGACAGCCTTTATCTTTATGTTAATTATAGAACGCCAGTTCTGTAATAGCGAAGCTTGCTGCGTTTTCCCCTTCTCTTAATCTGACAAAAACCGAAACTATCCTTTAAAAATTGTTCAGTTTTCCTTCTATATTGTGACACCCTTCTTTTTCATTGACCGATATACTTTTAATAAACGCCATCATTCTAACCTACTGAAGTAAGAAGTAAAAGGAGGGTCCGTGTGGTTTTATACTTAGATGCATTATGGCTGCTTAATTTACTCGCAGACAGCTTGTTATTGTGGATGACCGCTATCTTTCTGAAGAGATCAGTGAAGTGGCGCCGTCTAGCCGCTGGGGGATTGGTTGGTTCTGCAAGCATTTTATTAATGGTTACCCCTATTGCAGAAGCGGCAGGGCATCCGCTTGCAAAGGTTGCTCTTTCTGCCATCATGGTCTTCGCTGCATTCGGTTTTAAGCGCTGGAAATACTTCTTTGTCAATTTGATGACTTTTTATTTTTCTACTTTTTTAACAGGTGGTATGCTGCTTGGCGCGCATTATTTTATTCGATTTGATATGCAAATGGAATCAGCTGTTTTTCTGGCAGGATTAAAAGGGTTTGGAGATCCCGTCAGTTGGATCTTTGTGATGTTCGGCTTGCCGGCCGCTTCTTATTTTGCTAAAAGCAGGGCAGATGATTTTGAAACAGCTCAGCTGCAGCATGATCAGCTGTTGGATGTGAAAGTGGAGATAAATGGAGCGGAGTTTTTATTGAAAGGGCTTGTGGACACAGGCAATCAATTGCATGATCCGATTTCCAAAGCTCCCGTTATGTTTATTTCGATTATTGGTCTGGAAGAACAGCTGCCAGATGAAATCGTAAAAGCAGCAGATAATCCTGATATTTTGCTTTTTCAAGACGAGCAGTTGCCGGAAGAATGGCTGGAAAAAATGAGGCTGATCCCGGCTAAGTCTGTTGGAAAAGCCCATCAGTTATTGCCCGCATTTAAACCGGATCAAATTGAAGTGAGTAATGGAACAAAAAAAGCAGCTGTTCCAAAAGCACTTGTAAGTTTTACATCTATGAATTTGTCATCGGACGAACAGTTTTCATGTATATTGCATCCGAAAATGGTCTTGCCACTTTCCTTTGAGGAGGTTTCATAGTGCTAGTGGCGTTTGTTTATTTTTATTATTAAGGGGGTTATTTTATGAAAAATTTGCGATTAAAAATCACTTATTATTGGTACAAGTTGCTTATTAAGTTAAAACTAAAAACAGATGAGATCTATTACATTGGCGGAAGTGAAGCGCTTCCTCCCCCGTTATCAAGAGACGAAGAAGAAAAGCTGCTAGTAAAGCTTCCTAAAGGCGACCAGGCAGCAAGAGCGCTGCTAATAGAAAGAAATCTTCGGCTTGTCGTTTATATCGCCAGGAAATTTGAGAATACGGGCATCAATATTGAAGATTTAATCAGCATCGGGACAATCGGTTTAATTAAAGCTGTTAATACGTTTAACCCCGAAAAGAAAATTAAGCTGGCCACATACGCATCAAGATGTATTGAAAATGAAATTTTAATGTATTTGCGCCGCAATAATAAAATCCGATCAGAAGTGTCGTTCGATGAGCCTCTAAATGTTGATTGGGATGGAAACGAACTTTTGCTTTCTGATGTTTTAGGAACAGATGATGACATTATTACGAGAGATATTGAAGCCGGGGTGGATAGAAGTCTTTTATTTAAAGCAATGGAGCACCTCTCGGCAAGAGAAAAGCAAATCATGGAACTCCGCTTCGGCTTGAAAGGAGAAGAAGAAAAAACTCAAAAAGACGTCGCCGACTTGCTTGGCATTTCGCAGTCGTACATTTCCAGGCTCGAAAAAAGAATCATCCAGCGCCTGCAAAAGGAATTTAATAAAATGGTATGAATGTCTTGGACTTCCCGCATGCAACATCCAGCCTGTGAAAAAGGAGGATGAATGAGCTGCGGGGATTTTTTGTAGGTAATACTGCTATTTATGTTAGAGGTGATCATCAAATTCAACAAGCTGTACACGGAAATTAGAGGTTGTTCACGAAACTAGTTAGTTGTTTATCAATTCCACTTTTCTGCTGTCCAGCTGCAGCGCCTTGCTCCTCGGGACAAATAACCTTCCCCAATGAAGCCAAAGGGCGACTTCTTTGGGGGAAGAACATTTGCCTGTCAGAGCAGGACAGGCGCTTCCGCTTTTCCTGTCCAGCTGCGCCTCCTTGGGGCTCGAGGTCATATGCCAGCCTGACTGCATGGCTGAAAAACGCCATTTCGTCAGCCTGTCATATGCTTGTCGCCCCAAAGCAGTCGGTTCCGCTTTTCTACTGTCCAGTTGCAGGCGCTAGCGGCTCGAGGTCATAAGTCAAACTGATTACATGGCTAAAAAGCGCCATTCCATCAGTTTGTCTTATGCTTGTCGCCGCTGGACAAGCGCCTTCCGCTTTTCTTTGATGCATAGTTTTCTTTTTGCGGGGGGATACTGTTTTTGTACAGCAGTTCCTGCGAGGAGGGAATTTTCATAATGGCGCGTAATAAGGTGGAAATATGCGGTGTGGATACTTCGAAACTCCCGGTGTTGAAGAATGAAGAGATGCGTGATTTGTTCCGTCGTCTTCAGGGCGGAGAGCTGAGCGCACGGGAAAAGCTCGTGAATGGGAATTTGCGGCTTGTGCTGAGTGTGATTCAACGCTTTAACAATCGCGGTGAGTATGTGGATGATTTGTTTCAAGTGGGCTGTATTGGACTGATGAAATCAATTGATAATTTTGATCTAAGCCACAATGTCCGTTTTTCTACATATGCGGTGCCTATGATCATTGGTGAGATTCGGCGGTATTTGCGCGATAATAATCCGATTAGAGTTTCCCGGTCTTTGAGGGATATAGCTTATAAAGCCCTGCAAGTGAGAGAAAGACTTATTACGGAAACTTCGAGGGAGCCGACGGCTGAAGAAATCAGCAAAGAGCTCGATGTGCCAAAAGAAGAAATCGTATTCGCACTGGATGCGATCCAAGACCCGGTGTCATTATTTGAACCGATTTATAATGATGGCGGAGATCCGATTTTCGTGATGGACCAATTAAGTGATGACAGTCATAAAGATACAAACTGGATCGAAGAAATTGCTTTGAAAGAAGGGCTAAAGAGACTGAATGACCGCGAGAAAATGATTATTCGCAAACGCTTTTTCCAAGGGAAAACGCAAATGGAAGTAGCTGAAGAAATTGGAATCTCACAGGCGCAAGTATCACGGCTTGAAAAAGCAGCCATCAAACAAATGAATAAAAACATTAATTAACAGATGACAAAGACTCTTTCAAGGCAGCTGCCTAAAGAGTCTTATTTTTTTTTGTGTGCATATATTATTATATCGGCAACTAAGAAACAAAGGAGGCACAGCATTGGGAAGAATATCTGACTTTCAGCTAAAAGACATTGTCAATGTAGCCAATGGAAAAAAGCTAGGGAATATTTCCGATATTAATTTAAATTTAACGGCGGGAACAATTGAATCCATCGTTATCAGCAGAGCAGGGAAAATTCTCGGCCTCTTTGGAAAAGAGGAAGAGATTGTCATTCCGTGGGCACAAATTGTCAAGATTGGCGAAGATGTTATTTTAGTTCGGCATTCCATGCAGTCTCTTCCGACAGAAGCGGGTGCAAGGGAGGAATAATTTGTTTTTCAGTGACGTTTCTTGGTTAATTGTGTTACACTAAAAGAAAATGCTCGGGAGTAGGAAAAATGACGGAACCTTTTGTTTCTGCACACAACAGCTTTTATATAATAAAGGATTGGCATGAGGCAGTTCCCGGTCTTGTCGCGGGCTTTTCTACTAAAGTCGGTGGGAAAAGCACCGGAGATTTCAACAGCTTAAACACCGGTTTTCATGTAAATGACCGCCCGGAAGAAGTACGCGCCAATCGACAGACGATTGGCGAGCTTCTTGGTTTTCCGGCTGAAACATGGATTGGTGCTTGCCAGACGCATGGAAACCGTATTGAGGGTGTAACAAAATTAGATAGCGGAAAAGGAGCTCTTCACTATAATACAAGCTTCTCTGACACAGACGGTTTGTATACGAATGAAAAGGGCATCCTGTTAACGCTTTGCTATGCGGATTGTGTACCACTTTACTTTTTATCAAGGAAACATGAAAGAGTGGGTACAGCGCATGCGGGCTGGAAAGGAACGGTTCTTGGGATCGGCTTTCATATGGTGGAGCAGTGGAAGAAAGATGGGATTACGCCGGAAGAAATCGAGGCAGTAATCGGTCCTTCCATTTGCAAAAAATGTTATAAAGTTGACAATCGGGTCATCGACGCGGCACGCCGCTGGGTGAACGACAGCCCGCTGCCTTTCTCGCCGGTTATAGGAGACCCGGGGCAATTTCATTTGTCCCTGCAGCATTTAAATGAGCTGATCTTAATAAAGGCTGGCATTCCAAAACAAAGTATTCGCTCGACGAAACGGTGTACGAGCTGCAGCACTGAGTTTTTTTCTCACCGCCGCGATCAAGGGAAAACAGGAAGAATGGTTGGGTTCATTGGCTGGAAGGAGAGAGTTTCATCATGAAAGTAGCAAATAAATTACAGGACGTGCAGCTGCGGATTCAGGCAGCTTGCAAAAAAGCGGGCAGGCAGCCGAATGAAGTGACAGTCATTGCTGTAACAAAATATGTCTCAACAGAGAGAGCACAAGAAGCACTCGAAGCAGGAATTACTCACCTCGGCGAAAATCGGGATGAAGGCCTTTCAGAAAAGTGGGACAAGCTGAAGGGAGAACCTGTCTGGCACTTTATCGGCAGTTTGCAGACGAGAAAAGTCAAAAACATTATTGATAAAGCTTCATACATACATTCACTCGACCGGCTTTCGCTCGCAAAGGAAATTAATAAGCGCACCAAACAGCCAATCAACTGCTTCATTCAAGTAAATGTATCAGGAGAAGAATCAAAACACGGCTTATCTCCTGAAGAAGTGATTCCTTTTGTGAAACAGCTGGCTGAATTCGAACAAATTGTTGTCTGCGGGTTAATGACGATGGCTCCATTAACAGACGATGAAAAAGTACTGAGAAGCTGTTTTAAAAAGCTGAAACAGCTTCAGGTGGAAGTGCAGCAAATGAAGCTGCCTCACGCTCCATGCAATGAATTATCAATGGGGATGAGCAATGATTATCAACTTGCCATTGAAGAAGGCGCAACTATGATACGAATTGGCACGGCCCTTGTTGGTGAATAAACCCGGGAGGTGAAATGGTGGGAATCAAATCTAAGTTCAAAGCTTTTTTTCTTTTGGATGAAGATGACTATCAGTTGATGGAAGAAACTGAGACGGATGAAGGGGAGACAGTAAAAAGCCCGAAAGCAGCGAAGAAAAATGTAGTCAGCCTGCAAAGCGTACAAAAATCTTCAAAAGTCATCCTGAGTGAACCACGGGTATTTGCAGAAGCACAAGAAATTGCCGACCATTTAAAGAACAGGCGGGCTGTCGTTGTAAACTTGCAGCGCATTCAGCACGATCAAGCAAAAAGAGTAATCGATTTTTTAAGCGGTACTGTTTATGCTATCGGCGGAGAAATTCAACAGCTTGGCCAGAAAATTTTTCTATGCACTCCGGACAACGTAGAAGTGGACGGAAGTATTTCACAATTTTTAACAGAAGACGATAATGATAATACGAGGTGGTCATAAGTAATATGGTATTAGTAGTCGATTTATTAAGTAGAGCTATTGGGATTTATTCATGGGCTCTCATCATATATATTTTAATGTCTTGGTTTCCAAATGCGCGTGAAACCTCAATCGGCCGCTTTCTTGCCAGAATTTGCGAGCCATATTTAGAGCCTTTCAGAAAGATTGTTCCTCCGCTCGGCATGATCGATATTTCACCACTCGTCGCTTTCTTAGTGTTAAACTTGGCTACGAGAGGCTTGCATCAGTTGGCCGTGTGGGTAAATTAATAGCTTCATTGCAAAAGGAAGCGGGCGCTTCCTTTTTTGCTTTTACGATTAGTAAGTAAAGGAGGCCAGGGGATGTCGTCCATTTACCAGCATTTTCGCCCTGAAGAAAAAGAATTCATTGATCAAGTTCTCGAATGGAAAAGAGAATCGGCTGAAATGTATGCGCCGAAGCTGACGGATTTTCTAGATCCAAGAGAACAGGAAATTGTCCGTGCCGTCGTCGGTACACAAGATGAATCGGCTGTTGCTTTTTTCGGCGGAACGGTCCATTCGGAAAGAAAAAGAGCCTATATTTGCCCGGCCTATTTTACTCCTGAAGACAAAGACTTTGAAATTGCGCTGTATGAAGTGAGCTATCCCGATAAATTCGTCTCTATTTCGCATCCGCACGTGCTCGGCAGCTTAATGGGGCTCGGGCTGCGCCGGGGGAAATTCGGCGACATCTTAACCGACGGTAAAAGATTTCAGTTTTTGGCGGCAGAGGAAGTCGGCAGCTACATTGAACTGAACTTTAACCAAGTTGGAAAAACGCCCGTTACATTAAACAAAGTAAGTTTTGATCAAGCATTTATTCAAGAAGAAGAGTGGAGGGAAGCGAGTACAACCGTCAGTTCTCTTCGGCTTGACGCCATTCTTTCTGCTTTCACGAAGCAGTCCAGACAGAAAGTTCAAGCACTCATTAAAGGTGGTCTTGTGAAAGTGAACTGGAAACAGGTGGAAAACCCAGCGTTTGAATGTACGGAAGGGGATGTGTTTTCTGTCAGGGGAGCCGGAAGAGCTAAGCTTTTGACGATTGAAGGAAAGACGAAGAAAGAAAAATGGCGAATTATATTGGGAATAATAAAATAAATTCTTAAAATTACAGGAATTTTACCACAAACTGCTGAAAAAGCTTTATAATATTAAGCAGTGGATTAAAAAATTTGTCAATCAGAGATTTGCAGTGGAGGTGGGCTTATGCCTTTAACGCCGTTAGACATACATAACAAAGAATTTAGCCGTGGATTTCGCGGATATGACGAAGACGAAGTAAACAGCTTTTTAAATCAAGTTATTAAAGATTATGAGTTAATCATCCGAGAAAAAAAAGAGCTGGAAGATCAGCTTGCCAGCCAGACAGAAAGACTCGGATACTTTTCGAACATTGAAGAAACGTTGAATAAATCTATTGTAATCGCTCAAGAAACAGCTGAAGAAGTAAAAAGAAACGCTCATAAAGAAGCGAAACTCCTCATTCGAGAAGCCGAAAAGAACGCGGACCGCATCGTCAATGAATCGTTAGCAAAAGCAAGAAAAATTGCTGTCGAAATTGAAGAGCTGAAAAAGCAATCGAGGGTGTTCCGCATGCGTTTTAAAATGCTAATGGAAGCTCAGCTTGATTTACTGAGCAACGATGACTGGGATGCTTTAATGGATTTCGAAGTGGACAAAGAGGAACTGGAAAAACTAAGCGAAGAAGAGATGTAAGCTTGACGAACTGGCTGACAATTTTTATAATTAAAGCATTACAAAACGAATAAGATAAACGCGATGATAGGGACAGTACATTTTTTCAGCTTTTTAAGCGAGCCGGGGGGCGGTGTGAGCCCGGTACAAGCGAAAAATGGAAGATCGCCCTGGAGTGCTCTTTTCAAAAGGGAACACCTAGTAGGAAAGAGCGGATCATTCACGATACGAATGCTTAAGTGAACACGGTTTTTCGTGTTAAACAGGGTGGTACCGCGGGAAACCTTCTCGTCCCTTTTTCAGGGATGAGAAGGTTTTTTTATCGTTTAGGAAACTATAAAATAATCGCATTATGGATCACTTTGCTAATGAAGTCGGTCTACGTCCAGCTTCAGCGCCTAGCCCCTCGAGGTCAAATAACCTTTCCTCAATGAAGTCAAAAAGCGGACTTCTTTGAGGAAAGAACATTTGCTTGTCGGGGCTGGGCAAGGCGCTTGCGCTTTTGTTCTTTGTCCAGACAGTGAGGTTGCAGCTGTAAAAAAAGGAGGATCAATCATGGAATATAAAGATACATTATTAATGCCTAAAACAGAATTTCCAATGCGGGGGAACTTGCCAAAGCGTGAACCGGCTATGCAAGAAAAGTGGAACGACATGAATATTTACGAAAAAGTACAGGAGCGTACGAAAGGCCGGCCGATGTTTGTGCTGCATGACGGCCCTCCGTATGCTAATGGGGACATTCATATGGGCCATGCGCTCAATAAAATTTTAAAAGACTTCATCGTCCGCTATAAATCAATGAGCGGCTTTCATGCCCCATACGTGCCCGGCTGGGATACGCACGGTTTGCCGATTGAACAGGCGCTGACAAACAAAGGTGTGAAGCGCAAAGAAATGACAATTGCAGAGTTCCGCAAGTTGTGTGAAGAGTACGCATATGAACAAGTAGCAAACCAAAAAGAGCAATTTAAGCATTTAGGCGTCCGCGGTGATTGGGAGAATCCATATATTACGCTGAAGCCGGAATACGAAGCACAGCAAATTAAAGTATTCGGCGAAATGGCTAAAAAAGGCTATATTTACAAAGGGCTGCGCCCTGTGTACTGGTCCCCGTCAAGTGAATCAGCACTTGCAGAGGCTGAAATTGAGTATAAAGATAAGCGGTCCCCGTCTATTTATGTCGCATTCGATGTGAAAGACGGCAAAGGAGTGCTTGAAGAAGGCACGAAAATCATCATCTGGACGACTACGCCATGGACTATTCCTGCCAACCTTGGGATCGCTGTGCATCCGGAGCTGACATATACCGTCGTTGAAGCAGACGGAGAAAAATACGTAGTGGTGGAAGATTTAGTCGAGGAAGTAGCTGCAAAGTTAGGCTGGGAATCGAAAGAGACAGCGAAAACAGTAAAAGGAGCGGAGCTGGAGAACATTTTAGCGAAGCATCCGCTGTACGACCGCGATTCTCTCGTCATGCTCGGAGAACATGTGACGACAGATTCAGGTACCGGCTGTGTCCATACGGCACCGGGCCACGGGGAAGATGACTTTATCATTGGCAAGAAATATGGACTGGATGTTCTTTGTCCGGTAAATGATCGCGGGGTCATGACAGCTGAAGCCCCTGGCTTTGAAGGACTGTTTTATGACGAGGCGAACAAACCGATTACAGAAAAGTTGGGGGAAGCGGGCTCGTTGTTAAAACTGGAGTTTTTTACTCACTCGTACCCACATGATTGGCGGACGAAGAAACCGGTCATTTTCCGGGCAACAGCGCAGTGGTTTGCGTCCATCGATAAGTTCCGCAATGAACTGCTTGAAGCGGTCAAAGAAACAAAATGGGTGCCGGCATGGGGAGAAACGCGTCTGTTCAATATGGTTCGTGACCGCGGAGACTGGTGCATTTCCCGCCAGCGTGCATGGGGTGTGCCGATTCCGGTATTTTATGCCGAAAATAACGAGCCGATCATTACAGATGAAACAATCACCCATGTGTCTAGCTTGTTCCGTAAGCACGGATCAAACGTTTGGTTTGAAAGAGAAGCGAAAGACCTTCTGCCGGAAGGCTTTACACATCCAGGCAGCCCGAACGGCCAATTTACTAAAGAAACAGACATTATGGATGTCTGGTTTGATTCAGGTTCTTCTCATCAGGCAGTTCTTGAAGAGCGCGATGACTTGCAGCGCCCGGCTGACCTTTATCTCGAAGGTTCCGATCAATACCGCGGCTGGTTTAATTCTTCATTAACAACTGGTGTGGCAGTCACTGGTAAAGCTCCTTACAAAGGCGTGCTGAGCCACGGTTTTGCTCTTGATGGGGAAGGACGCAAGATGAGTAAATCACTTGGCAACGTCGTCGTACCGTCTAAAGTAATGAAGCAGCTTGGTGCCGATATTTTGCGTTTATGGGTCGCTTCTGTCGACTTTCAGGCAGATGTCCGTGTATCCGATGCAATTTTAAAACAAGTAGCGGAAGTATACCGAAAGATCCGCAACACGTTCCGCTTCCTGCTCGGTAACCTCGCTGATTTCCAGCCGAAAAGAGATGTCGTTTCTTATGAAAACCTTCGGGAAGTAGATCAGTTTATGCTCGTCAAACTTAATGAGCTCATTAAAGAAGTGCATCATCATTACGATAATTATGAGTTCGCAGCGATTTATCATGCGGTCAACAATTTCTGTACAGTCGATTTAAGTTCTTTCTACCTCGATTTTGCGAAAGATATTTTATACATTGAACCGGAAAACCATCAGGACCGTCGGGCGATTCAAACGGTCCTGTACGAAACGCTGCTTGCTTTAACAAAACTGCTTTCGCCGATTTTATCACATACGACAGATGAAGTTTGGGCGTATGTGCCAGATGCTGATGAAGAAAGCGTACAGTTAACAGATATGCCGGAATGGAAAGAACTTGCCGGCGCAGCTGAGTTGACGGAAAAATGGACGAAATTTATGAATCTTCGCGATGATGTATTAAAAGCGCTTGAAGAAGCACGTAATGAAAAAGTGATTGGAAAGTCATTAACAGCGAAAGTCACTTTATATACAGATGAAGAAACGAAAGCTTTGCTAGATTCGATTCATGAAGATATGAAACAACTGCTTATCGTTTCAGGGTTTGAACGGGGAGGATCAACAGCAGAAGCACCGGACCAAGCTTTGAAGTTTGATCATGTATCTGTCGTTGTTGAAAAAGCAGTTGGGGAAACATGCGAACGCTGCTGGATTGTTTCCACTGAAGTCGGAGCGGATTCAGCCCATCCGACGCTGTGCCCTCGCTGTGCTCAAGTTGTCTCAGAGCATTATACTGAGGTGTAACGGGGAAATGTAAGCCAGCCGGAATGACCGGTTTTAATTGGAGGTTGTCCTGCAGGTGTCCGTTCTGATAAATTATGCCTATTGGAATAATTATCGGGAACGGACACGCTGCTGCGGGACAGCTTTTTTAATGGATAAGAGGAAACGTGCAGGAATGGAGGAATTCCTTTGTACTATTTGGTGGCACTATTGGTGGTTTTACTGGACCAGTGGACAAAGTGGCTGATCGTAAAAAATATGGAAATCGGAGAAAGTGTGGAAGTGATTAAAGACTTTTTCTACATCACTTCTCACCGTAACCGAGGAGCTGCCTGGGGCATGCTCGAAGGACAGTTATGGCTGTTTTATATCATTACAGTTGTAGTAGCGGCGGGAATTGTTTATTATATGCAGACAGAAGCGAAAAATAAACCGCTCATGAAAAGCGCACTCGGCTTTTTGCTGGGAGGCGCGATAGGCAACTTTATTGACCGTGTCTTCCGAAAAGAAGTCGTCGACTTTTTCAATACGTATATTTTCAGCTACGACTTTCCGATATTTAATATTGCTGATGCGGCTCTTACCATCGGAGTCATTTTGTTGATTATAGCGATGTTTATCGAAGACAGAAAAGAAAAGAGGAAATTGAATGGATAAAATCGAGCATATCGTCGGTGAAGATGAGAAAAATGCGCGAATAGACAAAGTGGCGGCTGGACTAAATGAAGAATGGTCGCGCACACAAGTGCAAGAGTGGATAAGAGCAGGGTTAGTTAAAGTGAATGACAAAGCCATCAAGTCCAATTATAAATGCATGCCGGGAGATCAGCTGTTCATAGAAATTCCCGAACCAGAGCCGCTTGACATTGAAGCGGAAGACTTAGGTCTCGATATTTATTTTGAAGATAAAGATGTGCTTGTCGTTAACAAGCCGCGCGGGATGGTTGTCCATCCTGCTCCGGGGCATTTATCCGGCACGCTTGTCAATGGATTAATGGCTCACTGCAAAGATTTATCCGGCATAAACGGAGTGATGCGTCCGGGAATCGTCCACCGGATCGATAAAGACACATCCGGACTGTTGATGGTAGCGAAAAATGACATGGCTCATGAAAAGCTTGTTCAACAGCTCGTAGACAAATCCGTAACGAGAAAATACAAAGCGATTGTTCACGGAATCATTCCGCATGATTACGGGACGATAGATGCGCCGATCGGACGCGATCAAAAAGACCGTCAAAGTATGGCTGTTGTCGATGGCGGAAAGCATGCCGTCACTCACTTTCAAGTGATTGAACGGTTCAAAGACTTCACGTTTGTTGAATGTGTGCTTGAAACGGGCCGAACCCATCAAATCAGGGTACACATGAAATATATCGGCTACCCGCTTGCCGGTGATCCGAAGTACGGGCCAAAAAAAACACTGGATATTGAAGGTCAAGCGCTGCATGCGGGCGTGCTTGGTTTTGTTCATCCGCGTACAGATGAATATATGGAGTTTGAAGCGCCGCTGCCTGAAGGACTTCAACAACTTTTAAAGTTATTGTCGAAAAACAATTGACAATCAGTGAGTGTTGCAGTAAGCTTGAAACAGTTGAATAAGACCTTTAAACACAGTCCCGTGAGGCTGGCAAGGTAGCGGATGATATACAGGAAAAGACTGTCTTTTTTATCTGTATGTCGCTACATCTGTCCTCTCGTCCACACGGCGGGAGGGCTTTTTTTATGATTAAGGCTAAGAGGTGATTAGATGGAAAAAGCAACAGTCATGGATGAGCAGGCGATACGCCGGGCGTTAACGAGGATCGCTCACGAAATACTCGAAAAGAACAAAGGCATAGAAAATTGCGTACTCGTCGGTATTAAAACAAGAGGAATTTACTTGGCGAAAAGGCTGGCGGAACGTATTAAACAAATAGAAGGGCAGGACATACCGGTCGGTGACCTCGATATTACCCTGTACAGAGATGACTTGTCTGTTAAAACAGAAAACAGCGATCCAGAAGTAAAGGGGTCGGATATACCGGTTGATATAACAAATAAGATCGTCATTCTCGTAGATGACGTGCTGTTTACCGGCAGAACGGTTAGGGCCGCTATGGATGCAGTAATGGACATCGGCCGGCCGTCACATATTCAAATGGCTGCATTAGTGGACCGCGGCCACCGCGAGCTGCCGATCCGTGCAGATTACATTGGAAAAAACATACCATCGGCCAGCAGTGAACGAATTGTAGTCGCCCTGCAAGAAGTAGATGCGATGGACCGGGTAACCATTCATGAATAGAACGAGCGCTCTTTAATAGCTGTCCAGAGAGATAAGCGAAGAAGAATATCGGCTTTGTGAATGTATAATCTATACACTACTTATTTATAAACATGCATAATTTCATACGTACCTTTTAAAAATGTTCAGAGAAGCATTTAAGGGTGTTGGACAATTAGTCGCGGCTTTCCTGCCAAAACCTTGTCTAGAACTAAACACCCTTGGGAAAAATGGGTGTTTTTTTTATGAAAATGGAGGCGGGAAAACGATGATGCAAAATTTAGTTTCAATTAAAGATATGAATAAAGATGAAATTCTGTTAATATTAATGCAGGCAAAAAAGTTTGCTCAAGGAGAAAGCTGGCATGCTGGCAAGCAAACATTTGTGGCCAATTTATTTTTTGAAGCAAGCACGCGTACGAAAACAAGCTTTGAGGTAGCTGAACGAAAATTAGGATTGGAAGTCATCCCGTTTGAAACAGGCAGCTCCAGTGTTTTAAAAGGGGAGACGTTGTATGACACGGTTCGAACGCTTGAATCGATCGGTGTAAACGCCATCGTCATCCGCCATGAAGAAGATAAATATTATGAGCAGCTTATTAATAAAGTAAACATTCCTGTGATCAATGCAGGTGACGGCTGCGGACAGCATCCAACACAATGTCTGCTCGACTTATTTACCATCCAGCAGGAGTTCGGCCGGTTTGAAGGCTTAAAAGTCGGAATTGTCGGCGACATCCGTCACAGCCGGGTGGCGCGCTCGAACGCGGAAGCCCTTCGCAAACTCGGAGCGGATGTCCGTTTTTCAGGACCGCCTGAGTGGTTTGCAGATGAATATTTAGCGGCGGGAGACTTTGCTAATTTAGATGAGCTCGTTGAAGAAGTGGACGTCTTAATGCTTCTTCGCATCCAGCACGAACGCCATGGAAGCGGGACGGCTGTGTCGAAAGAACAATACCATCAAATGTATGGCTTAACAGTGGAACGAGAAAGGCTAATGAAAAAGGGAAGCATCATTATGCATCCGGCTCCAGTGAACCGGGATGTGGAGATAGCAGGATGCCTAGTGGAGTGCGGGCGGTCACGCATTTTTAAACAAATGGAAAACGGTGTGTTTGTCAGAATGGCTGTTTTAAAACAAGTGCTTGAAGGGAGATTAACAAATGAACTGGCTAATCAAAAATGGCAATATTCTTGCTGAAAACGGTGAATTGAAAAAACAGGATATTCGTATACAAGGAACGAAAATTGCGGAAATAGGAGAGCACTTGACAGCGAACGAGGAAAATATTCTGGACGCGGATGGGCAGCTTATCGTTCCAGGATTAATTGACTTGCACGTTCATTTGCGCGAACCGGGCGGCGAACATAAGGAAACGATTGAAACAGGTACACTGGCCGCTGCAGCGGGCGGATTTACAACGATTGCAGCGATGCCGAACACACGCCCTGTGCCGGACACTGTGGAAAACTTAACTTCATTAAATGCACGCATTGAAGAAACAGCTCATGTCCGAGTGCTTCCGTACGCTTCGATTACGATCAGAGAAGCAGGGAAAGAATTGACGGATTTTGCGAGCTTGAAAGAAACCGGTGCTTTCGCATTTACAGATGACGGTGTCGGCATCCAGCAGGCGGGCATGATGTATGAGGCGATGAAGCAGGCGGCAGCCGTTGACGCAGCCGTTGTTGCCCACTGTGAAGATAACTCGCTTATTTATGGAGGAGCGGTTCACGACGGAGATTACGCAGCGAAAAATGAAATACCCGGCATCCCCTCCATTTGTGAATCTGTACATATTGCAAGAGATGTACTGATTGCTGAAGCAGCAGGCTGCCACTATCACGTTTGCCATATCAGTACAGAAGGTTCAGTCCGGTCGGTCCGGGATGCGAAGAAAGCAGGCATTCGAGTAACTGCTGAAGTTACACCGCATCATTTATTGCTTTGTGACGAAGACATACCGGGTACGGACACGAACTTTAAAATGAATCCGCCGCTGCGCGGAAGAAAAGATCAAGAAGCGCTGATTGAAGGATTGCTTGACGGAACGATTGATTTTATCGCGACTGATCATGCGCCGCACACAGCCGAAGAAAAAGCAGCCGGCATGCAAAAAGCTCCATTCGGCATTGTCGGATTGGAAACCGCATTTCCGCTTTTATATACACATCTCGTGAAAAAAGAGTTAATTACACTGAATCAGCTTGTAGATTGGATGACGATTAAACCGGCAGAAGCATTCGGGCTGCCGTACGGAAAACTTGAAACTGGCGCGATTGCAGACATTGCTTTAATTGATTTGCAAACCGAAAAAGAAATTAATCCTGAGAAGTTTTATTCAAAAGGGAAAAACACACCATTTGCGGGCTGGACGTGCAGCGGTTGGCCGACAGCTACATTCTCAGAAGGTAAACTCGTATGGCAGGAAGGAAAGGTGCAGGCATGAAAAAACAACTGATATTAGAAGATGGAACGATTTTTATCGGCAAAGGGTTTGGCAGTGAAAAAGATACAATCGGAGAAATTGTATTTACAACAGGGATGACCGGCTATCAAGAAGTACTGTCTGACCCATCTTACTGCGGCCAAGTCGTAACTTTCACTTATCCTCTAGTCGGCAATTACGGCATCAATCGTGATGACTTTGAAACGATCCAGCCTGCTGTGAAAGGATTAATCGTAAAAGAAGCAGCGGATTATCCGTCAAACTTTCGCAGTGAAATGTCACTTGACGAGTTTTTGAAAATGAAACAGATTCCTGCCATTTGTGGTGTCGATACGAGAAAGCTGACAAGAATCATCCGCCAGCACGGAACGTTAAAAGGCGCTATCGTTTCTATCGATGAAAAACCAGAAGAAGTGATTCACCGCCTGCAGGCGGCTGTTCTTCCAACAGACCAGGTCGATCAAGTTTCAACTAAATCTGCTTACCCGAATCCGGGGCGCGGATATCGTGTCGTATTGATGGATTTTGGCATGAAGCACGGCATTTTGCGCGAGCTGAACAATCGCGATTGTGATGTTATCGTCGTACCGCACGATACAACAGCCGAAGAAATTCTGCAATTCAATCCGGACGGCATTATGCTGACGAACGGACCGGGAGATCCAAAAGATGTGCCTCATGCGGTTGAAACGGTAAAAAATTTAATCGGCCAGGTGCCCATCTTCGGCATCTGTCTTGGCCACCAGCTGTTTGCTCTTGCTTCAGGAGCGGATACATTTAAACTAAAATTCGGACACCGTGGCTCGAACCATCCTGTTAAAGAATTGGCGACAGGAAAAACGGCGCTGACTTCTCAAAACCATGGCTATGCAGTAGATGAAAAAACACTTGAAAATACAGGGTTAAAGGTAACACATGTAGCGCTGAATGATGGAACGATTGAAGGGCTTGCCCATAGAACGTATCCGGCTTTCTCGGTTCAATACCATCCGGAAGCATCACCAGGGCCGGAAGATGACAACCATTTATTTGACCGCTTTATCAACATGATGAAAGAACACGCTGGAAAGGAGCTTCAAAATGCCTAAACGTACAGATATTCAAAGCATACTAGTAATAGGTTCTGGCCCGATCGTGATCGGCCAGGCAGCAGAATTCGATTATGCAGGAACGCAAGCTTGCTTAGCTTTAAAAGAAGAGGGCTACCGTGTTATTCTTGTCAACTCCAATCCCGCGACAATTATGACCGATACGGAAATCGCCGATGCTGTTTATATCGAACCGATCACATTGGAGTTTGTTAGCCGGATTATTCAAAAAGAGCGCCCGGATGCTGTTCTGCCGACGCTCGGCGGACAAACAGGCTTAAATATGGCTGTGGAGCTGGCAAAAGCAGGTGTTCTTGAAGAGTACAGCGTGAAAGTTCTAGGAACGAAATTGTCTGCCATTGAACAAGCCGAAGACCGTGACTTATTCCGTCAGCTAATGAATGAATTGAATGAGCCGGTACCAGAAAGTGAAATCATTCATACACTTGAAGAAGCATTTGCGTTTGTTGAAAAAATTGGCTATCCCGTCATCGTTCGTCCGGCCTATACGCTCGGCGGTACCGGCGGTGGAATTTGTACGAATGAAGCAGAACTGATCGAAATTGTAAAAAGCGGGCTGAAGCACAGCCCGGTCACGCAATGCTTACTCGAGAAAAGCATTGCCGGCTTTAAAGAGATCGAATATGAAGTGATGCGTGATTCCAATGACAATGCGATCGTTGTTTGTAATATGGAAAACATCGACCCGGTGGGCGTTCATACAGGTGATTCAATCGTTGTCGCTCCAAGCCAGACGTTAAGCGACCGTGAGTATCAAATGTTGCGCAACACTTCTTTAAAAATTATCCGTGCGCTCGGTATAGAAGGCGGATGTAACGTCCAGCTCGCGCTCGATCCGTACAGCTTCCAATATTACATCATTGAAGTGAACCCGCGTGTCAGCCGGTCATCGGCGCTAGCTTCGAAAGCAACGGGCTATCCAATTGCAAAACTCGCAGCGAAAATTGCTGTCGGTTTAACACTTGATGAAATGAAAAACCCGGTGACAGGGAAAACGTATGCCTGCTTTGAACCGACGCTTGACTACGTTGTTTCGAAAATACCGAGATGGCCGTTTGATAAGTTTGAATCAGCGAACCGCACGCTCGGTACGCAAATGAAAGCAACAGGCGAAGTGATGGCGATCGGCCGGACACTGGAAGAATCTATGCTGAAAGCTGTCCGTTCTCTCGAAAGCGGTGTGTACCATTTAGGACTGGATGAAATTAAAGAAATGGCCGACTCTTTCATTGAAAAACGCATCAGAAAAGCAGGGGATGAACGTCTTTTCTATATCGGCGAAGCGTTGCGCCGCGGCATTACTATTGAAACAATCAATGAATGGTGCCAGATCGATCTTTTCTTCCTGAAGAAATTCTCAAATATTGTGGAGTTTGAAAAAGAAGTAGCTGCCCATCCATTCGATGCAGAAACGGCTAAAACAGCAAAAGAAATGGGATTTGCCGACTGCACAATCGCCGAGCTTTGGGGAACGACAGAAAAAGAAGTGTATGACTGGCGCAAAGCAACCGGCTTAATCCCTGTTTATAAAATGGTGGATACATGTGCCGCTGAGTTTGAATCGGCTACTCCTTATTATTACGGAACATATGAAGAGGAGAACGAATCCGTTGTCACAGACCGCAAAAAAGTAGTTGTGCTCGGTTCCGGCCCGATCCGCATTGGTCAAGGAGTGGAGTTTGATTATGCAACTGTTCACTCTGTCTGGGCAATTAAAGAAGCGGGATATGAAGCTATTATCGTCAATAACAATCCGGAAACTGTTTCCACGGACTTCAGTATATCTGACAAACTGTATTTTGAACCGTTAACTATTGAAGATGTCATGCACATCATTGACTTGGAAAAACCGGAAGGCGTCGTCGTTCAATTCGGCGGACAAACGGCCATCAACCTCGCAGAAAAATTAGTAAACCATGGTGTGAAGATTTTAGGCACAACTGTCGAAGATCTTGACCGTGCGGAAAATCGCGACAAATTTGAGCAAACACTTCAGTCACTCGACGTTCCGCAGCCGCTTGGAAAAACGGCATTCTCTGTTGAGGCGGCTGTAAAAATTGCTGAAGAGATCGGCTACCCTGTTCTTGTCCGCCCGTCTTACGTACTTGGCGGCCGGGCGATGGAGATTGTGTATAAAGAAGCTGAATTGCTTCATTACATGGAAAATGCCGTGAAAGTTAATCCGGAACACCCAGTATTAATTGACCGTTATTTAACAGGAAAAGAAATTGAAGTAGACGCGATCTCCGATGGTACAGACGTGGTTATTCCAGGAATTATGGAACATATTGAGCGGGCTGGCGTCCACTCAGGTGATTCCATTGCCGTCTATCCGCCACAACAGCTTACAAAAGAACAAAAAGATAAAATCATCGACTATACGATCAAGCTGGCAAAAGGGTTAAACATCGTCGGGCTGCTGAACATTCAATACGTCGTGTCCAAAGGCGAGGTATTTGTCCTTGAAGTGAATCCGCGCTCCAGCCGTACGGTTCCTTTCTTAAGTAAAATAACGAACATTCCAATGGCCAATGTGGCAACGAAAGCGATTCTCGGCCATTCATTGAAAAGCCAGGGCTACAGCACTGGATTGGCAAAAGAAGAAGCCGGCGTATTCGTTAAAGTACCAGTATTCTCCTTCGCCAAATTGCGCCGTGTAGATACGACACTTGGACCTGAAATGAAATCAACAGGTGAAGTCATGGGCAAAGATACGACACTTGAAAAAGCTCTTTATAAAGGGCTCGTAGCTGCAGGGATGAAAATTCCAACAAAAGGTGCGGTGTTAATGACTGTTGCCGATAAAGATAAAGAAGAGGCGCTGGTACTTGCAAAAAGATTTCATAACATCGGCTATAAACTGATGGCTACACACGGAACAGCCCAATATTTAAGGGAGGCTGGCGTGCCTGCAGAGACTGTAGCCAAAATCGGAGCAAAAGGTCCCGACATTCTGGATACAATTCGCTCAGGAGAAGCCCAATTTGTCATCAACACATTAACAAGAGGTAAACAGCCTGCCCGTGACGGCTTCCGAATCCGCCGTGAGACGGTAGAAAACGGCATCCCGGGCTTAACTTCACTCGATACGGCAGAAGCGATCCTGCGCGTCTTGGAATCAATGATCTTCTCAGCAGAAGCGATGCCTAAGCCAGAAATTTCAACTGAAGTCGAGGCGGTGCTTTCATGATCAAAAAAGAATGGATGACCGTTCTTTCCCAAAAAAGCATTGCAAAAAATATATATGAGCTCACTCTCGAAGGTGAGCTCGTGCAGGAGATGAACGAACCGGGCCGGTTCGTTCATCTTAAAGTAAATGGGCAAATGATGCCACTGCTCCGCCGGCCGATCAGTATTGCCAGCATCGATCAAGCAAATTCCCGCTTTACGATGATTTACCGCGCAGAAGGCGAAGGAACGAAACTACTCGCTGAAAAAAAAGCGGGAGATACTGTTGATGTCCTCGGACCCCTTGGAAATGGGTTTCCAATTGAAGAAGCTCAGCCTGGAGAGACAGCGATTTTAGTCGGTGGGGGCATCGGTGTTCCGCCGCTGTACGAACTATCTAAACGGCTAAATGAGCGCGGCGTGAAAACAATCCATGTGTTAGGCTTTCAATCAGCAAATGTGGCTTTTTATATGGAGAAATTTTCAGAGCTTGGAGAAACGTATGCAGCAACTGTTGATGGTACCCTTGGCACAAAAGGTTTTGTGACAGATGCAATTCACCAATATAACTTGCAGGCAGATATATTATACTCATGCGGCCCGGTATCCATGCTGAAAGCACTGGAAGGACTGCATCTAACGAAAAAAGGGTTTATTTCACTGGAAGAGCGAATGGGATGCGGCATCGGGGCTTGTTTCGCCTGTGTTTGCCACACGCAAAACGATCCGACAGGAACAGAATACCGCAAAGTTTGCAGTGACGGACCAGTATTCCCGATTGGAGAGGTGGCTTTATGAGCAGATTACAAACGAAACTGCCTGGATTAACGCTGAAAAATCCAATTATGCCTGCATCAGGCTGCTTTGGTTTCGGCCGCGAATTCAGCGGACTTTACGATTTAAGTGTGCTTGGAGCGATTATGATCAAAGCGACGACAGAAGAGCCGCGTTTTGGCAATCCAACTCCGCGGGTAGCGGAGACACCGGGTGGTATGCTGAACGCCATCGGCCTGCAAAATCCGGGGCTTGAAAAAGTAGTGGGAAATGAAATTCCGTGGCTTTCTCAATTTGATGTGCCAATTATCGCTAACGTAGCCGGTTCACAAGTGGAAGACTATGTTGAAGTGGCGCGCACCATTTCCAAATCAGAGTATGTTCAAGCGCTTGAGTTAAATATTTCTTGCCCAAATGTGAAAACAGGCGGGATTGCTTTTGGAACAGTGCCGGAAACAGCTAAACATTTGACGAAAAAAGTGAAAGAAGTATCTGATGTACCGGTCTACGTCAAGCTTTCCCCGAACGTATCAAATATTGTGGAAATGGCGAAAGCAGTAGAAGACGGCGGCGCGGACGGGTTAACAATGATCAATACGCTGCTCGGCATGCGGATCGATTTAAAAACAGGAAAGCCGATTTTGGCTAACCGGACGGGCGGATTATCCGGGCCGGCTATCAAGCCTGTCGCGATTCGGATGATCTATGAAGTAAGTCAGCAAACAACTCTTCCGATCATCGGAATGGGCGGAATTTCAACAGTGGAAGACATTCTCGAATTTTACATGGCTGGTGCTAGTGCGGTAGCTGTAGGAACGGCTAACTTCGCTAATCCGTTCATTTGTCCTGAACTGATTGAAGAGCTTGATGCTTACTTGATAGAACATAACATTGACCATATAAGCGACTTGACGGGAAGGAGCTGGAACAAAGATGGAAAAAGAACCTATCATTGCTCTTGATTTTCCCACGTGGGAAGAAACTGAACGGTTTTTGCAGCCTTTCTCTGCAGAATCGTTATATGTCAAAGTAGGAATGGAACTTTATTTGCAAAATGGCCCTTTCATTATTGAGAAATTAAAAAAAATGAACCACCGCATTTTTTTAGATTTAAAGCTTCATGATATTCCAAATACAGTACAGCAGGCGATGAAGGGGCTTGCCGGGCTTGGAGTCGATATGATCAACGTGCATGCTGCCGGAGGACAAAAAATGGTATCGGCCGCCAGGGAAGGGCTAGAGCAAGGAACAACCGGAAAAAGACCATTGCTTCTAGGTGTCACACAGCTAACTTCCACTTCTGAAGAACAAATGCATAACGAACAGCTTATAGCGGTTTCTCTTAAAGAATCCGTGCTTCATTATGCGAAATTAACGAAAGCCGCTGGTGGTGACGGGGTCGTCTGTTCTGTTTATGAAGCGGCGGCAATCAGCGAAGTATGCGGAACTGATTTTCTAAAAGTCACGCCAGGTATCCGCCTAAAAGAAGATGATGCTAATGATCAGAAGCGGGTGGCCGATCCTATGCTCGCAAAAAAGCTCGGCTCGTCGATGATTGTTGTCGGCCGTTCGATTACGAAAGCGGGCAGCCTGCTCGAAGCTTATCAAAAAGTAAAGCAGCAATGGGGAGAGATAGAGCATGTTAAATAAAAAAATTGCCGGAAAATTATTGGAAATTAAAGCTGTATTTTTACAGCCGAATGAGCCATTTACATGGTCGTCGGGAATTAAATCACCGATTTATTGCGATAATCGGTTGACGCTGTCTTACCCTGAAACGAGAAAAACGATCGCCAAGGGACTCCAGTCTTTAATTGAAGAACATTATCCGGAAGCGGAGCTGATCGCAGGCACTGCTACAGCCGGCATTCCTCATGCTGCCTGGGTAAGTGATTTAACGGATCTTCCAATGTGCTATGTTCGTTCCAAAGCAAAAGAACACGGCAAAGGCAATCAAATTGAAGGAAAAGCAGCACCGGGAACAAAAGTAGTGGTCGTGGAAGATTTGATTTCCACAGGAGGAAGCGCCATTAAAGCAGTGGAAGCTCTCCGCGAGGCCGGCTGTGAAGTGCTCGGCATCGTCGCCATCTTTACATACGAGCTGGAAGCGGCAAAAGAAAAACTTTCAGCCGTAGAAATTTCTGCTCACAGTTTAAGTAACTATTCCTCCTTAATTGAAGTAGCCGCAGAAAAGGAATATGTAAAAGAAAGTGAACTTGAAACGCTTCGCAAATGGCAGGAAAACCCTGCGGAATGGAAATAAAAAATAACAAAGGGGCCGCCCCCTTTGTTATTTTTTTAATTTCAGTACGAGGTCTTCATTTGGCGTTACATAAACGGTTTGTTGGTTGTCGTAAATGACAAAGCCAGGTTTGGCGCCATTTGGTTTCTTTACGTGCCGTACTTTCGTAAAGTCGACCGGGACAGATCCGGATGATTTAGCTTTGCTAAAGTATGCGGCTAAGTTGGCGGCTTCGAGAATCGTCTCTTCCACTGGTTCTTCACTGCGAATGACAACGTGAGAACCGGGAATATCCTTCGTGTGCAGCCAAATTTCATCCCGGCGGGCGAATTTATTCGTTAAATAGTCATTTTGCTTATTGTTCTTACCGACGAAAATAAAGGTGCCATCGCTCGCTTCGTACCTTTCTAGTTCTGGTTTGCTGTTTGCCGGCTTTTTTTTCTTGGAAGATTTCGCTTTTATATAACCTTCTTCTAAAAGTTCTTCGCGGATTCCTTCGATATCTTTCGGTGAAGCAGATTCAATTTGTTGCAGGAGATGTTCAAAATAAGTCATTTCTTCTTTCGTGCTGTTAATTTGCCCATTAACCGCCAAAATAGCATTTTTCGCTTTTTGATATTTAGAAAACAATTTTTGCGCATTTTCTGCCGGTGTTTTTTGCGGATCCAAAGGGATCTTTATTTTTCCGCCAGTTTCATCATAATAATTCACTACTTCGATTTCTTCCATCCCTTTTTCAACTGCATACAGATGAGCGGTTAATAACTCTCCGTACAATTGAAAACGATCTGCACTTTCTGCTTCCTTTAACGTTTGTTCAAGCTTGATTAGCTTCGCTTCGTTTTTTTCTTTTTCATTTTTTATTAAACGTTCTACATCATTCGCCTGCTGCCTCACTCTGTCGCGGGTCGCTTTGCCTACATAAAATCGGTCCAGCAGTTCGCTTAACGATTGAAAGGTTTTTCGTTCGCCTGGCAAATGCTGCAAGTCTTTTAAATAAAAAGCCGACTTTTGTTCATGTTCAATGAGAACAGGTGTATATTCATGCTGCCGAATCGGGTTCATCTCGCCTATAAAAGCAGCCGGAAGCGTTTCACGATTGACCATGCCGCTTTGAAAAACAATTTCTTTCGCGATAAGTGGAGATAAACCAGCAAATCCAGACACGAGCTGGCGATCAATGCGGCCGCTGTTAAAGTCCACTTTCCGGAGGATATCCAGCTGGTCGGCTGCCAGAGGATCCGCTTTGTCCTGAGCGGGGGGAAAGACATAATCATAGCCGGGAAGCACAGTCCGGTAGCTGTTTACCGCCGCTGATATATGTTTAATGCTATCAATGATCGTTCCTTTTTGCTGATCGACGAGCACAATGTTGCTGTGTCGGCCCATAATCTCGACATAAAGCTGTTTATAGGCAACATCGCCAATTTCATTTTTCCCTTTAAAGTGGAAAATCATTAATCGGTCAAGTCCTGCTTGTTCAATCGATTCCACGATAGCCCCTTCTAAATGTTTGCGCATCATCGTACAAAAGAGCGGGGGTTCTTTTGGGTTCTCGTAAGGTTCTTCTGTCAGTTGAACTCTTGCATAGGAAGGGTGCGCTGAAAGCAAAAGCTTATGATTTTTTCCTTTTGACCGGATGATTAAAATGGTTTCATTTTTATATGGCTGGTGAATTTTGTTCACCCGGCCGCCTTGAAGTGCCTCGGATAACTCTTTTGTGATTGCTCTCGTAAATAAACCGTCAAATGACATAGGCTGTCTTCCTTTTCTTCACTTTTAGTTGGCTGTTCATAAAACTTAAGTAAATCATAACATGTTTTTGCTTGCTGCTGAATAATCTTGCTATGAGAAGGACAAGTTTGTCCGTTAAAGGGAGTGAGGAGATGAATTTTCACGAGCTGAAACAAGAGGAAGTAGAAACGAGACTTCAGACAAGCATTCAGCGCGGTTTAACAACGGAAGAAGCTGAGAGGCGGAATCGTGAACACGGAAGCAATGAATTGACTGGAGAAAAGCTGCCTTCTGCCTGGCTTGTGTTCATTCGCCAGTTTAAAGATTTTATGGTTCTTGTGCTCATTGCGGCCACTGTCATCTCCGCTTTAATGGGAGAGTACATCGACTCCGCCGCTATCTTTGCGATCATCATCATCAATGGGCTGCTCGGGTTTTTGCAGGAAAGAAAAGCAGAAAAATCTCTGCAGGCATTGAAGGAATTATCCGCTCCGCAGTCACTCGTTTTGCGCGATGGTGAGTGGAAGAAAATTCAGTCAGCTGAAATCGTAGCCGGAGACATTGTAAAGTTTTCTGCGGGCGACCGTATTGGAGCGGACGTCCGGCTGCTAGAAACAATTAACTTGGAAATCGAAGAGTCGGCTATGACCGGGGAATCCGTTCCGGTTGAAAAACATGCCGCGCCTTTAAGAGAAGAAACTCCTGCGCTTGCGGACATGAAAAACATGGCGTTCATGGGCACGTTAGCCACCCGCGGCAACGGCACAGGCGTTGTCACAGCGATCGGAATGAAAACAGCAATGGGAAATATTGCTTCTATGCTTCAAGATGCACAGCGGGCAGAAACACCGTTGCAGCGCCGGCTCGAACAGCTTGGGAAAATACTAATCGCTGCTGCATTGTTCTTGACGATGCTTGTCGTAGTCATTGGCCTTGCTCAAGGCCACGAATTATATACGATGCTGTTGACGGGCGTGTCTTTAGCGGTGGCTGCTATTCCTGAAGGGCTGCCTGCTATTGTTACTGTTGCTTTATCACTAGGTGTACAACGCATGATCAAACAAAAAGCGATCGTCCGGCAGCTCGCTGCTGTTGAAACGCTCGGGTGTACGACAGTCATTTGTTCTGATAAAACAGGAACGATGACTCAAAACCAAATGACAGTCACAGATGTATGGAGCAGCGGCAAGCATTGGCGAATCAGCGGAAAAGGATATGAACCGAAAGGGAAGTTTTTCGAAGATACAGAGGAAATCTCTCCTGCTTCGGAAAAAAGCCTATATCAGCTGCTTACATTCGGGCTGCTTTGCAATCATGCAGAACTAAAAAGAAAAGAAAACGAATTTGTCATTCAAGGTGATCCAACGGAAGGCGCACTGCTTACAGCTGCCTTAAAAGCGGGATTGAGTCGTGAACAACTTCTGGAAACATTTACAATTGAACAAGAATTTCCTTTTGATTCAAAAAGAAAAATGATGACTATTGTTGTTAAAGATGCGCATGGCCAGCGCTTTGCCGTGACAAAAGGAGCGCCGGATGTTTTATTGAACAAAAGCGACTATATTTTATGGAATGAAAAGAAACAGCTTTTTTCCAACCCATACAGAAAGCAAACTGAAGATATACTTCAAGTGTTAGCAGGGAGAGCCTTGAGAGTCATTGCTGTTGCCTATAAACCGCTGCAAAATACTAGTAAGGTTGCTGATGCCGCAGAAGTTGAAGCGGGCTTGACATTTATTGGGATGGAAGGAATGATTGATCCTCCGCGTTCTGAAGTGAAGCAAGCGATCGCTGAATGCCGGCAGGCCGGTATTAGGACGATAATGATAACCGGTGATCATAAAGAAACGGCCGCAGCTATCGCCGGCGATTTAGGGCTTTCCGGTAAGAAGTCCGATATTTTAGATGGACAGATGCTAAGCCAGATGACAGAGAAAGATCTGGAAGAAGCAGCGGAACACACGGCTGTGTATGCCCGGGTTTCTCCGGAAGACAAATTAAAGATCGTTAAAGCGCTTCAAAAAAATGGACATATCGTTGCTATGACGGGAGACGGCGTGAATGACGCTCCTGCGATTAAAGCAGCTGACATCGGTATAGCCATGGGGATCACGGGAACAGATGTAGCAAAAGAAGCTTCTTCGTTAATTTTGGCGAATGATCATTTTGCCACGATTAAAGCGGCTGTGGAAGAAGGCAGAAATATTTATGAAAACATCCGCAAGTTCATTCGCTATTTGCTGGCGTCCAATGTCGGTGAAATTTTAGTTATGCTGTTTGCCATGGTTTTGGGGATGCCGCTTCCGCTCGTTCCTATTCAAATTTTATGGGTGAATTTAGTTACTGACGGTCTTCCCGCGCTAGCCCTCGGGCTTGATAAAGCAGAAGAAGATGTGATGAAACGGCCGCCAAGACATCCGAAAGAAGGAGTGTTCGCAAGAGGGCTGGCGTGGAAAATTGTCTCCCGCGGTTTTTTAATTGGCACTGCCACACTCATCGCCTTTATCATCGCCTATCAACAGCACCCGGAAAATCTTGTGTACGCCCAGACAGTTGCCTTTGCTACACTCGTTACTGCTCAGCTTATTCATGTGTTTGACTGCCGGAGTGAACGGTCGGTTCTTGCCCGCAATCCATTCGGCAATATGTATTTAATAGCGGCCGTTGTTTCTTCTTTTTTATTAATGGTCGCTGTTATATATATACCGGAACTGCAAACTATCTTTCACACGGTGCCGCTCGCAAAAAGAGAATGGCTGCTCGTTTTTGGAATTGGAGCCATCCCGACATTTTTGCTTGCTGGATCATTTTTTGCAAGAAAAAGAAGATAAAATATGCTATAATGCAAAAGGTAGTAGAGTGGACTCTATTGCCTTTTTATTATGTCGACGGGATGTGAGTGGCTGATGGTGAATAGTATGACAGGGTTTGGCAGAAGTAAAATTAAATCAGCCGATTTTGCGGTTACCGTAGAAATGAAGTCGGTCAATCACCGCTTCAGTGAATTTCAAATAAAAATGCCAAGGCAATTAATGAAAATTGAAGATAAAATAAAGAAGAAATTGTCACAATACATACAAAGGGGCCGGGTCGAGTTATTTATCTCCATTGAAGGAGAAGGGCTTATGCACCGGACACTTCATGCGGACTGGAAGCTGATCGGCGAATTTGTCGGCCTAATGAATGAAGCATCTGAAAAGTACGCCTTGTCAGGAAAGCTTAACTTGACGGATTTGCTGCAACGGCCCGATTTCATTACAATCGAGGAAAGCGGAGAAGAAAATGCCGCATTGGAAGGACTCATTCTTGAGGCAGTCATATCAGCAGCAGAACGCCTTTACGTCATGCGCCGGGCAGAAGGTGAAGAATTAAAGAAAGATTTACTTATATTATTAACCAGTTTGGAAAAAAAGTTACTGGAAGTCAAAAAGATGGCTCCTTTAGTCGTTGAAGCCTATAGTAAACGACTCGAACGCCGGATATATGAACTCACTTCTTCCACTTTTGAACGGGACAGAGTGGCAGTGGAAGTCGCTCTGTTTGCAGACAAGTCAGATATTCATGAGGAATGCATCCGGCTTGAAAGTCACATACAACAATTCCGGCAGGCACTTCAACTAGAGGAGCCAGTCGGGCGAAAGCTGGACTTTATGATTCAGGAAATGAACCGTGAAGTGAATACAATCGGATCAAAAGCAAATGATTCCACTATTAGTTCAGGTGTGGTTGAATTGAAAACACGCCTTGAAAAAATGAGGGAGCAAGTGCAAAATATCGAATAAGCAAAAGCTGATTTTCATAAAATCGCTTTTATATTGGGGGAACTTTATGTCCATTCCATTAATTAATATCGGATTCGGCAATATCGTGTCTGCGAATCGGATCGTATCTATTGTCAGTCCGGAATCGGCGCCGATCAAACGGCTTGTGCAAGAAGCGAGAGAGGCGCGGACACTAATTGATGCTACATATGGAAGAAGAACGAGAGCGGTGCTTATCATGGACAGCGACCATGTGGTTTTATCCGCTGTCCAGCCGGAAACAGTCGCCCAGCGAATTGTCTCCAAAGAAGAAGAAGCTGAAGAAGGGCAGGGAAAGGCATGAAAGAAAAAGGTTTGCTGATTGTTTTATCAGGACCTTCCGGGGTAGGGAAAGGAACGGTAAGGAAAGAAATTTTTTCACAGCCGGACGTTAAATTTGAATATTCGATCTCAATGACGACGCGGGCACCGCGGACAGGCGAAGTGGATGGGGTCGATTATTTTTTTAAATCGAGAGCAGAGTTCGAGCAGTTGATCTCTGAAGGAAAACTGTTGGAGCACGCGGAGTTTGTCGGTAATTATTACGGTACACCCGTTGACTATGTCAGGGAAACTCTTGATGCCGGCAGAGATATTTTCTTGGAAATTGAAGTGCAGGGAGCGCGTCAAGTACGGGAAAAATTTCCGGAAGGGTTATTTATATTTTTGGCACCGCCGAGCCTTTCCGAGCTCCATAGCCGCATCATCAACCGCGGAACGGAAAGTGATGAAGTGATTAAAGGACGAATGGAGAAAGCCCGAAAAGAAATTGAAATGATGAGCTTGTATGATTATGTCGTGGAAAACGACGAAGTCGAAAAAGCGTGCAGCCGTATACAGTCGATCGTTGTCGCTGAGCATTGCCGCCGGGAGCGCGTACAGCACCGCTATAAAAAAATGTTGGAGAGTGATTAATATGTTATATCCATCTATTGATAATTTGTTAACGAAAATTGATTCTAAATATTCTTTAGTCAGCATTGCCGCCAAACGTGCCCGCAGCCTGCAGGAAAACGACTCCACTCAATTGCTGGATTCGTATGTTTCTCATAAATACGTTGGCCGCTCGTTAGAAGAAATTTATGCCGATCGATTAACGATGAAAGAGAAAGATAAAAACGAGATTTACACGGACGAAGTATAAAGCAACAACAAGAATAACAACCTTTGAAAGGTTGTTATTTTTTTACACGTAAAGGTGAAAAAGAAGGCAAGAATATATAAAACAATGGAACAGCGGCATGGCCGCTTCGTTCGAGCAAAAAATGGAGGGTCAATATGTTAAGTGAAAAGAAAATCCTGCTATGCGTCACTGGCGGGATTGCTGCTTATAAAGCGGCTGCATTAACAAGCAAACTAGTTCAGGCGGGAGCTGAAGTAAAGGTGATCATGACATCATCTGCCCGCGAGTTTGTGACACCATTGACGTTTCAGGCGCTGTCACGAAATGATGTTTATACGGATACATTTGATGAAAAACATCCTGAAGTTATCGCCCATATTGATTTGGCAGACTGGGCTGATTTAATTGTTGTCGCACCAGCTACCGCCAATATGATTGGAAAGCTGGCTAACGGAATTGCTGACGACATGATTACTACCACATTGTTAGCTTCGACAGCACCTGTCTGGGTAGCCCCAGCGATGAACGTTCATATGTATGATCATCCGGCAGTGAAGAAAAATCTTGCCACGCTTGCGGGTTTTGGCTGGCAATTTGTCGAGCCTGGAGAAGGGTTTTTGGCGTGTGGATACGTTGGCAAAGGCCGCCTGGAAGAGCCGGAAAAAATTGTCGGTCTTGTGGCACAATTTTTTAAGCAAAAAAAAGAGTTGCCGTTGAAAGACAAAAAAGTGGTCGTTACAGCTGGTCCGACGCGGGAAGTGATTGATCCGGTCCGTTTTTTAACGAATCATTCCACTGGAAAAATGGGGTACGCTTTGGCAGAAGCTGCCCGTGATATGGGCGCTGAGGTGCATTTAATAACTGGTCCGGTTTCTATAGATCCGCCGGCGGGAGTAGAGGTAAAACAAGTTCAGAGTGCGGAAGATATGTACCAGGCCGTCATGGAGAAATTCGCAGAGAGTGACATAGTGGTTAAAACAGCAGCTGTTGCCGACTACCGCCCAAAAGTGACTCATAAGGAAAAAATGAAAAAGCAAGAAGGCGACTTAATCATTGAAATGGAGCGTACAAAAGATATTTTAAAAACGCTCGGAGAAGAAAAAACACATCAAATGCTGATTGGTTTTGCTGCTGAAACGGCTAATGTCGAGGAATATGCCAGAAGAAAGCTGCGAACGAAGCAAGTGGATATGATTGTAGCTAACAATGTCAAATTAGACGGAGCAGGCTTCGGCAGTGAAACGAACATTATATCTATTTTTAAAAAAGACGGAACGAAAAAAGAATTTGATTTAATGACTAAAAAAGCAGCAGCGAGAGAAATTTTGCAAGAAGCAGCTGCTGACTTAAAAAAGGGTGAAAGTGAATGCAAGTAGCCAGTGTCATTGTGGACGTAGCGGCGATGCAGACAGACAGAGCATTCGATTATACGATTCCAGAAAAATGGACAGGCATGATTCAACCGGGAATGAGAGTGGTCGTTCCGTTCGGTCCAAGGAAAATCCAGGGGTTTGTTACAGAATTGAAAAGCGGATCGAATGTGAAAAAACTGAAATCTCTTGTAGAACCAATGGATCTGGTGCCGGTTTTAAATTCGGAACTGCTTGAGCTTGCCGACTGGCTGACAGAAACAACGCTTTGTTTTAAAATTTCGGCTTACCAGGCAATGCTTCCTGCTGCCATGAAGGCCAAATATGAAAAAATATTCCGGCTAAGGGGAGAAGAAGAGCTCCTAAATGAAGAGATAGCCGCTTTTTTCAATAAACGTGCGGAATTGACTTGGGATGAAGCAGCTAAAGCGGGCGTGCTCAGCTCTTTGCGCCAGGAAATAAAAGCAGATCGGATTGAACTTATCTATAAAGTCAAAAGTAGAGGCCAAAAAAAGAACATACGAATGATTGGTCTGTCGTTGTCACCTGAAGAGCTTTCTGCCGGTTTAGACTCCCTTCCCGCCAATGCGCAAAAACAAAAAGATGTATTGAATTACTTAGCCCGCTCCGAGACTTCCCTTCTTTCAGCAAAAGAACTAATGGATAGGGCGGGGGCTGGGAGCAGCACGTTGAAAAGCCTGATAGAGAAAGGGTTTTTATTTGAACGTCAGCAGGAAATGTATCGCGACCCGTATGAAGACAGAGAATTTGAGCAAACGCAGCCGCTGCCATTGACTGACCAGCAGCAAGGAGCGATTGCTCCTGTTCTTGGAGCAATAGAAGAGAACCGCCACGAAACGTTCCTGCTTTACGGTGTTACCGGGAGCGGGAAAACGGAAATTTACTTGCAGTCGATCCAGCGCGTCTTGGAAAAAGACAAAGAAGCGATTGTGCTCGTTCCCGAGATATCATTGACGCCGCAAATGGTTCACCGCTTTAAAGGCCGCTTCGGAGATGACGTCGCCGTGTTGCACAGCGGCTTATCCATCGGTGAAAAATATGACGAGTGGCGCAAGATTCAGCGGAAAGAAGTAAAAGTGGTTGTAGGCGCCCGTTCAGCAGTGTTCGCACCGTTTGAAAATTTGGGTATCATTATTATTGATGAGGAACATGAAACAAGCTATAAACAAGAGGAAAATCCTCGGTATCATGCTAGAGAAACGGCGATCAAAAGGGCAGATTTTTATCATTGTCCAGTTATTTTAGGGAGTGCGACTCCTTCTCTGGAAAGTTTTGCACGGGCGCAAAAAGGAGTGTATCAATTGCTCACACTTCCTAAAAGAATGAATAATCAACAGCTGCCAGATGTGGAAATCATTGATATGCGTGAAGAATTGCGGAGCGGCAACCGGTCGATGTTTTCACATGCATTGTTTGATAAACTGACAGACCGTCTTGAAAAAGGAGAGCAAACGGTTCTTTTCCTAAACCGCCGCGGCCATTCCTCCTTTATTATGTGCCGAGATTGCGGCTATGTGGCTGGGTGCCCGCATTGCGATATTTCGTTAACTTATCACCGGCAAAGCCATCGGATGAAATGTCATTATTGCGGCTTTGAAGAACTCGTGCCTTCGAAGTGTCCGGAATGCAACAGTGAGCATATCCGTTATTTCGGCACGGGAACACAAAAAGTGGAAGACGAACTTGGCAAGCTGCTTCCCCATGCAAAAGTGGTGCGCATGGATGTCGATACGACGAGCCGCAAAGGGGCACATGAAAAGCTTCTTCGACAATTTGAAGAAGGAAAAGCGGATATTCTGCTTGGAACACAAATGATCGCCAAAGGACTCGACTTCCCGAATATTACGCTTGTCGGCGTGCTGAGTGCAGATACTATGCTTCATATTCCTGATTTTCGCTCCTCAGAAAAAACGTTTCAGCTGCTAACACAAGTCAGCGGGCGGGCGGGACGGCATCACCTTCAGGGAGAAGTTGTCATCCAGACGTACACACCGGAGCATTACAGCATTCAGCTAGCCGGAAAGCAAGATTATGATCAGTTTTACAATCAGGAAATGATGATGAGGAAACTGGGGAATTATCCGCCGTTTTATTACTTAGCTCTTGTCACGGTTAGTCACGAAGACGTGATGACGGCATCCGGGGTGACAGAAAAAATCACTCAATATATTCAATCACGTGTGTCAAATCAAGCTATTATACTCGGTCCTGTTGCCTCTCCTATTCCACGGATCAATGATAGATATCGTTACCAATGTTTGATAAAATACAAACGGGAACCGAAACTGCATGAAATTTTAAAAACAGTGATGGAACATTATACGAAACAGCAAAAAGATAAAAATTTACAAGTTGCCGTAGATGTGAACCCTTTTATTATGATGTAAAATAAAGTGTTGCATGAAAAAGACAACTAGGGAGGATTATTTTGGCACAATTACCGATCGTGTGTTATCCGGACGTTATCCTTGAAAAAAAATGCGAACCGGTTACACAATTTGATAAAAAGTTAAAAAAGCTCGTAAATGATATGCATGAAACGATGATAGCAGCGGATGGAGTCGGGCTCGCTGCTCCTCAAATCGGAAAAGACTTGCAATTAGCCATCGTCGATATTGAAGATGAAAACGGCTTGATTACATTTGTCAATCCTGTCATTGAAGAAGCGAAAGGAAGCGAGACCGATATAGAAGGCTGCTTAAGCTTTCCAGGCTTATACGGCCATGTGACGCGTCCTTCCTATGTCAAGGTGAAAGCCCAGGATGTAAAAGGGCGTTTTTTCACATTAAAGGCAGAAGGGTTTTTAGCCCGGGCGATTCAACATGAAATCGATCATCTGCACGGTATTTTGTTTACCTCAAAAGTAGAAGAGTATGTATCAGAACAAGAGCTGGAAACGGAGGAAACGTCATGACGAATATCGTTTTTATGGGAACGCCTGATTTCTCTGTCCCAGTATTGTCTACGCTGATTAAAGACGGCTACTCTATTCTGTCCGTCGTGACTCAGCCCGATCGTCCAGTGGGCAGAAAACGGGTGCTTACACCACCTCCTGTTAAAGTGGAAGCATTAAAGCATCACATTCCGGTTTTACAGCCCGAGAATCTGAAATCCTCGGAAGAGTTGCAGCAAATTATCGATTTAGAACCAGATGTAATCGTGACGGCCGCTTACGGTCAAATTTTGCCGAAAGAGCTCCTCGATGCGCCAAAGTTCGGCTGCATTAATGTTCATGCCTCGCTTCTTCCGGAACTGCGCGGGGGGGCGCCTATTCATTACTCCATTTTGCAAGGTAAGGAAAAAACAGGAATTACCATTATGTATATGGCAGAAAAATTGGATGCAGGGGATATCATCAGCCAGGCGGAGGTTATAATAGAAGAAACAGACCATGTCGGCAGTTTGCATGATAAATTAAGTGAGACAGGCTCCCGCTTATTGTCTGAAACGCTGCCTAAGCTCGTTGCGGGCGAAATTTCTCCTGTGAAACAAGATGAAGCGAAAGCTACTTTCGCTTCGAACATTAAACGAGAACAAGAAAAGATTGACTGGTCAAAAACGGGGGAAGAGATTTATAACCACATTCGCGGTTTGCATCCATGGCCTGTTGCTTATACAACGCTTGATGGCCAAGTGATGAAAATCTGGTGGGGTGAAAAAGTTCAGTCTGACAAACAAGCAGAACCGGGAACCATTATTGCTCTTGAAGAAGATGGCTTTATTGCAGCTACTGGCAGCCAAACGGCTATCAAAGTGATCGATGTACAGCCTTCTGGAAAAAAGCGCATGTCTGCAGAGCAATATTTAAGAGGAGCCGGTGCGGAGCTTGCTCCAGGCAAGAAGTTAGGAGAATAAAATGAAACAAAAAAAGAAACAAGTGCGGGAAATCGCTCTTGATCTACTCGAAGCGGTTGAGAAAAATCAGTCTTACAGCAATTTACTGCTCCACTCGGCTATCGAAAAACATGGATTGTCTGGAAGAGATGCCGGCCTTTTGACAGAAATTACGTATGGGACGATTCAACGAAAATTAACATTGGATTTCTTTTTGGATCCGTTCATTAAAAAAAAGCTGGAGCCGTGGGTCCAACAGCTGCTGCGCCTGTCTTTATATCAAATGGTGTACTTAGACAAAGTACCTGAGCGGGCTATTATTCACGAAGCGGTGGAAATTGCCAAATTGAGAGGTCACAAAGGCATTTCCGGCCTTATCAATGGTATCCTTCGTTCTGTGCAGAGAAATGGATTGCGTGATTTTTCGGAAATAACGGATGAAGCCGAACGGATTTCGATTGAAACGAGCCATCCCCTTTGGCTCGTCAAGAGGTGGATGAACCAATTCGGAACAGAAAAAACGAAAGAAATGTGTGCCATCAATTTGACAGCACCGATGCAGACGATTCGAGTAAATGAAACAAAAGCGAACAGAGAAGAAGTACTGCAAAGGCTGCAAGCAGAAGGATTCGATGCAGAACCGAGTGAAGTCATTCCGGAAGCGATTCGTATTTTAAAAGGGAATGCCGCCCGTTCGAATGTGTTTGAAAGCGGCATGGCCACGATCCAAGATGAAAGTTCAATGATTGTTGCCTATGCGCTCGATATTCAGCCCGGCGAAAAGATTTTTGATGCCTGTGCCGCACCGGGTGGAAAGACGACTCACATTGCGGAAAAACTAACTAACAGCGGATCCGTCACTGCTCTTGACTTACATGACCATAAAATTAAGCTCATTAAACAAAATGCGGAACGACTCGGCCTAACAAATGTTCAAACAAAAGCTTGGGACAGCCGCAAGGCGGAAGAGATGTTTGAAAAAGAAAGTTTTGATCGTATTTTAGTAGATGCACCGTGTTCAGGACTTGGCGTATTGCGAAGAAAACCAGATATAAAATATGTAAAAAGGGAAAAAGATCTCTTTACTCTTCAACATATACAGCTGGATATTTTGGCTGCTGTCGCGCCTCTTTTGAAAAAAGGCGGTATTCTCGTTTACAGTACGTGTACAACAGATACTGAAGAAAATGAGGGCACAGTTAAAAAGTTTTTAGAAGCCCAGACTGATTTTGAACCTGCAGCACTTACAAACCTGCCGCCTGTCATTCAGACAATGACAGACAATCACATGCTCCAAGTTCTTCCGCAAGACTTCGGCGGAGACGGGTTCTTTATCAGCAAATTAAGAAAGAAGGTGCAATAATGGAGCAAGCAACAACAACGAGAGAAAAAGCCGGAAACGAGCAGCAACTGCCATCCATTTATTCCTTGCAATTGCAAGAATTAAAAGATTGGTTAAAAGAGCACGATGAAAAGCCGTTTCGCGCAGAACAGATTTTCGACTGGCTATATAAAAAACGGGTCGCTTCCTACGAGGATATGTCCAATTTATCGAAGCCATTAAGAGATAAGCTTGCCGCTCATTTTACAATCACGACTTTAAAAACACTGATTCAACAAGAATCCACAGACGGTACTATTAAATTTTTATTCGAACTTCATGACGGCTATTCAATTGAAACGGTACTAATGCGCCATGAATACGGCAATTCCGTTTGTGTGACAACACAAGTCGGCTGCCGTATTGGCTGTACGTTTTGTGCCTCCACACTTGGCGGTTTAAAACGCCATTTAGAAGCAGGAGAAATTGTGGCGCAAGTCGTAAAGGTTCAGCAGGCACTCGATGAAAAAGAAGAGCGAGTCAGTTCAGTTGTCATCATGGGCATCGGCGAACCGTTCGATAACTATGACCAAATGCTTGCTTTCTTGAAAATCATCAACCACGATAAAAGCTTGAATATCGGAGCTCGTCACATTACCGTATCGACAAGCGGCATTATTCCGAAAATCTATAAGTTTGCAGATGAGAATATGCAAATTAACTTTGCGATTTCACTACATGCTCCGAACAATGAACTGCGGACAAAGCTAATGCCGATTAATAAAGCTTATAAGCTGCCTGAATTAATGGATGCTGTCCGTTATTATGTCGAGAAAACCGGCCGCAGAATCAGCTTTGAATACGGTTTGTTCGGCGGAGAAAACGATTCGGTTGAACACGCGGAAGAGCTGGCGGCGCTTATTAAAGGAATTAAGTGCCACGTCAATTTAATCCCGGTAAACTATGTACCCGAACGTGATTATGTACGTACACCAAAAGAAAAGATCTTTGAGTTTGAAAAGACGCTAAAAACGCGCGGTGTCAATGTGACTATTCGACGCGAACAAGGTCATGACATCGATGCAGCCTGCGGACAGTTGCGGGCGAAAGAGCGGTCAGAAGAAACGAGGTGAGCCCTTATGAATTCTGTCTTCCGGACAGATAAAGGCCGAATTCGTCCTCACAATGAAGACAATGGCGGTGTGTTTCTTAATGCAGCCAAAGATTGCCTGGCCATCGTAGCAGATGGCATGGGCGGGCACAATGCAGGAGACGTTGCCAGCCAGATGACCATTGAGACGATGAAATCGCAATGGCTGAAAATAGAACGGATTGAAAACGCGAATCAAGCTGAACAATGGCTGAAAACAGCCATTTTAAAAAGTAACGAAAAAGTTTTATTACATGCCAAAGATTTTCCCGAATGCAGCGGTATGGGCACGACTCTCGTTGCAGCAATTTGTACAGCCAGCTTTTGTACGATTGCAAATATTGGGGACAGCCGCTGCTATATTCTAAATGAAAATGGCTTTTCACAAATTACGGAAGACCACTCACTCGTAAATGAACTCGTTAAATCGGGTGAAATTACGAAGGAGGATGCTGAGCACCATCCCCGAAAAAATGTACTAACGCGTGCGCTTGGCACAGCGCCGGATGTAACGGCAGATTTTTATACGGTTATCTTTGAACAAGGGGACTCGATTCTTCTTTGTTCAGACGGCTTATCCAATAAATTGGCACAGCAAGACATGCAGCAGATTTTGCAAGCCGGCCTTTCCATTGAGGAAAAAGCCGATTCATTCGTCCATATGGCAAATGAAAATGGCGGGGAAGACAATATAACTCTTGTTATTCTCGAACATTCTGCTGGCCTTGAAGGCGGGTGAGAGCATGATGTTAATTGGAAAGCGACTAAGCGGCCGCTATAAAATCATTAAAATGATCGGCGGCGGCGGAATGGCCAACGTATATTTGGCGCAGGATATCATTCTAGAAAGAGACGTCGCGATAAAAGTGCTGCGGCTTGATTTTGTGAATGAAGATGAATTTCTCCGGCGTTTTCAAAGAGAAGCTCAGTCCGCCACAAGCCTTGTTCATCCCCATATAGTTAATATTTATGATGTGGGAGAAGAGGAAGGCATTAATTATATTGTGATGGAATATGTGGATGGAATGACATTAAAACAATATATTCAGCAACATTCCCCAATCCCTGTGGAAAAAACAATTGATATTATGAAGCAGCTCGCTTCAGCTATTGCCTTTGCTCATCACAATTCAATTATTCACCGAGACATAAAACCGCATAATATATTAATGGACCGGGATGGAAATGTGAAAATTACCGATTTTGGCATTGCCATGGCGTTAAGTGCGACATCGATCACCCAGACGAATGCGGTTCTCGGTTCGGTACACTATATCTCTCCTGAACAGGCGCGCGGCGGAATAGCTACAAAAAAATCCGATATTTATGCTTTGGGTATCGTGATGTTTGAACTGCTGACGGGACAGCTGCCGTTTTCAGGCGAGTCCGCTGTTTCCATTGCGTTAAAGCATTTGCAGGTGGAAACGCCGTCCGTGAAAAGGTGGAACCCGGCGATTGCACAAAGCGTGGAAAACATTGTGCTGAAAGCAACGGCTAAAGATCCATTTCATCGGTATAACAGCCTTGAAGAAATGGAACAGGATTTAGCGACAGCATTGGATCCGGAAAGAGCCAATGAAGAAAAGTTTTTTATTGGAGAAGATCAAGAAAAAACAAAAGCAATGCCGGTCATTACGGACAGCCAGCTTGCGGAAGATCCTGATACAACAATTGTCCGGCCTGCAGAAACAACAAAACAGCAGAAGCAGCCGGAAAATACAATAGAAAAGAAAAAACGAAAGAAATGGCCGATCATTTTACTTGTATTCGCCTTGTTCGCTATTTTATCCGTAGCGGCCGTAGCTCTCGTTCCTGCTTTGCTGGGGCCGAAAGAAATAAACGTGCCAGATGTAAGCGGCAAGCAGCTTGATGAAGCGATATCTGAACTTGTCACAAAAGGATTTAAAGTCGGCCAAACGAAACAACAGTCCAGCGATACTGTGCCAGAAGGAGTCGTGATTAAAACAGACCCGACCGCTCACAGGATGATAAAAGAAGGCGATACTGTCAATATTTACATTAGTTCAGGTAAAGAAACTGTTTCCTTTGCTGATTACAGCGGTGAATCATTTGATGAAGTGAAGGAAGAGCTTGAAGAAGCCGGTTTCAAAACGGTTGAACAAAAGACGACGCATGATGAAAGCGCAGCTGGAACAATTATTGATCAAGACCCAGACCCGGAAAATCAAGTGATACCTGATGAAACAAATGTCATTTTTACTGTCAGCACAGGACCCGAAAAAATTTCGCTTATCGATTTGACTGATTATAACGAAAAAGGTTTAAAAGATTATGCCTCATCAACGGGGCTAAATATCGTTGTAACGAAAGAAGCTTATTCGGACACTGTATCGAAAGGGCTCGTTATCTCTCAATACCCGGATCGAGGCACAGCGTTGAATAAAGGAGACGAGGTCCAAGTTACCGTATCTAAAGGCAAAAAAGAAATCCCTCCTAAGACGGTAACGAAAGAAATTACGATCCCTTACGAGCCGGAAGAAGAAGGCCAGCCTCAGGAAGTGCAGATTTATATAGAAGATATGAACCACAGTATGACGGAACCGTTCGAAGTGCTGACGATTCAGGAGGATTTAAAGAAAACTCTGGAATTCATCGTTACGAAAGAAAGCAAGGCGGGCTACAAAGTCATTCGCGATCAAAGAGTGATTATAGATGAAACAATTCCATATCCGGAAGACGGAGAAGAAACAAACGCTGAAGAAGCCGATGCTCCGGAAGCTGGAGAAGAGACGTAAGGAGGAATGGAATGCCTGAAGGAAAAATAGTGAAAGCGCTGAGCGGATTTTATTACGTGGCAGATAACGGACGTATTATACAATGCCGGGGCAGAGGCGTTTTTCGGAAGCGGAAAGTGTCGCCGCTCGTTGGAGACTTTGTTGAATACCAGGCGGAAAACGATTTGGAAGGGTACATTTTAGCTATTGAAGAAAGAAAAAATGAGCTCGTCAGACCGCCGATTGCTAATGTTGATCAGGCGATTCTCGTTTTTTCTGCCGTCAGACCGGACTTCAGCACGATTTTGCTGGACCGTTTCCTCGTTTTAATTGAATCCAAGCAAATAGAACCGCTCATTTGTATAACGAAAATGGATCTTTTAAGTAAAGAAGAAGAGAATACTGTGAAAAGATATGCAGATCAGTATCGTTCGTTCGGCTATACGGTGGTTTTAACTTCATCAGAGAGACTTGTCACACTTGAGGAATTGAGAAGCTATTTGCACGGAAAGACGTCAGTTTTTGCCGGACAGTCCGGAGTGGGCAAATCATCTCTGTTGAATGCTCTTAAGCCTGAATTGGAATTAAAAACAGATGATATTTCTAATTCTCTTGGCCGCGGAAAGCATACAACCCGGCACGTAGAATTAATCAATGTGGAAGAAGGTCTTGTAGCAGATACCCCTGGCTTTAGTTCATTAGAATTAACAGAAATTGAAGCGGAAGACCTTTCGCAATATTTTCCGGAAATGGCTGAGCTAAGTCAATCGTGCAAATTCAGAGGCTGTTTGCACATTAACGAGCCGAAGTGCGCGGTCAAAGATGCTGTCGAAAAAGAGGAGGTGCCATCCTATCGATACGAACACTATTTACAGTTCATGGATGAAATAAAAGAAAGAAAGCCGAGGTATTAATGTGGTAAAAATAGCCCCATCCATTTTATCAGCAGACTTTGCCAAGCTGGGAGAAGAAATTAAAGAAGTGGAAGCTGGCGGAGCAGATTGGATTCACATCGACGTAATGGACGGTCATTTTGTGCCTAATATTACAATTGGACCTCTTATAGTGGAAGCTGTTCGTCCGCTTACAAAGCTGCCTTTAGATATTCATTTAATGATCGAAAATCCCGACCGTTATATTGAGGAATTTGCCCGGGCAGGTGCCGACTATATTACCGTACACGCGGAAGCTTGTCCGCATCTGCATAGGACGATTCAATTAATCCGTTCAACTGGAGCCAAACCTGGGGTCGTGTTAAATCCAGCGACGCCAGCATATGTGCTGCAACACATTTTGGAAGAAATTGACCTTGTTCTTCTGATGGCTGTAAATCCCGGATTTGGAAATCAACCTTTTATTCATTCGGTCAGACCGAAAATACGAGAAGTGAAAGAAATGATTGAATCAAAAAGACTGGATGTATTGATAGAAATTGACGGTGGCGTGAATATAGAGACGGCTAAGCTTTGCACAGATGCAGGAGCGGATGTACTAGTGGCCGGTTCGGCAATTTACGATCAAAAAGACCGGAAGCAGGCAATCGCTGATATTAAGCAATCAACACAGTAATAAAACAGCCGCGATTTAAAACAAGTCAAGGATGTGTAAATGGAGCCGCTTTTTACGGCTCCATTTATTCTGTCAGGAGGTGTACAAAAAATTGAGAGTGGTCTTAGTTGCCGGCGGACCGGAGTTGGAGTTGGCTGATTTGGAAGCATTCAAGGAGGAGGGTGTCTACTGGATCGGCGTAGACAGAGGCACACTTTATTTACTGAACAGAGGAATTATACCGCAGGCCGCTTTTGGTGATTTTGATTCGGTAACCGCGGAAGAGTGGCGATTGATTCAGCAGCAAGTAGAAGTGGTTCATCAATTTCCTCCTGAAAAAGACGAAACAGATTTGGAAATTGCTTTGATGAAGGCGATGGAAATGAAACCTGAACAATTATTTATCCTAGGAGCCACAGGAGGCAGATTGGATCACTTTTTTGGAACAATGAGTTTGCTTACGAGTAAATATATTGTAGGCAGTGACACGCAGATCGAAGTGGTTGACCGTTTTAACCGCTTATCTATTTGCGGCCCGGGAACGAGAAAAGCATGGAAAGATCCGAACTATAAATATTTTTCTTTTTTTCCTGTTTCCGGTGAAGTGACTGGCTTTACTTTGGACGGCTTTAAATATCCGCTTGAGAATCACACTGTCCAGGCAGGGTCAACCTTATATGTGAGTAATGAACTGGCAGGAGAAAGTGGTACTTTTTCATTTACTGGCGGCATATTAATGGTGGTAAGAAGTTCTGATGATTGAGCAGCTTTAAATTGGAGGGGTGGCAATCATGAAATTTTATACCATTAAACTGCCTAAATTTTTAGGCGGACTTGTCAAGGCGATGCTTGGCACACTGAAAAAGTGAAGGCAGGCCATAACTAGAGATAGATGATAAAACAAAAAGAAAAACCGGCTGTTTAACAGCCGGTTTTTCTTTTGGAAAGTATTATACACGCTCAACTTTTCCGGATTTTAATGCTCTTGCAGAAACCCAAACACGTTTAGGTTTCCCATCTACTAGAATGCGAACTTTTTGCAGGTTGGCACCCCAAGTACGCTTATTGGCGTTCATAGCGTGGGAACGAGTGTTGCCCGAGCGAGCTTTGCGACCTGTTACAACACATTTTTTTGGCATATTATTCACTCCTCACCGTTGAAGCTGAAAATAAATTGGTTTCAACACTTCATGATATTCTAAAAGATACCTTAATAATTTACCACACAACTTTTTTGATTGCAATAGTTCTCGCAAAGTCTTTCAAGAAAAAAACCTTGACATCATCTGGATCTTTTTGAAATGATATAGTGCGGATAGGAGATTTCTTTTAAATAAAAGACAAGTATAGTAAAATGTCTATAGCATAGCACCAATTTAAGGGGGGATCTCAGTGGCCATTGAGCTTAGAACAAAGTACGGACAAATTGATATTTCGAATGATGTAATTGCCATGATTGCAGGCGGCGCAGCAGTCGATTGCTATGGAATTGTGGGGATGGCGTCCAAAAAACAAATAAAAGACGGAATTACTGAAATTTTACGGCGGGAAAACTTTACTCGCGGTGTTGTCGTCCGTCAAGAAGAGGACCAGGTATTTATCGATATGTACATTATTGTGAGCTACGGAACAAAAATATCTGAAGTTGCTAACAATGTGCAATCAAAAGTGAAATATACGCTTGACCAGACTGTCGGCCTATCCGTCGATGCTGTAAATATTTTTGTGCAAGGGGTTCGGGTAACGAATCCGTAGGTGAGGAGGAAAGATTCGTGTCAATTACTTCATTGGATGGAAAGCGGTTTGCCGGCATGGTCCAAGCGGGGGCAAGTCATCTGACAGCCCATGCTGATATGGTAGATGCGCTAAACGTTTTTCCCGTTCCTGACGGAGACACAGGAACGAATATGAATTTATCCATGACTTCCGGAGCAAAGGAAGTACAGCAGCATATGAGTGATCATTTCGGCCAAACAGCAGCAGCTCTTTCGAAAGGGCTGCTTATGGGAGCGCGCGGAAATTCAGGCGTCATTTTGTCCCAGCTGTTCCGCGGATTTTCCAAAGCTGTTGAAAACAAACAGGAAGTAACGGGTAAGGAACTGGCCCAGGCTTTTGAAGCGGGCGTCGAAACAGCTTATAAAGCCGTGATGAAACCGGTGGAAGGAACGATTTTAACTGTTGCGAAAGATGCAGCGAAAAAAGCGGCGTCAGTTTCCAAAAAGCAAACGGATATTATCGGCGTGATGGAATCCCTAGTGGAAGAGGCGAGATCTTCACTAGCCCGCACGCCGGATCATTTGCCTGTTTTAAAAGAAGTCGGTGTCGTTGACAGTGGAGGGCAGGGACTGCTGCTCGTATATGAAGGGTTCTTAGCAGAGCTGAAGGGAGAAAAACTCTCTGAAATCGCTGGAATTATTCCGAATATGGACGAGCTTGTCAGTGCCCAGCATCATAAAAACATTCAAAGCTTCATGGATACAGCGGACATTGAATTCGGTTATTGCACTGAGTTTATGGTTCGATTTGAAGAAGGTAAGGTGAAAAACAACCCATTTTCTGAAGAAAAGTTTCGTTCGGATTTAAGCCAGTATGGAGATTCCCTGCTCGTCATTTCCGATGATGAAATTGCCAAAGTGCATATTCATTCTGAACAGCCAGGAGAAGTATTGACATATGGCCAGCGCTACGGCAGCCTGATTAGCATGAAGATTGAAAATATGCGCCAGCAGCACAGCGATATTGTTGGCAGCCCTGGGGGAACGCCAGTTTCTACGGCAGTGAAAAAGGAAAAGCAGGAATTCGGGGTTGTAACAGTCTGCATGGGCGAAGGAGTGGCGAGGCTGTTTGAAAGCATTGGTGCATCCGTGGTTATTGAAGGCGGACAGACAATGAACCCGAGCACAGAAGATATCGTCAAAGCCATTGAAGAAGTAAACGCTAAAAAGGTTATCATTTTACCGAATAATAAAAACATCATTATGGCAGCAGAGCAGGCTGCACAAGTCGTAGAAGTAGAAGCAGCAGTCGTTCCATCTAAAACGATTCCACAAGGAATGACGTCATTGCTCGCTTATAACCCTGAAGCAAGTTTGGAAGAAAACAAATCAGCCATGACTGCTGCTCTCTCTCATGTAAAAACAGGGCAAATTACGTTTGCTGTCCGTGATACGAACATTGATGGCATCGAAATTGCCAAAGATGACTTTATGGGAATTGCCGACGGGAAAATCTTGTTAACGGATAAAAACAAAACGCAAGCTGCAAAAGAACTGCTCCAGGCAATGATTGATGAAGACTCAGAAATCGTTACAATCATTTACGGAGAAGATGCTTCTGCAGAGGAAGTCAAAGCAGTGTCTGGTTTTATTGAAGAACAATTTGCGGAGGTAGAGGTTGAAATCCATAACGGCAAACAGCCGCTCTATTCCTTTATTTTCGCAGTCGAGTAATTCAAAAGAAGGGAGACTTCCCTTCTTTTTTCTTTGTGTGCATTTTTTTGCTATGCATAGTAAAATAGAAATGGTAGAGTTTTTTATCAACAGTGTAGTCATCCCGCTTCAAGTCTTTGTGCGCGGGATTTAACCATGTTTATATAGCAGCCGGATCAACCAGGTAAAAAAGGAATAGACTAAGGGAGGCAGCAAGGTGAAATATAAAAGTGTGTTTGATATAATTGGACCGATTATGATCGGGCCTTCAAGCTCTCATACAGCAGGTGCTGCAAGGATCGGCCGGGTGGCAAGAAGCCTATTTGGCCGGGAACCGAAATGGGCGGTAATTTCTTTTTACGGCTCATTTGCCCAAACGTATAAAGGACACGCAACAGATGTCGCGATTGTCGGCGGTCTTCTTGACTTTGATACATTTGATGAACGAATAAAAAATGCAGTAGTTATCGCAGAAGAGCGTGGGATGAATATACAATTTGTTAAGGAGAACAACGTGCCAGATCATCCGAATACAGCAAAGATTCGTATCGGGGACGATGAGGGGGAAATGGAGCTTGTCGGTATTTCAATCGGAGGCGGAAAAATTGAAATTATCGAATTAAATGGCTTTGAATTGAAGCTTACAGGGCATCATCCGGCCATTCTCGTTGTCCATGACGACCGTTCTGGTGCAATTGCAACCGTTTCCAATGAGTTGGCAAAGCATAATATTAATATCGGGCAAATGCAGGTTTCTCGAAAAGGCATAGGGGAAATGGCTCTAATGACAATCGAGGTAGATCAGACGATCAGTGAAGATATTCTCGCCGAAATCCGCCGTTTGCCTCATATTACGCAAGTAGCAAGAGTGGCTGATTAACAAGCCAATAAATTCAGCTTAGAAAAGGAGTGGATCGGTTTGTTTAAAAATGCGGCTGAACTTGTCAAACTGGCTGAAGACAGCCAGAGAAAAATTGCTGATATTATGATCGAGCAGGAAATGAGTGTAACTGGCAGATCTTACGAAGAGATAATGGAAATGATGGGTAAAAATTTAGAAGTAATGGAAAAAGCCGTAGAACGTGGATTAAAAGGCGTTCATTCTCTCTCGGGTTTAACAGGAGGAGATGCAGTATTACTGCAGGAGTACATCCAAAAAGGCAATACCTTGTCGGGTCCTCTTTTGCTGGATGCTGTCAGTAAAGCGGTAGCTACGAATGAAGTGAACGCGGCGATGGGAACGATTTGCGCTACACCGACAGCCGGCAGCGCCGGCGTCGTGCCGGGTACGCTGTTTGCGGTTCAGGAAAAGCTGAAGCCTTCCCGGGAAGATAAAATTCGCTTTTTGTTCACTGCCGGAGCTTTTGGTTATATTGTCGCCAATAATGCTTCTATTTCTGGTGCGGCCGGTGGATGCCAGGCGGAAGTAGGCTCTGCGTCAGGTATGGCGGCAGCAGCTATTACTGAAATGGCCGGCGGCACACCTGCGCAATGTGCAGAGGCAATGGCAATTACATTAAAAAATATGCTCGGATTAGTTTGTGATCCGGTTGCTGGGCTAGTGGAAGTGCCTTGCGTAAAAAGAAATGCAATGGGCGCAGCTAATGCAATGGTCGCGGCAGACATGGCTCTTGCTGGCGTGACGAGCCGAATCCCTTGTGATGAAGTCATTGATGCGATGTACAAAATAGGCCAAACGATGCCATCTGCCCTGCGGGAAACGGCAGGCGGAGGTCTCGCTGCCACTCCTACCGGGCGCAAGTTGGAGGAAAGAATTTATGGAACACCGCTCCAGCCTCACGAATAATTCGTCCCCGCTAATGGAGCCGGTTGGAATATTGAAAGGGATTGGCAAGGAAACGGCTTTATCATTGAATGACTTGGGTATCGGGACAATAAAAGATTTGATCGAATTTTTTCCTTACCGCTATGAAGACTACCGGCTCCGAGATTTAGCTGATGTTGAGCATGAAGACCGTGTCACAGTAGAAGGGAAGGTTCACAGCCAGCCATCCATCATGTTTTATTCAAAGAAAAAATCACGCTTAACGTTTAAAGTGCTGGTCGGACGATACTTAGTCAACGTCATTTTTTTCAACCAGCCTTATTTGAAAAACAAAGTGAACATTAACGATACGGTGACTATTACAGGGAAGTGGGATAAACATAGGCAGACAATTACAGCCCAGCAATTTGAGGCAGGCCCTCACAGCAAACAAGGTGATTTTGAAGCTGTTTATTCGCTGAAAGGATCCCTTTCTCAAAAAATGTTCCGCAAATATGTCGGTCTCGCTATGTCGCAATATGGTGAGTATTTGGAAGAAACTCTTCCGGAGCAGTTTCTCCGCCAATACAAATTGCTGAACCGCCGGGATGCTCTTCGCTCGCTTCACTTTCCTGCATCTGAAGAAGAAATGAAACAGGCAAGGCGGCGCTTTGTATTTGAAGAGTTTCTTTATTTCCAACTGAAAATGCAGGCGCTGCGCAAGTTTGAAAGAGAGCATTCTGCAGGGATCGCTCAAGCCTATGATATTCATAAGCTGAAGCTCTTTATCGATTCTTTGCCTTTTACGATGACGAATGCTCAGAAAAGGGTAATTAACGATATTTGTGCGGATATAAAGTCCCCTTATCGGATGAACCGGCTTTTGCAAGGTGATGTAGGCAGCGGCAAAACAGCGGTGGCAGCTGTTTGTCTATATGCGAGTGTGACAGCAGGCTTCCAGGGAGCGCTCATGGTGCCGACTGAAATTCTGGCTGAACAGCACGCGGAATCGCTCAGCCAATTATTTGAACCGATAGGTGTGAACTTAGCGCTATTGACGAGTTCTGTTAAAGGAAAGCGCAGGAAGGAACTGCTGGCACGCTTGGAATCAGGGGAAATAGATATATTAGTGGGCACTCATGCGTTAATTCAGGAAGAAGTCAATTTCCACCGGCTTGGTCTCGTTATTACGGACGAACAGCACAGGTTTGGCGTCAATCAGCGCCGGATTCTCCGTGAAAAAGGAGAAAGTCCCGATGTGCTTTTTATGACGGCCACACCCATTCCACGAACCCTCGCCATCACAGTATTTGGAGAAATGGATGTTTCTATCATTGATGAAATGCCGGCGGGAAGAAAAATTATTGAAACGTATTGGGCAAAAGAAGAAATGCTTGACCGCGTCCTCGGTTTCATGGAAAAAGAATTAGTGAAAGGGCGGCAGGCGTATGTCATTTGCCCGTTAATTGAAGAATCAGAAAAGCTTGATTTACAGAATACGCTCGATGTTCATGCTCAGCTTGTGCAATATTTTCATGGGCGTTACGAGGTGGGCTTGATGCATGGCCGACTTCCTTCCGATGAAAAAGAAGCGGTGATGAAAGCTTTTACTGAGCAACAGCTTCACATTCTTGTATCCACTACTGTTGTCGAAGTCGGTGTGAATGTGCCCAATGCAACGATGATGGTGATTTATGACGCGGAACGCTTTGGTCTTTCCCAGCTCCATCAGCTGCGCGGCCGTGTTGGCAGGGGCAGAGAGCAGTCATACTGCATATTGCTCGCCAACCCGAAAACGGAAATTGGCCAAGAGCGAATGAAGATTATGACAGAAACAAATGATGGCTTTGTATTAAGTGAGAAAGATCTTGAGCTGAGGGGGCCGGGCGATTTCTTTGGTAAAAAACAAAGCGGCTTGCCTGAATTCAAAGTGGCGGATATGGTTCATGATTACCGGGCGCTTGAAGTAGCTAGAGAAGACGCCAGACAGCTGATTGAATCCGACTCTTTTTGGAAAGAGGAAGAGTATGCCGCGCTCCGTCGCCATCTTGAAGAGTCCGGTGCATTATCAGGAGAAAAATTGGATTAAAACCAGACTGCAAGTTTTTCCTTGCATTCTGGTTTTTTTGCTTTTATACTACTGTTAGTACCTAGTCCTAATATCGGATGGTGTGAAATGATGAGACGTACAAAAAAAGAAAGGCAGTCCCAACTGAAGGAAACGATTGCAGAAAATCCATTCGTAACCGATGAAGAACTGGCTGAACATTTTCAAGTGAGCGTGCAGACCATTCGGTTAGACAGAATGGAATTGTCGATTCCGGAGCTGCGCGAACGAATTAAGCACGTGGCAGAAAAGAAACTGACTGATGAAGTACGGTCGCTGCCAATCGAAGAAGTCATTGGTGATGTCATTGATATTGAACTTGATAAGAGTGCTATTTCTATATTTGACGTAAAAAAAGAACATGTATTTGTTAGAAACGGGATTGCCCGGGGGCATCACTTATTTGCCCAGGCAAATTCTCTTGCCGTTGCAGTAATAAATGATGAACTCGCTTTGACCGCCAAAGCGAATATCCGCTTCACAAGCTCGGTGCGCGAAGGAGAGCGCGTGGTGGCTAAGGCAAAAGTAATAAATGTAAAAACAGCGAATGAACGGACAACTGTGGAAGTGAGCAGCTATGTCGGGCAGGAGCTTGTTTTTCAAGGGAATTTTACGATGTATCGCTCCAATATAAGAGCAGAGGATGAAACAAAATGAAAATAGCGATAGATGCCATGGGCGGCGATCATGCCCCGCAAGAGATCATTTTAGGAACGAATAAGGCATTAGCAGAAATACAAGACTTGGAAGTGCTTATTTTTGGCGATGAAAAGAAAATCACGCCAATTTTAACGCCAAACAGTCGGGCAAACATTATACATACAGAAGAAGTCATATTAGGAACGGATGAACCAGTCCGCGCAGTCCGCCGCAAAAAAAATGCCTCGATGGTCATGATGGCGCAGGCTGTGGCCGACGGAGAAGCAAGTGCATGCGTGTCTGCAGGAAATACAGGAGCATTAATGGCTGCCGGTTTGTTTATCGTCGGCCGCATTGATGGCATACAGCGGCCGGCGCTCGCCCCGACGCTGCCGACTGTCGATGGAAAAGGATTTGTCATGCTTGACCTTGGCGCCAATGTAGATGCTAAGCCTGATCATTTGCTTCAATATGCAGTGATGGGATCTATTTATGCCGAAAAAGTAAGGGGAGTGAAGAAGCCGCGTGTTGGTCTGTTAAATATCGGAACAGAAGAGAAAAAAGGAAATGACTTAACGAAAGAAGCGTATCAGCTGCTCAGCAGGCAGGAGGGGATCCACTTCGTTGGGAACGTGGAATCCCGCGATTTATTGAGCGGCGCAGCAGATGTTGTTGTTACAGACGGATTCACCGGAAATATGGTGTTAAAAACGATTGAGGGTACCGCGCTTTCGGTCTTTTCGATGTTAAAGTCGGCATTAACCTCATCATTGAAAGCCAAAATAGGAGCTGGACTGTTAAAAAGTGAACTGTACAGTTTAAAAGACAAAATGGATTATACAGAATACGGAGGCGCCGGATTGTTCGGTTTAAAAGCGCCGGTCATAAAAGCACACGGTTCATCAAACGCTAATGCTTTTTACAACGCACTCAAGCAAGCGTATACGATGGCAGAAGCCGATGTGCCTGCAAAAATTGCGGAAGCTGCCGGTGCTGCGCCGTCAGCAGACAAGTAAGGGGGAAATGAAATGGGAAAAATAGCTTTTGTCTTTCCGGGACAAGGGTCACAAGCAGTGGGCATGGGGAAATTACTCGCTGACGATCACCAAGAAATCCGGGAACTGTTTGAAACAGCGGATACGAAATTAGGTTTTTCGCTAAGTGATTTAATGTTTAACGGCCCGCAGGAAAAGTTGACATTAACAATGAACGCCCAGCCTGCGATTCTTGCTGCGAGCATAGCAGCGTTAAAAGTATTTGAGAAAGAAGGCATTATACCGGACTTTGTTGCCGGCCACAGTTTAGGGGAATATACAGCACTTACAGCTGCCAAAGCCCTGACATTCGAAGACGCTGTTTACATTGTCCACAAGCGCGGCCAATTTATGGAGCAGGCCGTACCTGCCGGTGAAGGAACAATGGCGGCTGTCCTCGGAATGGACAGGGGCTTGCTGCAGGAAATAACTGCTGAAGTAACAGCTGCCGGCGAAGCAGTTGGACTCGCCAACTTGAACTGTCCGGGACAAATTGTCATTTCCGGAACGAAAAGCGGCGTCGAGCAAGCAGGAGCTCTTGCAAAAGAAAAAGGAGCAAAACGGGTGCTTCCGCTAAACGTCAGCGGCCCTTTTCATTCTTCATTAATGCAGCCAGCTACAGCCCAGCTTGAAAAAGTACTTAATGAAGTAGAAATAAAAGACTGTGAAACGCCAGTGATCGCCAATGTCGATGCAAAGGCGGTTGTGCAGGCTTCAGACATCCGCAACAAATTGCTTCAGCAGCTGTACTCGCCTGTTCTTTGGGAAGATAGTGTAGAAGAGCTGATTGAAGCAGGTGTAGATACATTCATTGAAATCGGACCAGGGAAAGTACTTTCCGGCCTGATCAAAAAGATTGACCGCCAAGTTACAACACTTGCCGTTCAAGACGGAGAGTCCATTAAGGCAGCTGTAAAAGCATTGAAGGAGGAAACAGTATGAAACTGGACGGAAAAGCGGCTTTAGTCACAGGTGCCTCCCGAGGCATCGGCCGGGAGATTGCGCTCGAACTTGCACGTGCAGGAGCCAATGTTGCGGTCAATTATTCAGGAAGTGAAGCGAAAGCAAATGAAGTGGTCGCGGAAATTAAAGCTATGGGGCGCGAATCAATTGCTATCCAGTGCAATGTGGCTGACAGTGACTCAGTATCAGACATGGTGAAACAAACGGTTGAAACGTTTGGGAAAATTGATATTCTCGTCAACAATGCCGGCATCACACGAGATAATTTGCTGATGCGCATGAAAGAGCAGGAATGGGAAGATGTTATTGATACGAACTTAAAAGGCGTATTCCTTTGCACAAAAGCCGTTACTCGGCCGATGATGAAGCAGAGGAGCGGCCGGATTATTAATATCGCTTCCATCGTTGGGGTGAGTGGAAACGCCGGACAGGCCAATTATGTCGCCGCAAAAGCAGGCGTCATTGGTTTGACGAAAAGCACGGCGAAGGAGCTTGCCTCCCGCGGAATAACAGTTAATGCGCTCGCCCCTGGGTTTATTACAACAGATATGACAGATGCCCTGCCGGAAGAAGCGAAAGAAGCGATGCTCAATCAAATTCCACTTGCCCGTTTTGGCGAGCCGGCAGACATTGCTAAAGCCGCTCTTTTCCTTGCCGCAGACGATTCAAAATACATTACCGGCCAAACGATTCATATCGATGGTGGCATGGTGATGTAAGAAAAGCGGGAGCACCTTGATCAGCCCCGACAATTGCCTTTTATTGAATAGAAAATTTATTTTATCTTTACCGAAAATCGTCTATAATGACTTGAGGGGAGGTGAACGAGCATGGCAGATGTGTTAGAGCGTGTAACGAAAATTATCGTAGATCGTCTTGGAGTGGAAGAATCTCAAGTGAACCTTGAAGCTTCTTTTAAAGAAGATCTTGGAGCAGATTCTTTAGATGTAGTTGAACTTGTAATGGAATTGGAAGATGAATTCGATATGGAAATTTCTGACGATGATGCAGAGAAAATTGCTACAGTGGGTAACGCTGTGAATTACATAAACAGCAAAAAATAATCGTTGGAAGAATGCAGGCTCCGTTGCTGAAAACGGAGCTTTCTTCTTTTGCGATTTTTTTCAGTTTCGACTACACTGTGTGTGGATGCAAATTAGTTTGATAGCGGAGGAAATCCAATGAAGAAACCATATAGAGAACCTAGAAAGCCTTTGAGCAGAAGAGAGCAGCAGTTTAAGCAGCTGCAAGGAAAATTGAACATTCATTTCCATGATGAAAAACTGTTAAAGCATGCTTTTACTCATTCATCCTATGTGAATGAGCATCGGAAAAAACCATATGAAGACAATGAACGCTTGGAGTTTTTAGGAGACGCTGTGCTTGAATTAACCGTCTCTCATTATTTATTCAAAAAATATCCGCTCATGTCAGAAGGAGATTTAACGAAACTCAGAGCAGCAGTTGTTTGTGAGCCGTCTCTCGTGATATTCGCTAATGAATTGCACTTTGGTGATTATGTTCTTCTTGGCAAAGGAGAAGAAATGACCGGTGGACGCATGAGACCGGCTCTCTTGGCTGATGTATTTGAAGCGTTTGTAGGCGCATTATTTTTAGATAAAGGGATGAATGCCGTCCTTCCATTTCTGGACCAAGTGGTTTTTCCAAAGATTAACTCCGGTGCTTTTTCTCATATGATGGATTACAAGAGCCAGCTGCAGGAGCTGGTGCAGCGCCAAACAAAAGGTTCGCTTGAATACAAGATTTTACAAGAAAAAGGACCTGCTCATAGCAAAGAGTTTATTTCACAAGTTTCATTAAATGGAGAAATACTTGGAAGCGGGCAGGGGAAATCGAAAAAAGAAGCTGAGCAAATAGCCGCTCAAGTGGCTTTAACATCATTGAAACAACATACAGAATAGAAGGCAGGGGAAAGGAACATGTTCCTGAAGAAACTGGAAATCTCCGGATTCAAATCATTTGCTGAGCGCGTTTCCGTCGAGTTTGTGGATGGTGTAACGGCCGTGGTCGGACCGAACGGATCAGGTAAGAGTAACATTACTGATGGGATACGCTGGGCGCTTGGAGAACAATCAGCCAAAAGCTTGCGCGGTGGAAAAATGGAAGATGTTATTTTTGCAGGCAGCGACAGCCGCAAACCGTTGAACTTTGCTGAAGTTACATTGACCTTAAACAATGAAAAGGGTACGCTCCCCATTGAATTTAATGAAGTAAATGTGACGAGAAGAGTATACCGCTCAGGGGATAGTGAATATTTTATTAATAAACGGTCATGTCGGTTAAAAGATATTGTCGATTTATTTATAGATTCTGGTCTTGGCAAAGAGGCTTTTTCCATTATCGGCCAAGGGAAAGTAGAAGAAATTTTAAACAGTAAGCCGGAAGACCGCCGGACGATTTTTGAAGAAGCGGCCGGTGTATTGAAATATAAAATCCGCAAAAAGAAAGCGGAGAAAAAGCTTGATGAAACACAAGAAAATTTGTTGCGTGTTCAAGACATTTTGCATGAATTGGAAGGGCAGCTGGAACCTTTAAAAATACAGGCTTCGATCGCACGCGATTTTCTTGAAAAGAAAGAGGAAATGACGAAGTATGATATTGCCGCCATCGTATTTGAAATTGATGAGCTTCATGGGGAGTGGGAGAAATTAAAAGCAAGCCGCGATCGTCATGAAGAAGAAAACACCCGTCTTTTTTCAAATCTGCAAATAAAAGAAGCGAAAGCAGAAGAGCTGCGCGGGCAAATCAATGCCATTGATGAGTCGGTTAACGACTTACAAATAGTTCTCCTGGCGGCGAGCGAGGAACTTGAAAAGCTAGAAGGCCGTAAACAAGTCTTACAGGAGCGAAGAAAAAATGCCACTCAAAACGAAGGGCAGCTAGCTGAAAATCTAACAGAAATAAAAGAAAAAATAAATCTTCTTTCTGTGCAGGCTGCTGAATTAAAGCAGAAGTCTAAAGCGGATCAAGCGGAAGAAGCGGAATTGAAGCGGCTGCTGTTTGAAAAACAACAAGAAATGAAACAGCTTTCGCAAAACCTTGAAGAAGCAATCGAGTCGTTAAAATCAGATTACATCGAAAGTCTAAATGTGCAAGCATCTGCTAAAAACGAACGGCGATATTTGAAACAGCAAATGGAGCAGTTAGCGCACAGAAAAGAACGGCTTGATGCCGAAAATGAAAAGCAGCTTGCAGAAAGACGGGAAATTGAAGCAAAAAAAACTTCTATAGAAGAAGCGCTCGCTTTCGAACAAAAACGCTTCACTGTTCATATGGAATCGCTGCAGCAAGAACAGCAAATGCTCGGGGTGATGAAATCAAAATATGAGAAGCAGGAATCGAGCTTATATCAAGCCTATCAAATTCTTCAAGATGCTAAATCCCGCAAAGACATGCTTGAATCTTTGGAAGAGGACTATTCGGGGTTTTTCCAAGGGGTGAAAGAAGTATTAAAAGCGAGGCACCATAAGCTTGCAGGGATTGAAGGAGCGATTGCTGAAATTATTAATGTGCCTAAAGACTATGAAACGGCGATTGAAATCGCTCTCGGAAGCAGTATGCAGCACATTATAACGGCAGACGAACGGGCAGCTCGCGAGGCAATCGGCTATTTGAAGAAACATCGCTTTGGCCGGGCAACATTTCTGCCGTTGACGTCAATGAAAGGGAAAACGATTCCTGCTTCTCTTCTCTCGCAACTGGGAACCGACAGCCGCTTTATTGGAATTGCATCCAGCTTAATCCGCTTCCCGGATAAGTACAGCCCAGCGGTGACTAATTTGCTTGGGCATACAGTTGTAGCTGCCAACTTGGAAGGTGCCAATGAATTAGCCAAGCTGCTGAACTACCGTTACCGGATTGTGACGCTGGACGGAGATGTTGTCAATCCGGGCGGTTCCATGACAGGAGGCGCCTTAAAGCAAAAAGGGAGTTCATTTATAAGCCGTAAAAACGAATTGGACTCGTTAAAAGCAAGACTTGCTTCCATGGAAGAAAAAACAGCATCTGTAGAACGGGAAGTAAAAAAATTAAAAGAAACGATTATTGCTAAAGAAGCCTTGCTTGGAGAGATGCGAAGCGAAGCAGAATCGATGAGAGGGAAAGAGCAGGAGCGTAAGAATGACTGGCTTGAATGGCAATTCTCTTTTCAAACGATCAACAGCCGCTTGTCTATTTATGATACAGAAAAGCGCGAATTTGAAGAAGAAAACGCCAGGTTGCAAGAGCGATTTAAGGCAGCAGACAAACAACTTATCGGCAGCCAGCAGGAAATTGACACGCTTGATGTGGAAATTAAGAAGTTAACGGAGAAAAAGACGCAGGAAAGCACATTAAGAGAGTCCATCGTGCAAGCCATAAGCGAGTTGAAATCGAAGCTTGCGGTAAAAACTGAACAATTGGCCGCGGGGACGGAAAGACTTGAACAAGTGCTTAATGAATTAACAGCAGCTAAAAAGAAATTCAAACAGTGGAATGAAGATTTGAATTGGCTGCAAACAGAAATGTCTGCCAGCGGGCAAGGGGAAGAAGAACTTGATTTGGCCGCCCGTAAAAAGCGGCAGGACAAGGAAGAAACCGCTAAACTTATTTCTATGCGCAGAAATGAACGAATGGACAAGCTGAAAAAGCTTGAAGATGATGAAAAGGAATTAAAAGAAGCAAGAAGGCTTCATAAAGCAATGAGTGAAGCTATTCAAGATGAAGAAGTAAAAATCAACCGCTTAGATGTAGAGCTGGAAAATCGCCTAGAGCAGTTAAGCAAGGAGTATACGATTACGTATGAAGCAGCGAAAGAAAAATATCCGCTGCCTTTCCCGATTGAAGAAGTTCGTAAAAAACTTCACTTAATAAAGCTGTCCATGAAGGAACTGGGCAGCGTCAACCTCGGAGCGATAGAAGAATATGACCGCGTGTTTGAGCGGCATACATTCCTTGAGGAACAGCGGGCTGATTTACAAGAAGCGAAAGACACACTTTTTCAAGTGATAGAAGAAATGGACGAAGAAATGACCAAAAGGTTTAAAGAAACATTTGAGGCTGTCCGGTCGCAATTCCTTCCTGTTTTTCAAGCGTTGTTTGGCGGCGGAAGAGCGGAATTGAAACTGACAAATCCTGATGACTTGTTAAATACAGGAGTGGATATCGTCGCACAGCCCACTGGAAAGAAACTGCAAAACCTCAGCCTGCTGTCCGGCGGAGAACGTGCTTTAACCGCCATCGCTTTATTATTTGCCATACTCAAAGTACGTCCCGTTCCTTTTTGCGTACTCGATGAAGTAGAAGCGGCATTAGACGAAGCAAACGTCTTTCGCTTCAGCCAATACTTAAAACAATTCAGCGAAGACACTCAATTCATCGTCATCACCCACAGAAAAGGAACAATGGAAGAAGCAGATGTCCTCTACGGCGTCACCATGCAAGAATCAGGCGTATCAAGACTAGTCTCCGTAAAAATGGATGAAAGAAAAGTGGAGCCGACTGCCCTGGGGTGACAAGCATAAGACGAACTGGCGAAATGGCATTCTTCAGCCATGCAGCCGGATTGGCTTATGACCTCGAGCCCCAAGGAGGCGGAGCTGGACAAAGAAAAGCGGAGCCGACTGCACTGGGGTGACAAGCATAAGACGAACTGGCGAAGTGGCGTTCTTCAGCCATGCAGCCGGATTGGCTTATGACCTCGAGCCCCAAGGAGGAGGAGCTGGACAAAGAAAAGCGGAATCAGCGTACGCGCTAGCGGCTGCAGCTCACGTAGCTGTTTGTATAGGAATGACTATATTTAACTATATTTTTAATTAGGAGGATAAACGATGAGCTTTTTTAAGAAGTTAAAAGAAAAGTTGACTACATCAACGGATCAGGCAACCGAAAAATTTAAAACTGGTTTGACAAAAACACGCGACAACTTTTCGAATAAAGTGAATGATCTTGTCGCACGCTATCGTAAAATTGATGAGGATTTCTTTGAAGAGCTTGAAGAAATCCTCATTGGTGCGGACGTTGGGTTCGATACAGTGATGGAACTGATCGAGCAATTAAAGTATGAGGTGAAACGTCGCAATACAAAAGATCCAGCGGAAGTGCGGGATATTATTACTGAAAAGCTTGTTGATATTTACCAAGGCGGCGAAGAAGCGCCAAATGAATTAAACATCCAAGAAGATGGATTGACAGTTATCCTTTTTGTCGGCGTTAATGGTGTTGGCAAGACTACCACTATCGGTAAGCTGGCTCACAAATTTAAGTCAGAAGGTAAAAAAGTTCTGCTGGCAGCCGGCGATACTTTTCGTGCAGGAGCAATTGAGCAGCTTGAAGTCTGGGGAGAGCGCACAGGTGTAGATGTCATCAAGCAAGGGGAAGGCTCGGATCCTGCTGCGGTGATGTATGATGCCGTCCAAGCAGCCAAATCACGGCAGGCAGATATTTTATTGTGTGATACAGCCGGACGTCTTCAGAACAAAGTCAATTTAATGAAAGAGCTGGAAAAGGTCAAACGAGTCATTGAACGTGAAGTGCCAGGAGCGCCGCATGAAGTGCTGATCGTCCTTGATGCGACGACTGGCCAGAATGCAATGATTCAAGCAAAGACATTTAAAGAAGCAACGGATGTGAGCGGGATTGTGCTGACTAAGCTTGATGGAACAGCTAAAGGCGGAATTGTACTGGCTATTCGTAAAGAATTGGAGATTCCCGTCAAGTTCGTCGGTCTCGGTGAAAAAATGGATGATCTGCAGCAGTTTGATGCTGAGAAATACGTATACGGATTGTTTTCCACCGCATTTGAGGAAAAAGAAGAACAAGCAGAAGCGGACGAGGAGTGATTCGCGTTTCGCTTGTCCAGCTGCAGCGCCTTGCTCCTCGGGTCAAATAACCTTCCCCAATGAAGTCAAAGAGCGACTTCTTTGGGGAAAGAACATTTGCCTGTCGGAGCAGAACAGGCGCTTGCGCTTTTCTAAGTGTCCAACTGCAGGCGCCAGCGCGTACGCTGATTTCGCTCTCTCTGTCGGAGTCCAAGAACGACTCCTCGTCGAGAGCTATAAATCCGCTAGCGCGCTGAACGAGCGCCTTGCGCTTTTCTACTGTCCAGCTGCAGCGCCTTGCTCCTCGGGTCAAATAACCTTCCCCAATGAAGTCAAAGAGCGACTTCTTTTGGGGAAGAACATTTGCCGGTCGGAGCAGAACAGGCGCTTGCGCTTTTCTTTATGTAAAGATATTTTCTTGACATTGTTATGAAAAGTAGGTAGACTGTTTTAATGTAAAGGATTTTAACTTAACAAGGGAGGACTGTCTATGCTTGAGAAAACGACAAGAATGAATTATTTGTATGATTTTTATCATTCTTTGTTAACGAATAAGCAGCGCAGTTATATGTCCCTTTATTATCTGGATGATTTCTCCCTTGGTGAAATTGCAGAAGAATATGAAGTAAGCCGCCAGGCGGTTTATGATAATATTAAACGCACGGAAGCAATGTTGGAGGAATATGAAAGTAAATTGTTGCTATTTAAGAAATTTCAAGAGCGCAGCCATTTGTTGAAGCAATTGAAAATCTCTGCTTCAAATGAAGAGCTGTCTATTATTGAATCGCTTGAGAAATTAGATTAGGAGGCGGCACGATGGCATTTGAAGGATTAGCCGACCGACTGCAAAACACGATGCAAAAGATCCGCAGCAAAGGGAAAGTTTCAGAAGCGGACGTGAAAGAAATGATGCGGGAAGTGCGTCTTGCCCTTCTCGAAGCGGATGTTAACTTTAAAGTCGTAAAAAGCTTTGTGAAAAAAGTCAGTGAGCGCTCTGTCGGTCAGGAAGTAATGAAAAGTTTAACACCCGGACAGCAAGTCATCAAAGTAGTTAAGGAAGAGCTGACTGAGCTGATGGGCGGAGAGCAGAGCCAGATTGTAACGGCAAAACGCCCACCGACCGTAATTATGATGGTCGGCCTGCAAGGGGCCGGTAAAACGACAACTACAGGTAAGCTGGCAAATTTGTTACGCAAGCGGTACAACCGTAAGCCGCTTCTCGTCGCCGCTGATATTTACCGCCCGGCAGCCATCAAGCAGCTGGAAACACTCGGCAAACAACTAAATATGCCTGTCTTTTCTTTAGGAGACCAGATAAGTCCCGTGGAAATTGCGAAACAGGCGATAGAAAAAGCGAAGGCTGACCATCATGATTATGTATTAATTGATACGGCCGGCCGCCTGCATGTGGATGAAAATTTAATGGGCGAGCTAAAAGAAATTAAAGAGCTCACCAGCCCGGATGAGATCTTTCTCGTCGTCGATGCTATGACCGGTCAGGATGCTGTTAATGTAGCCCAAAGCTTTGATGACCAGCTCGGTGTGACCGGAGTTGTTTTAACGAAACTTGACGGGGACACGCGCGGCGGGGCTGCTTTGTCTATTCGAGCTGTGACAGAAAAGCCGATTAAATTTGCCGGTATGGGTGAAAAACTGGATGCCCTTGAACCTTTTCATCCGGAACGAATGGCTTCCCGCATTCTCGGTATGGGCGACGTGCTGACCCTTATTGAAAAAGCGCAAACAAACGTCGATGAAGAGAAAGCGAAAGAGCTTGAACAAAAAATGCGGACGATGTCATTTACGTTTGACGATTTCCTTGATCAGCTTGGACAAGTCCGGTCTATGGGGCCATTGGATGAAATTATTAAAATGCTTCCTGGAGCCAATAAAATCAAAGGATTAAATAATGTTCAAGTGGACGAAAAACAAATTTCTCACATTGAAGCCATTATTCAGTCAATGACGAGCGAAGAGAAACAACATCCAGAAATTATCAGCTCAGGCCGCAAAAAGCGAATTGCAAAAGGAAGTGGAACGTCCATCCAGGAAGTCAACCGCCTGCTTAAGCAATTTGAAGAAATGAAAAAAATGATGAAACAAATGTCTGGTATGCAGCAAAAAGGCAAGAAAAAGGGCGCGCCTTTTAAATTTCCGTTTATGTAACGAAAAGCGGAAGCGCCTGTTCTGCTCCGACAGGCAAATGTTCTTCCCCAAAAGAAGTCGCTCTTTGACTTTATTGGGGGAGGTTATTTGACCCGAGGAGCAAGGCGCTGCAGCTGGACAAGCGAAAAGCGGAGCCGACTGCATTGGGGTGGGGCGACAAGCATAAGACGAACTGGCGAAATGGCGTTTTCCAGCCATGCAGCTAGGTTGGCTTATGACCTCGAGCCCCAAGGAGGCGCAGCTGGACAAAATGTAAAGAAAAAAACCTTTACAAACAACCCTGTTATTTGTTATTATTCTATCTTGTGTAAAACTATTCGGAGGTGCTTTAAAAATGGCAGTAAAAATTCGTTTAAAACGTATGGGTTCTAAAAGATCCCCATTCTATCGTATTGTAGTAGCAGATTCTCGTTCTCCACGTGATGGACGTCAAATCGAAACAGTTGGAACATACAATCCAGTTGTTCAACCAGCAGAAGTAAAAATTGATGAAGAGCTTGCATTGAAATGGCTTCAAAATGGTGCAAAACCATCTGATACAGTTCGCAATCTTTTCTCTAACCAAGGTATTATGGAAAAATTCCACAATGCTAAATACAGCAAGTAAGAAAAATGGAAGAGTTAATCTTAGCAATTGTTAAACCACTTGTCGATTATCCTGAACAGGTGACTGTCGAAGAGAAGGAAGAAGGTAATAAAAGTATTTACCGGCTTTCTCTCCATTCGGAAGATATCGGAAAGGTCATCGGGAAGCACGGCCGGATTGCTAAGGCGATTCGAACCATTATAACAGCGGCTGCGAATGCCGCTCATCAAAAAAAAGTGTATGTAGAGATAGTCGAATAGGGAGGGGCAACCTCCCTTTTTTCGTATAAATTTTTAATTAGAAAAGCGGAAGCGCCTGTTCTGCTCCGACAGGCAAATGTTCTTCCACAAAGAAGTCGCTCTTTGACTTCATTGGGGAAGGTTATTTGACCCGAGGAGCAAGGCGCTGCAGCCGGACAATCGAAAAGCGGAAGGTGCTCGTTCAGCCCGATAGCGGATTTATAGCTCTCGACGAGAAGTCCCGTTCTTGGACTTCGACAGAGAGAGCGAAATCAGCGTACGGGCTAGCGCCTGCAGCTGGACAAACGAAAAGCGGAAGCGGCCGTTTAGACTCGGCAGACATAAGACGGACCGCCGAAGCTAGACACGAAGCGAAGCCGCTATTCCCTGCAGCTAGCCAACACCGAAAGGAAGGCGAAAGCATGCAAATATTGCAGACGGTGATCGTAAAACAAATATTGACAGAAGCGATGAAGCAATCCATGCTTTCATCTTATCAGGATAAAAAAGCTCAGCTTGAAAAAGAATATGAGCAATTACGCTTTGAACTCAAAAAAGCAGAAAGACTGCATAAAAGCGGCCGCAAACAGACTGCCCGCTTTTATGAGAGAGAGATGGAGCAGCGCCGGGAAAAGATTAAAAATATTGAGTTCCAACAAAGTCAGTTAGAACTTTTGCCCCTCGGCAGTGAGCTGAAAGCAAAAGAGCTGCAGGCGTTAGTAGAAGTCAATGTTGGCGACCACTGGGAAGAAGCAGAGAAAACAATTGTCGTTAAAGATGGCATTATCATTGAGATTCGTTAGAGGTGAATCAAAAAATGGAAAAATGGTTTAACGTAGGAAAGATCGTCAATACGCACGGTATTCGCGGTGAAATTAGAGTGATTTCTAGAACAGATTTTCCTGATGAAAGATATCAAGTAGGAAACACGCTGTACTTGTTTATGCCAGGAGAGATGGAAGGCAGACCTGTCATTGTTGCTTCTCATCGTAAGCACAAATCATTTGATTTGCTGACATTTGAAGGATTCGAAGGATTAAATACAGTGGAGCCGTTAAAAGGCGGATTGCTGAAAATAAAAGAATCCCAGCTTGGCGAGCTAAATGAAGGTGAATATTACTTCCATGAGATCATTGGCTGCCTCGTCAAGACTATTGAGGGAGAAGAAATCGGTAAAGTAACTGAGGTTTTGACACCGGGAGCAAACGACGTATGGGTCGTTAAAGGTAAAGCTGGTAAAGACTATTACATCCCTTATATTGAACAAGTCGTAAAAAAGGTGGATCCGGCAGAAAAGCTTATTTTTATTGAACCGATGGAAGGATTATTGTCATGATGAAGATTGATATTCTTTCGCTCTTTCCTGAAATGTTTGAAGGGGTTCTTTACTCTTCCATGCTGAAAAAAGCAGCTGAAAAAGGGAAAGTGGAGTATAATGTTGTCAACTTTCGCGATTATGCGGAAGGAAAACATAAAACAGTCGATGATTATCCTTACGGCGGCGGAGCAGGTATGGTGCTGAAGCCACAGCCGGTGTTCGATGCGGTGGACGAGGTGAAAAAAAACTCCTCGTCCCGCAGCCCGCGTGTCATATTAATGTGTCCGCAAGGAGAGCGCTATACGCAGAAAAAGGCGGAAGAATTGGCAGTGGAAGAACACTTAATATTTATTTGCGGCCATTACGAAGGATATGATGAACGCATACGCGAACAGCTAGTGACGGATGAAATCTCTATCGGGGACTTTGTACTGACAGGAGGCGAGCTAGGAGCCATGGTAGTTGTCGACAGTATTGTCCGCCTTCTGCCGGATGTGCTTGGCAATGAAGCTTCTCCAGTGTTGGACTCTTTTTCATCCGGTCTGCTTGAGCATCCGCAATATACAAGGCCGGCTGAATTCCGCGGCTTTAAAGTTCCTGATATATTACTTTCCGGAAATCACCGATTAGTCGATGAATGGCGGGACAAAGAGTCCTTAAGACGGACGTGGGAGCGGCGGCCGGACTTGCTGGAGCAATACTCGCTTACTGAACGCCAGAAATCATGGGTAAATGAGTGGGAAAAAGAAAGAGACTCTTGATTTACTGATCTATTTATGGTAAGATTTTTTCGTGGTTTGCGGCCAAGGTCGAAGCCCATTAAAACGGTGTTCCGCTGCAGCTGATATATGTTGTATTGAGCATCTGTTAGAAGGAGAGGAATATTATGCACAAATTGATTCAAGAACTTACTCAGGAACAACTTCGCACAGATCTTCCAGCTTTTCGTCCTGGAGATACAGTACGCGTACACGTTAAAGTTGTTGAGGGAACACGTGAGCGTATTCAGATCTTTGAAGGTGTCGTTATTAAACGTCGCGGCGGCGGAGTGAGTGAAACATTCACAGTTCGCAAAATCTCTTATGGCGTAGGCGTTGAACGTACTTTCCCAGTTCATACACCGAAGATTGCTCAAATCGAAGTAACTCGCCGTGGTAAAGTTCGTCGTGCTAAACTGTACTACTTGCGTAACCTTCGCGGTAAAGCAGCTCGTATTAAAGAAATTCGATAATTATAGACGATTTGCGAAAGGAGCTTGGGGACAAGCTCCTTTTTCAAATGAAAAAAAGCCCTTTCTTTTCTCAATGATGGCCAAAGTGATATGATAAATACATAATAAATTAGGTGGTGGCAATTTTGGCAAAAGAAAAAAGTGAATTCTGGGAATGGACAAAAGCTTTTTTAATCGCAATAGGACTGGCAGCAATTATTCGATATTTTATTATCGCACCTATTGTAGTAGACGGTGAATCTATGATGCCAACGCTAACAGACGGTGATTGGATGATCGTCAATAAAATTGGTGAACCTCAGCGTTTTGATATCGTTGTGTTTCATGCACCGGAAAAAAAGGATTACATTAAACGCGTTATCGGCCTTCCGGGTGATAAAGTGGAATATAAAGATGATAAATTATATGTCAACGGTAAATATTATGAAGAGCCTTATTTAGAAGAATATAAAAAGGAAGAGCCTATTCCGCTTACGCCTGACTTTACATTGCAGGAGTTGACGGGAAAAGCAACGGTGCCGGAAGGAGAAATTTTTGTTCTCGGCGATAACCGGCTGTACAGTAAAGACAGTCGTCATATTGGCACGGTTCGTATTGATGAAGTAGTAGGCGATACGAGTGTTGTTTTCTGGCCTTTAAATAAAATGAGGCTGGTGGATTAATATTGACCGCCCGGACAGAATGGAGGTTGAATTTATGACCATTCAATGGTTTCCCGGCCATATGGCAAAAGCAAGAAGAGAAGTAACGGAAAAATTAAAGTTAGTGGATATTATCTTTGAGCTGGTAGACGCCCGCTTGCCGATATCTTCACGAAACCCGATGATTGATGAAATCATCCAGCAAAAGCCAAGGCTTGTGTTACTAAACAAAGCAGATATGGCAGATCCCGCAGTTACGGCCCAATGGCTTGCTTATTTCAAAGAGGGAGGCGTACCTGCCCTGGCGATTAATTCTCATGCCGGCAGCGGTCTGGCAGCCATTAATAGAGCGGCGAAAGAAATATTAAAAGAGAAATTTGATCGGATGAAGTCCAGAGGTATTAAACCAAGAGCGATCAGGGCGATGATCGTCGGTATTCCGAACGTAGGCAAGTCAACATTAATTAACCGGCTGGCTAAAAAGAACATCGCTAAAACGGGCAACATGCCTGGCGTGACAAAAGCCCAGCAGTGGATTAAAGCCGGTAAAGAAATGGAACTGCTCGATACACCGGGTATCCTCTGGCCGAAATTTGAAGACGAAGAAACAGGCTTTAAACTCGCTTTAACAGGAGCGATTAAAGATGCGATCCTCAACTTGGAGGACGTGGCAGTCTTTGCTCTTCGTTTTTTAGAAACGAGGTATCCAAACCGGTTAAAAGAACGATACGGTCTCGAGGAGATTCCTGAAGACTTGTTAGAACTCTTTAATCATATCGGAAAGCTGCGCGGCTGCTACGCCGGACGCACCGAGGTCGATTACGACAAAACAACCGAACTCATTATTCGCGACATCAGAGGAGAAAAACTCGGAAAACTCACATTCGACTTCCCGGAAGAACAAACGGAATAACAAAAAATAAAGGCCCTCACAAAGGGCCTTTATTTTATCTGAAAAAAACCGATATAAGAAGAAAAGCGGAAGCGACTGCTCTGTCCCGACAAGCAAATGACGAATAGCTCATGCGAAATGTTGAAGAAATTAATAAAACAAACAAACTTTAATTAAAAACACAATGTGCAAAATTCACAAAACAAATTAAAATAGCCTTCATATATTTAAAATGAATAGGCGAAAGGATTAATTCATGTCTCAATCAGTAAGTGAAATAAGAAAACGAATAAGAGAAATACAATCAGAAGACGATCCTCACTTTCAGGAGTGGCTTAGAGATCCGCGGAAAGGCGTTCAGCAGGCCGTAGCACAATGGTACCGAATACAGGAGAAGCAAGCAATGGAACGCCTTAAATACGAACAGCTGCTTAATTATGAGCGCGAATTGCTCAATCAGGGAATTACATCTATTGCAGGAATTGACGAAGTGGGCAGAGGCCCGCTCGCCGGCCCTGTTATAGCGGCGGCTGTTATATTGCCGCCTAACATCCAGCTTGTGGGAATAAATGACTCGAAAAAATTAAGCAAAGCAAAAAGAGACTACTTTTATAAAGAAATAACAGATAAAGCAGATGTAGGCATTGGCATAGTGACTGCTGCAGAAATTGATTTATTAAACATATACGAAGCAACTAAAAAAGCGATGGTCTCAGCTATTCAGCAGCTGCATCATCTCCCGCAGCATTTACTGATCGATGCCATGAAACTAAATGTGTCTATTCCACAGACATCTATAGTCAAAGGAGATGTAAAAAGTGCTTCGATCGCTGCGGCATCAATCGTGGCAAAAGTGACGAGAGACAGGTTAATGTGTGACTATGCCCTGCTTTACCCGCAGTATGGTTTTGAAAAAAACATGGGGTACGGTACAAAAGAACATTTAACAGGTTTGCAGTCGACCGGTCCGTGTGAGATTCATCGAAACAGTTTTTCACCCGTGAAGGAAATAAGGCAACTTCTGAAAAAATAACGGAGGTGAATGAATTGATTATACAACAAGCCGCTCTTGCGCAAGGCATTCTTGGTAAAGAAAGATCCATGCAATTGCGGGAGGGAGAGATGTTCCCCGCTAAAGTGGTGAAAATACTGCCTAATGGCATGGCTGAACTTTCTACTGGAACAACTACGATGATGGCAAAACTGGAAGTGACTCTTCAATCAGGGGAAAGGTATTGGTTTCGCGCAGCTTCGAATGTTGATGGCCTGCAGTTGAAAGTCATCACATCGCCGGTTTCTGCAAAGGGAGATGGGGCAAAGATGGCGCAAGATTTGCTGCTGCATCTATCCCTGCCGTTGACAAAAGAAAATAAAGCATTCGTGGAAATAATGATGAGAGAAAAGCTGCCTTTGACGAAAGAATTGATTGTAAAAGCAGCAGAGTGGCTTGCGAAAGCACCGGCAGTTGAAGGGCTTCAAGTGGTCAAAATGATGGCGGAGCGTTCTCTTCCGATGACTAAAGATGTATTTCAATCTTTAATGACGGCACATTCTCCAGTGCCACTCAGCCAATTAACGGAAGAATTAGCCGGTAAGCTGCAGCAGTTGCAGCAGCCGCCAGCTTTGGCAAGAGAGCTAGTAAAATTATTAAAAGAATGGCAGACGCCTTTTGAAAAAAATATCATTCAAAAAGTCATGACTGCAATTATGGATCAGCTGATTCTGCCGGAAAAGACGTCTGCTTCAAAAACTGCCGCCTTTGATTTGTTAAAATCATGGGGCTTTATTCCTGAAAAAGCGGATCATACTGACGATGCCCTCATCCAAATCATGGAGCGGTGGAAGAAAGAACCGAACAAGTTCGGAACAGCCGTGCAGCTGCGCACTGAAAACAAGACTGTCACTTTACAAGAAGCGGTCAGCCAGTTCATTCGGCAGCCGGCCAGTAAAGAACTTCTGCAGCGATTAGAGCAAGCGTTGATGGCTAGCACTAAAACAATGGAAAAATCTATTAGTCAGCCCTTAACAGCCGAAGTGAAGCTGTTAATCGAAGAATTAAAGGATACAAAAATAGCAAACCAACAATTAGCCGCTGTCTTCAAAACAGCAGCGAAAGCGAGTATTCACCAAAATCAACCTCAAGAAGCGATTCGGCAACTGTCCGCTCTTTTTAACAAAGAAGCAGATGAACTCATACGGGCAGTCAAGAATGAAGCAGCAAAAATTGATTCCTCGTCTCTTGTATCACTGTCAAAAAAAGAAATTCTTTTTCAGCAAATTATGCTCGCGGCGGAAAACGATATGCATTTCCACATGTCAGGCAAAGAAGCTCATTCTTTAATTAAAGACACGTTTCTGCAGCTCGGAATCGATTTGGAAGGAATACTTGGAGCAAGGCATCCCGGAGAAGCTGAACTGGAAAAAATGCTGAAACCGCAGCTTTTGCGTCTGCTTGGAGAAAACATCCCTGTTCATGTAAAGGAGCTCGCTGAACAAGTGCTTGGCCGAATGAATGTGCAGCCCCTTTTATCCGCTGAAACCGGTCCGCTCCAGCAGCTGATCATGCAAGTACCTGTCAATTTATTTGGCTTCCATACAGATCTGACATTACAATGGTCAGGGAAAAAAACGGATGATGGTAAGTTGGATTCAGATTTTTGTCGGGTACTGTTTTATTTAAACCTTGAAAACATCAAAGAAACAGTCATTGATATGCAAGTGCAAAATCGAATTATCCAGCTGCAAGTGTTTAATGAAACGCCGGGGTTGAAAAAAATGGCCGATTCTCTTACCCCGACATTAAAAGCTAGAGTAGAAGAAAAGGGTTATCAGCTGTCGAGTATCCAATTTAAGCGGCCGGACAAAAGGGCTGCGCTGCCAATCGTACGGGCAATGGAAGCGCAGCCGTATGAAGGAGTGGACATCCGCATATGAAAAAAGAAGTGAAAAGAAAACAGGCGGCCGCTCTTTCCTACCTTCCAGAAAAAAGTCAGTCCCCCACTTTAATTGCCAAAGGAAAAGGGAAAGTGGCAGAAAATATCCTTGAAAAAGCAAGAGAACACAATATTCCAATTCAAGAAGACCCAAGCCTCGTTGAGATATTAGGCAAGCTGGAAATCAATGAATCCATCCCCGAAGAACTTTATCAGGCAGTTGCGGAAGTATTTGCTTTTATTTATCGGTTGGATCAAAGGAAAAAGCAGCAATAAAATGTTTAAACTCCACAGTCTGGGTAATGATTAAGAGAGACTGTGTACTAAGGACATGTTAGTATATGAAAAAGGAAAAAAGAGCAAGTATTTTCATGCAAAAGGTAAAAAAAAATAGTATGAGAAACAAATTTAAGGGCAACACCTAGACATAAATTCAGACTTTATATACAATGGTAACGCAGTCTACTTTTTTGAGATTGATAGGAGGATGGAGTATGAATATCCATGAGTATCAAGGTAAAGAAATCCTCAGAAATTACGGGGTGGCCGTTCCAAACGGTAAAGTTGCTTTTTCTGTAGAAGAAGCGGTGGAAGCAGCGAAAGAACTCGGCACTGATGTTTGTGTAGTTAAAGCACAAATTCACGCAGGCGGCCGCGGTAAAGCGGGCGGAGTTAAAGTCGCAAAAAATATTGATGAAGTGCGTACATATGCTGAAGAAATTTTAGGTAAGACGCTTGTCACGCATCAAACTGGTCCAGAAGGTAAAGAAGTAAAGCGCTTACTGATCGAAGAAGGCTGCGATATTCAAAAAGAATATTACATTGGTCTTGTTCTGGATCGTGCAACTTCACAAGTCGTGCTAATGGCTTCTGAAGAAGGCGGAACAGAAATCGAAGAAGTGGCAGAAGCGACTCCGGAGAAAATTTTCAAAGAATACATTGATCCGGTAACGGGCTTAATGCCATATCAGGCTCGCCGTGTAGCTTTTAACATCAATATTCCGGCGAAACTTGTCAACAAAGCAGTGAAATTCATGATGGGCCTTTATACAGTGTTCATCGAAAAAGATGCAGCAATCGCTGAGATCAACCCATTAGTCGTAACTGGCGACGGTGACGTAATGGCTCTTGATGCGAAAATCAATTTTGATTCCAACGCACTATACCGCCATAAAGATATTATGGAATACCGCGATTTGGAAGAAGAAGATCCAAAAGAAATCGAAGCATCTAAATACGACTTAAGCTATATCTCCCTTGATGGCAACATTGGCTGTATGGTTAATGGTGCAGGCCTTGCTATGGCTACAATGGACATTATTAAACATTACGGCGGCGATCCGGCCAACTTCCTCGATGTTGGGGGCGGCGCGACAGCTGAAAAAGTAACAGAAGCATTTAAAATTATTCTATCTGACAAAAATGTTAAAGGCATCTTTGTTAACATTTTCGGCGGAATTATGAAATGCGATATTATTGCATCCGGCGTAGTAGAAGCAGCAAAACAAGTTGGTTTGTCTGTGCCGCTCGTTGTCCGTTTAGAAGGAACGAACGTTGACTTAGGTAAGAAAATTTTAAATGAATCCGACATAAAAATTGTTTCAGCTGAGTCCATGGCTGACGGCGCGCAAAAAATTGTTGAGCTTGTAAGCAAATAATTTCAGAGTTGACCAGAGAAAGGCAGGTATAGGCATGAGTGTATTTGTTAATAAAGACACAAAAGTAATCGTTCAAGGTATTACCGGTTCCACAGCTCTTTTCCATACGAAACAAATGCTTGAATATGGCACAAAAATCGTCGGTGGGGTAACACCAGGAAAAGGCGGAACAGAAGTTGAAGGTGTTCCGGTATTTAACACAGTAGAAGAAGCAGTTAAAGCAACAGGCGCTAACGCTTCCGTTATTTACGTTCCTGCGCCATTTGCTGCAGACGCGATCATTGAAGCGGCAGATGCGGAAATCGATCTTGTTATTTGTATTACTGAGCACATTCCAGTATTGGATATGGTGAAAGTAAAGCGCTATTTACAAGATAAGAAAACTCGTCTTATCGGGCCAAACTGCCCGGGTGTTATTTCACCTGATGAGTGTAAAATCGGCATTATGCCTGGCTACATTCACACTAAAGGCCATGTTGGTGTTGTTTCCCGCTCTGGTACATTGACTTATGAGGCGGTACACCAATTGTCACAAGCCGGCATTGGCCAAACATCAGCTGTTGGTATCGGCGGCGACCCGGTAAATGGCACGGACTTCATTGATGTTTTAAAAGCATTCAATGAAGATCCAGAAACAAAAGCAGTTATCATGATCGGTGAAATCGGCGGAACTGCTGAAGAAGAGGCAGCCGAATGGGTAAAAGCGAACATGACGAAGCCGGTAGTAGGCTTTATCGGCGGCCGTACTGCGCCTCCAGGAAAGCGTATGGGCCATGCCGGTGCGATCATTTCCGGTGGAAAAGGAACAGCTGACGAAAAAATCCGCGTGATGAACGAATGTGGAATTAAAGTGGCTGAAACGCCGTCTGTTATGGGTGAAACATTGATCGAAGTAATTAAAGAAAAAGGTATTTACGAAGAGTGTAAAACTCATTAATCCATGTAAATATACATCAAAGAAACAGCCTCTTTTTCATTTAGAAGAGGCTGTTTCTTTCTAAAAAGGAGGAGACTAAACTGGATTTATTAACAGAAAAAATTATCCACTTGCAGCATTGCCGCGGCATCGGCTGGAAAGCCATTTACTTGCTTTTAAAAAAAGAACCTGATCTAAAGAACCTCTATCTCTATTCCCCTTCTTATTTTTCCAGCACCCTTTCCATTTCCCTTTCCCATGCAGCTTTTGTCACCCATCAGCTCACCGAAAAGCCGGTTCAGCCTTTGTTAAAAAGATACGAAGAACAGGGGGTTTCTTTTATTCCGATTTACAGCTCAGAATATCCGTCTCTTCTTAAGACATTGCCACAGCCGCCATGGGGACTTTATGCAGCCGGCAATCCCACATTGTTGGCTGCTGGTAGAAAATTGGCCGTTGTCGGGGCGCGTAAAGCAGATGAGTATGGACGCAGTGCTATTCAATTATTGGTGCCTGAGCTCATTGAGCATGGCTGTGTAATCGTCAGTGGGCTGGCAAAAGGGGTGGACGCATTTGCCCACGAAGAGGCATTAAGCGTCGGAGGAGAAACCGTTGCTGTTATTGCCGGAGGGTTTAATTATTTATATCCAAAAGAAAATATTTCACTGGCAAAAAATATTGTACAATCGGGTCTGCTTTTGTCGGAATATCCACCAGACATGAAACCAGAAAAATGGCAATTCCCTGCCAGAAACCGCATCATCAGCGGCTTATCTCTTGGTACTCTCGTTGTGCAAGCGGGGAAGAAAAGCGGTTCATTAATTACGGCTTATTGCGCTTTGGAACAAGGAAGAGAAGTATTTTGTGTCCCTGGAAGAATGGATGATCCACTGTCTGCGGGGACGAATGAATTAATAAGCGACGGCGCAAAATTAGTGCGGTCAAGTGAAGATATTTTGTCGGAAATGATCAAAATATAATCTTTATTTATAGAAGAAAACGGCTTATTCTGTTTTTTCCTGTTCGGTTGTTTTTACTTCTTTTTTAAAAAAAGGTTGCTTTTATTCGCAAACTGTATTAAATTTTGCAAAAGAATCAATCATTTTTAAGGAAATGTAAAAATATATAATCGAACAGAGAAAAAACAAATAGAGAAACATGGAGTCATTTGATTGACAAGTGTCATCGAACCGGCTAATAATGTTTGTTATATCTATTTATTTTCACCTCTAGGGGAGGTTTATGCATGTCGGAGTTCTTAGTAATAGTGGAGTCCCCTGCAAAAGCGAAAACAATTGAGCGTTATTTGGGGAAGAAATATAAAGTGAAAGCATCCATGGGCCATGTGCGCGATTTGCCTAAAAGCCAGATGGGTGTCGATATAGAAAACAGGTACGAACCGAAATATATTACGATCCGTGGAAAAGGGCCAGTGCTGAAAGAAATAAAAACAGCGGCAAAAAAAGCAAAAAAGATCTACCTTGCAGCTGACCCCGACAGAGAAGGAGAAGCAATTGCCTGGCATTTAGCCCACAGTCTTGATCTTGATATATCATCAGATTGCCGCGTTGTATTTAATGAAATTACGAAAGATGCGATTAAAGAATCGTTCAAACATCCAAGGCCGATTAATATGGACCTTGTCGATGCACAGCAGGCGCGCCGCATTCTCGACAGGCTTGTCGGCTACAATATCAGTCCTCTTCTTTGGAAGAAAGTGAAAAAAGGACTTAGTGCCGGCAGGGTCCAGTCCGTTGCTTTACGGCTGATTATTGACCGAGAGAAAGAAATCAACAACTTTACACCGGAAGAATACTGGACAATTGAAGCACAATTTTTAAAAGGAACGAGTTCGTTCCAGGCGTCTTTTTACGGAAAAAGCGGAAAGAAAGTTGCGTTAAAATCCGAAGAAGAAGTGAAAGAGGTTCTTGCAGCTATTAAAGGTAACGAGTTTGAGCTTGCCAGCGTGACAAAGAAAGAGCGCAGAAGAAACCCGGCGCCGCCATTCACTACTTCTTCCCTTCAGCAGGAAGCCGCCCGCAAGCTGAACTTCCGGGCAAAGAAAACGATGATGCTTGCCCAGCAGTTGTATGAAGGAATTGAGCTTGGCAAAAAAGAAGGAACGGTCGGCTTAATTACGTATATGAGAACGGATTCTACGAGAATTTCAGACGTCGCTCAAAAAGAAGCATTTGAATTTATTGAATCCACTCATGGCAAAGAGTACACAAAAAAAGTAGAAGAGAAAAAAGATAAAAAGCAATCGAAGGCGCAAGATGCTCATGAAGCGATCCGGCCAACGAGCGTGCTGAAAGAACCTGGTGCGTTAAAAGAGTTTTTATCGCGGGATCAACTGCGGCTGTATAAACTCATATGGGAACGCTTCCTTGCGAGCCAGATGTCACCTGCTGTTATGGATACGGTCAGTGCTGATCTTGTGAACGGAGACATTACTTTCCGGGCGACAGGTTCAAAAGTAAAATTCCAAGGGTTTATGAAAGTGTATGTTGAAGGTTCAGATGACGCGCAGGAAGAAAAAGAAAAGCAGCTCCCTAACCTTGAAAAAGGCGATAAAGTGAGGTCAGAAACGATTGATCCGAAGCAGCATTTTACTCAGCCTCCGCCCCGCTATACAGAGGCCCGGCTCGTCAAAACCCTCGAAGAACTCGGTATTGGCCGTCCGTCCACATTTGCTCCTACTTTAGATACGATTCAAAAGCGCGGCTACGTCGCTCTCGATAACAAACGGTTTATTCCAACCGAGCTCGGTGAGATTGTCCATGAACTGATGGCGGAATTTTTCTCGGACGTGATCGATGTGGAATTCACGGCGAAAATGGAGAAAGATCTAGACAGCGTTGAAGACGGACAAGTAGAGTGGGTTGAAGTCATCGATGAATTTTACAAGGGATTTGAAAAGCATTTAGTGAAAGCCGAAGAAGAGATGGAGCAAATCGAAATTAAAGATGAGCCTGCCGGTGAAGATTGTGAAAACTGCGGCAATCCAATGGTGTTCAAAATGGGGCGCTACGGAAAGTTCATGGCTTGCAGCAATTTTCCGGACTGCCGAAACACAAAAGCTATCGTGAAAGAAATCGGCGTGAAATGTCCGAATTGTAAGGAAGGTAATATAATAGAAAGAAAAAGTAAAAAACGACGAATCTTTTACGGATGTGACCGCTTCCCGGAATGCGATTTCTTATCGTGGGATAAGCCGATTGAGCGAAAGTGTCCGAAATGTGAACAGTTGCTCGTTGAAAAGAAATTGAAAAAAGGTGTGCAGATTCAATGTATAGCGTGTGACTATAAAGAAGAAACACAACTGTAAAAGCGGATAGCTCCCGCTTTTTTTTATTTGTTTTAATACTTAAAGCTTTTTTTATGCGAACGTCTGTTGTACAATGCTTTAGGGATATAAATGTACGTACCACTATTCATTCAGGAGGTTAGGTAGAATGGAACCATTTGTTAATGTGATCGGAGCCGGCCTTGCCGGCAGTGAAGCGGCTTTTCAAATAGCTGAACGGGGCGTGAAAGTAAATCTATATGAAATGCGGCCGGTTAGACAAACGCCGGCTCACCATACAGATAAGTTTGCTGAACTCGTCTGCAGTAATTCTTTGCGGGCAAATGCGCTGACAAATGCTGTTGGTGTACTAAAAGAAGAAATGAGAAACTTGAATTCAGTCATTATTGCTGCTGCGGACCATTGTTCCGTTCCAGCAGGTGGAGCTCTTGCTGTTGACCGCCATGAATTCGCAGCTAATGTGACAGAGCGGGTGAAAAACCATCCAAATGTAACTGTATATAATGAAGAAGTAACAAACATTCCGGAAGGCATTACGATCATTGCTACCGGTCCGCTTACGAGTGAATCATTGTCGCAAAAATTAAAAGAGTTAACGGGTCAGGATTATTTATATTTTTACGATGCTGCCGCTCCTATTATTGAAAAAGACAGCATAGATATGAATAAGGCGTATTTAAAATCCCGTTATGATAAAGGCGAAGCTGCTTATCTGAACTGTCCAATGACAGAAGAAGAGTTTGATCGTTTCTATGAAGCACTCGTTGAAGCAGAAACGGTTCCGTTGAAAGAATTTGAAAAAGAAATCTTTTTTGAAGGGTGTATGCCGGTGGAGGTGCTGGCGAAGCGCGGAAAGAAAACGCTGCTATTCGGAGCGATGAAACCGGTGGGATTAGAAGATCCAAAAACAGGTAAAAGACCTCATGCAGTCGTGCAGCTGCGCCAAGATGATGCCGCGGGAACGCTTTACAACATCGTCGGCTTTCAGACACATTTAAAATGGGGGCCGCAAAAAGAAGTACTGCAGCTCATTCCTGGCCTCGAGCGAGCAGAAATTGTCCGTTACGGCGTTATGCACCGGAACACATTCATCAACTCGCCGAAAGTATTAAAGCCAACGTATCAGTTTAAAGATCGCAGCCACTTATTTTTTGCCGGCCAGATGACTGGTGTTGAAGGCTATGTAGAATCTGCTGCGAGCGGTTTAATTGCCGGATTGAATGCTGCGCGCCTTGCTTTAGGAGAAGAACCGGTGACTGTGCCGGCAGAAACAGCTATTGGCAGCATGGCCCACTACATTACAACAGCTAATGAAAAGAATTTTCAGCCGATGAATGCGAACTTTGGTTTATTTCCTGATCTTCCGGTTAAAATTAAAAATAAGAAAGAAAGATATGAAGCGCACGCTGAACGGGCGTTGGAAACAATTCAAACTTTTGTGAAAAGTTTGTAAACTTTCTTGCAAGGGCTACTTGAGTATGATAGTATTTAGTAGCCCTAATGAGGTGTTCATATGTCAAAACTTTTCAATAACTATTTGCAATCTTTTATTCAGTATTTACAAATCGAAAAACATTATTCGAATTATACAATACAGTTTTATCACTATGATATTGAAGAGTTTTTCAAGTTCACTAGTGAACAAAGTCTAAAAAAGCTGGATGACATTCAATATTTTGATGTCCGCTTGTATTTAACGACTCTGCATGAAAAACAAATGTCCCGGTCGACCATCGCTAGAAGGATTTCAAGTTTGCGCAGCTTTTTTCGTTTTTTAGCTAGAGAAAATGTGATAACAGTCAATCCTTTTTCGCTTGTACAGCAGCCGAAAGGAGCAAAGAAGCTCCCCTCTTTTTTTTATGAAGAAGAGATGGAAGAGCTTTTTGCTGTGTGTGAAGGAGAAGAGCCTTTAAAAATCCGCAACAAAGCCATGTTGGAATTATTGTATGCAACCGGCATTCGTGTGAGCGAATGTACAGGAATTGAATTGAAGCATATTGATTTTGATCTTTCCGTGTTACTTGTAAAAGGAAAAGGGAATAAAGAGCGGTATGTACCTTTCGGCAGCTTTGCCCACGAGGCAATAGAGCGATACATAGCAACCGCGAGAAACTTCTTAATGAAGTCCGCAGACAACCACACTATCTTATTTGTTAATCATCGAGGCAGCCCGCTGACACCGAGAGGCATCCGGCACATTTTAACCAAATTGATCGAGGAAGCTTCGCTGACAAGAAAAATTCACCCTCATATGCTGCGGCATACGTTCGCTACCCACTTATTGAACAACGGAGCGGATTTGAGGACGGTTCAGGAACTGCTTGGACATGAGCATCTTTCTTCTACACAAGTGTATACTCATGTGACGAAAGAACATTTGAGAAAGACGTATTTAACCCATCATCCCCGCGCGTAAAGGAGGAATTGAAATCTATGGAACAATTTCATGCAACAACGATCTTTGCGGTTCAGCATAAAGGCCGGTGCGCTATGTCCGGTGACGGGCAAGTAACATTCGGAAACGCAGTCGTTATGAAGCACACAGCCAAAAAAGTACGCAAATTGTTTAACGGCAAGGTACTTGCAGGTTTTGCCGGCTCTGTCGCTGATGCATTCACACTGTTTGAACTGTTTGAAAGCAGGCTGGAAGAATATAACGGTAATCTGCAGCGGGCGGCTGTGGAGCTAGCGAAAGAATGGCGTTCTGATAAAGTGCTGCGCCGGTTGGAAGCGATGCTTATTGTTATGAATCAATCAAATATTTTGCTGATTTCAGGAACAGGCGAAGTGATTGAACCTGACGATGGCATATTAGCGATCGGCTCCGGAGGGAATTTTGCTTTAGCAGCGGGACGTGCGCTAAAAACTTATTCAGGAGAGCATTTAACAGCAAGAGAAATTGCTGTGGCTGCTTTGGAAATTGCCGGAGAAATCTGTGTGTATACAAATAATCAAATTGTCGTGGAAGAATTGGAGTAAAGGAGTGAAAAGCATGGAGAAAAAATCACTGCAATTAACACCAAGACAAATTGTGGAGCGGCTTGACCAGTATATTGTCGGCCAAAAAGAGGCAAAGAAAGCCGTAGCTGTCGCGCTGCGCAACCGTTACCGCCGGAGTCTGTTAAGCGATCAAATTCGAGATGAAGTCATTCCTAAAAATATATTGATGATCGGACCGACAGGAGTTGGAAAGACTGAAATAGCCCGCCGCATTGCGAAGCTTTCAGGGGCGCCGTTTATTAAGGTAGAAGCAACGAAATTTACAGAAGTCGGCTATGTAGGACGGGATGTTGAGTCGATGGTGCGTGACCTGGCGGAAACATCCGTAAGAGTTGTTAAAGAAGAAAGAATGCAATCTGTACAAGAACCTGCAAGGGAAGCAGCCAATCGCCGGCTTGTCGAATTGTTTATTCCTGCTAAAAAGAAAACAAACAATATGAAAAATCCGTTTGAGATGCTGTTTGGCGGAAGTGGACAGGAGCAGCAAACAAATACCGAAGATTCTCATGAAGAAAATTCCATTCGTGAGCAGAGAAAGCTGGTTGCTGATAAACTTGAACGCGGCGATATGGAAGATGAAATCGTCACGATTGAAGTGGAAGAACAGCCGCCTTCGATGTTCGATATGTTCCAAGGCTCGGGCATGGAGCAAATGGGTATGAATATGCAGGATGCACTCGGCGGACTCTTGCCGAAGAAAACGAAAAAAAGAAAACTGACTGTAAGAGAAGCACGAGAAGTGTTAACAAACGAGGAAGCGCAAAAGCTGATTGATATGGACGATGTGACACAAGAAGCCGTCAGGCGGGCAGAGCAAACGGGCATTATTTTTATTGATGAAATTGACAAAGTGGCTGCCAAAGGAGCAGCATCTTCATCAGCAAGTGTTTCAAGAGAAGGTGTGCAGCGGGATATTTTACCAATTGTGGAAGGTTCAACAATCATGACGAAATATGGCTCAGTAAAAACAGATTATGTCTTGTTTATCGCAGCAGGTGCCTTTCATATGTCGAAACCATCCGACCTCATTCCGGAGCTGCAAGGGCGCTTTCCTATTCGTGTGGAATTGCAGAAACTGTCTGTAGAAGACTTTGTCCGTATCCTCATAGAGCCGGATAACGCATTAATAAAACAATATGTGGCTTTATTGGAAACAGAAGGTATACAAATTGAATTTTCTGACGATGCTATTAAACGAATAGCAGAAATTGCCTTTGAAGTGAATCAAAGCACAGATAATATTGGGGCGCGCCGTCTTCATACCATTATGGAAAAATTACTGGAAGATTTATCTTTTGAGGCACCTGACATTACGATGGAGAAAATTACGATCACACCGCAGTATGTGAATGAAAAATTAGAAGCGATTTCAGGCAATAAAGACTTAAGCCAGTTTATTTTATAATGTTTGAAACACGTTTTTTAAAGGGTAAAGCTGTAAGTAGTGCAACAATTTTTAATAATAAAAAACTAGAACATTGATCGGCTATAGATAAACCAGTCATTGTAGGAGGATTTAATCATGAATTTGTTAGAAAAAACGAGAAAAATTAATAAGATGTTACAAAATGCGGCAGGTAAATCTGTGAACTTTAAAGAAATGGCGGAATCACTATCTGAAGTAATTGAAGCAAATATCTTCGTTGTCAGCCGTCGCGGAAAATTGCTTGGCTTTGGCGTCAATCAGCAAATTGAAAACGATCGAATGAAAAAAATGCTTGCTGACCGTCAATTTCCTGAAGAATATACAAATAACTTATTTAATATTGAAGAAACGTCACCTAACTTGGATGTTGACAGTGAATACACTGCCTTCCCGGTCGAAAATAAAGAACTGTTTAAAAAAGGTTTTACAACAATCGTTCCGATTAAAGGAGCAGGTGAACGCCTCGGTACACTCGTACTCGCCCGTGTTGAAGAAAAATTCCACGATGAGGACTTAATCTTGGCGGAATACGGAGCAACTGTAGTCGGCATGGAGATTCTTCGTGAAAAGACAGAAGAAATTGAGGAAGAAGCAAGAAGCAAAGCTGTCGTACAAATGGCTATCAGTTCTCTTTCATATAGTGAGCTGGAAGCCATTGAGCACATTTTCGAAGAACTGGACGGGAAAGAAGGCCTGCTCGTTGCTTCGAAAATCGCTGATCGTGTAGGTATTACGCGTTCTGTCATTGTAAATGCCTTGCGCAAGCTGGAAAGTGCCGGTGTAATTGAGTCTCGTTCCCTAGGAATGAAAGGCACTTATATTAAAGTGTTAAATGATAAATTCTTGATGGAATTGGAAAAATTAAAATCAAGCTAACTAAATCCTTAGAAAACCGCCTGTATTCGACAGGCGGTTTTTTTATTTTCTTTCAAAAAAATATGATCTTTGTCATTTGTTCCTTCCATAAGTTTGTGATCAAATATGTAGTGAATGTTTCCATATGCCGCATTATATGGTTATATATGCCCACCTTTGTCATTTATGTTAAGTTTATGGCATATTTTTATTAATAATGTAATTTTTGATTAATTTTACATGAAAATTATGTTATAGTTTCTATCGTAAGTTTTAAAAATATTGCCGAATAGTGCTAAAGATGTTTCCATTTTAAAAAAAGTGGAAATATCATGAAAAAATGTTTCAAACAGAGCGATTTAGAGTAAATATTTAATAATGTTGTTTGACGGAGTGATAATAAATGAAGATTTTTTCAGATTCATTCAGTAGTATCGAAAAAGGGCTTAATTATTCTGCTTTAAAACAAAAAACGATTGCTAACAATATTGCCAATGCCGATACACCGAATTATAAATCAAAAGATGTTAGTTTTAAAAAAGTGTTTGACGAAACGCTGGCAAACGAACTGGCTGCCTACCGCACGGACTCCCGCCATTTTTCTTTTCGTTCAAACGAAAGCGACCCTGCTGTCGTTACGAGTCGCGATCTTTCTTTTAATCAAAATGGAAATAGCGTCGATATAGATAAAGAAATGTCGAATCTTGCAACAAATCAGATTTATTATAACGCTTTAACAGACCGGATGAGCGGCAAATTCAATTCGCTGACTAATGTGATTAAAGGAGGAAGATAAGATGTCGATGTTTCATAGCATGAACATTACTTCATCCGCTTTAACTGCCCAGCGTCTGCGCATGGATGTCGTCTCTTCCAATATGGCTAATATGGAATCCACGCGTGCCCGCCAAGTAAATGGTGAATGGCAGCCGTATCAGCGGAAATCTGTCGTTCTGCAGCCGAAACAAGGAGAATTTTCTTCGTTTTTGAATCAAGCGATTAGCCGCCAAAACGACGGTGCGGGGAATGGAGTGAAGGTCACAAAGATTGTAGAAGACGATCTCACTCCTTTTAAAAGGGTATACGATCCCACGCATCCAGATGCGAATGAAGAAGGCTATGTACAAATGCCGAATGTCGATCCATTAAGAGAAATGGTGGACTTAATGGCAGCTACCCGTTCTTATGAAGCAAATGTAACTGTGTTTAATGCGTCAAAATCCATGATGATGAAGGCGCTCGAGATTGGTAAGTAAAGGAGATAATTAAATGGCTATTCAACCGATTCAAGGTGCTTCACCGTTTTTGAAAACAGAAATGACAGAAACAAAGCAAGCTGTGACACCAAATGAAGCACAGCAAAATTTCGCCAGCTTTTTGAAAGAGTCATTGAATGGAGTCAGCCAGGCACAAGCAAAATCAGCTGACATGACGAATAAATTAATACTTGGTGAAAACGTTGATCTTCACCAAGTATTAATTGCCGGTCAAAAAGCGAGCGTGACGATGCAATTAACGATGGAAGTGCGCAATAAAGCAGTGGAAGCCTATCAGGAAATCATGAGAATGCAAATGTAAGCAAGAAACAGGGAGATGGAAAAACGAACACCCTTTTTACTTAGCAGCAACTTAACCGGGGGATTGTAATGAACGAGACTATACGCCAACAATTAACGAGAATAAGAGAATACTGGAACAGCCGGACGAGAAGGCAAAAAATGATGGGAGTCGGCGCTTTTTTGCTGTTCGTAACAGTCCTTACCGCTCTTGTCTTAATGGCGACAAGAGAGACGATGGTGCCGCTTTACAGCGACCTTTCCCCAACTGAAGCAGGAGCAATCAAAGAAAACTTGGATGGCCGGGGAATAAGCTACGAAATCGCTGATGGAGGAACCGGAATATTAGTGCCTGCAGAAGCAGTAGATTCATTGAAAGTGGATTTAGCTGCAGAAGGCCTGCCAAAGTCGGGCAGTATTGATTATAGCTTTTTCAGTGAAAATGCTGGTTTTGGTATGACTGACAATGAATTCAACATTTTGAAACTCGATGCGATGCAAACAGAACTGGCTCAGCTAATGACGGGCATTGAGGGAGTAAAAGATGCAAAAGTCATGATCAATCTTCCGGAAAAAGATGTATTTGTGAAAGAAGACGGGGAACAGGCATCCGCTTCTGTCGTATTGAATACGGAAGCAGGCTACCAATTCGATGAAAAGCAAATTAAGTCGCTTTATCATCTCGTTTCCAAAAGCGTCCCCAACTTGCCTGCCGATAATATTGTTATTATGAATCAAAACTTTGAGTACTATGACAGGCAAAGTGACGGCGGCTCTTTATCTGGGAATGGCATGGTTCAGCAAATGGAGATCAAGAAAAAAATTGAGCGGGATATTCAGCGCCAAATTCAAAACATGCTTGGCACATTGATGGGACAAGATAAAGTCGTCGCATCTGTCACCGCCGATATAGACTTTACCCAGGAAAATAGAGAAGAAAACCTTGTTACTCCTGTTGATGAAGAGAACATGGAAGGCATTCAAATCAGCGCCCAGCGGATTACGGAAACCTTTACAGGGGACGGGGCAGCGGCAGGCGGCCTTCCTCAGGCGGAAGATCCGGCAGATGCAGAAGGCTCCACTTATATGGAAGGGGCGGGCGGCTCAGGTGATTATGAACGTTCGGAAGAAACCATCAATAATGAAGTGAACCGCATTCGCAAAAAAATCACTGAGAGTCCTTACAAAGTGCGTGATTTAGGCATTCAAGTCATGGTCGAGCCGCCGACGGCTAATGATCCGGACTCTTTGCCTCAAGAACGCATAGATGATATACAGCAAATGCTTGGTACGATCGTTCGTACTTCGATTGATAAAGATTATAATCAAGAATTAACTGATCAAGCAGTGGAAGAAAAAATTGCGGTCTCCGTCCAGCCATTTAATGGAAAAGTGGAGTTTGATGAAGAAAAGCCATCTGTTTTACCGTGGTGGGCTTATGTCATCGGCGCTATCATGCTTGCCGTCATTGGACTATTAGTCTTCTTGATTCTTCGCGCCAGACGCAGGGCGGAAGAGGAAGAAGAATTTGAAGAAGAAATCATGCAGGCGGCAGAGTCGATTGCCGACATAAATGAAGTGGAAACGGAAGCGACTGTCCGCAGAAAGCAACTGGAAAAAATGGCAAAAGAAAAACCTGAGGAATTTGCGAAATTGGTCCGTTCCTGGTTATCAGAAGATTAGAAGCATTGAAATAGCCGTTTGTACGTAAATGACTATGTTTGAATAGGGGAATGTGAAAATGGTCGTTAGAGAGAAAAAGTTAACAGGAAAACAAAAAGCCGCCATTCTACTTATTTCTCTCGGTCCAGATGTATCCGCTTCTGTGTATAAACATTTATCGGAAGAGGAGATTGAGCGGCTCACTCTGGAAATTTCGGGAGTAAAGAAAGTTGACGCCGAGGCAAAAGAAGAAGTATTTGAAGAGTTTCATAATATCGCACTAGCTCAGGATTATATTACACAAGGCGGAATCGGCTATGCTAAGACAGTCCTTGAAAAGGCTCTTGGCAAAGACCAGGCTCAAAATATTATTAACAGGCTTACCTCTTCCTTGCAGGTTAGACCGTTTGACTTCGCGCGCAGGGCAGAAGCGAGTCAAATTTTAAACTTCATCCAAAATGAACACCCGCAAACGATCGCTTTAATTTTGTCCTATTTGGATCCGCAGCAAGCCGGCCAAATTCTTTCTGAACTGCCGCAAGATGTGCAGGCAGACATTGCACGGAGAATTGCCATTATGGACAGCACGTCTCCTGAAATTATTAATGAAGTAGAAGCAATCCTTGAACGGAAGCTGAGTGCAACCGTAACACAAGATTATACACAGACAGGCGGCGTGGAAGCGGTCGTGGAAGTGTTAAACGGAGTAGACCGTGCTACTGAGAAAACTATTTTAGATGCTCTTGAAATTCAAGATCCAGAACTCGCGGAAGAAATTAAAAAGCGGATGTTCGTCTTTGAAGACATCGTTACATTGGATAACCGTTCGATCCAGCGTGTCATTCGTGATTGTGAAAATGAAGACTTACTGCTGTCGTTAAAAGTTTCCAGTGAAGAAGTAAAAAATGTTGTTTTCCGCAATATATCTACACGGATGGTGGAAACATTTAAGGAAGAAATGGAATTTATGGGTCCTGTCCGTCTGCGTGACGTGGAAGAAGCGCAGTCGCGTATCGTAAGTACGATCCGCAGACTCGAGGAAGCTGGTGAAATTATTATCGCCCGTGGCGGGGGAGATGACATTATTGTCTAGAATAATTAAATCCCATCGAACAGAAAGCAATCGAGAAGCGGATAAAACAATAAAAATAAAAACTTTTTATCCTCCGGTTCAATTATCGGGTAATGAAGAGGCAGTGCCTGTTCAATCCGCTTATTTTGAAGAAGAAAAAATAAAGATCATTGAAGAGGCGGAGGCCGATGCCCGCTCCATAATTGAACAGGCAGAACGGCGCCGCCGCGAAATAGAGCAGGAAATAGAACATCAAAAACAAGCGTGGGGAGCGGAGAAACAGGCATTAGCCGAACAGGCGTATGAAGAAGGATTCAGTACCGGAAGTGAGCAGGGATATAAAGCAGGCTACAACGATTATGTGGAGCTGATTGAGACGGCGAAAGAAACAGTAGAATGTTCCAAAAAAGAATATGAAACAAACGTCCAGCGTGCTGATAAAACCATTTTAGATTTAGCGGTTAAATCAGCTGAAAAAATAATTGGCCAGCAGCTGAAAGAAAACGAATATGTTTTTCTTACGATGATTAAACAGGCATTAAAAGATATGCCCGACCAAAAGGAAATTCAAATTCACGTTCACCCCGCCCATTATTCGCTCGTTGTCGATCAAAAAGAAGAAATTGAAGCGATGTTTCCGGTTGATACTCTTTGCTATATTTATCCGAACGAAAAACTTGAAGAAGATGGCTGCTTTATTGAAACGAAACAGGGGCGAATTGATGTTGGTCTCGACAGTCAGCTGCAGCAACTGCGCAAGCAACTATTTGAACTCCTTGAAGGTGAAGAAAATTGAAATTATCCAAACTCGCTCAAAAAATTGCCAGCCTGGATACGTTTAAGCGCTATGGCCGGATAAAAAGAGTGGTCGGTTTAATGATTGAATCACAAGGACCGGAAGCATCCATTGGCGATGTTTGTGTTATTTACCCGAATGGATCTGCTAAAGACAAAGCGATTCGCGCGGAAGTAATTGGCTTTAAAGACGAAATGGTCGTTTTAATGCCTTACGCTGACATTAGTGATATTTCACCTGGAAGTCTCGTGGAGTCATTAGGTCATCCGCTTGCCATTAAAGTAGGTCCTTCATTGATTGGGAAAGTTGTTGATTCGATGGGGGAGCCGATGGATGGGTCTTCCCTATCAAAAACTCTTACATCCGTTGGTACAGAGCAAAGTCCGCCGAACCCTCTCAGCCGGCCGCCAATCAGCGACCGGCTCGAAGTAGGAGTCCGGGCGATTGACAGCATGCTGACTGTCGGCAAAGGCCAGCGGATTGGCATTTTTGCAGGAAGCGGCGTTGGCAAAAGTACGCTGCTAGGCATGATTGCCCGCAATACAAAAGCAGACTTGAATGTCATCGCTTTAATTGGTGAGCGGGGCAGGGAAGTAAGAGAATTTATTGAAAGAGATCTTGGACCGGAAGGGCGTTCACGTTCTATCGTCGTTGCCGCTACATCTGATCAGCCGGCCTTAATGAGAATCAAAGGAGCATTTACAGCGACAGCGATTGCCGAGTATTTCAGGGACAAAGGTTTAAACGTTATGCTCATGATGGACTCCGTTACAAGGGTGGCCATGGCACAGCGGGAAGTGGGCCTTGCGGTCGGCGAACCGCCGGCAACGAAAGGGTATACTCCTTCGGTCTTTGCTATTATGCCGAAGCTCTTGGAACGCACAGGCACGAATGATTTCGGCACGATAACGGCTTTTTATACTGTGCTTGTAGACGGCGATGATATGAATGAACCGATTGCCGATGCAGTCAGAGGCATACTGGACGGGCATATCGTCCTTGACCGCGCCCTTGCCAACAAAGGTCAATATCCGGCGATCAATGTATTAAAAAGCGTCAGCCGATTAATGAGTCATCTGGCGTCAGAAGAACATAAGCAAGCAGCCATTCATGTCAGGGATATGATGAGCACGTATTTGAATTCCGAAGACTTGATCAATATCGGCGCGTATAAAAAAGGCTCGTCCGCAGAGATTGATCGTGCGATTGAATACTACCCTAAAATCATTTCTTATTTAAAACAGCGGACAGATGAAAAGGTATCACTGGAAGAAAGTGTGGCGTCTCTTATTCAGTTAGCTGAAAAAGGAGAGTGGTAAGCATGGCGTACAATTATAAATTCCAAAAAATATTGCAGTTAAAAGAGCGGGAAAAAGAAGAAACACAAACCATTTATAATGAAGCGTTAAAGAACTTCGAAGAAGCTGCCGAAAAACTGTATTCTCTTTTAAAGAGAAAAGAAGGTTTAATCGATTTTCAAGAAACGAAAATGGTCAGCGGTTTTTCCATTCATGAAATCCAACACTATCAACTGTTCGTCTCCAACCTTGAGCAAACAATCAACTACCAGCAGCAAGTCGTCATCAATGCCCGCAGCCAAATGCAATGGTGTGAGCAGCAGTTAAGAGAAAAAAATATAGAAGTGAAAAAATATGAAAAAATGAAAGAAAAAGATTTTGAACGCTTTAAAGAAAGTCTGTTAATAGATGAAAACAAACAAATGGATGAAATTTCAGCCATTCAATTCATGAACCGCGGAAAATAGGTGATGGTCTTGGCAAAGAAAAAGAAAACAGAATACGTGGAAATGGAAGAAGAAAAAGGGTACAGCGTGTTTCAATGGATTCTTTTTGTTCTCGTAATTCCATTGCTGTTTGCGATCACCATTGCGTTAATCGTTATGACGGTCGCCGGCGTAAATATCTTCGAAAAAGCAAAAGAGCTTGGGGGAAATCTGCCGGTCATTTCGGATATGATGGACAGCGGCTCCTCAGCGAAAGATGGCCAAACAGATAAAGAGAAAGTGGTTTCCCTGCAGGCGGAAATAAAGAACAAAGAAGCAAAGGTCGAACAGCTTGAAAAAAAATTAGAATCATCCGATAAAGAAATCGAGGAACTGTTAACAGAAAAAGACCGGTTAGAAGTAGAAATAGAGAAGCTGAAAAAACAAGAAGAAACGACCGTTACAGAAGATAAACAAGATAATAAACTAATCAACACGTATGAATCGATGTCTTCGAAAAATATCGCTAACATTTTAGTGAATTTAACCGATAATGAAGCTGTACAGATATTATCGGAAATGAGCACGGAGAAGCAGGCCGATATTTTGGAAAAACTTCCTCCGGAAACAGCTGCCAAATATACGAAATTACTTTCCAGCGCTTCCTAGTGAAGCGGAAGCAGCTGGTGATTATAGAAAAAGCAAGGGGATGGCAAGGATCATGGTGCAAGTAGTAAACGCGCTCTCAACCCGGGCAAACATCAAGCAGGAGCCTGCAAAACAGCAGACAGCGTCCACCTCGGATTTCAAAGCTGTTCTTAGCAGGCAAAGCAGCCAGCTGGTTCAAGAAACAATATCTAGTCCGGTACAGGAGAGAATAGCACTTGAAAAACAAATAGCAGAGTCAGTGAGTCTGGAAGGCATGCGCGATATACCGGAAGCTGTCAAAAAGATTGTAAGAGAATGGATGGCAGACGGAAAAATGCCTTCATTTGAAGAGCTTGCTGCTTTTCTTGGAATAAGTGTTGAACAGCTGCAGCGCAGTATAAAAAAACTAAGTGAACAGCTTACCGCTTTGATCAACGCAGAGAAAGTGGCTGCCACCATCCAACCGCTCAATGTTCTTACTGGCATAGATGCAAATGAGTGGGGAAAAGTTACAGACGAACTTTTTTTGCAGCTAAGTGATTCTTCTGGAATGAATGGAACAAATGAAACAACAGAAAAAACACCAATTGAAGAACTGTTGCCTTCAGCTGAAAAGGCAGAAGAAATAGAAGTGGATCATTTATTACAAGCAATTCAGCTATTGGCTGCTGTGCCTCAACAAGAGTGGGTGAAACTTGATGAAAAAACTGTACAAACAGTTATGCAAGCCGGAAAGCTTTGGGGATTGTTTGGCGAGCACGCGGATATGAACGTAAAAGAAGTGCCGCTGCAAACAGTATTAAAAGACATGATGAAAGACATTGCAGACAAGCTGGGCAGATTATTGTCTCAGCCGCAGTCAGACAGCCGGGCAGCGATTTTACAAAAAGCTTTTCATAACTTTCTGCAACCTGCAGCGGCCGGGCCTAGACTTAAGCTCGCAAATAATACCGAAACCTTTCTGCAAGGAGCAGCCGCTGAACAAACAGCTCCTCCTTCAGCGCCAGGAAAAGAAACCACCGTACAGTTACAGCCATTTTTTCATCCGCTCGGCCGGACGGAAGCGTTCTCGATGACAGTACAGACAACTCCGCGTCCAATGAATATGGAACAGTTTATGGAAAAGTTTTCGCAAATTCTTGGAAACTCAAACTTGATGAAACTGCCGAACGGAGCGAAGTTGCTGCTCAGACTTTACCCGGAGCAGCTTGGCAGTTTGCGCATTGAACTACTTCAGCAAAACGGCGTAATGACGGCTAAAATTCTTTCCTCGACATCGATGGTGAAAGATTTGCTTGAACAGAACATGAGTAGCTTGAAGCATGCTTTCAACCAGCAAAGTATATCAGTAGATAAAATCGAACTCACATACAATCAAGCGGAACCGCAAAAATTTGATCGCCAGCAGCAGCAGCAATCCCGTCAGCAACAGCCGCAAGCGCAGGCTGAAACAACTGAAACAGATGACCAACCAGCAGAAGACTTTAAAGATCTACTAATCAATATGGAGGTTTAAAAAAGCCCATGGCAAAAATAGACCCGAGTTTATACTTAGCAAATAACCAACAACAGCCGAAGACGGGAAATAGTGCACTTGGAAAAGATGAATTTTTAAAGATTTTAATGACGCAGCTGCAAAACCAGGACCCGTTGAGTCCGATGGAAGACAAGGACTTTATTGCGCAAATGGCGACCTTTTCTTCGCTTGAACAAATGACGAATATGGCGACCTCTTTTGATAAATTTCTGCAAATGCAGCAATCTTCACAAATGATCAGCTACAACTCATTTGTCGGCAAAGAAGTGACATGGCACAAAATTGTGGAAAACAGTGGCCCGAATGCGGAACCGGTTGTCCAGCAAGGAACAGGCACGATCACTTCCATCCAATTTAAAGAAAACGGTGTTCAATTTGTCATGGCGGACGGTACAATTCTTGAACCCGCCAATATTTCAGAGGTAAAAGGCGGCGGCTCATCCGGCAACAGTCATTCGCTCGTCGATGCCAGCCATTTGATTGGACACAAAGTCACCTGGAGTAAAGATGGGGTCGAACAAAATGGCACCGTCCAGTCCGTTTCGATGAAAGACGGGTCTGTTTGGCTCCAACTCGATAAAGGCGAAAAAATCAGCACCTCTTCACTAATAAAAATTGAAAAATAATAGCTGAATTATTTTGGCTGAAACTATTAAACTTCACAAAAAAGACCTAATTATAACGGCACCATAACCGATATTAATGTAGAAACAAAAGAATGGATCCTTCACAGAAAGACAAGGGGCCGAACCTTCTAAATCAGGCCCATTCGAAAGGGGAAAAATAATAAATGTTACGTTCAATGTACTCAGGAATCAGTGGAATGAAAGGCTTTCAAAATAAATTAGACGTCATCGGCAACAACATCGCAAACGTAAACACATTCGGCTTCAAAAAAGGCCGCGTGACGTTTAAAGATATGGTTAGTCAGCAAGTTTCAGGGGCTAGTGCACCTGGGGATACGCGGGGTGGAACTAATCCGAAACAAGTAGGACTTGGCAGCCAATTGGGTGCAATAGATACTATTCATACACAGGGAAGTTTACAAACAACCACACGTACTCTTGACCTGTCTATTTCTGGAGATGGCTTTTTTCAAGTGAAAGATGGAGATAATACTCTTTACACGAGAGCAGGAAACCTTTATTTAGACAAAGATGGAGATTTAGTTAATAGTGATGGTTTAAGAATAGAGCCTTCTATTAATATCCCTTCCACTGCTAAAAGTATTAGTATCGGCTCTAATGGCACAGTAAATTATGTGGATGAAGATGGGGAATTAACAGAAGCAGGAATAATTGAAATTGCCAAGTTTCCAAATCCAGATGGCTTAGAGAAAGTTGGAAATAATCTGTTTGAGGAAACGACTAATTCGGGAATAGCGTCATCTGAGAATCCTGGCGAAAACGGAGCTGGTACAATCGTCTCCGGCACACTTGAAATGTCCAATGTCGATCTTTCCGAAGAGTTTACGGAAATGATCGTAGCACAGCGGGGGTTCCAGGCGAATACGCGTATTATTACGACGTCGGATGAGATTTTACAAGAACTAGTAAACTTGAAACGTTAATGACTGATTGATAAACAAAGGGGGTGTCAGGACTGGAGCTGCCGCTTCAGTCCTGTAATGTTATTGATTATTGTGACGAGGTTAAACGGCAAGCCTTTTTCGTTGAATGCTCTTTATATTGAGACGATCGAGAGCTTCCCGGATACGACGATTACGCTTTCGAACGGGAAAAAGTATCTCGTCCGCGAAACGGAATCGGAAGTAAGGAAGCAGATGGAGGAGTTTTATCGTCGGGTACACATATTAGGAAAAATGGAACGAGGAGAGATGGAGAATGGAGACTGAAGCGAAGTCTGCGAAAGGTACAAACAAGCTGCTGACAATTATGCTCGTGATGCTGACGGTTATTTTACTAACAGGTACAGCAGCTATCGTTGTGATTTTAAAGTCCTCTAACGAAGGCAGTGCCCATGCGCCCAGTATTGATGAGGTGATTGAATCGTCCGTCGATATTCCGGAAATGACAACGAATCTCGCATCCGATGACTATATCCGCATCTCGTTTAAAATTCAGACAGACAGCAAAAAAGCGAAGGAAGAAATGACTAAGCGTGACTTCCAGGCGAAGAACATTATTATTGAACAGTTATCTGAACTGAAATCCACTGACTTGCAAGGGAAAAAAGGAAAAGAACAATTGACGAATCAGCTGAGAACACAGTTGAATGAAATTATGCAGGATGGCAAGGTTCTTGACGTTTATATCACCTCTTATATTATTCAATAATAAGTGATAATCTAATTGACGGAGGTGACAGCATGCCAGGAGAGGTTTTATCGCAAAACGAAATAGATGCCCTGTTGTCCGCTTTATCAACAGGAGAAATGGACGCTGAAGAACTGAAAAAAGAAGAGCAGGAGAAAAAAGTAAAAGTTTACGATTTTAAGAGGGCGCTTCGGTTTTCAAAAGACCAAATCCGTAGTTTAACGAGGATGCATGATAACTTCGCTCGGATATTAACGACCTTTTTCTCAGCACAGCTTCGGACGTTCGTCCAAATTTCAGTCGTATCCACCGATCAAATTCCTTATGAAGAATTTATCCGCTCCATTCCAAATATGACCGTTTTAAATGTATTCGAAGTGCCGCCGCTCGACGGCCGTATTCTAATGGAAGTAAATCCGAATATTGCTTACGCTATTTTGGACAGGCTGCTTGGAGGACGCGGAGCAAGCGTGAACAATGTCGATGGCCTAACGGAAATAGAGACAAAGATTATGTCAAACGTATTTGAACGTTCTTTTGAAAATTACCGCGAAGCATGGGTCAACCTTGTAGATATCGATCCGCTTATGACGGACTTTGAAGTAAATCCTCAGTTTTTGCAGATGGTATCTCCGAATGAAACAGTTGTTGTGATATCATTAGATACGACAATTGGCGAAACGACGGGAATGATTAATATCTGTATTCCTCATGTTGTTTTAGAGCCGATTATCCCGAAACTTTCTGTCCATTATTGGATGCAAAATACGGATAAAAAAGAAAGAAAACCAGAAGAATTTGAGAATCTACAAAAACGCATACAAAAAGCGGAAGTTTCCGTTATTTCTGAACTCGGCGGTTCAAGTATTACAGTTGAAGACTTCCTGGCACTTTCCGTTGGGGATGTCATCGAACTAGAAAAGCGTATAGATGAGCCGTTGACTGTGAAAATTGGCGACATCCCAAAGTTCACGGCACAGCCGGGGAAAGTAAACAAAAAAATGGCCATCCAAATTTTAGATATTATAAAGGGGGGAGAGGAAGACCATGGGTGACGGTATGCTTTCACAAGAAGAAATCGATGCCTTGTTAAAAGGCACAGCCGATGACAATATCGAAATTGAAGAAATGAGTGATCCAGCTGCAGGAGGGACAGAACAATACTTAGATTCTTTTGAGCAAGATACGCTTGGTGAAATTGGTAACATTTCATTCGGCAGCTCTGCGACGGCACTTTCCAGTTTGTTAAATCAAAAAGTAGAAATTACAACTCCGACAGTCACTATTATTAATCGTAAAAACATAAAAGATGAATTCCCTTATCCATATGTAGCGATTGAAGTGGAATATACAGAAGGCTTTATGAGTGCAACGAACTTGCTTGTTATTAAACAAACAGATGCATCGATTATTGCCGATTTAATGCTCGGAGGCGACGGCACGAGCCCCGATCCAAATCTAGGTGAAATTCAACTTAGCGCGGTGCAGGAAGCGATGAATCAAATGATGGGTTCGGCTGCCACATCCATGTCAACTATTTTTAACAAACGGGTTGATATATCACCGCCTTCTATTGCGTTAATGGATTTAAATTTAGGGAAAGGTGAAGAGCCTTTACAAGAACAAGATTTGCTCGTCAAGATTTCTTTCCGTTTAACGATTGGCGATTTAATTGATTCGAATATTATGCAGCTTGTCCCGCTCGAGTTTGCGAAAGGGTTGGTTCATGAACTGATGAATCCGTCCGCCGAAACAGCAGCCGCAACTGAAGCACCTCAGCAGGCCCGGCCTGAGCCAATTCAAACGGCACAGACAAGCCAGCAGCCGCAACAACAGACAGCGCCAACCCAGGCGCCGCCCGCTCCGGCTGAAGAAGTGCTCCAGACTGGGCAACCAAACAACCAATCGGTGAATATTCCGGCTCAGCCACAGCCGATAGTCAACGTCCAGCCTGCTTCTTTTGCTTCATTTGAACAAGCAACGCTGCAGGAACATGAAGCGCAGAATTTGAACATGCTGTTAGATATCCCGCTGCAAGTGACCGTAGAGCTTGGCCGCACAAACCGATCTGTTAAAGATATTCTCGACTTGTCGGCAGGGTCAATTATTGAACTGGACAAACTCGCTGGAGAGCCGGTTGATATTCTTGTTAACAGCCGCTTAATTGCTAAAGGCGAAGTAGTCGTGATAGAAGAAAACTTTGGTGTACGGATTACGGATATTTTAAGCCAAAGTGACCGGCTGAAAAATTTAAATTAATTTATTTTGGGGGTTAGTGAAGATGGGAAACCGCATTTTAGTTGTAGATGATGCCGCATTTATGCGCATGATGATTAAAGATATTTTGTCTAAAAATGGCTTTGAAGTGGTCGGAGAAGCGGCTGACGGAGCCCAAGCTGTTGAAAAATATAAAGAACTGCAGCCGGACTTGGTGACGATGGACATTACCATGCCAGAGAAAGACGGAATTACCGCTTTGAAGGAAATTAAAGCAGACGATCCAAATGCTAAAATCATTATGTGTTCCGCTATGGGCCAGCAATCAATGGTAATTGACGCTATTCAGGCAGGAGCGAAAGACTTTATTGTGAAGCCATTCCAGCCTGACCGTGTCATTGAAGCAATCTCAAAAACATTAGCATAAGCTTAAGAAGGTGCGTTCTTTGATCAAACAACTTTTTAAGCCTTTCGCTTTCATCCTCTTCAGCATGGCTCTGTTTGCAGGCAATATATCTGTTGCGCAAGCAGAGCCATTTGATAATAATGTGAAAGACTGTTTGGAAAGCCCTGAGAAGTGTGGCCAGGAAACAGGACAGAAAGAGGATGAGCCGGGCGGCCAAAGTCAACAAATAGAAAAAGAAAGAGCGGTTGGCGTCACGTTCTGGGACTTTCTAAAAATGATAGGGGCACTTGCATTTGTACTTGCTCTTATTTATTTTTTACTGCGCTTTGTCAACCAGAAAAGCCGCTCCTATCAACAAACGAAACTGATTCAGCATTTGGGGGGATCGCCGCTTGGAGGCAATCGTTCGATCCAAATGGTAAAAGTCGGCGACCGCATATTAATTCTTGGTGTCGGTGAAGACATTCAACTTATAAAAGAAATTGATGATGAACAAGAACTCACTCGTTTTATTGACCATTACAGTGAGCAAATGGACCAAATGCTTCAGCCGCAAGACGTGATTACGAAACTGATCAGCAAGTGGAAAAGCAAAGAGACACCAACAGATGGAAAGCAGGACGAGTTTAAAAAAATGTTTGAAAGTAAATTGAGTGAGATGAAAAGATCCAGGAATCAAACCATTTCGAAGATGAGCAGCAAGGAGAAGAAACACGATGAATGAGTTTATGGAATTTTTTAATAACAGTTCTCCGGATAACGTTTCGACTTCCGTGAAACTTTTTCTCCTGCTGACCGTTTTGTCGCTGGCTCCGAGTATATTAATTTTAATGACTTGCTTTACGCGTATTATTATTGTGCTTTCATTCGTAAGATCTGCATTGGCAACCCAGCAAATGCCTCCGACACAAGTGCTGCTTGGGCTCGCTTTGTTTTTGACATTTTTTATAATGGCTCCCATCTTTCAAGAAATAAACGATGAGGCGCTGACTCCTTTATTTAATGAAGAAATTAATCTGGAGGAAGCGTATGACAAAGCGAGTCTGCCATTAAAAGAATTTATGAGTGAGCATACGAGACAGAAAGATTTAGAGCTGTTTTTAAATTATTCGGGTGCTGAACGGCCAAAAACAGTGGAAGATATTCCGATCACTTCACTAGTGCCGGCATTTGCCTTAAGTGAAATAAAAACAGCCTTTCAAATCGGCTTCATGATTTTCATTCCGTTTCTTGTCATTGATATGGTCGTTGCTAGTATTTTAATGTCAATGGGAATGATGATGCTTCCGCCGGTTATGATTTCACTGCCTTTTAAAATTTTGCTGTTTGTGCTCGTGGACGGCTGGTATTTAGTCATTCAATCTTTGCTGAAAAGCTTTTAAGTAGGTGGAACAATGAATTCAGAAATGGTCATCTCTTTAGCTGAGAAAGGTGTCTACACAACCATTATCATTTGCGGGCCGCTTCTTGTCGTCGCGCTTGTCGTCGGGCTTGCGGTCAGTATTTTTCAGGCAACTACGCAAATTCAGGAGCAGACACTTGCCTTTATTCCGAAGATCGTTGCTGTTTTAGTCGGCTTAATTTTCTTTGGCCCGTGGATGCTCAGCAAAATGCTTTCTTATACGCTGGACATATTTACGAATTTAACGAGATTTGTAGGTTGATTGAATGGAAGATATAGTACCTGATTTTTCCGTCTTATTATTAATGATCGTCCGCGTTTCCACATTTTTTATTACAATGCCGTTATTTTCTCACCGGACGATTCCAGCGATGCATCGAATTGGCTTCGCTGTCATGCTTTCCTGGACAATGTATTACACGATGGATGTATCACCGCTTGCGATCGATGGGGAATATTTTTTACTTATTTTAAAAGAAGCGCTTGTCGGCTTATTAATTGGCTTATCTGCTTATATGATGATAGCTGCCATTCAAATCGCCGGCGGATTGATTGACTTTCAGATGGGGTTTGCTATCGCCAATGTCATCGATCCGCAAACGGGAGCGCAAAGCCCTTTGATGGGGCAATACTTATACATGTTTTCGCTGTTGCTGCTGCTTGCTTTAAACGGCCATCACTTAATTTTGGACGGCATCTTTTATAGCTATCAGTACATTCCGATTGACCAGCTGACGCTGCATTTTGAAACTGGCGGTTTAGCTGAATATATGAGCCGCGCCTTCAGTGCGATGTTTTTAATCGCATTTCAAATGGCGATGCCGGTTGTCGCTACGCTATTTTTAGTCGATGTAGCATTGGGGATTGTTGCTAGAACTGTCCCACAGCTCAATATTTTCGTTGTCGGTTTCCCTCTTAAAATTGGTGTGGCCTTTATCGTTATGGTTGTCGTCATGGGAGTGATATTAACAGTAGTCCAACAGTTGTTTGAAATGATGCTGTATACGATGCGAAACGTGATGACATTGATGGGGGGAGCGTAATGTGGAAAAATTAAAGCTGGATCTCCAATTTTTTGCCGGAGAAAAGACTGAAAAAGCGACCCCCAAAAAAAAGCAGGACTCGCGTAAAAAAGGGCAAGTAGCAAAAAGTCAGGATGTGACGACAGCCATCAGCTTGCTGGCGCTGTTTGGCTTCTTATTTATCGGTGCTTCGTTTATGGGTACCGAAATTTTTCGTTTATTTCACCATTCGCTTCAATACTATCTTGTTATGCCGGTAACAGAAGCGAATTTGAAAGTAATTGTTTTTGAAATCATGGAGCAGCTTATTTATATACTAGGGCCCATTATGGTGGTTGCCCTATTAGCTGGAGTGGCAGCCAATTATTTGCAAGTCGGCTTTTTGCTGACTGGAGAACCCATTAAACCAAAGCTGGAGAAGTTGGATCCGATAAAGGGATTTAAACGGATTTTCGCTGTTAGAGCACTCGTGGAGCTGCTCAAGTCCATGTTGAAAATTACGTTTGTTGGTGCGGTTACTTTTTTCATTCTTTGGACCAATATTGAAGAAGTGCTGAAGCTTTCGTTTAAATCAATTGCCGACGCCCTGCAAACGGTTGGATCCTTAACTTTACAAATGGGAGCAGCGGCTTCCGGAGCGCTTCTCTTTTTGGCACTGCTTGATTATTTATACCAAAAATATGATTTCGAAAAAAGTATCCGAATGTCAAAGCAGGATATAAAAGATGAATACAAAAACATCGAAGGCGACCCGCTCATTAAATCAAAAATTAAACAACGCCAGCGGGAAATGGCTATGAGCCGAATGATGCAGGAAGTACCGCAGGCCGACGTCGTTATCACGAACCCGACTCATTATGCCATCGCTTTAAAGTACGATGAAGAGCAGTCAGATGCTCCGATTGTCGTCGCAAAAGGAGTGGATTATCTCGCTCAAAAGATCAAATATGTTGCGGGTGAAAATAAGGTGGAAGTGATTGAGAACCGGCCATTGGCAAGAGCGCTCTATGATCAAGCGGAAATTGGCCATCCGATTCCGGAAGAATTTTTTAAAGCGGTCGCCGAAATTTTAGCTTATGTGTACCGGTTGAAAAATAAATTGTAAGTTTTGTTGTTAGGAGAGAGAGAAATGAAAGCAAGAGATATCTCCGTATTACTAAGTGTGATTTTAATAGTTGCCATGCTAATTGTTCCGCTTCCTTCATGGCTATTGAGTGTATTAATTATTATTAATATTTCTCTTGCGCTTTTAGTGCTGCTCATATCAATGAACATGAGAGAAGCACTGGAGTTTTCCGTCTTCCCGTCGTTATTGCTCTTATTAACGTTATTCCGTCTTGGGCTAAATGTGTCGACAACGCGTTCGATTTTGAGCAAAGGCGAGGCTGGCGGCGTTGTCGAGACATTTGGAACATTCGTTGTCGGTGGAAACATTATCGTCGGCATGGTCGTTTTCTTAATTTTAATTATTATTCAGTTCGTCGTTATTACGAAAGGAGCGGAGCGGGTATCTGAAGTCGCCGCCCGCTTTACACTTGACGCAATGCCGGGGAAACAAATGAGTATTGATGCGGACTTGAATGCCGGCATGATTTCCGAATCAGAAGCGAGAGAGCGGCGGGAAAAAGTGAGCCGAGAATCTGATTTTTATGGCGCGATGGACGGGGCGACAAAGTTTGTTAAAGGAGACGCGATTGCCGGTATTATTATTGTTATCATTAATCTGATTTTTGGCATCATTATCGGCGCGGTCCAACAAGGTCTTCCGATGGCAGAAGCCGCCGCCCGCTATTCGCTTTTAACGGTAGGCGACGGGATTGTATCTCAAGTACCTGCGCTGTTAATCTCCACAGCAACAGGGATCGTCGTAACGAGAGCGGCTTCAAAAGGCAATCTCGGTGAAGACATTATGTCACAGCTTCTCGCTTTTCCGGTGATGCTTTATGTAGCAGCAGGCACGATTTTTTTACTCGGCGTCGCCACGCCGATTAATGATGTACTGACGATTCCAATTGCCGGTGCTCTTGCTCTTGGCGGCTATATGTTGCAGCGCACGCCGAAGAAAGAGGAAGTGGACGTGTTTGAAGCGGAAGAAGAAATGGAAACGGAAGAGTTGAAAAGTCCGGAAAGTGTTGTGAACTTATTAAATATCGACCCGATCGAGTTTGAATTTGGCTACGGACTCATCCCGCTCGCCGATGCGAGCCAGGGGGGGGATTTGCTGGACCGAGTTGTCATGATTCGCCGCCAGCTGGCTATTGAACTCGGGCTTGTTATTCCGGTCGTTCGTATTCGTGATAATATTCAGCTGCAGCCGAATGAATACCGGGTCAAAATAAAAGGAAGTGTTATGGCGTCCGGTGATTTGCTGCTCGATCATTATCTCGCAATGAGCCCCGGTGAAGACGATGATCTAATTGAAGGTATTGATACGGTCGAACCATCTTTTGGTTTGCCGGCGAAATGGATTACAGAAGAAATGAAAGAGCAGGCTGAGATTCTCGGGTACACAGTCGTAGATCCGCCGAGCGTTGTTTCCACTCATCTAACGGAAGTCATTAAAGCAAATGCTTATGAATTGCTCGGCCGGCAGGAAACGCAGCAGCTGATAGACCATTTAAAAGAATCATATCCCATTTTAGTAGATGAAGTAACACCATCTCCGCTGACAGTAGGAGAAATTCAAAAAGTATTGGCTAAATTGTTGAAGGAAAATATTTCAATCAGGAATTTGCCGGTCATTTTTGAAACGCTTGCTGATTTCGGTAAAATGTCATCTGATACCGATTTGCTGACAGAATACGTCCGCCAGGCGCTTGCCAGACAAATTACTGGACAATTTACAGAAGAAGGAGAAGCATTAAAAGTGATTACACTCTCGGGACAAATTGAAAAGCTTGTCGCTGACAGCGTGCAGCAAACAGAGCACGGAAACTTTTTATCTCTTGATCCGATGGACTCGCAGCGAATATTAGAAGCAGTGGCTGCCCAAGTGGAGCAAGTTTCTTTTATGCAGCAGACTCCGATTATTCTATGTTCACCTGCCATCCGCATGTATATTCGGCAGCTGGCTGAAAGGTATTTTCCGCAATTGCCAATTCTGTCTTACAATGAACTTGAACCGAGCATCGAGGTTCAAAGTGTAGGGGTGGTGAGTTTAGATTGAAAGTAAAAAAATATACTGCCGCATCCATGCCGGAAGCGATGAAAAAAATTCGTGCAGAGCTTGGAGAACAAGCAGTGCTTTTGCAATCGAAAACTGTGTATACTGGCGGATTTCTCGGTTTGTTTAAAAAGAAATTAATAGAAGTAGTGGCGGCGGTTGATCCAAATTCTTATGTGGTCCCCCAGCCGAAAGAGCCGGCAGCTGCCGTGTCTGTTTCAAAAAACAGTGCCGCTTCTCAGCCGTCTCACAAGAAAAACAGCGAAGAAGAGCTGACGAAAGAGCTAAAAGAATTAAAGCAGTTGGTGCAACAATTTTCCAAAGCGGATCAACTTTCACTAGACACTTATCCGGAAGAGCTTAAGCTGCCGTTACTAAAAATGAAAAAACAAGAAATAACCGATGAGTTAATTTTGGAGTTAAAACAGGTTCTTTTTGACAAATGGAAAGAGGTAAAAGGCCAGGTAAGTGAAGAAATGGCCACAGTGTGGAGCAGACAGTGGCTCATCGATAAGATTAAGCCAATCCAAGAGAAGCAGCCGGCTTATCCAAAAAAGTTTATTAATATCATTGGGCCGACAGGTGTCGGTAAAACGACGACGCTGGCTAAAATGGCTGCTGGCAGCGTGCTGGAACAAAAATTTAAAACGGCTTTTATTACGACCGATACGTATCGTATTGCGGCGATCGATCAATTAAAAACATACGCGGATTTATTGAAGGTGCCAGTAGAAGTGGCGTATAAATCGGCCGACATAAAACAAGCCATTGAAAAATTTAAGGATTATGACATTGTTTATATTGATACGGCCGGTCGAAACTACCGGGAAGAACAATTTGTTAAAGAGTTAAAAGCAATGATCCCATTTGAAAGAATGAAAAATTATTTAGTCATCGCCCTCACTTCGAAAGAAGAGGATATGTACGAAATTATTGATCAGTTTGCAACTGTACCGGTCCATCAATTGATTTTTACAAAAATGGATGAAACGACGAGCCGCGGATCGATTGTAAACGCGATTTGCCGATACAGAAAATCCATTGCCTTTATCACTAACGGGCAAAATGTACCGGATGATTTAATTCAACCTGACGCGGAAAAAATAGCGGATATTATTTTGGGTGAGGTCTTATGATCAATAACGATCAAGCAGCAGCACTGCGTAAAAAACTCCATCGGCTCTCAGGAAAACAAGCAAAAACAATTGCGGTAGTTAGTGGAAAAGGCGGCGTAGGGAAATCAAATATTTCGATGAATTTTGCCATTGAGTTAACCCGGAATGGAAAAAAAGTGTTGATATTTGATATGGATATCGGCATGGGGAATATCCACGTTCTAACCGGACAGATAGCAGAGCGTTCCATTGCTGATTTTTTTGAAAAAGAAGCTTTTCTTAAAGACTTAATTTTTACAGATGGAGAAGGCATTTCTTATATTCTGGGGGGATCCGGTCTCAGCCGGTTAGTAGAATGGAACAGCAGCCATTTTAACCGATGGCTGAGCGAAGTAGAAGAGCTTCAGCGGCAGTATGATTATTTGTTGTTTGATATGGGAGCTGGCGCCACGAAAGAAACGCTTAATATTTTAATGGCGGTAGACGACATTATTGTTGTAACTACACCTGAACCGACATCGATCACAGATGCTTATTCTATGATGAAATATATTCATTCCCATGGCGGAGAAAGTGCCTTTTATCTTTTATGCAACCGGGCAGATTCTGAAAAAGAAGGGCGTGACGCCGTTAACCGGCTGCAGCAAGCCGTTCAAAGGTTTCTGCAAAGAGAGACAAACCAACTTGGCGTATTGCCTGAAAATGCTGTCGTGAGAAAAGCCGTGGCCGCCCAAACGCCTTTCCTGATCGCTTATCCGAATACAAATGTATCTTGGGCGCTGCAGGCAGCAGTGAAAACATATATAGATGGATGCCAATACCCATCGAATGAGCCGGAATTAAAAAGCTTTATATCCAAGCTTCGTTATTTCTTTTCGAAAGGCAGGAGCTGATGTGAAAGAAAAAAAAGTTGTTGTCGTTGATGACTCAGCATTCATGCGCAAGTTGATTACTGAGTTTCTGTCTTCTCATCCTGAACTGGATGTTGTGGCCACCGCAAGAAATGGCAAAGATGCTATTGAAAAAATTAAAAAATTCAAGCCGGCCGTTATGACAATGGACGTGGAAATGCCTGAGATGGATGGCCTCGATGCCTTGGGTTATATTATGGAGCACATGCCTATTCCGATCGTGATGCTTTCTAGCTTAACAGGAGAAGGAGCAGAGACGACGTTCCTGGCAATGGAAAAAGGAGCGGTTGACTTTATCGCTAAACCTTCGGGCACGATATCACTTGATTTACATAAAATCAAGGATGAGCTGATTGAAAAAGTACTAGCCGCAAGCAAAGCGAACTTACGGCCAATGAGACGGCCGGCACGACCTGTGTGGTTTGAACCGCCAGCAGCGGTCGAACGGGAGCAAGAATGGGATCAACTGGAAGATAACATGGCAAGAAAAAGAAGAAATAATCAAAGTATCGTTGTCATCGGTACGTCAACCGGAGGCCCCCGGGCACTGCAGCAAGTGCTGACAAAACTGCCGTCTGATTTAGAGGCACCAGTGTTAATCGTCCAGCATATGCCAGCCGGATTCACGAAGTCTCTGGCCCAAAGGCTTGATACTTTATCAGCCATCCGTGTAAAAGAAGCTGAGGACGGTGAAATTCTTCGGAAAGGAACTGCTTATATTTCTCCAGGCGACTTTCATTTGAAAGTAAGAAAAGTTGGAGCTTCATTAGCGGTAGACCTCGATCAGTCTCCACCCGTCAACGGACACCGGCCTGCAGTCGATGTGATGTTTGAATCAGTCAGTCGATTAGGGGGCCATGGTAAGGTAGCTGTGATCATGACGGGAATGGGGTCAGACGGGGCAAATGGGCTGATTAAGTTAAAAGAAACCGGAAATGTGCAGGCCATTGCAGAATCTGAAGGATCATGCGTGGTGTTTGGGATGCCCAGAGCCGCCATTGCTACTCGCTTAGTTGATTGCACGACTTCCATAGAATATATAGCTGAAAGAATTTTAAAGTATATAAGATAGAAAGGGTGAGTGGCTGATGGAAGTGAATCAATATTTAGAAGTCTTTATTGATGAAAGCAAAGATCATCTGCAGGCAGTTAATGAAAACTTGTTGTTATTGGAGAAAAATCCTGAGGATCTTACGATTGTCAATGAAATCTTTCGATCTGCCCATACGTTAAAAGGGATGTCCGCGACAATGGGGTATGAAGACCTCGCTAACTTAACACACAAAATGGAGAATGTCCTTGATGCAATCCGCAACCATAAATTGCAAGTAACGGCAGATATTTTGGATGTAGTCTTTGCTTCAATTGATGACTTAGAGGCAATGGTGCACGATATTGCTGCCGGCGGAAACGGTAAACGAGATGTCTCGGTCATTGTTGATAGGCTATTAAAAATTGAAAATGGTGAAACAGGAAATTCTGCTGATGTCCCTGAACAAGCTGACTCTGTTCCTTCTGTCGGTCCTTCTTACCATGCGGAATATGATGAATTTGAACGTACAGTGATTCAGCAATCGAAAGAACAAGGCTTTACTTGCTATGAGATTGGCGTTGAACTGCGCAGTGATTGTGTGCTGAAAGCAGCCCGTGTATTTATGGTGTTTGAAGTATTGGAAAAGTCCGGTGAAGTGATTAAATCCACTCCTTCCACTGAGCAATTAGAAGAAGAGCAATTCGATGACCGATTTGTTGTGACTCTCATTACTCAGGAGCTTGCTGAAGACATCGTAAGCAAAGTAAAAAAAGTTTCCGAAGTTGAACATGCAATCATTTCCGAAGTCAGCCTTAAACCGTTAAATAAGGAAGAAGAGCTGGTGGAAAAAAGAGAAACAGCAGCGGCACTAGCTGAAGAGGAAGTTACTCTTTATGAAAAAGCAGAAGCAACAGAAGAGCCAAAACAAAGCAAACAGCAGGCGGTCTCCAATAAAACGATCCGTGTAAATATTGAACGGCTTGATATTTTAATGAACTTATTTGAAGAACTCGTTATCGACCGCGGCCGTCTTGAGCAAATTTCAGGAGAATTGAATAACCCTGAGTTGAATGAAACCGTTGAAAGAATGTCCAGAATCTCAGGCGATCTGCAAACGATCATTCTTAATATGCGCATGGTACCGGTTGAAACAGTATTTAACCGATTTCCGCGCATGGTGCGCCAACTGGCACGCGACTTAAATAAAAAAATTAATTTGGATATTGTCGGGGCTGAAACAGAGATTGACCGGACAGTTATAGATGAAATTGGTGATCCGCTCGTCCATTTAATTCGCAATGCCATTGATCACGGAATTGAAATGCCGGCCGAACGAAAAGCAAAAGGGAAGCCGGAAGAAGGCACGGTGAAGCTGAAAGCGTATCATAGCGGTAACCACGTGTTTATTGAAATCGAAGATGATGGAGTTGGCATAAACAAAGAAAAAGTACTTAACAAGGCGCTCTCAAAAGGCATTGTTACAGAGGATCAGGCAGCTGCGATGTCAGATAATCAAATTTATGAATTGATTTTAGCTTCCGGTTTTTCCACGGCTGACACGATCTCCGATATTTCCGGCCGCGGCGTTGGGTTAGATGTTGTGAAAACGACGATCGAGTCTCTCGGAGGCTCAATCAGCATTGAAGCGGCTGAAGGGTCAGGTTCGGTTTTCCTTATTCAGCTGCCACTGACGCTGTCAATCATTTCCGTTATGCTTGTGGAAGTTGAAAAAGAAAAATATGCAGTTCCGTTATCATCTATTATTGAAACGGCGATTGTGAAAAAGCAAGATGTCTTAAATGCCCATACGCAGCAAGTAATTGATTTTCGCGGGAAGATTGTACCGCTTGTCTTTCTTGAGCAAGTATTCGAAGTGCCCAAGGAAAATAAGGAAGAAGATTTTTATTCCATCGTTATTGTGCGCAAAGGTGATAAAATGGCCGGCCTTGTTGTCGACTCCTTTATTGGCCAGCAAGAAGTCGTATTGAAATCGCTCGGAAATTACTTATCTAATGTGTTCGCTATTTCGGGCGCGACAATACTCGGAGATGGACAAGTGGCTTTAATTGTTGACTGCAATGCTTTAATAAAATAATGAGTGGATGATGAAAGGAGTGAAAAGAATGAGTGAAACAACAGCTCCGTCAATGATCAAAGTCATTGCTTTTCAATTAATGGATAAAGAATACGCGTTTCCTGTCCACCAAGTCCGGTCTATTGAAAAGTTAATGCATATTACCCGTGTGCCCGGAACCGTTCCTTTTATTAAAGGAGTTATTAATCTCCGGGGAGTTGTTACTCCAATCATTGATTTGCGCAAACGGTTCAGCTTGCCTGAAGAGGAATATGATGAACAAACGAGAATTATCATTGCTGCTTCCAGCGATATTGAAGTCGGCCTCGTTGTGGACGGTGCTAATGATGTACTTGATATTCCGAATAGCATTATTGAGCCTCAGCCTGATATCGTCGGCTCTGTGGAAGCAGAATATATTACGGGTGTAGCGAAGCTGGAAAAAAGATTGCTAATATTATTAAATTTAGAAAGAGTTTTTAAGTAGAGGCGGAAGTGTAATGAACTATATAGAAAAGCTTGATACGATTCATTTAGATATTTTAAAAGAATTCGGCAACATTGGTGCCGGTCATGCAGCTACTGCCCTTTCTACTGTATTAAATAAACAAATAGATATGAAAGTTCCAAGTGTCCGCATTGCGTCTTTTAACGATATGATGGAGATGGCAGGCGGCGCTGAAGAAGAAGTTGTCAGTGTGAGCTTGAGAATTGAAGGGGAAGTGACCGGCAATATGTTCTTTGTCCTTTCCCTCCAGCAAGCAGAAAGCTTTATAAGTAATATGACCGGTGATACCGCTTTTTCTTTTAGAGAAATAGACGAACACAGCTTGGGGCTGTCCGCGATGCAGGAACTCGGGAACATTTTGTCCGGGTCCTATTTATCTGCACTTGGGGACTTTACCCGGCTGAAACTTTACCCATCCGTCCCAGAATTAGCTATCGATATGTTTGGGGCGATTATCAGCTATGGACTTGTTGAGTCGTCTCAATACGGAGATTATGTCATTGTTATTGAAACGAATTTAAAAGAAATGGATGCAGATCAGACAGATGAAATGAAAGGACATTTCTTTTTGCTTCCTGACCCTTTATCATTTCAGCCGATTTTCCAGGCGCTTGGAGTCGGATTAAATGAGTAGCATAGGACAAATTGTTAAAGTAGGAATTGCCGACATGAATATTGTCCGCTCGCCTGATGCTATTCGCACTTCGGGACTCGGGTCTTGTGTCGGGGTAATCATTTATGACGAACGTGCGGTTATAGCCGGCATGGTGCATGTGATGCTGCCAGATTCAGGGCTTGCTAAAACAAATCATATGAATAAAGCGAAGTATGCTGACACGGGCATAAAAGAATTGATTACGCTGCTGAAAGCGGAAGGGGCACAGTCATTCAGACTGAAAGCAAAAATCGCCGGCGGCGCCCAAATGTTTCAATTTAATTCACAAAATAGTTCTTTCAAAATTGGGCCAAGAAATATAGAAGCGGTAAAACAAGCGTTAAACGAACACAATATACCTGTCCTTGCTGAAGATGTAGGAGGCAATAGCGGCCGGACGATTGAGTTTGATCCACACACTTGCCAGCTTCATATAAGAACAGTTAATAAAGGTAACCACACGATATAACAGCAGGAAAAGGGGCATAAATTTGTCCCTTTTTCTATATTTTTAAATTTTATTTGCGTTCCGCCGGTATTTTTTAATAAAATGTGGAACATAAAGAATAAACAGCCTGACCGTCTTTTTCAGAAAAACTTCTCTGAGAGGTCAATCCGAGGAGGAGAAACGTGAGCTATGGCCAAATTGAATATGAATAATGAACAAAAATTGTGGGCTGCCTGGAAAGCGTCGGAGGATCCGGAGGCAGGCAATCTGCTCGTAGAGAAATATATGCCCCTTGTATCCTTTCACTCACAGCGCATTTCAGCAAGCCTGCCGAAAAGCGTAAATAAAGAAGATATTAAAAGCCTCGGATTAATGGGTTTGTATGATGCGTTGAACAAGTTCGATCCAGCACGTGATTTGAAGTTTGATACGTATGCCTCTTTTCGTATTCGCGGGGCTATTTTGGATGGCCTTCGAAAAGAAGACTGGCTGCCGAGAGGAACGAGAGAAAAAGCCAAAAAAATCGAAGCAAAGATAGAAGAGCTTGAGCAAAAGCATCTTCGGAAAATCACTGCAACAGAAGTAGCAGAACAGCTGGATATATCAGAAGAAGAAGTGCATCAGACGATGACAGAGCATTTGTTTTCCAACGTTTTGTCGATGGATGAGCAAGTGCAGGACCACGAGGATTCGGAGGGGAAAAGGTTCGTTTTAAAAGATGAAAAAGCCGCCACGCCGGAAGAAGTTCTCGTCAAAGGCGAACTCGTTCAAGAGCTGACTGCGGAAATTTCCAAGCTGTCAGAAAAAGAACAACTCGTGCTTAGCTTATTTTATCATGAAGAGCTTACCTTGACAGAGATCGGGGAAGTGATGAATCTATCCACTTCAAGAATTTCACAAATCCACTCCAAAGCTTTATTTAAATTGAAAAATCAACTCGCCAAAATCAATGATCTAAAGCATTGATGAAAAAGTTTATATGTAGGGAGATCGAATGGCCACACTATTTATTTTAATTTCATTTGTATTAAATGCTGTCTCTCTTTTTGCGATCATTTTATTATTCACAAGACAAAACCGGCTGTATGCCGTGAAAAGGCAGCAGGAGAAACTGGTCGAGGACATGGAAGAAATGATGGCCGCTTATTTGCTTGAAATGAAAGAAGAAAATGAGCAGTTTATCCGAGAGTTTTCAGCGGCGGGCCAAATGAACAGCACCTATGTCCGTGAAAAAATGAAAACAGCGCAGGATGAGGATGCCTCCCTCTCAGCAGCCCGGCAGCCCGAAGAAATACAGATGCCTATTTCTGCTCCTTCCATGCAGCGTATTCACGCAGCTAAAGTGTATCAGTCAGCTGTCAGCAAGTCTGTTATTAAGGAAATGGAGGGGCCAGAAGCTGCTGATGTACCATTTGCAGAAGAAGATCAGCCTGATCACATTTTTATACTGCAAAAGCAAGGGTTGACTGTGGATGAAATTGCAGAAAAATTAAAAAAAGGAAAGACAGAAGTTGAACTTGCACTGAAATTTGCCAGTGCCGGTAAAAACAGTTGATTGCACAGGTCGGCTGTGGTATAGTTACTAACGGTGTTATCACACACGCTTGCTGATTTGAACAGATGGTGCTGTCTCTCAGACAGTTTCTGGACAAACATGACGGGAGCGGAGGAAAAATTAAAAACCAATTAGGAGGAAACACAAGATGTCAGTCATTTCAATGAAACAATTGCTTGAAGCCGGTGTCCATTTTGGTCACCAAACACGCCGCTGGAACCCAAAAATGAAGAAATATATTTTCCAGGAGCGTAACGGAATTTATATTATCGACCTTCAAAAAACAGTAAGAAAAGTTGAAGAAGCGTATAAATTCGTAAAAGACTTAGCTGAAAACGGCGGAAAAGTTCTTTTCGTCGGAACGAAAAAGCAAGCTCAGGAGTCTGTGAAAGACGAAGCAGAACGTTCAGGTATGTACTACGTTAACCAACGCTGGTTAGGCGGTACATTAACAAACTTCTCAACTATCCAAAAACGCGTACAACGCTTGAAAAACATCGAAAAAATGGAAGAAGACGGTACATTTGACGTACTTCCTAAAAAAGAAGTTGTTCAACTGAAAAAAGAACATGAACGCTTAGTGAAATTCCTTGGCGGAATTAGAGATATGAAAGGCCTTCCTGATGCACTGTTCATTATCGATCCACGTAAAGAGCGCATCGCTGTTGCGGAAGCCCGCAAACTGAATATTCCGATCGTTGGTATCGTTGATACGAACTGTGATCCAGATGAAATCGATTATGTCATTCCGGCAAACGATGATGCGATCCGCGCTGTTAAACTTTTAACAGGTAAAATGGCAGATGCCATCCTTGAAGCGAAACAAGGGGAAGAAACAGCAGAAGTTGAAGAAGCAGCAGCTGCTGAGTAAGAATTTAAAAAAGGTGATAAGTGGAACTTCTCTTATCACCTTTTTTTAAAAGAGAAACGCAAAATTATGTATGAAGATGCAGACGACTTAAAGGAGGAAGAAAAATAATGGCAATTACTGCTCAAATGGTTAAAGAACTTCGTGAAAAAACAGGCGCTGGCATGATGGACTGTAAAAAAGCGTTAACAGAAACTGGCGGCGACATGGAACAGGCAATTGATTTCCTTCGTGAAAAAGGAATTGCGAAAGCCGCTAAAAAATCTGACCGCATCGCTGCTGAAGGAACAACGTTCATCAAAAGCGAAGGCAATGACGCTGTTATTTTAGAAGTAAATTCCGAAACTGACTTCGTGGCAAAAAACGAAGGTTTCCAAGCTCTTGTAAAAGAATTGGCTGATCATTTGCTCGCTAAAAAACCTGCAAATGTGGAAGAAGCGCTTGATCAGGAAATGGCAAACGGCAAATCAGTTGGCGAATATATCAATGAGTCAATTGCTAAAATCGGAGAAAAACTAACACTTCGCCGCTTTGAAATTAAAACAAAAAGCGACAATGGTGCATTCGGCGAATACTTGCATATGGGCGGCCGCATCGGCGTGCTAACAGTTATAGAAGGAACAACTGATGCAAGTGTCGCAAAAGATGTGGCGATGCACTCCGCTGCATTAAACCCTAAATACATCTCTCGTGACGCTGTTTCAGAAGAAGAAGTAGCTCGTGAGCGCGAAGTATTAACACAACAAGCTTTAAACGAAGGCAAGCCTGAAAATATCGTGGCGAAAATGGTAGAAGGCCGTCTCAGCAAATTCTTCGAAGATATTTGCTTAGTGGATCAGCCATTCGTGAAAAACCCTGATGAAAAAGTGGGCAAATTTGTTCAATCAAAAGGGGCAGAAATTACAGCGCTTGTTCGTTACGAAGTGGGCGAAGGCATTGAAAAGCGCCAAGATAACTTTGCGGAAGAAGTAATGAACCAAATAAAAAAATAATTCTTTTCTATTTAGTAAATGGAAAGAAAGTAATTATTAAATGGAAATCCCTTGCCGGCTGCTGGTGAGGGATTTCATCTAGAGTTTGGCAATTTTTTATAAAATAAGGGTTGAAGCAAACCAACAACTATACATACGGAGGTTTACATGAGCGTTCCAAAATATAAACGTGTAGTATTAAAGTTAAGTGGGGAAGCGCTGGCAGGTGAAGCTGGCTTTGGGATCAATCCGGCTGTCATTAAATCAATCGCTGAACAAGTAAAAGAAATTGCCGAACTGGACGTAGAAGTAGCTGTCGTTGTGGGCGGAGGCAACATTTGGAGAGGAAAGATCGGCAGTGAAATGGGCATGGACCGCGCAACAGCCGATTATATGGGTATGCTCGCCACTGTCATGAATTCGATGGCTTTGCAAGACAGTCTCGAACAGCTCGGAATCGAAACGCGCGTACAGACTTCGATCGAAATGCGTCAAGTGGCAGAACCTTATATCCGCCGCCGGGCGATTCGCCATCTGGAAAAGAAGCGGGTCGTTATTTTTGCAGCGGGTACAGGCAACCCGTACTTCTCTACCGATACGACAGCAGCGCTGCGAGCGGCTGAAATTGAAGCGGAAGTTATTTTAATGGCGAAAAACAATGTGGACGGTGTGTATTCAGCAGATCCCCGCATTGATAAAAACGCGGTGAAATACGATGAGTTATCTTATCTGGATGTGATTAAAGAAGGGCTTGCCGTCATGGATTCTACAGCTTCTTCTTTATGTATGGATAATGATATTCCGCTCATCGTCTTCTCGGTTATGGAAAGCGGAAATATTAAACGAGTCGTTATGGGTGATAAAATCGGAACAATTGTAAGGGGGAAAGAATAATGGCAAATGAAGTGATTGAACAAATGAATGAAAGAATGACGAAAGCGATTCAAGCATATACGAGAGAGTTGGCGTCTATCCGAGCTGGCCGTGCCAACGCTTCGTTATTAGACCGCGTGACTGTAGATTATTACGGGGCGCCGACACCAATTAATCAGCTTGCTTCTGTGTCTGTGCCGGAAGCAAGACTGCTCGTCATTCAGCCATACGATAAAACAGCGATGGGTGATATTGAGAAAGCCATTTTAAAATCAGACCTTGGACTTACTCCTTCCAATGACGGTTCTGTCATTCGTCTTGCTTTTCCAGCTTTGACAGAAGAGCGCCGGAAAGAATTAGTTAAGCTCGTTAAAAAAGAGGCGGAAGATGCGAAAGTTGCTATCCGCAATGTTCGTCGTGATGCGAACGAAGGGTTGAAAAAAATGGAAAAATCCGGTGATATTACAGAAGATGATCTGCGCGGCTTTACAGACGATGTGCAAAAACAAACAGACAATTTCATCAGTAAAATCGATGATATTTCCAAAGATAAAGAAAAAGAAATCATGGAAGTTTGATGTTAAAACCCTCTTCGCTGTAAGAGGGTTTTCTTCTTTTTTTCTTGCTTTTTAATGAATAAAAAAATACATCCATTTCTACAAAGTAATCAACCGCCAATTTTGGTATTATAATAGGTAGTAATTAGTTTTAAATTTGGTGATGCTACAACGTGGAGGATATTTTATGATCAACAAAAAAAAGTTATGGAAAACAGCGGATAACCATAATACTGAAGAGCGGATAGAGAATATCAAAAAAGAACCTGTTCCGGAACACATTGCCATCATTATGGATGGCAACGGCAGATGGGCGAAGAAAAGGGCCTTGCCAAGAATTGCCGGCCATCATGAAGGAATGAAAACGGTAAGAAAGATTACCAGGCTGGCGAACAAGCTTGGTGTGAAGGCATTGACTCTTTATGCGTTTTCAACCGAAAACTGGAAGCGTCCAAAAACAGAAGTAGATTTTTTAATGAAACTGCCGCAAGAATTTCTGGGCACATTTCTGCCGGAATTGATTGAAGAAAATGTTCAAGTGCAAATGATGGGAGAACGGAGCCAAATCCCGAAGCACACGCTGGGCGCTGTAGAAAAAGCAATGGAACAAACGAGCACGAATGACGGCTTAGTGTTAAACTTTGCTTTGAATTATGGAAGCCGCGCCGAGATTTTAACGGCTGTAAAAGATATAATCCATGATGCAAAAAATGGTATACTATTAGAAGAAAATTTAAATGAAGATCTTTTTTCCACCTACCTTATGACCAGGCACTTAAAAGATCCTGATTTACTAATTCGCACGAGCGGGGAAATTCGTTTGAGCAACTTTATGCTCTGGCAGCTGGCTTATACGGAGTTTTGGTTTACTGATGTCAATTGGCCAGACTTTAAAGAAAATCACTTGCTTGAAGCAATAGAAGCTTTTCAACGGCGTTCGCGCCGCTTTGGCGGTTTGTCGTAAGTATTTAACAGGATGAAAGTTAGGAGTTTGAGAAATGAAACAACGTATTTTAACTGCTGTCATTGCAGCAGCCGCTTTTTTGCCGATTGTTCTCTACGGCGGATGGCCATTTATCATACTGGCATATTTAATGGCGGCGATCGGGTTGATGGAAGCATTAAAGATGAAAAAAATTGCTCCTGCATCCATGCCCGGCCTGCTCTCTATTTTATTGCTTTGCATTGTTTTAATACCGGAGCGCTTTACAATTGCTATAGAACAAGCTGGCTACAGCAAACTGCAGCTTGCTGCCTTGTTCGTTTTGCTTTTGCTCGCGTACACGGTTGTCTCTAAAAACCGCTTTGATTTTGAAGATGCCGGTTTTTGTGTATTAGCTGCTATGTATGTCGGTTTCGGTTTTTACTATTTTATTGAAACAAGAGAAGCGGGAGCGGTGTTTGTCTTTTTTGCACTGCTCATTACGTGGGCAACAGATTCAGGAGCTTATTTCGTCGGCCGATCGCTTGGAAAACGCAAATTGTGGCCGGAAATTAGTCCGAAAAAAACAGTGGAAGGGTCAATAGGCGGTATTCTTTCGGCCGTGCTAGTCGCTTTTATCATTACTTTGTTTGCAGACATGGATACAGCGCTGCCCAAATTATTGATTGCGACAGCCGTATTGTCTATTTTTGGACAGCTTGGTGATTTAGCAGAATCTGCTCTTAAACGCCATTATGGAGTAAAGGATTCAGGAACGCTTTTGCCGGGGCACGGCGGCATTTTAGATCGGACAGACAGCTGGCTGTTCGTGTTCCCGCTCGTTCACTTATTGCAATTAGTGTAAAGGATAGAGTTTGTTTGAGGAGATGAAATGTTTGAAAAAAATAAGTCTTTTAGGTGCAACCGGCTCCATTGGCCGGCAGACGCTTGATGTTATTCGGCAGCACCATGAAGAATTTTCGCTGGCTGCTTTTTCAGCTGGAAGGAACATAGAGGAAACGAGAAAAATCATTAAAGATTTTCAACCTGAATTAGTATCCGTGGAACTCCGGGAAGATGCAGTTAAGCTGAAGGCTGAATTTCCTTCGGTGAAAATGATGCATGGTGAAGAAGGGCTTGTGGAAACAGCTGTTTTTCAAGCGGCGGATATTTTAGTAAATGCCGTGCTCGGCAGCGTGGGGCTGCACCCGACACTGCAAGCGATTGAAGCAGGCAAAAAAATTGCGATTGCAAATAAAGAAACACTCGTTACAGCCGGACATCTCGTCATGGCAGCAGCCAAAAAGCATGGTGTAGAGCTTTTGCCGGTAGACAGTGAGCACTCTGCTATTTTTCAATGTTTGCAAGGAGAAAAAGAGAAAAATATTGACCGGCTCGTTTTAACAGCATCCGGCGGGAGTTTTCGTGATCGTACACGGGCAGAGTTGAAAAATGTTACCGTTCAAGAAGCTTTAAACCATCCGAATTGGTCAATGGGTGCGAAAATCACCATTGATTCTGCAACGATGATGAACAAAGGCCTGGAAGTAATTGAAGCGCATTGGCTTTTTCATTTGCCATATGACCAAATTGATGTTATTTTACATCGAGAAAGTATTATTCATTCGATGGTCGAATTTCAAGATAGTTCGGTAATTGCCCAGCTCGGCACCCCGGATATGCGTGTGCCAATTCAATATGCGCTCACGTATCCGGATCGTCTGTCCCTTCCTGATGCCAAGCGGCTCAATTTGTTGGAAGTGGGCAAGCTTCATTTTCAGCCGGTAGACCAAGAGCGTTTTCGGATGCTGGCGCTTGCCTACGAGGCAGGTAAATCAGGCGGGACGCTGCCCACTGTACTGAATGCTGCTAATGAAGCCGCTGTCGCTGCTTTTCTTGACGGGAAAATTACGTTTTTACAGATCGATGAACTGGTCGAACGCGCCCTCGAGAAGCATCAATCTTCTCCAGAACCTGACTTGGAAACGATTCAGCAAACCGACAAAGAAACTAGAGAATTCGTCCGCTCACTTTTATAAAAAAGGTGGTTATCCATATTGAGTACTGTTATAGCGTTTATCGTTATATTTGGCGCCCTCGTTTTTTTTCATGAACTGGGCCACTTTATTTTCGCCAAGCGAGCCGGAATACTTTGCCGGGAATTCGCTATTGGCTTCGGACCGAAAGTGTTTGCCCATAAAAGAGGAGAAACGGTTTATACACTTAGGCTGCTTCCGCTAGGAGGATATGTCCGCATGGCCGGGGAAGACCCGGAAATGGTCGATTTAAAAGCGGGTCACCGCATCGGTGTGATCCTAAACGATCGTGAAGAAATTGTCAAAATTATTGTCAATGGAAAAGATCGCTATCCGCAAGCACGGGTTATTGAGGTAGAAAATGCTGATCTTGAGCACCAGCTTATAATCAGAGGGTACGAAGATGGTGAAGAGGAAATAAAAACGTTTCCGATTCACCGGGAAGCTGTTATATCCGAGGATGGGGTTGAAAGCCAAATTTCGCCATGGGACCGCCAGTTTGCTTCGAAAACGCTCGGTCAGCGCGCAATGGCAATTTTTGCCGGTCCACTCTTTAACTTTATTTTAGCTTTTGTTGTTTTTGTCCTTATCGCTATTATTCAAGGGGTTCCGACGAACGAGCCTGAACTTGGCAAGCTGACATCCGATGGCGCAGCGAAAGAATCCGGTTTGATGGAAGGCGACAAAGTCATCAGCATTAACGGACAAGGAGTGGCAAGCTGGGATGATATTGTCACTGTTATCCAGAAGAATCCACAAGCCGAGATCGATTTTACAGTTGAACGAGACGGAGAAGCAATGGATATCCCGGTGACTCCAAAAGTTCGTGAAATTGAAGATCAAAAAATCGGTATTATCGGTGTGCATAGTCCGGTGGAAAAATCGTTTTTCGGTTCGATCTCTTACGGAGCAAAAGAAACTTATTTCTGGACGGTAGAAATTACTCGGTTACTTGGTAAGCTTGTCACTGGCCAGTTTTCGATTGATATGCTTTCCGGTCCAGTGGGCATTTATGTATCCACCGACACTGTAGCCAAATCGGGCATTATGAACTTAATGAAATGGGCAGGCGTATTAAGCATCAACTTAGGGATCATGAATTTGCTGCCGCTCCCGGCACTGGACGGCGGCCGGCTGTTATTCTTCCTTGTAGAAGCGTTAAGGGGCAAGCCGATCGACCGCCAAAAAGAAGGAATGGTCCATTTTGTTGGGTTTGCTCTGCTGATGCTGCTGATGATTGTGGTTACATGGAATGATATCCAGCGATTCTTTTTACAATAAATTAGTTTGAGGTGCATGTAATGAAACAAAGCCAAACGTTAATTCCTACAATGAGAGAAGTACCGGCTGATGCCGATGTAAAAAGCCATCAGCTGTTGTTAAAAGCAGGATTTATCCGCCAAAATGCAAGCGGAATTTACAGCTATTTGCCGCTTGGCAAAAAAGTGCTGCGCAAAGTAGAAGACATTGTCCGCGAAGAAATGGATAATGCCGGAGCAGCGGAACTCCTGATGCCAGCTTTGCAGCAAGCGGAACTATGGCAGGAATCGGGCCGCTGGTATACGTACGGTCCTGAGTTGATGCGACTCTCGGATCGTCATGAGCGGAAGTTTGTTTTGGGAGCGACTCACGAAGAAGTTATTACAAGCTTGATCCGCGATGAAGTAAAATCGTACAAGCGTCTGCCGTTAACACTCTATCAAATCCAGACAAAGTTTCGTGATGAACAGCGTCCGAGGTTCGGTTTGCTGCGCGGAAGAGAGTTTGTTATGAAAGATGCGTATTCTTTCCATACATCACATGAAAGCCTCGGAGAAGTGTACGATCGTTTATTTACGGCTTATTCGAATATTTTCCGCCGCTGCGGTCTCAATTTCCGGGCGGTCATCGCCGATTCAGGCGCCATGGGCGGGAAAGATACACATGAATTCATGGTGCTTTCCGACATTGGGGAAGATACGATTGCTTACTCTAATTCATCCGATTATGCAGCTAATATCGAAATGGCTCCGGTTGTCACAGCTTACGAAAAAAGCGGAGAAGCGGAAGGTGAAGTCGAGAAAGTTTCCACACCAGATGCGAAAACGATCAGCAGCGTAGCAGAGCTGCTTAATGTTTCTGCCGAACAGTGTCTTAAGTCTCTCCTCTTTAAAGTAGACGGAGAAAACGTGCTTGTCCTTGTGCGCGGCGATCATGAAGTGAATGACATTAAGCTGAAAAACTTGTTCCAGGCAGACACTGTAGAGCTTGCCCCCCATGAGGAGGTCAGCGAAGTACTTGGCTGCACGATCGGTTCTCTCGGACCAGTGAATGTGAAAGAAGGCGTCAAAGTGATTGCTGATCACGCAGTGAAGGCCATCACAAACGGCGTATGCGGAGCAAATGAGGAAGGCTATCATTTTATTAACGTGAATGCGGAGAAAGATTATCGTGTCGATCAATATGCTGACTTGCGTTTTATCCAGGAAGGTGATGTGTCGCCGGATGGGGAAGGAACGATTCAGTTTGCTAAAGGCATCGAAGTAGGGCACATTTTCAAATTAGGTACAAGATACAGCGAAGCGATGAATGCGGTTTACTTGGATGAAAATGGGCGGACACAGCCAATGATTATGGGCTGCTACGGAATCGGCGTTTCTCGGACGATGGCCGCAGTTGCCGAGCAGTTTAATGATGAGAACGGATTTGTTTGGCCTAAAGCACTTTCTCCGTTTGATGTTCATTTAGTTCCGATTAACATAAAAGATGAAAACCAGCGTACGCTCGCAGAAGAAATTTACAGTGCGCTTCGAGAAAGCCGGTATGATGTGCTGATGGACGATCGGGCTGAGCGTCCGGGAGTGAAATTTACCGACAGCGACTTAATTGGTTTGCCTGTCCGGGTAACCATCGGTAAAAAAGCAGCTGAAGGCATCGTCGAAGTGAAAGTCCGCAAAACAGGCGAAATGATAGAAGTTCAGAAGAGCGAATTAGTTTCAACGCTTCATGAAATTTTTCAAACAATATAAACAATTAAAGGTGCCTAATACAGGTGCCTTTTTTCTTCCGAATTTCTGTTAAAATAGAAGAGAACGATGAAATTGGGAGGCATATAAATGAATGAAGAATCCCAGGGAAGACGACAGCGGATGCAGTTGTTGCTTCAGCAGCTGCAATTGACAGAAGATGCAGTTGTCAAACATTTTGAGGGAGCAGAAATAGTAAAGTTAACTGTAGAACGCCAGACGAAACGATGGCATTTTTCTTTTATAACAGAAGCGATTATTCCTTGCCAGGTGCTCGAGAAATTCACGAATGCATTAAACCATGCATTTAAAGAAATTGCTCGTGTTACATTTTCAGTAACAGTGAGGAGTGCGGCTGTGTCGGAGGAGTTGATCAGCGAGTATTGGACTTATTGCGTGAGCCAGCTCGAAGGTATTTCCCCGCCAATGCTCGCACTGTTAAATGGCCGCAAGCCCGTTGTAAAAGGCAATAAATTAACGGTCCATGTCGGCAATGATGCGGAAGGAATGACTCTGAAAAACAAATACGGCGATTGGATTTGCCGGACGTACCAAAGTTATGGTTTTCCGCCGGTTACGTTTGATGTGGCCGTTATGAAGCAGGAAACAAATGATGAATTTCAACAGTTTCTTGAAGCGAAACAAAAAGAAGACGCCGAACGGGCCATGCAGGCAGTTGTGGAAATGCAAAAACGGGAAGCGAATGCTGGGGAAAGCGATGAAGCAGCGAGCGGTCCACTTATGATCGGTTTGAAAATTAAGGATGATGCTGAGTTTAAAAGACTGGAAGAAATTCAAGATGAAGAACGCAGAATAGCTGTTGAAGGCTTTGTATTTGACGCGGAAACGAAAGAACTCAGGAGCGGCCGAACGCTGCTAACGTTCAAGATTACCGACTACACCGACTCGATATTAATTAAAATGTTTTCCCGTGATAAAGAAGATGCCGCTCTTTATGGCCGGGTGAAAAAAGGCATGTGGGTAAGGGCAAGAGGGACTGTTCAAAATGATACGTTTGTCCGGGATCTTGTCATGATTGCCAATGATGTGAATGAAATTGCCCCGATTACGCGTCAAGATACCGCTCCAGAAGAGGAGAAGCGCGTGGAACTTCACCTTCATACGCCGATGAGCCAGATGGATGCCGTATCGCCAATTGGTGATTTGATCGCCCAGGCAGGCAAATGGGGACATAAAGCGATTGCTGTGACCGACCATGCCGTTGCTCAGTCGTTCCCGGATGCATACAGTGCCGGCAAAAAGCATGGCGTTAAAGTGCTGTACGGTCTTGAAGCAAATTTAGTCGATGATGGAGTGCCAATTGCGTATAATGACGCCCATCGCTTATTGGCAGACGAAACGTATGTCGTTTTCGACGTGGAAACGACTGGTCTCTCCGCTGTATATGACACGATCATTGAGCTGGCTGCTGTTAAAATTAAAGACGGCGACATCATTGACCGGTTTGAGTCATTTGCTAATCCGCACCATCCTCTTTCTTCTACGACCATTAACTTAACGGGCATCACCGATGACCTCGTTCAAAATGCCCCGGAAGTGGAGGAAGTGTTAAAGAAATTTAAAGGCTGGACAGATGATGCCATTCTCGTGGCCCATAACGCTTCATTTGATATGGGATTTTTAAACGCAGGCTACACCCGCTACGACCTTGGCAAGTCGGTGAATCCGGTGATTGACACGCTGGAATTGGCTAGGTTTTTGTATCCTACGATGAAAAATCACCGGCTCAATACACTTGCCAAAAAGTTTGATGTGGAATTGACCCAGCACCATCGGGCGATTTACGATGCGGAAGCGACAGGATATTTGTTTTTGAAAATGCTCAAAGATGCCGCCGAAAAATCCATCTCTTATCATGATGATTTTAATGCTCACATGGGAGAAGGCAGTGCCTATAAACGCGCCCGGCCATACCATTGCACCATCCTCGCACAAAATGACACAGGTTTAAAAAATTTATTTAAACTCGTCTCTATTTCTCATATTGATTACTTTTACAGAGTGCCGAGAATTCCGAGGTCCGTTTTGCAAAAACACCGGGAAGGACTGATTATCGGCTCGGGGTGTGACAAAGGTGAAGTATTTGAGAGCATGATGCAAAAAGGAATGGAGCAGGCAGAGAAAGCGGCTAAATTTTACGATTACCTCGAAATACACCCGAAGGAAGTATACGCCCATTTACTTGAAATGGAACTTGTCCGTGATGACCATGCGCTTGAAGACATTATAAAAAAAGTAGTGGAGCTCGGTGAAAGAATGCAGCTGCCTGTAGCCGCTACCGGTAATGTTCACTATTTAAACCCGACGGATAAAATCCATCGTAAAATCCTAGTCAATTCCCAAGGAGGAGCCAATCCGCTTAACCGTCATGAATTGCCGGACGTCCATTTTCGAACGACAAATGAAATGCTGGACGCATTCAGTTTCTTAGGAAAAGAGACAGCGGAAAAAGTCGTTATCGAAAATACGAATAAAATAGCGGATATGATCGATGAGGTAAAGCCAATTAAGGACGACCTTTATACGCCAAAAATTGAAGGGGCGGATGAAGAGATCCGTAATATGAGCTATGAAATGGCGAGAAGCATTTATGGCGAGCAATTACCTGAAATCGTTGAAGCTAGGTTAGAAAAAGAGCTGAAAAGTATCATCGGCCATGGATTCGCGGTTATTTACCTTATTTCACATAAGCTCGTGAAGAAATCATTGGATGACGGCTATCTTGTCGGTTCGCGGGGGTCTGTCGGTTCTTCATTCGTCGCAACAATGACTGAAATCACCGAAGTAAACCCGCTGCCGCCTCATTACGTCTGTCCGCAGTGCCAGAAATCCGAGTTTTTCAATGACGGTTCTGTCGGCTCCGGATTCGATCTGCCTGATAAAAACTGTCCGGACTGTCAGATTAGATACACGAAAGACGGCCACGATATTCCGTTTGAAACCTTCCTTGGATTTAAAGGAGACAAGGTCCCGGATATTGATCTCAATTTTTCCGGTGAATACCAGCCCGTTGCCCACAATTACACGAAAGTGCTGTTTGGTGAAGAGTATGTGTATCGTGCCGGAACGATCGGAACAGTGGCGGATAAAACGGCATTCGGGTACGTGAAAGGATATGCAGGAGACAATAATTTGCAGCTGCGAGGAGCGGAGGTAGATCGGCTTGCGAAAGGCTGTACAGGTGTGAAGCGGACGACGGGACAGCATCCGGGCGGAATTATCGTTGTGCCGGATTATATGGATATTTATGATTTTTCGCCGATTCAATATCCGGCAGACAGTGACAAGTCAGAATGGAAGACGACTCATTTTGATTTCCATTCTATTCACGATAATTTGTTGAAACTTGATATTCTGGGGCACGATGACCCGACCGTCATTCGGATGCTGCAAGATTTGTCTGGCATTGATCCGAAAACGATTCCTACAGATGACCCGGAAGTAATGAAAATTTTCAGCGGCACGGAATCACTCGGTGTAACAGAAGAGCAAATTATGTGCAAAACAGGGACGCTCGGTATTCCGGAATTCGGCACGCGATTCGTCCGGCAAATGCTTGAAGACACGAAGCCGACGACTTTTTCCGAGCTCGTCCAGATTTCGGGATTATCCCATGGTACCGATGTATGGCTCGGCAATGCCCAGGAGTTGATTCATAACGGCATTTGCGAATTGAGCGATGTGATTGGCTGCCGGGATGATATTATGGTGTATTTAATCTACCAGGGACTCGATCCCGCCTTTGCCTTTAAGATCATGGAATTTGTCCGTAAAGGCAAAGGTCTCACTGAAGAAATGGAAGAAGAAATGCGCAACAAAGGAGTGCCTGAATGGTATATTGATTCATGCAAAAAAATCAAGTACATGTTTCCTAAAGCGCATGCCGCAGCTTATGTATTAATGGCTGTCCGGATTGCTTACTTTAAAGTCCATATGCCTCTTCTTTATTATGCGGCATACTTTACCGTAAGGGCAGAGGACTTTGACGTGGATGCGATGGTCAGAGGAGCGGCGGCCATTAAATCCATCATTGAAGAAATTAACGCGAAGGGGCTTGAAGCTTCGCCGAAAGAGAAAAGTTTGTTGACTGTGCTGGAATTGGCGCTTGAAATGTGCGAGCGGGGCTTTAAATTCCAAAAAGTCGATTTGTATCGTTCCAGTGCCAATCAGTTTATTATTGATGGCGATTCGCTCATTCCTCCTTTTAATTCGATTCCAGGACTGGGCACAAATGCCGCTTTCAATATTGTGAAGGCTCGTGAACAAGGAGAGTTCCTTTCAAAAGAAGATTTGCAGCAACGCGGAAAGGTATCTAAAACAATCATTGAGTATTTGGATAATCACGGCTGTCTCGCTTCACTTCCTGATCAGAACCAGCTGTCCCTTTTTTGAGCCGAACAGCGGCTGAGTTGCATAAAATAAAGGGTTATGGTATATTTTTAATGGAAATACTAATTGATAACTCTCTTTGAAAGAGTGGGGCATCCCCACTCTTTCGTGTTTGTAAAAGGGTTTCATTCTTGGTCAGGGATTTCATTCAACCAGGAGGGTATATATGAGTAAAGTGATTGAAACAGTTGAACAGTTAGTAAAACCAATTACTGAAGACCTGAATTTAGAATTAGTTGATGTTGAATACGTAAAAGAAGGAAAGAATTGGTTTCTGCGTGTCTACATTGACAAAGAAACAGGAGTAGATATTGAGGAGTGCGGAATTGTCAGTGAGCGGCTGAGTGAAAAGCTGGACGAAACAGATCCAATCTCTTATAACTACTTTTTGGAAGTTTCTTCTCCGGGTGCGGAACGCCCGCTGAAAAAAATCAGGGATTATGAGCGTGCGGTTGGAAAACGTGTGCATGTGAAAACATATGAGCCGATTGATGGAGAAAAAACGTTCGAAGGCACTTTATTGTCATTTGAAAAGGAAGAGCTGGTCATTGAGTATTTAATCAAGACGAGAAAAAAACAAGTGACCCTTCCGTTGGAAAAAGTAGCAAAAGCCCGGCTTGCCGTTTCTTTTTCTTAAAAGAAACAGGCCGTACAGGCGCGCAGCTTTTTCTATAATAGCGAGGAATAGCCGGAATTCCGGCTTACCTTGTTTTGACTTCAAGGGGAAAAATGGCAGTTTATCATTATGTAAGGGGGGCGGAAAGTCCGATGAGCACTGAACTATATGATGCTCTTTTATATTTGGAAAAAGAAAAAGGAATTGAACGAAATCTAATTATCGAAGCGATTGAAGCTGCACTTGTCTCTGCTTACAAGCGAAATTTCAACCAAGCGCAAAATGTCCGCGTTGATTTGAACCTTGAATCAGGCACGATGCGCGTGTTCGCCCGCAAAGAAGTGGTAGATGAAGTGTTCGATTCGCGTCTCGAAATTTCCGAAGCTCAAGCGCGCGAAATCAACCCGTCTTATGAAATCGGGGACATTGTCGAGCTTGAGGTTACACCTAAAGATTTCGGCCGCATCGCCGCTCAAACAGCTAAACAAGTTGTTACTCAACGTGTGAGGGAAGCGGAGCGAGGTATTATTTATTCGGAATTTATTGACCGTGAGGAAGATATTATGACGGGAATTGTCCAGCGGCAAGATTCCCGTTTCATCTACGTCAGTCTCGGCAAAATCGAAGCGCTTTTGCCGCTGGCTGAGCAAATGCCAAATGAAAGTTATAAGCCCCATGACCGAATTAAGGTGTATATTACGAAAGTAGAACGGACAACAAAAGGGCCGCAAATTTTTGTTTCAAGAACCCATCCGGGACTGTTAAAGCGTTTATTTGAAATTGAAGTGCCGGAAATCTTTGACGGCACAGTGGAGATTCGATCTGTTTCCCGTGAAGCGGGTGACCGTTCGAAAATTTCGGTCTATGCTGAAAATCCTGAAGTCGATCCGGTCGGTGCGTGTGTTGGGCCAAAAGGAAACCGCGTCCAGGCGATTGTCAATGAACTAAAAGGCGAAAAAATCGATATCGTGAAATGGTCCGAAGACCCAGTTGTATTTGTAGCCAACGCGCTAAGTCCATCGAAAGTAGTCGATGTGCAGGTAGACGAAGAGGCGAAAGCAACAACGGTCGTCGTTCCTGATTACCAGCTGTCTCTCGCCATCGGCAAACGCGGTCAAAATGCCCGCTTGGCAGCCAAGTTAACAGGTTGGAAGATTGATATTAAAAGTGAGACAGATGCGCGTGAAGCCGGAATTTATCCACGTGAAAACGTTGTATCGGCTATTGAAGACGAAGAGGCTTATGACTTTTCCTCCGAAGAAATTGAATAAGAGGTGAAGAAAAATGACTCATCCCAAAAAAGTACCGTTAAGAAAATGTGTAGCTACAGGGGAAATGAAAGCAAAAAAAGAAATGGTACGTGTTGTCCGCTCTAAAGAAGGAGAAGTGTCCGTGGATGTAACTGGAAAAAAGTCCGGCCGCGGAGCGTATGTGTCAAAAACAAAGGAAGCCGTTGAATTGGCGAAAACAAAAGGCATTTTATCCAGGCAGCTGAATGTCAGTGTGCCGGACAGTGTATTTGAAGAACTCCTTTCAATTGTGGAAAAGGAGACGAATTAAACGATGAATGAGCCTCAATGGGCAAGGCTATTAGGATTAGCTACAAGAGCACGAAAGATCATTTCAGGTGAAGAGCTGACAGTAAAAGAAATTCAAAAAGGCCGGGCAGAGCTGGTGTTGCTCTCAGCAGATGCATCACCAAATACAAAGAAAAAAATCCAGGACAAAGCAAGCTTTTATCAAGTGCCCTTAAAGTGGATTGATAATCGGTATGTTCTCGGCCAGGCAATCGGCAAAGAGGCAAGGGTAGTTGCAGCCGTTTTAGACGCAGGGTTTGCTAAGAAGCTTTCCGCCCTCCTCGATGATACTATGCGGGGGTGAACATATGAGTAAACAAAGAGTATATGAATACGCGAAAGAAAAAAACGTGTCAAGTAAAGTAGTCATTGAAAAATTAAAAGAGTTGAATGTAGAAGTCTCTAACCATATGACTGTTATTGACGAGGAGGCTATACAAAAATTGGATAAATCGATCTCAAACAAACAAACTAATCAACCAAAAACAGGCCAGCAAAACAAGCAGGCAGCAAGCACTCAGGGAACAAGCCGTGGAACTGCTGCTAATAAAAGCAAGCCGGGAACTAAAGGAACATCCGGACAGAAAAATACGCAACAAAAAGGATTTAATCAGGCAAAAGGGAACAATAGAAATCAAGGGAGAGGCAAGCAGCAAGGTAATAAACAAAGGCAATCAAAGCCAGTTGCTGCAACACAGCCGCCAAAAGTAAAAGAACTCCCTGAGAAAATTACTTTCTCCGGCTCGTTAACGGTTGCGGAATTGGGGAAAAAATTAAACCGTGAACCGTCCGAGATTATTAAAAAGCTGTTTATGTTAGGTGTCATGGCCACGATCAACCAAGAATTGGACAGCGATGCTATTGAGCTTGTAGCCAGCGAATATGGTGTAGAAGTAGAAGAAGAAATTTTAATCGATAAAGCAGATCTGGAAGTATATTTTGGAGAAGATGATGAAGGCAAACAAATCGAACGTCCAGCAGTTGTGACTATCATGGGGCACGTTGACCACGGGAAAACAACACTTCTTGATTCGATCCGTAACACGAAAGTATCAGAAGGAGAAGCCGGCGGGATTACGCAGCATATCGGTGCGTACCAAATTGAGGAAGGCGACAAGAAAATCACGTTCCTTGATACACCAGGGCATGCGGCGTTTACAACGATGCGCGCACGGGGAGCAAAAATCACAGATATTACCATTCTTGTCGTGGCTGCAGATGACGGTGTCATGCCGCAAACAGTCGAAGCCATCAACCATGCGAAGGCAGCTGAAGTGCCAATTATCGTAGCTGTGAACAAAATTGATAAGCCAACAGCTAATCCAGACCGCGTGATGCAGGAATTAACTGAGCAAGGACTTGTTCCGGAAGCATGGGGCGGCGAAACGATCTTCGTTCCGCTTTCAGCCAAGACAGGTGAAGGTATTGAGCAATTGCTTGAAATGATCCTGCTCGTTGCAGAGGTGGAAGAGTTAAAAGCGAACCCTGGCCGCCGGGCAATTGGTACTGTAATTGAAGCCGAGCTTGATAAAGGGCGAGGCTCTGTTGCGACATTGCTTGTGCAAAATGGAACGTTAAATGTCGGAGATCCGATTGTTGTCGGCAATACGTTCGGCCGTGTTCGTGCTATGGTGAATGACCTTGGCCGCCGGATAAAAACAGCTGGTCCATCGACACCGATTGAAATTACCGGTTTAAATGACGTTCCGCTTGCCGGTGACCGCTTTGTCGTATTTGACGACGAGAAAACAGCTCGTCAAATTGGTGAATCCCGTGCTCAAGAAGCTCTGCAGGCACAGCGCAGCGAAAAAACGCGTGTTAGTCTTGATAACTTGTTTGAGCATATGAAGCAAGGGGAAATGAAAGACTTAAACATCGTTTTGAAAGCTGACGTTCAAGGATCACTTGAAGCTGTTGCGGCAGCTCTTAACAAACTGGAAGTAGAAGGCGTGAATGTGAAAATCATTCATACGGGCGTCGGTGCCATCACTGAATCCGATATTATTCTTGCTTCTGCTTCAAATGCAATCGTGATTGGCTTCAACGTCCGTCCAGATGTAAATGCGAAGCGGGCAGCTGATGCAGAAGCAGTCGATGTTCGTCTTCACCGCATCATTTATAAGGCAATTGAAGAAATTGAAGCGGCAATGAAAGGGATGCTCGACCCTGAATTCCAGGAAAAAATTATCGGTCAGGCAGAAGTACGCCAAACCTTTAAGGTATCCAAAGTGGGTACAATTGCCGGCTCTTACGTCACAGAAGGAAAGATTACCCGTGACAGCGGCGTGCGTTTAATCCGTGACAGCATCGTTATTTTTGAAGGGCAAGTCGACGCACTTAGACGTTTCAAGGATGATGCCAAAGAAGTCAGCCAAGGATATGAGTGCGGAATTACCATTAAAAACTTCAACGATGTTAAGGAAGGCGACATTATTGAAGCCTTTATTGAGGAAGAAATCGAGCGCAAATGATTGGTTACGCCGAAGTAGAATATTTAATTTATGATTCGCACTCGTTAAAGGAAAAGCGGGCAGTGTTGCAGCGCACCATTACGCGTCTCAAGCAAAAGTTAAATGTCTCCGTGGCGGAAATTGACCATCAAGACGTCTGGCAGCGTACAAAACTTGCCATAGTCACTGTCGCTTCCTCCAGGAAGGCAGCGGAAAGAGAGCTGGCTAATGCCTTACACTTTCTGGATTCTTTCCCTGAGTGGGAACGGCTCGCTACTTCCTATGAATGGCTATAGTGAGGTGAGAAAGATGAGTCTTCGTTCGAATCGTGTCGGTGAACAAATGAAAAAAGAACTGACAGATATTTTAAACCGGAAAGTAAAAGATCCGCGCATTGGCTTTATTACCGTAACGGATGTAGAAGTCACTGGCGACCTTCAGCAGGCAAAGGTGTATATCACAGTCCTTGGTAAGGAACAAGAACGTGAAGATACGTTAAAAGCTCTGACGAAAGCAAAAGGATTTATCCGTTCGGAAGTTGGACAGAGAATTCGCCTGCGCAAAACTCCGGAGTTGCTTTTTGAAATTGATGAATCGATTGAATATGGCAACCGCATTGATACTCTGTTAAGAGAAATCGACAGCCATTCAACGGACCATTGATGAATACAAAAGGTTCATAAGGTTCTGGCCTCTTCAGTGAATGCTATATAGACGTCTATTTTTCACACATCTATATTCATTTCCTCTGGAGGTACGGAACCTTTTTTATGCCTTAAAAAGGAGAGAAATCGAATGAATGGTATACTTCCTCTTTGGAAGGAAAAAGGAATGACCTCTCATGATTGCGTGTTTAAAGTGCGCAAAATCCTTCGAATGAAAAAAGTAGGCCATACCGGAACGCTTGATCCCGACGTGGAAGGAGTATTGCCTATTTGTGTTGGCCGGGCGACGAAGCTCGCCGAGTACATAATGAATTCAGGAAAAACATACGAAGGTGAAGTGACCATCGGGTTTTCAACGACAACAGAAGATGCTTCTGGAGAAATAGTGGAACAACAGCCTGTTCATTCCAGTATTACTAGAGCTGAAATATTGAGAGTTCTGCAGTCGCTGACTGGTGACATCATCCAAACGCCGCCGATGTTTTCCGCGGTGAAAGTAAACGGCAAGCGGCTGTATGAATATGCCCGTCAAGGTATAGAAGTAGACAGGCCTTCGAGAACAGTCACGATTCATGAGCTAAAATTATTGGACGACAAAGAATTATTTGAAGGAGAAACTATTCGTTTTTCTTTCCGTGCCACCTGCAGCAAAGGGACATATATCCGTACGTTGGCCGTGATGATCGGTGAAAAGCTTGGGTATCCGGCACATATGTCGAGCCTCGTACGTATCTCTTCAGGAGGCTTTAACGAACAAGAATGCCTCACGCTTGATGCGTTAAAAACACTTCAAGAAAATGAAGAGATTTTAACCGTTCTTCAGCCTCTCGCAAAGGGAGTGGATCATTTGCCGAAATGGATAATAAGTGGTACATTAGCAAAGAAAGTAATCAATGGGTCTGTACTAGATGTTCCTGCAGATTGGCCGCTGGAAGCGAAGGAAGCAGCGGTATTTGAAGATGAGGAATTGCTGGCTATTTATCAGCTGCATCCGACAAAGCCGGGGAAGATTAAGCCGGTTAAAGTGTTAGTCGATTGACGGGAAGACAGGTGAAGACAGTGAAAGTATGTATGTTACACCATCCTCATAACCTACAAAAAAACGACTTGCCTCTTTTAGTAATGGCCCTTGGATTTTTCGACGGAGTCCATACCGGGCACCAACAAGTGATTCGTGCAGCGATAGAGAAGGCAAAGGAACAAGGTATGAAGAGTGCAGTGATGACGTTTGACCCGCATCCATCCGTCGTCCTTGGGCACAAGCATAAACAAATAAAATATATTACTCCCCTCGATGAAAAGATCAAAAGAATCGAATCATTAGGCGTTGATTATTTGTTCATCGTTCGATTCACTTCTGATTTTGCCGCGCTTGAACCACAGCAATTTGTCGATGATTATATTATCGGCCTGCATGTACAGCATGTCGTGGCTGGGTTTGACTATACATATGGCAGACTTGGTAAAGGCACGATGGAAACCATCCCTTTTCATTCACGCGGAGCGTTTACTTCTATAGCCGTTGATAAATTTGAACACAACGAGGAAAAAGTCAGTTCCACAAAAATCCGGCAGCTGCTCAGTGAAGGTAATGTGGAAGAAGCCGCCAGGCTGCTTGGGCGGCCATATGAAGTAAAGGGAACAGTGATTCATGGAGATAAGCGGGGCCGCAAAATAGGATTCCCAACAGCAAATATAGAAGTAAATGAAGACGATCTCGTCCCTGAATCAGGTGTATACGCGGTGAAAATAAAAGTAAAAGGAAAATGGCATAACGGGGTGTGCAATATCGGCTACCGTCCGACGTTTAAACATCCTGACGAACATCGGCTGTCAGTAGAAGTGCATATATTTAATTTTCAGCTTTCTATTTATGGAGAAGAAGCAGCCATCCAGTGGTATGTTCGTTTGCGTGGCGAGCAAAAGTTTGATGGAATTGAAGCGCTTGTTACTCAGATCGATAAAGACAAGCAGGCGGCGATTACTTACTTTGAAAAGTATGCATAAAAGGTTGCACTCTTTCTGGAAATAAGTTATGATAAGAAATGGATTATTTGAACCGTTGCTCGGCATCGCGCCACTCCGACGCATGCTTGGTAACTGGGGATTTTATAAAAAATAAGGAGGAATTACAATGGCATTAACACAAGAACGCAAAAACGAAATCATCAACGAACACAAAACTCATGAGAGTGATACTGGTTCTCCGGAAGTACAAATTGCTGTGCTTACAGAGCAAATCAATACGCTAAACAACCATTTGCGAACTCATAAAAAGGACCATCATTCACGCCGCGGTTTGTTAAAAATGGTTGGACGTCGTCGTAACCTGTTAACATACCTTCGTAACAAAGATGTTCAACGTTACCGTGAATTAATTCAAAAACTCGGCTTACGTCGCTAAGCAGCTTAAAAAAAGCGGGATTCTTTCCCGCTTTTTTATTAGGAGAAAAATAGTTGGGATTAAATTCCAACGGAAGATCGAAATAGGATGAGTAACTTGTGTTATTTTAGTGAAAAATACATAAGATAGATAAATTCAATGATTTGACTTTGCATGGCTCATAACGAGTGTTATGCTATTAGTTAGAATTGCAGGTAATGACATATTTTATTGATATAGAGAGGGGTTCATTTATGGAGCAAGGGAAACAGACATTTTCCATAGAATGGGCAGGCCGCAAGCTGACTGTAGAGATCGGCCAGGTCGCTAAACAAGCAAACGGAGCGGCATTAATCCGCTATGGAGATACAGTAGTTTTAAGTGCAGCAACTGCTTCAAAGGAAGCAAAGCCTTTTGATTTTTTTCCATTGACAGTGAATTATGAAGAACGTTTATATGCAGTCGGGAAAATTCCGGGCGGCTTCATTAAAAGGGAAGGACGCCCGAGTGAGAAAGCGACATTGGCAAGCCGTCTAATCGACCGTCCAATCCGTCCGCTGTTTGCGGAAGGTTTCCGTAATGAAGTGCAAGTGATCAGCATGGTGATGAGTGTAGATCAGGATTGTTCTTCCGAAATGGCTGCCATGTTCGGTTCATCACTTGCTTTAAGCATTTCTGATATTCCGTTTGAAGGCCCAATTGCCGGTGTCATCGTCGGCCGTGTAGATGGAGAGTTTATCATCAATCCATCTGTTGAGCAGCTTGAAGCAAGCGATTTGCATTTAACAGTAGCAGGAACGAAAGATGCAGTGAACATGGTTGAAGCCGCTGCGGACGAAGTGCCTGAAGAAGTAATGCTTGAGGCGATTATGTTCGGTCATGAAGAAATTAAACGGTTAATTGCTTTCCAAGAAGAAATTATACAGGTGGCCGGTAAAGAGAAAACGGAAATTGCCTTGTATGAACTAAATGCAGATATTGAGCAGCAAGTGCGCTCTATCTGCGAAAAAGATTTGATCGCAGCTATCCAAGTGCAAGAAAAACATGCACGTGAAGACGCGATCAAGGCGGTAAAGCAGACAGTTATTGAAAAATTCACCGCTGAAGAAGCGGATGAAGAAACGATGAAGCAAGTGTCGCAAACTTTGGACAAGCTTGTAAAAGAAGAAGTTCGCCGCTTAATCACAGTGGAAAAAGTAAGACCAGATGGCCGGAAAATCGATGAAATTCGTCCGTTATCTTCCCTAGTCGGTATATTGCCGCGTACACACGGTTCCGGCATGTTTACACGCGGACAAACACAAGTGCTCAGTATTTGTACGCTTGGTGCATTGGGAGACGTACAAATTTTAGATGGACTTGGCATTGAAGAGTCTAAACGCTTTATGCACCATTACAACTTCCCGTCTTTCAGTGTAGGCGAAACCCGTCCGCTGCGTGCGCCGGGCCGCCGCGAGATCGGACATGGCGCTCTCGGTGAACGTGCGCTTGAACCAATCATTCCGAGTGAAAAAGATTTTCCGTATACAATTCGGCTCGTATCAGAAGTACTTGAATCAAACGGTTCTTCATCGCAAGCAAGTATTTGTGCAAGTACAATGGCCATGATGGATGCTGGTGTTCCTATTAAAGCGCCTGTAGCCGGAATCGCGATGGGTCTCGTGAAGTCCGATGAAAACTACACTGTTTTATCTGATATTCAAGGAATGGAAGATCATTTAGGCGATATGGACTTTAAAGTGGCCGGTACGTCTAATGGTGTCACTGCTTTGCAAATGGATATTAAAATTGAAGGCTTGAGCCGGGAAATTCTCGAAGAAGCACTTCAGCAGGCGAAAAAAGGCCGTATGCATATTTTAGAGCATATGATTTCAGCGATTGCGGAACCGCGCAGTGAATTGTCCGCTTATGCTCCGAAAATTTTAACAATGACCATCAATCCGGATAAAATCCGTGATGTTATTGGGCCGAGCGGCAAGCAAATTAATAAAATCATCGAAGAAACCGGCGTTAAGATTGATATCGAGCAAGATGGTACGATCTTTATTTCTTCGGTTGATGCTGAAAAGAATAATGTTGCGAAGAAAATTATCGAAGACATCGTCCGCGAAGTGGAAGTGGGCCAAATGTATTCAGGTACGGTTAAACGTATTGAGAAGTTTGGCACATTTGTAGAACTCTTCCCTGGAAAAGACGGTCTTGTCCATATTTCAGAGCTTGCTGAAGAGCGTGTCCGCAAAGTGGAAGATGTTGTTTCACTTGGTGATAAGTTGCTCGTGAAAGTCATCGGAATAGATGATCAAGGACGTGTAAATCTTTCCCGTAAAGTAGTGTTGAAAGAACAAAAAGAAGCAGCTGAAAAACAGCAGCAATCATAATAGTTAAACCAGAGGGGGGATCCTCTGGTTTTTTGGCGTGTTCTACTTCCGTTTCATTTTTCATAATTTTAAAACAACGGAAGGAGGCATGGACAATGCCGAAAATAAAACATATGATTAGTATAGTGGTAATTGTTGTGATAATGTTATTTTTTGTTGAAAGCAAGGCAGTCAATAGTTACCTTGATCAATTAAAAAACAAAGCGGAGTTCGTGCATAAAGGCGTTCAGCCATTGTTACATGAAATAAAACAAGAAGCGAAAGACCGCCGAGTCCGGCCGCAGAATGCAAAAGTCGACCCAGTATGGAAAGCGGTGCCTGGCTATAACGGGCTGGAAGTCGATGTGAAAAAATCGTATAAATCTATGAAAAAAGATGGGATATTTAACGAAAGTCGTTTAATATACAAGCAAGTGCCGCCTGCCGTTCAGTTAAAGGACTTACCACCTGAGCCAATCTACGGTGGCCACCCCGAAAAGCCGATGGTCAGTTTCGCTATCAATGTTGCCTGGGGAGAGGAATACTTGCCAAAAATGTTAGAAGTATTGAAAAAGCATTCAATTCATGCTACGTTTTTCTTCGAGGGACGGTGGGTGAAAAAACATCCAGACCTGGCGAAAGTGATTTTAAACGCTGGGCATGAAGGAGGAAATCATTCCTATACTCATCCTGATATGGCAGTGATCAGCGCCGAGCGTGCAAAAGAAGAAATGGAAAAAACAAACGATGTAATAGAGGCGGCGACAGGTACGCGTCCTGTGTTGTTTGCTCCTCCGAGCGGCAGCTTTACCGGTGATACGGTTAAGGTGGCTCATCGTCTCGGGATGCGCACGACTTTGTGGACGGTAGATACGATTGACTGGAGGAAACCGTCGCCTGATGTACTTATTAACAGAGTGATCAGCCGCGTTCATCCTGGTGCTATTATTTTAATGCATCCGACTGAAGCATCGTCAGCCTCCTTAAATACATTGATTATCGAAATAAAAGCAAAACAACTGAAGTTGGACACTGTGTCCAACTTGCTTAGTGAAACTAGAATTATTTCTCATAAAACAACTAGTCATTAACGAACTTCGGCTTTTTTACAGCAGCTGAATTAGGAGGATTACATTGATAAAGAAGTTTACTTGTGATAATGGAGTTAGAATAGTAATGGAAGAAATACCAACGGTGCGATCAGCGGCGATTGGCATTTGGATTGCGACAGGCTCGAGAGATGAAACGCTTAAAAATAACGGAATTTCTCATTTTTTAGAACATATGTTTTTTAAAGGAACAGAGACGAAATCGGCGAAAGAAATTGCTGAGAGCTTCGACAGCATCGGAGGCCAAGTCAATGCGTTTACTTCAAAAGAGTATACTTGCTACTATGCCAAAGTGCTCGATAACTATGCCGCTTATGCGCTGGAAACTCTCGCGGATATGTTTTTCAATTCGACTTTCGTTGAAGAAGAAATGAATAAAGAAAAAAATGTAGTATCGGAAGAAATTAAAATGTATGAAGACACACCGGATGATATTGTTCATGATTTGCTGAGCAAAGCGGTCTACAAAAATCACTCACTCGGTTACCCAATTCTCGGTACAGAAGAAACGCTGGCCTCTTTTACAAGAGAGGGATTAAAGCAATACATGCACGATATGTATACACCTGACCGCGTTGTTATTTCTATCGCAGGCAATGTGAACGATGAGTTAATTCAGCAGGCGGCAAAGCTCTTTGGATCTTATGAAGGAGTCAGCCGTTTAACGAACGACATACCGCCTGAAACATTTGCAGAAAAGGTATCCCGACAGAAAGAAACAGAACAGGCGCATCTTTGCCTTGGGTTTGAAGGGCTGCCGATCGGACATAAAGATATATACAGCTTAATCATTCTAAATAACATTTTAGGGGGAAGCATGTCTTCCCGATTGTTCCAGGAAGTACGTGAACAGCGCGGCCTTGCTTATTCTGTTTTCTCTTATCATTCCTCTTTTCAAGACAGCGGACTGATGACTATATACGGTGGCACGGGAGCAAGCCAGTTGGATGAATTGTTTGAAACGATGCAGGCGACGTTTGCCTCATTGAAAACGGAAGGGATCAGTGAAAAAGAACTGCATAACAGCAAAGAGCAGTTGAAAGGCAGCTTAATGCTCAGCCTAGAAAGTACGAACAGCCGAATGAGCCGAAACGGCAAAAATGAGCTTGTTTTGAAAAAACATCGTTCTTTAGATGAAATTGTCAGTCTTATCGATCAAGTCACGCTTGAGAGCGTCAATAACTTAGGTGAGGGAATATTCAGCAGCGATTTTTCAGCTGCATTAATCAGTCCGGACGGGAAACTGCCGGCGACTATGTAAAGTAACACAGCTTCTGCTATAAAAGCAGAGGCTTTTTCTATGGAAAAGAAACTTCTTCTCTATCCATTTCACCGAAATATTATTTTTTCATACAATGTAGAAGTGAGGAAGGAGAGAGTGTAAAAAGGATGGTGAAGACGATGCTGACAGAGCTCCAAGTGGCGGTATTAGGCGGAGATGCCCGCCAGCTTGAGATCATCAGGAAATTAACAGAGCTCGATGCAAAAGTGTATTTAGTGGGATTTGATCAGCTTGAACAAAGCTTTACCGGCGCTGTAAAAGAAAAACTGGAAGATCTGCCTTTTGACGAATTAGACGCTATTGTTCTGCCTGTAGCAGGTTTGCAGCCAACAGGAGAAATTGAAACGGTGTTTTCAGCTGATCACCTCCGTTTAAAGAAAGAAATGCTCATGAAAACACCAGCCCACTGCATCATATTTACAGGGATCAGCCCGCCGGTTCTCACAAAACTGGCAGAACAAACAGGCAAAACACTCATCTGCTTGTTTGACCGAGATGATGTAGCCATTTATAACTCCATCCCGACAGCGGAAGGAGCGGTTATGATGGCAATTCAGCATACGGACTTTACGATTCATGGCTCATCTGTTGCTGTACTCGGCATGGGGAGGGTCGGGATGAGTGTGGCAAGAACGTTTAATAATTTAGGGGCCAAAGTAAAGCTTGGTGCGAGAAAAAGCGAACATTTAGCACGTGCTATAGAAATGAGGTTAACACCGTTTTCGATTGAACAGCTCCCACAAGAAGCAGAATCTCTGGACATTATTATCAATACAATTCCTTCTCTAGTAATCACCGCTCAAGCCATCGCGAAAATGAGATCACACACACTGATTATTGACCTTGCTTCCAAACCAGGAGGAACTGATTTTCAATTTGCCAAAAAAAGAGGCATAAAAGCCATCCTTGCTTTAGGACTTCCGGGGGTTGTTGCTCCGAAGACAGCAGGTCAGATTTTAGCAGGCGTGCTTGCGGAACTGTTAAAGAAAGATGGATTAAAATGAAAGGGGATTAGCTAACATGTCATTAAAAGGGAAGCGGATTGGCTTTGGCATTACCGGCTCTCATTGTACGTACGAAGAGGTATTCCCTCAAATAAAAAAGCTTGTCGAGCTTGGAGCGGAAGTGGTACCTGTCGTTACTGCTACGATGAAAGGAACAGGCACTCGTTTCGGCGAAGCGGGGGTATGGGTAGAAAAGATTGAACAAGTGACAGGAAAAAAAGTGATTGACTCAATTGTGGGTGCTGAGCCCCTTGGGCCAAAAGTTCCGCTCGACTGCATGGTCATTGCCCCGATCACTGGCAACTCTCTTAGCAAGTTTGCCAATGCAATGACGGATTCCCCAGTCCTAATGGCTGCAAAAGCGACACTCCGTAATTTAAAACCGGTTGTTCTTGGTATATCGACGAATGATGCGCTCGGGTTAAACGGATTAAACATCATGAGACTTATGCCGGTAAAAAATATATACTTCATTCCTTTCGGCCAGGATGACCCAATTAAAAAGCCTAACTCGATGGTTGCAAGGATGGCCAGTTTGCAGGAAACGATTGAAGCTGCATTAAATGGGAAACAAGTACAGCCGGTAATCATTGAGAGATTCAGGGATGGGAGTTAATTTCTCCCTCTTTTCTCTCTTTTTTTAAGAACTCAGCATTTTGTTGCTCTTTTTAAGCTTTAATGTGTTAAAATAGTAGCTATTAAAAGTGCTGTTCTATTCTTTTTACTATTTAATATTATTTGAAAACTATTACATATGCACAAGTTTATTTGTCCATAGGGAATCTGAAAGGGGAAAAAGAAAATGAGTAATAATGGATTTCACGTCGCTCTTGTAGGTGCAACGGGAGCGGTCGGCCAACAAATGCTTGAAACACTAGAAGAGAGAGAGTTTCCAATCCGCGAGCTGACATTGCTTTCATCTGCGCGTTCAGCCGGGAAAGTCATTCTTTTTAAAGGTAAAGAGGTCACTGTGCAGGAAGCAAAGCCTGAGAGTTTCGAAGGAGTAGACATCGCTTTGTTTAGTGCAGGAGGCAGCATTTCGAAACAGCTCGCTCCAGAAGCGGTGAAACGAGGCGCCATTGTCGTGGATAACACGAGCGCTTACCGCATGGATAAAGAAGTTCCGCTCGTCGTACCGGAAGTGAATAAAGATGATTTAAACAAACATAAAGGCATTATTGCCAATCCAAACTGTTCAACGATTCAAATGGTGGCGGCACTTGAGCCGATCCGCCAATCATACGGGTTGAAGAAAGTAATTGTTTCGACTTACCAGGCTGTGTCCGGAGCAGGAGCGCAAGCTATAGATGAAATGTACAACCAAACACAGGCGATTCTTGATGGTAAAGAATTCGCACCTGAAGTACTCCCAGTCGGCGGTGACAAAAAGCATTATCAAATCGCTTTTAATGCCATTCCTCAAATCGATAAATTTGAGGAAAACGGATTTACATTTGAAGAAATGAAAATGATCAATGAAACAAAAAAAATCATGAATATGCCTGAACTCAGCGTAGCAGCTACATGTGTACGCCTTCCGGTAGAAACGGGTCATTCAGAGTCTGTTTATTTTGAAGTGGATACCCAAGGCTTGTCAGCAGCCGACATTAAAAACAAATTAACAGATGCTCCCGGAGTGGTGCTTGAAGATAATCCTGCAGAACAAGTGTATCCGATGCCTGCCCATTGCGTCGGTAAAAAAGAAGTATTTGTAGGCCGGGTGCGCAAAGACCTGGATGAAGATACTGGATTCCATATGTGGGTTGTTTCCGATAACCTTATCAAGGGCGCTGCCTGGAATTCTGTACAAATTGCAGAAACGCTTATCGAGATGGAGCTAGTGAAGGAAAAGTAATACTTGGATGATCACACCACGGAAGTGCAGAGGTGTTTACAGTGAAAATTATCATACAAAAATTCGGCGGTACATCTGTACGCAACGAAGAATCGCGCCAGCATGCAAAGCGGCATATTGAATCAGCAATTAAAGAAGGATATAAAGTAGTTGTCGTCGTTTCTGCAATGGGCCGTAAGGAAGACCCTTATGCAACGGACACATTGCTATCTCTAGTGAATGGAACAGAGATGAAGCTGACGGCAAGAGAGCAGGATATGCTTCTTTCTTGTGGTGAAGTGATATCCAGCCTTGTTTTCACGAATATGCTGCTCGAAAGCGGGATTACCGCCTGCGCCATGAATGGCGCTCAGGCAGGGTTTGTGACGAACGATGATCACACGAGTGCTAAAATCCTTGAAATGAAATGTGACCGGCTATTGAAGGCACTTGAATCGCACGATGCAGTTGTCGTAGCCGGTTTTCAAGGAGCCACTAAGGCGGGAGACACGACAACAATCGGACGCGGAGGAAGCGACACGTCAGCGGCCGCTCTCGGCGCTGCCTTAAAAGCGGACTGGGTAGATATATTCACAGATGTTGAAGGAATAATGACAGCTGATCCCCGCATTACAGACAAGGCACGCCCGCTGTCCATCGTCACCTATACTGAAGTGTGTAACATGGCTTACCAAGGAGCAAAGGTTATTCATCCGCGTGCGGTGGAAATTGCTATGCAGGCGAAAGTGCCGGTGCGCATCCGTTCCACTCAATCTGCCGGAGTAGGCACGCTTGTCACTTCGATTACGAAACCAAACCAAGGTCCGGACGTGCGTGAGCGCCTTGTTACGGGAATTGCCCACGTCAGTGACGTTGCTCAAATAAAGGTGCAAGCAAAAAAAGATCATTACAATGTACAGGCGGAAGTATTTAAAGCGATGGCCAATGAAAAGATCAGTGTAGACTTTATTAATATTTCTCCAACAGGTGTCGTCTATACTGTCGCGGGACACGTAGCTGACCGCGCCCTTCTTGTTTTGAAAGAAATGGGTTACGAACCTGAAGTGGAGAAAGGATGCGCAAAAGTATCGGTTGTAGGAGCTGGTATGACAGGTGTACCTGGTGTTACATCGAAAATTGTCACTGCGCTGGCTGAAAAAGGTGTTCGTATTTTACAATCTGCCGACAGCCATACAACCATTTGGGTGCTTGTGAAAAATGAAGAGCTCGTTACAGCAGTTAATGCGCTTCATGATGCATTTCTTTTACACAAGGATCAATTCGAATATGAAAAAAATTAAGTCATTGATTTGAGTGAAGGAGGAATTAGTATGGTTTCTTTCGGGCGGGTGTCGACAGCAATGGTGACGCCATTTGACTCAAAAGGAAACGTTGATTTTGAAAGAACGACCCAGTTGGTGGACTATTTAATAAGCAACGGCACAGATTCTCTTGTCGTAGCTGGAACGACAGGAGAATCGCCTACTTTGACTGTCGAAGAAAAAGTTGCTTTATTCTGCCACACAGTTAAAGCAGCAAATGGACGAGTACCTGTCGTGGCGGGAACTGGCAGCAACAATACACGCCAGTCTATAGAATTAACGAAAAAAGCGGAAGAAGCAGGCGTGGATGCGATTATGCTTGTTGCCCCTTATTACAATAAACCGAACCAGGAAGGCTTATACCAGCATTTTAAAACTATTGCCGAAGCTACTAAACTGCCGGTAATGATTTATAATATCCCAAGCCGTTCCAGTGTCAATATTACACCTGAAACAACGATCAGATTGTCAAAAGTGCCTAATATTGTCGCTACAAAAGAAGCGAGCGGTAATTTAGATGCGGCAACAGAAATCATTGCAGGTACAGACGGTGATTTTCAAGTTTACAGCGGAGACGATGGTCTTACCCTGCCGATCCTTTCAGTAGGAGGAGATGGCGTCGTATCTGTTGCTTCCCACGTTGCAGGCAATGAAATGCAACAAATGGTGACAGCTTTCTTGAACGGTGATTATCAGCGGGCGGCAAAACTGCACCAGCAATTGTTACCGCTCGTCAAAGGGCTGTTTACAGCCCCGAGCCCTGTTCCAGTAAAAACGGCTTTGCAGCTGAAAGGCATGGATATGGGATCTGTACGTTTGCCGCTTATTCCTCTTTCGGAAGCTGAGCGCGCTGCTTTACAAAAGTTATTATAAAACACTTTAAAATGCCCGATAAGAAAAAGATCTCTTAAAGGATGCAATCGCAGAAATCACTTTTTCTGTCTCCGCTTCCGGCAGGCGATCGCTTATCCGGGCATTTTTTTGTCATGATAAAAATGCTGAAAGCGCCGGCAGTTCATGGAAGTTAGTATTGGCTTTACTTTCCTTCATCCCTTATAATAAACATAATGTGATGGGACGGGTTGTTCTTAAGTATAGGAGGAAGTTTATAGTGAGTAAGAAAAAAAATGAAACAATAAAAGTAATTCCGCTTGGCGGAGTAGGTGAAATCGGCAAGAATATGACAGTCGTGGAAGTGGACGAAGAAATTTTTGTAATCGACAGCGGGCTGATGTTCCCGGAAAATGAAATGCTCGGAATTGATATCGTCATTCCCGATATTTCTTATTTAGTAGAAAATAAAGAGCGTGTAAAAGGAATCTTTTTAACGCATGGACATGAAGATGCGATTGGCTCATTAGGCTATGTGCTGCAAAAAATTAAAGCGCCTGTTTATGGAACGAAGCTGACCATTGCTTTGGCTAAGATGCGCCTGCGTGAAGAAAACGTGAAAGAAGAAGTGAAATATTATACCGTTCATTCAGACACGCGTCTGCGCTTTGATGGAGTGGAAGTGACCTTTTTCCGCACAACGCACAGTATCCCTGACTCTGTTGGGGTAGCTATCCACACATCGGAAGGTGCAATTGTGCATACGGGTGAATTTAAATTTGACCAAGCTGCCAAAGGCTTGTATACACCAGATATCGGAAAAATGGCGCAGCTTGGCCAAAAGGGCGTGTTCATGCTCTTGTCTGACTCAACAGAAGCAGAGCGTCCGGGACACACAACTTCTGAAGAAGTGATTGCCGGCCAGTTATCGGATGCCTTTCACATGGCAAAAGGAAGAATCATAGTTGCTTCGTATGCTTCCAACTTGATTCGCATTCAACAAGTATTCGATGCGGCTTATGAGAATGGGCGCAAAGTAGCTGTCAGCGGAAAAAATATGCAGCGGGTCAATGATATCGCGATCAAGCTTGGTTATTTAAATGTACAGGAAGATTTACTTGTCAGCCTGCAGGAAATGGCTGAATATCCGGAAAACAAAGTTGTCATTTTAACAACTGGCCTGCAAGGTGAACCGATTGAAGCACTGCAAAAAATGGCCAAAGGTACAAACAAACTTGTGAAGATTAAAGAAGGAGATACGGTTTTAATTACCGCTACTCCTTCACCTGGTTTAGAATTGCTCATGGCAAAAACAATCAATCTTCTTCATCGTGCCGGAGCCAATGTTTTAACAGGGGACCGCAAAGTGCATGTTTCCGGTCACGGTTTTCAGGAGGATTTGAAATTTATGCTGAACATGATGAAGCCGCGTTACTTTGTCCCGGTTCAGGGAGAATACCGCATGCTGAAATCACATGCTAAATTAGCTGCTCAAACGGGCGTGCCAGCGGAGCAAATTTTCATTCCTGAGAAAGGAGACGTCATTGAATATAAGAACGAAAAAGTGCGCGTCGGTTCCAAAGTATCAGCGGGCAACGTGTTAATTGATGGAATCGGAGTAGGAGATGTCGGCAACATTGTCTTACGCGACCGCAAACTTTTGTCTCAAGACGGTATCTTCATCGTTGTCATTACCTTAAGCAAAAAACAAAAAAGAATCGTCTCCGGCCCAGAAATCATCTCAAGAGGTTTCGTTTACGTTAGAGAATCCGAAAAACTAATGGAACAATCCACAAAACTAATTACAGACATCGTTGAAAAAAACATGGCAGGCGAATCATTCGACTGGGCCAGCATCAAACAAGACATAAGAGATCAACTCAACTCATTCCTGTTCGAAAAAACAAAACGCCGCCCAATGATCCTGCCAATCATCATGGAAGTATAGAAAAGCGGAGCCGACTGCTCTGGAGCGACAAGCATATGACAGGAGGATGAAATGGCGTACTTCAGCCATGTAGTCAGACTGGCATATGACCTCGAGCTCCAAGGAGGCGAAGCTGGACAATAGAAAAGCGGAAGCGCCTGTTTTGCCCCGACAAGCAAATGTTCTTCTCCAAAGAAGTCGTTCTTTGACTTCATTGGAGAAGGTTATTTGACCTCGAGGGGCAGGGCGCTGCAGCTGGCCAAGAAAAGCGGAAGCGGCCGTACAGACTCGGCAGACATAAGACGGACCGCCGAAGTGGCGCTTTATGCCACACAGGCGTGACGGCTTATGGCCGAGAGTCTGGCCGCTGCAGCTGGACAATAGAAAAGCGGAAGCGTCTGTTCTGCCGCAAGTGAAACAGTAAAGAACAATAAAGAACAAACCATCAAAAAAAATAAGCCGCTTGGCTTATTTTTTTTGATGATTTTTCCAACCGCGGCTTCGTCTGTATAATATCAGCCAAGATGAGGAAAATATACATATTCAAACGAAAAGCGGAGACGGCCCGTTAGCGCGATTAAGAGGTTGGAGGGCTCCGATAGAGAGACCGAAACCGTCGTACGCGCCGCTAGCTACTCTCGAAAGGAGAAAAATAGTTATGGATATGGAAAAGAAGATGGTAGAAGAAGCAGGACAGGATGAATCAACCGAAAAAACAGAATCATCTTTAATGGAAAAAATCCAGCAGCTTGGACAGACAAATGTGCCTCAACTTACGAATGATACACCTGTGCATTGCTTAACAATTATCGGTCAGATTGAAGGACATATGCAGCTTCCTCCGCAAAATAAAACAACAAAGTATGAGCATGTCATTCCGCAAATCGTCGCCATTGAGCAGAATCCGTCAATTAAAGGGCTGCTAATTGTGTTAAATACGGTAGGTGGAGACGTGGAAGCCGGACTCGCCATATCTGAGATGCTAGCTTCACTGTCAAAACCAACTGTTTCTATTGTTCTCGGCGGAGGTCATTCCATCGGTGTGCCGATTGCTGTGTCATGTGACTATTCTTTTATCGCAGCAACCGCAACGATGACGATTCATCCAATCCGGTTAACAGGTCTTGTCATTGGTGTGCCGCAAAGCTTTGAGTATTTGGATAAAATGCAGGAGAGAGTAGTGAAATTCGTTACGAAACATTCTTCGATTAAGGAAGAGACATTTAAAGATTTAATGCTCGCAAAGGGTAATTTAACGAGAGACATCGGCACGAATGTGGTGGGAAAAGACGCGGTGGAGTGCGGCTTAATCCATGAAGTAGGCGGCATTGGCGAAGCCATGAAAAAGCTTAATGAATTAATTGCTGCTAAAGAAGAGAATGGAACGATGATTCAATGATTTTATATACAGTGATGCCGCAGGAATACATTTTTCCTCAAAGTGAGCAGGCAAATAACTTAGAGTTGGTTACGTGGAACGGAATTCCCCTTTTTGCTGAACGTGAAGAACACCAATATAAAGTGATCCGTGTAATCAGTACAAATCCAGCCCATTATTTAAATCAACAAGTTGCGCCGGGACAATTTATTTCTCTCTAAGCACGGTTAGATAGGTGCGAACAAATATGCTATAATAAAGAAAGCAGCCAGAGAGGCTGCTTTCTTGCTTTTTGTTTTAATCTAATGATTAGGTGGGAGCTATGACAAGTAAAAAGAAAAAATCGTCCAAACGGACAAAAAAGTCGGCAAAAATGAAAGAGGCAGTCAAGTTAGAATTGATGGGCATCATTATTATTGCTGTAAGCATTATTGGAATTATTAAGCTCGGAGCGGTAGGCAATGCTTTCGTTTATTTTTTTCGTTTTTTCTTAGGCGAATGGTATATGATTGGCTTCATCGGTACGATTGCATATGGAGTTTACATAATGATGAAGCGCAAAAAGCCTTTCTTATTTCGAAGAAGGCAAGTCGGTCTTTATATCATATTGATCAGCATGTTGCTTTTAAGCCATGTGAAGTTGTTTGAACTGCTAGGCAGTGACCGGCCATTTAATGAACCGAGCGTGTTAATTAACACGTGGGAATTGTACTGGCTCGAAGTAAAAGAAGGAATGGAGAGCAGTAAAGATCTCGGAGGCGGAATGATTGGTGCTATGCTGTTCGCGGTTTCCTATTTTCTATTCGATACACTTGGCACAAAAATGTTAAGTTTTGTGCTAGTGATAATCGGCTTGATTTTAATTACCGGCCGTTCATTTGGTGAGGTCTTTAATAAGCTGTTCGTAGCGGGAAAGAAAAATTTGAAAAAGCAATGGGCCGCTTTTCGCCAAGATATGAAAGATTGGAAAGATGAAAGAAAATCAAGGCGGACAGAGACAGCTGAGAAAGATGAACCAGCTTCACGTGCCATTGAAATTAACAACGAGCCGCTTACTCGACCAGAAATCAATGAGAGTAATTACACGGCCCCTGAACCAATTATATCTAGTTTTGCGGAGCGGGCCTATCAGGATGAGCCGGTATCGGTCCAAGCGCAGAAAGAGCAAGAGGCGAAACCAGTCCAGGCGGCTGATAAGGAAGAAGATGGCCGGACGCCTTCTATTTCTTTCACAGAAATGGAAAACAAAGATTACAAGCTTCCAACGCTTAATTTGCTAACGAAGCCAAAGCAGACGGACCAAAGCAAGGAGTACAAACAAATTCATGCGAATGCAGCAAAGCTTGAAAGAACATTTCAAAGCTTCGGCGTCAAAGCAAAAGTGACACAAGTCCACCTCGGGCCTGCCGTAACTAAATATGAAGTACATCCAGATGTAGGCGTAAAAGTAAGTAAGATTGTTAGTTTAAGTGACGACCTTGCGCTTGCTCTGGCAGCAAAAGATATTCGGATGGAAGCCCCCATTCCAGGAAAATCAGCAATTGGGATTGAAGTGCCAAATTCAGACGTGGCGATGGTTTCATTGCGGGAAGTGCTTGAAGCGAGTGCAAATGAAAAGCCAAACTCAAAGCTGATGATTGCCTTCGGGCGTGATATAACCGGAGAAGCAATTTCAGCAGAACTGAATAAAATGCCGCATTTACTCGTGGCTGGAGCAACAGGGAGCGGGAAAAGTGTTTGCATAAATGGCATTATTACTAGTATTTTAATGAGAGCGAAACCGCATGAAGTCAAACTGATGATGGTTGACCCGAAAATGGTAGAATTAAACGTTTATAACGGCATTCCTCATCTTTTGGCCCCCGTTGTGACCGATGCGAAAAAAGCTTCCCAGGCACTGAAGAAGGTTGTGGGAGAAATGGAACGCCGGTACGATCTTTTTTCGCATAGCGGGACGAGAAACATTGAAGGATACAATACTTACGTAAAACGTCACAATGAAGAAACGGGCGAGAAACAGCCATATCTCCCTTATATTGTCGTCATTGTAGATGAATTGGCAGACTTAATGATGGTAGCTTCCAGTGATGTGGAAGATTCGATCACGAGACTTGCCCAGATGGCACGGGCGGCTGGCATTCATTTAATCATTGCTACACAGCGCCCATCCGTAGACGTCATTACGGGTGTCATTAAAGCGAATATCCCATCAAGGATTGCCTTCGCTGTGTCTTCCATGACAGATTCGAGAACGATTCTTGATATGGGTGGCGCGGAAAAACTGCTGGGACGCGGAGATATGCTTTTCTTCCCTGCGGGTGCTTCCAAGCCTGTCCGGGTTCAGGGGGCGTTTTTATCTGACGATGAAGTAGAAGAAGTGGTGGACTACGTCATTTCACAGCAAAAAGCTCAATATCAGGAAGATATGATACCAGAGGATGTTCCGGAAACGAGATCTGAAGTGGAAGATGAATTGTATGAAGAGGCCGTGCAGCTCGTATCTGATATGCAAACAGCTTCCGTTTCGATGCTCCAGCGGCGCTTCCGCATTGGATACAGTCGGGCTGCCAGGCTGATCGATGAAATGGAAATGCGCGGTGTTGTCGGGCCGTATGAAGGCAGCAAACCGCGTACAGTTTTAATTGCCAAACAAACAGAAGAACATATGCAATGAAAAAAGCTGTTGGATGTAAATTTACATCCAACAGCTTTTTTGCATAAAAAACACTAAAAATTTACAAAGGCTGGAATTAATATTTATAACAGTACAAATGCGGGTATACAAAGGAAAAGTTAATATTTATGCAGGTGAAAGGCATAGAAATAAAACAAATTACAACAAAATTCGATTTTATCTTTTCATTCCGAATAAAAAGTGCTATCTTAAGTGTAAATTAGCAGAAATGTTATACATCAGAGGTCTGATGTTGTAAGAAAGTGGGTGGTTAAATGACAATAAAATCGGATAGCCGGCATCTATACCTTCAAGTAATTGACCGCTTAAAAAGAGATATTGAAGCAGGCGTTTACAAAGAGAAAGAAAAGCTTCCTTCTGAATTTGAACTGGCTAAGCAGCTGGGGGTCAGCCGTGCTACTTTAAGAGAAGCCCTCCGGATTCTTGAAGAAGAAAATGTTATTATCCGTAGACACGGAGTTGGAACGTTCGTCAATGCGAAGCCGCTATTCACCTCAGGAATTGAACAGTTGACAAGTGTAACGGATATGATCATTCAGGCAGATATGGAGCCTGGCACGATTTTTTTGAGCTCAGGTACACAAAGCCCGACAGAAGAAGATATGCGTCGGTTCGACTGCCAGCCGGAAGAAGAAATATTCGTTGTTGAGCGGGTTCGTACAGCCAACGGAGACCCTGTTGTTTATTGCCTTGATAAAATTCCGGTGAAACATTTTCCGGAAAATTACGATTACAATGATGAATCTCTCTTTTCCTTGCTGGATCGAATAGGCAACCGAACAATTTCTCATGCGGTAGCTCAAATTGAACCATTTGGCTACCATGAAAAAGTTTCGCCTATTCTACAGTGTGATCCTGAAACCGCTTTACTTGTTTTAAAGCAGCTTCATTTTGATGAAACGGATGAACCGATTCTTTATTCAGTGAACTACTTTAAAGCGGATAAATTCAGTTTCCATGTATTGAGAAAGCGGTTCTAACTTCATGTGTTCTTATCGAGCATTCCGTTTTTAGAAAACGTACCAGCAGTTTACTTGCTGGCTGCGCCTTACGTGCTGACAATCTTAGCACTCGCCGGATTTATCGGCCGTGCCGACGCGCCAAAGGCGCTTGGCTCATCTTATATTAAAGGAAGCAGATAAGAATCAAACCGTCCATACGTGGGCGGTTTTTTTGCTGGATAATTTAAGTAGATGGAAACGTTTCAATTTCTAATTAAATGCACCTCATGTATAGTAAAAGTAAGTTTTTCTTAAATACAAGCATGAATCACGGAATAAACGGATAGAAATAAAGACATAGCTGTTGGAAAAGGAGGGTATTTTAGTGGCATTGATAAATGAAACCATTATAAAGAAAAAAGGGTACAATTTGCATATCGTCAGGACGGATAAATATAAAACAAATACAATCGTATGGAAAATGAAAGCTCCGCTCCAAAAAGAAACGGTAACGAAAAGGGCACTGCTGCCTTACGTGCTTCAAAGCGGCTCGGAGAAATATCCGACATCGACTGACTTGCGCTCTTATCTCGATGATTTGTACGGCGCCAGTTTCTATGTTGATTTAGCAAAAAAAGGAGACTACCATACAATTAGTTTCTCGATGGAAGTCGCCAATGAAAAGTTTTTAAAAGAAGGAGAACCGCTTCTCGAACAAGCGCTGCAATTTTTGCACGAAATATTGCAAAAGCCGAATGCAGAAAACGGGGCGTTCAATAGCGAAATTGTCATAGATGAAAAGCGGAATTTAAAACAGCGGATTGAATCGATTTATGATGATAAAATGCGCTATGCCAGCGCACGTCTTTTGGAAGAAATGTATGCGGGAGATCCGTATGCCCTTCAGTCGAATGGCATCCTTGAGGATGTAGAGGGAATAAACGAAACGGATCTTTACAGTTATTATGAACAGGCATTTACAGGAGATGAAATGGATTTATATATTGTCGGAGATGTAGAAGCCGGCCAAGTGGAAAAAATGGCGGACCGCTTATTTCAATTCAACAGCAGAACCCCTCAATCTTCCAAGGCAGCAAAAACAGCTGCAACATCCGTTAAACCGAAAGAAATTAAAGAAAAACAGGAAATTAATCAGGGCAAACTTCATATCGGCTGCCGGACTCACGTCACTTTTGGAGACGATGACTATATTGCTTTGCAATTGTTTAATGGTGTTTTTGGCGGCTTTTCCCACTCGAAGCTGTTTACGAATGTGCGGGAAAAAGAAAGCCTCGCTTATTATGCGGCCAGCCGTCTTGAAAGCCATAAAGGCTTTTTGATGGTTCTTTCGGGTATCGACAGCAAAAATTACACAAAAGCGGTCGAGATTATTCGCGAGCAGCTGACAGCCATGAAAAACGGAGAGATCTCTGACAGCGAATTACTGCAAACAAAAGCTGTAATCCGCAATCAGTTGCTTGAAACGATCGATACGGCTAGAGGTGTGATTGAAATGCTCTACCAAAATGTTGTTGCTGGCAAAGAAATGACTATTGATCATTGGCTGGAAGCTGTTGAGCAGACGACGAAAGAAGAAATTACAGCGGTTGCCGATAAAGTGGAAATGGATACAATTTACTTTTTGTCGGGAATGGAGGGAGAATAATGGAAAAGATCGTGTTTGATCAGCTGCAGGAAGAACTGTTTTATGAAAAAATGGACAATGGCCTGGATGTGTATGTACTTCAAAAAAAGGGGTTCAATAAAACGTATGCGACTTTTACGACAAAATATGGTTCGATCGATAATCAATTTATCCCCCAAGGCGGAAATGACTTTATTCATGTTCCGGACGGAATCGCCCATTTTTTAGAACACAAAATGTTTGAAAAAGAAGATGGAGATGTGTTTCAGCATTTCAGCCGTCAAGGCGCTTCGGCGAATGCATTCACTTCGTTTACGCGGACAGCGTATTTATTTTCTAGTACAGACAACGTACAGAACAATTTGGAAACACTCATTAATTTCGTTCAGGAGCCTTATTTTACTGAAAAAACAGTCGAAAAAGAAAAAGGCATCATCGGCCAGGAAATTCGTATGTACGATGATAACTCGGATTGGCAGTCTTATTTCGGGCTTATTCAAAATATGTACCACACGCATCCGGTAAAAATCGATATTGCCGGTACGGTAGAATCGATTGCGGATATTACAAAAGATCATTTATATGAATGCTATCGCACATTTTACCATCCGAGCAATATGCTGCTATTTGTAGTCGGTTCCATTGACCCGCAAGAAACGATCGAGTTCGTCCGGGAAAATCAATCGAAAAAAGATTATACGGACCAGCCGGAAATTAACCGCTTGTTTGAACAAGAGCCAGCAGAAGTCAAAGAACAGAAACGAGTATTGAAAATGAACGTTCAAACATCAAAGTGTCAAGTCGGACTAAAAGCAATCGATACAGAGCTGCAAAGTGAACAGCTGCAAAAACGGGAATCAACGATGAACGTCATGCTCGATATGCTATTCGGAAAAAGCTCACCGCTTTATTACCAGCTTTATCGCGAAGGGTTAATTGATGAAACGTTTTATTATGACTTTACCCAGGAAAAAGGCTTTGGTTTTGCGATGATCGGCGGCGATACCGCAAAGCCTGACGAGCTTGAGAAGCGTATCCGCACGATTTTACTGGAAACAAAGACAGGAAAACATTTAACGGAAGAAGCTTTAAAACGGTCCATAAAGAAAAAAATAGGTTCTTTTTTGCGGGCAGTGAACTCTCCTGAATACATTGCCAATCAATTTACCCGGTACACATTTAATGGAATGAATTTATTTGAAGTTGTTCCGGTTCTCGAGGGAATTACATTAGATGATGTATTAAATACAGCCAGGCAAATGATTTCAGAAAATCGGTTGACCACTTTTCATATTTTACCTAAATAAGTCTAATGGTGAACAAAGCAGCCGGATTCTTTCTTTCATTTGACATGGTGGGGGACAGGAGTTCGGCTTCTTGCATAATGAGGGAAAAGAAAGCCGAAATACATAAAGGGGAATAAAAGTATGAAAAAGTGGGTACTTGTTACCGGTGCGAGCGGGGGGATTGGGGAAGAAATTGCCCGCAAGCTGGCAAAAGAAGGTTGGAATTTATACCTTCAATATTTTAAAGGAAAGGAAAAAATCGATCAGCTCCAAAAAGAGCTGGAGCTGATCGGGTCAGAAGTGATTGTTATCCAAGCCGACTTAACGGCTGCCGGCGGAGCCCGCTTGCTCGCCAGCCACTTATTTACAGTAGAAGCGGCAATATTTGCTGGAGGAACGGCTCACTACAGCTTGTTTCAAGACATTGAGGAAAAAGACATAGACAAGTTGTGGCAACTGCACGTGAAAAGCCCGATGGTCATCGTCCAACAACTAATTCCAAAGCTTCGGAAGGCGATTTTTCCATCGATTGTTTTGGTGTCTTCTGTGTGGGGACAGACCGGGGCTGCCTGTGAAGTGGCTTATTCAACAGTAAAAGGAGCGCAAATTGCTTTTGTTAAAGCATTGGCAAAAGAGCTGGCTCCATCTAACATACGAATTAACGCAATCGCTCCCGGGGCTGTCAATACACCGATGATGGCCCAATTTTCAATGGAGGAAAAAATGGAAATAGCTGCCGATATTCCGATGGGCCGGCTTGGAACTGCGGCAGAAATAGCTGAAGCTGTTCATTTTGTTTGTTCGCCTTCTTCTTCTTATATAACAGGGCAGGTTCTTGCGGTTAATGGCGGCTGGTATACGTAATTCAAATGAATAATTTTTTTCACCGGGGAACAAACTATTGTTGTAACTCAATAAAGGAGGGACAAGAATATGTCAGTACTTGATAATTGGCAAGAATGGAAAAGCTTTTTAGGGACAAAATTAAACCAGGCGGCAACTACGGGGATGGACAACGAAACGATTAACAACATGGCTTATCAGGTAGGAGATTATCTTGCCAATAAAGTGGACCCGAAAAATGAACAGGAAAGAGTCCTGTCAGATTTATGGTCAGTCGCTTCCAAAGAAGAACAGCAAGCTATTGCCAGCATGATGGTAAAATTAGTGCAAAATAATGGAATTCGTTAAGAGAGGGAGGTTTTCCCTCTCTTTTTTCTTTCATTAAAAGAGTAAATCATATATTATAGAAGCTAGGCATTATCATTAACGGGCTTTTCAGCAAGCCGCTAGGAGCGTTTTTATGTCCAAAAAAGAATGGTACTTAGAATATAAAATTGTTAAAAACCGTCCTGGGCTGTTAGGCGATATATCTTCGTTGCTTGGTATGCTTTCGATTAATATCGTGACGATCAATGGAGTGGATGAAGCGAGCCGCGGCTTGTTAATGCTAGCTCAAAGTGAAGATCAAATCAGAAGGCTGGAATCCATTTTGCTGACAATGGATACGATTCAAATTATCAAGTTAAGAGAACCTAAACTGCGGGACCGCATGGCTGTCAGACATGGCCGCTACATCCAGCGGGATGCCGATGATAAAAAAACATTCCGTTTTGTCCGGACTGAACTTGGACTTCTCGTTGATTTTATGGCAGAATTGTATAAAATGGAAGGACACAAATTAATTGGCATTCGCGGCATGCCGAGAGTCGGGAAAACCGAATCGATTGTGGCAGCAAGCGTGTGCGCTAATAAAAGGTGGCTGTTCATGTCATCGACAATGATTAAACAAACGGTCCGTGATCAGTTAATCCTCGATGAATACAACCCAAACCATCTTTTTATTATGGACGGGGTAGTGTCGACGAAACGAGCTAGTGAAAAGCATTGGCAGCTTGTGCGGGAAATTATGCGCCTGCCGGCAGTGAAAGTAGTGGAGCACCCAGATATTTTCGTTCAAAACAGTGAATATAAATTAGAAGACTTTGATTATATTATTGAGCTTCGCCATCATCCCGATGAGGAAATTACATACGAACCGGTGGAAAAAAATAGTTTGTTCCAGGATTCGAACTTCGGAGGTTTTAACTTTTAATTATGGAAGGTGTTATGGGTGACAGAATTAGGAAACCGCTTAAGAGAAGCGCGAGAAGCAAAAGGGCTGTCGTTGGCCGATGTACAGGAAATAACGAAAATTCAAAAAAGATATTTAAGCGGCATTGAAGAAGGGAATTACGAGATGATGCCCGGCAAGTTTTACATTAGGGCGTTCATTAAGCAATATGCTGAAGCAGTTGGACTGGACCATGAACAGCTGTTTGAAGAATACAAAAGTGAAATTCCGTCTTCCTACGAAGATGAAATTCCACAGCGGGCGACGAAGGTGGAAAAAGTACGGACGACCGTGCCTGCTGAACCTTCCCAATTCCTTGAATACTTGCCGAAAATTTTAGTCACAGCTTTTGTCATCGGAGCCATCTTTCTAGTATGGTTTCTCATTCCGAAAAGTGATTCCAATGATAAAGCAGTGAAAGAAGAAGCGGTTGTTGAACAACCGAAAAGCCCAGTGGTCGATGAGAAAGAGACAAAGAAAGAAACAGCTGCCCCAGAAAAAGAAGTAAAAAAAGAAGAACCGCCTAAGCCTAAGCAAACGTTGTCAGCAGCGGGCGCGAGCGGCAGAAAAGCGACGTATCAGCTCCAAAATGCAGAGAAGTTTGAAGTGTCTGTTCTATCTAAAGGGGAAACATGGGTGGGAGTAACCGACGGAAGCGGAAAAAGCTATTATGGCAATATGCTGACAAAAGGGCAATCGCAAACGTTTGATTTAACCGGACAAACATCAGCAAAAATTGTTGTTGGCTTTGCGCCAGATACAGAAATTAAAATCAATGGCGAAACGTTAACGTACCAGCTTCCTGCTGCCGAGCAAGTAAGGCAGGATATTATTATCCAGGTGAAGCCGGCTGCACAATAATTTAGCAGCTGTTCAGATGGCTTTTTGAAAAGCCGTCTGACGATAGAATAGGTGGAGGGTCCATTGTGAATTTACCGAATAAGATAACTGTTTCAAGGATTTTAATGATCCCATTGTTTTTAGTAATTATGCTGGCCGACTTCGGTTGGGGCGACATGACGTTTTTGGGCACAACGATGCCGGCTGCGCACTTTTGGGGCGCTATGCTGTTTATTTTTGCTTCGACGACCGATTGGATTGACGGCTATTATGCAAGAAAATTAAATATGGTCACAAACTTAGGGAAATTTTTAGATCCGCTTGCCGATAAACTACTCGTGTCAGCAGCGCTGATCGTGCTTGTTGATTTTGACTTGGCCGCTTCTTGGATTGTCATTGTCATTATCAGCCGCGAATTTGCAGTGACAGGACTGCGTTTAATCCTGGCGGGTGAAGGCGAAGTAGTCGCTGCCAACATGCTCGGAAAAATTAAGACGTGGACGCAGATCATTGCGATTGCTGCTTTACTGCTCCATAATGCTCCATTTGAAAGCTGGGGAATTCCGTTTGCGGATTTTGCTCTCTGGGTCGCTGCTTTCTTCACTGTCTGGTCAGGCTGGGATTATTTTTATCTCAACCGCCGGATATTTAAACATTCGAAATAAGAGGGAACACCATTGGTTATCGGCCAATGGTGTTTTTTGAAGAAAAAGAAAGGATGAAGAAGATGAATGCAGAAATTATTGCGGTTGGATCTGAATTGCTGTTGGGACAAATTGCGAACACGAATGCCCAGTTTCTGTCCCAGCATCTAGCAGAGATTGGCATTAATGTGTACTATCATACCGTCGTCGGCGATAATAGCCGCCGCTTGCTGGACGTCGTGAAAGAAGCGGAGAAACGGGCGGACTTGCTGATTTTTACCGGCGGTCTCGGCCCAACGAAAGATGATTTAACGAAAGAAGCGATCGGGTCACATATCGGCCGCCCGCTCGTTTACAATGAAGAGGCCCTAAAAAGTATTGAAAGCTATTTTATAAAAACGAAGCGTCCAATGACGCCAAATAATAAGAAACAAGCACTTGTAATGGAAGGCAGCACTGTTCTGCCGAATGACCACGGCATGGCACCCGGCATGATGGTGAAAGGAGAAAAAAATCTCTATATGCTTTTGCCTGGCCCGCCCCGGGAAATGCAGCCAATGTTTATTGACTATGCTAAACCGCAATTATTAAATTTACTTGAAAAAGTCGAAAAAATAGAATCGCGAGTATTAAGGTTTTTCGGCATTGGCGAATCTGCGTTAGAAACGGAAGTAGAAGATTTGCTGCTTGCCCAGCAAAATCCGACGATTGCGCCGCTTGCGGGAGACGGGGAAGTGACGCTTCGGATTACTGCTAAACATGAATCAGAAGAGACGGCTCTGCAGATGATTCAAGAAACGGAAGATGAAGTTCTCCGCCGGGTCGGCGAGTATTTTTATGGGTATAACGATACGACCATTGCCCGTGAACTTGTCGGTCGTTTAAAAGAAACAAACCAGACAATAGCAGCAGCTGAAAGCTTAACGGGGGGCTTATTTCAAAGTGAAATTACGGCTGTTCCTGGTGCAAGTGCTATTTTTAACGGAGGCGTCGTTTGCTATTCAAATGAAGTGAAAGAAAAGCTCGTGCAAGTAAAAAAAGAAACGATTACCGTTCATGGAGCAATCAGTAAAGAATGTGCCATTGAACTGGCGGAAAACGTCCGCCGCCAGTTTGATGCTGATTTTGGAATCAGTTTTACCGGGGTTGCCGGTCCTGATGAAGCAGAAGGTCATCCGCCCGGCACGGTTTGGCTTGGCTTGGCTTGTAAGGACAAGGCGCCGAAAGCATTCAAGCTTGAACTGGCTGGCAGCCGAACAGGTATTAGAAAGCGGACGGTGAAATTCGGCTGCCATTATTTATTAGCCGAATTTGCAAACGATAAATGAAAATATTCGGAATATTATTGGCTATTCCGATAGATGTGCTATATAATTAAAAGCAAGAGTCCGTTATCTCTTCAATTGAATATCAATACTCTTATTAAGAGCGGTGGAGGGATGAGGCCCGACGAAGCCCAGCAACCTTCAGGCAAGTTTGTCTGAAACGGTGCTAAATCCTGCAGGCGTTATGTCTGACAGATAAGAAGGGAATGCATAATGAACCCCTCTTCTTATTCGAGAAGAAGGGTTTTGTGTTTCTTAAACACTATTAATTATATTGTTTAATAAATTAGGAGGGATTGACAATGACAAAAGACAATTGGAGCCAGGAAACGATTTTGCTTCATGGAGGACAAGTGCCAGATCCAACAACGGGGGCCCGTGCTGTGCCGATTTATGAAACAACTTCTTATGTATTTGAAGATACCGAGCATGCCAGCGCTTTATTTTCTCTTCAAAAGCCGGGCAACATTTATTCCCGTATTATGAATCCGACAGTCGATGTATTTGAAAAACGCGTCGCTTTGCTTGAAGAAGGAGCAGCGGCGGTCGCTCTTTCGTCAGGAATGGCTGCGATTGCTTTTTCGATCTTGAACTTGGCCCACGCCGGAGATGAAATTGTGGCAGCGGCTAACCTGTACGGAGGTACATACAATTTATTCGCTAACACTCTTCCTAAATACGGAATTAATGTGAAGTTTGTCGATTCCACTGATCCGGAAAATTTTCGCGCCGCTATCACTCCAAAAACAAAAGCCTTTTTTGGTGAAATTATCGGCAATCCGTCATTGAATGTGCTTGATGTGGAAAAAGTGGCAGACATTGCTCATGAAAATGGTATTCCGTTAATTGTGGATAATACATTTGCTTCTCCTTATGGAGCGAAGCCGCTTACGTGGGGAGCTGACATCGTTGTCCATTCCGCGACGAAATGGATCAGCGGCCACGGTACCGTTATTGGCGGCGTCGTTGTCGATGGCGGGAAATTTAACTGGAACAGTGAAAGATTCCCGAGCTTTACAGAGCCCGACGAATCTTACGGCGGTTTAAAGTTTGCTGAACTTGAAGGACCGGCATTCGCCATCAAACTGCGCGTTCAATCGTTGAGAGACTTTGGTCCATCCTTAAGTGCCAACAGTGCTTTCCTATTGCTTCAAGGCCTGGAAACATTGCATTTGCGCATTCAGCGGCATCATGAAAATACGTTGGCCATCGTTGATTATTTAAAAAATCATCAAGGTGTCGAATGGGTGTCCCACCCAAGCCTCGAAGATCATCCGTCTCATGAACTGGCGAAGAAATATTTAGATAACACGTTTGGCTCCATTGTTGTTTTCGGCATAAAAGGCGGACGGGAAGCTGGGAAAAAAGTAATCGATAACATCGAATTGTGGTCACACGTAGCAAATGTCGGAGATGGTAAATCATTAATCATTCACCCGGCATCGACGACTCATCAACAATTAAGCAGCGAAGATTTGGCGAAGTCAGGAACAACAGAAGAATTGATCCGCTTATCGATCGGGCTGGAGTCAACGAAAGACTTAATCGCAGACTTGAACCAGGCGATCGAAAAAGCAACAGGTGCAGCTGTTAAAAGCTAAAAGTGATAAATGATTAGATGGAGCTTCTGTACAACAATGTGCAGAAGCTTTTGTTCTAATTGAAATTACCATCTCCTGCAGTCTTGTGATAAAATAAAGGAGCGGGATTTACTTTTTCCTTTTTTTCTTTCTTCCTTTTTCTTCTAGCCTTTCTATATTTCTATTTTTCTATCCTCTTTTTTCGCTTTCTGGAATAAATAAAAAACCGAATAAATGTTCGCTTTTTGCTTGAAATTGTCTCAATAAAAAGGTATAGTTATTGTAGATTCTGAAATAACATGTGAACACGCATTTTATTTGATAGATTGTCAATTTTAAGGAGGAATTTTAGTGAACGATCGTCAAGCAGCATTAGATATGGCCTTAAAGCAAATTGAAAAACAATTTGGAAAAGGTTCCATTATGAAACTCGGAGAGCAGACAGACCGAAAGATTTCTACTAGCCCAAGCGGTTCGCTCGCTCTTGATGCAGCACTTGGAGTAGGCGGTTATCCGCGCGGACGTATTATTGAAATTTATGGGCCGGAAAGCTCCGGTAAAACGACGGTGGCTCTTCACGCGATTGCAGAAGTACAGGCAGGCGGAGGCCAGGCGGCTTTTATCGATGCTGAACATGCGCTTGATCCAGTATATGCCCAAAAATTAGGAGTTAATATTGATGAACTACTGCTTTCACAGCCGGATACAGGAGAGCAGGCGCTTGAGATTGCAGAAGCTCTTGTCCGCAGCGGCGCCGTTGACATTCTTGTTGTTGATTCTGTGGCCGCACTCGTGCCGAAAGCAGAAATTGAAGGTGAAATGGGTGACGCGCACGTCGGTTTGCAGGCGCGCTTAATGTCACAAGCGCTTCGGAAATTGTCCGGGGCCATCAACAAGTCTAAAACTATTGCTATCTTTATTAACCAGATTCGCGAGAAAGTCGGCATTATGTTCGGGAACCCTGAGGTAACTCCGGGAGGCCGCGCGCTGAAGTTCTACAGCTCCGTCCGCCTCGAAGTTCGCCGTGCCGAAGCGTTGAAGCAAGGAAACGAAATAGTTGGTAACAAAACGAAAATCAAAGTAGTGAAGAATAAAGTGGCTCCTCCATTCCGTGTAGCGGAAGTGGATATCATGTACGGTGAAGGAATCTCTAGAGAAGGTGAAATCATCGATATGGGGTCCGAGGTGGATATTGTTCAAAAAAGTGGTGCCTGGTACTCTTATAATGAAGAGCGCTTAGGGCAAGGCCGGGAAAACGCCAAGCAATTTTTGAAAGAAAATCCGGACATTCGCCAGGAAGTCATGATGAAAATCCGCCAGCATTATGGCCTGGATGCAGAGGTTGCTGTAAATGCCGAAGAGGAAATGCCGGAAGATTTCAACTTGCTTGATGAATAAGAAGCGGGAGCGATGTCAAACAGCATCGCTCCTTTTTCTTTCAAACAATGAGAATAAAGTAATTGTCGGGGATGAAACCCTTGACAACAAATTTTCACAACTATAAAATTGAAATGTATATTTTACATTTTTTTCTCTTAAAAATGGAAAGTTAGAAGCTGTATATTGAAATGTTGACACAATGTATCAGCCGACATGTTAAAAGCATGGCAAAAGTTCATAGCAAGGGGAGGTGAAAGGATGGAAGCTATTACAATCATCTCCATTTTGCTTGGCCTAATCGTCGGTGTAGTTGTTGGCTATTTTGTTCGGAAATCCATTGCCGAGTCGAAGATTGCAGGGGCAAAAAGCGCAGCGGATCAAATTGTTGATGACGCAAAACGCGAAGCAGAAGCCTTAAAGAAAGAAGCCCTGCTCGAAGCAAAGGATGAAATTCACAAACTTCGTACAGACACGGAATTAGAGCTTCGTGAGCGAAGAAACGAATTGCAAAAACAAGAGAATCGTTTGTTACAAAAAGAAGAGAACCTCGATCGAAAAGATGAGTCGCTTGATAAACGCGAATTACAGCTTGAGAGAAAAGAGGAGGCTCTTGCGGAGAGACAACAACATATTGAAGAGATGGACAGCAAAGTGGAAGAGATGATCAAAACACAGCAGGCAGAACTAGAACGAATCGCCAGCCTGACTCGGGAGGAAGCCCGCTCGATTATTTTGGAACGAATGGAGCAGGAGCTTGCACACGATATTGCTGTAATGACAAAAGAGCAAGAAAACAGGGCGAAAGAAGAAGCGGACAAGAAAGCAAAATCAATCCTTTCTCTTGCCATTCAGCGCTGTGCGGCCGACCACGTGGCAGAAACAACAGTTTCCGTTGTTACTTTGCCGAATGATGAAATGAAAGGCCGTATCATTGGACGGGAAGGAAGAAACATCCGTACGCTAGAAACGCTGACAGGTATTGATTTGATTATTGATGATACACCGGAAGCTGTCATTCTTTCCGGATTTGATCCAATTCGTCGTGAGACCGCGAGAATTGCACTTGAAAAACTTGTGCAGGATGGACGTATTCATCCAGCGCGTATTGAAGAAATGGTGGACAAAGCACGAAGAGAAGTAGATGAGCACATTCGTGAAGTCGGTGAACAAACAACGTTTGAAGTGGGTGTTCACGGTCTGCATCCGGACTTAATCAAAATTCTCGGACGCTTGAAATACCGTACAAGTTATGGCCAGAATGTATTAAAGCACTCGATGGAAGTAGCTTATTTAACCGGCTTGCTGGCAGCTGAGCTCGGCGAAGACGAGACGCTTGCCCGACGCGCCGGACTGCTGCATGATATCGGTAAAGCAGTCGATCATGAAGTAGAAGGAAGCCACGTAGAAATCGGTGTGGAGCTTGGGACGAAGTATAAAGAGCATCCGGTCGTCATTAACAGCATTGCTTCCCACCACGGTGATACAGAGCCGACTTCTATCATTGCTGTGCTCGTTGCTGCTGCCGATGCATTATCAGCCGCAAGACCAGGCGCACGCAGTGAAACTTTGGAAAACTATATTCGCCGCTTGGAAAAACTCGAAGAAATTTCTGAGTCGTACGACGGCGTTGAGAAGTCATTTGCCATCCAGGCAGGACGTGAAGTACGCATCATGGTAAAGCCGGAACAAATTGATGATCTGCAGGCTCATCGATTAGCTCGTGACATCCGTAAGCGGATCGAAGGAGAACTCGATTATCCGGGACACATCAAAGTAACAGTCATAAGAGAAACACGTGCTGTGGAATATGCAAAATAAAGCGGTGTGATTTATCACACCGCTTTCCCTATGGGAAAATAAAGGGAAGGAAAGGAAATTGTATGAAAATATTATTTACAGGTGACGTCGTTGGAGCTCCGGGACGTGATATGATCAGCCAGTATTTGCCGATGCTCAAAAATAAATACCGTCCGGACTGGACAATCGTGAACGGAGAAAACGCCGCATCGGGACGAGGCATTACAGCCAAAATTTACCGTCAGTTTTTAGCAGATGGTGCGGATGCGGTGACACTCGGCAACCATGCCTGGGACAATAAAGACATCTTTGACTTCATTGATGAAGCGAAAGCGCTCGTGCGGCCGGCTAATTTTCCTGAAGGGACACCGGGATCCGGTTTATTATTTGTCAAGCGGGCGGGCATAGAAGCGGCAATTATCAATTTGCAAGGGCGGACGTTTATGCCTGCGCTAGACTGCCCTTTTAAAAAAGCAGAATCGCTTGTAGCAAAAGCGCGTGAACGGACGCCGGTCATCTTTGTTGATTTTCATGCCGAAGCGACAAGTGAAAAACAAGCACTCGGCTGGTTTTTAGATGGAAAAGTAACAGCTGTGATTGGCACCCATACTCACGTCCAAACAGCTGATAATCGCATTTTGCCAAAAGGAACAGCTTATTTATCTGATGTCGGTATGACAGGCCCGTACGACAGCATTCTCGGTATGGAAAAGGAAGCAGTCTTGAAAAAATTTATAACGGGGCTGCCGGTCAGGTTTGAAGTGCCGAAAAGCGGACGAACCCAGCTGAGCGCCTGTTTGATCGAAATAGATAAAAAGACAGGGACAGCCAAAAAGATTGAACGAATTTTGATTAACGATGACTTCCCATTTATCGCTGAATAAGCGATGGTCCTCTTTTGTTTAACGAGACAAGTAATACAGAAGCCAGTCCTCGAATATAGTAGCAATGGAAGGACAGCGACCAACTATGTTCACTGGAATGAGCATTCGGTATGGTTTAACAAAAGGGGGACAAGAAATGGAGATATTAAAAGTTTCGGCAAAATCTAATCCTAATTCTGTAGCTGGTGCACTTGCCGGTGTTCTGCGAGAAAGAGGGGAAGCTGAAATTCAGGCGATCGGAGCCGGAGCGCTGAATCAAGCGGTGAAAGCGGTAGCGATCGCCCGCGGATTCGTTGCTCCGAGCGGGGTGGACTTAATTTGTATTCCGGCTTTTACAGATATCATGATTGAAGGAGAAGAACGAACAGCCATCAAATTGATTGTCGAACCTCGATAACATTCTTCTATTTAAATAAAAACCCGGCTTAACGACGGCAAAAAGAGAGCAAACATCGCTCTTTTAGACTGCTTTCTTGAGACGGGTTTTTCTTTTTTGAAAAGTTTTTGCATTTTTTAGATAAAAGGGTTATATTTTATATGTTATTCCGATTAAGTTAGTTAGTTTTATCCTTTTTGAGAGGGTGAATAAGATGATTTTTGACGCTCATTGTGATGTATTATATCAATTACAAAAAGATAAGAGAAAAAGCTTTAACGACTCTTCCTTGCATGTTACATATAGCGGCTTAAAGCAAGCAAAAGCAAAAGTCCAATGCTTTGCCATTTTTTTGCCGTCAACTATCCAGCCGCATGACCGGTTTAGATCAGCACTGGAGCAAGTCGACTTGTTTTATGAAAAAATCATCAAGCCATATCCTGACATGAAAGTGATTACGAAGAAACAGGAATTGGACGAATTAAAATCGGGAGAAATCGGGGCAGTGCTTACGCTCGAAGGCTGCGAAGCCATTGAAGAAGATCCATTAAAACTAACAACTTTATACCGGCTTGGCGTAAGGTCAGTTGGGTTAACTTGGAATGGTACAAATGCCTTGGCAGATGGAGTGATGACAAAAAGAGGCGGCGGCGTCACAGAGTTTGGAAGCCAAATTATCCGTATGCTCAATGAGTGGAAGATTTGGACAGATGTTTCCCATTTATCGGAAAGAGCTTTTTGGGATGTGATGGAACTGGCGGATACGCCGATTGCCAGCCATTCAAACTGTTATCGGCTTTGTCCGCACCCGCGTAATTTGACAGACGATCAAATTCAAGCATTGATTAAAAAAGACAGTGTCATCGGCCTATCATTCGTCCCGTTTTTTGTTAAAGAAAAAGGAAGCGTATCGGCAAAGGATTTGTTGAAACACGTAGAACATATTTGTAAGCTTGGCGGTGAAAATCATCTTGGATTCGGTTCTGACTTTGACGGCATTGATGAAACGATCTCGGGATTAAGCTCATTTGAATCGTATGAAAGGTGGGCTGAAGAGCTAGATAAACACTTTTCAGCTGAGCAGACAAAAAAGTTTCTTTGGACTAATTTTTCCAGCAGATTTCCCGTCTAGTGAAAAATTTTGAGTATAGTGCTTTAGAAATAAAAGTGATAAACTAAAACAGTAACAGTTTCGGAGATCCGAACGGACTAAAGGAGTTGGATATTCTATGATAAATCAGCTTTCCTGGAAAGTTGGAGGACAACAAGGTGAAGGGATTGAAAGCACGGGGGAAATTTTCTCTACAGCTTTGAATCGACTAGGATATTTTCTATATGGCTACCGCCATTTCTCATCCCGCATTAAAGGCGGGCATACAAACAACAAAATCCGTGTCAGCACAACTCCTGTTCGTGCAGTCGCAGACGACTTGGACATCTTAGTCGCTTTTGATCAAGAAACAATTGATGTGAACTGTGGGGAGCTTCATGACAAGGGAATCATTATCGCTGATGCAAAGTTTAATCCGGTTAAGCCGGAAAATACAAAAGCAGAATTGTATGCGGTTCCTTTTACAGAAATCGCTGCAGACCTTGGAACTTCCCTGATGAAAAACATGGTGGCAGTGGGAGCGTCTTGTGCCGTTATTAATTTAGACGTTCAAGTGTTTACAGGTGTCGTTCAGGAAATTTTCGGTCGCAAAGGAGAAGCCGTTGTTCAAAAGAACATGGAAGCGATCCAGCAAGGCTATAATTACATGTTCGATCAGCTCGGAGGAAAGGTTGGCGCTATGCAGCTGCAGCAGGCAGACGGGCAGCAGCGAATGTTTATGATCGGTAATGATGCGATCGCACTTGGTGCATTAGCAGGCGGTGTGCGTTTAATGGCCGCTTATCCGATTACACCGGCATCAGAAATTATGGAATATTTAATTGAAAAACTACCAAAAGTAGGCGGAACGGTTATTCAGACAGAAGATGAAATTGCGGCAGCTACGATGGCGATCGGTGCTAACTATGGCGGCATTCGTTCGTTCACTGCTTCTGCAGGACCTGGTCTTTCGTTAATGATGGAAGCGATCGGGCTTGCCGGCATGACAGAAACACCGCTCGTCGTTGTCGACACACAGCGCGGCGGCCCATCAACCGGCTTGCCGACAAAACAGGAACAATCCGACTTAATGGCCATGATTTACGGTACTCACGGAGAAATTCCAAAAGTGGTCATCGCACCAAGTACAGTGGAAGAAGCGTTTTATGATACGATCGAAGCGTTTAACCTGGCGGAAGAATACCAGTGTCCGGTCATTCTCTTATCTGACCTGCAGCTGTCACTCGGAAAGCAATCGGTCGAACCGCTCGATTTTAGCAAAGTAGAAATCCGCCGCGGCAAGCTCGTTCAGGAAGAGTTGCCAGAAGGAGAAGATAAATCATACTTTAAGCGCTATGAAGTAACAGAAGACGGTGTGTCTCCACGCGTTATTCCAGGCATGAAGAACGGCATTCATCACGTAACAGGTGTAGAGCACGATGAAACGGGCAAGCCGTCGGAATCTCCTGCGAACCGCCAAGCGCAAATGGACAAGCGGATGCGCAAGCTTGAGAACATCCGGTTTGAAACGCCCGTATACAAAAACGCTAAACATGAAGAAGCTGATTTGCTTTTAATCGGATTTAACTCTACTCGCGGAGCAATTGAGGAAGCGATCGAGCGTCTGGAGCAGGAAGGAACGAAAGTAAACCACGCTCAAATCCGGTTAATACATCCGTTCCCAACGGAAGAGCTGCTTCCATTAATCGAATCAGCCAAATACGTTGCCGTTGTTGAAAACAATGCGACCGGGCAGCTTGCGAATATCATTAAGATGAATGCCGGCTACCCGCATAAAATTAAAAGCCTGCTGAAATATGACGGCAATCCATTCCAGCCGCATCATATTTACAATGGCAGCAAGGAACTTTTCAAATTGCACCACATATATTCAAGCAGCAAGGAGCGGTTATAAATGGCAACATTTAAAGATTTTCGTAACGATGTAAAACCAAACTGGTGTCCAGGATGCGGCGACTTCTCTGTACAGGCTGCTATTCAGCGTGCGGCAGCCAACGTAGGCTTAACGCCTGAGCAGCTTGCAGTCATTTCTGGAATCGGCTGCTCGGGCCGTATTTCAGGATACATTAAATCATATGGATTGCATGGAATTCACGGCCGCTCCCTCCCTATTGCACAAGGTGTAAAAATGGCAAACAAAGATTTAACAGTCATTGCTTCCGGGGGAGACGGCGACGGATTCGCGATTGGCATGGGGCATACGATCCATGCGATGCGCCGTAATATCGACATCACGTATATCATTATGGACAACCAAATTTACGGATTGACGAAAGGACAGACATCTCCGCGCTCTGCCCAAGGCTTTGTAACAAAATCAACTCCAAAGGGAGCGATTGAAGGAACAATTTCTCCAATGGAATTGGCAATTACAAGTGGAGCGTCTTTTGTGGCTCAAAGCTTTTCCACGGATTTGAAAGACTTAACAGCGATTATTGAAGCGGGCATTAATCATAAGGGTTTCTCGGTGATTAACGTATTCAGCCCATGTGTCACATATAATAAAGTCAATACGTATGACTGGTTTAAAGAGAATTTAACAAAACTCTCTACGATTGAAAGTTATGATTCATCCGACCGGGAACTCGCAATGAATACTCTTATGCAAAACAATGGTCTCGTAACAGGCATTATTTATCAAGATAAAGAGAGACCTTCTTATCAGGATCTTGTATACGGCTATGCAGACGAACCATTAGCAGGTCAAGAGTTAAGTCTCGACGATGAAATGTTTAATAATCTCGTGAAAGAATTTATGTAAGGAGAAAAAACCCGCAAAGCGCGGGTTTTTCTTTGTTTATTCATTGTCAATATTCATCTATTGTTTAATCGAATAGAAAGCTATATACTAAAATAATGTGTACAGCTTAATAAAAGATATTTCTTTACTTAAATATTTTCTTTATGCGGCCTTTTACAGCAAAAGAAAGGAGTTTTATCATGAATGAAGATCAACGCCTGCAAGGGCAACAAGTGAAAGAGAAAAATCCAGCGGACAAAAAATCCGAAAAGGATTACAGCAAATATTTTGAAACGGTGTTTCTGCCGCCTTCTTTAAAGGAAGCAAAAAAACGTGGAAAAGAAGAAGTGAAATATCATAACGATTTTAAAATCGATGAGCAGTTCCGCGGCATGGGTGATGGTAAAAAGTTTTACATCCGGACATATGGCTGCCAAATGAATGAGCACGATACAGAAGTGATGGCCGGGATTTTTATGGCTCTCGGCTATGAAGCAACGGATACAGTAGAAGATGCGAACGTTATTTTGCTGAATACGTGTGCGATTCGTGAAAATGCCGAAAACAAGGTGTTTGGCGAACTTGGCCATTTAAAACATTTAAAGCAGCAACGTCCTGATTTGCTTTTAGGTGTTTGTGGCTGCATGTCGCAAGAAGAGTCTGTCGTCAATAAAATTTTAAAAACGTACAATCAAGTCGACATGATTTTTGGAACGCATAATATCCATCGTTTGCCCCACATTTTAAGTGACGCTTACATGTCTAAAGAAATGGTTATTGAAGTGTGGTCAAAAGAAGGCGACGTTGTGGAAAACTTACCAAAAGTGCGCCGCGGCAATATTAAAGCATGGGTCAATATTATGTACGGATGCGATAAATTTTGTACGTACTGTATTGTTCCTTATACGCGCGGTAAAGAAAGAAGCCGCCGCCCGGAAGAAATTATCCAGGAAGTACGCCATCTAGCGGCACAAGGCTACCAGGAAATCACGTTGCTTGGGCAAAATGTGAATGCTTACGGCAAAGACTTTGACGATCTTGATTACGGTCTTGGTGAATTAATGGACGAGATCAGAAAGATAGATATTCCGCGTGTCCGCTTTACGACGAGCCACCCGCGTGATTTTGATGATCATTTAATTGAAGTGTTAGCGAAAAAGGGCAACTTAATGGATCATATTCATTTGCCGGTTCAATCAGGTTCTACCGATGTATTGAAAATTATGGCGCGCAAATATACTCGTGAGCAATTTCTCGAACTTGTTCGTAAAATTAAAGCAGCGATACCGGATGTGGCTCTGACAACCGATATTATCGTCGGCTACCCGAATGAAACAGAAGAGCAGTTTGAAGAAACGATTTCTTTATACCGCGAAGTCGGGTTTGAAGCGGCTTATACATTTATTTATTCTCCGCGTGAAGGCACGCCGGCTGCAAAAATGACAGATAACGTTCCGATGAAAGTGAAGAAAGAGCGTCTGCAGCGGCTGAACGCTGTTGTGAATGAGTTGTCGGCAGAAGCGATGAAGCAATATGACGGGCAAATTGTTCCGGTACTTGTTGAAGGCGAAAGTAAAAACAATCCCGATGTTTTAGCAGGATATACGAACAAAAGTAAATTGGTTAACTTTAAAGGCCCGAAAACAGCGATCGGCAAAATTGTACACGTAAAGATAACAGAAACGAAAACGTGGTCTTTAAATGGGGAAATGATAGAAGAACAACAATTGGCTGAGGTGAAATAAAAGTGGCAAAATATACAAAAGACGATATTCTCGCACGTGCAACAGAGCTTGCCAAAATGATTGCTGAAACAGATGAAGTAGCATTTTTTAAGGAAGCAGAAGCGAAAATTCACGAAAACCAAAAAGTACGCGAAAAAATTGCCAGCTTAAAAAGCTTACAAAAGCAAGCGGTGAATTTTCAGCATTACGGTAAAACAGAAGCACTGAAAATGGTAGAAGAAAAAATGGTGAGAATTGAACAGGAATTGGACGAAATTCCTGTTGTACAGCAATTTAAAGAATCTCAGGTAGAAGTAAACGATATTTTGCAAATTGTTACTTCGGCAATCTCCAATACAGTAACAGATCATATTATTGAGTCCACCGGCGGAGATTTACTTCGCGGTGAAACAGGCGCTCAAGTAAGAAACAGTACGCCCGGAAGCTGCAGTTAACAACAACGGCATCAAGAAGCATCAGCAAAAAACGCTGATGCTTTTTTTATTTTCCAGTTATAGGCGCCATCGGCTCTATAGTCTAGCCAATCCGTCTAGAAGGTTAAAGACAACCTTTCAGGCCGGCTCGTCTTATATTTGTCGCCGATAGGCGGGCGCCTTCCGCTTTTCCAACTTGTTTTATTATTTTTTAAATGTTCTAGGCACATGTCTCGCTTTTCGTGCATATGATAAATGGAGAACAAGCGAGGAGGTACGCTCGAATGGCAGAATACAGAGAGATTATTACGAAGTCGGTCGTTGCTAAAGGCCGAAAGTTTACTCAGACGCATCACACCATTTGCCCGCCACACCACCCATCGAGCATTTTAGGCTGCTGGATAATTAACCATGAGTATAAAGCAAAAAAGATGGGGAAAAAGGTGGAAGTTCACGGAACATATGATATTAATGTTTGGTACTCGCATCACGACAATACGAAAACTTCAGTTGTGACGGAGAAAGTGGATTATAAAGATGTGATCAAATTAAAGTACCGGGATGAAAATTGTTTTGATGATAATGAAGTGATGGCGAGAGTGCTGCAGCAGCCAAATTGCTGTGAGGCAGTTATTTCTCCTAATGGCAGCAAAATCGTCGTTCAGGCCGAAAGGGAGTTTTTAGTTGAAGTAGTTGGCGAAACGAAGATTTGTGTAGCAATTCATCCTCATGGCTGTGAAGATGATTGGGATTGTGAGATTGATGACGAGGATTATGAAGAATTGGATACAGCTTTTATAGATCATAAAAAAGGGCATTAAAACAATAAAGAGTGCGGGCCGTATAAATGCGGGCCGCACTTTTTTACGTGAAGCAAATGAAAGGCGATTATGATATAATGTGAAGTTGAAAATAGATAGGTTTTCTTGAAAGGGATTGGACATAGATGGAACAATACACTCCGATGATCCGGCAATATTTAACAGTAAAGGCACAATATAAAGATGCCTTTTTGTTTTTTCGCTTAGGTGACTTTTATGAAATGTTTTTTGAAGATGCGACGAAAGCAAGCCAACTGCTCGAGATTACGTTAACGAGCAGGGAAGGAGGCTCGGCTGAACGAATTCCGATGTGCGGGGTGCCATACCATTCCGCAGCAGCTTATATTGAACAATTAGTTGAGCTTGGATATAAAGTTGCGATTTGTGAACAGACAGAAGACCCTAAACAGGCAAAAGGTGTTGTCAAACGGGAAGTGGTTCAATTGATTACACCAGGAACAGTGATGGAAGGAAAAGGGCTGTATGAAAAAGAAAATAATTACATTGCGGCGCTGACCATTTTGTCTAATGGTATATACAGCCTTGCTTCCTGTGATTTATCGATAGGTGAGAGCCGGGCAACGGCCTTATCCACGTTAGATGAAGTCATGAATGAATTATCCACTTTGCGGGCAAAGGAAGTGGTCGTAAAGCAAGAGTTGGATGAAGGTGTGAAGAAGACGTTAAAAGAGCGGCTGAATGTTACACTGTCTTATGAAGAACAGAGGGAAGAAAGAGAAGAGTTTGTTCCGCTATTGGAAAAGGTAAACGTTCCCCATCTGCGCGAGGCAGCTTCTTTGCTTTTTCATTATTTGCACCGTACACAAAAAAGAAGCCTGGCTCACTTACAGCCGGTCGCAGTCTATGAAGTTAATCAATTTATGAAAATAGATTATTATTCAAAACGCAACCTTGAACTGACAGAAACAATCCGCTCAAAAGGAAAGAAAGGTTCGCTGCTTTGGCTCCTCGACGAAACGATGACAGCCATGGGCGGGAGAATGTTAAAGCAATGGATTGACCGGCCGCTTATCGAGCAAGAAAAGATTACTGAGCGCCTGTCCATGGTAGAAGTACTGATTCAGTCCTTTTTTGAACGCCAGGAAATTCGGGAGCTGCTGAAAGAAGTATATGACCTTGAAAGGCTTGCCGGCCGGGTCGCTTTCGGCAATGTGAACAGCCGGGATCTCATTCAGCTGAAGAAGTCACTTCAGCAAATTCCTGTATTGAAAGCTGTCCTGCTGCAAATTCAGAGCGCGGAAATACAGAATCTCTCTAAAAAAATGATTCCTTGCGAAGAATTGACGGATCTTTTAGAGCGTTCTTTAATCGATCAGCCGCCGCTGACAATTAAAGAAGGCGGAATGATTAGAGATGGCTTTCACATTGAACTGGATGAATATAGAGATGCGAGCCGAAACGGGAAAAACTGGATTGCTAATTTGCAAAAAGAAGAAAGAGAAAGAACAGGCATCAAATCATTGAAAATAGGCTATAACCGTATTTTTGGTTATTATATTGAAATTACGAAAGCAAACCTTCATTTGCTCGAAGACAACCGCTATGAGCGTAAGCAAACATTGGCCAATTGTGAACGTTTTATTACGCCGGAATTAAAAGAAAAAGAAACACTCATTTTACAAGCAAACGAAAAAATGATGGAGCTCGAATATGAATTATTCGTAGAAATCCGGGAGCAAGTAAAAGTATTTATCCCGCAGCTGCAAGAGCTTTCGCGGCTTGTCAGCGAGCTAGATGTGCTGCAGTGCTTCGCGCAAGTAAGTGAGAAGCGGCAATACGTCAAACCGCTTTTAGCGGACAACCGCCAGCTCTTCATTAAAGACGGACGCCACCCAGTTGTGGAAAAAGTGATGGATTCACAAGAATATGTACCGAATGATTGTCTAATGGACAGTGAGCGGGAAATGCTGCTCGTGACCGGGCCGAACATGTCGGGAAAAAGCACATATATGAGGCAAGTAGCTTTAACAGCAATCATGGCGCAAATTGGCTGTTTCGTTCCCGCTGGAGAAGCAACACTGCCAATTTTTGATCAAGTATTTACAAGAATCGGGGCAGCCGATGATTTAATTTCCGGACAAAGTACGTTTATGGTAGAAATGCTGGAAGCAAAAAACGCAATCACGAACGCAACAGATCAATCTTTAATCTTGTTTGATGAAATCGGGCGCGGCACATCCACTTATGACGGCATGGCTTTAGCCCAAGCGATCATTGAATATATTCATGAACATATCGAAGCAAAAACGTTGTTTTCCACTCATTACCATGAGTTGACTGTTTTAGAAGAAGAGCTTCCCCGCTTGAAAAATGTGCATGTCAGTGCTGTGGAACAAAATGGCCGGGTTGTTTTTCTTCATAAAATTAAAGAAGGTGCAGCAGATAAAAGCTATGGGATACATGTGGCTGAGTTGGCTGAGCTTCCCAAGGAATTAATTGAACGCGCAAATGACCTTTTAACAAAACTGGAACAGAAGGAAACACCGAATTTAAGAGGTAAAAATAGTAAACAACAAGAAAAGCAGAGCAAGATAGAAGAAACCTCAGGGCAGCTATCTTTTTTTGGCGACTCCGTTGCTGCTCCCTCTCAAGTGCCGGGAAAAGAAAGAAAAGTAATCGAAGAATTGAAATCGTATGATTTGCTGGAAATGACCCCTCTCGAAGCTATGAATGTACTGTATGCCCTGCAAAAGAAAGTGAAGAAGTAATCGGACAGAAGAAAGCAGGTGATTCCATTGGGAAAAATTATTCAGTTAGATGACGTACTATCGAATAAAATTGCTGCCGGTGAAGTAGTGGAACGCCCCGCTTCCGTCGTTAAAGAGCTCGTTGAAAATTCGATTGATGCCGGGAGTACCGTCATTGAAATCGATGTGGAAGAAGCGGGCCTTGAAAGCATCCGTATTCTCGATAATGGCGCAGGAATAGAGCCGGATGATGCGTTGAAGGCTTTCTCCCGCCATGCGACGAGCAAAATTAAAGATGAAAATGATTTGTTCAGAATCCGGACGCTTGGCTTTCGGGGCGAAGCACTGCCGAGCATCGCATCCGTGTCTGAATTGATGATGACTACCGGAACAGGTGAAGGACCGGGAACAAAGATCGTCCTTTCAGGCGGTATAATTCAAGAACACGAGCCGGCAGCAAGCCGAAGAGGAACAGATATAAAAGTGTCAGGACTGTTTTTTAATACGCCGGCGCGCTTAAAATATATGAAAACGATTCATACAGAATTGGGTAATATTACAGATGTGGTAAACAGACTCTCTCTTGCCCACCCGGAAGCGGCTATTCGTCTCCGCCATAATGGCAGAGAGCTGCTGAGGACGACAGGAAATGGGGATGTCCGCCAAGTGCTCGCAGCGATTTACGGATTGAACACGGCGAAAAAAATGATCCCGCTTTCTGCTTCCTCTCTTGATTTTACAGTGAGCGGCTGGATTTCCTTACCGGAAGTTACGCGGGCTTCAAGGAACTATATTTCTGTGATGGTGAACGGCCGCTTTATTAAAAATTACAGCTTAGCGAAAGCGATCCAGGAAGGGTACCATACACTGCTTCCAATCGGAAGGTACCCGATTGCGTTAATTAGCATTGTCATGGACCCTGTTTTAGTGGATGTCAACGTTCATCCGGCTAAGCTGGAAGTGCGGTTCAGCAAAGAACAACAGCTGCAGGAAGTAATTACAGCAGCGATTCGCGCAGCGTTTCAAAAAGAAACATTAATCCCCAGTGCCTCTCCTGCACCTAAAAAAGCAAAGCTCGTATCTGACCAGCAGGAACTCATTTTTGATCATAATAATCAAAAACAGAATAAAAAAGAATACAGTCCTGTAAAAACGATTCAGTCCACTCGGCAGTCTCAGCGTGAACAGCTGCCGCCGGCAGAAAAAATGAAAGAATTATATACGAGAGAGCTATATGAAATAGCTGAAGAGAAGCAGGAAGAGGATTTTCCTACGGAAATGAAAGAAGAAAAGGGCCGCTTTTTTGAAGATGCACCGTCATTGCCGGTTGATAACTGGGAAGAGGAAAGCCAAACAGAAGAAAACGAAATAGAGGCAAGCCGTCTCCCGCCTCTTTACCCAATCGGGCAAATGCATGGTACGTATATTTTTGCCCAAAATGAAAAAGGGCTGTATATGATTGACCAGCACGCTGCCCAGGAAAGGCTGAAATATGAGTTTTACCGTGAAAAAGTGGGACAAGTAGAAAAAGAACTGCAGGATATGCTTGTGCCGCTGACATTAGAATATTCAGCAGACGACTGTATAAAAATTTCCGAACATCTGCAGGACTTGATGGATGTAGGCATTTTCTTGGAGCCATTCGGGGAGCGGGCCTTTATTGTGAATGCCCATCCACAGTGGCTTCCTAAAGGAGAAGAACAGCAAATGATCGAAGACATTATCGAGCAAATGCTGTCCATGAAAAAGGTGGATATTAAAAAACTGCGGGAAGAAGCTGCCATTATGATGAGCTGCAAAGCATCCATCAAGGCGAACCAGCACTTGCGTCAAGACGAAATCCAGCAGCTATTAGATGACCTGCGCCAAAGCAGCGACCCATTCACCTGCCCGCACGGCCGCCCCATCATCATCCACTACTCCACCTACGAAATGGAAAAAATGTTTAAACGAATTATGTAATGAAGGAGTCATCCCTTTAGTAGAACAATGCATTAAAGTGGTGGGGGACTGACCCCTATTGCGTTAATGCGATACAGTGAGGGTGTTATCCGTTGAATTGCTAGTCGGATAATTCCTAGTTAATCGGGTGGTTCTTGTATAGTTCTTCATGTGTACCAAGACCTGTGATTTTGCTTTGTTCAATGCCGACGATTTGGTTGGTTTTGATGCTAGTTGATAGGGGGGGGGCGATGACGATTGTCGTCCGCCCGATAACTTCATCCCGCGTTCGCCAACTTCTGTCTCATACTGTTCATGAAAACTTTTAATAAACTTTGCGGAGTTAGCTAACTTCGCTGTTTTTTTATGTCTGCATCCGAGATGGCTCCTTTTATTCCGTTCTCCCGCCGTCACTTTGATCCATTCACTGGCAAACGTCATATTGTGTGAAATGCAAACCTGGAATCAAAATATAGTAAGACAACCAAAATCCCCCCTGCATTCCACTATACGCCCAAAGCAAAATAGCCTAATATAGAAAAAGAATAAATTGCTTTTCTGCTTTAGCGCACTGGGGGTCCCCGCTGCATTACTGCGTTAAAGCGCCGGGGACTGACATCGGTAAATTATATATAAAGGTGACTGGTATGCTATGGGCAATGTAAGGGAAGGGTTTCGGTTTAGGGTGCTTGTTAGTGTGGTGGCGATTTCAGGGTTTAGCCAGGGGATGCTCCTGCCGTTGATTGCTGTTTTGTTTGAACAGGAGGGGATGTCTGCTTCGTTGAATGGACTGAATGCGGCTGGCTTATATATTGGCATTTTGCTTGTTTCTCCGTTTATGGAAAAGCCTTTGCGGCAGTTCGGCTATAAACCGGTGATCATTTTTGGCGGGCTGCTCGTTAGTATTGCGCTATTTGCTTTTCCACTGTGGAAGTCGTTTTGGTTCTGGTTTGTGTTAAGGTTGTTGATTGGGATCGGTGATCATGCGCTCCATTTTGGCACGCAAACGTGGATTACGTCTTTTTCTTCGCCTGAGCGCCGGGGACGCAATATTTCTCTTTACGGATTGTTTTTTGGTTTCGGATTTGCAGCGGGTCCGCTCATGACGGGATTGATTCACTTCAACGAGTCTTTGCCGTTCATTGTTTCAGGAGCGCTTTGTCTTATTTGCTGGGGATTTTTATTTTTTCTAAAAAATGATTTTCCAGAGCAGCATATTGAAACGAACTCAATTCGGGAAACGCTAAAACGTTTTCGAGAAGCTTCCCGCTACGGGTGGATCGCTTTTTTACCGACTTTTGCTTACGGTTTCTTGGAATCTTCTTTTAATGGGATCTATCCAATTTACGGCGTGCGGACCGGTCTTTCCGTTCAGGAGATTTCTGTGATTTTAATGTCATTTGCAATCGGCGGCATTGTCTTTCAGTTTCCACTCGGCATGATAAGTGATAAATATGGCAGAAAACGTGTGTTAGCCGTGATCTTATCGGCGGGCACCATGCTATTTTTTATCGCGGCTCTTGTTGATCATTCTTATTCCTTGCTGTTGATTTCGATTTTTTTGGCCGGCATGGTAGTCGGTTCCACTTTCAGTTTGGGGATTAGTTTTATGACCGACTTAATGCCACGGCAGTTGCTGCCGACAGGCAACTTGCTGTGCGGTATGGCTTTTAGCATAGGCAGCCTAATCGGTCCTTATTCGGGAGGATTGGCTTTGCAGACGTTTGCCAATGTTAGTTTTTTTACAGTTATTAGTGTCATTTTTTTGTTGATTACAATTACATTTTTCTTGTACAACAGGCGGTCTTTAAAGAAAGAAAAGGCGTTACCGCTTAGTTAAACACAGGAAGATATAACGGATTTTTAAACTCAAGAGGTTTGCCGGGATGAAAAGGTTATTTTTCCCCTCTTAATGCTGAAAGGATAGCGGCATCATTAAATGAAAGCAAGATGAAAAAGGAGAATGCATGATGAATTTTCATGGACAAAAGATTTTACCGGCTGTCCGCACAATGAAGGAATTTGACAAAATGCTCGATACTCCGTTTGAATATGGCGTGTTTTTAGATCTTCACGTCGGCATGGTGAAAAGCGTGTTTGATTATGCGAGACAGCATAAGAAAAAAATGTTTTTGCATCTCGATTTAATTCACGGATTAACGGGTGACGAACATGCAGCCGAGTTTATTGCGCAGCACGCTAAACCGTATGGCATCATTTCTACAAAGGGCAGTGCTATTATGAAAGCGAAGCAAAAAGGGCTGTTAGCTACCCAGAGGGCATTTATCATTGATTCAAGCGCACTGGAGCGCAGTATCAAACTTATCGAACGGACAGATCCGGACTTTATAGAAGTTTTACCTGGAGTTGTACCGAAAGTAATCAAGACACTTCATGAACAAACAGGAAAGCCGATATTTGCCGGTGGACTAATTGAAACAAAAGAAGAAGTGGAAGAAGCGCTAGAAGCTGGAGCATGTGCAATTACAACGTCAAACCGGGAGTTGTGGAAGCTTTATTATTAAAATAAAAGATTCAAGAAAATTAAATTTGTAAATTGATTGACACCGCTTACAAATTCATTTACGATAATGATAAGTTAATAACTTGTGACGGAGAACATTGAGATTCACGACGTATTCCTTTTTAAAAGGATGTTTGTTGTGAATTTTTTTGTTCTCTTTTTTTATTTCATTAAGTAAAAAAGGAGTAGAACAATGACGCCATTTATGGGAGAACTTCTAGGAACAGCATTGTTAATTGTGTTTGGAGCAGGAGTTTGTGCTAATGTGAATTTAAAAAAGTCATTTGCTTTTGGTTCAGGCTGGATAGTTATCGCCTGGGGGTGGGGACTCGCTGTTGCGATGGCTGTGTATGCGACCGGCCAGTTTAGCGGAGCGCACTTAAACCCTGCAGTCACTTTTGCTTTAGCGTTTGCCGGAGACTTTGCCTGGACAGATGTGGCTCCCTATATCGCTGCTCAGATGATTGGCGCCGTGATTGGAGCGGCTATTGTGTACTTGCATTTTCTGCCGCATTGGAAAGCAACGGATGATCCGGCAACAAAGCTCGGCGTCTTTGCCACTGGCCCGGCCATTGAGCATCCCTTTTCTAACTTATTAAGTGAGATTATCGGGACTTTTATTTTAACAGTTGGAATATTATCCATTGGAGCCAACCAATTTACGGAGGGGCTGAATCCGTTTATTGTAGGATTATTAATTGTAGCCATTGGTTTGTCCTTGGGAGGAACGACAGGATATGCGATTAACCCGGCCAGGGATCTTGGTCCGCGAATCGTTCACTTTCTGTTGCCGATCGCGGGTAAAGGAGATTCTAATTGGAAGTACGCTTGGATTCCTGTTGTCGGTCCGCTCTTTGGCGGCTCGCTTGGCGGCTTGTTTTACCGGGCGGTATTCACTGGAGAGATTGTGATAGAGCTGTGGGCAGTAACCGCTGTCACTACCGTCGTATTACTTGTTATTTTCACATTTGGGAAGAAAAATCATACTGCTTCAAATCAGGTGGATATAGGATAAAGGGAGGAAAAGAAAATGGAACAATTTATTTTATCACTTGACCAAGGCACAACAAGCTCAAGAGCTATTTTATTTAATAAGAAAGGCGAAATAGCGCATGTTGCCCAAAAAGAATTTACTCAGCAATTCCCACATCCCGGCTGGGTTGAACATAACGCGAATGAAATATGGGGAACAATTCTTGCCTGCATTGCAACCGTTTTATCCGAAAATAATATTAATCCGGAGCAGATTGCTGGTATTGGCATTACAAATCAGCGGGAAACAACAGTCGTTTGGGAAAAAGAAACTGGGCGCCCGATCTACAATGCGATCGTTTGGCAGTCTCGGCAGACGGCGGATATTTGCAATGAATTAAAACAGCGGGGACATGATGCCCTATTCCGAGAAAAAACAGGGCTGCTTATTGACGCCTACTTCTCCGGTACGAAAGTGAAATGGGTTTTGGACAATGTGGAAGGGGCCCGCGAGCAGGCGGAGAAAGGCGAGTTGTTATTCGGTACGATTGATACGTGGCTCATCTGGAAGCTGTCCGGCGGCAAAGCGCATGTCACAGATTATTCGAATGCATCAAGAACGTTGATGTACAATATCCACGATTTAAAATGGGACGAGGAGCTTCTGGACATTTTAACTGTTCCTTCATCGATGCTCCCTGAAGTGCGGCCTTCTTCTGAGGTGTACAGCAAAACAGCACCGCACCATTTTTTTGGAAAAGAAATACCAATTGCCGGTGCCGCCGGTGATCAGCAGGCTGCTTTATTCGGACAAGCTTGCTATGAAGCAGGAATGGCAAAAAACACGTACGGCACAGGTTGTTTTATGCTCATGAATACAGGAGAAAAAGCCGTTGCTTCCAATCATGGATTGCTCACAACGATTGCCTGGGGAATTGATGGAAAAGTGGAATATGCGCTAGAAGGCAGCATATTTGTCGCCGGATCGGCTATCCAGTGGCTACGAGACGGCCTGCGCATGGTTAAAGATGCAGTGGATACGGAAGAGTATGCTGTCCGTGTCGCTTCTTCTGAAGGTGTCTATGTAGTGCCAGCCTTTGTCGGGCTCGGCACGCCTTATTGGGATAGTGATGTGCGCGGATCGGTATTTGGCTTGACGAGAGGCACTTCAAAAGAGCATTTTATCCGGGCGACACTTGAATCGCTCGCTTACCAGACGAAAGACGTGCTTGATGCGATGGAAGCCGATTCCGGCATTTCCCTGAAAACATTGCGTGTCGACGGCGGAGCGGTGAAAAATAACTTCTTGATGCAGTTCCAAAGCGACATGCTGCAAGTGCCGGTTGAGCGGCCGATTATTAATGAAACAACAGCTCTTGGTGCCGCTTATCTTGCAGGGCTCGCGGTCGGATTTTGGAAAGACCGCAGTGAAGTATCAGCTAAATGGCAAATGGAGAAAAATTTCAACCCGGAAATGAAAAAAGACGAACAAACGCGTTTATATAAAGGTTGGAAAAAAGCGATAGAAGCAGCTTTAACATTTAAAATTTGAAATCTGTCCATTTATATCATATAATAAGATTAAGTTAATAAACTGTCTGGAGAAACGGAGAGACTTGTCTTCATAACGATGCGTAATCGTTATGTTTTGGCAGGTCTCTTTTTCGTTTTTTATAGGCGGGAAATGGGTAGTTAAAAAATGGAGGGAACATGATGACATTTTCTAGCTTGCAGCGAAAAGAAATGTTAAATAAACTGCGAACGGAACATTTCGATCTAGTAGTTATCGGCGGTGGAATTACAGGAGCGGGTATTGCGCTTGACGCAGCAGCACGCGGCATGAAGACGGCTGTTTTGGAAATGCAGGATTTTGCCGCCGGTACGTCAAGCCGTTCAACGAAGCTTGTGCATGGCGGCTTGCGTTACTTAAAACAATTCGAAGTAAAGATGGTCGCAGAAGTAGGGAAAGAACGCGCTATCGTTTATGAAAACGGCCCCCACGTCACCACGCCGGAATGGATGCTTTTGCCGATGCATAAAGGCGGAACGTTCGGCAAATTTTCCACGAGTATTGGTTTACGCGTCTACGACTTTCTTGCTGGTGTGAAAAAGTCGGAAAGACGAAAAATGTTGTCTGCTGAACACACATTGGAAAAAGAGCCGCTCGTGAAGAAGGAAGGTTTAGTGGGCGGCGGTTATTACGTGGAGTACCGGACTGACGATGCCCGGCTGACGATTGAAGTAATGAAAAAAGCAGTAGAAAAAGGGACGGCAGCCGTTAATTATGTGAAAGCGGAGGAGTTCATTTATGAGGGGCAGACAGTTATCGGGGTTCGGGCGAAGGATGTATTCACGGGCGAAGTCCTGAACATTCGGGCGAAAAAAGTAGCGAATGCGGCGGGCCCTTGGGTCGATGAAGTGCGAAAAAAAGATCATACAGTGAACAATAAACATTTGCGGCTCACAAAAGGCACACATATTGTCATCGACCAGTCAAAATTTTCGCTGAAGCAGGCCGTTTATTTCGATTCTCCTGATGGGCGGATGATTTTCGCGATTCCGCGTGACGGCAAAGCATACGTGGGAACAACCGATACGTTTTATGATCAAGATAAAGCAAGTCCGAAAATGCTGGCTGAGGACCGGGAATACTTGTTAAGTGCTATTCGCTACATGTTTCCTAAAGTACAAGTGGATGCATCTGACGTGGAGTCGAGCTGGGTTGGTGTCCGCCCGCTTATTTATGAAGAAGGGAAAGATCCTTCGGAAATATCAAGGAAAGATGAGATATGGGAAGGGGAAAGCGGGTTAATTACTATCGCCGGCGGAAAACTGACTGGTTATCGTAAAATGGCGGAAACAGTCGTAGATCTTGTTTCTAAACGATTAAAAGATGAAACCGGAGCCGTATTTAAAGAAAGCCAAACGCTTCATTTGCCTATTTCGGGAGGAGACGTCGGAGGAGCGGATCAGTTCACGTCCTTTGTAGAAAGAAAAGGAAAAGAAGCCGTTTCATTCGGATTAACGAAGCAAGAAGGTGAAAGTCTCGCCCGCATGTACGGTTCAAATGTGGATCAGCTGTTTGCGCTCGCCAAACAAGAAGCGCCGGCCCGTTTGCCTAAAAAGCTTTATGTCCAACTAATGTACGCCATTACCTATGAAATGGCCGTTAAGCCGGTCGATTTCTTTATACGCCGGACAGGAGATTTATTCTTCCGAATTGATGAGGTTGTCCGTTACAAAGAACAAGTCATTCAACTGATGGCAAATGTGTTTCAATGGGAGCCTTCCATTAAAGCCGCTTATCAAGCAGAAGTGGAAAGGGAAATAAAAGATGCACAAGTTCCAGTTGATATTCAATAGGGGGCGAAAATCCGGTGCAGAGAGAACCGGATTTTTCTCTTTCCATGTTTAAAATTGCAAAAAGCGGCGAGAATATAGTATTAGCTTTAATAAGTGATTGTACATATGATACGATAAGAAAAAAATGATAAAGGCAGTGAAAAGATTGTGTCAGCGAGAAAAGCTTATCGTATTAATCGGTCCGACAGCGGTAGGTAAAACCACCTTAAGCATCCATTTAGCTAAACGATTCGGCGGAGAAATCATTAGCGGAGACTCCATGCAAATATACAAGGGAATGGATATTGGCACGGCAAAAGTCACTCCGGAAGAAATGGACGGAATCCCTCATCATTTAATCGATATAAAAGAACCGGACGAACCATTTTCAGCCGCTGAATTTCAACAGCTCGTCAGGCAGAAAATAACGGAAATCACGAATAAAGGAGCTTTGCCAATCATCGTTGGCGGGACAGGTTTATATATTCAATCAGTGATTTGCGATTATCAATTTTCTGAAACAGGCAGCGATTTACAGCTGCGGGCAGAATTAGAGCGGGAAGCGGAACGTTCGGGAAAAACAGCCCTTTATGAAAAGCTCGTGCACATTGATTCGGAAGCCGCCGCTGCTATTCATCCGAATAACGTGAGGAGAGTCATTCGTGCGCTCGAGATTTATTACACAACGGGAAAAAAGATGTCTCATCAACAAATGAAGAATTCTTCTGAGCTTTTATATGAGACTGCTTTGATCGGGCTGACGATGGAACGGGAGCTATTATACAGCCGTATCAACGAAAGAGTGGACAAGATGATGGCGGAAGGCTTGCTTGAAGAAGTGGGAGAGCTTTGGAGAAAAGGCATCCGAAGCGGCCAGGCTGTGCAGGCGATCGGCTACAAGGAACTGTTCGGCTATTTGAGAGGAGAAGAATCCTTAGAATCTGCCGTCGAGCAATTAAAACAAAATTCGAGAAATTATGCCAAGCGGCAGTTGACATGGTTCCGAAATAAAATGCAGGTTGACTGGTTTGACCTGTCAGATGAAGAACAGCGAATGGGAAAAATAAATGAAATTTCGGATTTTATAGCAGGAAAGCTGCATTTGAAAGAGAATTAAATAAGTATAGATAGAAAGAGGAGGAAAAGACATGAAACAAGGGATTAATATACAGGATCAATTTCTGAATCAGCTGCGAAAAGATGGAACACTCGTTACTGTATTTTTATTAAATGGCTTTCAATTGCGGGGTTATATAAAAGGGTTCGATAACTTTACCGTCTTATTTGAATCAGATGGAAAACAACAGTTAGTTTATAAACACGCTATTTCTACATTCGCTCCTCAACGAAATGTACAAATTTCTTTAGAAGAACAAGAATAAATCCGTTAAAACGTGTACAGTCCCTTGTACACGTTTTTTATATACAGAAAGATGTATGTTTGCTTTTATGATGAATAGAATGAAGAAAGGGAAATTATTTCTCGGGAAAGCGCAAAATAAGACATTAAGTGACGGCCTCCGTCAAATTTGGTGGGGTGATAGAAGTGAAGCAGCCAATTCGCATGAAAGACAACGGCCAAATCAATGTTGTGCTGCACACCAAAAATGACCGCATCCAGCAGCCAGTCCGTGAAGAGCGGCCTTATACCTGGTCCAGTTCCTCTGAGCATGCGGTGTTGAAGAAGGTAGAAAGTGAACTGGATGCTTTAATAGGACTTGAAGATTTAAAAAAGATGATCAGGGAAATATATGCGTGGATTTTTGTCAGTAGGAAAAGAGAAGAGAGCGGATTGAAGGCAGGCAAACAAGTGCTGCATATGATGTTTAAAGGAAATCCGGGGACAGGAAAAACAACAGCTGCCCGCATTATCGGCAAACTTTTTTTTGAAATGAAAGTATTGTCAAAAGGACATTTGATTGAGGCAGAGCGTGCCGATTTAGTCGGCGAATATATCGGGCACACGGCGCAGAAAACGAGAGATTTAATTAAAAAAGCGATGGGGGGCATTTTATTTATTGATGAAGCTTACTCGCTTGGCAGAGGTGGAGAAAAAGATTTTGGGAAAGAAGCGATTGATACACTTGTAAAGCATATGGAAGATAAGCAAAATGATTTTATATTAATTTTAGCGGGATATCCGAGGGAGATGAACCATTTTTTTACATTGAATCCAGGTTTGGAATCTCGTTTTCCTCTTATTTTTCAATTTCCGGATTATCGCCCCGAACAATTAATGGCTATTGCAGAAAAAATGGCCGCTGAAAAAGAATATAAATTCAGTAAGGAAGCAAAAATGAAGATGCGCGAACACTTTGTCCGTGTGAGAGAGGAAAATAATCAAACATTTTCAAACGGCAGGTATGTGAGAAATTTAATTGAAAAAGCGATGCGTTCACAGGCGGTCCGCTTGCTTGACGAAAGCAGCTACCAATATGAAGAACTAATGATGCTGTATTCAAAAGACATTCACTTTAACTAGCGGATGAAATTGAAAAGGATAGTAACCGGCAGAAAAGCCATGACGAACCGGGTAAACGTAATCAAACATGTTGCCAATATTGAAGTTATCTTCTCACCTGCTTATAATGCCCGGCTTTTCTGCAGCTGCATACTCAACTGTAGTTGTTTTTATTTTCTGATAAATAATTGTCAAAATAGTTTTTATTGTGATACTATTGTGTTGAAGGTGGTCCAAATGAAAAAAAAACCATTAAAAGCAAGAATTGTTGAAACATCGCTCGTCATGTTTGAAAAACACGGATACCACGGGGTGACCGTCGATCAGATTGTGGAAGAGTGCGGTACGTCCAAGGGGGGATTTTACCACAACTTTAAATCAAAAGACGAATTGCTGTACAACATTCATGACGTCTTTATTTCGTATGTGCTCGACAGGGCAAAAGAAGCATATGATAATTACAGCACACCTACATCACGGCTCTGTGCCATTATACTGTCTTTTACAAAAGTATTTGATTTGTATAAGCCGCATATTACTGTTTTTTATCAGGAAAGCACTTATTTAAAAGGGGATTTTCAAGAAAAGATCAATGCAAAGCGCGATGAATATCGAAAAATAATTTTACGAGTTATTCGGGAAGGTCAAGAAAATGGCGACTTTCGCCCGGAAGTGTCTGCTGAAATTACGACGATGGCCATTATCGGCATGGTGAACTGGACGTATAAGTGGTTTAAGAAAGATGGAGAGCTTTCGATTGAAAAAATAGGAGAAATATTCAATGACTTGCTCGTCCATGCGTTAGTGACTGAGAAAGGCATGGAAAATCAAGACATTCACACATATTTACTAAAAAGTCAGCTGATCAGTGAATAAGCTGGCTATTATAACGACTTACAGAGACCGACTAGTCTGTCCTTATAAATAACGGTCAAAACAAGGGGGAATTCACATGAATTTTGAATTAACGAAAGAGCAGCAAATGTTAAAAGAAATGGTAAAAGGCTTTGCTGAAAAAGAAATCAAGCCGTACGCGCAAGAACTGGATGAAACATCACAATTTCGTGAACAGACATTTAAGAAAATGGCGGAACTCGGACTTCTCGGCATTCCATTTCCAGAAGAGTATGGCGGAGCAGGCGGTGACACGGTATCTTATGCGATTGCCGTGGAAGAAATCGGCAAAGCATGCGGCGGAACTGGTTTAAGCTATGCAGCGGCGATCAGCCTTGGGGCAAGTCCTGTTTTTTATTTCGGAACTGAAGAACAGAAGCAGGAATGGCTCGTGCCAATGGCGAAAGGAGAAACATTGGGTTCGTTTGGATTAACGGAACCGAATGCCGGTTCAGATGCAGGCGGAACAAGAACAAAGGCAGTACTTGACGGTGATGAGTATGTGATCAATGGCGAGAAATGCTGGATTACGAATGCCGGCTATGCGCGGCAAATCATTGTAACAGCTGTTACAGGTAAAAGAGAAGATGGCAAAAACATCGTATCAGCCATTATTGTGCCTGCTGATGCGCCGGGAGTAACTATTTCCTGCAACTATGACAAAATGGGCGTCCGCGCTTCAAACACATGTGAAATTGTATTAGATAATGTGCGAGTACCGAAAGAAAATCTTCTTGGAGACAGTAAAAAAGGATTCAGCCAGTTTTTATACACATTAGATGGAGGCCGCATTTCTATCGCCGCTTTAGCTGTGGGCATCGCCCAGGCTGCCTTGGAAAAAGCGCTGCAGTACGCAAAAGAGCGGGTGCAATTCGGTCAGCCGATCTCTAAATTCCAGGCGATTCAATTTAAGCTGGCAGATATGGCTACTGAAGTAGAATTGGCACGCAATCTCGTGTATAAAGCAGCCTGGCTGAAAGATCAAGGCAAGCCATTTGGAAAAGAAGCGGCCATGGCAAAGCTTTTCGCGTCAGAAACGAGTTTCCGTACGAGCAATCAGGCGATTCAAATTCACGGTGGATATGGATATATGCGTGAATATGATGTGGAAAGGTTTTTGCGCGATGCCAAATTGCTTGAAATTGGGGAAGGTACTTCTGAAATTCAGCGCCTAGTCATCGCGCGGCATCTTGGCTGTTAAAAGATAAGAGGGGGAAGGGTCGTAATGAGCGAATTGATGCGTGAAACTGTAGGGGAACTATTAGCAAAAAGAGCTGAACAACTTCCACAACATGAAGCACTTGTCTATCCAGATCGAAATTTACGATATACGTACAGTGAATTTGATCGGCTGTGCCGGACAGCAGCCCGCGGATTAATGGCACTCGGCATTGATAAAGGAGAAAATTTGGCCGTTTGGGCGACGAATGTCCCTGAATGGGTGACCCTGCAGTTTGCAACAGGTAAAATGGGAGCGGTTTTAGTTACGGTCAATACGAACTACCGCGCATCTGAACTTGAATATTTATTGAAGCAATCAGAAAGCCGGACACTCATTTTAATAGAAGGTTATCGCGGAAATTCTTATATCGACACCATTTATGAACTTTGTCCTGAGCTAGATTCATGTGAACCGGGAAAGCTGGCATCAAAACGGCTGCCTCTCTTAAAAAATGTGATTGTCCTCAGCGAAAAAACATACAGCGGCATGTACAACTGGGCTGACATTTTAGCAATGGCAGATGAAGTGACAGAGGAAGTGTTAGACGCAAGGGCAGCTGAACTCACACCTGATGAAGTCATCAATATGCAGTATACATCTGGAACAACGGGCTTTCCGAAAGGAGTTATGCTGACACACAGCAACTTAGTTAATAATGCTTTAAATATTGCCGGCTGCATGGAGTTAACGCAAGACGATCGGCTATGTATACCAGTGCCGTTTTTTCACTGTTTCGGCAGTGTCATTGGAACTCTCGCCTGTGTAACCGTTGGAGCAGCGATGGTGCCTGTCCAAGAATTTGATCCGGAAACGGTGCTCGCGACTGTAGAAGGAGAAAAATGCACAGCACTGCATGGCGTGCCGACGATGTTCATTGCTGAATTGAATCATCCGAATTTTCAAAACTATGATTTGTCTACGCTTCGAACTGGCGTCATGGCAGGATCTAATTGCCCGGTAGAAGTGATGAAGGCAGTAATGAATAAAATGCATATGAAAGAAATTACAATTTGCTATGGCCAGACAGAATCTTCACCCGTTATTACGCAGACGCGTACAAATGATCCTGTTGAGCTTCGTGTAGAGACGGTAGGGCGCGCACTTCCAAAAGTAGAAGTGAAAATAGTGGAACCCGGGTTAATGGAATCGCTTCCCCCAAACGTGCAAGGCGAATTGTGTACACGAGGATATCACGTAATGAAAGGCTACTATAATAATCCAAGTGCAACAAAAGAGGCTATTGATGAAGAAGGATGGCTTCACACGGGCGACCTCGCTGTGATGGATGAAAACGGTTATATAAGAGTAACAGGTCGTTTGAAAGATATGATCATCCGCGGCGGTGAAAACGTTTACCCGCGCGAAATTGAAGAATTTTTGTACACTCATCCGAAAATATTAGACGCTCAAGTCATCGGTGTACCAGATGAAAAATACGGAGAAGAGGTAATGGCATGGGTTATTTTAAAAGAAGGTGAAGAAGCGTCTGCGGATGAAATCAAAGACTACTTTAAAGATAAAATTTCCCGTCATAAAATTCCGAAACACATTCAGTTTACGAAAGAGTATCCGATGACAGCTTCAGGAAAAATTCAAAAATTTAAACTTCAGGAACAGTCGCTGAGCTTGTTTATGTAAAACGGAAAGGGGCGTTACATATGTTTTCGAAAATCTTGATTGCTAATCGCGGAGAAATTGCTTTGCGCATTATCCGTACGTGTCAAAAACTAAGAATCCAAACGGTTGCTGTTTATTCAGAGGCAGATGCGGATTCACTGTTTGTTCGGCAGGCAGATGAAGCTTTCTGTATCGGCAAGCCGCAAGTAAACCTCAGTTACTTAAATGCAGATGAAATTATTCGGGTAGCGAAAGCGAGCGGAGCGGAAGCTGTTCATCCGGGATATGGCCTTCTTTCCGAAAATGCATCATTTGCCCAAAAATGTATAGATGAAGGCCTTGTGTTTATCGGGCCATCACCTAGTATTCTTTCAGCGATGGGAAGCAAAATTGAAGCCCGTAAGACGATGAAGCAGGCAGGCGTTCCGATTATTGAAGGAGTCAACATTCCACTTGAAAATGAAGAAGAAGCAAAAGAGGCAGCCAAGTCCATCGGCTATCCGCTTATGCTAAAAGCATCGGCAGGGGGCGGCGGAATCGGCATGCAGCTCGTTCACTCCGACGAAGAGCTTGTAAAAGCCTTTGCTGGGAACAAAAAAAGAGCAGAATCGTTCTTCGGCGATGGTGCTATGTTTCTTGAAAAGTATATTCAGAAGCCGCATCACATTGAAGTGCAAATATTAGCTGATTCCCACGGCCAAGTCATTCCTTTATGGGAGCGGGAATGTTCGATTCAGCGCCGTAACCAGAAAGTCGTGGAAGAAGCGCCTTCGCCATTTATTAGCGAAGAAACGCGGAGCTGTATGCTTGATGCCGCAGTGAAAGCAGCCCAGCATATTGGCTACACGAATGCGGGCACGATTGAATTTTTAGTCGATCATGAACAAAATTTCTACTTTCTTGAAATGAATACGAGACTTCAGGTCGAGCATCCCGTAACTGAAGAAATCACCGGGCTGGACTTAGTTGAAGAACAACTAAAAGTCGCTGCCGGTGAAAGATTGGCGCTTACGAGGGAAGCAGTTCAGCGAAATGGCCATGCGATTGAGGTGCGGATTTATGCGGAAGACCCGAAAACCTTTTTTCCTTCACCAGGACAAATCACCGAATTTGAGCTGCCGCAAGGTGAAGGCATCCGCAATGAATGTGCCATTGAAGCAGGTTCAGCAGTTACACCATTTTATGATCCGATGATCGGCAAGCTCATTGCATGGGGAGCAACGAGAGAAGAAGCATGCACTCGCATGCAGGCCGCGCTCGATCAATTTAAAATTGAAGGCATTAAAACAAATATACCAATGCTCAAAAAAATTGTCAGTCATAAACAGTTTTTAAAAGGGTTGACTACAACTCAGTTCGTGGAGGAATATTATTTGCCGGAGTTAACAACAACGAAATAAAGGAGAGATTACAATGGCAACAGTACAGGCAAGTATGGCAGGAAACGTATGGAAGGTTCTTGTGTCGGAAGGGGAAGAAGTAAAAGCAGGGCAGGACGTCGTCATTTTGGAATCGATGAAGATGGAAATACCGATCGCGGCAGAAGAAGACGGAACGGTTCGAAAAGTCCATATAAATGAAGGAGATTTTGTCAACGAAGCGGATGCGCTAGTTGATGTGGAATAGGAGGAGGGCCCCTTGAAGCTTCCAAAAAAAGTGACTATCAAAGAAGTAGGCCCCCGGGACGGGCTGCAAAACGAGCCGCAGCAAGTAGGTACAGAAAATAAAGCGGCTTGGATTAACCGTTTGTCAGAAAGCGGACTGTCTTATATTGAAGTGACTTCTTTTGTTCATCCGAAGTGGATTCCGCAGCTGGCAGATGCTGCGGATGTGCTTTCTTCTATTAAAAGGAAGCCGGGTATTACATATGCTGCTCTTGTGCCGAATAGGCAAGGGCTAAAAAGAGCGCTTGAAAGCAATGTCGATGAAGTCAGCGTATTCATGTCGGCAAGCGAAGCGCATAACAAGAATAACATTAATAAAACGATTGCAGAAACGCTGCCGGTGTTACAAGAAGTAGTTTCAGAGGCAAAGGCGGCCGGGAAAACAGTCCGCGGTTATTTATCGACCGTCATCGCCTGTCCGTACGAAGGAGCAGTGCCGCCGGAACAAGTGAAAAAAGTCGCCGCGCAGCTATTCAATATGGGCATTGACGAACTGTCGCTCGGCGAAACGATTGGCGTAGCCGTACCAACGGAAGTAGAACGACTGCTTGAAGTGCTCCTTCCTGAATTTGCAGCTGACCGGCTTGCGATGCATTTCCATGATACGAGAGGGACCGCTCTTGCAAATATCTCGAAGTCTCTTGAAATGGGCATTACGACATTTGATAGTGCCTTGGGGGGACTCGGGGGCTGTCCGTATGCCAAAGGAGCCTCAGGAAACGCAGCGACGGAAGACTTGCTTTATATGCTTGATGCCATGGGAATTGAGACGGGTGTTCGGATGGAAGGACTCATTGAAGCAGGCGAATTAATGGAATCCATTCTCGGCAAACCGCTCAACAGCCGGCAAATGGATATTTACCGCAGAGTAGAAAAGGAGTGAAGCGTGTGGCAGACACAGTTTTAGTCACGAAGCAGGAAGAAGGTATTGTCGTCCTCACACTGAACCGCTCTGAAGCAGCCAACGCATTGTCCCGGCAGCTATTGTATGACTTGCATGATGCTCTTTACAATATAAAGCATGACCGGGAAGTACGTGTTGTTATTCTGACAGGATCGGGAGAAAAAGCATTCTGTGCAGGAGCAGATTTAAAAGAAAGAAAAGGGATGAACGAAGCGGAAGTAAAGCAAGTTGTCAATTTAATCGGCTCTGTTATTAACGACGTGGAAGCGCTGCCGCAGCCGGTCATTTGTGCGATCAACGGTGTAGCTTTTGGCGGAGGTCTTGAACTTGCCTTAGCCTCTGATATCCGCATCGCTTCTACTCAGGCAAAAATGGGACTGACCGAAACGTCTCTTGCCATTATTCCTGGAGCTGGCGGCACGCAGCGGCTGCCGCGCCTAATTGGAACAGGCAAGGCAAAAGAAATGATTTTTACAGCGAAGCGGATTACAGCCGGGCAAGCGGAACACATTGGTCTCGTCGAACATACAGCCAATCCAGCAGAATTAATGGAACGGGCAATCCATTTGGCGAAAGAAATCGTCATTAATGCACCACTTGCTCTTTTTCAGGCAAAGACGGCAATCAATCAAGGCATGCAGACAGATATTGCAACAGGGCTCCAAATAGAAAAGCTCGCTTATAACAACCTAATACCGACAGAAGACAGGCTGGAAGGACTGCAGGCATTTGCAGAAAAGCGTCCTCCGGTATATAGAGGAAAGTGAGGAGAAATTAATATGAACGAAACAGATTTGAAATCGAATTACGAGGAAAAGAAAGACACCATTTTAAAAGGCGGACAGGAGAAGTACCACGAAAAAAATAAAGAACAGGGAAAAATGTTTGTCCGTGATCGTCTTCGTCTCCTTTTTGACAATGGTTTGCAAGCAGAAGACGGCATGTTTGCTAATGTAATGGCTGGAGACTTGCCGGCAGATGGTGTCGTGACCGGAGTTGGAAAAATCAATGGCCGGACAGTGTGCATCATGGCCAACGACTCCACTGTGAAAGCTGGATCTTGGGGCAAGCGGACAGTAGAAAAAATTATCCGCATCCAAGAAACGGCAGAGAAACTTCGCTGTCCAATGCTCTACCTTGTTGATTCAGCAGGGGCGCGGATTACAGACCAGCTTGAAATGTTCCCAGGCCGCCGGGGAGCTGGCCGTATTTTCTATAATCAAGTGAAAATGTCTGGAAAAGTACCGCAAATCTGCTTGTTGTTCGGTCCATCCGCTGCGGGCGGCGCCTACATTCCAGCTTTTTGTGACATCGTTATAATGGTCGAAGGAAATGCTTCTATGTATCTCGGCTCGCCACGGATGGCGGAAATGGTTATCGGTGAAAAAGTGACGCTTGAACAAATGGGCGGGGCAAAAATGCACTGTTCTATTTCAGGCTGTGGAGATGTACTCGCAAAAACAGAAGAAGAAGCGATTGAATATGCAAAAAAGTATTTAACGTATTTTCCTGACAATTACACGGAAAAGCCTGTTCCTAAAACACCGAAAGCACCGGCTGCTTTTGAAAAAACAATTGAAGAGCTTATTCCTAAAAATCAGAATGCCCCTTTTGATATGTATCAGCTGATTGAACGCTTGATCGATGAAGACAGTTTTTGTGAGATTAAGAAATTGTTTGCTTCTGAATTGATTACAGGGCTTGGACGGATTAAAGGACAGCCGGTTGGCATCATTGCGAACCAGCCGCGCGTCAAGGGAGGCGTTTTGTTCCATGATTCAGCGGATAAAGCGGCTAAATTCATCAGTCTGTGCGATGCATTTCACATTCCGCTTTTATTCTTGGCAGATGTTCCGGGCTTCATGATTGGCACAAACGTGGAAAAAGCCGGCATCATTCGCCATGGGGCAAAAATGATTTTTGCAATGAGTGAAGCGACAGTGCCAAAAATGACAGTTGTCGTCCGCAAAGCATACGGTGCTGGCCTTTATGCCATGGCAGGCCCGGCATTTGAACCGGATTGCTGTCTCGCCCTTCCAACTGCTCAAATTGCTGTCATGGGCCCAGAAGCGGCTGTCAACGCGGTCTATGCGAATAAAATTGCGGCGCTTCCGGAAGAAGAACGAGCCGATTTCATTAATGAAAAACGAGAAGAATATCGTAAAGATATCGACATCTATCGCCTCGCTTCTGAATTGATTATCGATGATGTAGTGGAGCCGAATCATTTGCGGGATGAACTCTCTGCCAGACTCGATGTTTATATGTCCAAATATTTAGTCTTCACGGATCGCAAACATGGTGTGAATCCGGTGTAATAAAAGGAGGGGAAAGCATGAAGAAAATCTATTCTGATTTTAATGAGGCCGTTTCCGGAATTAAAGATGGCATGACGTTAATGGTTGGCGGTTTTGGTTTATGCGGCATACCTGAAAACTTAATCAAAGCCCTCGCTGACTCTAGAGTGACAGACTTAACTGTTATTTCCAACAACTGTGGAGTAGATGATTGGGGGCTGGGACTGTTATTAAAAAACAAACAAATCAAAAAAATTATCGGTTCTTACGTAGGGGAAAATAAAGAATTTGAGCGGCAAATGCTAGCGGGTGAAATAGAAGTGGAATTAACACCGCAAGGAACGCTTGCCGAAAAAATTCGTGCCGGCGGAGCCGGAATTCCAGCCTTTTTTACACCGGCTGGCGTTGGAACCCCAATAGCGGACGGAAAAGAAGTCCGTGAATTTAACGGAAAAGAATATTTGCTGGAAGAATCATTGACTGCTGACTTCAGCCTCATTCGAGCGTGGAAAGCGGATAAGATGGGCAATTTGATTTATAACAAAACCGCCCGTAACTTTAATCCGATGATTGCAGCTGCCGGCAAGATCACGATCGCTGAAGTCGAAGAAATCGTGGAAACAGGCGACTTGGATTCGGATTTTATCCATTCACCAGGCATTTACGTGCAAGCATTGATTCAAGGAAATCAGGAGAAACGGATTGAAAGAAGAACAGTCCGCCAATAAAGGAGGGGTACGAGTGGATACGAGAGAAAAAATTGCCAGACGGGCAGAAAAGGAAATTGAAAGCGGCAACTACGTGAACCTAGGAATCGGAATACCAACACTTGTGGCCAATTTTATTACTGAAAATAAACAAGTGGTGCTGCAGTCCGAAAACGGTTTGCTCGGCATTGGCCCTTATCCTACTGAAGGGGAATTAGATGCTGACTTAATCAATGCAGGAAAAGAAACAGTGACTGCGATTCCCGGTTCCGTTTATTTCGACAGCTCCGAGTCATTTGCTATGATCCGCGGCGGCCATGTTGATGTGGCTATTCTTGGCGGCATGGAGGTTTCACAAAACGGTGATCTAGCCAATTGGATGATTCCAGGGAAAATGGTTAAAGGCATGGGCGGTGCGATGGATCTTGTCCATGGAGCACGTAAAACAATCGTCATCATGGACCACGTGAACAAACACGGACAATCAAAAATTTTAAAAGAATGCCAGCTGCCATTAACGGGTAAAGGAGTCGTTCAGCGTATTATTACTGACCGGGCGGTGATGGATGTCGGTTCACATGGACTTGAACTGATAGAAGTAGCAGAAGGTTATTCGGTGGAAGATATTTTAAATTGTACAGAAGCGGACATGACTGTGTCTGAAAAGGTAAAACTTCAGGCGTTTTAACAAAAAAGAGGATGTCTACAAAGTGCCTGGCTCCTCCCTTGCAAGACAACAGTATAAAATCAATTGATTTTATACTGCTGTCCGATGTTGGGGATGCCTGGCTCTTTGTTTCTAGACAGCCTCTTTGTTAATGGAGCGCTCTTTTTGGGAGGCTCCATCTATGTTTGTAGGATAGAACGCGAAGGGCAGTGATAATGATAAATAGAACGACCAGCTCGGCAGGGGTGCTCGCTATGCTTAATCCGATTAATAGTCCGGCAAGCGCCGCCCATACGCCGTAAATTTCATTGTGAAGCAAAGCTGGCTTCCTTCCTGCAAGTAAATCGCGCACAAGACCGCCGCCGCTTCCTGTTAGCACAGCCGCCACAATAACAGCACTGATTGGGTGCTCCATGTCAGTTGCGTATAATGCACCCTGGACGGCAAACGCGGACAAGCCAATGGCATCGAAGAAGTTCCCCCAGACAGGCCAATGCTTTAATAAATTATGAGGGAATAATATCGTCGCTGTAATAGAGAATAATGCTATTTGAAAAAAGGCTCCTTGTTCCCACAAAGCAGAAATAGGTACGCCTATTAATAGGTTCCGGATCGCTCCACCGCCAAAAGCGGTAATCATCCCTAATATATAAACGCCAAATAAATCATAATCTTCTTCCATGGCGATAATTGCTCCCGAAATGGCGAAAGCCACTGTGCCAATTACGGTAAAAATGTCCCAAGTTAATCCCACTGGTGTCACCTCTTTTCATCAATTGCTCCCAGCAATCTATTATAGTACTAGAATAAATAAAGAGCCAGCCCATAAATTGTTAAATAGATCATTACATAAGAATTGAAGATTCAATTGCTCGGTTATTAGTAATTTGTTTGTCTTTTTGATAAGATGATGGATAGAAAATTGTGAGGAAAGAAGGAAACTAATTGAAAAAAAATGAAAAAGAACGAGTCGTTCTTGCAGGCTGTCAACTGACGGATGACACAGAGCAGTTTTTGTATTCAATGGAGGAGTTAAAATCATTGACAGAAACGGCACAAGGGGAATCAGTGGCAATGATTACTCAAAAAAGAGAACGTATTCATCCTGGTACATACATCGGCAAAGGAAAGGTGGAGGAACTGCAGCGGCTTGAAGAAGAGCTGGAGCCTGATATTATTATTTTTAACGATGAACTGTCACCGAGCCAAATCAGAAATTTATCGGCCGTGCTTAATGCAAGAGTCATTGACCGTACACAATTGATTCTCGATATTTTTGCGCGCCGTGCCCGTTCAAGGGAAGGGCAGCTGCAAGTGGAACTGGCCCAGCTGCAATATTTACTGCCAAGACTTGCAGGGCAAGGAACAGCACTTTCTCGTCTCGGAGGCGGAATTGGAACGAGAGGGCCTGGTGAGACAAAACTTGAGAGTGACCGCCGCCACATTCGCCGGCGGATTGATGAAATTAAACGGCAGCTTCAAACAATCGTACACCACCGGGAGCGGTATCGCAGCCGGCGTAAGAAGAATAAAGCATTTCAAATTGCGCTTGTTGGCTATACAAACGCCGGTAAATCTACTTTGTTCAATCGGTTAACGGCATCTGATTCTCTGGAGGAAAACCAGTTGTTCGCTACGCTCGATCCATTGACGAGAAAATTAACCTTGCCAAGTGGATATCAGGCGATTTTAACGGACACGGTTGGGTTTATACAAGATCTTCCCACAACGCTTGTTGCCGCTTTTCGTTCGACGCTGGAAGAAGTAAGCGAAGCCGATTTATTGCTGCATGTCGTTGATAGTTCGAATCCTGACTTTAATCAGCATCAACAAACCGTAAAAGATTTGCTTCAGCAGCTAGATATGGACCATTTGCCGGAATTGACTGTTTACAATAAGAAAGATGTGCGGTATGAAGATTTTGTGCCTTCTTCAGATTCGGAGCATTTGCTGATCAGCGCGCTGGAGCAGGCTGATCGATTAAAATTAAAAGAAACGATCGAAAAAATGATGAAAGAACAAATGAAGCCATACAACGGACGGATTCCGGCTTCAGAAGGAAAGCTGATTGCCCAGCTGAAAACGGAAACGATTGTTGACTCGACATCTTTTGATGAAGAAGAACAAGTTTATCGCATGAAAGGGTTCTCCTTCAGCGATCATCCAGTCGCAGGCGAAATCAATAAATATACATAATATAAAGGGAGAACACCAATGTTTGAATTACTGACACAAGGTCAAAGAATAAAGCCGATCGCTGAAGAGGCTGAAGCACAAATTGCCAATGTGCACCGCGGTATAGAAAAAATGGCAGAAACGAATCAGTTCCGAGTGCTGGAAAGCTTTCGCCACCGCCAAGTGAGTGAATTTCATTTTACACCATCAACCGGATATGGCTATGATGACAGCGGCCGCGATACACTCGAAAGTATTTATGCGGATGTATTTGGCGGGGAAGCGGCACTCGTCCGCCCGCAAATTATTTCCGGTACCCACGCCATTTCTATCGCTCTTTTTGGTATATTGCGTCCCGGTGATGAACTTCTTTATATAACGGGAACCCCGTACGACACATTAGAAGAAATTGTTGGCAGCTCCGGTAAAGGAAACGGATCGCTAAAAGAGTTTGGCATCTCTTATCGCAGCATTCCGCTCGAAGCGGACGGCAAACCGGATTATTCGGCAATTAAAGCAGCCATTCAGCCAAATACGAAAATGATCGGCATCCAGCGTTCCAAAGGATATGCTGTACGCCCTTCTTTTACGATCGCAGAGATTGAGGAAATGATTCGTTTTGTGAAAGAAATCAAAAGCGATGTCGTCGTATTTGTTGATAATTGCTACGGCGAATTTACGGAAGAAAGGGAACCGTGTCATGTAGGGGCAGACCTAATGGCTGGTTCGTTAATTAAAAACCCGGGCGGCGGGCTCGTTAAAATGGGTGGTTATATAGTCGGAAAAGCTCCTCACGTAGAAAGCTGTTCCTACCGAATGACATCGCCCGGCATAGGAGCGGAGGCAGGGGCAAGCTTGTACAGTCTGCAAGAAATGTATCAAGGTTTTTTTCTGGCGCCGCACGTTGTGGCCGAAAGCTTGAAAGGCGCCGTGTTTACGGCAGCGATGTTAGAGAAAATGGGAATGAATACTTCCCCTAAGTGGCACGAAAAAAGAACCGATCTCATTCAGTCGGTACAGTTTGACGATCGTGAAAAAATGATTGCTTTTTGCCAGGCAATTCAGTATGCTTCCCCCGTTAATTCGCATGTCACCCCGTACCCGAGCTATATGCCCGGCTACGAAGACGATGTGATCATGGCAGCGGGAACGTTTATTCAGGGGGCAAGCATTGAACTTTCTGCCGATGGGCCGCTTCGGCCGCCTTATGCTGCTTATGTGCAAGGTGGATTAACGTATGCCCATGTGAAAATCGCAGTGTGCCAGGCACTGAACGATTTAATTGAAAAAAAATTATTATAAAAAGATAAGTCAGCCGAAACGGGGGTTTCTTCCGTGCATGGCTGGCTTTTTTTATCATTTAATGCAAAATAAATTCATGTAATAAAACCTAACATAGGTTTGACACATAACGTGACGGGATATATAATAAATAACGTTAAAGAAAGGAGGAGTCATTGATGAGTAACAAAATTAGGCGTTCAATGCCATTATTCCCTATGGGGACTGTCATGAAACTGACAGAATTATCTGCCAGGCAAATACGCTATTATGAGGAACATCAATTGATTCGTCCGGAACGGACGGAAGGCAACCGCCGGCTCTTTTCTTTATACGATATTGATCGTCTGCTCGAAGTGAAAGATTTGCTTGATGAAGGCATCAATATGGCAGGAGTGAAAAAAATCCTGTTGCAAGAAGAAAATAAAGAAGTACATAGTAACGTTAAAGAAGCCGCGGGTAAAGACAAAAAGGATTTTACAAATGAAGAAGTAAGAAAACTGCTGCGCAAAGAATTGATTAACGCCGGCCGTTTTCATAGGGATGATCTCCCTCCTGGAGAAAGATATCGTTACTTTCATTAAAAACACAGTAATCAAGCAACTCACTATTTGAGGAGGAATTTGTTTTTATGGGCAAGTATACAAAAGAAGATATTATGAATTTAGCTAGGGAAGAAAACGTAAAATTTATTCGTTTGCAGTTTACCGATATTTTAGGAACAATTAAAAACGTTGAAATCCCGGTTAGTCAATTGCCGAAAGCGCTGGACAATAAAATGATGTTTGATGGATCTTCTATTGAGGGGTTCGTACGCATTGAGGAATCAGACATGAATTTATATCCCGATCTTGACACTTGGGTAGTTTTCCCGTGGACAGCAGAAAAAGGAAAGGTTGCCCGGTTAATTTGTGATATTTATATGCCAGATGGAACGCCTTTTGCAGGAGATCCCCGCAACAATTTAAAGCGCATCTTGAAAGAAATGGAAGAGCTCGGTTTTTCTAATTTTAATTTAGGGCCTGAGCCCGAATTCTTCTTGTTTAAGTTAGATGCAAACGGCGAACCGACACTGGAGCTGAATGATAATGGCGGTTATTTTGATTTAGCGCCGACAGACTTAGGCGAAAACTGCCGTCGTGACATTGTACTAGAGCTGGAAGGAATGGGGTTTGAAATTGAAGCTTCTCACCATGAAGTGGCTCCCGGACAGCATGAAATTGATTTTAAATATGCCGATGCGTTAACTGCTTGTGATGAAATTCAAACATTTAAGCTCGTTGTCAAAACGATTGCCAGAAAACATGGACTGCATGCTACATTTATGCCGAAACCGCTTTTCGGTGTGAGCGGCTCAGGAATGCATTGCAATATGTCTTTATTTAAAGATGGCAGAAATGCCTTTTATGATGAAAGCGGCGAACTGCAGCTAAGTGAAACAGCGTACCAATTTATCGCCGGCACAATCAAACATGCACAAGCTTATACAGCAATTACAAATCCGACAGTCAATTCCTATAAGCGACTCGTCCCTGGTTATGAGGCACCTTGCTACGTAGCCTGGTCAGGCCAAAACCGCAGCCCGCTGATCCGCATTCCATCTGCCCGCGGCATGAGCACGCGCGTGGAAGTGCGCAGCGTCGATCCGGCGGCCAACCCATATTTAGCGATGGCTGTTTTGCTGCAGGCAGGACTGGACGGCATTAAAAATCAAATGACGCCGCCGCCGGCAGTAGACCGTAATATTTATTCTATGAATGAAGAAGAGAGACAACAAGAAGGTGTTGAAGACTTGCCGGCTACATTGGCAGAAGCGCTTCGCATTTTAAAGAAAAGCGACGTGATTAAATACGCCCTCGGCGAGCACATTCTCGAACACTTCATTGAAGCAAAAGAAATCGAATGGGATATGTTCCGGACACAAGTCCACCCATGGGAACGCGAGCAGTATATGAAAATGTATTAATATCTCTTCTTGTTTGAAAGGGAAATTAATCTGCAAACAGAGGAAGAAAAGTAAACGTAAAATAACCTCGGCACATATTTGTGGCCGGGGTTATTTTTTGTGGAAGTGCTTCATGCAGATAACCATTTTCTGAGCGTTTCTATCATTTTTTTGGCGGCGGGTGACATCTTTTTGAGTGAAGGTGCGGCGATGCCAATTGTGCGGTAATAACCTCCTTCCAATTCGATTGCCCGCACATTATTGGGCAGCCGGTACAAAATCATTTCGGGAAGGATACTGATTCCAAGGTTGTTTTGTACCATCGAAATGATCGCCTGATCTTCTGACGTTTCGTACTTCACGTTTGGTTTCACTTTATGTTTCGTTAAGATTCTTCTCACATCATTGTCGATACTTGATTTTGGCATGATAAATGCTTCGTTTTTTAGCTGACCGAAGGAAAGGCATTCCTCGTTGTAAAGAGTATGTGCGTCCGACACAAGGCATAACAATCGATCATTTTTCAGTGGTAACGCATCAAGTGATTTCGCCGCCGGCAAAGATACAAAACCAAAATCGACTGTGCCGTTCGCAATCCATTCGTTGATTTCATCGTAATTTCCTTCAAATAACTTGATCTTAATTAATGGAAATTGCTCCGTGAAGCGTTTAATAATTTCAGGAAGCCATTGAATTGAAACACTCGGGAACGTTCCGATTCGCACGATGCCTTTTTCAATGCCGTTGATGGTGGCCACTTCTTGCATCATTTGTTCATTCCATTTTAATATTTCACGGACATGCAGCAGTATCCGCTCGCCATTTTCAGTCAGATTGGCACCGGAGCGGCCTCGCGTTAGTAAAGTAAAGCCGAACTCGGATTCCATTCCGGCTATGGCATGACTGACGGCGGATTGCGTTAAGCCGAGAGATTCCGCTGCTTTTGACAAGCTGCCTAAATCAACTACAGCACGGAATACTTCAAATTTCGCAATACTCATATCTCTCACTCCATGTATTAATTTTATTCATCTATCCTATTATAAATATTCATTTGTTTTATGGAAAGGGTGGGTTCTATAATAAAGATAAAGAAGAAATAGAGGGGGAGTTAAATTGAACAAGTATTGGGGAATGGATACCGCGCTTATTCATCAACAAAACGGTGGTGAAAGGCAAAATGGCGCTGTCGCACAAGCGATTGTTCCGGCAGTTGCTTATTCGTTTGCTGATTGCGATACCGCAATTGATGTAGTGTCTGGTAAAAAAGAAGGCATTTATTATGGACGATATGGAAATTCGACATTGCGCGCCGTTGAAGAAAAAATGGCCGTGCTTGAAAACGGGGAGGCAGCGCTCGGTGTTGGATCGGGTATGGCAGCAATCTCTATCGCATTGCTCGCTTTTTTAAAACAAGGCGACCATGTGATTGTGACGAAAGACGTGTACGGCGGCACACATAAATTTTTAACGAATTTGGCGCCGCGTTTTGGGATTTCATTCAGTTACGTCGATTGCACAAATGTGGATCATATTTTGCGGGCGATGCAAAGTAATACGAAAGCCGTTTACATTGAAACGCCGTCCAACCCGCTGTTAACTGTGCTGGATATTGAGGCGGTTGCTAAAATAACGAAACATTACAACATTCCGCTAATTATTGATAATACATTTATGTCGCCTTATTTGCAAAGGCCGCTAGATTTAGGAGCGGACGTTGTTGTCCACAGCGCGACGAAATATTTAAACGGCCACGGAGATGTTCTTGCTGGATTTGTTGTTGGCAAAGCGGAACATATACAATTTATGCGTCAAAGTATTATGGGCGATCTTGGCCAAGTATTAAGCGCATGGGATGCGTTTTTAATTTTGCGCGGTTTGAAAACGCTCGGACTCCGCGTCGAACGTCACTGCCACAACGCACACGAAATTGCGTCTTTTCTAGAGAGTCATCCTCTCGTTGAAAAAGTGTTTTATCCAGGACTTGAATGCCACCCTCAATATGAGCTTGCGCAAAGGCAAATGAAAGGAATGGGCGGAATTGTATCCTTTGAATTAAAAGGCGGCTTAGAGGCAGCGAAAGCATTTATGGATGCCTTGCAGTTGTCTATGATTTCGTTTAGTCTTGGCGATCCTGAAACACTCGTTCAACATCCGGCAACGATGACGCATTTTTCTATGTCCGATGAAGAGAAAACCGCTGCAGGTATAACAGATGGACTGATCCGGCTGTCCGCGGGTCTCGAAAGTGTCCAGGATATTATGGCAGATTTAGAGCAAGCACTTGCGGTAGTTAATCAAAGAGGAGGAAAATTATTATGGGAAACAGTGTAAAAAAAGGAATAGAAAATCTTGAACCGGTATCTATGTTTACTATTACAGCCAAGTTGATGACACACGTTTTAACGTCGGTGACGGAGCGTTTCGGCGATGAAGGGAAAGCGGCGGTAGAAGCAGGCGTGCGGCGCGTAACGGAAGAACAAGTAATTGACTTGAGAAAACGCACTGGACAGTTGGAGAAAGAATTAGATTCCAGTGCACTGTTCCGTTACGAAAAATTGTTTGATGCACAGGATGTGGAACACACGTTTAATGAGTACGCAAAAGCACAAGAGGAAGAAGGACTCGAAGCATTCACGATTTATGCGATGATGGCGAAGCTGTTCGCTCATGTGTCAAAATGTGTAGTGGACGCGTTTGGTGAAGCGGGTCAGGAAGCGATGATGAATGGAGTGGGTACGTTCGGCGAAGAGCGCGGGCGCGATATTGCCCGGCGCGCAGCTGCGGTCGGCAAGCCGAATACGATGGACAATTATTTATCCAATTACGATATGGGCCGCAGTGATCTGTTTGAATATGAAACGCTTTTTCATCCGAAAGAAATTGAGCAGACGTTTACGAAATGCGCGTTTGCGGAGCAGTGGAAAAAAGACGGAATGCAAGAGTATGGCATTTTGTACTGTCATATGATTGATCCATCCATCGCGAAAGGATTTAACCCGAATTTTGAAGTTGTTCACGATCAGTACGTTTTAAAAGAAGGGGTTTGCCATTTCCGTTTTCAAATGAAGGATGAAGCGCAAAATGAAAATTAATCAAGAGCGTCTTTGGACACGACTGCACGAGTTGAGCCAGTTTGGAAAGCAGGAGAAAGGCGGAGTGACCCGCTTTTCTTTTACAGAAGAAGAACGTAAAGCAAAAGATCTCGTTATTTCCTACATGAAAGAAGCGGGAATGATGGTGCAAGAGGACGCGGCGGGAAATGTTATTGGGCGAAAAAAAGGAAAAAATGAAGCGTCACCAGCTGTATTGATCGGTTCTCATATTGATTCGGTTCCAAAAGGCGGCATTTTTGATGGGCCTCTCGGCGTGATTGCCGGTATTGAAGTTGTTCAAACGATGAATGAATCGGACGTCGAGACGGAGCATCCGGTGGAAGTGATCGCTTTTACAGATGAAGAAGGAAGCCGGTTTGGTTTTGGCATGATCGGCAGCCGGGCTCTTGCAGGAACACTTCAATCTGAGCATCTGCAACAAAGCGATCAAGACGGAATGACGATCGCACAGGCGATGGCAAAGGCCGGATTAAATCCAGAGTGCATCGCGGAGGCGGCTCGGAATCCGGAAACGGTCAAAGCGTATGTGGAGCTGCATATTGAGCAGGGGAAAGTGTTGGAATACGCTGGGCATCCGGCTGGGATTGTAACCGGCATCGCGGGTCCTTTATGGACAAGATGGACGATAAAAGGTGAAGCAGGCCATGCCGGTGCGACGCCGATGAATCAGCGGAAAGATGCGCTCATGGCCGCTTTAAATGTCATTCAGTATATCGAGGAAGAAACGAAAAAGTACCCGAATGCGGTGGCGACAGTCGGGCAAATCGATGTTAAACCGGGCGGGGTTAATGTCATTCCGGGAGAGACGACGTTCACGCTCGATTTACGTGATATTGACGAGAGCGTCCGAGATGAGGTAGAAGCGAAAATCATTTCATATGCGCAGGCATTTTGTGAAGGACAGGGAATGGAAATCGAGGTTGACACACTTCAAAGAGTAGCTCCTGCCCCTTGTTCCGATGAGATTCGCGCTGTGATGGAAGAAGCATGCCGCGCGATGGGTATTGATCTTTATTCCTTGCCGAGCGGTGCCGGTCATGATGGCATGCAGTTTAACGAATTTTGTCCGATTGGCATGATTTTTGTCCGCTCTAAAAACGGAATCAGCCATAACCCCAATGAGTGGAGTTCAAAGGAAGACTGCGGCATAGGGACATCGATTTTATATAATACCGTGTTGCATCTTGCCAAATAAAAAATCCTCAAAAGTCAGTTCCAACTGACTTTTGAGGATTTTTAAATTAAGAGCCCATAAATACTTTAATAGCATCAACCAAGCTGTAAAGACCGAGACCAGTACAAATTAATGCGACAATCCCGCCGAAAATATTAGCTTTCAAGGAGTTCGTATATTCACCAAGACGTCTTTTGTTATTCATAATGATTAATAATAAGATCGAAATGACCGGTAATAAAATACCGTTTAATGCTTGGGCGAAGAGAAGAACGTCCATTGGTTTCAAGCCGAGGCCGGATGAAACAATACCAATGACCATGATGCCAACAAATACAGCTTTAAAGCGTTTGTCTTTCATTCCGTTTTCCCATTTTAGTACACCGCCGATTGTCATGGCTGCCCCGAGCGGCGTTGCCATAGCAGAAGAAAGGCCAGCTGCAAAGAGCCCAACACTAATGAAAACTTTTGCCCAGCTTCCTAATAGAGGCTCCAATTGCAGTGATAATGCTGCAACGTTTTCCACTTCTATGCCTCTAATTAACGTAGCGGATGTGATTAAAATCGCCGCTGTAATTAAACCACCTACTCCAATTGAGACGATAATATCCAAACGAGATTCTTTTAAATCACTTGGTTTATTCCATCTTTCTTGTACAGTTGTTGAGTGAATGAACAAATTATATGGAACGACGGTTGTTCCAATGAGAGCGATAACTGTAAGGATTGAGCCAGCAGGGATAGTGGGAACGAAAGCTCCTTTGAATACTTCTCCCATGTCAGGAGCGGCTACAATCATTGTTGTAATAAATGTGATACTCATAATGATGACAAGTGTAATCATGATTTTTTCAATAAACTTATAATTGCCGCCTAAGCCAAGAATTAAAATAATAATACCAACGACTGGTCCGAGAACGTGTTCAGGTATTCCAGTAAGTGTAGTGAGTCCTAACGAGGTACCAATCAAATCACCAGCTATATAGGCTGCACAGCCAACGCCGATTGAAACGATAACAAGCCACATTGAACCAAATTTTAAGATTGGGTTTGTGAATTGTTCCCTAATCGCGTCACCGAGGCTTTGCTGTGTAATAATCCCAAGACGGGCCGACATTTCTTGTAAAATGATCGTTGCGATGATGGAAAAAACAACTGCCCATAAAATGGCGTAACCGAATGATGCGCCGGCTCTTGTTGCGGTCGTTACAGTACCTGGGCCGATAAAAGAAGCGGTAATAACTGCTCCAGGACCGATTATTTTTAGTTTGTCTTTAAATGTCTTTTTCTCTCCCAATGTCTCGCCTACCTCCGATATTTTTCTCTCTTCCAACTGTCCCCAACCCCTTTGTTGTAATATGGAAATAATTCTAAAAATTCAAATGGATAAATAGGGAGAGCCGCACGCTCATGAATCAGAACGGGACTCTTCCAAGTAATTATAAATGGTTTGTTTTGAAACACCGAGTACCTCTGTAATTCGATCTACAGAACCTTGAATAAGAAAAGCACCTTTATCATCGAGCTGATGAACGAAATAAATTTTCTCTTCACGTGTCATCTTTCCAATGGGTACACCGATTTCCAAGAGGGTGTTTTCTATGAGGTGTTCAAATACTTCTTCAATGTTTTTCGCATAGGATTCGTTTATTGCATGATCAATTTGATTTACATCATGCGTAACGGAAAATTCACTAATAATTTGGTTCACCATAGAAAAAGCAGTGACATCAAAGTTAATACCGAGAAAGCCGATGACTTTTCCTTCGGGATTACGGATGAAGGAAGTAGATGTTTTTAAAAGCTTGCCATCTTTTGTTCTTGTTGTAAAACCAAGCATGTCTGTCACGTCATCGCCGTGGCGGCGCAGCTTTTTTAAAATGACTTCAGTCGTTGGTGCGCCAAGTTCCCGGCCTGTGACCGTCCCTTTAATGTAAATAAGAGACGATTGAACGTTGTGTAAATCGTGAATGACGACTTCACAGTTGCTTCCGAACGTTGCGACAATCATGTCGGCAATAGGAATATAGCTTTGCAAAATCTTTTTATTGTTATCATTACAGTCGTTCATTACATCACCAAATTATTTAAAAGATTTTTATATCGTATACTTGAATAAAGTCTTCTAGTAATCGTGTCCCTTTTATACTGTTACCGTTTTCATCAATCGCCGGTCCATAAATGCCGAGCCCACATCCGTCTGACAGAAGTGGATGATGACGGAGTGAAGGTGGAACCGCTCCCAAAATACCGCCGGAAACGCCGCTTTTTGCAGGCAGGCCGATAAATGCTGCGAATTTTCCAGAAGAATTATACATGCCGCATGTGAACATTAATATTTTTGTCAGTCGAACGATCGGCGCTGGAATAATTTGGATTTGGCGTACTGGATCAAAACCATCTAGTGAAAGGATAAGGCCGATTTTCGCGAGATCTTCTACGTTTATTTCAACTGAGCATAAATTAATGTACGTAAATAATGTGTCTTCCACGCTGGAGGCAAGAAGGTTGTGTTCTTTTAGAAAATTAGCAAGCGCCCGGTTCCGGTAAGCTGTTTCCCATTCCGACTCGAACACTTTTTTATTGATAGTAACATTTTTATCAATTAAGGAAGAAAGAAGGTGGACAACCCCCTGGATTTTTTCCGTAGGGGTTGTACCTGGTAATAAAGAAGCTACTGTTAAAGCGCCTGCATTAATCATTGGATTAAATGGTTTCTGTTTATCTTTTAATTCGAAGCGCAAAATGGAATTGAAAGGATCACCAGTAGGCTCTACATCCACCCAATCTAATACGTAGGAGGGACCTTTGTACATGCAGGCTGCTATGAAACTAATCACTTTTGAAATACTTTGAAGCGTGAAAGGAATCTCGTAGTCACCGTGTAAATGAATCTTTCCATCTGGCAAAAGCAGGGCACATGCCAAGTAGTTTGGATTCACGTTTTTCAATTCGGGAATGTATTGAGCGCATTCACCTGAAGGTTGATCTTTATAGTAAGCAATCTTTTCCTCGAAAAAATGATCTACTTTATAATCTATGTTTAATTGTTGATTATCGAGTTGTTGAGTCCCCACTTTGCACACCTGCACTTTACGAATTAGTCATTATTTTGATTTTTGTTCAAAATAACGCCCGCTAAAGCATACAAAATAATGGTTGACGCTAAATGCGCTGAAAATTGGCTTGGATCTTGTTGTGGATACACTTCGACAAAGTCCATGCCGATAACGCCTTCCTTACAAATTTCATGCACAAGTGTCAGTAATTCATAAGATGTCAAACCGTTTCCATCGACAGGGCCGCCTGGATTAAAAGCAAAATCAAGCACGTCACTGCAAATGCTTAAATAAACGCAGTCAACATCTTTACTAGCAAGCTGATGAATTTCTTTTGCAAATGCTTTCAAATCTTTTTGAGCGCGAATATCATTGATTGTAATCGTGACCGCATTGGCTGCTTTCGCATTGCGTCCGGCTTGCGGCTGGTTTCTTGGTCCGTGAATTCCTGTATGGATAATGCTTTCATTTCGCACTCCGTCTAATTCATATAAACGTGCAAATGGACTGCAACGTGCAAATTGGTCACCGTTATGGGACGGCAAGTTATCATAATGTGCATCAAGGTGGATAATGCCCACTTTTTTGCCTTGATCTGTCAACGCTTTCACAATTGGAAATGTAACGCCGTGATCGCCGCCAAGTCCAATTAAGAATTTGCCGCTTTTCCAAAGGTTGCCTGTGAATTCTGTAATGCGGCGCATTGTTTCATCAACATCTGCCGGAACAACATCAATATCGCCGGCATCGCCAAGCTTTATATGTTCGAAAACATCAATATGATCGAGTTCAGGTAAATAACCACTGTATCGGCCTGAGCATAGGCGCATAACTTTCGGTCCGAGCTCACATCCTGTGTAATCTCCCCACGTAACGGCACCTTCCCAAGGAATACCGTATACAATTGCGTCTACATCATTCGTAGCTTTGTCTTTTGAAATATTTTTTGCACCGAGAAAACAAGGTGTATTTCCATAAATGTTATTTGACATAAGTTGTCATTCCTTTCTAATAGGGGATTACGTAATAAATCAGATTTACTACTTGAATATAATTTTTTTTAGAAAAAAAGTCAATTTAAATTTTAAAAAAATTAAAAATCATATTCACCTATACTTATATATTTGCATTTTTATAGGATGAGATGTCTAGTTAACTAACTAAAATTTGAAAACACTTAAATAAAATAATTTATAAGCAGTTGACACCGGATAGAGGTGATGTTACATTTATTTTACAAATGTTCTTAATAAAGAACCAGGGATTTTTTTATGAAAAGGTTTTTTAAAAAATTAGCACTTTATTTATTCAAATGAATAAAGCAAATCAATGAAGGTTTCCGTAAATGTGAAGCGTTGTTGTGTATAAGCGAAATTTAACACATTTGTTCTTCAACAAGAACAAGCGCAACATATGTTTTGGGATTTACTGTGCATAATGGTGTACTTTGGAGGAGAGAAATGAGTGCAATAGCTGGTATTTATCATCTAAATGGGGAACCAGTGTCTGTTGATCATAGCAGCGGAATGATGGGGACTTTAGAAAAGTTTCCTGCCAATGATATTCAGACCTGGCATAAAGAAAATGTCTTTTTAGGTTGTCATGCCCAGTGGATTACACCTGAATCTGTAGGGGAACAATTACCATTCTATGATTATGAAAGACAATTGGCCATTACAGCTGATGCCATCATTGATAATCGGGAAGAATTGTTTGGGAGATTACAAGTGGATCGGGAGGATAGAAAAAAGATCACTGATAGTCAATTAATTTTACTTGCTTACCATAAGTGGGGGGAAGAGTCACCGAAGTTTCTAGTGGGTGATTTTGCCTTTATGATCTGGGACGAAAAAGAGCGGAAATTGTTTGGGGCGAGGGATTTTTCTGGGACAAGAACATTATATTTTTTCCGTAGTCAGCAACGATTTGTTTTTTGCACCACTATAAAGCCATTATTTACTTTACCTTATATAAAGAAAGGTTTGAATGAACAGTGGCTTGCTGAATTTTTGGCGAATCCAGGAATGTATGATTCGGTTGATCCATCTTCAACAGTATATAGAGGCATTGAACAAATACCACCTTCACATTCAATCTCAGTTAAAAATAATAAAGTAACATTAATAAGATATTGTACCCTGCCCGAGGGAAATAAATTAAAACTAAAGTCAGATAAAGAGTACGAAGAGGCTTTTCGGGATGTTTTCCAAAAAGCAGTGGATGAGAGGTTACGTACTCATCATAACGTTGGTGCCCACTTGAGCGGGGGACTGGATTCTTCATCAGTCGCTAGCTTTGCAGCTAAATCTCTATTAAAGGAAAATAAAAAATTACATACATTCAGTTACGTTCCTGTAGATGATTTTGTGGATTGGACACATAAAAGTAGAATTGCCAATGAAAGACCGCAGGTTGAATCGATCGTACAACATGTAGGAAATATGTCAGCAAATTATTTAAGCTTTGAAGAAAGAAATCCATATTCAGAGATAGATGATTGGATTGAAACATTAGAGATGCCCTATAAGTTTTTTGAAAACACATTCTGGTTAAAGGGGATATACGAAGAAGCTAGTCAAAAGGGAATTGGTGTCCTTTTAACTGGACAGAGGGGGAATTGGTCCATATCTTGGGGGCCTATCTGGGACTATTATGCTTTATTACTAAGAAAAATGAAATGGTTGCGGTTTTATCAAGAAATACACCTATTTAGTAAAAATATAGGGGCTGGTAAGAAAAAGATATTAGCGGCAATCAATAAAAAGGCATTTCCCCTTTTATATCAGGTTCAAGATTCAAAGGAATTCGATTTTCCTATGTTTATAAATAAAGACTTTGCTTTAAGAACTAAAGTATTAGAGAAATTACATGAACATGGCATTGATACTAAAGGCAGAGTGGGTTCTAACTCATATAAAATAAGAATGCAACAGTTTCAACAATTGTATTACTGGAACACAACTGGAACATATGGATCAAAGCTATCTTTAAATTATAGGGTAGTAGACCGTGATCCTACGAATGATTTAAGAGTAATCCGCTTTTGTTTATCAGTTCCAGAAGACCAATATGTACAAAACGGGTTCGATCGATCTTTAGTTAGAAGATCAACAGAAGGATATTTGCCTGACAACATTCGTTTAAACCTACGCACTAAAGGAGTTCAAGGTGCAGACGGCGTACATCGCATGAAGCCAATTTGGGATAGATTTATCGATGAAATTGAACAACTACAAAAAGAACCACTAATACGAGAATTATTGGATATTAATGTATTAGAAAAATGTCTTTCGATTATTAAAAGCAGCCCAAAACCAGAATTAGCATTCGAATTCGAATTTAAAGTTTTAATGAGGAGTTTAATTTTGTATCGTTTTATCAAAACGCTGAATTGAAAGGAGGTGACAAGATGAAAAAAGTGTGGAAAAAGCCGGAATTAGAAGTACTTAATGTAGGTATGACTATGGCGGGACCAGGGAATAAAACTCCCGATGCTGTTCAGCCCGATCCAGATGCACCTCTCTTTGATGTAGTGCATTATAGTTAATTTTAAGAAATATTTACGTTTCCGCCCTTATACGATTTGCATTGTATGAGGGCTTTCAATACTTATTTCTTTTCAGACTGATCAAAATACATAATAAGGCTTTTAATAAACTTATATTCGGGTTAATAACGGTGAATGAACTGTTGCTTTTCATTAGAGATGGTAAAGAGAGGAGGGAGAAGAAATGAGTGCCATTGCTGGGATTTATCAGATAAATAAGATGCCGATTAATATTGAGCACAGTAACGATATAATGAAAAGTTTTGAGCGATATCCTTGTGATGATATTGGCACCTGGCAAAATGAGAACGTGTTTTTAGGTTGCCATAACCAATGGATCACACCCGAGTCGGTTGGTGAGCGCTTACCTTATTATGATTCTGAAAAACAATTATCTATTACTTGCGATGCAATTATTGATAACCGTTCAGAATTACTTGAAAGGCTGCAAGTCAATCAGGCTAAGAGAAATAAGATCACAGATAGTGAATTAATTGTACTGGCTTACTTAAAATGGGGAAAGGAATCCCCCAAATATTTAATAGGCGATTTTGCTTTTATGATTTGGGATGAAAGAAAAAAAATCCTTTTTGGTGCAAGAGATTTTTCAGGAGCACGTACTCTTTATTATTATAATGACCACTCCAGATTTGCCTTTTGTACAATTATTGAGCCCTTATTCAAGCTGCCATACATTGAAAAAAAGTTAAATGAAGAGTGGCTTGCTGAGTTTTTAGTTATTCCGACAATTGTTGAAAGTACAAATATAAATACGACAGTTTATAAAAATGTTAACCAGCTTCCACCTTCCCATACGATTACGATTAAAGGCGGTAACGTATCACTTGAAAGATATTGGAGTTTAGGTTCAATCGAGACGTTAAACTTAAAGTCTGATGAAGAATACGAGGAAGCTTTTCGAGATGTTTTCAATTTAGCAGTTACCGAGAAGCTACGTACATGCGGGAATGTTGGAGCTCATTTAAGCGGAGGACTTGATTCAGGATCCGTTGTTAGTTTTGCTGCAAAGGCTCTTAACAAAGAAAACAAACAATTACATACGTACAGTTACATACCGGAAGATGCTTTTACTGATTGGACACCTAATTATTATAGAGCAGATGAAAGACCTTTTATAAAAGAAACTGTTCAACATGTAGGGAATATCAAGGATCAATACTTAGATTTTGTGGGGAAAAGCCCATTATCGGAAGTGGATGATTTCTTAGGGCTAATGGAAATGCCCTATAAATTTTTTGAGAATGCCTTTTGGCTTAAAGGAATTAACGAGAAGGCTCATAACGAAGGTGTGAAAATATTATTAAACGGTGCAAGAGGCAATCACTCCATCTCATGGGGATCGTGGAAATTAAATATGGACTATTATGCTTCATTGTTAAAAAAGTTAAAGTTATTACACTTAAACAAAGAGTTGGATGCATACTGTAGAAATTTTAAAACAGGTAAAAGAGTCATGCTGCCAATGGTGGCGAGAAATGCATTTCCCACTATTGCTCGACTGTTAGCGGCGAATAAAAAATCTGACTATCATTTCCCGTCCTTTATCAATCCAGCATTTGCCCGGAAAACGGATGTATATAATAGACTTCAACAATATGGCGTTGATGTATCGGGAACTTTTCGTGGAGATCTTAACGATTATAGAAGGAAACATTATGATCACCTTTATTTTTGGAATAAGAGCGGGACGGCAACGACGAAATTATCTTTACGTTATTCATTATGGGACCGTGATCCAACAAACGATTTACGTGTCATCCGATTTTGTTTATCCATTCCCAAAGAGCAATATGTCCAAAATGGGATGGAACGATCATTTTTAAGAAGAGCAACAAAAAACATCCTTCCTGAAAAAGTCAGGTTAAATCATTCTATACGCGGTATTCAAGGGGCAGACACAGTACACCGAATGAGTTCAAGGTGGACTTATTTCATTGATGAACTATATGAGCTAAGCAACGATCCGATCATGACTGAAATTCTTAATATAGAAGTAATTAAGAAGGCAATAGCTTACATAAAAGAACAGCCTAGCCCGGATCTCACATGGACTGATGAATTTAAAATAGTGACACGCAGTTTAATTGTTTATCGGTTTCTAAAAAGCTTGAATTGAAAAGGAGGTGAATGTATGAAGCAGCAATGGAAAATGCCAGTATTGGAAGTCCTTGATATTAGTATGACAATGAATGGACCCGGAAATGCAAACCCTGATTGCTTTGATGTGTCGGAGGCGCCAAGAGGCGAAACTCATGATGGGATGTCAAATGCAAGTTGTAGGCCAAAAGGCGGCGGCAGCAGCCCCTTGGATAGTTAACTTCTAAGCTTTACGGTTTGGCTGCCCTTATACTAACACATAACGTATAAGGGGGCTTAAGTATTAACTTCACATGAAAGCCAGGAGGTCATATGTTAAGTACTTTAAATAAAGTCGTTTATAAAGCTTTCGGTTTAAATGTTACGAGTGAAATCCCTTTGCCGGAATTGCCCGAGATTACTGATAAAGGGAAAGGAATTGATATTGTAATAGAATTAGCGGATTTAACAGACTTATGGAATGAATTAGCTGAACCTAACCGCTATTTTATAGTGAAGGAAAACTCAGTCTTGTTTCAAATACCGAATACGGCTACTTATTATATAGAGAATGGGGAGAAAATAATTGTTTCACCCATGAATGGTTCCAATGAGGGTCATGTACGGCTTTATATTTTAGGTACTTGTATGGGTGCCCTGTTATTGCAAAGAAAAACCCTGCCTTTACACGGAAGCGCAATTGCCATTAATGGAAAAGCATATGCGATTGTGGGTGATTCGGGGGCAGGAAAGTCGACTCTTGCTTCAGCCTTTTTAAATAAAGGATATCAGCTATTAAGCGATGATGTCATACCAGTATCCCTTACTAGCGATAACATTCCTATCGTAACTCCTGCATATCCACAGCAAAAGCTTTGGCAGGAGAGTTTAGATGCATTTGGAATGGAAGCAAATGAATATCGGCCAATATTCGATCGCGAAACGAAATTTGCTATTCCGGTCACATCTCAATTTGCAGCTAAATCACTCCCGCTAGCAGGAGTGTTTGAATTAGTTAAAGCAGATACGAATGAAATTGTGATAAACCCTATCTCGAGTCTCCAACGATTGCATACATTGTTTTATCATACGTACCGTAATTTTTTAATTGCCCGGCTTGGCTTAATGGAATGGCATTTCCAAATGACAGCGAAAATTGCCAATAAAATTCAAGTGTACCAATTGCAGCGGCCGATCAACCGATTTACAGCAAATGATTTAACATCCTTAATACTAAAAACAATCAATAAGGGGGTTGAAGTATGATTACAAACCAAAATATTTCATTAAACTATGAAGTTACACAAGGACAGGGCAATATTGTCAGTGATATGGACGGAGAAAAAGTGATGTTAAGCATTAATAATGGGAAATATTACAATCTAGGTGAGATGGGCGGGGAGATCTGGGATCTGATGCAGGCACCAATTACAGTAAATCAAATGGTTACTACTTTATTATCTAGGTTTCAAGTAGAACAAGACGAGTGTGAGGAGCAAGTGACATCCTTTTTAAATCACTTATTTGCTGAAGGATTAATTGAAATTGTGAACAAGGAAATTTAACAGTTTACTTTTTAAGGGGAAAAGATGATGAGAGTTTTATCCAAGATTATTACATTTTTATCATTGTGTCCAAAAGCAAAGTTCCTTTTTATTGAAGCGTTTCTTTTTTTAGGATGGGCTCGAATTCTTAAACTGACTCCATTCTCTAAAGTGGCTCCTTCATTAGGTGATCGTATGCATGAAACTTCTTATAACTATATTGATTCGAACAATGAAAAAATAAAAAATATTTCTCATGCTATCCATATAATGAGCAAATATACTTTCTGGGAGAGCCAATGCCTTGTCAAGGCGATTGCCGGAATGAAAATGCTTGAAAGGCGAGGGATTGATAGTACTCTTTATTTAGGAACTGCTAGAGATGAAGCTGGAAAAATGATTGCACATGCATGGCTGCGAAGCGGTTCTTTTTATATTTCGGGTGCGGAAGGGATGGAGAAATTTACGGTCGTTAGTATGTTTGCTAAGAGGATTAGCGACAATTCGTTAGAAGGGGAAAGTTATGAATAAAAATGTTGATCTAAACCTAACAAATCTTCCGAAAGAACTGAAGCTCATACTAGAAATTATTAAAATTGAAAACGATGATCGTATTTCTAAGGATTGGTTCGATGATACCGACTGGGATTTGTTTCTCCAACTAGCGCTGCATCATCGCCTCTACCCATTGTTATATTCTAAAATAGTGAAAATGGAAAACAGCTGGTTTCCTTCAGAAGTCCTTCAGTCCTTGTCATATTACTATAGAAAAAATACCTTTCAGATGCTTCACTTATGTGGAGAAATGGAAAAGCTAAGCCAATTATTTATGGAAAATAACATACACCCTCTCTTTCTTAAAGGCCCTATTCTTGCTGCCGATTTTTATGGGGATATCTCTAAGCGGACGTGCGGAGACTTAGATATCCTCATTCCTATAGATGATTTACAAAAAGCAAATGAATTGCTTGTAGATCTAGGGTATGAAAAAGACGAGTATATACAAACACTGCTAAATGATTGGAAATGGAGGCATCACCACTTCACTTACTATCATCCAATTCAGGGTACTAAAATTGAAATCCATTGGAGACTCAATCCTGCTCCTGGCAAAGAGCCAACATTTAATGAATTATGGAGAAGAAAAAGGAAAAGCTCGATTACTAGCTATCCAACCTACTTTATGGGCCCAGAAGACTTATTTTTTTTTCTTGTCACGCACGGTGCACGCCACGGTTGGTCACGCTTGCGCTGGTTGGTAGATATTCATCAAATCGTGAAAAAAGACTTAAATTGGAGTGCCCTTAATAAACAATTAAAAAGATATCAAAGCTGTCATATCGGAGGACAATCACTTATTCTTTCAGAACAATTATTAAAAACTGTTTTAATTAAAGAAATGCAGCCATTAACAAGGGGAAACCGCCCCAAAAAGTTAGCCCAGGAAGCGATATTTTACTCTGAAAGAATAGTGAATTTACATACTGATCCTGTTCCTAAAGATGTAGCTAAATATCATTCGCTGCACTTATTTTCATTAATGTCATTTCAGCAAAAGTTTTTATACATGCTGAGCGTGCTGCATCCATACTACACTGATGCTGAAACATTGCCTTTACCAACTAAACTCCATTTTCTGTATTTTCCTCTGCGGCCTATTTTATGGGTTTGGAGAAAAACGAGAAAACAGGCATTATCTTAGGAGGATTTTATAATGAAACCTGTATTATATTTTTTTAAGCAGTTATACTCATATTCCGGGAATAAACTATATATTAATCTCCTAGGTATGATACTTATAAGCTTCTTAGATGGTATTGGACTAATATTATTGATTCCTGTAATTAGTTATAGTGGAATTGTAAACTTTGAGACAGGAAACTCAGCTGCAACAAAAGCTTTTGAGTTTCTTCAACAAATTCCTATTACATTAGGGCTGTCTTTTATACTTGTCATGTTTTTAATTGTTAACATTGTTCAAAATCTAATTCATCGACATGTGACCATTCAAAACGTAAAAATTCAGCATGGCTTTGCTCGACATTTACGATTGGAAATTTATAAGGATTTACTCCATGCAAATTGGAGCTTTTATGTAAAAAGGAGGAAATCTGATCTTATTAATACGATAACTGCAGAATTAGCACGTGTTAGTGCAGGAACTAATACATTCTTACAACTCATAACGGCTATTATTTTTACATTCATTCAGATTGGTATTGCCTTTTTGTTATCGCCTGCAATTACAACGTTTGTATTATTAAGCGGTTTTATTTTAACCATTTTTTCTCGAGGATTCATAAAAAGATCCCGTTTACTAGGGGGCAGAACATCTGAGATAGCGCAAAATTTTTTGGCGGGTATTACAGATAACTTTAACGGTATGAAGGATATTAAAAGTAACACGTTGGAACAATCGAGAATGAATTGGTTTCAGTCTATATCACAACGTATGTATGATGAGCAGATGGAGTATATAACATTAAAGACTGCTTCCCAGTTTTATTATAAAATTGCATCTGCCGTATTAATATCCATTTTTATATTTTTATCTGTGAATCTATTTAATGCTCAAGCTGCTCAATTGATGTTGATTATTATCATTTTCACAAGACTATGGCCAAGGGTGACGGGAATTCAGGCAAACTTGGAACAAATAGCGGCTGTCACCCCGGCCTTGAAAGCAGTCATAAAACTAAAAGATGAATCCCAGATGGCTAAAGAGTTGGATGATTTAAATTCTCAAAAAATAAAGCCTATACATATTAAAGAAGGAGTTGAATGTAATAATGTATTCTTTCGGTATAATCAAAGTGAAAGTGTATATGCTTTAAATGGAATTAATGTATTCTTTCCTTCAAATCGGATGTCAGCCGTAGTCGGAAAATCTGGGGCAGGTAAAAGTACTTTGATTGACCTTTTAATGGGGCTTAATCAGCCTGAAAAAGGAGACATTCTTTTAGATGGAATTCCGTTATCAAAAGAAAACCTCCTGGCATTAAGACGTTCTATTAGCTATGTACCACAAGATCCTTTTTTATTTAATACAACGATAAGAGAAAATCTACTGTTAATTCAATCAGATGCAACCGAGGAACAGATTTGGGAAGCGTTAAGATTCGCTGCTGCCGATGATTTTGTTAAAAAGCTTCCTCAAGGATTAGATACACTCATTGGCGACAGGGGAATTAGACTCTCTGGTGGAGAACGACAACGTCTTGTTCTTGCTCGAGCAATATTAAGGAAACCGTCTATTCTTGTTTTAGATGAAGCAACAAGTGCATTAGATACAGAGAATGAAACAAAAATTCAAGAAGCACTCGAAAGACTAAAAGGTAAAATGACTATTGTTGTGATTGCACATCGTCTTTCCACTATTAGGAATGCGGATCAAGTAGTTGTACTAGATAAGGGTGAAATTATTCAAAAGGGTGAATTCAAACAGTTAGCAAGTGAAAAAAGCGGTATGTTTAGTAATCTCCTAAGAAAGCAAATGGAAGCTGCTTTATAATTGAAGACTTGCTTTGGTTTAAAAGCCGAAAAAATATAAGTGTTGACATGTTCTTTATTAAGAACTAAAATAAAGAATATAATAGGAGTTTTAGTTAACTAAAATACGGTATGAAATCACGCTTTGTATCTATTTGGGTGTATTTTTTTTGATTGATTTGTTCTTTAATAAGAACATAAAAAGTCATACCAATAAGGTGGTTTTTATGAATCATTCAAGTCAAGAGAACAGCATGGATAAAAGAATAGCAAAGGAAATTAATTTAAAGGAGTTATACAGGGTAATAAAAAAACGCCTTTGGCTCGTTGCGCTGATAACCATATTGGCAACTATAGCCGGCTGGTTCTATGGTAATGTCAATAAAGGCCCTCTATTATATCAAACTTCAACGAATATTATTATCGGTGCAGATGCGGAGTACAGAAAAACTCTTCAAGTAATTATTAAAGACACTGTTGTTTTAGAAAAAGTGATTAAAGAACTAGGGGTGGAAAAATCACCGGAAGCATTGGCCTCACAAATCAATGTAGAAAGTATCGATGAATCCCAAGTAGTAAAGATCAGTGCTACCGATTTGGATCCAGAACAAGCTGTAAAAATAGCGAATACAACTGCAAAAGTATTTAAAGAAGAGATTCTGGCTATTGTTGGTTTTAAGAATGTTCGGATTCTATCAGGGGCTAGGTTTAATCCTAATCCCATTAATGAAAGCAATGGGAACAAGGTTATTTTGACAACTTTTATTTTAGGAATAATAGCAGGCATTGGGTTGGTGTTTTTAATTGATTCTCAAGATCACTCAATTAAATCAGAAAATGACATAGAAAAGATGTTAGGGGTCCAAGTTATAGGAAGTGTTTCTAGAATGAGTAGAAAGAATATTAGTAAAAGGAAAAGCAGGCAAACGAAGTTAAAGTTCAGAGGTGAAACAATTGGTTTTAAATAAAATAAAAAAAAGAAACTTAATTACTCACACAAATCCGGAGTCTATAATTTCCGAACAATTTCGCACGATACGAACGAATATTCAATTTATAAACGGAGACAAAAAAAGCAACAAACTTTTAATTACTTCTCCCGGTAAAGAGGAGGGAAAGTCTACTACAGCCGCTAACATAGCCGTATCGATGGCTCAACAGGGAGAGAAAGTACTTCTTATAGACGGAAATTTAAGAAACCCGAGTATCCACAGCACATTTGAAACGTTAAATGTGAGCGGATTAACAGATGTTCTTATGGGAGAGGCGATATTTGAAGAAGCCGTTTATTCTTCGAAAATTGAAAATTTGGACATTTTAACAAGCGGAGCTATTTCATCCAATCCAGCTGAATTATTAGCATCTCAAATGATGAAGCAATTACTACAAAAAGTAAGCCCTTTATACGAAACGATACTAATAGACTCACCGTCAGTCCTTGAAGTAACCGATCCGAAAATCATAGCGAACTTATGTGATGGAGTCGTATTAGTGGTTAGGCAAGATAAAACAAATATCGAAAATGCCTTTGAATCGAAAAAAGTTCTAGAATATGCAAAAGCTCAAATTGTAGGCGTGATTTTAAATGAAAAAACCTAGAACATAGTACTATAACTCGTAACAAACATATATTTTTTGATTTCTTCGTTCTTTATTAAGAACAACTTATTCTTTTTATATGTAATTTAGTATGGTGATGTCTCCTTACCACTATCAATGGAGGCACTCGATTATGCTGTGGGTTGAAAGACCTTAGACGCCAGTCGTCAGTAGTGTGATGTGAGGGGGGGTTAAATGCCCTATGTAATATTAAAGATCTTAATTATGCGGTTTTTAAGAAGACAATATAATTAAGATCTTTAATTTGACGGAAGTCATTAAAAGAAGTTATTAAAAGGGGAGATCTTATGTCCTACCAGCAAAGGTTATCTTTATTTATTATTGTGGATACTTGTATTGTACTAACCGCTATCTTCTTCGGGGGTTTTTTAGTAAACGCCAGCCTTCACGTTATTACTTTTCCAATAGTGGCCAGTTCTATTTCTATCATATTAAGTCATCATATATTTTCATTTATATTTAAAGTTTATAAAAAAGCATGGGAATATGCGAGCATTGGGGAATTAATCATTATTTGTAAAGTAGTTACTTTAGCTATATTAACTGCTAGTTTCGTGCAGCAAGTTATGGTGAATGAAATTCATTTTAGGTTGCTTATTGTCACTTGGCTGCTTCATATGGTGTTCATCGGCGGTTCAAGATTTTGTTGGAGAATATATCGTGATAACTATTTGAACAAAAACAATAACAAAAAACGAACTCTAATTATTGGTGCCGGTTCTGCGGGGACGATGGTGGCGAGGCAATTATTGAAAAGTAACGATACAGATTTACTACCAATTGCATTTATCGATGATGATATGAAGAAACATCATCTAGACATACTGGGAATTCCAGTACTGGGTAGTGTAAATCGCATGGAAAAGACTATTCAAGAATTAAGAATAGAGCATGTTATTATCGCTATTCCCTCACTTTGCAAGAAAAAATTAAACGCTATCTTTCAACAATGTGCAAAAACAAAAGCCAAAACACAAATCCTTCCTATGTTGGAGGATCTCGTTACTGGGAAAATTGCCGTTAATCAGTTTCGTGATGTGCGGGTGGAGGATCTTTTAGGAAGGGAACCAATTGCTTTAGATATTGATAGTATTTCGGAGTGCATAACTAATAAAGTAGTATTAGTAACCGGTGCGGGAGGTTCAATTGGTTCCGAAATCTGCCGTCAAATATCTAAATTTAAGCCTCAAAAACTAGTTTTGTTAGGACATGGCGAAAATAGTATTTATTCGATTGAACTGGAGTTAAAAGAACAATTTGGACATTTGCAGATCGAATTTTTGACTGAAATTGCTGATTTGCAAGACGCAAAAAAAATGATGTCCGTGATGAGTACATATCAGCCTGATGTTGTTTACCATGCTGCTGCTCATAAACATGTGCCTCTAATGGAGCGCAATCCGGAAGAAGCCGTTAAAAACAATATAATTGGAACAAGAAATGTGGCAGAAGCGGCAAGTTGGCATGGAGTAGAAACGTTTGTAATGATCTCTACGGATAAAGCCGTTAACCCTACAAGTGTAATGGGAGCAACAAAGAGGCTTGCCGAAATGATTATTCAAGATATGAATAAAAAAGGCAAAACCAAATTTGTTGCCGTTCGATTCGGTAATGTCTTAGGAAGTCGTGGCAGCGTTATCCCACTATTTAAAAAACAAATAGAAAAGGGCGGTCCAGTTACCGTTACACATCCTGAAATGGTTCGATATTTTATGACCATACCCGAAGCTTCAAGGTTAGTCATTCAAGCCGGAGCGCTGGCCAGAGGCGGAGAAATTTTTGTGTTAGATATGGGGCATCCAGTAAAAATAGTCGATCTGGCTCGAAATCTAATCAAGCTATCTGGTTATTCTATTGAAGAAATCGGAATAGAGTTCACTGGAATAAGGCCCGGTGAAAAACTTTTTGAAGAATTACTAAAAGAAGATGAAATAAATGAACAGCAAGTATACCCTAATATTTACATTGGAAAAACAGCAAAATTATATCTCGAAGAAATTGATGAAATTATCGAAAGTTATACCGCTTTAGATAAAGAAATACTAAGAGCAATACTTATTTACTTAGCGAATAATAAAGTTAAAGCGAAACCTGAGCCAGTAATGACAGTTTCAGGTTAAAGAGGAGTGAAGGAAATGAAAGTCAGAAAAGCAATTATCCCAGCAGCTGGTTTAGGAACGAGATTCCTCCCAGCAACAAAGGCTATGCCAAAAGAAATGCTGCCTATTGTTGACAAACCAACCATTCAATATATTGTCGAAGAAGCTATTGAGTCAGGAATTGAAGATATTATTATCGTTACTGGAAAAGGGAAAAGGGCGATTGAAGATCACTTTGATCATTTCTTCGAATTAGAGCAAAATTTGTTAGAAAAAGGAAAGTTGGATTTGTTAGATGCAGTTCAAAAGTCATCAAAGATGGTGGACATTCATTATATTCGTCAAAAAGAGCCAAAGGGTTTGGGGCATGCCATTTGGTGTGCACGTAAGTTTATTGGAAATGAACCATTTGCTGTTCTATTAGGTGACGATATTGTTAAGTCGGCAAAACCTTGCCTTAAGCAAATGATGGAACAGTATGAAAGGTACAATGCATCCATACTCGGGGTTCAGTCGGTTGCCGAAGAGGAAGTTTCAAGATATGGAATTGTTGATGGAAATCTAATAGGAGAACGTTTTTATAGCGTCAATAGTTTAGTAGAAAAGCCGAAGCAAGCAGAGGCACCTTCTAATTTAGCCATTATGGGCAGATATATTCTTAACCCAAGAATTTTTGAAATATTAAGTAAACAAAAGCCGGGGGCTGGCGGGGAAATCCAATTGACAGATGCCATTGCTGGATTAAACCTTTATGAGGCGGTTTATGCCTATGACTTTGAAGGAATTCGGTATGACGTTGGGGAGAAGATGGGATTTATTCAAACGACGATAGAGTTTGCCTTACAACGAGAAGATTTAAAAAAAGAACTATTAGATTATCTATCATCCACTCTTGATAGACAATTGATTAAATAGGTTAAGCTATGAGAAAAAAGGTGTTGTTTTGTGCAACGGTTGATTTTCACTTTAGTGCCTTTCACTTACCGTATTTAAAATGGTTTAAAGAGCAAGGGTGGGAAGTTCATATTGCCGCAGCTGGCAGCTTAGAACTTCCTTATGTAGACAAGAAGTATAACATACCTATTCAAAGATCTCCTTTTAAAAGGGAAAATATAGGGGCATTTAACGAGTTGAAATCAATTATTGATGAAAATCAGTATACAATCATTCATTGCCATACGCCGATGGGGGGAGTCTTAGCCAGGTTAGCTGCACGAAAAGCGAGAAAACATGATACAAAAGTGCTCTATACTGCACATGGCTTTCATTTTTGCAAAGGCGCATCTTTTCTAAACTGGCTCGTTTATTATCCAATTGAAAAATGGCTGGCTCGTTATACCGATTGTTTAATTACGATTAATGAAGAGGATTATAGACTCGCACTCAACCACCATTTTAAGGCAAGTAAAATTGAACATATTCATGGCGTAGGAGTTAATACAGAACGATTTACTCCCGAAAAAGATAAAGCAGGACTAAGGGCAAAGTATCATTATTGTAATGATGCTTTTTTGATGTTTTATGCAGCTGAATTTAATAAGAATAAGAACCAGCAAATTCTTATTGAGGCAACAGCCTTAGTTAAGAAGCAATTGCCAAATGCAAAACTTCTTTTAGCCGGGGAGGGGCCGTTGCTCGAACATTGCAAAAGACTCTCGATCAAGCTTGGAGTAGAAGAGATGGTCGATTTCTTAGGCTATCGAAATGATATCGAATCATTAGTAAAAATGAGCGATGTTGCTGTGGCCTCAAGTTTACGGGAAGGTCTGCCTGTCAACATAATGGAAGCCATGGCTTGCGCGCTGCCTGTTATAGCTGTTAATAACAGAGGGCATAGAGAACTCGTTTCTCATAATAAAAATGGCTGGCTTGTCGGAAACAACAGCATAGAAATGGCTGATAAAATCATTCATCTTGCCGGAGACCAAGAGTTAAGAGAACAATTTGGATCACAAAGTCGGGAAATAATTTTAACAACATACAGTTTAAATAAAATTTTAGAAGAGAAGAGAAAAATGTATAAAAAAATCATGGATGAGATGGAGGAAGTTCAGTGGGCAATCCATTAAAGGTATTACATGTTGTCGTAAATATGAACCGTGGTGGTGCTGAAACGCTCATTATGAACCTATATCGGAATATCGATCGGTCTAAGGTTCAATTTGATTTCTTAACATGTAAGCCAGGAGCTTTTGATGAAGAAATTATAAAAATGGGCGGGAAGATTCATAGAATTTCCTATGTTTCAGAGGTTGGGCACTTCAAGTATATCCGGGAATTAAACCAATTTTTTTCTACCCATAAAGAGTATAAAATCGTTCATTCGCACATGGATAAGATGAGTGGATTCGTTCTTCGGTCAGCCAAGAAAGCTGGGATTCCTATTCGTATTTCACACAGTCATAATACACAAAGTGAAGGAGGGGTAGCTATAAGAACTTATAAATGGTTTGCAGGAAAATTGATCATCCCTAATGCTACTACTTTCTTTGCCTGTTCGAATTATGCTGCTAAATGGTTATTTCATGCGAAATATAGCGATACCCATATTCTGAAAAATGGGATCGAATATGAGAAGTTTGCTTTTTCTAATGAGGTTAGAAAAGAGGTAAGAGAGGAATTAAAGCTAAGTAATAAATCCATTGTCCTCGGACATGTCGGAAGGTTCGCTCATCAGAAGAATCATTCTTTTTTAATAGATGTCTTTGAAGAACTCTCTAAAAAGAATGAGGATGCAGTCTTGTTATTAATTGGTGATGGTCCTTTACGTAAGGAGATTGAGGCGAAAGTACAGAATTTAAAATTAGAAGAGAAGGTTACGTTTCTTGGAATACGAAGTGATATTAATCGAATCCTTCAAGCAATGGACATATTTGTATTTCCATCTTTGCATGAGGGTTTACCCGTTTCATTAATTGAGGCTCAAGGGGCAGGGGTACCTTGCTTGATATCAGATCGTGTTTCACTAGAAGTGGATCTAGGAATGGACTTAGTCGATTATGCTCCCTTGGATGATAAAGCGGTATGGATGGATATGGTAAAAAGAATTTCATCAAAACGAATTTCAAGAACAAATGCCCAAGAGTCTTTAATAGAACAAGGGTATGATATCACCGCAACTGCAAATAAAATTGAAGATTTTTACTTAACTATTTCAGGGTGAATAAAAGTATGAAAATGTTAACAGTATTTACTCCAACGTATAATCGTGCATATTGTTTAGAAGCTTGCTACAAAAGTCTAGTTCGCCAAACGTGTAAGGATTTCATCTGGTTAATTATCGATGATGGTTCTATAGATAATACAAAGGATTTGGTAAATAGCTGGATTAAAGAAAATAAAATCGAAATCAGATATTATTGGCAGGAAAATCAAGGGATGCATGGTGCTCATAATACTGCCTATGAACTGATTGATACTGAATTGAATGTGTGCATAGACTCCGATGATTATATGCCAGAAGAGGCTGTGGAAAAGATAACGAAATTTTGGAGCAAGTACGGCAGTGAAAAAGTAAGTGGCATGATTGGACTGGACTCATACACAAATAATGAAGTAATTGGCACCAAATTGCCGGAAGATCGGAAAAGCTCTACATTGTTTGACCTTTATAATAAGCATGGTGTATCGGGTGATAAAAAGCTCGTCTATCGAACAGAATTAACAAAACAATATCCATATCCTATTTTTCAAAATGAAAAATATGTAGGGCTGGCTTACAAATATTATATGTTAGATAAACAATACGAAATGCTTCTCATGAATGAAGTACTTTGTTGTGTAGAGTACCTTTCCGATGGTTCATCACTCAATATGTTGAATCAATATAGAAAAAATCCAAAAGGCTTTGCATTTTACCGCAAAGAATTAATGACGTTACCTTTTGCAAGTGTATCGTTTAAATTTCGGCAAGCTATCCATTATGTGTCTAGCAGTTTATTGATGAATAATAAAAGGTTCTTAAAAGAAACCCCAAGCAAAGGCTTAACTGTTTTAGCTATTCCGTTAGGCGCACTATTATATGTATATATTACATCTAAAACTAGGACTGCACAGAGTTAAGCTAATGATCTCAGCAGTCTTTTTTGTGTACACCAGATGTTATAAGAAATTATCTGTCTTGAAAGGAAATATAAAATGACTTTTCTATGGTTGAATCTTGCTATCGTTTTTATTTTTTCCTTTTTTGCAAGGTACTTTGCTGCGCCAGCATTAGCAACAGGTTCATCGGTTCCTGTAAAACCGAACAAAACCTTAGTGTTAGGTGCTTTGCTATCATTAATAATTATTTCAGGCCTAAGATCAAATATAGGGGATACTTACTTTTATAAACATCTCTATGAGACAAATGATTTTACGTGGGAGTATATTACTTCTCAGAAAGATATGGGATTTGGAATTCTGCAAATGATTTTAAAAAAATATTCAGAAGATCCTCAAATTATGATTTTTACAACGGCTTTGATCACAAATGTCCTTATTATTTCTGTTTTATTTAAGTATTCAAGAATGTTTGAGCTAAGCACTTATGTTTATATTACAGGTGGCTTATTTTTAGTTTCAATGAACGGTATTAGGCAAGTACTAGCTGCCGCCATAGCTTTTACTGCGACCAAGTATTTAATCAACGGAAATTGGATCAAGTACTTCCTAATCGTTCTTTTGGCATCAATGTTTCATCAAAGTGCATTAATACTTATGCCTATTTATTTCCTAGTTAGATATAAGGCGTGGTCTAAAGCAACATATATTCTTTTATTTTTCTCTATCTTAATTGTTATTGGTTTTGAGCAGTTTTCAGCCATTTTATTTGCGACTATTGAGGACACGCAGTATGGACAATATTCAGGTTTTGATGAAGGTGGAGCAAACACAATTAGGGTGGCAGTAGCCGCTGTGCCGCTAATCATTGCCTATCTTGGCAGAGAAAGACTTAGAGAGGTATTTCCAAGCAGCGATTACATCGTGAATATGGCGCTAATAGGACTTGTATTTATGATTATTTCGACACAGAGCTGGATTTTTGCAAGAGTTTCTATTTACTTTAATTTGTATCAAATTATTTTAATTTCCTGGATCATAAAGCTTTTCAGTAAAAAAGATCAAAGGTTCGTTTATTACACATTATTGATTTGTTATTTTGTATACTACTATTATGAAAATGTCATTAGTTTAAATGTTTTTTATAAAAGTGATTTTTTTGACGATTTCTTTTAAGTAAAGTACAGAAAGGAGGAGGAATATGACAAAACCAGGATATCCTAAAAGAGTCCTGCACATTGTAAGCTCAATGGGGCGGGGCGGAGCCGAGACATTGATTATGAATATTTATAGAAATATAGATCGAATGAAAGTCCAATTTGATTTTGTTACTCACAGTCATGGAAAGGGAGACTATGATGATGAAATTAAATCAATGGGCGGAAAAATATATAGCATCCCGAGTTTAGGGACAGCTGGTCCTATTAACTATGTAAAGCGGTTGAAGGATGTGATGTCTGCTAATGATTATGCAGCTGTACATGCCCATACTGATTATCAGAGCGGCTTTCCGGCATTAGCAGCAAAAATGTGTGGGATTGAACACCGAATTTGCCATTCGCATAGCAATAATTGGTTAAAACAAAACGGTTTAAAAGAAAGGTTTATGTTAAAAACACTTCAAGCAGTAATTAAGTTCTCCGCAACTAGGTTTTGTAGCTGCAGCGAAGAAGCGGCGGGATTCTTATTTGGAAAAAGTGCAATCATGAACAATAAAGTTGATATTCTGAAAAATGGGATTGATATGAGCCAATATACGCACAGTGATCCGGGCACGGGCAGTAGAAAGAGTGTGTTAAAGGAGCTTCATTTAGCGGAAGAGACAAAAATAATCGGTCACGTAGGCCGTTTTTCAGAATCGAAAAATCATCTATTTATTTTAAAAATTTTGAAAAGTATAGCAGAAGAGGATTCTCGTTTTGTCGCTATTTTAATTGGGGATGGCCCTTTGAGAGAAACAATTGAAAAAGAAGCTGAAAAACTGGGATTAATAAAGCATATAAGGTTTTTAGGGGTAAGAACAGATATACCTAGGCTTATGAATGCTTTTGATGTTTTTCTATTCCCTTCCTTATTTGAGGGCTTCGGTATCGTCATGCTGGAGGCTCAGAGTTCTGGGATTCCATGCGTAGCATCATCTTCTGTACCCAGCAGTACGGATATGGGATTAGGGCTAGTAAAATACTTAAATCTTGACGATCATATGGATCAATGGCGTGACAGTATTAAAGCCGCCATTTTCATTGAGCGGCCAAATAAGAATTTGATTATTAAAAATATCTCTGAACTTGGTTTTAATATTCAAGAAAGTTTGAATGATTGGTTAAGATTATATGGGCTTCAAAACCAGTAATCATAAGGTATCTTAAGTGAGCGGGGTATTACATAATGAAGAAAAAGATCTTAATCTCTTCTTTTGATTTAGCAATAGGTGGTGTAGAGCGCAGTTTAATCGGCTTATTAAATCATCTAGACTATAGTAAATATGATGTAGACTTAATGCTTTTTAAACATGAAGGAGAATTTCTTCCATTTCTGCCTTCAGGGCCGAACCTTTTGGCGGAAGTTCCTCAATATGCGACCTTTAGAAAATCAATTCATCAAACTGTGAAAGAAGGATATTATTCGATTGGCATTTCCAGGTTACTAGCTAGATCTGTAAGTTCCTTGCACGGGAAAATGAAAAGTATTGATGAACCGGGGTATTTGACTATTCAATATGGCTGGGAAATGTCAAATCCCTTTCTTCCAAAATTAAATAAAGAATATGATGTGGCTATAGGTTTCCTATGGCCACATCATTTTATAGGAGAAAAGGTAAAGGCAAAGAAAAGAATCGGTTGGGTACATACGGATTACTCCAATATCTACGTAAATAAAAAAATAGAAAGCCGTATGTGGAATAAGGTAGATCATATCGTGGCCGTTTCGGAAGAATGTTCCAAAACCTTCCTGAATGTATTTCCTGATTATAAGGAAAAAACGACAGTGATCGAAAATATTCTTTCACCCCAAATGGTTAAAGAACAAGCTAAGTTAGAGGTTCCTATAGAAATTAAGAAGGCGCCGGGGAAAACAATGTTAGTAACGGTAGGAAGGCTTTCACATGCAAAAGGTTTGGATCAGGCTGTGAGAGCATGTAGGGAGTTGCTCGACGACGGATATGACATTGAATGGTATGTGGTAGGCTACGGTCCTCTTGAAGATGAGTTGAAAAAACTAATCAATGAATTAAATCTGCAAGATCGATTCTTTTTATTAGGAAAGAAGGTCAATCCTTATCCTTACATAAAAGCATGTGACATTTATGTGCAGCCATCTAGATATGAAGGCAAGGCCGTTACTATTCGTGAAGCACAAATTCTAGAAAAACCAGTCGTCATAACTAATTTTCCTACCGCAAAAAGCCAAGCTCGAGATGAATTTGATGCGTTAATCACACCGCTTACTATTGCTGGAATCGCAAACGGGATAAAGAGGTTAGTAGATGATAAGGATTTAAAGGAAAATCTAATCTCAAATATTCGTAAAAAGGATTATGGGAACATGGCTGAAGTAGAGAAATTGTATCAATTAATGGAAGCTTAATTTGAAATAAGGGAGGTTGATGAAAAATGGCTGTACTCATTACTGGAGGGGCCGGTTATATCGGCAGTCATACGTGCGTCGAATTGTTAAATGCGGGTTATGAAATTGTAGTGGTCGATAATTTTATCAATAGTAAACTTGAGTCATTAAAGCGTGTAAGTGAGATTGCAGGGAAAAGCTTTAAAGTGTATCAAATTGATATATTAGATGAGAAGAAGCTGGAAAAAGTGTTTGTCGAAAATACAATTGAAGCCGTTATTCATTTTGCCGGATTAAAAGCAGTTGGCGAATCAGTTCATAAACCGCTTTCATATTACTATAACAATATTGCAAGTACAATTATATTGTGTAAAGTGATGAAGAAACATCGTGTGAAAAACTTAGTATTTAGCTCATCGGCTACTGTTTATGGAGTGCCAGAGCGCGTACCAATTTGCGAAGATTCTACCTTGTGGGCCATGAATCCGTATGGCCGAACAAAGCTAATGATTGAAGAGGTTTTACGTGATCTGTACGAGTCCGATCGCAATTGGAGTGTTGCTCTTTTAAGATACTTTAATCCAATTGGAGCTCATGAAAGCGGACTTATAGGTGAAGATCCGAATGGAATTCCTAATAATTTAATGCCATATATTACTCAAGTAGCGGTTGGAAAGTTAAAAGAACTAAGTATCTATGGGAATGACTATCCAACGGATGATGGGACTGGTGTAAGGGATTATATTCATGTGGTTGATCTGGCAAACGGGCATTTAAAAGCACTTGAAAAAGTAATGGAAACAACCGGAATTGATGCGTATAATCTTGGGACTGGAAAAGGATATAGTGTATTAGAGGTGGTCGCAGCCTTTGAGCAAGCATCAGAAGTAATGATACCTTATAAGACCGTTGACCCGAGACCTGGTGACATAGCGGTGTGCTATGCAGACCCTTCTAAAGCCCAACAAAAACTTGGGTGGACTGCAGAAAAAGGGATTGAGGAAATGTGTGCGGATTCCTGGAGATGGCAATCCAATAACCCCAATGGATATGAAGAAATAACAAATATAATAGATGAAGAAAATCCCCGCTTATTAAAAGAAAGTGGGGATTTTTCGTATGAGATGGTACCGGAAAGCCTGGCAAAGTGAGGAAAACGAATAAATGAACATATCTGAAAAGCTGTCTCAACAGCAATTCAAAGAATTGTTAGAGGACATATATATAAAGGGACAGGAAACAGAGTTCATACAAACAGAAGACATATTGAAGGATATACAAAATAAACTGTTAACACTATTGGCAAGAACAAATTAACCCAAATTTAAACGTGGGAGCAGGAACGAAATGAAAAGATTTTTAGATTTTATGTGTTCATTATTACTACTTATTATTTTGTTGCCTATTATTTTATTAATTGGCCTATTAGTCAAATTAAAATTAGGCAGTCCAGTCCTATTTAAGCAAAAGCGTCCGGGATTACATGGCAAGCCATTCTATTTGTATAAATTTCGTTCGATGACAGATGAAAGGGGCCATACGGGAAATCTGTTGCCAGATTATATTAGATTAACTTCTGTTGGAAAACTTTTGCGAAGGTATAGCTTAGATGAGTTGCCGCAGCTCATTAATGTTATAAAGGGAGACCTTAGTTTAGTAGGGCCACGCCCACTTTTAATGGAGTATTTGCCATTATATACACAAGAACAAGCTAAACGTCATCTAGTAAGACCAGGAATAACAGGATGGGCACAAGTGAATGGACGTAACGCCATTAGCTGGGAAGAGAAATTTGAATTAGATGTTTGGTATGTGAATAACCAATCTTTATTCCTTGATTGGAAGATCTTATTTTTAACGATCAAAAAAGTGATCAAATCTGAAGGAATTAGGCATGACAACCATGCCACTATGCCAGTCTTTAGAGGGAGTCTGAATAAATATGAAAAAATGTGATCTAAATATACTTTTTACTAGTTCCGGAAGAAGGGTATCCCTTATAAAAAAATTCAAGGAAACGTTTTCTCAGCATGATATTTCTGGAAAAATAGTGACTGCGGATATGAAAAATACAGCACCGTCACTATTTTTCGGCGATAAGCATTTTCTTGTACCGAGAGTAACAGACCAGAATTACTTAGAAGAGGTTTTAAAAATATGCAAACTAGAAGAGATTGATCTATTAATTCCTCTCATTGATACAGAATTAGTTTTATTGGCCAAAAATAGAAATGTATTCGAGGAAATTGGTGTAAAAGTAATGGTATCAAGTATGAGATTAACCGAGATTACCTTTGATAAATTAAAAACGTATGAATTCTTCTTAAACAACCGAATATCCACACCTCACGTATATAGTGAAGAGGAAATAAAGAAAAATAATTACAAGTTTCCTTTACTAATAAAGCCTAAAAACGGAAGTTCAAGTGTGGGTGTTACTAAAATAAAGAATGAAAAAGAATTAAATTTCTTTAAAGACTATATTCCAAACGCAATGATTCAAGAGTACGTATCAGGTGATGAGTATACTGTGGACGTAATGACAGATTTTGATGGAAATATAAAAACGATTGTACCGCGACTACGAATGGAAACAAGGGCTGGTGAAGTAAGTAAAGGTGTTACAAAAAAAGATTTTGAAATCATTAATGCTGTGGAAGATGTTATGCATAAGCTGCCTGGTGCAGTTGGATGTATAACCTTACAATGCTTTAGGAAAGAAAATGGTGAAATAACTTTTATTGAAATAAACCCACGGTTCGGTGGAGGAATTCCGCTTTCGATCGAGGCAGGTGCAAATTTTCCCCTATGGACAACAGAAATGAGTAAGGGAGTAAGATTTACAAAGCAAGACTTTTCCTGGAAGGAAGATCTTACAATGCTTAGATATGATGAAGCTATATTTGCGGAGATTATTCAAAATGAAAATAAATGCATTAGTCTTTGATATCGATGATACTCTTTACCAAGAAATTGACTATGTTCTTAGTGGCTTTAGAGCTGTTGATATGTGGTTGGAAAACAATTTTGATATAACTGATTTTTACGGTTTGGCTACTGACTTATTTAATTCAGGTGAAAGAGCGAATGTTTTCAATAAAACATTAGAATTATTAAATGTTAGTTTTAACGAGAGTATGATATCCAAGATGGTAAGCGTTTATAGAGCTCATAAACCAGAAATTGAATTGTTAGACGATGCTAAATGGGTAATTGATAATCTACATGGAAGTATTAAAAAAGGGATAATATCAGATGGGTATCTTATTACACAGAAACAAAAGGTAGAAGCATTAAACTTAAAAGAAAAATTTCACACAATTATTCTCTCTGACATCTACGGAAGGAGCAATTGGAAGCCAAGTCCAATGCCGTATAGAGAAGTAACAAAGGGATTAAGTTGCTTACACAATGAGTGCGTTTATATCGGGGACAATTTAAAAAAAGATTTTGTTACTGCAAAAAAATTGGGGTGGCTGACGGTACATGTGAAGAGAACTACTGGAATTTATTCTAATTTAGTAGTCGATAAAGAGTTAAAAGCTCATTATCAAATCAATGACCTAAGGGAGCTTATTAATATAAGAGAGCTTAGACACCTTTTTGATATAGATAATCAAGAAAGGGTAGTGGTTAAATGACTTTTATAAATAAAAAAATGCACCTTTCCCCTCCGCATTTGTCTGGAAATGAATTAAAATATATTCAAGAAGCGCTTGATACGAATTGGATTGCGCCACTCGGACCCAATGTGGATGCCTTTGAAAATGAATTAGCCCGTTACATAGGAGCCAATGAAGCTGTTGCCTTAAGTTCAGGAACTGCAGCTATTCATTTGGCTCTTTCTTTATTAGGTGTAAACAAAGGAGATACGGTATTTTGTTCTACCCTTACATTTGTAGCGAGTGCTAATCCCATTCTTTATCAAGGGGCAGAGCCAGTATTTGTTGATTCGGAACCGGAAACTTGGAACATGTCACCGGAAGCGCTCGAAAAGGCATTCAAAGAAGCTGCTCTTGCAGGAAAGCTGCCAAAAGCAGTCATCGTAGTCAATTTATACGGCCAAAGTGCAAAGATGGATGAAATTCTATCGATATGTAATGGATATGATGTACCGATTATCGAGGATGCGGCTGAATCGCTTGGTTCCAGTTATAAAGGAAAGCCAAGTGGTACTTTTGGTAAATTTGGTGTTTTTTCATTCAACGGGAATAAAATCATTACAACTTCCGGTGGCGGAATGCTCGTATCCGACGATGTCGATACTCTAAAAAAAGCGCGCTTTTTAGCCACTCAATCTAGAGATCCGGCCCCTCATTATCAGCATAGCGAGATAGGCTTTAATTATCGAATGAGTAATATTTTAGCAGGCATTGGAAGGGCGCAGCTAGAGGTACTAGAGGAAAGAGTGAACGCTAGACGATTCACATTTTCCCAGTATTACGAAGAATTATCTTATATATCGGGCATTCACTTTATGCCTGAGCTGGAAAATACGATGTCTAACCGCTGGCTTACAACTTTAACAGTAGACGAGAAAGAAACAGGGATTTCCTCTAACGTTTTATTGCAATCTTTAGCTGAAGAAAATATCGAAGCGCGCCCCGTTTGGAAGCCGCTTCATTTGCAGCCATTATTCGAAGGGGCAAAATACTATCCTCATAAAGATCATCATAGTGTGTCTGAACAGTTATTTACGACGGGCATATGCCTGCCTTCGGGCTCCAATCTATCCGAAGAAGAGTTAATGAGAGTGGTCGATTGTCTTAAACATGAATTAAAACTAAAAGTTTAGAGAAGCCATCCAATAAGGATAAAAGAGGTACGAATAAATGATAGGAAAAAATATATACGAAATTCGAAAAAGAAGGGGATTGTCGTTAACAGAACTTGCCGATCGTGCCGGCATAGCTAAGTCGAACTTAAGCAATATTGAAAGGAACTTAAACCAAAATCCTTCTATAAATGTGATAGAAAAAATAGCAGTTGTTTTAGGAGTGGACCTCAAAACGTTATTAAAGGTAGAAAGAAATATAGAACCTAAACGAACACAGCTTGATGAAGAATGGGTTGATTTTGTTAATGAATTAAAAGAATTGGGGGTCCAAAAGGAGCAGATGCAAGAATATAAAACATTGCTTGAATTTATTAAATGGCAAAATGAGCAGGATGTAAATAAAGAAAGTGGAAAACGGTCAACAAATTGATTAAATAAACATGTCCTGATATTTTCTCTTAAACAGAAGGAGATCAGGAGGTTATTAAAAAAATGTATACAAAAAGTTCCGATAAAAAATAGTAAGCGGCGGCACACAGGTGTTTCGAATTTTCAAATAAGAAAAGGATGTGCGGGTGTGAAGATTTGTACTATAACATGCCACGATGTTTATAATCATGGTGCCTCGTTACAGGCATATGGATTAATGAAGTATTTAACAAACTGTGGTCATGATGTTGAAATAATAGATTATAAACCAGATTATTTAAGTAATCATTACAACCTATTAAGCATTGATAATTCAAAATGGGCAAGAAATATTTTAACAAAATCAATATATTTAGTACTAAAGATCCCGATGAGAATACCGGAACTAAAAAGAAAAAAAGCTTTTGATAAGTTTACTAATGAATACTTAAAGATAACAAAATCAAGATTTGCCTCTAATGATGAAATAAAGAAAAACTTACCTTATGCAGATGCATTTATATGTGGGAGTGATCAAATTTGGAATAGTTTACATGAAAATGGAAAAGATCCGGCGTTCTATTTAGACTTTGTACCTAAGGGAAAAATTAAGGCATCTTACGCAGCCAGTTTTGCAACTGATACAATTTCAGAAGATTATACGCCTTTTGTAAAAGAGAGCATAGGAAAATTGGATTGCGTAGGTATAAGAGAAAGAAGCGGTGTAGAAATTTTAAATAAATTGAATATAAAAAATGCGGTTAATGTCGTAGATCCGGTATTTTTACTAGATAAAGAAGAGTGGAATAATATTGGGAGAGAGGAATTTAATGAAAAGTATATATTAATATATGATTTTGATAATAACAAATTAATTGAAAAACTAGCTGTTGAAATTGCTAGGGATAAAGGATATAAAATTTATACTATTAATCCTGGTAAGCTTAAATTTTGCGATAGGTATTTTAAATTCGTTGGGCCGAAAACATTTATATCCCTGGTTAGACATGCACAAATTGTTATTTCAAATTCTTTTCATGCAGCTGTTTTTTCAATCGTTTACGAAAAAGATTTTGTTATTGTTAATAGAACTGAAGCAATAAATACGAGAATGAGAGACTTATTGGATGATCTAAGACTTAGTGAAAGGTTAGTAAATGAAAACTATAAACTAGAAAACATATTAAGAAAGGTTGAATATAAAGAAAGTAAAAAGATATTGAATGAAAAGATTGAGTTTTCTAAGAACTATTTAAAAAATGCATTATCTACAAAAGTAATAGTGTGAGGGCTTATTATGAAGAAAGTATTGTTTGTTATAGATTCTTTAAATAGTGGAGGGGCAGAAAAAAGTCTGGTTTCTTTGCTAGCTTTATTTAATTATCAAAAGTATGATGTTGATTTACTAATGTTTTCTCCTTCGGGGTTATATTTACCGCTTTTGCACGAAAAAGTTAATTTACTGGATGTACCCAACTATTTTATGACACAACACAATGATATAAGGAGTTTGTTTAAGAATAAAAAATTTAAGGAGTTATTTATAAGAATTGGAATTTCCTGCTCTCTTAGAAACCCATTTTATAAAAAACATATGCATAGTGCTCAAATAAGCTGGAAATGGATAAAAAAAGGTATAGATCAAATAAAGAAGGAATATGATATTGCCATAGCTTATAGTCAGGGTACACCAACTTATTTTGTTGCGGAAAAAGTTATAGCAAAGAAAAAAATATGTTGGATAAATACTGACTATAAAGTAGCACCATATAATAAAAACTTTGATGAAAAGTATTACGAACAATACGATAATGTTATAGCTGTGTCGGATCATAATAAAGCAGTTTTTGTTAATGAAATGCCAGGTATTGTGAAGAAAACAAGTGTTATTTACGATATAGTCTCACCTAGCCTAATTAAGTCAATGGCATCCTCTTTTGGTGGATTTACTGATAATTTTGATGGTTTAAGGATATTAACCATTGGAAGATTAGTAGATGTAAAGGGATATGATTTAGCTATAAAGGCTTGTTTCAAGTTAAAGCAGCAAGGATATAAAATTAAGTGGTATGCAATTGGCGAAGGAAATCTTAAAAGTAAGTTAGAAACGATGATTAGGGAATATCAACTAGAGGACACATTTATACTATTAGGAATAAAACGAAACCCGTATGTGTTCTTAAAACAATGTGATATATATGTTCAGCCATCAAGATTTGAAGGTTACGGGTTAGCGATAGCTGAAGCTAGAATATTACAAAAGCCAATAGTAGCAACAAATTTTACAGTAGTAACAAATCAGATTAAGAACAAAGAAAATGGTTTAATAGTCGACATGAATTCAGAATCGATTTCTATAGGTATAAAGGAAATAATAAAGAATCGTAATTTGAGGGAATATTTATACGAAAATTTAAGTAGAGAAAGGGCGGGTACTGAGCAAGAGATTGAAAAAGTTTATTCAATTATAGAATCTGTATAAAGGTAGATTTATAGTATTAGGCTATTGATTCGGGGGTGTTGTGAAAAATCAACTTAATGCTCATTAATACCAATGCAGGCGAAACGGAAAAGGCGCTCCTAAATATGATAACAGAGATGCCAAAGGATCAATTTGAAATCATAAATTTCATGTTAGAAGAGCATGGAGGGTTCTTGAATTCCATCTCTAATGACGTTAGGATTGAATATTTCAAAGGACAACATGAAGGAAATTCTAAAGGGGCCTTTACATGTAACTGAGCCGAATTTACCAAATAAAGAGATGATTATCGAGGCTCTCATCATATACTTTTATTGGTAAGATTACAAAAGAAAGAAGCCCTTTCTACAAATATGTTTTAAGTGATTAGCCAGTAAACCAAAATGAATTGAATGCGATATCGCAGTAGCTTATGCAGCCCCTACGGACCTCATAAGCTATTTTATTGCCCATAAAAGATCCATTTTGATGTTACTAAAATAGGTTTTAATAAGTATTTTGCAGCTAAAACTTACAAGAAGAAGTGCAAAAACTCTATTTGACCTCCAATAACGAGTCAAGGGTTAATATAGTTGTATGTAAATTTCGTTGATAATGTATCAAGAATGCTTTTTAAATAAAATTTAATATGGAAGGTTTAGAATATGAAAAGTCAACTAAAAGCTGGTGCCACATTATCATATGTAGCATTGTTTATTAATAGTGCTATCTCAATAATATATACACCTATTATGCTAAGTCTTCTTGGTCAATCGGAGTATGGATTATATAGTTTAGCTAGCGCAACTGCAGGATATGTAGGTGTTTTGAACTTTGGATTGGGGAATGCATTAATTCGATACACGGCAAAATACAAAGCACTAAATGATGAAAAAAGGTGCTCTGAATTATACGGATTGTTTTTTATTATGTACGGCACTTTAGGTGCGGTCGCATTAGTAGCAGGAATAATACTAACATTAAATGCGGATTTAGTTTTTTCAAATTCGCTAAGTATTGAAGAGCTTAACAAACTGGAGATAATCATGGGAATTATGATAGCAAACATATCCATTGGAATAGGACTAGGAATGTTTAATATAATCATTTTGGCCCATGAAAAGTTTGTTTTTCAAAAAATGATTGTAATCCTTGGTTCCATAATAAATCCTTTATTAATGTTGCCACTTTTAGTAAAAGGATATGGAGCTATAACCATGGCGTTAGTAACTGCATTACTAAGCTTATTAACAATTATTATAAATTTCAATTACTGCTTTAAAAAAATAAAAATAAATATATCCTTTGAAAAGTTGGAGAAAGGATTAGTTAAGGAAATAATAATATTCTCATCTTATATATTCTTAAATTTAATTATTGGCCAACTTTATTGGTCAACCGATCAAGTTATACTTGGTATTTATAGTGGAACCGTCGCTGTTTCTATATATACAATAGGTGTTTCTTTTATAGGTTACTTTTCTGGTTTTTCTTCTGCTATATCCAATGTATTTCTAAGTAAGGTATCCGCAATGGTGATGAAGGGGGCAACAGATAAAGAATTATCAGAGTTATTTATTAAGGTAGGGAGAATTCAATATATTATAATTTCATTTGCTTTAAGTGGTTTTATCGTTTTTGGACAAGAGTTTATTTATCTATGGGTCGGCAGAGAGTATAGTGAATCTTATATTATAGCAGTTATTATTCTTGCTCCTATGTTAGTCTCACTAATACAGGAAATGGGAGGAGTAATACTCCAAGCAAAAAATATGCAAAAGTTCAAATCGGTAGTCAATATTTCTATCGCTATACTCAATGTAATTATGAGTGTAATATTTGTTCAATGGTGGGGAGCTATTGGGTGTGCTATTGCGACAGCTATCTCTTTTACTTTAGGGAATATTATTATTATAAATATATATTATTGGAAGAAAGTCAAAATCAACATTCCTAAATATTGGGTTAACATTTTATTTATGAGTACACCATTTGTTATCAGTTTATTGTACGGTATTACATTAAATAATCAAATACTTGCTAATTATTGGACCGTGTTGTTTATTAAGATTTTTGTGTTTTCTGTAGCATACATTTTGCTAATGTGGATGACTGGTATGAATAAGTATGAAAAGGATTTATTAATTGTTCCTATTAAAAGAATAACACGCAGGCTTAGAATTAAAGATAATGTGGCGTAAAAGTAGTAAATGAGACCGGGCGTGTTGATTATTCGAATTAGGAAGACCGGTTCTATGAAAATTGAGTGTGCATGTAGGAAAGTGATCATTTCAGAAGCACAGTATAATTTTAGTTCTCTGGACAGCAGCCCGTAAGAGATAATGGCATAAAAAACTTTCGTATTTTTTGTTTGACTAAACATTCATTTGATCAGTACATAGGAAAATACCGATGCAAACAGCTGATTGTATACTGAATTTTTCGTCGTGCTAACTAAGACTATTTGACCCATTGGAAAAGGTTCAACCGTCCAGCGAACTCATAATTAATGCTGTTTTGAAGCATTTCCAACCCTTCATTTGAAATTATTTTTAGGGAATACTTTTTCTTGGTTTTGTTTGGTGTTGTTTACATTTCAAAAGAAGGTATTCCTTTTGTGTCTACATATGGAGTTCTTTGGGAGATTACCGCCGCACGCGTGATGTTATATTTTAAATTATAAATTAAATTTTGGTGGTGTTAACTATTGGGTAAATTATCTTTAAATTTAGTAAAGAATGATAGTCAAGCCTCTAGCATTTTAGATTTAATGAGATTTTTATCTGCTCTAACTGTTTTCCTATTTCACTTTTATGTTCCTGTACCTGGTTATCAGGCAGTGATGGTATTCTTTGTTCTAAGTGGATACTTTATATCTTCGAGTGTTTTAAAAGCAGTTGTAGAAAATAGGTGGAGCTGGTCTGACTATCTGTTTAAAAGATTAACAAGATTATGGATAGTTCTTTTACCTGCCCTGTTTCTAACCTATATCTTGGCAAAAATACAACTCGGACTATTCGGGGAAGATTTGAATCCCCCAAATTTAAAAGTTTCTAACTATATAAGTTGGGAACTATTTTTTGGGAATTTATTTTTTATGCAAGGGATATTAGTAAAAGGACCATTTGGTTTAAATGGACCATTATGGAGCTTAACCTATGAATTTTGGTACTATATATTATTTCCTTGTATAATTTTAATATTTTGTTCAAGTAAAAAAAGCAAAAAACTTTTTTATTTACTAGTATCAATCGCAATTTCAATTTTTGTAGGTCAAAAGATAATGGAATATTTTCTGATATGGTCATTGGGTGCAATCATTCCACTAATTAAACCATTAAACTTAGAGAAAGCATATTTAAAATTTATAATTACTCTATTTTCTACCTTAATAGCAATTGTTTCACTGCATTACGAGGCAGGTAGTAGTTTCTTTCTTGATTTAAGGGTTGGTATCACATTTTCATTTCTTATCTATCTCGTTGTTTCGTTTTTTAATAATAACAGTAGTTCCATAAAAAATAATATTCCTAAGTACTTGGCGGGATTTTCTTATACCTTATACTTAACACATTATCCTTTAGCAAATTTTATACTTACTTGGCGAATGTCCCCGCTATGGCCTTTCGAGGGGAATTCATTAATAATTAAAGTTGCGCTTGCTATTTTGGTCATTATATATGCTTGGATAATTGCATTATTAACTGAGAAACATACGGATAGAGTGAGAGGGATAATTTCCAAGCTGATTTTTAGAAAAAATATGAATCTGTTAAAAAATAAAAGTATTCCATCCAATAATGTAGACTCACAGCCTCCTATGTTAGGGTAGATGTCGCATAGAACCCTAGTGTTATATTAAGAAAACACGGAGGTCGAGCGATATGAAAGGAAAACCCTGAGCGACGAAAAACATTTTTTGGTGCTCTTACAGACTAAAGGATTAGCTATATTATTTATGCTGCTTCCACGCTACTAAAAAAGCATTCAGATTCCATTCGTTCATGGAATATCTGGACACCTGTCTGGAGAAGGTTCTTCGATGGATTGGATCTTTATCTATGCTGAAAAATTAAGTTCGATTGATATAGTACTTAGAATACTGGAAATCTCTCGTAACAACAAGTTAAGAATAAGAGGAAAGATATCCACAAGTATCAAGTTATTTCATTTTTTATATTCTATCTTGATAAATTTATAAAAAAATAAAAGAAAATAGGTGGGTGTTATCATGAGTAAGGTGAGTGTAATAGTGCCGATATATAATGCAGAAAAGAAACTTGGAAAATGCATAAAATCAATACTCAATCAAACATTTAATGATTTCGAATTGATTTTGGTAAATGATGGATCCATAGATAATAGCTTACATATTTGTCGGGGGTTTGAGAGAGAAGATAGGCGGATAAAAGTAATAGATAAAAAAAATGAAGGGTGTATTGCAGCTAGAAGAGAAGGAATAGAAAATTCGTCTTCCGATTATATAATGTTTGTTGACGCTGATGATTGGATTGATAAAAAGAGTATCGAAACACTTTATAATGAAACCATAAATAATGACTTAGATATTACAGTTTGTAATATGTATAAAGTATTAGGAAATGGCGCGCTATTCAAAAAAAAGAATGATAGTGTTTATTTTTCTAAGGATAAGATATACAGCGGTGAGGAAATTAAAAAGGAACTCGTTCCTGCCTACTTTCACGGTCATCCATTTCCATCCTCTTTATGTGCAAAGCTTTATAAAAAAGAGTTAATAGCGAAAAGTGGAAACTATTTAGACCGAATTTATTTTCTTGGAGAGGATCTATTTTATAACTTGGAAATGTTTTTAAAAGCAAAAAGGGTTAAAGTTATTTCCCACTCTCTTTATTTTTATAGTTTTGGCGGTTTTACAAGCAAATATATGCCACATTTATTTGAAGATATGATAAATGGTTACAAGATACAAAAAGAAGTAATTAATGAATACTTTGTAACCACTAAGCAAGAACATTATAACGGTATAAGCATAATGCTTCTTAATACATTTAAAACGTGTCTATGTAACTTGTTCGGTAGTAAACTATCGGAATCTAATATTAAAAAGTCCATAGCTATGTATATATCAAATGAGGATTTAATAGGAACATTATCCAATGAAGGTTCAATAAGATACTTCCCAAAGGAATATTTAAGTGCAATAAGAGAGAAAGATATAAACTTCCTGTACCAGTTAGGTAAAGATATGTATAAAAAGCAAAGACCTAGGAAAATGCTATTAAGTACTATTTCAAAGTTTCAAGGAATTTGATATTAACATTTGGACTTGAGTCAATATCTTGAACACAAATAAGTTAACCTTTTATGCTGTTTGACATAATTAATCCTTCACTTCTTGCAACGCCCGAAAGTTTGATTAGTCGTGAATACATTGGCGATTATACCAGCTTTCAATATAAAGAAAAAGCAGGAATTAATCCTGCCTAAGGAATTAGTTAATCGTTCATATTAAGGAATTTCATTTTGTTAAACTTGGGAAATTAAATCGCCGTTGAAAGTAGATATCAAGGATAAAAGATATTATTAATTAAATTATTTAATTTGATATGATTGTTGTGCAATTTGACCTGTGATTTGATTAAATTGTTATCTTTGAAAATTAAAGGAATAGTGGGGGAGTTATCGGCACTTACACTAACCATTGAAATACTCGTCATAAAAGTATTGTCTGTCAAAAGTATTTGATCGGCAACCATCGTATTTCGTATACCAATCATAAAGTTGCTGCTTCCATTTTGGTAGTGGAATATATTTCCTGAAAATTGAAGATTACCCCACTTTCCGTTTAATAAGAAGGCACTATCAGAACTCGCAGGATTGAAAAAATAACTGTTGTTTACCTTGAAAGAATTAATTTTTTTATCTGTACCCATATAAAAAAGGGTATGCGAGTCCCAATTGAAATAACAATTACTAAATTCATATTTGCCCCCCCCGGATATTTCCTCTAGCCGTCCACTATTAATAAATGTGCACCCTGTATATACACCTGGCGGCAATCCGGTAGGTCGGTTTTCTTTGTGTCTAGTATTTATAAAAGATACATTGCTTAAGATCCAATCATGGGCTCCTATGGGTACTACGGTAAATGCTTCTCTTCCGCTTCCTTCAAAAATACAATTTGAGATGCTTTGGGGTTCAACACTAAATATCAAAGGGGCACCAGGGTTTATTGATGCAACGTAAAAATCATTATCGAATAAGAATTTACAATTGTTTATTTGGGCGACATAGGCTTTTTGTTTTCCGAAATTAAGTGGACTATTATGGAAGAAACAATTATCTATTAAAGCCTCTGCTTTGCCTGGAAGACGCATTCTGCACCTATATAGGTGGTTATTTGAGAATAACGCGTCTCCTGTTAGAACGGGATCGCAATTGTGAAAGTAGTTCTTTTCAATAGTTGCTTTATCAACGCCGGAATTGATGGTAAATATTCCACCTTGGACTCGACTGTTAGTAATGCTAATGTGCTTTCCGGCTACAGCAATAATGTTATAGCTTTTATTGTCATAAATATCATTGCTGTCAAGAAAAATATATTGGTTTATATCATAACCGTCTTCTATAGCAATGGCTCCCTGGGGGGCCGTCCCGCTAATATGGTGGATTTCACACTTGCTCACATAGCAATGTTTCATTCCACATATTGCTATCCCTAATCTTCGGCAATGGTGAAGATTGCATTTTTCAATATACACATGTTTTGGAAATTCCGGAGTTCGTATTAATATTGTATTTCCTGAAACAGAAGGAATGGTGGCTTGATGTAATATAACTTTGGCATAGCTTGCTCCTATAGGAACCTCTACTTCATCAAAGAAATGAAGGTTTGTCTTGGATGATAAAAAGGTATCGTCATTTTTATAAAAGACTACGTCGTATGTGTTTGTTGTAATTTCGCTGCCAATCCCGCCGTAACTGTCACCGTAAAGCCCGAAGTAACCAAGGTTTGTTATTTGAGGGATCATGGGGATATTTACTTTTGAACGAATGCGATTAGAATCTGAGGTTAAAGTTCCATTTAAAGTATTCACCCCGCCTAATTCCAAATTCCCTGCGAGTTTTGGAAAGTTTCCGCCTATGCCTCCGAATGAAGTAATACCAAGAATAGCATCCCCGGTCGTATGGAAGATTTCAAGATTATCCAGAGTAATGTACTGGCCTCCGTATTTCATTTCCACACCTAAACCAAATTCATGAGTACCCCCGCTTGAATAATTATGGGTATACCGGTCTCCCTCAATCTTACCGTTAGTCACTCTTGAATACTTCTGTTTGTTGCGAAATGAGACAATGGCATAACCAGGCAAGCTGTTATCTCTTATTCTTAACGTAGCACCACCTAAATTGAATGTCATATAGCTTTGAGGTTGAATCGGATTATTCTCATCAATTAAATAAGTGCCATTAGGCAAGACAACCTCGGAATAGCCTTGCTGGGCTGCCCAGGATAAGGCATCGTTCAGTCCTTTAGATGTATTAACAGCATCAGTTCCATCGTTTTTGATATTCCAGCGGACTAATTCAACTAAGTAAGAACCTTCAGACATAAAGGATCACCTGTTGCTTAACTCTAGCCTTGTCCATTAAATGAATAAAAACTTTCTTTTTCATTACTATAGAGCCTCCACTTAAATTTAGTTTTAAGACAGTTCAATTACGATTGGAGTCTTTTCCATCTCCCTATTATGCTATTCAAAAAAGTTACTAAAGTAAGGGCCGATATCTTGAGTAAGAATGATCAATTTAATCAAGATGGATACACAAATCGGCAACGAATCCGTTTTGTGTAATTTCACTTTTGTTATTCCTCTGCCACTCCCCTAAAGATTTGGGACATTGTTTCCCTAAGAATAAAGAAAAAGGTTTACTATGTGGGCATTTTAGAAATTATGGAGGCATGAGGAGTGATATCGTGAAAAAATATATCGTATCATGTATGACTATAATGGTTGTACTGTTTATGAGCTGGGCATTGTCACCTGATAAACTGCCTAAACTCGCTGCTAAAGTCCATAATGAAGCTGAAAGTTTGATGAAGAGTCCGGTGTATGAACTAGAATTGAGTCGATGGGGAGTGTACAACGATGGAACTCATCCGCTGGAAACGACTAAAGGGATCAACGCAGCACTTAAATGGGCAAAGGAAAACAAGTACAAAACCTTTAAAATTCCGAATGGAACCTACCTTATTGCTAAAGGTACAAAACAAGCTGATCCTGAAGCAAGGATCAATATGGTCAGTGACATGGATTTGCTTTTGAGTGAAAAGACGATCTTGCAAAAAGAGACAAATGAATTTGAAGTTTATTCTGTTCTTTACCTTGGACCGGATGTTAAAAATGTAAAAGTCAAAGGAGGTGTATACCGCGGGGATAGGGGTACACATGATTATTCAAAAAAAGGTCCCGACACAGGGGGGACGCATGAATGGGGATCTGGGGTTGAGGTTGTTGGGGCAGAAGATGTTGTGATTGATGGGGTGAAACTCGAGAAGTTCACAGGAGATGGAATCATTGTGACCGGTACAACAGTTACTGGGTCTTCTATTTCGGAAAAGTCCTTGGAAATGGGAGGGATCGACGATAAAGGCAAACCGGTTTCTGCGAAAGGTAAAATTCGCACGAATAGCCGAGAGGTAACACATTTTGATAATACAGCCTACAAAACTTATCGAAATATTCATTTTTGGCTGCCGGAGGGTATTTCGTCTGGAAGCAAAGTAGACGTCTACTACTATCGAAAAGGTGGAAGCTTTATAAAAGCGGATAAACAAGTTCGATTTTACTCAGGAGAGTCCGTTATCCCGAATGATGCCGATTATTTCCGGGCAGTCTTTGAAGCACCTTCAACTAAGGATGTTAAAGTGAGTCGGATGACGGTCGATATGTCGAGAAATGTGACCATTAAGAATTCTGATATTGGATATAACAGAAGGCAGGGAATTAGCTTAGTCGGCTCAGAAGGTGTAAAAATTATGAATAATCATATCCATCACACGAACGGAACTGCCCCTCAAAGTGGGATTGATATTGAACCTGGATTTTTTCCCGGTAAGAACACGGTTATAAAAGACAATAGATTTACCGACAATAAAATTCAGATTGTGCTTGCCTACGGAGAAAACGTCACGATTGAAGGAAACCAATTCGAACAATCTTTAAAAGGGACGGCCGGCGTTCATGCCCATAAAGGATTCAGGGGAAAAGTAGTTGTGAAGGAAAATACCTTCAATGGATCTAGTCTAACCCTTTATTCGAAAAATGCAATCGTGGACCACAATGAGGTGATAAACAGTGAAGTCAAGCTGCTTGGTAAAAATATTTCATTTAGTAACGCAACGCTGACAGACGCGAGCCTTAGCATTGGAAGTGAAAAAGGCCAAAAGATAAAAAATGTGGCGATCCAGCATAACGGTGTTCGTCCCGGGGTTCTCTATATATGGGATAAGCCGGTTCGTTTGAAGGATGTGACTATAAAGGCAAAAACTCGGGATAAGGGTCTTATTTTTGGAACGGGAAACAGCCAAAGTGTCTATGACCGCTTAGTGGTGGAGGATAGTCATCGAAAAGGTACTGTGCTTCCCGCGGGAACGTATAACGACTGTTCTTTTAAGGCCGGGGGGCTTGGGATTAACCGTGAAGGGAAATACGTCTTAAATAAGTGTGTGATAAAAGATCAAAGCAGCCTCGTAAGTGTTAACAGCTTGTACGGCAAGCCGGATGTGACTATCAAAAATTCTTTATTAGAAGTAAAGGAAAACATCGGGTACGGGGCAGCTATTTACATCCAAGGAGCTGATAAATTTAAGCTTTTGAACAGCACAGTATTAGCGAAAAACAACATAGAAAATACACCCTTAATTAAGATCGGCCCATATGGGTATCCGAAACGTGCCAAAGTGTTTGGAGTTACGATCAAGGGAAATGAGATTCATGCCAAAACTTTAATACCAGCAGTAGATACATCCAGTGCAGGAACAGATGCACCGGCTTATCAAATTGAGGATAATACATTGTATAATGCTATATTGGAATTGACATCAAAAGACATTAAAATCGATAATAACCTTATTCAAAATTAAATCAAAAAGGTGGTCCCCCATAGTAGGCAGCAAATTGAAAAGATTTGTCTATCTATTATGGAGGGATTTTTGTTTTTTAAAAGAATAGGAATTAAATAAGAGAGTGTTATGTTCTTTGATGGTAAAATATAAAAAAATTATGAAATGGGGTTCTTTTATGAAGCTGGCTTTCATCTCAGATATCCACGGCAATGCCATAGCTCTAGATGCGGTACGGCAGGATATAAAAGAAAAGAATGTTGATAAAATTTTTGTTTTAGGGGATATAAGCTTCCGAGGACCTGAGCCGAAACGGGCGCTTGATTTAGTTAGGGCCCTAAAGTGTGAAGTCATTAAAGGAAACGCGGACGAATGGGTAGTTCGTGGTTTAAGAGAAGGAGAGGTACCAGATCAGGCTTTGGAAGTTATGACGAAAGAGCGTGATTGGACTTACTCACAATTGGATGATGAGAGTATCGAATATTTGAGAAATCTTCCATTAGAATTAACGGTTGAAGTTAGAAATATTAAAATTCATGCTTTCCATGCTACTCCTAATAGTTTGTTTGAAGTAGTTCCACCATTTGAAAGTGATAGCATGATGAGTGAAAAATTGATGATCAATGAAGCTGACATATACATATATGCTCATATCCATAAACCGTATATTAGGTATATTAACGGCAAATGCCTTATCAACATAGGGAGTGTCGGTTTACCTTTCGATGGTATGAATAAGTCCTCATATTCCCTAATTGATATTAGAGATGGCAGCTTTCAAACTTCTATTGTTAGAGTCGATTATGATGTAAAACAAGTTATCCATCAGTTTAGAGAATCTGACTACCCTAATGTTGAATTGATGACAAATTTATTGCTTAAAGCAAAGTTATAACTGTGTAAGACAATCAAAACACTTAATCTTTCAACATCTGAGCCACTCTCACTCTTTGCTGCAAAGAGGCGAGATACTCAAGAAGCGAGAAAACAGAAGCCCGGATCTCTTTTGGTGAAGCATGAAGCCGATTGGCGGTCAAGCTGCGCTCTAACAGGTTCAAATGTAGAGGAGTATGGCGGGAGAAGGAAGTTCATCCGTGGGCATGCGGACAGTACCTACAAATATATTAATCTTTTCAGCCCTTGGCACAATTGGTGTCAAGGGTTTTGTTTTGTGGGGGAAATAATGAACGGCAAAGCCCTTGTGTTTTTCTTGCATATAATAATGTATTCAAGACTTAAGAAGACGAGGTGTAGTTATGGATCCCTATTATATTAAGAAAGTAGAGAATTACTATAAAGATTTGCTTCAAGGGTGGAATTCCCGTGTTTATTGGTATTGTTTGGCGGACGCGCAAGTGAAAGGAGAGAGGCCGGATGATGCTTTAGCTTCAATTAATAAAGCATTGTCTTTTTCTAATCCTTACCCATCCAAAGAAAAGCTTCTTGAAATGAGGAAGGAGATTAAGGCAGGCATAAGGCAAAGGCAGCCTAGCAACGTTTCAGTCGTGGATAGAAAGCGTGGAGATGTAACGGGAGATGGAATTGTTGATAATGTCTATCTTACAGCTGACAAAACTGAAGACAGCCCTTTTTGGAAAAATATTACCCTCGTTGTTCAGGATGGAAGAACGAATGAGTACGAACGAATCCCCCTCAAAGAAAACGCCGGTTATCACCCGACAATCTTTCTTGGTGACTTTACGGGTGACAAGGTGGATGACATTTTAATCATCATTGACACGGGTGGGAGCGGCGGTACGATTTATGCTTATGTGTTTTCGTTTATAAACGGGAAAATCAGTTTGATTTTTGATTTTGACGCTTTCAATGAAAAATACAAGTATGAGGTGAATTATAAAAATCACTTTAAAGCTGAGGTGATCAGCTTTAATCTGAAGAAGAAGTATATACTTGACCTGCAGTTAAAAAGCAAAGAATATTTAGCGGAGATTTATTACCCGAACGGTACATTGAAAGAGCCAATTAAAGGTTGGGTATCTCCTTTATCGGGTCTATATCCAATCGATTTTGCAAGGGATGGCACTTATGAGCTGGACGCTTTTCAAAACATCGCTGGCAGATATAATGCAGATGGATTGGGCTGGATGAAAAATGTACTTAAATGGAATGGCCGCGAATTTGTGCCAGAGCGGCAAACAGTGTCTATCTTCGGTGCAGGATAAAACCCGGTGGGCATTGATTTTTAAAATGTTTAACGTACCCGGACAAATAATTTTACCCCTTTTGCTAAACAAGCTAAAGGGGTTTTATTAGTTATTCAACTCAATTCTCACATTAATCATAAGGTTGACTCCGCTGCAAAAAATAATTCATATCCTCTCTTATTTCTTCATACGATAAATTAACTTACTATTCTATTACACTCTAAAAAATAAAAACTCCTTCCGGATAAAGCAGAAAGGAGCTTGAATGATTATTAATGGATGTGTCTGTATACGCCGATTACTTTTCCGAGGATAGTGACAGTAGGCAGAATAATCGGTTCCATTGATGAATTCTCGGGCTGAAGGCGGATAAAATCTTTTTCTTTAAAGAAACGCTTGACAGTGGCCTCATCATCTTCTGTCATGGCAACGACAATTTCACCGTTTTTAGCTGTCTGCTGCTGTCGGACGACTACGTAATCGCCGTTTAAAATACCGGCTTCAATCATGCTGTCACCCATAATTTCCAGCATAAACACGTGTTCATCAGCAGGTGCAAGCCGTTCTGGTAATGGAAAAAACTCTTCTATGTTTTCAATGGCCGTAATAGGCAAGCCGGCAGTTACTTTCCCGATTAATGGCACGTTCACTACATTTTGTCTTGGCACAGTATCTTCCATTTCCAATATCTCGATGGCGCGCGGTTTAGTCGGATCACGGCGGATCATTCCTTTGCTCTCCAACCGGGCAAGATGACCATGTACGGTTGAACTTGATGCAAGGCCGACCGCTTCTCCTATTTCTCTTACTGAAGGAGGGTATCCTTTTGCTTTAACTTCAAACTTTATAAAATCTAAAATATCCTGCTGCCTTTTCGATAATTTTGTCATTTGTCTGCACCTCTTGAATTGTCTTTTTCCTGTATTATAACATGACACTTTTTAGGATACAAACATAAGTTCGAATACACTCTTGACACAAACAAATGTTCCTACTACAATGAAACATGAATATACGAACGAACATTCGGATTAAGGAGGACAATTGATGATGAAAACACTTGTGAAAGAGAACTCTTTTGTTCTATTATTTATAGCTGTTACAATAATGGCGGGGGTTATGCTGATCTTGAATATGAGTGAAGAACACAATCCTTATAAGGAGATCACGGTGCAGGAGGGGGATTCACTCTGGAGCATTGCCGGTCAATACGTTAAAGAGAACGGAATGAAAGAAGAGGATTTTATCATATGGGTACAGAAAGAGAATAAGCTGTACTCCGCCAAAATAATACCGGGGGATACGCTCGTCATACCGGTTGATTCATCTCAATCTTATCCGGACAGCCAAGTCGCATTTAAAGAGGAGTAGTTTTAAGTGAGAGCCATTATTTATTGCCGTGTCAGTACAAAAAAAGAAGCCCAGGAAACGTCGCTCGAGCGGCAGGAGGAAGAACTGCTCAGCCTCGCTTCAAGGAAAGGATATGAAGTGGCGGCCGTGATTAAAGATCAAGTGAGTGGCTATGATCTTGACAGGCCGGGCATGTTAGATGTACTTGATATGGTGAAAAAAGAGCAAATTGATGCAGTACTTATCCAGGATGAAACAAGGATCGGGAGAGGAAACGCTAAAATTGCTTTATTGCATTGCTTATTTAAAGAAGGAATAAAAGTATACAGTATTGCTGATGATGGAGAGCTGCAGCTATCTGAGTCAGACTCAATGGTCATCCAAATTGTCAGTATGGTGGAAGAGTACCAACGGAAAATCCATAATTTGAAAATTAAACGAGGTATGAAACGGGCAGTAGAAAACGGATTCCGGCCTGAAAACAATTTGAAAAATAGGGGAAACCCAGCTGGAAGGGAAAGAAAAGAAGTGCCCGTGGAAGAAATTGTCCGTCTGCGGCGGAACGAGTTGACGTTTGATGAAATAGCTGCAACGTTAAGAGGGTTCGGCTATCATGTATCAAAAGCGACTGTCCACAGAAGGTTTAAAGAATATACTGAAAATGCCGAAAATGAGTCTGAATAAGCGTCTTTCTTGTTTACATAGTTCTTTTTTTATAAGATAAAGGTAAGAAACTACAGAAAGGAGTGTCTGCTAAATTATAAGCAAGAATGGTTATGTATAATTTAGCAGCAGTGATCTATGCTTTCTTCAGATAAACTTACCCGCATTAACGAACTTTCTAAAAAGTCGAAATCAGAAGGGCTGACGGCAGACGAAAAAATAGAGCAAGCCAGTTTGCGCCAGGAATATTTAAAAGTTTTTCGTTCGTCTATGAAAAATACGGTGGAAACTGTACGTATTTTTGACCCGGAAGGCAATGAAGTGACGCCCCAAAAAATTAAAGATATTCAAAATCGAAAGAACATGCATTAATCAGCCGGCGCCTGTCGGTTTTTTTTGTTGGGAAAAACAACGAGAGAATACGAATTGTTCGCCACAGAAATCTTGTATATTTTTATAAAGACCTATAATATTAAGAGGAAACAATATTTGTCGATGAAAGGAAGTTTGTCATGTTTGATAAAGTTGATCAACTAGCTGTAAATACGATCCGCACTCTTTCTATAGATGCGATTGAAAAAGCAAATTCTGGACACCCGGGACTACCAATGGGGGCGGCGCCAATGGCGTACACGCTTTGGAGCCGTTATATGAACCATAACCCTAAAAATTCAAAATGGTTTAATCGTGACCGTTTCGTTTTATCGGCTGGGCACGGATCTATGCTTCTATATAGCCTTCTGCATTTATCCGGTTATGATTTGTCTATGGATGAAATAAAGAATTTCCGCCAATGGGGCAGCAAAACCCCCGGACACCCTGAATACGGTCATACAGATGGCGTAGAAGCAACAACAGGACCGCTTGGTCAAGGAATTGCAATGGCTGTGGGGATGGCGATGGCTGAAAGACACTTAGCAGCTGTTTATAACAAAGACAAGTACGAAGTAGTGAACCATTTTACATACACGCTCTGTGGCGATGGCGACTTAATGGAAGGTGTTGCTTCAGAAGCCGCTTCTCTTGCCGCTCATCTTAAACTGGGTCGTTTAATTGTTTTGTATGATTCCAACGATATTTCTCTTGATGGCGACCTTGACAAGTCGTTTTCAGAAAGTGTAGAAGGCCGGTTTAAAGCATATGGCTGGCAGTATATTCGTGTAGAAGACGGAAATGACATGGAAGAGATTTCTAGAGCTATCGAAGAAGCGAAACAAGATGAAACGCGACCGACGATGATTGAAGTAAAAACAGTGATTGGTTACGGTTCACCTAATAAATCAGGCAAGTCAGACGTTCACGGTGCTCCACTTGGTGAAGAAGAAATGAAACTAACGAAAGAATATTATAAGTGGACATTTGAACAAGATTTTCATGTGCCGGAAGAAGTGTACAGCCGTTTTGAAGAATCGATTATTCAAAAAGGAAAAACAGCCGAGCAAGAATGGGACAAATTGTTCGATGAATACAAAAAACAATATCCTGAACTTGGCCAAAAGCTAGAGGCAGCGATTAATGGCGAACTAGCTGAAGGATGGGATAAAGACATCCCGTCTTATGAAGAAGGAAAAAGCTTGGCAAGCCGCGCTTCCTCCGGAGAGGTGTTGAATGCGATTGCTAAAAACCTCCCTACATTTATCGGTGGATCAGCCGACTTAGCCGGATCTAATAAAACAATGATTAAAAACGGTAAAGACTTTTTCCCGGATGCGTATGAAGGCCGCAACATTTGGTTCGGTGTACGGGAGTTTGGCATGGGAGCTGCGATGAACGGGATGGCTCTCCACGGAGGACTTCAAGTATTTGGCGGCACATTCTTTGTTTTCTCTGATTATTTGCGTCCGGCCATTCGATTAGCAGCCTTGATGGGGCTTCCTGTTACGTATGTATTTACACATGATAGCATCGCTGTTGGAGAAGACGGACCGACACATGAGCCGATCGAGCAGCTTTCTGCACTCCGGTCGATTCCCAATCTTTCAATTATCCGCCCGGCAGACGGCAACGAGACAGCTGCGGCTTGGAAATTAGCAGTATCTTCTAAATCAACACCGACTGCACTCGTGCTGACCCGCCAAAACTTAGAGACGATCAAAGGGTCTTCTGAAACAGCTGAAGAAGGAGTGGCGAAAGGAGCGTATGTGATTTCGCCGGCTGAGAAAGCCACAGCCGACCTGCTTCTGTTAGCTACCGGTTCAGAAGTGAACCTCGCAGTAGAAGCTCAAAAAGTGCTTCAACAAGAAGGTATCCATGCAACTGTTGTCAGCATGCCATCATGGGATCGCTTCGAACAACAAAGTGCAGAATATAAACGTTCTGTTCTCCCTAAAGAAGTGAAAAAGCGCCTTGCTATTGAAATGGGTGCTTCTCTCGGATGGGAACGCTACACTGGCGACGAAGGTGATATTATCGCTATTGATCAGTTTGGTGCCTCCGCACCTGGTGAGACAGTGATGAAAGAATATGGATTCACTGTTGAAAATGTTGTTTCCCGTGCGAAAGCATTAATAGACAATTAATGGGATAAAAGAAAAGGCCAGTTTTGCTTTGTAGCAAACCGGCCTTTTCTTGTTGTTAATCGACAAAACTAGTGGCCGTTTTTTCCAAAATTCAACAACCTCAACACACGTTCTTTCTTATAATAAGGAAAAGGACAAGCAGGAGGTAAAATGAATGAGAAGCTATCAAATTTACTGGATCGGGGATGAATTTGCCCATTATTTTTACGGGCGTGAACAGAACTTTTTTCAGTTATTTTTTGAAAGCTCCATGAATGGGAATGGAGAAAAAAGTGTAATAGAAAAGCAAATCCAATACATCACGGAAAAATTCTCTCTGCGTTCCATAGCTTCTGTTTTAAATGAAGCTTTGGCAGGCAGAGAGAGTTTCTCGTCCGAAAATAATCACCTTTACACGATTGAGTTGCCGAAGCAAAAAGGAAAGGCAATCCTGTCAGCTGAAGAAAAATGCCTTTATTTAAAGGCTTCCGGCAGCTATGAAGTGGAAACGGTTTTTTTCCATTCTTTAAAAAAATTAAATGCTTGTTTGTTCGCTGTGGATTTTGAGAGAAAAAATTATGGCTGGCTCGAACCCATAAAGAAAGAAATTTTGTTTAAGTGAAGAAAATTTCTCTTTCATGTTGTATAATGGCTTTCGGTTTAGTAAACTTTTAGTAGACAACATGAAGGAGGAAGTATTTTATGTGGTATGTACTCGTCGGAATTCTGGCTTTAGCTGCCGGGGTTGCGCTTGGATTTTTTATAGCCCGTAAATATATGATGGACTATTTAAAGAAGAATCCACCAATTAATGAACAAATGCTGCGAATGATGATGATGCAAATGGGGATGAAGCCTTCCCAGAAAAAAATAAATCAAATGATGTCCCAAATGAACAAGCAATTTAATGATAAGTAAACAGCGCTCAATTTTGAGTGCTTTTTATTTTTTTCGAGCGAAATCAACACAAAAATGAGCAGGTGTTTGATAAAACCCTGCTCATTTTAATTAGGCATTTGTTTATGTTTATGGTTATATGAATAAGATGAATGAATATATTTACGGTTATAATCGTTTAATAACAGGTCAAGTTCCTGGCTGTATTTAACAGCAAGAGGAGAATTTAATCCATTAACTGCGACAATTTTGAATAGCTCCATTCGTTTCTTTTCAATAGCATCCAGTAAGTTATCTTTGCACACAGCAGTAATTCCTTTCTATGTAGTAATAAGCCAGTCTCTGCCAGTTTCTTTAGTATACCCAAACTTTGACTTTTTTTCAAAAACAAAATCATTTTTTGTAAAGAAATTCATACTTATTTACGCAGGGAAAGGTCACAAATTATTCATAACTCTTTTTTCGCTTCCCGTTCTAAACTTTGTTACAATGTCAATGGAAAGGCAGGGGGTTCTCATTGAACGATATTAATTTGTTTTTAGCCTTTGGAGCAGGCTTTCTCAGCTTTATTTCACCTTGCTGTTTGCCGTTGTATCCCGCATTTCTTTCTTATATTACCGGCATGAGCGTCAATGAATTAAAAAATGAGAATAAAATGCTGCAAAGAAGAAGCATGTTGCATACACTTTTCTTTTTATTAGGGTTTTCAATAATATTTATCTCACTAGGGTTTGCATCAAGCTTTATCGGCAGTCTATTGTTTCAATATCAAGATTTGATACGGCAAATCGGCGCCATCTTTATTGTCTTCTTTGGTCTTGTTGTTACAGGTATTCTGCAGCCAAAATTCATGATGACTGATAAGCGAATGGAATTTAAAAGCCGTCCGAGCGGCTATGTCGGCTCTACGTTGATCGGTCTGGCTTTTGCTGCTGGTTGGACGCCTTGTACGGGTCCTATTTTGCTGTCTGTCTTTGCCCTTGCAGCAAGTAACCCAGGGTCCGGTTTGTTTTATATGATCGCTTATACGCTTGGATTTGCGATTCCGTTTTTTATTTTGTCTTTCTTTATCAGCCGCATGAAATGGATCCGCACTCACAGCGGAATCATTATGAAAGTAGGCGGTTATATCATGATTGTCATGGGGATTGTTTTATTTTTTGATTGGATGACAAAAATTATTATTTTCTTAAGTCCTTTCTTCGGCGGCTTTACTGGATTCTAACTCACAAGAAAGCAGTTTTTGTCTTTTTAGTGAAAATCAATTATAATAGCAAGGCAAATGTATACGAGATAAGGAATGATGAAGATGTTGCTTGTTGCTTCATCCATTTTGGCGGTTTTGATGGGAATTGCAGCCATGATTATTCGCATGAAAGCTGCCAAAAAACCAACTTCCGCTAAAAAGATTATTTTGCCTCCGCTTTTTATGAGTACGGGCGCGCTGATGTTTGTGATCCCTGAGTTTCGAATCACTTCTATGCAGCTGCTCGAAGCAATGACTGTTGGAATGTTATTTTCGATTTTATTGATCAAAACATCGAATTTTGAAATTCGCAATGATGATATTTATTTAAAGCGTTCAAAAGCGTTTCCGATTATTTTAATCAGTCTTTTGATCATTCGGATTATCGGTAAAGTGGTATTAAGTGCAACCGTTCACCTTGGGGAATTGAGCGGAATGTTTTTTATTTTGGCTTTTTCGATGATTGTTCCGTGGCGAATATCTATGTATTGGCAATATCGGAAGCTGAAGGCGGAATTAGCTAAAGGTCCGCTTAATAATAAAACAATCTTATGAAAGAAAGAGCTTGCGAATGCCGCAAGCTCTTTCTTTTAAAATAAGTATTCATACGGTGACATATCGATTTTCATCTCTTTCAGCTTTTTGCGCAAAAACTTATGATCCCTTTTCGGAGTAGCGACAATATAGCCGCGAATAACTAAATCTTGCGTGATGACTTTCGCTTTTTCATTTAATGCAAGTTCCCCAATCTTTCCAGCGATTTTTTGGCGGGCGACATCCCGGAAAAGTTCAGGTACTGGGCTGACGAGCTCTTCCAGCAGCTCTTTTTCAGGCTGCTTCCACAGCTTTCGCGTTTGGTTGACGTAATATTCTTCCCAGTCTAAATCTGATTTTCCATCTTCTTTCGGAAACCTCTTTAAAAACTTGCGAAACATAAAAAAACCGCCGATCGCAAAACTGCCGACCAGTATAATGACCCATAAAAGTATAAAATAAGAAAACCAACCTTGCAGCATGATGGCAACCTCCATATTTCTCAACTGTCGCTCCCCATTATAGACAAATGAGAAAGCTGACACAACAGTAAAGGCGAGTTAGCTGTCCATTGAAAAAAATTAACCTTTCAACGGATAATTCAAAATCACAACTCCGAAAATAATGGCAGATAATCCGATAAACGTTTGAAAAGTGAATGCTTCTTTCCAAATGAGAATGCCGATTAAAGCGGTAAGCGCCGTGCCTACTCCCGACCAGATGGCATACGCCACACTGAGCGGAATCGTCTTCAAAGAAAGAGACAAAGCGTAAAAGGCAGCACCGTAACCGACAGTAACAATGAGGGAAGGCAGCCATTTCGTAAACCCTTCAGACGCTTTCAACATGGAACTTCCAATCACTTCACTTACAATCGCAAAAGCGAGCAATAAATAAGGCATTATATTTCTCCTTTTTGTTCTTAGTTTACCAGTTTTTGAAGTGATTTGCTTTCTGAGGGTTTTTCGTTACTATGGAATTAACAGACTTTTTTAGAGGTGAAATTAGTGAAATTTATACATACAGCAGACTGGCATTTAGGCAAGCTCGTACATGGGGTTTATATGACAGAAGAACAACGGGAAGTATTGCATCAGTTTGCCAAAGTAGTAGAAGAAGAGAAGCCGGATGCCGTCGTGATTGCCGGCGACTTATACGACAGGTCTATTCCGCCGACGAGTGCGGTAGAGCTGCTGAATGAAATGTTGTTTAAAATAAATATAGAACTGGAAACGCCGATTGTGGCCATTTCAGGCAACCATGACAGCTCGGAGCGGCTTTCGTTCGGTTCTTCTTGGTTTCAGCACAGCAAATTTTATTTAAAAGGCAAAGTTGATGATCAATTTTCACCTGTCCGGGTCAATGGAGTGAACTTTTATTGTGTGCCTTATGCAGAGCCGGGGGTAATTCGGCAGCTGCTGGGGGATGATTCCGTTCATTCCCATCAGGAAGCGATGAAGGCACTTATAGGAAAAATAGAAAAAGAAATGGATCATCGGGAAGTGAATGTCTTTGTCGGCCATGCCTTCGTTTTAGGCGGGAAAACATCCGAATCGGAAAGAACATTGTCGGTCGGAGGATCAGGCTGTGTTGGAGCCGAGTTATTTGCTCCGTTTCATTACACAGCACTTGGCCACTTGCATAGCCCGGATGCCATCAATCATGAAACGGTCCGCTATTCTGGTTCTCTTCTAAAATATTCTTTTTCTGAAGCGAAACAGCGTAAAAGTATTTCAGTTGTTACGATCGAAGAAGGAGGCGCTTTTTCGATCGAAGAAAAAACACTTATGCCTAAAAGGGATATGCGTGAAATTGAAGGTACGTTGGAAGAGCTGCTTGATCCATCCCGTATTCAAAAAGAACAGGCAGAGGATTATTTAAAAATTACCCTTCACGACCGGGGAGCTATCATTGATCCAATGGGGAAACTGAGACAGGCTTATCCGAATATTCTTCACTTGGAAAGACAAATTGATATATTGGATCAGCGTAAAAAAGAAGGTTACGAAATGAAACGTGAGGGGAAAAAGTCGGACATTGACCTTTTTGCCGATTTCTACAGCCAGATGACGACTGATTCTTTTACTGCTGAAAAAAGAAAAATAATGGAGAGGGTCATTCAAGAGGCCCGTCTGGAGGCGGATCAAAAATGAAGCCAATTAAATTAATAATGCAGGCATTCGGTCCTTATGCCGGCAAGGAAGAAATAGATTTTGGCAAACTGGAAAACCGAACAATGTTTGTTATTTCCGGCAAAACCGGCTCGGGTAAAACAACGATTTTTGATGGCATCAGTTTCGCTGTTTACGGCCGGGCCAGCGGAGAAGAAAGAGCAGGAACCGACTTGCGCAGCCAGTTTGCCCAAGACGATGTGTTAACTGAGGTGCAGCTTGAATTTTCATTAAAAAGCCGCAACTATCAAATTTACCGCTCTCCTCAGCAGGAGAAGAAAAAGGAGCGCGGAGAAGGCTTCCGGACAATTACAGCAAAAGCGGAACTTTATGAAATAAGTGATGATGGAAATAAAAAACTGCTCGCGGCAAATGTTCGCGACGTCGATGAAAAAATAAAAGAGATCGTTCAGCTTGATGCCAATCAATTCAGGCAAATCTTAATGATTCCCCAAGGTGAGTTTAGAAAGCTGCTTGTTTCTGACAGCAAGGAGAAAGAGAAAGTGCTGCAGCGCCTGTTCCATACACAGTTTTATAAATTAATAGAAGAAAAGCTAAAGCGAAAAGCGGCTGATTTGGAGAAAAAAGTGGAAAGCGGGCTGAAAGAACGAGCTCAATTATTAGACAGCATAGAGCCAGCAACTGAAGAAATGACGGAGTTGCTTAAGCAGGATCCCCGTAATGAAACAGCCGTGCTTTCCCAATTAAAAGCAGAAATCAACTTCTTAACGAAAAGATTAAATGTGATTAAAGAAATGATTGATCAGCAGCGTGCCGCACGCGATGAACTTAATCAAAATATTCATCAGGCAAGGCACATAATCAAACAAATGGCACGAAAAGAAGAATTGGAAGCGGAGAAAAAGGAACTGGAATATAGAAAGCCTGCTATCAAGAAAAAGGCAGAAGAAATTGAATGGGCTGAGAAAGCACAACAGCTTGAGCAGCAAGAAGAATTGTGCATGAAATTGAAAAAAGATCTCGATGAAGACGAAAAGAGAGCGGAAGAAACTAAAATAACGTATGTGAAAAATCAAAAGGCTCGTGAAACAGCCGTTTTGCAATGGCAAGCAGAAATTGCCAAAGAGACGGATAGAGAAAAGGCTGCAGAAGATTTAAGCAGGCTGCTGGCTTTAAAAGAAGCCGTCTATTCACTTGAAGAAGAAAAAGATATGCTCAACCGGCTGAGTGATCAAATGAAAGCGCATGAGCAAACGAGAGAAACACTTTCAGCCCGGTACATAGAAATAGAAATTAAAATGGAAAAGCTGGATAAGGACTTAGCTTCACTCGACAGCTGGCAGCAGACGCTTTACGAAGAAGAAAAGAAAAAACAGTTGGCTGAAACACAAGTGAAACTGCTCGGCAAAGTTGAAAAAGTGAATGGACAAGTTGAGCGTTTAACGGTGCGGGAAAAGCAGCTTGAGCAACAAAATGAAGAGGAAAAGCAATTGCTTGCATCAGCAAAAGCGAATATGGAAGAGCTCGAAACAAATTGGCAAAAGCAGCAGGCAGGCATGCTTGCGCAGTCGTTAACTGCGGACGAACCATGTGCCGTCTGCGGCTCTACAGAGCACCCACACCCGGCTAAAGCCCATGCGGATGCGCCTGCGAAAGAAGAAATAGAAGCAGCTAAGCAGGAAGCGGCCCAGATTGAAGCGAAACAGCAGAAAGTCGCAAGCGAACTTACTAGTATTCAAATCCATTTACAAAAAGAAGAGGAAGCAATGGATGAGCTCTTGCAAGAAGCTGCCGAGAATGGTTTGCAAGTGAATCAAAGGGATAAAGCCGGACAAATGCAGCAGCTGCTTGCTGTTCAAAAAGCGGCTGAAAAAGCTATGCAACAAGCAAAAAAGAAGTTGCAGGAAAAAACAGAATGGTTAGAAGAACGCGGCCGGCTGAATATCCGATGGAAAGAACTGCGTGAGGAATTAACGAACTGCCAGCAGCAGGAGGCAAAAGTGCGCGAATTATATGCCGGCAAGCAGTCGCAAGTAGAGGGGATGCTGAAGAATATCCCCGAATCAATCCGGCAAAAAGATGCATATGAACTTGCGGCAAAGCAAGCGGAAAGAAAGAAGCTCCAGTTAGCAGAACAATTAGAAGTTGCTGTACAAAGAAAACAAGCGGCAGAAACGATGCTGGCGGCGACGGAAGCAGGTTTAAACGAAATACGAAGTACGATCACTCAGCAAAATGAGCGGCTGGCGACTGAACGCATGCGGTTTAAACAGCTGATGGAAGAACACGAATTCAAAGATTTCAAGCATTACTCATCCAGCAAACGGACCACTGCTGAACAAAGGCAGTTGCAGGACGATATTAACTCATTTAATGAGCAATTCCGTTCAACATCTGATAGGCTGCGAGAAATTACTGAAAACCTTGCCGATATCGAAAAGCCAAAACTTTCTCATTTACTAGCAAAAAAAGAAGAAATCGACGATCAAATAGCTGAACAAGATAAAGAAAGGCTCACAGTCAACAACTTGATCAGTAATTGCCAGCGAATTGAAGACCGAGTAGAGGTGATCAATGAGCATTTGCAAGGCTTGGAACAGGAATATAGTGTCATAGGCCACCTTTATGATATGGCTCACGGCAGAAATGTGCACAAGTTAACATTTGAAAGATTCGTACTTGCTTCTTTTCTCGATGACATTTTGTTGGTAGCAAATGAACGGCTTGTCAAAATGACTAGCGGCCGCTACACGATGCACCGGAAGAAAGACCGGGCAAAAGGCAATGCGCAAAGCGGGTTGGAACTGCTGATTTTTGACCAATACACAGGACAAGAAAGACACGTTAAAACATTGTCGGGTGGAGAGAGTTTTAAAGCGGCGCTCGCACTTGCCCTCGGCCTGGCCGAAATCGTGCAGCAATACGCGGGCGGTGTTTCGCTGGAAACAATGTTTATTGATGAAGGGTTCGGCACACTTGACCCAGAGTCGCTTGATCAGGCTATTGAAGCGTTAATGGAAATCCAAGATTCGGGAAGGCTCGTCGGCGTCATATCCCATGTGCCGGAGCTGAAAGAAAGGATTGACGCCCGCCTGGAAGTCGTTTCTACCCAAAGCGGAAGCTATACACAATTTCAGCTTTTTTCTTTAGCATAAAATGAGTAAGACGTTCATAAATTGTTCAGAATAGTGAAAGGTTTGCCATTGAGTTCTGCCTGTATGTACAATACCATTGATAGGTAGAGATATCATAATACTGCAGGAGGGAAACGAATTGAAATTATCTCGCTTTTATTTATTGATTGCTTCTATATCCATTCTTCTACTTATTGCTGGTTGCAGCAACAGTGCGTTTGAAGGCAATATGGATGTTAAGATGCAAGACTTTGAACATACGAATCAAAATAACGAAAAAGTGAGCCTCGAAGATTTAAAAGGAAAAGTGTGGATTGCCGATTTAATTTTTACAAATTGTACGACTGTATGCCAGCCAATGACAAAAAATATGACAGATCTTCAAAAAATGCTTGAGGAAGAAGGCATTGAAGATTATCGCATGGTTTCATTTAGTGTTGATCCAGAAGTAGATACACCTGAAAAATTAAAGGAATACATTTCTTATTACGACGCAGATGAAAAAAAGTGGGACTTGTTGACGGGGTATGAACCGGAATATATTCGAGAGTTTGCCGAAAAGAATTTCCAGACACTCGCTGTCCCGGATCCTAACTCTAATCAAGTCATGCATGGAACAAGCTTTTACTTAGTTAATAAAGAAGGAACAGTCGTAAAAAATTACAGTGGAGCAGAAGATGTCCCTTTTGAAGAAATTGTGCAAGATGTAAAAACATTAGTTGAAGAATAGTAAAGAAACTGTCTTAAAAGAAGCTGACCCATAAGTGCCTGGCACCTTGCTTATGGGGCCAGCTTTTTTTCATACAAAGAAAAAATAATTTGAGTTGAGTGAATAATTGTTTCAGAAACATGTCAATAAAAAGTAAAAAACAAGTCTTGACTTTACAATATTAACAAAAAATTCACAATTATTTAATTGATTTTTTCGCCTAATTTGTGTAAGATAATTACACAGGAATTTTTCTGAAAATTTCAAAAAGGGGTGAATTTTATGAACTACGGCGTTTACAAGTTCGGATCGTTCAATCAAATTAAGTGTGAGTGCGGGTGGGAAGGAGTCCGTGCTGATTTAAGAAAAGCATTCGTTGTTCTTGAACAAACTAAGTGCGGCTCCATTTTCGATGCGGAAGACGTATATATTTGTCCGAATTGCGATTCAAGAAAATATTAATATTCTCCCGATTGTTAGCCTTCTAGTATCCATTTCCCATATGCCTGCCAATCTATTTGATTGTCTGCTAATTTATTCACTTTCAGCCTTTAAACGGAGCGTGCCATTTCCGGCAGCTCCGTTTTCCTATTGGGGCAAAACATGGCTGTGTATGTATATTTATTATAAAAAATAAGTCGTACCTACACATAAACCAATAATTAATCAAAAATAGCTTTCAAGCAGAGAGCTACAATACTATAATGTTTGTACAGAATGAAATCAATGAAAGAAAGTGGTTATATGGTAAAAGCAACTGGAAATTTCTTCGCTAAAGATTATGAATCGCTTGAAGTGCTCGCCGACTTGATCAGTGAAGAGCTTGAATGCCCAATTACAATAGAGGATGCGAATCACCGCATCATTGCTTACAGTCGCCACGAAGATGAAGTGGACCCCGTCAGAATCGCGACGATTATGCGCAGGCGCGTGCCGGAAAATGTCATTAACAGCTTATGGAAAGTGGGCGCCATTCCCAAACTGTTTGAAACAGAAGAGCCGGTTGTCGTTCCCCGGATTGATCAGGTTGGACTTGGTGAACGAGTGGCCATTTCTGTGCGAAAATACAATGAGGTGGTCGGCTTCATCTGGGCGCATCCACGAGTGTCATTCACTGAAGAGAAAATTATGATTTTGCAGGAAGCTTCTAAAGCTGTTAAAAATCAGCTTATTCAACATCAAAAGCAAAAAAAAGAAACGGAAAAGAATTATCAAGAACTTTTCTGGAAATTGTTGACGGGCCATTTTACCCGGCTGCGGGACTTAGAACAAGTGAATGAACGCTACAAACTAAATTTAAAAGGGCCGCTCGCGGTCATTATTTTTGATTTCCCGCAGCCGATCAGTCAATCAATTGAGCGGCAAACGAATTATTTAGTGGAAACGATGCAGCAGCTGCCGATCGTGGCAAGAACATTTGACAATGAGCAAATGATTTTACTCGCGAGGCTGTCGGAAAAAAACAAGGAAAATAGTTTGGCTGATTTCATAAATAATTTTATAGTTAAAATTAATGAACGCCAGCATATAGATGGAATTACAGCTGCTTCAGGAAGTGTAATTGACAATCCGCTCGAACTGTCAAAAAGTTATCAGGAAGCGCTGTACGTTTTGAAAATTAAGCAGCAATTTCCGCAGGCTGCTGCTTCTATTCATAGCTATGAAAAGTTAGGGGTATTTCAATTCATTGAAGACCTTGCCGCAATCAGAAAGCAATCTGGTTATGAGAATCCGATGATTACCAAACTGATGAAATATGACCGCGACCACCATTCAAATTTGCAGGAAACGATTTTTGTTTTTTTACAGCATGATGGCAATATGAATGATGCAGCGAAAGCGTTGCACATACATGCCAATACTCTTGCTTACCGTCTGAAAAGAATATCAGAAATAGCTGATATGAATTTAAAAGACGCCAATCAAAAAATCACTTTATACTTAGACTTGTTAATTAAACAATTAGAGGAAGTAAACTTGTAAAAAAACACAAAAACATCTCCCTGAATTTTTCTTTTATAACGATGAAAACGTTATTAATATGTCATACTATATATGTATATCGAAAATAAGGGAGATGTTGATATGATTATTGGTGTTCCTAAAGAAGTTAAAAACAATGAGAATCGTGTAGCAATTACTCCGGCAGGCGTCACTACATTAGTTAGAGCAGGGCATAAAGTATTAGTAGAAAAAGATGCAGGAATTGGAAGCGGTTTCACTAATGAAGAATATCAAGAGCTCGGTGCTGAAGTGATCGATTCAGCAAAAGACGTATGGGGACAAGCAGAAATGGTTCTGAAAGTAAAAGAACCAATCGAGTCGGAATACCAATATTTCCGTAAAGATTTACTTTTATTTACGTATCTTCACCTTGCAGCAGAACCTGCATTAACAAAAGCACTTGTAGAAAACGGCGTAACAGGCGTTGCTTATGAAACAGTATCGGTAAACCGTACACTTCCTTTACTTTCACCAATGAGTGAAGTAGCTGGCCGCATGGCAGCACAAATCGGTGCGCAATTCCTTGAGAAAAACAAAGGCGGTAAAGGTGTGCTTCTCGGCGGCGTGCCAGGCGTTAAGAAAAGTAAAGTTACTGTAGTCGGCGGCGGAATGGTTGGAACGAACGCGGCGAAAATTGCTTCCGGTCTTGGAGCGGATGTTACAATTATTGACTTAAGTGCGGACCGTCTGCGCCAGCTTGAAGACATTTTTGGTTCAAGCGTGCAAACACTAATGTCCAGCCCATTCAACATTGCAGAAGCAGTGAAAGAATCTGACCTTGTTATCGGTGCAGTATTAATTCCAGGATCAAAAGCACCTAAACTTGTAACAGAAGAAATGGTAAAAACAATGTCACCAGGTTCTGTTATTGTTGACGTTGCAGTCGATCAAGGCGGTATTTTTGAAACAGTTGACCGCATTACAACACACGACAATCCGACTTATGAAAAACATGGCGTCGTTCACTATGCTGTAGCTAACATGCCTGGAGCAGTGCCACGCACATCAACTGTTGCTTTAACTAACGTGACGATTCCTTACGCCCTGCAAATTGCTAACAAAGGATTTGAAAGAGCGATTTCAGACAACCCTGCGTTAAAACTAGGAGTCAACACTCATAAAGGCCACGTAACTTACGAAGCGGTTGCAAAAGACCTTGGATACGACTTCACAGCAGTAGATGATTTAGCTTAATTATTGCAAACCTTGTCATTACATGACAGGGTTTTTTTTATATTTACAAATATAACATTTCAATTAAGTGCTGTTAAATGGCCTTTTTCGACAAAGGTTCTATGATATAATTTCTTTTAAGAAAAGAGATTTTTCCTAAATATAGAATGATTGAGGTTCAGTAAATTAGTAAAGGACAGGTGATGGCGCATGGTTGTGAAAAGTTCATCAATCAAAACAGCCAATTTCATGAAACCTTTTACGATAATTATCTGCTTTATTTTGCTTTTTATTGGCCTGTCATTTTATTTTTATTACAAAGAACAAATGAACGAACTGGCTTATGCAGAAAAGATGGAAATGATCTACAAGAAAATGGATGAAACTGCGGTTAAAGCAGAGGCTGTCGTTTCCAGTTATCCAATCGAGGGCAGTTTTGTGAATCGTCGCGGTGAGGGGATGGTAGCCGGAAAAAATAATTCGTTGCAATACTTCCAGGATAACGGAGTGATTGAAAAGCTCGAAAAGGAATCTGAAGAGTGCCATGATATGCTTTATGAGTTGGCGGAGCCGCCTGAAAGATTGACAGAAGCGTATTCTGTTCTGCTTGATGCTCACATCACATACAAGCAATACATACAACTGGCGCTTCATCCACAAAAACAATCCGACAGCTTTATAAAGAAAGCAAGAAGTTTAAAAGAAGAATTAAACAGCCGTTTGATACTTGCTAAGAACAGAATAGCACAATTGTAAAAAGAATAATCCGCCGGGGCTATTCTTTTTATGGATGGAAGGATTAATTTTTTGAACATTTACATTTTTTAAGTCAGCCGTTATAGAAACATGGACGCCGGTAATAATTTTAAGCTGCTTGGAAGTCTGAATTCAAAAAAGAATGTACAAAAAACAGCAGCTGATGGGAAAACTGCTGTTTTTTGTATATTACTATTAACCTTTAAACCCTGTATTTGCTTTCACTGATACTTCAGCAAACCTGAGGGCATCTGCTTTGGCAGAAAGCACGGTTCCGATATAGCCGCCCAGGAAGCCGGCCGGAATGGAAACGATCGCCGGATTCGTTAATGGGAAGAGAGGAGTGCCAACGAAAATGGCTGCGCCCTCAGGACCTAAAACATTAGGGCTGACAGCGACTAACACTAATGCAGAAATCAGACCGGTTAACATAGCGGTAATAGCACCAGTTGTATTAAAGCGCTTCCAGTAAATTGTATACAAAATGACTGGAAGGTTGGCACTTGCTGCTACACAAAACGCAAGAGAAACGAGAAAAGCAACGTTCATCTTTTGGGCGAAAAGAGCGAGCGAGATAGATAGTACAGCGACAGAAATAGAGGCATAGCGGGCAGCGAGCATTTGCTGTCTTTCTGTCATTTTTCCTTTTTTAATAATTTCCCCATAAATATCATGAGCAAAAGCGGAAGCGCCTGACAGGACGAGCCCGGCTACGACAGCAAGAATCGTGGCAAAAGCAACAGCTGAAACGAATGACATCAGCATATCTCCGCCTAATGCTTGTGCAAGCAATGGAGCGGCCATATTTCCAGCTGCGTTGGCAGCGATGATTTCATTTGATCCGACAAATGCGGCAGCACCAAAGCCAAGAAAAATAGTCAGAATGTAAAAGATACCAACGATCCATGTAGCGACAACAACAGAACTTCTCGCTGTTTTCGCATCTTTTACGGTAAAGAAACGCATCAAAATATGCGGAAGTCCGGCTGTACCAAGCACAAGAGCCATCGTCATCGACATCGTATCAACCGGGTTCGTATATTTCACGCCCGGATTTAAGAAATTTTCCCCGTGTGGTGTAGCTGTCTTCATTTCGGAGAACATTTCGAAAATGTTAAAGTGGAATTTCGCTAAGACGAGAAAAGAAATGATAACGGTCCCAATCATCAGTAAAACAGCTTTTATAATCTGTACCCAGCTAGTCGCTGTCATACCGCCAAATAACACATAAACAGTCATCATAACACCAACAATTAAGACTGCAACCCAATAATCAATCCCTAATAATAATTGTATAAGGGCGCCAGCACCAACAAGCTGTGCAATCATATAGAAAATAACAATGGTAATGGTGCTTAAAGCGGCTGTAGCTCTTATTTTCTTTTGGTCAAAACGGGCATTGATCATATCGGCCAGTGTATATTTCCCTAAGTTACGCAACGGTTCAGCCACGAGATAAAGGACAACAAGATAGGCGACAAGATAGCCAAGGCTAAAAAAGAAACCGTCAAATCCATTTAAAGCGATCGCTCCTGCTATGCCGAGGAAGGAAGCAGCCGATAAATAGTCACCAGCGATGGCAAGTCCATTTTGCCATCCGGTTAGTCCGCCGCCCGCTGTGTAAAATTCACTGGCTGTATTTGTTCGTTTTGCGGCAAAATAAGTAACAATAAGCGTTAATCCGACGATTCCAACGAAAAAAGCTAATCCAACGGCACTCATAATGATTGATCTCCTTTTTTCTCCACTCGAAAATCACTTAAAATAGTATCAGACATTTGATCAAACTGATTTGCTTTTCTCACATAAATCATACTAAGCGTCCAAGTCATGACAAATTGAGCAAGTGCAAACACCCAAACCCATGAAATGGGACCAATTGCCGGCTTGTTTAATATAGTTGAATAAGATGTCAACAGCGGTAATGAGAAATAAAAAAGTAAGAAGAAAATAGAGAACGGAACGATAAACTTGTTTTTCGTGTTGACCAGATGTTTGAAATCTGGACTTTCAGCAATCCTTTCATAGGTGTTTTTCTTTTCTGAAGATGGGGGTAAGTCAAATTTTTTGTTTTCCATAAGCATCCTCCTGAAATAATTTTCCGAAATAATTAAAATTTCAGAATTATATACCAATTCTAAAAAATAATTCCAGTTGGCGCAACTAATTGTATCAAATTAGTCGAAATTACTTTTAGACATAATACGACATTGCCTGTTTATAAAGAGCTTAATTTTCGTTAATACCTTCTTCTACTATTTTGGTATATAATAAATGTAAATAACACGAATAGATTGGACGGATTAACTATGATAGAAGGCCGGCAACTGGCACATTCACTCGTGTCTTTAACAGGCACTCATTTACGCTTCGTATATGTCATGCTGCATGATTTAAACTTTTGGGATCTTGTTTCTTCAAAAACGAAAGACCTTGTATCCAAAGAGCAATCCGCTCATTTTTATGAATGGCTTGAACGGGAAGCGGAAAAGTTAAATGTAGTGGAGGACCGCGAATTGCAGCTTGATTTATTGCTCGAGTTAAGTAAAACGTTAAAGCTTCCGATGCGTTTGCTTAATGATCCGTATGAAACAATTAAACAATGCGGGGAGATCATTGAAGAGGTTTTTCAGCAGCTTCAAAAGCAGCATAAAGGCTTTGCGAAGGCGTTCGAACAATTTCCTGAAAAAAGTAAAGTTGAATTTCTTGTTCACTGGGAAATGGTGGAGTTGTACTCTCATATAAATGCGAGGCATCCACAAACCGAGAAAGAAACACCGGCTATGATTTGGGCAGAAGAAATTTTGCATTATATCGGGCATCTTCCCTCTTATCAACAAGAACAAATTAAACAGCAATTGAACTTAGCGGAATGGACAAAAGATGAGCTGGAAATGTCATTAGCAAAGGATACATTTCGAGTTTTTACATTGATTGCTGAAAAAACAGGGTTCCGCTTTTATAAGTATTTGCTTCAGTGTTTTTCAAGCAAAAGCCCGGCTGCTGTTCATGAGCCGGAGGAAGCCGCTTATTTTTCATGGATGACGAATCCCGATTTACTTTTATCTCTTATTTTTAAAGGTGGAGGCATTCTTTACCGCTATCAAAATCTTCTATTTAATAAGGGGCTGCTGCCAATAGTGCTGCTTGAAGCGATCCTTCCTTATTTGGCGGCTGGAGAGGCGGAAGAAGACAGCGATGAGAAGCTTGCAGTGATTGTCCAATCATGGAACAAGCGCTATTTAAATTATAAGAAAATGCTTCGCTCCGTGAACGAAATGGTACAAAAACAAAATGACTGGAAAAAAGGGCTGGCTATTCTACGAGAAGAGCTGAAGGAGGAAGAAGCCGCTTTTTACCAAACAGAATCTTACAATAAGCAGCTGCATCAAAAGCTGACCCTCATGTTAAAAAAAGATCCGAACCGTCCATATTTTGGTGAACTTAGTGTGAAAAACAACCGGTTGCAGGAAAATCTAAAGAAAATTGAATCAAAATTAAAGAAGCAGGAAGAAGCAAAAAAAGGCGTGATAAGGGCGGTTTCTACTTTTATTAAAACAAGCTACTACCAGACAGAAAAATCACAGATCGAAAAGAAAGTCGAAAAAGTATTCGCCGATATCACAGCCTTAGTGTTAGAAAAATACTATGATTATGAGCCGCAATTGATTGAAGAAATATACCGGTCAAATGACCAAATAGCAGAGATGCAAACGAACAAACAGGAAATTCAGCGAAAACTCAAAAAGTTTGAAGAGAAATTGGAAGAAGTAAAACAGCAAGAAAAACAAATGAGGAATGATATTGCTGCTGCCGAAAAACGAACGTACGGCTTATCACAAATGTATAGACGTGAAATGGAGAAAGAAACAAACTCAAGCGTTAACCATATATAATTATAATTTGACAAACCTCTGCCGCAGCTGATTGGCAGAGGTTTTTTCTTGAAATGAAAGATCTTTTTCAATTAGTGGAATAAGGGATAAGTTTTGGGGGAAATTATCTGAAGAGGGAAAAAGTATAGGGCAGTCTCCTTTTCTTGATTCAGTTCTGTTTATTTGATAGGGTAGAATGGTTGTCGAATAAGCGTGAAGTTAATCAGCAACATACTGCCTGTTCCCATGTGCATTAGTCAGTCTTTAAATTAGGAGAGGAGAATTTTGTGAAGAAAATTTCAAATGTGTTTTGGATTACGATTGCAATAGTACTGGCTTCCGTCGTATTTGGCGTGGCTGCGCCGAGTACATTCGAGAAAGTAACAGGAAATGTGCAATCATTTATTACATCAACATTCGGTTGGTATTATTTAATATTAGTCTCAATCATCGTTTTATTTTGTTTGTTTTTAGTTTTTAGTCCTGTAGGAGCAATCACATTAGGCAAGCCAGGAGAGAAACCGGATTATTCCACTACGTCATGGTTTGCGATGCTGTTTAGTGCAGGTATGGGAATTGGTTTAGTATTTTGGGGGGCGGCGGAGCCGTTAAGCCACTTTGCCAGCGATCCTCCTTTAGCAGAAGCGGGGTCTGACCAAGCGTTAAAAGACTCGTTGCGTTATACGTTTTTTCACTGGGGCATTCACGCTTGGGCAATTTATGCTGTAGTCGCGCTCGCGCTTGCGTATTATAAATTTCGAAAAGATGAACCGGGTCTGATTAGTGCCACGCTCGTTCCGGTATTAGGAGAAAGAGCAAGAGGTCCGCTCGGTACAGCGATCGATGTGATGGCTGTTTTTGCTACAGTTGTAGGGGTAGCGACAACACTCGGCTTTGGCGCTGCTCAGATCAATGGGGGGCTATCTTACTTATTTGGCATTCCGATTAACTTCTTTGTTCAGCTGATTATTATTATAGTTGTCACGATTTTGTTCACGATTTCGGCGATGAGCGGGTTAGGAAAAGGAATAAAAATATTGAGCAATGCCAACATGGTTTTAGCTATTGCGCTGCTTGGATTAATGCTCGTTCTTGGGCCGACACTGTTCATTATGAATTTGTTTACGGACACACTTGGTTCTTATTTACAAAATCTAGTGGATATGAGCTTTACTCTCGCCCCATTAAATGATGAACACCGGGCATGGATTAATGGGTGGACCATCTTTTACTGGGCTTGGTGGATTTCCTGGTCGCCGTTTGTCGGTATATTTATTGCCCGTGTGTCTAAAGGGCGGACCATCCGTGAGTTTTTAATCGGAACGCTGCTCATGCCTGCGCTCGTCAGCTTTTTATGGTTCGCAGTGTTCGGGGCCTCAGCAATGGATTTGCAGTTATCGGGTGCTGTTGATTTAACGAAAAATGCCACAGAAGAAGTTTTATTCGCCGTCTTTCATGAACTCCCATGGTCGTCGGTTTTATCCGTCATAGCCATTGCACTAGTGGGCGTATTTTTTATTACATCAGCAGACTCAGCCACGTTTGTGTTAGGTATGCAGACCACATATGGCTCACTCACGCCGCCCAACCGCGTGAAATTAGTGTGGGGGTTCGCTCAGTCTCTTATAGCGATTATTCTCTTGTACAGCGGCGGGCTGCAAGCTCTGCAGAACGCCCTCGTCATAGCTGCTTTTCCGTTTTCAATGATCATGATTTTAATGATGCTGTCTTTGTATAAATCACTCAAAAAAGAGCGGAAAGAGATGGTCAAGGCACCGCGGCCTAAACGAAAATAAGACGTCAGACTGACCGCTTTGCAGGGCGCAAGGCGGTCTTTTTAATGGTCACACAATTATCACTTGCAGATTCCTCTTTGGTTGCCTAATATAGATGCGAATCGATTTTACATTAGAGGAGAACAACATGGCAAGAAGAAAATTAAGGAAGTCAGTGAAAAGAAAATTGTTTTTTCTATTATTAATGGCTGCGATCTTGGCGATTGTAATGAATCAAAAGCAAAGGCCGGCGAACCCGATTCTTGAATCGGCCATCCCTCAAGAGTTTATTCCAGTGTACGAGGCAGCTGAAAAAGAATATGGCGTCCCGTGGGAACTGCTCGCCGCTCATCATCGCGTAGAAACGAAATTTTCAAAAATGGATCCAATGTTGTCGCCTGTCGGGGCTGAAGGGCACCTGCAGTTTATGCCGTGCACATTTGTTGGCTGGAGCCATCCAACGTGCAGTGGGCTCGGAAAGGGAGATATCCCAGCTGAGGAAAAGACCGATCCTGCTGTCATTAAAAAGTATGGAGGCTACGGTGTGGATGCTAACGGCGATGGAAAAGCAGACCCGTATAATCTCGAAGATGCTGTGTTTAGCGCGGCTGCCTATTTAAAAGCAAACGGGGCAGCGGACGGAGAGTTGGAAAAAGCTATTTATGCTTATAATCACAGTCAACAATATGTAGAGGATGTGCTCCATTATTTTCAATCATACACATCAAAAGAATAGAAGTAAGAGGGAAAGAGAAAAGGAGTCTACGATGATGAAAGTAAAATCAGCTATTTTCATTGCCGCCTTTTTTCTACTTGGGGGTTGTGCAGTTGAAGAGCAAAAAGAAGAACTAACGAAAGATTCATCGGAAACCGTGGTGAAAGAAGAAACAACCGAACAAGCGAATGAACAGCCTTCTTTGCCCGATATTATTGATGGAGACACAGCAGAGAAAAAAGGTATAACTGGTACGGTATTTTATGTTGTCGATGGGGACACATTCGACATCAAGCTGCCAAATGGCAAGGAAGAACGAATCCGGATGACGCTTGTTGACACACCGGAAACGAAGCATCCACGTCTAGGTGTCCAGCCATTCGGACCGGAAGCATCGGCTTTTACTAAAAAAGTATTAATGAATAAGAAAGTGACATTGGAATTTGATGTCCAAGAACGCGACCGCTATGGCCGGATTCTCGCTTACGTATGGCTTGATGGAAAGATGGTGAATGAGCAACTAATCGCGAAAGGATTAGCGCGCACAGCCGTTTTTCCGCCAAACACGAAATATGTCGACCGTTTTGAAAAAGTACAGAAAGAAGCGCGCGAGCAAAAAGTTGGCATTTGGTTAGTGGAAAACTATGTGACCGATCGCGGCTATAACACTATATTAGAAAAGGAAAAGATCGACGCTGTGACAGATCCAACTGGCAAATGTCGAATCAAAGGAAACATTTCAAGTTCCGGGGAAAAAATCTATCACGTACCCGGAAACCAATCGTATGAAGTAACAAAACCGGAACAAACATTTTGTTCAAAAGAAGAAGCGGAAGCAGCAGGGTTCCGGGCAGCTAAACGATAAAAAAACGCTTCTGCTATGCCCTTCAAGGCTTTCCTCTGCACTTTTTTCGCTATGTCGCATAATATGTGTTGTCGATTAATATGAGAAAGGGGCACAGACATGGCAAAAGAAAAAGGAAACGAACCGGAAAAAAGAGCCGGCATGACAGATTCAGAACGAGAAGAGTGGATGCGGCGCAGTCATGAATTTTGGTGGGGGAAGCGGCGTCCGAAAGAAGAGCAAAACAGCGAAGAAAAAAAGTGAACTAATCAAAAAAGCGAGCCTTTTCGGCTCGCTTTTTTGATTGGATTTATTGCTGATGTAAATACAGGCTGATTTCTTCCATGAGAGAATGCAATAACACTTATCACATAATCAAAATAGTAAACGACAAAAACTGTGATACCTTTAATTTAACTAATACGGAGGTGAGTAGATTGGAAGCACAAAAAGTACAGCCATATGTACAAAGTCAGCCTAAAAAAGAAGGTCAGCCTCGCAGTGTCGTAAAAGGAATTATATTAACCTTATTTATTGCGGTCGCAGCTGGGTTGATTGCTAAGCTGCCTTTTTTTGAAATTATGGGCATCATGATTTTGTCGATTTTGATCGGAATGATTTGGAAAAATACGCTTCAAGTCAATCCGGGATATCAGGAAGGGATTCAATTCAGCAGTAAAGTGCTGCTGCGGGCGGGAATTATATTATTAGGGTTCCGATTAAATTTGCTTGATATTGTGGCAGCAGGCTATGCAGTGTTAGTAACGGATGTACTTGTCATTGCCTTTACGATGACATTTATTCTCTTACTCGGAAAAGTATTTAAGTTAGATAAGCATTTATCGATGTTAATTGCAGCCGGTACGGCTATTTGCGGAGCTGCGGCGATCATTGCTGTGGCACCAATCATTAAGAATAAGCAGGAACATACAGCTATCGCCGTTTCCTGTATTGCTATTTTAGGTACAGTCGGTGCGCTTATTTACATTTTTCTATTCCCACATCTGCCAATCAGCAAATATGAATATGGCGTCCTGACAGGGGCTACGCTTCATGAGCTCGCTCATGTAGTTGCAGCTGCTGTTCCAGGAGGAGCGGAAAGCAGTGAAGCAGCGGTCATCGTTAAACTTGGAAGAGTCCTTCTTTTAATTCCAGTTGCATTATTGATCAGCTTTGTGATCAATAGAAAGGAATTGACAGAGAAAGGCTTAAAAGGTCTTCCAATTCCATGGTTTATCTTTGGATTTTTATTTGCCAGCTTTATTAATACGTTAAACTTTATTCCGGACAGCGTAGTAACATATATCTTATTAGTAAGTACCTACCTGCTCGCTATGGGAATGGCGGGGCTTGGCTTAAATGTCAATTATAAGGATTTTTCGAAAGAAGGAATTAAGCCGGTAGGAGTGGCAGTTGTTGGATTTATCGGTTTATTGGCGCTTGCTCCGTTAATTTTATATATCTTTCGCATGATTTAAGTGAAAAACCCCCTCTGACTCATTTATAATTAAGAAGGGAGCAGAGGGGAGAAGGAAAAATGAACTTAGAATATTTGCGATTATTTTACGCAGTAGCAAACAATAAAAATTTTTCGCAGACGGCAAAAGAACTGCACATATCCCAGTCTTCTGTCAGTCTGCAAATTAAGCATTTAGAAGATATGCTGCAAACGAAGCTGTTTGAACGGACAACGAAAAAAGTCGATTTAACGCCCGCAGGACACATTTTGTATAATAAAGCAGAAAAAATGCTTTTTTTAATGAGTGAAATTCAAAATGAACTGCAAATGTTAAAAGGGGAAGTGGCAGGCAAATTAAATATTGGTGCTAGTTTGACAATAGGTGAACATGTTCTTCCCTTTTTAATTGCGGAGTATAAAAAAGATTATCCACTCGTCGATGTTCGTTTGAAGATGTGCAATTCAGAGCAAATCATTGAAAAGCTTTACAAGCATGAATTAAATCTTGGTTTTATCGAGTCCATGCTGTCTTATCCGAATTTAAAACAAGTTCCATTTCAAGAGGATGAATTGATTTTGATTGCCTCTAGCCGCTCACAAATAGTAACAAATTCTGTTTTGTCCAAAAAAGACCTTACTACTTTTCCGTTTATTATTAGGGAAAAAGGGTCCGGGACAAGGCAGGTGATTGAAGACAGCTTAAGAAAAAACGAAGTAGATCCAAATGAACTAAAGACAGTCCTGGAACTAGAACACACCGAGTCAATAAAAAGTGCGGTAGAAGCTGACCTTGGCATCTCTATTATTTCGAAATCGGCTGTGAAAAAAGAATTGCAGCTCGGTACATTGAAAGAAGTAAAAATTGAAGACGTTAAACTGACACGGCATTTTTATATGGTTTATTTTGAAGAAGCGCTGCAATTAACAAGCGAGAAATTAATTGAGCTCGTTTTCTCCCAATCTGGCAGCAAAGTATAACGGCGGTTACCGGTTCGGATTCCATACGGGATCCGAGCTGGTAACCGTTTTTTATCTAATGGTTTTACTTTATGAGTAAATCATCATAAGATGAAAAGAAGAGATAATCATTATTCTATTAAGGAAAGAGGTATCTGTATGGAAAAACTAAACCCTAAAGATCCTGTACCACTTCACATTCAACTAAGAAATAAAATAGAAGGCTTAATAAATGAAGGGCATTACCAGGATAAAATACCTAGTGAGCGGCAACTGATGGATGAATATGAAGTGAGCAGAAGTACAGTAAGGGAAGCTGTATCTCACCTTGTCAGAGAGGGAATTGTGGAGAAAGTACATGGCAAGGGCACATTTATTTCTTCTAAAGCTATTCAAGAGTGGCTTGGTTCCTTAACGAGTACGACTGAAACCATTCGGAAAATGGGCATGGCACCAGGAGCGAGGCTCGTTACACACGGAACGATCATTCCCCCTAATGACATCATTGAAGCGACAGGACTTGACACTGCCTACTTTATTAAAAGAGTTAGATACGCAAATGACATTCCGCTTGCTATCGAACTGCAATACTATCCTGTCGAAATTGGTGAAAAATTAGCTGAACTGGATATTGATAAAGGAACCCTTTTTGATTTAATCGAAGAAAATCTCGGAATCAAATTGGCGGAGGCTGAACAATTAATTACAAGCAGCTTTTTAACCACTGAAGACGCTGAGCTACTAGGTGTCTCGGACTCATTAAATGTACTGAATACTGAGCGAAAACTTATGGATCAATCAGGCAGATTGATCGAATATTATGTCGCTTCTTTCCGATCAGATATGTATTCCTTTCGGATGAAATTAAGCAAGAAAAGCAATTAGTCATGGAGCAGCCGAATAAATTGCGGTTCGCTTCTCGGCTAGTAACCCCATATCCACCAAAGAAAAAACAGTCTATTAAGAATACAGATAAGTGTAAGTTAAAAATGCAATAGATAATATTTTTAGAATAGATTGAATATTTTAAAATCGTGTGGTTTAATGTAATTAACAACAAAGAGAAACACAAACTGGTACGGACAACGTGACAACTTGGTGACACAATATGACACGATACTCGTAAGGAAAGAAAGGAGAGGATAATAATAAAACGTAGAACCATTCAGTAAGGACGTAAATATCATTTGAGTAAATTCGCTGCCTTTGCAGCTGAGTTTAATAGATAGTTGTTTAACAGGATGGATGAAATGAATACTAGTTAAAGGGGGCAAACATGATGACACAATTAGAAGTCAAGGACAGTCAAAAGTTGATCAAGCAAGACAATGATCATTTGTGGCATGCAATGAGCCGGCATGTAGAAGGCGGCAAGCCAATGGTTGCTGAGTCAGGTGAAGGGGCCTGGTTTACTGATATTGAAGGTAAACGCTACTTAGATGGTGTTTCAGGTCTTTGGTGCCTAAATTTAGGACACGGACGAGAAGAAATTGTGGAAGCAGCTGCAGAACAAATGAGAAGTCTTTCTTATTTTCCGCTTACACTAAGCCATCAGCCAGCCATTGAGCTATCTGCAAAAATTAGCGAACTGTTAGGGGACTCATATAAAACCTTTTTCTCGAATAGCGGTTCGGAAGCAAATGAAACCGCCTTCAAAATAGCTAGGCAATATCATCATCAAAATGGAAACCCGGGAAAATATAAATTTATTTCCAGATATCGGGCTTACCACGGATCTACTCTTGGCGCGATGAGCGCTACAGCTCAAGCGAATAGACGAGTAAAATATGATCCAGGTGCGCCAGGTTTCCTTCATGTTCCGCCTCCTTATAGCTATCGCTGCCCATTTGGAGAGGAAGTAACAAATTGTGACAAGGTAGCTGCTGACCAAATCGATCAAATGATTACATGGGAAGGTGCTGAAACTGTAGCTGCGGTTATCATGGAGCCATTTATTTCTGGAGGAGGCGTCATTGTTCCGTCTAGTGAATACATGCAAAGAGTAGCTGAAATTTGTAAAAAGCATGATGTACTTCTCATTGTGGATGAAGTAGTTTCCGGATTTGGGCGTACAGGTAAAATGTTTGGCTTTATGCACTCGGAAGGTGTGCAGCCAGATATAGTAACAATGGCTAAAGGGCTGACAAGTGGTTATTTACCGCTCGGTGCGACAGCAGTACATTCTCGAATCTATGAGAAGTTTACAGAAAAAGGCGCTGATAATCATTTCCGTCATGTCTCTACATACGGAGGGCATCCAGCAAGCTGTGCAGTAGCTCTGAAAAACATTGAAATCATTGAAAGAGAGAATATTGTTGAAAGAGTAGCTCGGCTTGGAGAAACAATTTTAGGTAAATTGAATGAGCTGTCTAGCCATCCAATTGTTGGTGAAGTACGATCTAAAGGATTCTTGTATGGCTTGGAATTAGTCAAAGACAAGAAAACAAAAGAGCCAATTTCGGATGAAGTCATTGGCGGCATTATCGCAAAATGTAAAGAGAAAGGCTTGATTATCGGCAGAAACGGTGACACAGTGCCAGGTTTTAACAATGTTCTCATCGTGGCACCACCACTTTCTTCTACTGAAGAAGATCTGCATTTCTTAGTTGACACTGTTTTTGATGCTTTTAAAAATACAAAATAAACTTAAACTTAAAATTGAAAGGTTGGATTGTAAATGGCAAAAGTAGAAAAAGAATTACAAGTGGTTCAAACGCAAAAACTTAAAATGACACCAAGTGAGGCAATTGTTGAAACATTGGTTGCTGAAGGAATCGACCAAATGTATGGAATTTTAGGTTCCGCTTTCATGGATATGCTAGACTTGCTGCCAACAGCAGGCATTAAATTCATCCCTGTTCGCCATGAGCAAAGTGCTGGCCATATGGCTGATGCTTTCACTCGAGTAACAGGAAAAGCTGGGGTTATTATCGGCCAAAACGGACCTGGTATTACAAATATGGTGACATCAGTTGCTTCTGCAAATATGGCTCATACACCGATGATTGTAATCGCTCCAACTGCTGGTACAAAAACAATTGGATGGGACGGTTTCCAGGAGTGTGACGAAGCTTCTGTATTCGAAAAAATCACAAAAGCAACTGTAAAAGTAACTCACCCAAGCCGCGTGGCAGACTGCTTGCGTACAGCTTTCCGTCTTGCTTATGCGGAAAGAGGACCAGTTCTTTATCATATCCCACGTGACTATTTCTACGGAGAAATCGAAGATTATATCCTAGAGCCTTCTCAATACCGTGTTGAGAAAAAAGGCTTTGGTGATTCTAAAGCAATTGATGAAGCTGTTGAATTGTTACTACAAGCTAAGAAACCTGCAATTATCTCAGGCCGTGGCGCAGTAGATGCGAATGCAATAGACTCAGTAGTAGAACTTGCTGAGTACCTATCCGCACCAGCAGCTGTTTCATACATGCACAATGATGCGTTCCCTTGCGATCATGAGCTTGCAGTTGGACCAATCGGTTACATGGGATCAAAAGCAGCAATGAATTCACTGAAAGATGTTGATGTTCTTTTAGCAATTGGTACAAGATTGTCTGTTTTCGGAACACTGCCATGCTATGACATTGACTATTTCCCTAAAAACGCTAAAATTATTCAAATCGACATCAACCACCGTAACATTGCAAGAACGCATCCTGTAGCAGTGGGCGTTTTAGGCGATGCACATGATGCAAGCCTTGAAATCTTAAAACGCTTAAAAGAAAAGCGTGAGACAAATGAGCGCAACGAACAACGTATTCAAGAAATCGCTGCACTTAAACAAGAGTGGGAGCAAGAGCTTGTAGATCTTGCAATGGTACCAGGAAACCCAATGAACCCAAGAAGAGCTCTATTAGAAATTTCTCGTGCGATTCCAGAAACTGCAATCGTGACATCTGATATCGGTAATACGTCTTCAACAGCTAATGCTTATTTGAAATTTAAACAACCACGTAAGCATATCGCAGCATTAACATTCGGAAACACTGGTTTTGCTTATCCTTCAGCAATTGGAGCAAAATTAGCTGCGCCTGATTGCCCAGCTCTTGCTATCGTAGGGGATGGCGCATGGGGAATGAGCTTGCATGAAGTAAGTACAGCTGTTGAGCAAAAACTTCCTGTTATTGCTTGCGTATTCAATAACGGTGCATGGTGTGCAGAAAAGAAAAACCAAGTAGACTTCTACAACAACCGTTTTGTTGGAGCTGACATTGAAGGACCAAACTTTGCTGAAGTAGCAGAAAGCATGGGTGCAGTAGGAGTTCGCGTAGATAATCCAGAAGATCTTCAAAAAGCTCTTGCAGCTGCATTGAAGTCTGACAAACCAACAGTTATTGATATTTTAGTAGATGGCACACAATTAGCGCCGCCATTCAGAAAAGATGCGCTTCAAATGCCAACTCGTCTATTAGAAAAATATGCACACTTAGATCACAGAAACTGGTAAATAAAAACAGGGGCTTTTTCAAAAAAGCCCCTGTTTTTTTAAAAAATATTCCTCCATCTAAGAAGGACTACCTATGTGTAATGGGGTATAAAAGCAGATAACCCAATCATTATTGCTAAGCCGTCTGAAAGCCATATGACGAAACAATTGGAAAATCCCGTAATATAGGAGGTATATGATGGAAGAAAGGGTTCAGCTTGAAAAAACGTTTAAACAGCACTGGGTATGGGCAATTGCTTTAGGATCAGCAATTGGCTGGGGATGTTTTATTTTACCTACTGAATGGATGGCGAAAGCCGGTCCGCTCGGTGTAATAATCGGTCTTTTTGTTGGCGGTTTAATTATGATGATCATTGCCGTTAGCTATGGAATTTTAATAGATAAGTTTCCGGTTTCAGGTGGAGGATTTACATATGCTTATCTAGGATTCGGTAGAATTCACGCTTATTTTTGCGGCTGGTTCCTGACTTTAGGTTATATTTGTATCGTTGCCTTGAACGCTTCAGCGATGGCTCTTCTCGGCAAATTTCTTTTCCCGTCTATTACGAACACAGTATTCTTATATGAAATTAATGGCTGGGAAGTTTATTTAGGAGAAGTAATTATTGCTAGTGCGGCTCTAATCTTTTTCGCTTGGTTCAATATTAGAGGCGCGTCATTATCAGGACAAATCCAATTTATTTTCTGTGTGATTCTTGTGCTCGGAATACTGGCTTTGACAATCGGCATGCTGCTTCACCCAGAAGCCAGCTTTAGCAATCTGACCCCCGCATTTAAGCCGGGAATTGCCCCTATCGCAGGCATCGTCGCCATATTAGCTGTGGCGCCATGGGCTTACGTAGGATTTGATAACATCCCTCAGGCAGCTGAAGAATTTAACTTTCCAGCTAAAAAAGCTTTCTCCTTAATTATTTATTCAATACTTGTAGCTATGTTTTTATACTCATTTATGATCATCGCTACAGCAGTTGGAAGTCCGTGGCAGCAGCTCGTAGCTGGAAAGCCAGTTTGGGGAACGGGCGATATTATCTCTCAAAGTTTAGGAGTGATTGGGGTAACATGTCTCGCTCTTTCGATTTGTATGGGTATTTTTACAGGATTAAACGGTTTTTACGTGTCAGCAAGCCGATTGATGTTTGCGATGGGCAGAGCGCAAATCCTTCCTGCTTCTTTTGCGAAACTTCACCCGAAACATAAAACGCCTAATTTTGGGATCATATTCACTTGCTGTTTCTGCTTAATTGCTCCTTGGTTTGGCCGCCCTGTATTGTTATGGATTGTTGATATGTCAGCCATTGGTGTAACGATCGCATACCTTTATACTTGCCTTACAGCTTACAAACAATTTAATTGGAAAAATGAAAGCGATTACTTAGGCGCTGGAAGTAATGAGAAAACGGTTTCTCCTGTAAAGAAATTCATCTGCCTGGCAGGCGTTTTATCAAGTGTCGCGTTTTTAGCCTTACTGCTCGTTCCTGGTTCACCTTCAGCTCTCGGAACGCCATCTTTAATTGCAATGGCCGTATGGACTGTAATGGGGATAGCTTTTTACATTTACAAAGCGAAAGACTTTAAAAATATTCCAACAGAGACACTGGATTATTATATTTTAGGAAAAGAACGTACGAATAAAGAAACGGAAGAAGTAGAATTGGCACAGCTGCAACTTAAAACATCAAAATAGGATATGCTATAAAAAAGAACCTGGATCTGTTACTGATCCAGGTTCTTTTTTATGGGAAGGAAGTTAGACGGGCACTAATTCCGTTTTTTCAACAGCAGAATCCATTTGCACAATTTTTTCAACTTCCCAGCCTTCAAGAGTCTCTTTTTTCAATAGAGCATCCACTAAATTATGAAATTGTTCTTCGCGCTCTTGAATCAATGACTCAGAGATGGATAATGCTTTTTGGAACAGCTCTTGCATTTTTGCTTCGCGTTCCATTTTAACGAATGTTAACGTAAAGCCGTCCTGCAGCACACCCAAATCCACCATTTGTTCAATGATTTGTTTAGCTTGTTGAACATCCCCGCTTACTCCAATACTGTGTTCTCCAAGAAACTTTCGTTCTGCTGTCCCACCTGACAAAATCATGGCTACTTGATCGAGCAATTCACTAGCAGTAGATAAGTGAAGCTCTTTTGGAATTGGTGCGACATAACCGAGGGCCTGCCCTCTTGGAATGATTGTTGCTTTTCTGACTGAACCAGGTTTTGTGGCAGCGGCGACAAGGGCGTGCCCCGCTTCATGGATGGCAACGCGCCGTTTTGTTTCCGGATCTTGAAGCGTTCGTGACGTACTGCCAAGGATTGTACGATCTAATGCATAGTCAAGGTCGCTCTTTTCAATCGTATCCCGGTTATTACGGATGGCGCTTCTGCTAGCCGTTTCAAATAGCGAGCTTAGTTCTGCCCCTGAAAATCCGGATGTGCTTTCCGCTAAATCGCCAAGTGTAGACATAACATTATTAGCAAGCTGCTTTCCTTTAATATGGATATCAATAATTTCTCGTCTTCCTTTCGTATCTGGCAGGGGGACAAGGAAGGAGAAATCGATTCTTCCTGGACGAAGAAATGCTTCATCCAGCATGTCTTTTCTATTCGTGGCAGCGATAAATAAAATGTCGTCATTTGAATGGCCTCCGTCAAGCTGAACGAGAAGCTCTGTTAACGTCTTTTCTGCTTCCTCACCGCCGTGAGCTTTACGCCGTCCAGCGAGAGCATCCACTTCATCGATAAAAATAACGGCTGGCTTTTGCTTTCTGGCTTGTTGAAATAAACTCCGTACGCGGGATGCACCAACCCCTACAAATAATTCAGTAAAGGCAGATCCGCTTGCTGAAAAGAAGTTGGCGTTCATCTCTTTTGCAATTGCTTGTGCCAGCAATGTTTTCCCCGTGCCCGGAGGTCCGTACAGTAAAATGCCTTTCGGAGGCTTAATGCCGATCTTTGCAGAACGCTCAGGGTTTTTTAATATAGACAGCGTTTGTTTAATTTCATCTTTCATTTCTACTGAAAGACCACCTACGTCTTTTAATGTAATAGAAGGAAGGGGTCTTGCTTTTGATAAGCTGTCTTTCATCGCTTTTGTTCCGCCAGTGCCGCTTCGTCCTTTTTTATATAGAACAGCTGCAACTACCGCAACCAATAAAATAACACCACCGATAATCCAATTATCATAAGGTCCTTTATTAGAGTAAGAATATCGAATATTATATGTTTCAATCAATCTGTCTACCGATAAGCTTCCTGGAGAAGTATACGAGACATATTGGTTGTCTTTAGTCGTAAGGTAAAGAGCCCCATCCGGTTTTTCCTGCAATGAAACAGGTGCTCCGTTTTGTTCTTTAATGATTTTTTCCATAGACGAAAAGGAGACGGTCACCGCTTTATCAACATCATTCAATGACCAGGCAATCGCTGCTGTAATCACCATGATTAAGGCGAGCAGCGGAAAAAACTTCTTCATCAATTTGGACTTAGCTCCCACACACTTCAACTCCCTATTCGAGGTATATCTCCATTATAAATATTTAAATATAGATATAAATGGGTAAAAAGTAATGTATATTTTTACAGATTAAAGAAATTATTCGGGGCTCATCATTAATTTTATCCCAATACAATGATGAAAGTCTTTTATAAACATGCATCAAAGCAACGTTTATTAAAATGATATTATAGCTGCGGCATTAATGAGATAATGCGAGAAAACCCCTATAATTGAAAGGAGATGAGAAGCTAGATCGCTTTCGCGAAACCATTCAAGCTGAGCGAATCAATGAAGAAACTGCCCCAAAAGCTTTGACATGAAAGTTTTTGAAACAGTTTTTTTTCAATTGACTGTATAATAAAAAGATGATTTTCAGTTTGAACATTATAAAAACTAACACGGAGGTTGAATGAGCATCGAAAAGTTAAAAACAGACATAGCGATCCAATTTAAACAAGCGGGAAAGTGTTATGTTAACGGGTCAGAAAAGCAGATGGTTTTGCAGAATATTACGGGAGATGTGCCAGCTGGGGCAGTTGTTACGCTTGTAGGGCCTTCCGGATCAGGGAAAAGTACGTTACTATCACTTTGCAATCTGTTATTAACCCCTGATGAAGGAGAAGTGCGGATAGAAGGTAAAGAAGTGCGAGAATGGGATGTGAACAAGCTGCGCCAACATGCGGCACTCGCTTTCCAAACGGCTCCTATGATTCCTGGAACAGTGCACGACAATTTAATGCTTGCTGCTCGTCTTCACGATATTTCGTTACAATCACCGGAAGAATTGATTCAATACGTCGGGCTTTCTAAGAATATACTGCCGCGCAGCGCTGAAGAGCTTTCGGGCGGACAGAAGCAGAGAGTCGCTCTTGCAAGAACGCTCGTTAACCAATCATCAATATTAATGCTGGATGAAATGACCTCTGCATTAGATCCATCTGCAGCAAAGGAAATAGAAGAGCTGATCATAAAAATACATAAAGATGAACAGAAAACGATTTTATGGGTAACGCATGATTTAGAACAAGCAAGGAGAGTAGGCGATTATACGTGGCTGCTCGCGAACGGACGGCTGATTGAAAAAGCAGAGACGCATTCATTTTTTCATTATCCTGAGAAAGAGCTGACTCGCCGGTTTTTACAGGGTGAGCTGGCGGGAGGGAAAGACCTGTGAGCTTGTTTACTTTATCTTTAGCGCTCGTATTCGTTGGTTTAGCGATTCTTTTATCAAGCGGATTAAAACTTGGGCTCGAAAAAGACATGGTCATTGCAGTTGTCCGTTCGGCTGTTCAGCTGCTGGTAATTGGTTACGTTCTCACATTTGTATTTTCTTCAAACAGCCCTTTTTTTACGATTGTAATGGTCGTTCTAATGATCGCTGTAGCTGCCCAAAACATTGTTAAACGGAAATATGGCTTTCCAAAATTGGGCTGGCGTGTCGTTGTAACCCTTTTTGCTATTGAAGCTGTTTCGATGCTATTTTTAATTGGATTAAATATTATTCCACCTGCTCCAAGGTATATAATTCCATTCAGCGGAATGATTATTGGCAGTTCAATGATCATAGCAAGTCTGTTGTTGAACAGACTAAATGCTGAAATCATTTCAAGAAAGGCTGAAATAAATGTTGTACTCTCGCTTGGCGGCACTCCCAAACAGGCTGTACATATGATTTTAAAAGACGCGGTCCGTGCCAGTATGATCCCGAGCATCGACAGCGCAAAAACGATTGGCCTCGTTCAGCTGCCTGGGATGATGACCGGGCAAATTATTGCAGGAGCGGACCCTGTACAAGCAGTGCGCTTTCAATTGATCATTGTTTTTTCTTCTTTAGCAACAGCTGCTTTAACGAGCATTATTTTAGGCAGCCTTATTTATCCGGCTTTATTTAATAAACATCAACAGCTTTCCTTTAAGGAATATTGAACCCTCCCGCCACTTAACACTCTTTCGAGCTGTTTGAAGTGAAGGAAAATAAGCAGTCGTATGACGATTTCCTAAAACACATTTGAAAAGAGTTAGCGAATACAAAGAGAAAAAAGGATTTGGCGCCCGTACACAAACTATTTTTCATTTACTGCAAGTAGCACTCGATTGTCCGAAGGCGATTCATTCCCCACTTAATACTGGGCTGCGCCCTTCGCGTATTTGAAGATGGGGGTATTCTCGCCCGAAAATCTGATAAATTATTTTTTGAGTGCAATTATAACTATGTGCAAAATTCAAATAATTATATTGTGAAATAATCTGTCCATAAATTACCTCGTTAAAGACTCTGCTAACAGGAAAAGCTATTGTTTGTATGATCATTAAAAAGGAGGACAATTGTATGAACAACAAACCAAATCCAGATGACAGATCAAATAATGTAGAAAGACTCCAGGATATGGTAGAAAATACGATTGGAAATATGGAGAGAGCGGAAGAAACGATGATGAACGCCGGACCGGAAGAACGACAAGCAATTGAAGAGAAAAACGCACGCCGCAGGGAGAGCATTGCCGGCATGCGGGAAGAAATAAAAGATGAGGCAAGTGCTCGGGAAAACGGACAAATAAACGGCTGATCGAAAGGACGCAGTTTTGCGTCCTTTCTTTCTTTATTTATATGTTTTTTCTTCTTTTAAAAGGGAAATAGGTGATGTCAAAAAGGGCCAGCAAAATAAATGGGAGGAAAAATATGAACAGCGAAGCATTGGATGTGGTTATTATAGGCGGCGGCCCGGGCGGATTAAGCGCGGCTCTTGTATTAGGAAGATCGCTGAGAAAGGTGATGGTGATTGACGAAGGAAAACCAAGAAACCGAGTGACCGCCAAGGCACATGGATTCCTGACAAGAGATGGTATGAAGCCATCTGAAATAAGGGAGATTGCGCACGAACAGATGAAGCATTACCGTAATGTGCAAATTTCGAAAGATGTCGTCGAAATTGTTGAGAAAAGAGACGGACTCTTTGTCATTAAGACGAGAAATGAAAAAACGATCTTAAGCAAAAAAATGATCGTTGCTACCGGAATGAAAGATCATTTACCGGGAATTCCCGGAATGAAAGAAGTGTACGGAAAAACATTGTTTCATTGTCCTTACTGTGATGGGTGGGAGCGGAAGAACGAAACACTCGCTGTATTTGGCAATGGAAAAGCGTTAATGCCTTTTATTAAAACCATTTACAACTGGAGTAAGGATTTAATCGTTTTCACAAATGGGAAAGCAGACATAAGTGAAGAAGAAAAACAGCAGCTGATGCAGCGTAACATTGGATTAATCGAATCTCCTGTTACAGCAATTGAATCTACAAACGGCAAACTGGAAAAAGTGGTCCTGCAAAGTGGGGACGTTGTCAGCAGAAAAGGCGGATTCATGGTAACGACTGGAGAAAGGCAAGCCTCTGCAATACCCGCCCTGCTGGGTGTCTCATTAAATGAAAAAGGAGAATATGAAACAGATGAACACGGCCAAACAAATATTGAAGGCCTTTTCGTTATCGGAGATGCCAAAAATACATTTACGAGCCTGGTTGGTGCCGCCAGCCAAGGTTATGAAGCAGGTGTCAAAATAAACAATGAATTTGTAGAAGAAAAATGGGTTGACAGCGATTCTCCTTAATACGTTATCCTATACTTTTAGTGCATTTTATGTACAATCTTCCCCCTCTTTCCGCCGAACGATGATATAATTTAGATAGTCATAAACACAAAAGTAAGGAGAACGGCCGATGAAAATTATAATTGCCGAAAAACCAGATCAAGGCCGGACACTGGCCTCACCGTTTAAATCAATCAAGCGGGACGGCTTTTTAGAAATCGCGCCAAATCGCTTTTTTCCAAAGGGAGCTTATATGACGTGGGCCGTTGGGCATTTAACTCAGCTCGTCCCTCCTGAAACATATGAATCTGCTTGGAAAAAATGGTCAATAGACGCTTTGCCGATGATTCCAGAGAAATTCCAATATGAAGTGGCCAAGTCAAAATACAAACAATTTAATGTAGTAAAAAAACTTTTGCGGGATTCGAAGGTAACAGAGATTATCCATGCAGGAGACGCCGGCCGTGAAGGAGAACTGATCATTCGCAACATCATCAGCTTGAGCGGCGTAAACAAGCCGCTTAAACGGTTATGGATTTCTTCTTTAACAAAAAAAGCGATTGAACAAGGCTTTGAAAAGCTGCTGGATGGGAATGAAACGAGAAATTTGTATTATGAAGCTTATACAAGAGCTTGTGCAGACTGGCTTGTCGGTATGAATGCATCACGAGTATACAGCATCCTGCTGAAAAATCATGGGATGAATGATGTTTTTTCAGCGGGGCGCGTACAGACACCGACGCTCGCGTTGATTGTGAAGCGTGAACTTGAAATTGAACATTTCAAGCCAGAGCCATTTTGGGAAGTCATTGCCCAATTTAACATAGATGGCAAAAAGTATGAGGGGAAATGGGAAAAAAACGGGGAATCGCGGCTGGATAATCAAGAAATGGCCGAAAAGATCGCGGCTTTTTGTCATGGTAAAAAAGCTGTAGTCCGCCAATTGAAGAAAGAACGAAAAGTTTTTCAACCTCCGCTTTTATTTAATTTATCCTCACTTCAAGCCACCGCTAACAGCGCCTTTAAATTCTCGCCTAAAAAAACACTCGACCTCGCCCAGTCGCTTTATCAAAAAGGTATCATTTCTTATCCGCGCAGTGATTCCAATTATGTGAGTGAAGGAGAAGCAGCTACGTTTTCGGAAGTTTTACAAAAGCTGCGGCGGCTGACTGAATATGAACAGCTCGTTCCTGCAGTAGTGCCTTCTATTGTCAGCAACAAAAGGTTTGTCAACAGCAAAAAAGTGTCAGACCATTATGCCATTATTCCGACTGAACAAGTAAAGGATCCTAATAAGCTGCCTGCTGAAGAAAAGAAAATTTATGACTTAATTGTCCGTCGGCTCATTGCGGCCCATTATGATTCGGCTGTATTTGATTACACGACGGTTGTCACACTAGTCGATGGTCGGGCCGAGTTTATCTCTAAAGGAAAGCAGCTGATTGAAGAAGGCTGGAGAAAAGTCATTTTTCAAAATGAAGAAGATAAAGATGTTATTTTGCCTCCTTTAAAAGAAGAAGAAATGGGAGTGGCAGAAAAGGCACTCGTGAAAGCAGGACAGACTCAGCCGCCGAAACGCTATACAGAAGGACAGTTAATTACATTAATGAAAACAGCGGGTAAATATTTAGATAACGAAGAGCTTGAGAAAACATTGAAGCAAACGGAAGGGCTGGGCACGGAAGCAACGCGGGCCGGCATTATTACTATGTTGAAAGACAGAAAGTATATTGATGTGAAGAAAAATTTAGTGTTTGCGACAGATAAAGGGAAAGTATTGATCGCAGCGATTGGGGATAAAATACTCGCTTCCCCGGAAATGACGGCCAGGTGGGAACAGCGTCTGACAAAAATAGGCGAAGGCGAAGCATCTCCGTCTGAATTTATGGAGCAGACGAAAAAGATGACTGCTAAAATTATTCAAGATGCGGTCAGTTTATCGAAGGAATGGTCATTCGCAGGACTAGATACGGAGTCTATTCAACGTTCCGCTTATAAAAAAAGGTCTAATACTTCATTGGGAAATTGTCAAAAATGCGAAGGGAAAGTTGTGGATAAAGGTTCGTTTTACGGCTGCACAAATTACGCAAAAACAAAATGCAACTTTACCATTTCCAAGAAGATACTCAGTAAGACAATTACACAAGCTAATGTGAAAAAATTATTAACTTCTGGAAAAACGGACACGATCACGGGCTTTAAAAAAGGAGATAAAGTATTTAATGCCGCACTGGAACTCGGTCGCCAGGATGGAAAAATCAGCTTTATTTTTGCCAATGATTAAATGGGAAAAGACGATGCTCAAGGCGCCGTCTTTTCTTTTTATGTTTCCATCCACGATATTATTTTATTTTCATTGTTGTTCTTTCTCGTTATAGTACTTCACACCGAACTGGGCACCTTCATCAACCATCTTATTATCGGCGACATCCTCAGGGTGCGGATGTCCAGCTTTTAAAATAGGGAATTCATCTTTCGAAGGTTGGACATCCATATTCATTTTCTTTTTAGCCGTATTCATCATGCTGTCGAATTTCGCACGGTTTTCGTCTTTTGAAAGCCACCAGGCTGCTGCTCCTGCTCCAAGGAGCATATAACCTAATCCACCGCCTTTGCCAATTTGATTTCTTTCCATATTCCTTCCAAACATAATAGAATTCCTCCTTAAAAAACTTCAAGCTTTTATTATATTTTATACAAATGAATATTGCTCCTTGCATTATAATTACCCGGATGTGGACAAATTAAAACACGTAGCTTGTTTCTTTCCTCTTCATGAGGGTATTTGAATAGTGCAAACATAAGTAATAGGGGGAGTGAACATGGAGCATACTTTTAATGGCGGCAAATGGTCCTGGCATGAACTCAGCCAGTCGCAAGTCGATCAAGCTATAAAGTTCGCCGAACAATATAATTCATATAATAAATGGGCTGAAGAAACGAAAAAAAATATGACGAACAATCTGCAAGTGGATACGAGTGAAGAAGGAAAAGAAGCTTTGTGGGGATCGCTTGTTTATTATCAGAATGTGGAAGAAAAAGAAGGGAAACAAGTGTTTCACTTCTATCTAACGAAAAAATGTTTAATTACTGATAATCTGGATGTGTCAATGCTTGATGGAGTGGACGAGGATATTATCAGAAAGAAAATGGATCAAGCCGATTGTCCAGTAGAAGGCTTTATGATTATGGTTGGCGATCTTATGAATCATTTTCTCGGAAAAATTGATGCGTTTGAAGTTCGTCTAAGGGATTTACTTTGGAGGATTAAAGAAAAAAACAATACAGAAATTCTTGATCAAACAGCGAAAAACCGTCATGAACTTCTTATATGGCAAAATTTAATTATCCCAGTTTTAGAAATAAAGTACGGGATCGAAGAAACGTTTGGCAATGATGTTTCTAAAGGAATTCATTTCAAAAGGGCAGCTAAACGTATTGAGCGTGCATACATGTTAATAAATGAATATGATAAAGAACTGAAGGCGATGGTAGAGTTGGAAAATACAGTTTCCACACACCGGGGGAATGAAATTATGAAAACCCTGACCGTCCTGACCACACTGTTTACGCCTGTTACAGCATGGGGAGCTGTTTGGGGGATGAACTTTAAAAATATGCCTGAACTTGACTGGAAATTGGGCTACATCTTCTCATGGGGGATCATCGCTGTCTCTACTTTAATTTTATATATTTATTTATTGAAAAAAGGCTGGATGGGCGATATATTACGAGGGAAAAGAAAGAACTCATTTTTTAAATAGATAGTTTCAACTTATAAGTAAACCTTATCAAACTCGATTCAATTCTCGTTATTTACTTATGTAGAGGATTGTATTATGATGAAAAGGTATGAAAAGCGGAGAAATATTTCTTCTGCTTTTCAGCTATGCTTACATACTTAATTAAAAGAGGGGGAATCGGGATGGCAAAGAATGATGTATTTAATGCCCGTTCAAGTTTTGAGCTCGATGGTAAACGGTACAATTACTATCGTTTAGCAGCTCTGGAAGAAGCGGGTGTGGCGAAAGTATCCCGCCTGCCATATTCGATCAAAGTTTTATTAGAATCTGTATTGCGCCAGCATGATGGCTATGTTATTAAAAAGGAACATGTTGAAAATCTGGCTAAATGGGGAGCCGCTGATTTAAAAGAAGCAGAAGTGCCGTTTAAGCCTTCACGTGTTATTTTGCAAGACTTCACTGGTGTTCCTGTTGTCGTTGACCTTGCTTCTTTACGTAAAGCAATGGCGGACATGGGCGGCAATCCGGATGTTATCAATCCTGAAATTGGGGTTGACCTTGTCATCGACCACTCCGTCCAAGTAGACACATACGGTACACCGGAAGCGCTTGAAAGAAATATGGAACTTGAATTTGAGCGCAATGCTGAGCGTTATGAATTTTTAAGCTGGGCGCAAAAAGCATTTGATAACTATCGCGCAGTGCCACCGGCAACTGGTATCGTTCACCAAGTAAACCTTGAGTACCTTGCTAATGTTGTGCATGCCGTAGAAACTGCTAACGGCGAACTGGAAGCTTATCCGGATACGCTTGTCGGAACGGATTCCCATACGACGATGATCAACGGAATCGGTGTTCTCGGCTGGGGCGTCGGTGGTATTGAAGCGGAAGCAGGTATGCTTGGTCAGCCTTCTTACTTCCCGGTTCCAGAAGTTATCGGTGTAAAATTATTAGGAGAACTTCCAAACGGTGCGACAGCGACTGACTTAGCGCTGAAAGTAACGCAAGTATTGCGTGCTAAAGGTGTAGTAGGCAAGTTCGTTGAGTTCTTCGGCCCTGGTGTTTCCCAGCTGCCACTCGCAGACCGTGCGACAATCGCTAATATGGCGCCTGAATACGGAGCAACTTGCGGATTCTTCCCAGTTGATGCAGAGTCATTAGACTACATGCGTTTAACTGGACGTGAAGAAAGCCATATCCGCGTAGTGGAACAATACTTGAAAGAAAACGATATGTTCTTCACACCTGCAAATGAAGATCCTGTTTATACAGACGTTGTTGAATTGGACCTTGCTGATATTGAGCCGAACTTATCTGGTCCGAAACGTCCGCAAGATTTAATTCCGCTTTCCAGCATGCAAAACTCATTCCAGGAAGCGATCAGCGCTCCGGAAGGCAACCAAGGATTCGGATTAACTCCGCAAGAATTGGATAAAGAAACGACAGTTAAATTTGCTGACGGCGAAAAAACGGATATGAAAACTGGTGCGGTTGCAATTGCAGCGATTACATCTTGTACAAACACGTCTAACCCATACGTATTGCTTGCTGCAGGCTTAGTAGCGAAAAAAGCAGTTGAACTTGGATTAGAAGTGCCGAAGTATGTGAAAACATCATTAGCACCTGGATCCAAAGTTGTTACTGGTTACCTTCGTGATGCCGGCTTAATGGGCTACATGGAGAAGCTGGGCTTCAATCTTGTAGGTTACGGTTGTACAACATGTATTGGTAACTCCGGTCCGTTAAAAGATGAAATTGAAAAAGCGATTGTTGACGCTGATCTTTTAGTTACGTCCGTTCTTTCAGGTAACCGTAACTTCGAAGGTCGTATCCATCCGCTCGTAAAAGCAAACTATCTCGCTTCACCGCCATTAGTAGTTGCTTACGCTTTGGCTGGAACTGTCAATATTGATTTTGCAAAAGATCCAATCGGTAAAGATAAAGATGGCAAAGATGTCTTCTTTAAAGATATTTGGCCGGAAACAGACGAAGTAAAAGAAGTAGTACAGCGCGCTGTTACGCCGGAATTGTTCCGCAAAGAGTACGAACGGGTATTTGACAGCAACTCTCGCTGGAACCAAATTCAAACGAGCAACGAAGCTCTTTACAGCTGGAATGATGATTCCACTTATATTCAAAACCCGCCATTCTTTGAAGGACTGTCAGCAGTACCTGAAAAAATTGAAGCTCTTAAAGGCTTGCGCATAATGGGTAAATTCGGTGACTCAGTGACAACTGACCATATTTCTCCGGCAGGGGCGATTGGAAAAGACACACCTGCAGGCAAATACTTGCGTTCAAAAGGTGTTGAACCGCGCGACTTTAACTCTTACGGATCACGCCGAGGCAACCATGAAGTCATGATGCGCGGCACATTCGCTAACATCCGTATTCGTAACCAGGTTGCTCCTGGAACAGAAGGTGGATTCACGACTTATTGGCCAACAGGCGAAATCATGCCGATTTATGATGCATGCATGAAGTACCAAGAAGATGGCACAGGCCTTGTTGTACTTGCTGGTAAAGATTACGGAATGGGTTCATCTCGTGACTGGGCAGCCAAAGGAACAAATCTTCTAGGAGTGAAAACAGTTATCGCAGAAAGCTATGAGCGTATTCACCGTTCAAACCTTGTGATGATGGGTGTGCTTCCACTTCAATTTAAACTTGGTGAAAATGCAACAACATTAGGTTTAACTGGTAAAGAAGTAATTGAAGTTGATTTAAACGATAACGTAAAACCGCGTGATGTTGTAACGGTTACAGCTACAGATGAAGAAGGCAACAAGAAAGAATTCCAAGCTCTTGTCCGCTTTGATTCAGATGTAGAAGTAGATTACTATCGCAACGGAGGCATCCTGCAAATGGTGCTTCGTGGTAAACTGCAGGATATTAAAGCAAAATAAGTTATTTTTCAAAAGAGACGGGCTCATGCTTGTCTCTTTTTTACTTTTGGAAAATAGGCCCACTTGTTGTTTTAAACAAACAATAGACGGAATTTTCGAATTAATCTAACTAATTGTTAAAATTATTTGAAAATTTCGTATAAAGTCTTGTGTTTTAGGGTAAATTGTTCATAATTGGCTATGAGAAGGGAGGGAATACACCATGAGAAAAATGCAAAGGAAATCATTCGCCGAACTTGTGAAAGAAAATAAGCGTGAATTGTTAGATAACCCAGATGCGATGAAAGCGATCGAAGAAAGATTGGAAGAACGTCTGGAAATGAAACGCTTTGGTCAGGCAAAGTAAATAATTCCGAAGACCAATGAATCATTGGTCATACATAAAAAGAGCTGTTCCAATCCTTTTGGTCTGTTTTAAACTAAAACAGACAATCAGACAGATGGAAACAGCTTTTTTATTTTAATTAATTTTCCACTTTGTTGACGCCCACCGGAATACCGGGTCTGGAGGAGTCACTTGCTCCATACAGCTGATTGGCTTGATAATCAAATAGTACGGCCTGAACGTTGCCCATAGGAAGAGCGATTTCATCAAATTGAAAGTTCATCTTTTCCAATACACGTTTTGCTTCATCAGGCAATCCTTCTTCCCACCAGATTAACGGTCCAGTTCCATTAAAAATGCGAGGTTCCTCTATTGCATCTTTTAAGTCCATTTCATAATCAATCACATGAATGATCGTTTGCAGCACAGACGCTACGATCGTCGGACCACCCGGTGAACCTAGAGTCAATAATGGCTGTCCGTCTTTAAAAATCATCGTCGGTGTTTTCATACTAACAGGATATTTGTTCGGCTCTACACTGTTAACGCCGCCAGGGGACGGATCAAAATCAGTCATATCATTATTTAATAAAAAGCCATAGCCTGGAACCATAATACCTGAACCAAAAGTATGTTCCAAAGAAGATGTGCAAGCTGCGATATTTCCGTCTTTATCAACGGCAATAAAGTGAGTTGTTTCTGAACCAATTTCAAATGACTGCGCTTTTAAGCCGCTTGGCTGCTTGCCTTCATCAAATTGCCATGGATTACCGGCAGTAATTTCATCATTGCGAAATTTGAAGTTGTACAATTTAACCCGCTCATCCAGATATTCGGGGCTAAGCAAACCTTCAATTGGAATATCGTAAAAATCAGGATCACTCATAAAAGCTAACTTGTCGGCTGTCATGATCCGCAGCGTTTCAGCGATTAAATAATATTTTTCCCAAGAATGAATATCGTACTGGCCGATATTCAACCGTTCAAGCAGCTTCAACATATAAAGAAGAGAGAAACCGCCGCCATTTGGCGGGGCGGGTACAACAATATCTAACCCCTTGTAAGTCGCTTGAAGCGGTGGCTTTACTTCTGCTTCATAGGCAGCGAGATCCTCCAAATCTAAACAGCCTTCAAATTTCTGTACCTCTTTAATAATCGCTTTACCGATAGCACCGCCGTAAAAAGAGTCTGCTCCGTTTTTTTGCAGCTCTTTTAAAGCGTTCGTTAAATCATCATTAACTACTATTTCGCCCTCAGTTAAAGGCACATCGTCGGGAAAGAAAAAAGCTTTGCCTTCCTCTCCAAGCCGATTCCCAAACCGTTCAAGCCCTGATTTCCATGTTTTATTTACTTTTACGCCTTTTTCAGACAAGCTGATAGCGGGTTCAATTGCATCTGCCCACGTCTTGCTTCCATAAGTCTTTATCGCCTTATCGAAAGCTTTTAAGGTTCCAGGTATTGCTACTGCAGTACCGGGGGTAGACCGTTCAAAAAACGGAATGATATCTTGATTTTCATCGACAAACACATTTTTCCGGGCGTTTTTTGGCGCTTTCGAGTGACCTTGAATCACTTTTGTTTCTTGTTTTTTTGCATCGTAATAAATAATAAATCCACTTGAGCCAAGGCCCGTATTAAAAGGTTCAGAGACAGCAAGGGCAAACTGCATGGCCGCCAATGCATCCATGGCATTGCCGCCCGATTTTAGGACGTCTGCGCCAATTGTTGAAGCTTCCTCCGTGGCGCTGGCTGCCATGCCGTAATCCCCCCAGGCGCGCTGCTGTCCGTCTTCTTTTTTCTGGTTTTTCAACATGTTTCTTATATCCATATCCTGCACCTCGAGTTATTAGAATTAATCAGATAATCGTTCAATTGTTTTTGCAAGCAAAACTGTACGGTCAACGAGAGAATTTAAATCTGTGTACTCATCTGTTTCACTATGTGAAAATTCCCCAATAGGACCTATTCCGTCAATTGTTGGTATGCCTTTAATGGCGGTATAAGCTGCATCTGAACCTCCGCCTGTACTGACTTCTTTAATATCGAAACCAAGTTCTTTTCCTGTTGCCTGGACAATTTTAAATAATTCTTCCGATTCAGCTGTCCTTTCCATTGGCGGCCGGCCCATGTTACCAGATAATTCTGTCTGTGTACCGGCAACTGTTTCATCAGCCGCTATTTCATTAATCGATTTAGTAATGTTCATCGCCTGATCTTTATTTTTTACGCGGACATCAATTTGCGCTTCTGCTTTGGGGGCAACTGTGTTAACGGAAGTACCTCCATTTATCAATCCGACATTCACAGTCAACCCTTGATCATAATCATTCAGTTGCTGCAGACGAATGACTTTATGAGCCAGCTCTTCAATCGCACTGATTCCAATCTCCGGCTCCACGCCTGAATGGGCGCTTTTCCCTTTGACATTCATTTTAAAACGGCCGACACCTTTTCTTTCGGTGACGACACCGTCATTAGGCCGGCCACATTCGACAACTAGACTGTAATCCTTATTGGCAGATGCTTCTTCAATTAATGCTTTTGATGAAACAGACCCGATCTCTTCATCGCTGTTAAAAATAATATGAACGTTGTTAATAGCGGGTGATCCGCTTTCTTTTAATGCTTTCATGGCGTAGAGTACTTGTACATGGCTCGCTTTTTCATCATTTACACCTGGTCCGTATGCTTTATCCCCGATAATGGAAAAAGGCCGCTTTTCTGCTTCTCCCTTTGGAAATACGGTATCCATATGGGCAATAATCAAAATTTTGGGGGCACAATCCCGGTCTGCTTTAATTTCAAGATGGTTGCCTTCTTTAGTTTGCCGATGCACTTTCACAAACATGCCAATTTCTTCGAATTTATCTTTTAATAAGGCGCCTACTTGATCGACGCCTTTTTTATCATAAGAATTGCTGTCTGTATTGACGAGTGTTTCCAAAAAATCAATCATTTCTTGCTTGTTATCTTGGATATATTCAATCAAAGAGAACCCTCCTGTATTAATATCTATTTATTAGTGTTACCCAATTGTTTGGAGTGGGTAAACACGCTTTATTTTGTTGGTGGCCTAGGCTATACTGAATAAATCAGGGTGGAGGGCTTCCCCAAAAAGAAATAAGGGAGATCGGATAGATGTTCATATCAGAAAAAGAAGTGCAAGTACGTTATGCAGAAACGGATGCGATGCAGGTTGTGTATCATGGAAATTATGTTGTTTGGCTCGAGCTTGGCCGCACGCAGTTAATTGAAGATCTTGGATTTAATTATGCTGCAATGGAGAACGAAGGATATGTAGCTCCTGTGTTAGACATTCAGCTTTCTTATAAAAAGCCGTTTCGCTACGGGGATATAGCATGGGTGTATACGTGGATTGAGGAATATAACGGGGTGCGCACTGTATATGGCTATAAAATTAAAAATAAAGAAGGGGAAGTTTGTTTGACAGGGACGACTTCTCATACGATTGTGAAAAAAGAAACGTTTCGGCCGGTTTCGATGAAACGGATTTTCCCCGAATGGCATAAAGTATATGAAGAAAATAAGAAACAAGCTTAATGCAGGCAGGAGAAAGCAATGGCATTTGGCATAAAGAAAGAAGAACTGGCAGAGTGGAAGCGGCAAATCGACGCTGGAAACATCGCCTTTTTAACTCATTACTGGCTTGATGAAAGATTTCCGCATTGTCATACAGTCACAAAAGTGGGCTGCCGGGATTTAAAAAAGCTCGCGGGATGGGGAGCGGAATATGGTCTTCGAAAAGAGTGGATCGACTGCAGAACAGGTGGTTACTCACACTTTGATTTACTTGGTGATCGCCAAAAAGAAATTTTAACAAAAGAAGGGCTGTACAGCCATATTGAGCGATTTCAATTATAAAAAGCGAAAAGGCGCAGCCTTTTCGCTTTTTATGAGGGATGTTTTACATACTCATATTCTGGCTCGTCCAATTTTTCGTTGTATTTCACGAGCAAATCATGGCCATCAAAGAACCAAAGGTCATTTTGTTCAACAAAATAAACAGCTCCGTCGCTTTCGTTTTTCGCTCCGATGTCAATAGGTTCCTCTTTATTCACTCCGAGAGAAAACCCTTGATGCAAAGGGCTGGAACCGCCGTAACGCACGTAAAACCGCACGAAATGGCCAGGACTCACATCCATTTCGTCTTTAAACCATGAGAGAGCTTTCGGTTCTAATTGAATGTTCATGCCTAATTCACCTCGACTTTTTCCCAGTGTATCATGTAAAGGGAAAATGACAAAAGCAGACGCTCGACGTGCAGTTCAACCGCTCAACAGCTGCTTACATCCACTTAATTTTAGGTTCTGTCTTGTTTTTAATTCGGGAAATATTAGCGCGATGCCGATAGATGACAAAAAAAGCTAAAATGCAAACGACGATAATAAGCGGTACGTCGCCAAGAATAATGGAATAGGTTACAGCCGTTACAGCAACAATAATGGATGATAAAGACACGTATTTGGAGAGATAGAGCGCTATAAAAAAAGTCAGCAAGAGAACAATGAACATAACCGGCTGAAAAGCGAGCAATACGCCGCCTGAAGTTGCCACCGCTTTTCCTCCTTTGAATCCAGCAAATATCGGAAACATGTGGCCGACAACGGCTGTCATCCCGGCAATAAGCAGGTGAAGCTCCAGCTCCGAACCGAGCCATATAGGCAGCAGTGTTGCAGCTGTTCCTTTCAAAATATCTGCGAGCGTAACGACGATTCCTGCTTTTACTCCGAGTGTGCGAAAAGAGTTAGTAGCACCAAGGTTTCCGCTGCCATGTTCACGAATATCAATCCCAAAAAATACTTTGCCAACAATTAAGCCGGAAGGGATCGACCCGATTAAATAAGCTAATAAAATAATAAATGCAATAATCATACCTTTGCCCCTTTAACTCATCTTTATTAATATGTATGACAGCATCCGAATGCTGATTCTTATTTTACCATGCACGCAGGGAGAAGAGGAGACTTTTCCGTTGCTTGAATGAAAAAATTGGCGTACGCTGTATAAATGGAAAAAAGGATTGACCTCTTAAAAGAAGGAGGGGAACTGATGAAATTGTTTTTTAGTTCCGTTCAATGGATGGCTTTTATATTGGCTAGTTCACTTGTCGCCCCAATTGCGATTGCCGGTCTGTTTGGTTTTTCGGCAGCTGATACGGCGCTGTTCGTGCAGCGGACGATGTTCGTGCTTGGACTCTCCGGTGTTATCCAGGCTTTAATTGGTCACCGATTGCCTATTAACGAAGGGCCGGCGGGAATCTGGTGGGGAGTGTTTGCTATTTATGCGGGCTTTGCCGGCACAATTTACTCATCAACCGAACAAGCACTGCAAAGTCTTGAAGGTGGAATGATCGTCTCAGGTATTTTCTTTATCTTATTAGTCGTATTTGGCTTTTTGAACCGTCTTGCCAAGCTTTTTACGCCGACTGTGACATTTATTTATTTGCTTCTGTTAATCTTGCAGCTGAGCGGATCATTTATGAATGGAATGCTCGGATTGACTGAAAAAAGCGAAGTGATCCAGCCGGTTGTTTTGGGTGGCAGTCTCGCTGTGCTGATAGCAGCTTTTTACTTTTCTGCGCATCGACAAGAATGGGTCCGGCAATATTCCGTGATCATTTCATTAGCGTTTGGTTGGCTCTTCTTTAAAATAATCGGCGAAGCGCCGGCTTTGCCGGTGTCAGGAGACAGCTTTTTTAGTTTCCCAGGCTTGTTTGAGTTTGGGCCTCCCATATTCGATATGGCAACGATTGTAACGGCCGGTTTTATCACCCTGTTGTTAACAGCTAATATGATCGCATCTATTCGAGTGATGGAAGAAGTGATCAGCCAAGTAACCGGGACAACAAAAGAAGGGCGTCACCAGGCAGCTGGAGTTGCTGCAGGTCTCAATCAAATGATTGGAGGGATCTTTGCGGCGATTGGTTCTGTACCGATTTCAGGGGCGGCGGGCCTTGTCGCGCAAACAGGTAATGCGTCCATCAAACCGTTTTTAGGAGGGTCGCTATTCATTATATTGCTAAGCATTTGCCCGCCCGCCATGAATCTTCTTGCTTCGTTGCCGGCTCCAGTAGGGTATGCAGTCATTTTTGTTATTTTTTCAAAAATGGCCGGATTCGCTTTTGCAGAACTGGATAAAGTAAAAGACAAAGATACTTCACGGCTCGTCGTAGGTGTAGCTTTGCTCACAGGGGTCGGTGCTATGTTTGTGCCTTCTGCTGCTTTTGCTCATTTCCCAGTGGCAGTTACTGCTGTTTTAAATAACGGCTTAATTTTCGGCACAGTAACAGCCATCGCCGTTGAACAATTTGTTTTACTGACTCAACGAAAGGAAAAGAAGATGATATAGAAGGATATACAGATGTAAAAGTCGAAGTAATATTACAAAGCACAGAGGAGGATGTTGCATGATTAACAACCCTACAAGAGAAGAGATGGGGCAGCTTTTAAAAAATTCCAAAACGATTGCCGTAATAGGACTTAGTGATAATCCGAACCGGACGAGCTATATGGTTTCGGAAGCGATGCAGCAGGCAGGTTATAAAATTATCCCGGTAAATCCTGTTGTTGATGAAGTGCTCGGAGAAAAAGCGGTCGCATCACTCAAAGACATTCAGGAGCCGGTCGATATTGTCAATGTTTTTCGCCGCTCCGAGTATTTGCCGGAAATCGCCAGGGAATTTGCTGAAATAAATTGTGATATTTTTTGGGCGCAGCTCGGTGTAGCCAATGAAGAAGCGTACCGCTTTTTAAAAGAAAAAGGCAAAACGGTCATTATGGACCGCTGCATCAAAGTGGAGCACGCTTTAACAAAATAACATAGATTGACAAAACAAGCGGCATCTTTCCCCGCTTGTTTTTTTGCCTTATTGTATTTGCATAAATTGTTTTCTGCCCATACAATAAGGCAGAGGAAAAACGGTTGCAATCAATAGCTTAAATAACGGCGATCTTCTAGCGAAATGGTGAAGACTTGTTATTTTTATGATATAATGAATTATGCGAACGTCTGTTTGTTTTTTGAGGAAGGCTGAAAGGGGAATTTTTAGTGGCAAAAAAAGAAGCAATTTTTGAATATAACGATGATGCCATTCAAGTCCTTGAAGGATTGGAAGCGGTCAGAAAACGGCCGGGAATGTATATTGGCTCCACTGACACGAGGGGGCTGCATCATTTAGTTTATGAAATAGTGGATAACTCAGTCGATGAAGCGCTTGCAGGCCATGGTGAGGAAATAAAAATTATCATCCATAAAGATCAGTCGGTCAGCGTACAGGATTTCGGCCGTGGGATGCCAACGGGCATGCATAAAATGGGCAAACCGACGACCGAAGTCATTTTAACTGTGCTTCACGCCGGCGGGAAGTTCGGCCAGGGCGGGTATAAAACGAGCGGCGGTCTGCATGGCGTCGGTGCTTCTGTCGTTAATGCTTTATCTGAATGGCTCACCGTTACCATTCACCGTGATGGTTTTATTTATGAACAGCGGTTTGAACAGGGTGGTATTCCAGTAACGACGCTTGAAAAAATTGGAACAACGAAGAAAACAGGCACAACTATTCACTTTAAGCCGGATGATTCGATTTTTAGTACGATTAATTATAATTTTGACACGCTCAGCGAACGGTTAAGAGAATCTGCCTTTTTATTGAAAGGCATGAAAATTAGTTTAAAAGACGAACGCCAAAAAATAGAAGAAGTGTTTTATTATGAAAAAGGCATTGAAGAATTTGTCAAATATTTAAACGGCGAGAAAGACACTTTGCATCAGGTCGCTTCCTTTGCGGGGGAACAAAACGGGATTGAAGTGGACTTCGCTTTTCAGTTTAATGACGGTTATTCTGAAACGATTTTGTCTTTCGTTAATAACGTCCGAACGAAGGACGGCGGCACGCACGAGGCCGGTGCCCGCACAGCGATGACGAGAGTGTTTAATGAATATGCCCGCAAAGTGAACTTGCTGAAAGAGAAAGATAAGAACCTGGAAGGGACCGACATTCGTGAAGGACTGGCGGCCATCGTCTCTGTGCGCATTCCGGAAGAACTGCTGCAGTTTGAAGGGCAGACAAAAGGGAAACTTGGCACGAGTGAAGCCCGTTCGGCAGTAGATAGTGTGGTTTCTGCTCAGCTCTCTTATTTCTTAGAGGAAAACCCCGATATTAGTTCGCTGTTAATTAAAAAAGCCGTTAAAGCCGCTCAGGCGAGAGAAGCAGCAAGAAAAGCCCGCGAAGATGCCCGCAACGGTAAAAAGCGCAAACGGAATGACGGTATTCTTTCCGGAAAGCTTACCCCTGCCCAGTCGCGCAACCCACAAAAAAATGAATTGTATTTAGTAGAAGGAGATTCAGCCGGCGGCTCGGCCAAACAAGGACGCGATCGGCGTTTTCAAGCGGTTCTGCCGCTTCGGGGGAAAGTTATTAATACCGAAAAAGCAAAATTAGCCGATATTTTTAAAAATGAAGAAATTAATACGATTATTCATGCCATTGGTGCAGGCGTTGGCCCTGATTTTAATGTCGATGATGCCAACTATGAAAAAATCATTATCATGACCGATGCGGATACGGACGGCGCCCATATTCAAGTACTGCTGCTTACCTTCTTTTATCGTTATATGAAGCCGTTGATTGAAGCAGGAAAAGTATATATTGCGCTGCCGCCGCTTTATAAAGTCAGCAAAGGCAGCGGGAAAAAAGAGAAAGTCGAATATGCCTGGACAGATGACGAACTGGCAGAAACGATGAAAAAAGTAGGAAAAGGCTGCATGCTTCAGCGTTATAAAGGGCTCGGTGAAATGAATGCGGACCAGCTGTGGGAAACGACGATGAACCCTGATTCCAGAACGCTGATCCGTGTGCTCATCGATGATGCTGCCCGGGCGGAGCGCCGCGTAACTACTTTGATGGGCGATAAAGTCGAGCCGCGCCGGAAATGGATTGAATCGAATGTGGCTTTCGGACTGGAAGATGACAGCAATATTTTAGAAAATGAAAATCTTTCAGTCGGCGAGGAGGAATAACTAGATGCAAAAAGAAGTTTTTCAGGATTTACCGCTTGAAGATGTGCTCGGCGACCGGTTCGGGCGCTACAGTAAATATATTATTCAAGAACGGGCGCTCCCTGATGCCCGCGATGGGTTAAAGCCGGTCCAGCGCCGGATTTTATATGCGATGTATGCGGAAGGTAACACGCACGAAAAAGGCTTTCGGAAATCAGCGAAAACGGTCGGGAATGTCATCGGGAACTTTCACCCGCATGGCGATTCATCGGTTTATGATGCGATGGTGCGGATGAGCCAGGAGTGGAAGCTTCGCCAGCTGCTCGTGGAAATGCACGGCAACAACGGCTCTGTTGACGGTGATCCGCCGGCTGCCATGCGTTACACAGAAGCAAGGCTGTCAGCTATTTCCGGAGAGTTATTAAAAGATATTGATAAACGAACGGTCGACTTTATCCCGAATTTTGATGATACGACTGAAGAGCCGACTGTTTTGCCGGCACGCTTTCCGAGCTTACTAGTCAATGGCTCAACGGGGATCTCGGCAGGGTATGCTACTGAAATTCCTCCGCATCAGCTCGGTGAAGTGATTGATGCCGTTATTATGAAAATGGATCGGCCTGAATGTACGGTGGAGGAATTGATGACAGTCATCAAAGGTCCGGATTTTCCGACAGGAGGGATTATTCAAGGCGTTGACGGCATTGAAAAAGCTTATAAGACGGGAAAAGGAAAAATCATTGTGCGCGGCAAAGCTGACATAGAAGAAATCAGGGGAGGAAAGAAGCAAATTGTCATTACAGAAATCCCCTATGATGTCAATAAAGCGAATCTCGTGAAAAAAATAGATGATTTCAGGCTTGATCGGAAAGTGGAAGGAATTGCGGAAGTAAGAGATGAAACCGATCGTACCGGCCTTCGTATCGTGATTGAATTAAAAAAAGACGGCGATGCGAAAGGAATTTTAAATTATTTATACAAAGCGAGCGATTTGCAAATCAGTTATAACTTCAACATGGTCGCGATCCACAACCAGCGGCCGGTACTCATGGGCTTGCAGGCGCTTCTTGATGCTTACATAAGCCATCAAAAAGAAGTCGTAACAAAACGGTCCGAATATGAACTATCGAAAGCGAAAGCCCGCCAGCATATCGTCGAAGGGCTGATGAAGGCGCTGTCGATACTTGATGAAGTCATCGCTGCGATTCGAGCGTCAAAAGATAAGCGTGATGCCAAAAACAACTTGATGGCTGCTTTCGATTTTACAGAAGCACAGGCAGAAGCGATTGTCAGTCTACAATTATACAGGCTGACGAACACCGACATTACTGCTCTGCAAAAAGAAGCGGAAGAGTTGGCGGCTGAAATTGAACAGTTGACCGCCATTTTGGCGAGTGAAAAAAAATTAACAGGAGTTATAAAAAAAGAATTAAAAGACGTTAAGAAAAAATATAATGATGCAAGACGGACAGTCATAGAAAAAGAAATTGAAGAAATAAAAGTGAACCTTGAAGTGTTGATTCCGAACGAAGAAGTGATCGTTACTGTCACAAAAGATGGGTACATTAAACGGACGAGCCTGCGCTCTTATTCCGCATCCGGCGGAAAGGACTTGGCCATGAAAGAGACCGACCGGCTTCTCTACAAGGAAGAGATCAACACAACGGATGTCTTGCTTGTATTCACAAATAAGGGGAATTATTTGTATTTACCAGTTCATGAGCTGCCCGATATCCGCTGGAAAGATCTTGGCCAGCACTTGGCGAGTCTTGTTACCCTTGAAAAAGACGAATCGGTGATCACCACCTTTGCCGTTAAAGATTTTCAAGAACCGCACTATCTCTTATTTGCGACGAAAAATGGGATGATTAAGCGCACCGAACTCGCTTCCTACAAAGTACAGCGCTATTCAAGAGCGCTTACTGCCATTAAATTAAAAGCAGACGATGAAGTGGCCGGCGTCCATATAACGAACGGCAAAAATCAACTATTCCTGGCGACTGCCTTTGGTTACGGATTATTATTTTCCGAAGAAGAAGTGAGTGTAGTCGGGCCGCGAGCGGCTGGTGTAAAAGGAATTAATTTAAAAGAAGGTGATTCCTTAGTGAGCCTTGAAGTGTGGGGACCTGAAGAAGAAAAAGATTTACTGCTCGTCACGCAGCGCGGAGCAGTGAAAAAAATGAAATCGACCGAATTTGAGCCGTTATCACGTGCGGCAAGAGGCGTTATTATGCTTCGGGAATTAAAAGCAAATCCTCATCGTGTCGCTGCTCTGAAATTAATTGATCCAGGAGAACAAGTAGTGCTGCAAACAGAAAAAGGAAAAATAGAATCGTTTGATTTCTCTAAATTAAAACGAAGTGATCGTTATTCCAACGGAGCATTTGTTATCGATGAAAAAGAAAGCGGGCGGATAACGGCTGTCTGGAAGCTGATAACACCGGAAGAGTAAAGGGAGAAGCTGGACTTTTTGGCCAGCTTCTCTTTTTGTCTTTACACAAAAAAAGCAGGGGGAATGTTTGAAAGGTTTATTCTTGTCAGTTGATTGCATGCAATTCTTTTGATAGAGTAAAACAGAATTATTTTTATTAATTAATTTTGAAGGAGCGTATTTTATGGAGTGGATGGAAACTATTGACCAGTACATATTAACAATAAATGACTATTTGTATACGTATCTCATGATTGCACTGTTAATCGGGCTTGGATTGTTTTTTTCTATAAAAACAAATTTTGTCCAGTTTCGTTTATTTAAAGAAATGTTTCGGGTCATCCTTGAAAAATCAACTATTTCTACCAGTGGCAAGCGTGGCATTTCTTCCTTTCAGGCTTTCACGATCAGTGCCGCTTCTCGTATCGGAACAGGAAACTTAGCCGGTGTGGCAACAGCAATTGCCGCTGGTGGTCCGGGAGCTGTCTTTTGGATGTGGGTGATTGCGTTTATTGGCGCCGCATCCAGTTTTGTTGAAAGTACTTTAGCCCAAATATATAAAGTGAAGGACAATGATAATTTTCGTGGAGGACCCGCTTACTATATGGAAAGAGGTTTGAATAAAAGGTGGATGGGGATTATCTTTGCCATTACGATCACTTTTTGTTTCGGCCTCGTATTTAACGCCGTTCAATCTAATACGATTTCCATTGCGATGAACGAAGGGTTCAATGTTTCAAAACCTTTAATGGGTCTCGTTCTCGCAGTTTTAACCGCCTTTATTATTTTTGGCGGTCTCAAAAGAATCGCCCAGGTCACGCAAGTGCTTGTTCCGGTAATGGCCATCATCTATTTAATCGTGGCCGGTATTGTATTATTAATGAACTTAACGGAAATCCCTGCTATGTTCATGCTGATCGTCAAAAGTGCTTTTGGCATGGAGGAGGCTCTCGGTGGAACGCTCGGTGCTGCTGTGCTAAACGGGGTAAAACGCGGTCTGTTTTCAAATGAAGCCGGTATGGGTTCGGCTCCGAACGCAGCTGCAACCGCTTCTGTCAGCCATCCTGTCAAACAAGGATTAATTCAGACGCTTGGTGTTTTCGTGGATACTATTTTAGTCTGCTCCGCGACTGCCTTTATTATCTTATTATCCGGTGAATATTTACGGGAGGATGCCTCCTCCATCAATTTGACTCAATCAGCTCTTTCTGTTCATATTGGTGACTGGGCGACGATTTTTCTCGCTGTGGCTATTTTCCTTTTTGCTTTCAGTTCAGTTATCGGTAACTATTACTATGGGGAAACAAACATTGAGTTTATTAAAGAATCATCAGTGGCACTCTTTATTTATCGTCTTGCAGTTATCGCAATGGTGTATTTTGGTTCTGTGGCGAAAATCAGCCTCGTCTGGGATCTTGCCGATTTATTTATGGCGATTATGGCCTTTATTAACTTAATTGCGATTGCCATGCTTTATAAAATAGCTATGGCAGCGCTCCGTGATTATCGTCAGCAGCGGAAGGCGGGCAAAGATCCTGTCTTTTATGCTGATTCGATTGAAGGAATCGGGGATACGGACTGCTGGGAACGCAAGCCGGAAACGGAAAAGTAATAAAAACCATGACGTAAATGTGAATTGCACCCCTTAAAGCAGATGGTAAAAACACTGCTTTAAGGGGTGATTCTTATAAAAAAATATAAAGGTTATTTTATAAAAAATGCACTATGTGCAAAATTCAAACAAAATATTTAATGTGTGTCTAAAGCAAGTAGGAAACAATCTATTTTTTTCTTATAAAATTTGATAAAATTTTAAACATGAAATCCGGAATCCATTGACTACGATAAAAGATTTCGTTCAATTGTAGAAGCAGCGGCAATAAATACAGTGATATCATTTATCCGAACTGCAGCGCATTGAATTTATGATGGATGAATTTTTAATAGTAGAAAAAGATCCGTTGAAAGGAACGATTAATTTGTTACAAGAATTCAAGAAATTTGCCATGCGCGGGAATGTAATTGACTTGGCTGTCGGGGTCATTATCGGGGCAGCTTTCGGCAAAATCGTTACTTCCCTTGTCGATGATATGATCATGCCATTGATTGGTTTGCTCGTTGGAGGTGTTGATCTTTCAAACTTAGCGTTTCAATTTGAAGGAGCAGTCGTTGAGTACGGGAAGTTTTTGCAGTCGATTGTTGATTTTTTAATTATTTCTTTTTCGATTTTTCTTTTTATAAGATTGTTCAATAAATTGTATCACCAGGAAAAAGTAGAAGAAGAAGCGCCGCCTTCTCTTTCAAAAGAAGAAGAGTTGTTAACAGAAATCAGAGATTTATTAAAATCTAAATAAAAGGCTTAACAATTTTGAAAATTCAGAGTATAATAGACTTAATTGAATAAGGAACATAGCTAGGGGTGCCGTTAAGGCTGAGAGGATGCAAGTCGTCCAACCCTCGAACCTGATTTGGTTAATACCAACGGAGGAAAGCCGATTTTTATGTTTTTTAGTATACATAAAAAAAGCCTGCCGTTGTGGCAGGCTTTTTTCGTCGAAAAAGGAGGAAATAGAATGGATGAATTAATGATTGGTGAAACGAAATTGACGAACAGGCTCTTTACGGGCACAGGAAAATTTGCGGACCATTCGATGATGAAGCAGGCATTTGCCCATTCGGGTTCAGAAGTAGTCACGGTGGCTGTCAGAAGGGTGGACTTAGAAGCGGGACATGAAAATATTTTAGAGGATATTCCACCTAATATGATTATTATGCCTAATACGTCCGGTGCAAGAAATGCGGAGGAAGCTGTCAGAATTGCGAGACTTGCCCGAGCAGCGGGAATGGGAAATTGGATTAAAATTGAAGTCATCTCTGATCAAAAGTACTTGCTGCCTGATAATGAAGAAACGATACGCGCCACTGATATACTCGCAAACGAAGGCTTTGTCGTCCTGCCCTATATGAACCCAGATTTGATGGCGGCGAAAAAAATGGTTGATGCCGGTGCTGCAGCAGTTATGCCTCTCGGTTCACCAATTGGTTCAAATAGAGGTATCCGGATGAAAGAAATGATCCGTATTTTAATAGAAGAAAAAACAGTACCTATCATTGTAGATGCCGGAATCGGCAAACCGTCTGAAGCAGCTGAAGCGATGGAGATGGGGGCAGATGCGGTTCTCGTCAACACAGCGATTGCGACAGCGGAAGATCCGGTCGGTATGGCTGAAGCGTTTGACTTGGCCGTTAAATCTGGAAGAAAGGCATACTTAGCAGGACTCGGGCCGGTGTCACAAAGAGCGCATGCTTCTTCACCGCTGACCGGATTTTTGAGTTAATTAATTAGGGGGGATCTTCTTGAGCTTTTACGATACGTATTTAAAAATAAAAAATGAACCGTATGAAGAGATATTTGCAAGTTTTACTGTAAAGGATGTCGATCGGGCGCTATTGAAAACGAGTCTGGATGAAAAAGATTTACTCGCCCTGCTGTCACCTGCTGCGGGGGAGCGGTTAGAAGAAATGGCACAAAAAGCTCATCGGCTTACCTTACAAAATTTCGGAAAAGTCATTGTTTTATTTGCTCCGCTTTATTTAACAGACTACTGCGTTAATAAATGCACTTATTGCAGTTTCAGCTTTGATAATGATTTTCCGCGCAGAAAGCTGAACCCGCTTGAAATTGACCAGGAAGCAAAAGCGCTGAAAGATATGGGGATTCAGCATGTTATTCTACTGACCGGAGAATCCAAGATTCATTCATCTGTTGAGTACTTGGCAGAAAGCGCTAACATATTAAAAAAACATGCGGCTTCTATTTCTATAGAAGTTCAGCCGCTCGAAACGGAAGAATACGCACAACTTGTAGCGGCTGGAGTAGATGGGTTGACGGTTTTTCATGAAGTATACAATGAAGAAATTTATAAGGAGCTTCATGTGAAGGGACCGAAACGAAATTATCGGTATCGGCTGGATGCTCCTGAGCGCGGCTGCAAGGCCGGCATGCGCTCTGTAAACATTGGAGCGCTGTTAGGGCTGGATGATTGGAGAAAAGAAGTGTTTTTTACTGCTTTGCATGCCGAGTATTTACAAAAAAAGTATATTGAAACAGACATAGCCGTTTCATTTCCACGCATTCGCCCGAATCTTGGCGGGTTCTCACCAAGGTTCGATGTGAATAACAAAGAACTTGTTCAAGCGATGCTTGCCTTCCGTCTTTTTATGCCGCGCGCAGGCATTACGCTGTCTACTCGTGAAGAAGCGGAATTCAGGGATCACCTGATTAAACTCGGTGTAACAAAAATGTCTGCAGCCTCTTCCACAGTTGTTGGCGGATACGCAAACAAAAAAGAAGATAATAGTCAATTTGAAATTTCTGATACCCGCACAGTAGATGAAGTGAAAAACAGATTAAAACAGCTCGGTTATCAGCCAATTTCAAAAGACTGGGACATTTTGGCGGACTTGGAGGGAGAAAATGTCTTTTCAAATGCACGCAATCACAACCGGGAAACAAGAGCTGGAGCAAGCGTCTGAGGCTGCTTCCGCCATTTACCCGTTTGTCGATTTTATTCATATTAGAGAGAAACATCGCAGCGCTAAAGAATTGTTCAAATGGGTAGAAACATGGATTAATGCCGGCGTGCCGCCTCAAAAAATCATCGTGAACGACCGGCTTGATGTAGCGCTTGCATCGGGTGCCGGCGGCGTGCAGCTGACAGAAAGCAGCTTATCACCGGAGATTATAAGGCCTTTTGCTGCCAACAAGAAAGTCGGCTGTTCCATTCACACAGCTAAAGCGGCAGTTGACATGGAAAAAGCGGGAGCAGATTGGGCCATATTAGGCCACGTGTTCGCAACCGCTTCCAAATTCGGCAGGAAACCGATTGGGATGTGTGAACTGAGTACAGCGGCACAATCTTCACAAGTGCCCGTCATTGCGATCGGCGGCATCCTCCCTCACCATATTAAAGAAGTGATGGCAGCTGGTGCAGCTGGAATCGCTGTGATGTCAGGGGTTTTTGGAAGTGAAGAGCCTGCAGATATGGCCGCCCGTTATCGAAACGCAATAAAAAAGGAGGAAAGTCATCAAAATGAATATAGTTATTAACGGTAAACACGAGCAAGTAGCTTTATCAGAACCAACGTTGATCAACTTGCTTGCAGAATATTCCCTTCAAGGAAAATCGGTGATTGTTGAAGCGAATGGACAGATTGTGCCAAAAGATGAGCTGGCCTCAACGAATGTGAAAGATGGCGACCGCATTGAAATTGTCCAATTTGTCGGCGGCGGATAAGAAAGGAGCAAGGTGATGCATAACCGTTATTCGAGGCAGGAACTGTTTTTAAAAGAAAAGCAGCCTTTTGCCAATAAACACGTGCTCCTTGTAGGAGCTGGTGCACTCGGTTCTGCTTTGGCGGAAATGCTTGTCCGGGCGGGAATCGGACGGCTGACGATCATCGACCGCGACTATGTGGACTGGACAAACTTGCAGCGTCAGCAGCTCTATAAAGAACAAGATGCACAAGAACGCCTTCCTAAAGCTGAAGCAGCGAAGAAGCGGCTTGAGGAAATTAATTCGGATGTTTTTATATCAGCAGTTACGGCAGATGGAGGACCGGAAGAACTTTCTGCTTTAATGAATGCTCATTTGCCGGATTTACTGCTTGACGGGACAGATAATTTTGAAACGAGATTTTTAATTAATGATTTGTCACAAAAATATAATGTTCCGTGGATTTATGGCGCTTGTGTCGGCAGCCAGGGAATTAGCTGTGTCATTGTCCCAGGGGAAACTCCATGTTTGGCATGTCTGCTTGATGTGCTCCCGGCCGAAGGAATGACGTGCGACACAGCAGGCATTATCGCACCAGCAGTGCAAATGACAACAGCGATTCAAGGAGCGGAAGCGCTGAAAATTCTTGCTGGCAGATGGGAAGAAGTGAGCAGAGAACTCGTTTCATTTGATTTATGGAAAAACACTTATTCCTCCATCAAAATAGCTTCTTTAAAGAAAGCAAGCTGTCCGTCATGTGGAAAAGAAGCAAGTCATCCTTACTTGTCCGAAGCCAATCGGACGAGGACAGCTGTTCTTTGTGGAAGAGACACGGTACAAGTGAGACCGTCGGAAGAAAGAGCATTTAACTTGTCACAGCTGGCTTTAACGATGGAACAGCACGGAACGAAAGTAAAGACAAACGGTTTTTTGCTTTCTGCTATTGTTTCCGGAAAGAGAATTGTACTTTTTCAAGATGGCCGGATGCTCATACATGGCACAAAGAACACGGCAGACGCAAAAAAGCTGTACCAGCAGCTGTTAGGTTAGATAGCTGATCGGAAAAGCCGCTTCAACACGCTGAAGCGGCTTTTCTTTGTTCTATTTTACTGACAACAGCTATATAAAAGAATAACAGACTTCAATTTGGCAAAAGGGATAAGTGTTTTTGTCTTTTTTTGTCGAATGTATGGTAAATGCCTTTTCGCTTGCTTATGCTAAGGAAGAAGCCATACGCTGTGCTGAAAAGAAAAGGGGAGAGATTGAATGAAGAATTGTTTTAATTGCGGTAAATCGCTCAGTCAAGAGACGAAATTTTGTCCTTCTTGCGGGGCACATACAGCAGCTGAGCAAGCATCGAGACAAGAATCTTCGGCTGCGCTAGAAGCTGATGGAGTGAACAGGCAGGAGCAACCGCTTAAAAAATCTAAGAGCAAACTGCCATGGATGATTGTTCTTTTTGTCTTGCTGCTTGGAGGAGGAGCAACCGCTGCTTTTTTAATGAACAAATCACCGAAAGAGCTTTATTTATTGTCGGAATATAAAACTTATCAGCAAACGAAAGCAGAATTTGACGAAAAATATGGAGAGTCATTTGAGTTTTCAAAAAAGGTGATGGAACAGCCATCTACTTCCAATGTAACGTTCAGTGCTGATCTGGAAATGGATAGTTTACAAAATGATCCAAATGCGGCAATGATGATGGAGATGCTTAAAAATGCAACCATTACAGCAAAGGCTGAACAAGACCCAAAGAAAAACGCCGGGAATTATAACATTGCCTTGAATCTTGAAGGTGAAAAAGCGCTCGATATGGAAGTTGTTCATACAGATAAACAAGTTGGCGCCAAGGTTCCTCTTCTTTATTCTAAGTTCTTTTATTTGAATGTGGATGAATACGGCGATTTTATGAGAAAGATGGATCCATTATATGCAGGTCCTGAAAAGCTGGAGCTTTCAACAGTGGAATGGAAAGACCTTGAGCTGAAGGAAGAAGAAAAACAATATTTGAAAGAGCGCTACGGTGCCTTTTTGCTGGAGCAGCTGAAAGATGAAAACTTTGAGCTGGAAAAGGGAGTAGACTATAAAATTAAAGGTGAAAGCATGAAGCTGAGAAAAGTAACGCTTACACTTTCGCCAAAAGAAACAAAAAGTTTAATGAATAATTATATGGATCGATTAATTAAAGATAAAAAGCTTCATAACATGCTAGCGGTCCGAGCGGAAAAACTAGCAAAAACCGGAGCTGTAACTGAAGTAAATGGAGAGATTCCTGCTCGTGATGAAATGAAAGCGGAAATCGTAAATAGCTTAAAAGAAGCAAAAGAAAATTTACAGCAAGTAGAATTTAAAGATGGCTTCCGTTCAGAATTGTTAATCGACAGCAAAGAACAAGTGATTGACAGAACGGTGAAAATGACTGTGGCTAACCCATCTTCGGACACGGTGAAACTTTTAATGAATACAAAGAATGTTCCTTACGGCGATGAAAAGCAAATAAAAGAGTTTACCTTCGAAGCCGCGCCTGAAGATAAGGCTAAAGAGAAAATCGCGTTCCATGTATCGAACGATATAAAAGGTGAAAAAGACAAACGAACGGAAGAAATGAAAATCTCCGTTCAAGGGTCGACGAATGGCGAAAAAGAAGAAGTAGTCAATTTTAACATGACATCGAAGTTTGATGGGGAATCAGGAAGCAAGCAAAACATTAACCGGACTTTTGCATTGAAAACAAACACAATTGCTTCTAATAGTACACCAGCCGAAATCAGCGGGAAAATTAAGCAAGTGCAGGACACAAATGTTGATAAAAATTACTCAAATGAAAAGCTGGATGTAGAAGTTACTGTTGATGATGAAGTGAATGGCGGTACATTCTCTTTTATTATGGATACGAAGTCTAAAATCGTAGACAAAATCAGCATTCCATCATTTAGCAAAGATAGTGCCGGCAGTTTGAATGTTAACGAAATAACTGACGAGCAAATGGCACAAATTCAGCAGGAGGTTGGCTTAAACGTAATGAGTCTCATGAGCAGGTTCGGCTTGCTCGGGAATGCTCCTATGGAGGACCCATACGCCGAGGATTCTCATTCGGAAGATTTATATAAGGAAGATCCTGCTGCTGAAGAAATGTTTAATCATGAACTGTCAGAAAATGAAGAAGCGGTTTTTTAACCGGTGACATGTATGAAAACAATCTTTGCTTTTACTTTTTTTAACGTAAAGCTACTCTGGAAAAATAGGATAACAGCCATGCTTTTATGGCTGTCTCCTATTTTCTTTTTATTCATTCTCGGTTTGATTGGGAGCGAGGCGTTAAAAAAAGAGCGGTTTGTCGACCCTTTTCAGCTCGCTATTGTTAATGAAGACCCCGCTTTTGAAACAAAGCTCGTCATCAGGCAACTGACAGAGGGAGAGCATTTAACTTCAGTGATTCGAACAATCGAAGCGGACGAAAAAGGGGCTAAACGGCTTTTAGAAGAAAATAAAATTGCTGCAGTTATCTTTATTCCGAACGGCTTCAGCAAAGATGTCGCTAGAGGAGTCAACACACCGGTGACAGTCATTGGAAACGAAAAGCGGCCCCTGCAAGCTGAACTCACCCGGCAAGTAATGGAAAGTGCCGCTGACTTTACATCAGCTGCTCAAAGCGGGATCAATACAGTCAGTTATTTTATGAAGGGAATGGATTTTTCTCAAAAAGAAAGAAAAAAAGAGTTTAAAAAAGACGTCGTTTCTTTTTCCTTTCACATATTAGGAAGAGGAAGCATCTTTGAAGAGAAGAAACAAGCAGCCCCTTATCAAGTCCATTTATGGCAATACTATGCTGTTTCTTTTTTGGCATTAATGATGATGATTTGGAGCTTTACGGCTCTTTTTCTTTTGAATAATAAAATAAATAAAGCTCTCTCTCTTAGGCTGCTGTCTGCAGGTTTTTCTCCTTATCATGCCGCTTGTTCAAAAGTCATATTTGTATTGCTTACCGTGCTCGTCAGCAGTATCGTTTTAGCAAGTATGTTGATTGTCAGTGGAATCGTTAGTCTTCATATCGAAGCAGGACACTTCGCAGTTGGGCTTACTGTAACGGTCTTTCTATTTACTAGTTTTTTTGTGATGGCAGATGCTTTGCTGGCGAATGAAAAAATTTATTTGTTCGCAGGTGTCACATTTCTTTTGCTGGGAGCTGCAACCGGAGGCCATATTGTCCCGGCCGTTTATTTTCCGGATTGGTTGGAACGATTGAGCAGCTTTACAATCAACTCCTGGGTGCTTGAGTATATGCTGCTCCTTTTCTATCCTGGCCAGGACCAGCCTTTCTTTCACCTTTCCTTGCTTTTATTATGCGCCGCTTGTTCATTTATTTTGATCACTGCTGCTGTTTTGCATAGACGGGTGCATGAAAGGAGGAAAACAAGTGGGCATCTATTATGAAAAATGGAAGCAGCTCATGCGTAAACCTGTAACGTGGCTCTTATTTCTTATGCCCATTGCGGCCTCTGTCGGGTTTGGTATGTTATTTACAAAACAGCAGACCGAATTAACCATCCCGATTGTCATTGTAGATGAAGACCAGTCAAGTACTTCTGATGCAGTCATTCAAGGATTAAAAAGTCAGACAGGGCTGACAGTAAAAGAAATGCCGGCTTCAGCGGCAAAAAAACAGCTGCTTCAAGGTGAAGTGGACAGTGTATTTATCATAAAAAAACATTTTCAAACCGAGCTTCGGAAAGGGAAAAGAGACGGATTAATAGAACTTTGGACTTCGCCGTCTTCCGTCGCAGCAGGCATCGTACGCGAAATAGCAGCCAGTGAAATCATTAAGCAGACGAGTGCAGCAAAAGCAGCGAATAAGGTCGTCTCTCTGTATAAGCAAAAGTATGAAGACCAAGGAGAAAGAAGTGAGATTTGGCAGCAGGCATATGATTATACGATGGATCAATGGCAGCCAGAGCCGTTAATGACGATTCAATATAAGATTGGATCAGACAAAAGGCAGGACACAAACAAAGAAAAAGCAACTTTATTATTTTCACCGTACCTCGGATTGTGGAGTTTTTTCACGATGCTGTCTTGCTTCATTTTCTCAGACTGGGCAGTGAAGGAGCGGTGGACCATATTTCCGCGAATTCGCGCGAGCAGCATTGGGCTGCCAGCTTATTTAAGTCAATGTGCAGCAGCCCACTTAATAATTCAATTGATTCAGGCGGGCTTTGCTTTCGTAGTTTTTCGTTATTTGAATGTCATTAATGGTGGGATCGTTGTATTCTCCGTAATGGCTGTTTTTGTTCTTTTTTCAACAGTCATTGGTTTGCTGCTTGCTGTATTTCATACACATGCAGGTCCTTTTTATTTAACCGCGCTGAGTACAGCGCTGCTGTTTGCACTTTTCGGAGGCAGCTTTTTCCCGGCAGGAGAGCTATTTTCCTTTATACAAAAACTGAGTGAAATGTTTCCGCAGACAGCATTGGCCGCCGCAGAGAACAAAGATAGGTTAACGGATCCGCTTGTTTGGGAAAGTGTATTTGCAATGGCCGCCGTCGTACTGATCAGTTGGCCATTGATTGTTTGGAAGGCAGGGAGAGAATATGATTAACATCAGCCGCTTAGAAAAATTTTATCGAAAAAAGAAACGGCTCGGCCCGGTGAATTTACATGTGGACAAAGGTGAGATTTTTGGATTGCTCGGGCCGAACGGAGCAGGGAAGTCTACTCTTCTTTCCATATTGGCGACCGTGTCTTCACCTTCAGCCGGCAAGGTCATAATGAAAGGAAAAGATATAACGGAAGAAACAAAAGCCGTTCGGCCATTGATTGGCTATGTGCCGCAAGATATTGCTCTTTGGGAAGAGATGACGGTTAAAGAAAACATGTTATTTTGGGGTAAAATGGTGAAGCGGAAGAAAAGCGAAGAACAGTTAGAGAACTTGTGCCAGGCTGTACAGCTTCACGGCAAATGGGATGAAAAAGTGTCCCGTTTGTCAGGCGGAATGAAAAGAAAGCTTAACTTGGCAGTTTCATTAATTCATGATCCGGAAATTTTGTTGTTAGATGAGCCGACAGTCGGTATTGACCTTCAATCTAAATTCGAAATTAACGAATTAATACAAAAGCTGGCCCGTGACGGCAAAACGATCATTTATATTACACATGATATAAATGAAATCACTCAATTATGTACGAGAATAGGAGTCTTAAAAAATGGCATCTTTCTTTTTACTGGAACACTTGCGGAAGCAGGTGCTCGATTACAGCAGCACGGGTACACGGCAAAAAACGAAACAGAGATCATCTTTCATTTGCTGAAACAAGATTATTCGGATCACGAACCTACTTTTTAATAAGAAAAGTAGGTTTTTGTTATATAAAGCTTCGTTCAAATTGACGGAATATTTAGAATGAGTTACTCTAACGTTATAAAGGCAAAATGACAATATCATTCAGCAATTACATGGACTGGAAGGGAGATAGCAATAATGATAAGAAGCCATTATCAATTAGTTGAGAAAGATGTGCCTGAAATAGTCATTGAATCGTGGGAAAGAAGCCGAAAAAGCAACGTTTCACGTGACCTCTCTGAAGCCCCTCTTGTTTTATCAGAAAAAGAACTGCAGCTGATAAAAAGTCGTGGAGAGCTGTACCAGTCATTTGCTGCTGTTTATTCAAGGATGGAAAATGAAATTGATGGGAAGTACGCTTTTGGCCTCGCAGATGAAAAAGGAAGAATGATCGGCGTCCGTATGGAAGGAAAACTCTATGATCAATTAGGAGGCGTGAACTTTTTTCCAGGCGGCCACTGGCATGAAAATATAACAGGTACGAATGCGATAGGTACAGCGATTGCTACTCAAAAAGCTGTAACTATACATACAGAAGAACATTATTGTGAGGCTTGGAATGCTTTTTCTTGTGCAGGCGTTCCTATTAGGCATCCATTAAAAAAACAATTATTAGGGGTACTGGACTTATCTTGTAAAGATGAGGATTTCCACAAACACAGCCTGCCTTTAACGAAAGCTATCGCTGAAAGTATTCAGGCAGATATTCTCGTTCGTACGCATGAAAAAAACAATATATTAAGAGAAAGGTTTTCACAACACAAAGAAAACGTCAGAAATGATTGGTTATTATTAATTGACGATCAAGGAAATATTATTGATCAAAATCATTACTCTAAACCATTTCAATATGTTTGGAAGTCTTCATTTAATTGGTATGAATATATAAATGGGCTTCAACATAAGGCGTTTAATAAAAAGGATCAGCACCCTCTTTCCTTTTTACATGGACACCCCCGTGGCAAGATTACGCCAGTCCCCAACAACAATACGATTATTGGATTAATTGTTCAGCTTCCCCAAAATTATTCATCTGAGAACCTTTCAACAACTTTTAAAGAAGAGTATATAAGACATGGGGTAGTCGGCCGTGGAGAACCTTTTCAATTTTTCTTAGAAAAAATTGAAAAGGTTGCTCCAAGCAATGTGTCAGTTATGTTAACAGGAGAGAGCGGTACGGGGAAGGAAGTTTTCAGCCGGATGATTCACCGTTTGAGCGATAGGTGTGAGCAATCGTTTATTACCTTTAACTGTTCCTCTTTGAATCATGATCTAGCAGCAAGCGAACTTTTTGGCTATGCCCCCGGTTCTTTTACGGGGGGATTGAAAGAAGGAAAAAAAGGGTTATTTGAAGCGGCGGATGGCGGGGTTTTATTTCTAGATGAAATTGGTGAAGTTCCATTATCTGTTCAACCGCTGCTATTAAGGGTTTTACAGGAACAGGAAGTCATGAGAATTGGCGAGTATACTCCAAGAAAAATAAATGTTCGAGTGATTGCAGCAACAAATCGAGACTTGAAAAAAATGATGCAGGAAGGGACCTTCCGTGAAGATCTTTATTACCGTTTAAGTGTCATCAGTTTGAATATACCACCGCTAAGAGAAAGAAAAGAAGATATACCGCTGCTATCAAATTACTTTTTAGAACAGAGCGGCCACAACCGAAATATAATTTTAACGCCGGAAACTGAACGTATTTTACGGCAATATGACTGGCCTGGAAATGTGAGAGAGCTTAAAAATGTCATTCAATATGCTCAGTTGTTTGCCGGAGATGGCTTTATAGAGCCACACCATTTGCCGGATGTATTTCACGAACTTCCATATGCAAAAGTGTCGGAGGAACGGTTAGAAAATAATAAGGAAAATAAGAAGGAAAATAAGAAGGACGAACGCGATTATATTCTTCACATGTTGAAGCGGACAAATTTTAATTTGACTAAAGCTGCCCAGCTCCTTGGCTTTTCGAGAGGCACTTTATATAACCGTTTAAAAAAATATAACATTTCATACAGATATTAAAATGAACAAACTGTTCAATCTATTTGAACAGTTTGTTTATTTTTGTGAACAATTAATACTAATTGTCTTAACTTTTAATGAAGAATCATGTGAAAGATTTGTTTTATTCATTGGCATGCGATTTGCATTTACTTTAATAATTCAGCCCAGCTACTAAGCTTCACTTCTATGAATGGGCTTAAAGCTTTCTTTTTTACTATTAAATAACTTGTATTACGAATCAGGAGGAGAGCGAATTGAAAAAATGTTTTAAGTGTTGCCGCCCGTAAAGGAAGTTTTAAAAGGAACTAAAAATCTTTTTATTAGAGGGCTTTAACAAAGAAGATGCAGGGGTGATGTTATGAAGCATTTGAAATCATTGAATTGGAAAGGAAAGATGATTGAACAAACGGTTGACTTAGAGAAGGAGCCCGAAGTACAAGGGCTGGCATTGCTTCCAATGGGATGCACAAGTCTTTTTGACCCGGGCTGGGAGACAGATTTCTCTGGCACGAGTCTTGAAGGAGTCTGCCAGCCGCATTACCGTGATATTTATGGCTGCTACGGTGATTGTTGGTGGGCGGCCCAAGTACCTGATGGGTTAACTAACTATGGAAGCTGGGCTGACGAATGTCCGGTTGCTGCTAACGATTGGCGAAAATTAAAATATGTGAAACCATAAAAAGGAGCAGTGCGATGGTAAAACAAAAATTAGGATCTTTAATAGTCATAGTCGGGTTCCTTTCCATTATGAGCGCCTGTGTGGAGCAATCGCCAACTGGACATAGTGAAAAGAAAACGGCAAATGTTCATGTTAGTAAACAAGTAGAAAAAAGCTGTATTAGCTGCCACGCGGTTGACCAGGAAGGGAAACTCGAAAGAATTGAGTCCGTAAGAAAAAGCCCTGAAGGCTGGGCGCAAACTATTGCCCGTATGGAGAGAATACATGGATTAAAAATTACTGATAAAGAGAGAGAGCAACTTGTCGTTGATTTAAGTAAAGAAAGAGGACTGGCCCCTGAAGAAGCAGAAAAAGTACAATATTGGCTGGCAAACAAGCCGTCCTATTTAGAAGCCAATCCTCCAAATGAAAGCGTTGTAAAAAGCTGTATTGGTTGCCACGCAGCCGGAAGATTTGAAGCGCAGAGGCGGACAGAAGAAGAGTGGAAAAACTTAAAAGATTTTCATCTCGTCATGTATCCGTCTATTTATTTAAATCATCGGCATACGGATTGGCCGGAAGAAGCAGATAAAGCCATTGAATACTTAGCGAAAAATTACGGGGTGGAATCCAAAGTTTGGGACCAATGGAAAGGCAATGAATACGATGTCAGCGGCAAATGGAAGGTGGTTGGTTTTCAAGGAACGAAAGGTTTTTATCTAGGAGAAAGTGAATTTACTAAGTCGAATGACGGATATACAGAAAAAAAATCAATTAAGTTTTTAAAAGGGCAAGGACCACAAGAGCTTAGCGGCAACATGAAAATATATACCGGTTACATGCTCCGTTCTCACTATATGCAGGGGAAAAAGAAAATTAACGGTTCCTATAATGTGACAAGTGAAAATTTAATTAAAGGAGACTGGTCATATAAAGAGGATTTAGGCATAACCGGAGAAGAAACTTATTATAAAGTACAAAATGAAAAACCGGAAATTTTCCATTCTGAACCCCGGGCTTGGAAAAAAGGAACGACTAATAAAGTCAATTTGTACGGGATGAATTTGAAAAAGCTGAAAACAGAGGATTTAGAGTTGCCAAAAGGAGTTGAGGTGACAAAATTGACTGCTACCTCCGACGAACAGATAGAAGCTGAAATCAAAGTCAGTAAAAACTCTGAAACTGACACTTTTTTAGTTAACGGAGATAAAGTGGCTGTCCATGGAAAGTTCACACTCTACGACAAAGCAGATTATTTAAAAATAGAGCCGTCATACGGTGTATCCCGAATGGGAGATGCTGGTCCAATGGACAAAGTAAGCATTCAATATGTAGCTTATGCATACAGCAACGGTAAAGATGGAAAATCAGAAACAAAAGATGACTTGAAGTTAGGTCCTGTAGAAGCTGAGTGGTCGTTGCTCACATACCCCGAAAAAAATGCCAAGAGGGATGACCGACCTTATATTGGAAAGCTCGATAAGAACGGACTATACACGCCTAAAGAAGAAGGTGTAAATAAAGACAGAACATTTGTTCAAGAAAACGTTGGCAGTGCAACCGTTACTGCAAAATCAATTATAGATGGAGAAACTTTAACTACAAAATCCCATCATATTACAACTGTACCCGATTATGTGAACAATATTCATTAAAAAGGAGATGGCTGCTATCGCAAACGTCGCACTAACAAATTATATTAAGTTCCAAGTGCAGGAAGAGGATTATTTATACCACGGATTGACAGGAAACATTATTCAGCTTGACGATTTATCTAAAGAAATGATCGATACTTTCCGCAGCAAAGGTGATCAAATTGCCGACACGACAGTTTTAGCGGAAAATATCTTATTGCAGGAGAAATCGGATTTTTCTCAAGTGTTGAATGAATTGGAGCAATTGGAGATAGTCAGAAAAGATCAGAATAAAAGCCAGCGTTTTTCTGTTACGCCGCCTGCGCCGAAAACGACAGAAAACATGCCTGTTAAAACATTAGTGTTTCATTTAGTCAATGAATGTAATTTGCGCTGCACATATTGTTATGCAGGGGACGGAGAATATGGGGCTCCTCAGAAGTATATGACAGTTGATACAGCTGATCGTGCTATCCAATTTTTGATGGAAAACAGTTTTGAAGAAAAGGATGTAAATATTGTTTTGTTTGGCGGGGAACCATTTCTTAATTGGAAAACATTAAAATATGTAGTTGAACGGGCAACCTCAGAAGGAGAAAAGCGGGGGAAAAAAGTTGGCTTTTCTTTAACAACAAACGGAACAAAGATGAATGCGGAGCAGATGGCTTTCTTAAATAAATACAAAGTAATGGTGTCAGTCAGCATGGACGGAACAAAAGAAGCCCATGATCGATACCGCCCAATGGCTGGAGGCCAGGGCTCATACGATCGGGTAAGCAAGAATGTCGAAAAATTAATGGATATCCATACTACCGCTCCAATTGGAACAAGGGTCACGGTAGTAAAGGATTTTGAAAAATTGGAAACCTCCTTGCGACATTTGCTGTCCAAAGGGTTTTACGAAGTCGGCTTTGCCCCTGTCACTGAAACAAATATGCAATTGGCTTTAGATGAAGAAGACTTAGGGGAACTGCTTAATCAGTTCGAAGAGCTATCTAACTTATTTGTTGAACACGCGCTGAAAAACGAATATATAGGATTCTCTAATCTTACTAATTTATTAAAGGAGTTGCATACAGGTACAAATAAGGCATACGGTTGTGGAGCAGGATTGGGCTTTTTTGCTGTCAGTCCTGATGGAGGTTTGTTTTTATGCCATCGATTTAACGAAAATGAAGAATTTCGCCTTGGAGATATTTACTTCGGCATTGATCAGAAAAAAAGAACGAACATGTTGAATGAACTACATGTTGATCGTAAATCAACTTGCCAATCATGTGCATTAAAACACATTTGTTCTGGTGGATGCTATTATGAAGCGATGGAAAGGCAGGGAGATTACCGGGCGCCTAATGCTCATTATTGCAACTGGATGCATGATTGGATCACCATTGGCCTTAAGGCATATGTGAAAATCCTGCAACATAATCCATCCTTCTTAGATAAAATCAGTGGAACAACAAAAGAGAGGTGCATTAGTAACTAATGACAAAGAAATTAGTTCAAATATTGTTTTTTGTTTTTCCTCTGCTAGTTCTTAGTAATTTTTCTATCGGGTCAGCTGAAAAAAATTATACAGAGAGAGTCTTTATTTCGGGATATGGACAAATTATTGTTGTTGATCCGTCTGTACCTAAAATTGCTGAGAGTATTGAAGTAAAAGGCCCCGTTCGTGACATGAGTTTTACGGAAGATGGAAAGACAGGGTTGTTTCTTGCGAATGACCGTAAATCTCTTTATGTAGTAGACACAGTACAAAACAAAATTATAGATGAAATCAATCTTCAGGCAAGAACGGATAAAGGACTGCTTGACCGCCGTGTTTGGGGAAGCACCATTTCACCGGATGGTAAAAAAGCATATGCGTTTGTCACACAAGGTGAAAAAAGACGAAACAGTTTTAAAGTACATCCAAGTAAAATACTAGAAATAGATCTCGGCAGCAAAGAAGAGTTGCGAAGTGTGGAAGCTCCATACGGAACCCACGTTCTTCAGTTTAAACAGGATGATGCGAGCAAAATTTTCGTTTGGGGCTATGATTTATTCGAACTCGACTTAAAAGATATGAAACTAAAGCTAAAGCAAGGAATAAAAAACCCGGAGAATAAAGAAAACGGCGCAGGAAATTATCTTATGCTGTTCCCTAGAGGAGAAAACGGCATTAATTCAATTCCGTTGATTAAAGAATATCCGGATGGGCGTGTGACTGAAGGTATTATGTGGATGAATAGACAATCAGGAAAAATAAAAACCTTGGAATATGACAGGGAACCGATAGGCATGTTCTCTGCAGTCATTGATAAAAATGAGCAGTATGCGTATACCACATTAAATAAATGGTACAAGGTCGATATTAAATCTCAAAAAATCGTAAAAGAATCAGCACCGCCTAATGGCAGTTTATATGGGGTCAATCTTAGTGCGGACGAAGAAAAACTTTATTATAGCGGAGCGGGAAACGAATTTATTATTGCTAATAAAGATTTAGAAGTAGAGAAACACCTAGTTTTACCCACTGATACATTAGATTTAAAAGTGATTAAAATTAAGCAATAACTAGTCGTAATATGAGAAAAGGAGGTTAGCTTATTGAAGTTTGCGGTTGCAGTACAGTCGATACGTGATTTGAAATTTGTAAAAGAACCTTGGGCTCCGATTGATTCACAAAATGATATAGAAGCAGAGTTGCAAACAACTTTTTTCCGTATATGGCAGGATACATTCGGTGAAGTGATTTCACCGGATCGTATCATTTTTGGATCAGAATTTTGCCAGTATCGTCTCCCAGCAGCGCGGGTAGTTAAAAAAGCTTTAGATTACTGTTGGGAAAATGGCATGGATTTTTCGTTTGCCACGTCTTACGTGCATGAAGAAAAGTTTAAGCAGCTTGCAGACATCCTGTCATTATTAGATGAGGCAATTCAAGAAAGTGAAAAAAGGATAGAAGTGATTGTAAATGATTGGGGCGTCTATTATTATACGAAACAAAATTTTCCTCGATTGGATATCATAATTGGCAGATTGTTAAATAAATCTATTCGCGATCCGAGAGTAGCGCACTATTACAATGAAAGCAACGCACCGGAAGAAGGAAAAGATTTTTTTAAGAAAACCGGGTTGTTTTCTGAACCTTTTCGCCAGTTCTTAAACGATGGAAAAGTATCAGGGTTTGAATTTGATCAATTAATTCAAGGGAATTCTTTAAGTGAAGAGGAGGCCAAACAAACGATCGGGCTCCATTTTCCTTTTGGCTGTGTGGCAAGTGGCAGCGCATGCATGGTCGGCTTTATCGATTCAGATAAAGCCGATAAGTTCCGGGGGGATCCTGAATGTAAGCAGCAATGTCAATTTTATGTGTTTGAATTAAAAAATAAACGTCATCTCGATATGAAAAATCGTGTTTTTCAAAAAGGCAATACTGCTTTTTACAGTCATGACAGCGGATTAGTAAAAACAGGATTAGAAAGTTTGCAAACAATTGAAAATGCACGGGCCGTTTACAGTTTGCGATTACCCGTTTAATTATGGAGGTGAATGAATATGAACATTCTTGCCCCGCTGGGAGCGAAAGAAGAAGTAGAAATGCTAGCGGAAAGTGGTGCTGAAGAATTTTACTGCGGAATTACGCCAATGGAATGGATGGAGAAATACTCGCCGGGAGTATGGATCAACCGCCGCAATCCATATGCGGGTTTTCCTTCCTTTAAAGATCTTAAGGAAGCGGTCCGACAAGCGGAAAACTATGAAATTCCTATATTTTTAACTTTAAATGCCCCTTACTACATGGAAAAACAATACCCTATGCTCATTGATTTAATTAAGCGATGTACAGAAGAAGTGGGAATTAAAGCGTTTATTGTTAGTGATCCCGGCTTAATGGTGGCCATGAAAAATAAAGTACCGGAAGCAGCTATTCATGTAAGCAGCTTGGCTGCTCCAATGAATACCGGCAGTATTGAATTATATAAACAAATGCAAGTCGAACGCATTGTGTTGCCAAGAAGCGTACAGTTAAATGAAATACCTGCTCTTAAAGAAGCTGCTGGTGATGTAGAATTAGAGGTTTTTATTTTAAATGACGGCTGTGTATACGAGGAGAGCTTTTGTATGACCACTCATTCGGCAGGAGCTTTTTGTTCCCAATCGCAATGGGATTACGAGCCTTTTCATTCAGATGGAAACAAAGTTTTATCAGAGAAAGATTTTAAAATATTAAATGACCAAGTGAATGATTACAGAGAATTTGTCTGGTTCGTCAATGATTGCAATTGTCAAATAGCTAATGATGGTTTGCCGCTCGGCCCTTGCGGTTTATGCTCTCTTGGCAAGTTAGAAAAAATGGGAGTGGATTCATTAAAAGTCGTCGGGAGAGAAGGGGCCCCATATAGAAAACTAGCTAGTGTGCAAATGGTTAAAGCGGTAATTGATCAAGTAAGGGCACAGGCAAGTGAGCGGGAAATTGAGAAGACAGCACGTAAAATCCGCAATCAGCCGCAATATTGTGAATCGGGTTTGATGTGCTATTACCGTTGAGGTGGGATAGATGAATGTAGGGGCCTATATTAAACCGTATCGTTTTACATTTGTGCTTGTTTTTTTGATGGGGGTTATATCAACAATAATTACGGCTGCTCAGCCGCTAATGGGAAAGTTTTTAATTGATGAAGTGTTGATTGAAAAGCGATACTCCTTTCCAGTTGTCCTCAGTATATGTGTGCTAATCATGATGATTGGGTTCGGAGTAGCATTATTAACAAAGTTTCTTTATTTAAGAATGAGTTTGCGCCTTATGGTTGATATGCGTTCAGCTTTTTACAATCATTTACTTCATCTCCCCTTTTCTTTTTTTACTAAGAATCGAACAGGTGATATTCTTTCAAGAATCAATGAGGATTTAACGGAAATTCAGCGGCTTTATACAGAAAATGTTTTGCAGCTTTTTACGATCAGTTTGACTTTTCTATTAAATATCCTGTTATTGTTTATGCTTGATTGGCGTTTAACCTTTCTGTCTTTTTTGTTTATGCCGTTATTGATTTTCGGCATTCACAAATTTCGCCATTTGATTTTTACAAATCAAATGGAATTGCGCAGGCAATCGGCAAAAAATCAAAGTTTTATGTATGAGACGTTTTCTTCTGTCGGTTTTATTCGCACGTCTCATTTAGAAAGTACGCTGCAAGAGACATTTAAAAAAGAACTAAAGGAAATAAACAGACAGAATATTAAAGTAATATTTATTCAAGCCTGGGCACAGGGAATTCCGCAAATGCTCATAATGATATCTGCCATCTTGATGCTTTGGTTTTTAGGTTCGAGAGTGATAAATGGCACGATGACGATAGGGACGATGCTGGCGTTTATAACTTATCAGGCAAGTTTATATGGCACAGTTCAGGGGCTGGCCCAGTTGTATATACGACTGCAAAAGGGAAAGGCGTCGATTTATCGGGTAAATGATTTCTTTAACATACCCCAAGAGGAAGACGGCGAAAGTCTAACTCCGCCTTCGTTTCAAGCTATACATTTTCGAGATGTTTCTTTCGCTTTTGAAAATAGCAGGCCAATTGTTGATGGTTTCAATATTAGCATTCGAAAAGGGGAAAAACTCGGACTTGTTGGTGAAAATGGCATAGGGAAAAGTACAATCGCGCAATTGCTGGCTCGTATTTACCAACCGGCTTCAGGGGCAATTTATATGGATGACAAAGATGTTCAAAGCTTTTCTAAAAAAAGCTGGTATGAAACCGTCTGCTTAGTAGCGCATAATCACCCTGTATGGTTTGGTACTGTTCGAGAGTTCTTACAGCTTGGAAAAAAAGGTTTATCTGAAATAGAAATGCTAAATGTTCTGGAGATTGTCGGGTTAAATAATTGGCTGCAAAGTCTTCCACAAAGACTACAAACTGTAATTGGTGAGAAAGGTATTACACTATCAGCCGGCCAAAAACAGCGCCTTTTATTGGCCCGTGCTTTATTAAATGATGCAGACATATTTATCCTTGATGAAGCGACTTGTCATTTGGACGTAGAATCGGAATACCATCTTTTTCGAACTTTGAAAGAATATTTTGCACAGAAAACAGTAATTGTGATAACCCACAGATATGATAATTTAGATTGGATGGACCGGGTAATCAATCTATCTGGCGGGGAGGAACAGTATAGCCAAAAGAAAGCCGGAGGAATGACTAATGACAACGTATCAATATTACATGGCTGAAGGAGAATGGGGCAAAGGAAAAAGAATAAAAATTGCCCACATTGACAGCGGACTTAATGAATGGCATCCACATGTTGGCAAAGCGGCCGGCGGAATAGCTTTTCAAGTAAGTAAAGAAGGGAAAATTACAATAGAAGAAAACTATCACGATGATCTCGGACACGGAACAGCAGTTGCGGGAGTGATTAAAGAGCAAGTGCCAGAAGCTGAAATGTTTGCCGTAAAAATATTCCATGACAAACTATTTGCGTATATTGAAGTCCTTTGTGCTGCTATTGAATGGTGTATTGAAAAGGAAATGGATTTGATTAATTTAAGCCTAGGTGTAAATAAAGATGTGGACGCCTTTCGTTTCATTTGTGATAAAGCAAATGAAGCGGGAGCCATCATTATTTCCGCATGTGATGAGACAAACGGTTTGTTTTGGCCGGGCTACTACAATTCAGCTTATGCTGTTCAGTCATTAGAGAATGGAAACAGTCAGCATTTTCAATTTTGTCCTGGAGATCCAATCCAGTTTAAAACACTAGGTTTTCCGAGAAGTCTCGAAGGGCCGATGCAAAAATTTAATTTTCAAGGTCATAGCTTCGCTGCAGCACATATGACCGGTTTTATCGCAAAAATAAAAGAGAAATACCCGGAAGTGAGAACCAAACAAGAAATGAATCAACTGCTAAAGGAAATAGGTGAGCACCAATTTAGTTGAACATCATTAAATAAATATTCTCTACTATCGCTTTTAATTAAATAAAGTCAATTCCAACTGTTCAAGGAAACAAACTGTTCAAGCTGATTGAACAGTTTGTTTATTTTATTTGAACAGTTGACGGAAAAAACATATTAAAAGTGCATAGAACTGCGTTATTAACAATCAATAATGTTTGGCATGGCAATTGCATAATATAACATGTCCTGCATCTATGATTCTTTTACTCTTTAAATGAGAAAGGATGGCCTTTGATTAATCAGAGGGCTGAAGTTCATTAGTCAAAAAAAAATGGGAGGCACTAGATGAAAGCTGCTGTAATGGAAGAATTCGAGAAGCCTTTAGTCGTACAAAATGTTGCAGATCCCGAATGCGGAGCGGACGAAGTCGTAGTACATGTCAAAGCGAACGGCGTGTGCCGCAGTGATTGGCATGCATGGGTTGGAGATTTTGAATGGCTCGGCTTGAAGCCGGAGCTGCCGCATATACTTGGCCATGAATTTGCCGGAGTCGTAGAAGAAGTCGGCAAAGACGTAACCCGTTTTAAAAAAGGAGACCGTGTTGTTATTCCTTTCACAATTGGCTGCGGCAGCTGTGGATGCTGTCAGACAGGCCATCAAAATGTTTGTGAAAACTTGCAAGTTTTTGGATTTGCCACGAGCGGGTCCTATGCACAGTACACGAGAGTGCCGAAAGCAGATTTAAATTTAGTTCATCTGCCTGAAGCCATTGATTTCACGACTGCCGCTTCACTCGGCTGCCGCTTTATGACAAGCTTTCATGCGGTAGCGGATATTTCCGGAGTGCAGGCAGGGGATTACTTTACCATTTACGGAGCGGGCGGCGTCGGCCTGGCAGCCGCACAAATTGCCACGACACTCGGTGCGAGAGTGATCGTTGTAGACATTGATGACAGCAAGCTCGAAATGGCAAGAAGTCTTGGGGCAGTGGCCGGTGTGAACTCCAAAAAAGAAAATCCAGTGGAAGCTGTAATGAACATAACAAACGGCGGAAGCGATATTACGTACGATGCGCTCGGCATTGCTGAAACGTGCCAAAGTTCGATTTTAAGCTTGAAAAACCGCGGGACTCACGTTCAAGTAGGATTAACGACGCAAGCCGATAAGGGAATGATCTCTTTGCCTACAGATTTGATTGTCGCAAAAGAATTACAAATAAAAGGATCGCTCGGCATGCAGCCTCACCGCTATAAATCACTGCTTGCGATGGTAGAAAGCGGACAGTTGCAGCCTGGAAAATTAGTTTCTAAAACTATTAGTCTTGAAGAGTCCAGCACGATTTTAGAATCCATGAATCAATATGGAACAGTAGGTTCTGTTATTATCGATCGTTTCTAAATAAAAAAGTGGAGGGATTACGATGGAAAAAACAATTTCAGTATTGCCGCGCGTTCAGAAGTTTTTAAAAGGGAAGAAACAGCTGTTCATTAATGGAGAATGGGTTAATTCTGCGTCAGGAAAGACGTTTGAAACGTTTAACCCGGCAACAGGAGATGTGCTCGCTGTTGTAAGTGAAGCGCAGGAAGAAGATATAAACAAAGCTGTTCAGGCAGCACGAAAAGCATTTGACGAGGGACCATGGTCCAAGATGAGTGCATCTGAGCGGAGCCGTCTCATTTATTTGCTCGCTGATAAAATGGAAGAGCATAAACAGGAGCTCGCTCAAATTGATACGCTCGACAGCGGAAAGCCGATCCGCGAATCGTCAGCAGCGGACGTGCCGCTTGCCATTGAACACTTTCGCTACTTTGCCGGCTGGTCAACGAAAATTCTTGGCCAAACGATTCCAGTCAGCGGCAATTATTTGAATTATACGCGCCATGAGCCGGTAGGTGTCGTCGGTCAGATTATTCCATGGAACTTCCCGTTATTAATGGCAACATGGAAGCTCGGCGCGGCACTTGCTACCGGTTGTACGGTCGTGTTGAAACCAGCAGAGCAGACACCGCTTTCTGCCCTTTATTTAGCCGGGCTTGCCCAGGAAGTCGGATTTCCGGAAGGAGTCATCAATATCGTGCCGGGATTTGGCGAAACAGCGGGTTCTCCGCTTGTTAACCATGAGCAGGTAGATAAAATCGCCTTTACTGGCTCCACGCCAGTTGGAAAGTCGATTATGAGACAAGCTTCGAATACGCTAAAGCGAGTGACGCTCGAGCTGGGCGGGAAATCCCCGAACATTATTTTGCCGGATGCCGATTTAAGCAAAGCGGTGCCGGGGGCTTTATTTGGCATCATGTTCAATCAGGGGCAGGTTTGCTGTGCCGGTTCCCGTTTGTATGTGCCTAAAAAGCAATATGATAACTTCCTGGCAGACATGGTCGGCCATGCGAAAAAAATCCAGCAGGGCCAGGGAATCGATCCTTCCACTGAAATGGGGCCGCTTGTTTCAGACAAGCAGCAGCAGCGGGTAATGAACTATATTCAAAAAGGGCAGGAAGAAGGCGCAGAAATTTTAACTGGCGGAACGGTACCTTTTGATCAAGGATATTTCGTCCAGCCAACCATTTTTGCCGATGTCGATGACTCTATGACGATCGCACGCGAAGAAATTTTCGGTCCGGTTGTATCGGCTTTGCCTTATGAAGACATAGATGATCTTGTGGAGCGGGCCAATAAGACAAATTACGGACTGGCTGCTGGCGTTTGGACGGAAAACTTGAAGAATGCCCACTATATTGCTAACCGTTTGAAAGCCGGTACTGTGTGGGTGAACTGTTATAACGTATTAGATGCTGCCAGCCCGTTTGGCGGATATAAACAATCAGGACTCGGCCGGGAAATGGGCTCTTATGCACTTGATGCTTACACGGAAGTGAAAAGCGTCTGGGTAGATATGAATCGATAATTAGCTGTTCGAATCTAAAATGATGAAAAGAAGCATCGGACTGCGATCAGTCCGATGCTTCTTTTCCTTTGTACAAATTTAAAAATATTGCTGAAATTCTTTTTCGATGAGAATGGCAGACGATCTATTTCTGAACAACAGCCAGATCATCACACTTAAAATAAAGGCGGTTGCTTCGAGAGAAAGAATATACCATGGATAAGGGCCAAGCAAATCAAGCATACTCGCTGTTTCTGGTTTGTGGCTTAAGTACAGGTAATTCCCATTTGTAAGATTATTTATGATTAAAGCAATAGGAAGGAGCACATTAAGAAAAATCATTGTTTTCAAAACAGAAAAGAATGTCGGCCTGTAGCCCTTCACCCACGTAAAATAAAGAGGTGTCCAAAAGATGATCATATGGGTAAAGAAAAAATGAAAAAAGCGAAAATGAGGAAAATCAAAATACAAATATGGAGTCAGTAGGGCCTGGGATGCGCCCAGCAAACCGATAAACAAGAGGATTTCATACGCCGCTTTTTTTCCAGTAATAAGTAGAAAGAATGTCAACAGCGAAGCTATATTACACAGTTCGAGCGGAAGTGAATGGCTTACTTTCCATGTTCCGATGTGAACCATCCATCCGTGATAGGCTGCCTCCAAGCCCAACAAAAAAAAGGCAGCGGCCAGGTCAGCTTTTCTCGTATTCTTGGTTCGCAGCTTCTCTCTGTACAAAAAGGTGCAAAGAACCGTCAAGCTTAAAATAGTTAATACAGCAATATGACTGGCCGAGAACATTTCAAAATGAAAACCTTCATAACTGCCGTTGAGCCACTCCATATTTTCGCCTCCTTAATTGAATATTTTAACATATATTCAAACATCTATGAATGATCTTTTGAAAAAGACCATTCATTCGTGTACCTCTCATAAGGAGAAAATACATAGCAAGAATGTGTGAGAGCGAGTCATTGTTGGTATAATTAATTATGAAGGCAATCAAAGGGGGAATTGACTGTGGCAAAATATATCATTTTTGATTTTGATGGTACGCTCGCCAACTCGCTGGAAATGTTTATTGCCGCCTATAATGATCTGGCTGCAAAGGAAGGCTACCGCCAAGTGGCGATGGAGGACATTGATCATTTAAGCAAAATGACCATTCCTGAAAGATGTCATTTTTTAAACTTTCCGATGAGGAATATTCCTTTTGCGGCTCCAAAACTTTACCGATACATAAGGAAATTGAAAAATGGGCTGCCTTTTTATCCGGGAATTAAAAAAATGCTCGATGAATTAAAACAGCAGGGTTTCAAGGTTGCAATTATTTCTTCCAACGCCACAGATATTATCAACCGGTCGCTTGAAGCCCATCAAGTTGATTATGTAGATGATATATTATGTTCGAAGTATATTTTCAGCAAAGATAAATTAATGAAGAAACTGATGAATAAATACAAAATGGAAGCGGCAGATGCTTTATATGTTGGTGATGAAGAAAGAGACATTACCGCCAGCAAAAAAGCAGGCATGAAAGTCGTTTGGGCAGCCTGGGGATATGATGATGCTGAAATAGCCTTAAAAGCAGCCCCGGATTTTATCGCTCATGAGCCGGCGGACATCCTAAAGATCGCGGGGGAAATGAAATAACTTGTTGGAAATAATTTTATCCGTCCTGCAAAAAGTGATTCTGTTATGGGAATCACTTTTTCTTTTTTTTATACACCCCATCGTATATCTGTGAGTATTAGTGGGGTCAGAAAAAGCTATATATGGAACGTTTAAAAGTCTTTCACTCTATGAAATTGGTGCGATATTCTCATTTTTTCCATATTTCCCAAGATTCATTGACGGTCTTAATTGAAAGCTAATACAATTAGAGTAATTATTGGGAATAGGAGGTAAGACCATGTCAGGAATTATTCGTTTAACACCGGAAGAACTGCGTACAACAGCCGGACAGTACAACCAGGAAAGTGCAAATGTAAATGATTTAGTCGGGCGTCTTGATTCGATGAGCAATCATCTTCGCGAAGTGTGGGAAGGGGCATCCAGTGAAGCATTTGCCCAGCAATATCAAGAGCTGCGGCCTTCCTTTATGAAAATGGCTGTGTTATTGAGCGAAGTATCTCAGCAGCTGAATAGTTCAGCTAATGCGCTTGAAGATACAGATCATCAAATCGCCAGCCAAATTCGCGGATAATCGCGCTTTCAAAAAAAGAAAAAAAGAAGGGCGCTGCAATCGTTACAGATTATGGCGCTCTTTTTCGTGTAAAGGTGATGTTTCATGTATATCCAAATTACTATAGACTTGCACAATTACAACGGAGATGTGTTTGATCTTAGGCTGTCAAATTATTTACCTGTTAAAAAAGCTGCTGAAATTGCGTGGCAACTGAAAGGAATAAAGGATGAACCCCGGGAAGGCTGCTGGGTTCGCATCGTGAATAAGGAAAAAGTATGCCCGGGCGACTGGACGTTGCAGGAAAGCGGCATTACAACAGGAGACCGGCTGGAAATTTTATGAAGGAGTCCGCCTGATGGAAGACAAAAAACAATCGTATTTACAGAAAAGAATTGAAGCTGAAAGAAAGCATGACGGCAATTATTCGATCATATTTCAAAAAGCAAGGCTGAAGCTGCAAGACCCTAAGGAAATTGCCATGCTTCTCGAAGAAGAAAAAGAGCTTGAAAAAGCAATTGATGCGAATGAAGATGAAGTCATTATAACGATCACTCCGCCGTCTGCTTTTCAACCGTTTTACTTTTTAAGAAACAAAAAAGAGATGTCGAGATGGATATTTGCTAACCAGCTTTTGAAAAAAGTGCGCAGTCACCAGCAATCAAGAATCTATTTGGTCGTTTGCCCGGAAAACATTTTATTTGACAGGGGATTCACTCCTTATTTCCTCCATTTTGGTGTACACGAAAGTCTGCCTCCTTACGAAAAAGATGAACAGATTTTGTTCGAAGAGGTAAAAGCTACCGCTGCGGCTGCAGTGGACAGCAAGTACAGCTTTGAAGAGTATCTTCAGTTTCATGACACATTAAAACTCTCTCCGGCAGCCGCGGATTTATTGGCCGCCGAGAATTATCGTGAGCTGGAAAAAGTGATTGAAGGATATATTGAAAAGCTGGAAGAACAACAAAAGATGTTTATCAGCATTCCGGTGAAAAAATGGAACGTACATAAGTATCTTCTTTACGGGGCTGCCGCTTTATTGATTCCTGCCATTATTTTTTCTCTTTATACTTTCTTTTTTATGCAGCCAAAGCAGGAAGCTTACGTGGAAAGCGGAGAACATTTTTTGAATAAGAAATACAGCCGGGTCATTGAAACGCTTGCAATATATGAGCCTGAAGAAATGCCATATGTCGTTCAGTATGAACTGGCGTCTTCTTATATCGTTAATGAAAATTTAGGGGACGAGCAAAAAAAAGCTGTACAAAAAATGATTACTTTGCAAACAGACCCTCAATACTTCCTTTATTGGATTTATACGGGCAGAGGAAAAAATGAGCAGGCTCTGGAAATAGCGAGATCGCTGGAATACAGGGACTTCATCATGTTCAGCCTAATCAAATATAGAGAAGAAATTAAAGCAGATGAAAGTCTGGCGAGTGAAGAAAAGCAAGAGAAAATAAAAGCGGTCGACCAGGAACTAAAAGATTTGGAAAGTGAAAAAAAGGAAGAAGAAAAGCTGCTGCAGGAGCAGGAAGAAGAGCGGAGCAAGCTTTTGCCGGAAGCTGGTGCAGATGTACAAAAAAGTTTGCCGCCTGTCACTGCTGATCCCGAGTCAAAAGATCCGACCGCAGAAAAGCAGCCGGCTTCTTCCGGGGAGAAAGCTTTATGAGAACATTATATATTTTTTATCGTAACAGCAGTAACATGTATCCGATGAATGGAAAAAATAAAATTACGATTGGGCAGACAGCAGACGATCACATTACGATTTCATCATTGGATAAAGAAATCGGTTCTATACATTTGGAAAAAGTACCTTCCAGCAATAAATGGATCGTTGTAAGGAATGGAGAGAAAGAAGGTGCTCTCCATCCGGATGACTTATACACACTGCAAACGGATGGTCATCCTCTGATTTTTTTACTGACGGACGAAATAAAAGAAAAGCAGTATTTTTACATAGGGGCCGAGCGAGAAGTTTTTTTAATAAAAGAAAAAAACAAATTATATACTCTTCGGGGACAAGGTGCATTTGACGAACCGAATCAAGTGCTTGCTTTAAAGAAGCAAACAGAAGGGTGGTCCGTGGAAGCGGACCAGAGGAAGCCAGTATTTGTGAATGGAAAAAAAGTGTTTTCAAAAACTATGCTGCAGCCAGGAGATTCAGTCAGTTTCCCTTTTTTCTTTGGAACTCTTCATACTGATGATATTTTGAGTGTAGACTATCCATCGGCCACACAAGCAGAACTGCCGAAAATCAAGCTTCCGTCGTCTGAAACGAAAGCGAAATATCCCGAGTTCAGACGAACACCGCGCTTGATTTATGATTTGCCGGATGAAAAAGTCACTTTTTCTTTTCCAAATCAAGAAAGTGACCAGCATACACGTGGATTGTGGATGATGATCCTCCCGCCATTTATGATGCTGCTTGTGATGGGGGTTATTGCCATCATTCAGCCTCGGGGTCTTTTTTTGCTTATTTCCGGTGTGATGTTTGCGACAACACTTGTCACTTCAACTGTTCAGTATTTTAAGGACAAAAGCTACCGAAAGAAACAAAAACACAAGCGGAAACGCATTTACAACCTTTATTTGGGGCAGAAAAGATCAGAATTGCAGCAATTAGCTGATAAACAGAAAAAAGTGCTTTATTATCACTTTCCTTCTTTTGAAAACATAAAAACAATGACGAATGAATTAAGCGGGCGCATTTGGGAAAAAACGCGGGAAAGCCACGATTTTCTCCATCTCCGTATTGGGCGGGCGGACGTACCGGCAAGTTACGAGATTATGTCGGGAAACAAAGATATGGCTAACAGGGAAATGGATGAACTGCTAGAACAATCGAGAGAACTAGAAAGCTATTATTCAAACATCAGAGACGTTCCGCTGACGGCTGATTTGTCTTCTGGAGCCATTGGGCTGATCGGTAAAAGCAAAGTAGTCAAAAGTGAAATCCGACAGTGGATCGGCCAGCTTGCTTTTTTTCATAGTTATCATGATGTCCGCTTTGTCGCTGTTTTTTCTGAAGAAGAATCAAAGCAATGGGAGTGGATCAAGTGGCTTCCTCATTTTCAAATGCCGGATTCTTTTGCGAAAGGCTTGATTTATAATGAGCAGACGCGGGATCAATTGCTGTCTACTCTTTATGAAAGACTGCGGGAACGGGAGCTGGATGAAGAAAAAGAGAAGAAATATTTCATGCCGCATTTTGTCTTTTTCATTACGAACCGCCAGCTTATTGCCGAACATCCCATCCTGGAATTTCTAGAAGGCGGCAAAAGCAACTTGGGACTAACAGCTATTTTTTCAGCTGATACAAAAGAAAGCTTATCTAATAACATTCATACGCTGATCCGGTACGTGAATGAACAAGAAGGAGATATCTTGATTGAAAACGAACGGGCAGTTCATACACCGTTTTCGCTCGATCAGCATGACGCGGAAGGATCAGAAAAGTTTTCTAGAACACTTAAGTCTTTAAAACACATTCAAGGAATGGATAATTCCATCCCGGCGAAAGTCACTTTTTTAGAGCTGCTGCAAGTGAAGCAAGCAGATGATTTGCCGATTGCTGCCAATTGGCAAACGAACCAATCGGCCCGCTCACTAGCTGTTCCAATTGGGTTGAAAAGCAAAAAAGATGCGGTTTTTCTCAATTTGCATGAAAAAGCGCACGGCCCGCATGGACTCCTTGCAGGAACGACTGGATCAGGAAAAAGTGAATTGCTGCAAACGTTTATTTTATCGCTTGCTGTTCATTTTCATCCCCATCAGGCCGCATTTTTACTTATCGACTATAAAGGGGGAGGAATGGCGCAGCCGTTTAAAAGCATTCCTCATTTACTTGGAACGATTACAAATATTGAAGGAAGTAAAAATTTCAGCGCCAGGGCCCTCGCTTCCATTAACAGCGAGTTGAAACGACGCCAGCGTCTGTTTGACCACTATTCCGTCAGTCATATTAACGATTACAACTTGTTATATGAAGCGGGTGAAGCAGCGGAACCGATGGCCCACTTATTCATTATTTCCGATGAATTTGCCGAGTTGAAAAATGAAGAACCTGATTTTATAAGAGAGCTTGTCAGTGCAGCCCGCATCGGCCGAAGCCTCGGGGTGCATTTGATTTTAGCCACGCAAAAGCCCGGCGGTATCATTGATGACCAGATTTGGAGCAATGCCCGTTTTCGGATTGCCCTAAAAGTACAGGATTCGAACGACAGCAAGGAGATTTTGAAAAATGGCGATGCGGCCAATTTAACTGTGACAGGCAGAGGATTTTTACAGGTTGGAAACAATGAAGTATACGAATTGTTTCAATCTGCCTGGAGCGGCGCACCTTATCAGGAAGATACGGTCGAATATGAAAGCGATATTTCGCTCGTAACCGATACAGGGCTAGTGCCATTATCGACGATCGCCGCTGAAACGACCGAGAAAATCCCGCAGCAGCAGACAGAAATCGAAGCAGTTGTGAAAGCGATCGAACTCACGCAGAAAGAAATGGAAATCAACGCACTGCCAAGTCCGTGGCTGCCGCCGCTGCCCGACAGGCTCGTCCAGCCAATCGGGCTCGGCAAAGGGCAATATGCATTCGCCATGACAGATGAACCGGATCAACAAAGGCAATCATCTTACAACTACGAATGGATGACTGATGGAAATATCGGTATTTTTGGTTCTTCGGGGTACGGGAAGTCCATGACAGCCATGACGCTGTTGTTGAATTTTGCCCGGGAAAATAAACCCGATCAGCTTCATTACTACTTGTTCGATTTTGGAAACAGCTCCTTGCTGCCGCTTAAGCAGCTCCCGCATACAGGAGATTATTTCCGCTACGATGACATGCGTAAAATTGAAAAGTTTTTAATGAGAATGAAACGCGAAATTGAGCAGCGTAAACAAACGTTTCTTGAGAAAGAAGTCAGCACCATTCAAATGTACAATATGGTAAGCAAAGAAAAACTGCCGGTTATTTTTATTGCGATAGATAACTTTGATGCTGTAAAAGAAGAAATGCCGGACATTGATTTACAGTTTACCCAATTTGCAAGAGATGGGCAGTCGCTTGGCATCTTTATGATTTTTACGGCGACGAGAATTCAATCTATCCGCCAGCCGCTGATGAACAACTTAAAAACGAAAATTGTTCATTACTTAATGGACCGGACAGAAATCTACAGTCTGCTCGGGAAGCCGCCTTTTGAAATTGATGCCGTTCCAGGCCGGGCGCTCATTAAAAAAGAAACGGCTTTCTTAGCACAAGTTTTTCAGCCGGTTGCAGGTGTTAATGACTTTGAGATTTATGAAAATATGAAAACGGAGATTAATCGCTTAAAAGAAAAATATGCCGGCAGCCCGCGGCCAGCGGCAGTGCCGATGCTTCCTGCCCGGCTATCGATGGGCGACTTCCGAAACACATATGTGTCAGCCAGCAGGGATGGATTTTTGCCAATCGGTCTTGAAGAAGAGACAGTTACTCCCGTCTACGTAGACCTTTCGGGCAGTTCGCACTGTCTCGTAATGGGACAGTCAAGAAAGGGAAAAACGAATGCAGTTAAAGTCATGATTGAAACACTTATTGAACAGCCTGCCGCTTTGATCGCTGTCTCCGATGGCATTGACCGCGGACTGATTCAATATGGCACATCAGAAAAAGCAGCTTACTTAGATTCCAAAGAAGATGTGGTCGGCTGGCTGGACAAAGTGGAAACACTCTTAAAAGAAAGAGAAAGCCGCTATTTGCAAATGCTGGGCCAAAAAGAGGCACAGGAGCCATTTCCGCCGGCCGTTCTTGTTATTGACAGCCTGTCACGCTTTCAGCAAATAACCGATACGCTCTTACAGGACCGTGTAGCGAAAATGATGAAACAATACAGCCATATAGGGTTTAGAATCATCGCAGCCGGCAATGCAAATGAGCTGATGAAAGGGTTTGACTCCCTTACGAATGAAATAAAACAAATTCGCCAGGCGCTGATATTAATGAAAAAGTCGGAACAAAGTTTGTTTACTTTGCCGTTTACAAGAAAAGAAGGCGAAGTGCAGCCGGGGTTTGGTTATTTCGTCATGAACGGCCGGGAGCATAAAGTGCAGATTCCTTTATGCTGACGGGAAAGGAAGGAACGTAATGGAGAAGAAAAACAACAAATGGAAGCTCACCGGGATGATGGCAGCCATTGTTCTGCTCCCTGTTTTATTTTTTACTTTTATTGGCGAAAACCCAATGAAAAAGATAAGCAGGCATTCGGGGCAAATTGCGATCGTCAACGAGGATATTGGAGCGGCGTACAACAAGAACAAAATAGAGTTTGGCCGGGAGTTAACAGCCGGTTTAAGTGAATCATCTGATTATAAATGGACGGTTGTCAACCGCAGCGCAGCTGAAAAAGGGTTGGAGAAAAAGCAGTATGATGCCATTTTGTACATACCAACCGATTTCTCCAATAACATATTGACCTTTAAAGATGAGACCCCGATTAAAGCAGATGTGAATTATACGATTCAGTCTTATTTAGATGGAAAAAATCGCCAAAAGGTTCAAAAGGAAATGGAGAGAGTAAAAAATAAAATAAATAAGCAAGTGTCTACTCTTTACTGGGGAGTGGTTTCGCAGGAGCTGACAGACGTCCGCGAAAAATTTGATGCCATTTTAGAAAAGGAAATCGCTTTTCAAAAATCAATGTACAAGTTTTATACACCGAGCTCAAAGGATTTATCCGAAGAAATTGAGCAACAGCAAAAAATGCTTCAGCAGCTGCGTGAGTCAGCGAAATCAGCAGAGGGTGCTTCGAAAGAAAGAACAGCGGAAGAAGAGAAGGCTGCTGATGAACTTGCACAATTCGTAGCAGATGTGAATACGTACAAAGAATATCAAATAAAGCAAAATGAGCTTCTGAAGCAAGCGGGCGAGGCAAACAGCCAGCTGTTGCAGGACGGGATAGCAAGCTACGAAGAAGTGATCAGTCAGGGAATTCAATCGGTTGTGATAAAAGATGAAGAAGAAGCGCCTCCGCTATTTTCAATGAACCCGAAAGGCTTTATTGACCATGTATCAGCGATCCGCTCAAAGATGGATGACGGGCGTACAGCGATTTCAGAAATTATTACTTTGCTTGACGAGTCGACTGTGGCAGAGCAATATAAACAAATTCAACAGTCGCAAATAGCATTAATGAAACACTATAAACAGCTTTCCGTAGCGGAATCACTTACTGCTATGGAAGAGGCGCTGACTGGCATGCGAAGAGAGCTAGAAAATGGCTCAGCCGGCAGCCCACCTTCTGGTGATGATTCAACTGGTGAAGACGTCCCTGAAGAAATCCCTCTCCCTGAAGAGCCTGAAAGTCCTGAAGTGGACATGGACGTGCTGTCTGCGCAAGCCGCTTTGTTAAAAGAAAAATTAACAGCAATGAAAACGGAAGAGAATGCTTCAGCGTGGGAAGAAGCAACGAAAGCATTAGCAGAGCTGGAAGAGGAGATGAACAAGGCAGGGCAGCGTCAGAAAGATCAAGCGGCTGTTTTTGAAGAATGGAGTAAAGCGGCTGCCGCCTTTACTGAAGAACAGAATAAAGAAACGGCTGATGATCCTGGTGATGGTTCCGCTGGCGGAACAGTCGAAGAGAAAGCTGTCAGTCTGATTAGAAAAGAAGAGGAAAGTGTACTCGCTTCCGAACTGCTGTCAGAAGAAAGGAAAAAGACGCTGTCAGCGGCGTTTGGGAAAACAATTAACAGCTACGATATTACAAATCTTTTTAACTATTACGGCTATTTAAAAGCTTATAGAGAAACGCTCGAGCAGTCAGCTGTCCATTATGAACCAGTCATCGAACGATTGCTGGCTAATGAAGGAGAGCTTGAAAATGTAGAAGAAGCGCTCATTGTTATTAGAAATGAATCTGGTGAATTAGAGAAAATCAACACGGAATTATCCGCTTCTTCTGATCAAATGAATGAACTGGAATCTGAATTTACAGCTTTTGCTGAAACGGTGCAAAAGGATTTGGAAACATATGAAGCGAACGTTGCTGCTGAACAAAAGCTCATTGCTGAAAAAATTCAAGCGATTGACGATGAAGCGGCGAAAGTAACAGCTGCCCTGCAGGAAAAACAAACGGCACCTCCGGAAGCAGAAGTGCTGCCGCCGGTAGACAGCAGTGATGGAAGCATTGTCTTATCTATTCAAGCAAATACACTTTCACAATTGCAGCAAATTTCCGCACTTGTCGGCTCGTTGTCTGAAAGGCATGGACAAGTGGCCGACTATACGGATGATCTCCAGAAAAAAGTGGATGCCGTTCAAGCGAAAGCAAATGAACTTAATACGAACTGGGATAAAAATGTGCAGGCAACCGGATTAGTAAGAAACGACGTGTACGATATTTTGGGCAATACGTTTGCAGATGGGCCAAATAACCGATATGTGTACGATTACCTGGCTAATCCAGTCAATATCAGTGGAAAAACGCCACCTGAATTAACGGAGGAAGTTCCGCCTGTTATTATGCTGGTTGTCATTGTGATCAGCGGGATGCTGCTTGGGTACTTCCTGCATCATTATCAGCACTTGCCAATTTCGGTTCATCTACCGCTGACCATTGTGTTAAATTTGGCTGTCGGTACCGTAATCAGCCTGTATGGATTGTCACTGTATCCGTTAACAAACGAACAAGCAATTATGTGGACAGTCTTTACAATACTATTATTATTTACTGTTTCCGCGATCATTAGATTTGCGTATTGGATCGGACCATTTCCTGGCATGATAACAGGCATCATTGCTTTTCTGTTTTTCATTACGCCGCTGATTGAATTGTCATTGCCAAACTTTCACTTGTACCACCCGGTGAGTGAAGGTTACATTTCTATTCAATACAGTGACGGATCTCATTTTTATCCGGTGGCCGCCGTACTTGCGCTCGTCGTTCTTGCCTTTATGAGCACACCTTATTTAACCGGCCGCCGCGAGTCAGGAGAGGTTGTTCATGAAAACTAAATTCCGCGCTGCTTTGCCTTTTATTTTGGTTCTGTTTTTCGTCAATGCAGACCCGGTGCTTTCGGCGGCTGGTCCTGCTGTTCAGCCGAATGAATATAAAAAAGGTGAAATAGAAGTGGAAACAGATGACTTTCATGAAGGCTCCTTATTTGAAAAGAAAAACAAAACACCGGAAGAACAAAAAAGCATAACATTTGATCCGCCGGCCGCTTCGTTGGATGATTCCATACACAGCCATTTATTTTTGGGTTCTCAAGAATCAAATACAATCCGTTCACGAGCCGTGAAAATGAATTTATTTAACGGCAAGCCAAAAGAGCTGACTGTCATAAAACAGACTGAAGAAAATGAAACAGGGGTGGCATTACAGCAGCCGAAGTGGCTTTTTATTTTCATTGGTTTCATTATGCTGTCCTTAATCGTGTATTTATTTTTCGTGCTCGTTCCAAAAATAACAAACGCTGAGACAGCTTCAAAAAAATAAGTTCATACAATGCGGGGCTGTCCAAAAAGTTAGTTATTCACCAACTTTTTGGACAGCCCTTTCTTTAAATAACTACAATGGAGCGTTGCCGCACCGCACTCTCAATCTTAACAACTTTGCACAAGAACGGCCGAAATAGGCATGCGGCCTCGGAATAAAATAAAAAGTTCTTTTAAAGAGCAGTGTTCCTGTTTTGTAATATAAACCTAGCAATCTAATATGTTTTGTTGTATATTATAACATGAAAGGAGTGTAAGAAATGGAAGCAATTCTAAAAAAATCATCAGAAAAGCCTATAAATGAAAGAAAATGGAAACGTTTTGATCAAGCCCTTTATTTACTTATTTTTATTGTATTGGTAGGAGGAAGCTTTTTTCTTTCTCATACTGTATCCGGAAAACAAGCGCTCTTATATGTACTCGGTGCTTTAGGCGGTTTCATGCTGTACCACGCAAGATTCGGTTTTACAACCGCCTGGAGAAACTTCATTTTGTATCGGCACGGCGAAGGAATTCGGGCGCAAGTGTGGATGCTTCTCGCTGCCAGTGCTTTATTTTTGCCTCTTTTGCTTGCGGATTCTGTATTGGGAACCGATATGAAAGGCAACATTCACCCTGTAGGGATCTCAGTTCTTGTCGGTGCCTTTATTTTCGGAATTGGCATGCAAATGGGGGATGGATGCGGTTCAGGAACGCTATACCATATCGGCGGCGGAGACTCGAACGGACTAGTTGCTTTAATTGGCTTTATTGCCGGTTCAGTCATCGCCACAACTCATTTTTCTTATTGGGAAAATACGCCGCATTTTGAACCGATCTCATTACTTCAATCATACGGGCCGTTAACCGGTTTTCTTCTGCAAATCGTACTTCTTGCTGCTGTGTATGCAGCCACCGTGCTGATTGAAAAGAAAAAGAACGGCAATCTCTATAAAAAAGAAGTAAAAGTGAAAGGTTGGACATCTATTTTTTACGGACCATGGCCGATCGTTATTGGCGGATTGGCGCTTGCTGTCTTAAACGCGGTGATTTTACTCGTTCAAGGGAAGCCGTGGGGTATTACTTCTGCTTTTGCTTTATGGGGAGCAAAAGTTGTCCAGGCGGCAGGCGGCCATCCGGAAAATTGGAGCTACTGGCAAGATCCCGGCAAGCTTGCCTCGCTGCAAGAGCCGCTTTACTTTAACACCACTTCTGTCATGAACATCAGCTTAATGACAGGAGCGCTGCTGGCAGCAGTATTGGCAGGCCGGCTCAAAAAAGAAATGAAATTAAAATTGCCAATGAAAATGATCATCGGTTCGCTTATCGGCGGGGTGTTGATGGGATATGGTGCCCGCTTGTCATTTGGCTGTAACATAGGCGCTTTCTTCAGCGGTATTGCATCATTCAGCATACACGGCTGGCTTTGGTTTGCAGCTGCCTTTGCGGGAAGCATTATCGGTGTAAAAATTCGTCCATATTGCCGCTATCGCGACTAAGAAAGGAGCTGTCCTAAAAGTCAGTTATTCGTTGACTTTCAGGGCAGCTTTTTGCCTTTTCATAACCTAAGACGGTACTTATCATTTGTTTTGTCATCAAAAAAAAGACATGATATAATAGTTTATCTTGAAATTTTAATGATATAAAAGTAAAACAACTTTATTGTCATTTTGAAAAAGTATTGAAGAAGCGTTTTATTTCATATTAATAATTTTGTATAGATTCAAAGTGGAAAGAGAGTGTTCATTATGGGCCGTAAATGGAACAATATTAAAGAAAAAAAAGCGTCAAAAGATGCAAACACGAGTCGTATATACGCAAAGTTTGGGCGCGAAATTTATGTAGCAGCTAAATCCGGTGAACCAGATCCAGAATCAAATCGAGCTTTAAAAATCGTACTCGAGCGTGCAAAAACGTACAGTGTACCGAAAGCGATTATTGACCGTGCAATTGAAAAAGCGAAAGGTGGTTCAGAAGAAAGCTATGACGAACTTCGTTATGAAGGCTTCGGACCAAACGGATCAATGGTAATCGTAGATGCATTGACAAATAACGTGAACCGTACGGCATCAGATGTGCGTGCTGCATTTGGTAAAAACGGTGGTAACATGGGAGTAAGCGGATCGGTAGCCTATATGTTTGATGCAACAGCTGTCATCGGTCTTGAAGGTAAAACAGCAGATGAAGTACTTGAAATATTAATGGAAGCAGATGTAGACGTACGTGACATTTTAGAAGAAGATGAGGCGGTTATCGTTTATGCCGAACCTGACCAGTTCCATGCAGTGCAAGAAGCATTCAAGAATGTCGGCATAACGGAATTTACAGTTGCAGAACTAACCATGCTTGCACAAAATGACGTAACACTTCCTGAAGACCCACAAGCACAATTCGAAAAAATGATTGACGCATTAGAAGATTTAGAAGATGTTCAGCAAGTGCACCATAATGTAGATTTAGGTGAATAAAACATGCTGAACGTTGATCTATCAAGGGGTTGCAGTGGTTTGATAATCTGATTTTTAACATGGATTTTATATTTATTGTGATATCCATAATCAGAAACCAGCCACTTCAATGAGACGTTCAAAAAAGATATCTCTTACAGGTATTGTGTAAAAACAATGCTTAGTAGGAGGTGTCTTTTTTGTTGTTAGAAGATGTTTTAATGGAATTTATTTATGAAATTGAAACGAAAAATTATTCTCACAGGACAATAAATATCATATGTATTATTGTAAACTAAATAATGCAGAATTCTTTTAAAAGTCTCTTATAAATTGCATGAGAACAATACATTAGAGGGTATCCAAATCAATTGTCTATAACTTGCATTATGTAAATTGTGTACATAATCTATCTTAGGAACATACTTTATTGACAGTTTTTAGACCAAATTATAGGGCTGTTTGATATACTCCATACCCCTAAGTGTGAAAAGGTTTCGCTAACATGCCAATTTACCTATCTATGAAAAATTATAAAAAATAGGGAAGAAAAATTACCTAGAAATATTCTCCTGTTTTGGAAGGTTTAATCTCCATCCATGTCGAAAGCAGTGGGTATAACGACAATAAGGGAGATGTGAAAGGGAAATGAAAAAAGGTATTAATGTTTTACTATCTTTAGTTTTATTTTTTAGTGTCTTCTTATTTGCCAATGAAACGGAAGCAAGTGGGAAGTTTACAGACACTAGGAATCATTGGGCTGAAAAGGAAATTAATTATCTAAGTGGTAAGGGCGTTATTAATGGTTTTACGAATGGTTCTTTTAAACCGGACGTATCAGTTACACGCGGACAAACGGCAATTATGCTTGTTCGGGCATTGAATTTAAGCCTTGCTAACCGTCCCAATCCAGGATTTAAAGACGTTTCAACTAAACACAGTGCTTATAAATATATAGCAGCACTTGTAGATGAAGGTATTTATCCTAAAGGTGTTAATTATTCACCTGATAAGGCATTAACACGTGAAGAAATGGCACGGATGCTTGTAAATTCTTATTCTTTAACAGGTAAGAAAAATGTTACCTTCAAAGATGTTTCAACATCATATTGGGCACAGCCGTATATTAGTATTCTTGCTGAAAATGGTATTACAGCAGGATATTCAAACGGAACATTCAAGCCAAGAGATGCAGTTACACGTGGACAATTTTCAGTATTTTTGAGTAGAGTTTTGAATGATAATTATAGAGTGAAGCCACCTGCTCCATCGAACCCGCCTGCAAAAACAACACCTGTGTTAATGCAAGATATTAAGTTCGGAATGACGTATCAACAAGTAAAGAGTAGAGAGACAAGACCTTTAGTAGAAGATTTAGGAGATTCTAGTGTTGCTATATTATCTTACCTTGTCAATAAATATGGATATAATGCTTACTTAGAGTACTATTTTGAAAACAATAGACTTGAATATGTAGCATATAATTTCTTAGAAGATGATAACAGTTACCATACAAGATCAGAGTTAGCTAGTATGCATAATGCCCTTCATAAGGAAGGTGTCAAGGAATTTGGTAATGATTATTTCTATTATGATGAAGACTATCCGTCTAACAGGTTTGTCACTTCATGGAAGAAAGCGAATTTCGATGTAATATTATCTGTTAATGATGATAACTTGTATTCACGGGTGAATTTAATTTATTTCAAGCCACTTACACGTTCTGCTGCAAATGAAAAGCCGAATAATTTACATCGTATTCAGGATGAGTTAGAAAGAATAAACATTGAACTGAGAAAATAATTTTTCTTTTAATTTCATACCCTTAATAAACGTTGATAAATCAATGGTTTTAGCACATTAATCAAAAGTGTGACAAGGCCTTATATATCAACGTTTTTTCTATCTATTTTGCTATACGTTCGATACAGTTGATTCTATTTACCGTTTATGAGTAATGATGGGCAAGACAATTTAAAGTGAACAGAAATGAAAGGTATGAATGTCTTTTGAAATTGTAAAGGATTTCCCTTTAGTATGTCGAAAGTGGTAGATGCAGAGGAATGTAAAATTCTTAAAAAGAGAACAATTTTTTCGATATGAATGTTTCTTTTAATTCTTACAGGATGTACAAATCAATCTAACGAGAAAACTGAACAGAAGAAGATAGAGGTCGAAGCGATAACAACCAATGCACAACAAACTAAAGAAGTAGAGTATCGCCTTGTGTAATCGAAAAAGAAGGATACATAGCAGAAAATTTAAAGGAATCTTCGAATATCAAACTTAAGAATTCTAGACCAGACATATATACAGAATTTGAAGATAAATGCATTGAAGCTTCCCTAAAAAATAAAGTAGGGAACTTTTTAAATCAGCCCTAGCATATTTGTCTAAACAAGAAAACGAAGGTAACATATAAAGAGGAATAAACAGAAATAAAGCTGAAAGAAACAGGGGGAGAATGTCATGCTTGAAGAGGTCTATGAATTGTTAGAAAAGGATTTTGAAAATACGGTTAAAATGAGAAGGCATTTACATGAACATCCTGAACTATCATTTGAAGAAGAAGAAACGCCCAAGCTGATTGCTCGCTTTCTTAAAGAGATTGGAGTTGAAGTGAGAGAAGGAGTAGGGGGACGCGGAGTAGTGGGGGTGATCCGCGGAGGCAAGCCGGGAAAAACTATTGCTCTGCGGGCTGACTTTGATGCCTTGCCTATTCAAGATTTAAAAGAAGTTCCGTATCGCTCAAAGGTTCCTGGAAAAATGCACGCTTGCGGTCATGATGCTCACACAGCCACCTTGCTTTCGGTCGCAAAAGCATTGCAGGAAAAAAAGGATGCACTGAATGGGAATGTTGTATTGATCCACCAATTTGCGGAAGAGCTCGTGCCAGGCGGAGCCCAGGCAATGATTAAAGATGGCTGTCTTGACGGAGTAGATGCTATTTTTGGCACACATTTGTGGTCAACGATCCCAGTCGGACAAGCTGCTTTTCAGCCGCAGGCCATTATGGCAGCAGCTGACCATTTTGACGTGAAAATAATTGGAAGAGGCGGCCATGGAGGCTTGCCGCATGAAACAATTGATCCGATTGTTATCGGCACAAATTGGGTACAAATGATCCAGCAAATCATTAGCCGCGGCGTCAGCCCGCTGGATTCAGCTGTTATTTCCGTTGGGGCGATTCATGGCGGTGATGCTTTTAATATTATTCCGGGAGAATTATCGATTAGAGGGACGGTAAGAACGCTGCGAACGGACGTACAGCAAATGATCGAGCGAAAGATGGAAGCATTGCTGCGCACGCTTTGTGAAGGAACAGGCGCAACGTATGTTTATCAGTATATAAAAGGGTACCCACCTGTAGTTAACCATGCCGATGAAACAAATTTTGTGCAGGCTTGCGCAGAAGAAGTCCTCGGCGTCAGCAGCTGTTTTGTAACGGAGCCGTTAATGGTTGGAGAAGACTTCTCTTATTATTTACAGCAAGTTCCGGGCACTTTCTTTTTAACCGGCGCCGGCAATTCCGAAAAGAATGTCGTGTATCCGCATCATCATCCTATGTTTGATATCGATGAACAGGCCATGCTGCACGCAGGTAAAATTTTAGCGTCCGCCGCTTGGAAGTTTTTAAATGAAAAAGCATAACATCTTTTCAAGTGCAGGCATTTTTTGTATAGTTGTACGGAAGAGAATTTTTAGATAAAGGAAGAGTTCGATGATAATAAAAACAGAAGAAGAACTACAGGCACTAAAAAAAATCGGCAAAATTGTAGCGGAAATCCGCGACGAAATGCGCCTCGCAGCGAAGCCGGGTGTAACGACAAAAGAATTGGATGAACTTGGCGGGAGACTGTTTGAAGAAAAAGGAGCCGTTTCCGGACCGAAAAGCGAGTATGACTTTCCGGGATTTACGTGCATAAGTGTTAATGACGAAGTTGCTCACGGTATTCCAGGCAGCCGGGTTATTAAAGAAGGCGATCTCGTAAATATCGATGTGTCCGGCTCTTATGACGGCTATTTTGCTGATACAGGAATTTCATTCGTTGTGGGAGAAGGCGACCCTCTGCTATCTAAGTTATGTGAAACGGCAGAAAAAGCATTTGAACGCGGTCTGCTGAAAGCAAAAGCTGGGGCGAAACAAAATCAAATTGGGAAAGCGGTCATGAATGAAGCGCAGCGTAACGGATTAACGGTAATCAAAAATTTAACTGGCCACGGCATCGGACGCACACTTCACGAAGCGCCAGATCACATTTTAAACTATTTTGATCCATGGGATAATGCCTTATTAAAAGAAGGAATGGTCATTGCTTTTGAACCGTTTGTTTCTGCTAAGGCTGACATGATTGTCGAAGGCGGCGACGGCTGGACATTTAAAACACCGGACGGCAGCCTCGTTGCGCAAATTGAACACACAATTGTCATTACGAAAGAAGAGCCGATTATTTTGACTAAATAATTGGCATAAACTGAAGAGGTTTAAACCGCTTAGCTCTAAAAAAGGGACTGATCACTGACATTTGAATCATGTTTTAATAAAAGGGCAAGACATTGAAACCTATTTTGAAAGTTCTACCTAAAACAAGCAAGCTACCAAAAAGTAGCTTGCTTGTTTTTACACGTTTAATTCTGTCTTTTGCGTCGATGGTTTAATGTATTTAGCTAATAGCCTACGTGAGATTGGTCCAACAATTAGTAACTGCAATGGAAGCGCCACGATAAAGTTTAGAGCAACTGTTTTAAGGTACGCTGTGAAAATTGAACCTTCAATTCCCGTTATTAACGCCGTTAAGATAAGTCCGTATACTGACATAATAAGAACCATTATAGGGACCATACAAAAAGCAAGCGCCACAATAAAGTTGACTTCTTTCGATATGGCCAAGAAAATGTTTTTGTAAACAATAATGTACTTTTCCTGGCCGAATGTGGTTATTTATGCTACCTCTATAATGAGTTTGGCATTATATTTGAAAACTGAAAACATTCTGTTTATAAAATACAAAAATCAATTTGTTAATCTTCGGTGTTTAACGAACAAGTGTGGCATTTTATTATATCAATAGCAGCTCTAATGGCAGGTGAAATCCATTTATTTTTATGATGGGCTAAGGATGTGGCGATACTGCTGTTCTTTGTTTCCCATGGAGTTGCTTTTAATTTACCTTGCTCAATTTCGGTTTTTACTGTTATTAATGGAAGTAATGATATTCCTAGACCATTAATTACACATTGTTTTATAGCCTCTATACTCCCCAACTCGTATATAGCTTTAATTGGAATATCTTTTTCAAATAGATACTTTTCAAAGAGTATTCTATAATTGCATCCTTGTCCCGTAAATAAAACCGTATTTTTATTTATAGCCTCCAATTGGTCCGGGAGAGGTTCAATTAAAACCATCTGTTCATTTGTTAATTTCATGATGTTTAACTCACTAGTTTCTTTTTTTTCAATTTCTAATAATAAGGCTATATCTATTTCTCCAGTCCGTAAATAATCACGCAGGAGTTTTCCATCTGCCGTTTTTAATGAGATATCTACATTTGGATATTTTCTTGTATATTCAGAAATAATCGAAGGTAATCGGTACACTGTTAAAGACTCTGTGGCGCCAATCACTAAACTACCAGAAATAGTAGAGGCTTCTACTGCGTATTCCTTGGATTGATTAAATAGATTTAACATATCTGTAGCATAAGGTAAAAAAGCTTTTCCTATGTCAGTTAGAAAAACCTTTTTTCCGATTCGATCAAATAAAGGAAAGCCCAGCTCTTCCTCAATTGCTTTAATATGGGCTGTAATTGTAGATTGTGCAAAATTAAGCTGTTGAGCAGTGCGGTTAAAGCTTCCTACTTCTACAATCGTTTTAAAAGTTTTTAGATGACGGATTTCCATTTTTCCTCTCCTTAATTAATTTTATTCAATGCCAAACTGAGCGGTTATCTTTTTGTATGAAAAGAGGAAAGAAGGATAAGTTCTTTGATTACATTACAGTAAAAAAAGAAACTGTTTTTCGTTAGCGAATAAATGGATACTTCACCAGAGTAAAGCAACTCAGTTTTCATAAAAAGTAGAAGCCAATAGTTTTCTTCCTAATCCTATTTAAGTATGTATTTCAAAAGAAAACCTAATTCTTTGGCAGTGAATTTATATGTTAGTTCATTTTTTTCGAACGTTTAATTCGAAATTATTGATTTTACTGTAGTAAAAAATGTTGATATGATTTCAAATATACAGAATATTTAATTTGATTTCAATACTTCAAGGAAGGTGAATGCCCATAAAAGTGATAATTTTTTATAAGAGAAGCCTTTAGTACAGTTAATTAATTTATAGTGTGATATATCACAAGATCAAACATGAGAAAGGAAAAATAAAATGAGAATTAACTTAGACAGGTTGAAACAATTATTTAATGAAATGTCAAAAGTTGGAGCCACGCAGGAGGGGGGAATTACGAGACCTACTCTTTCCCAGCAAGATAAAGAAGCAAGAGATTTATTAGTTTCTTGGATGAAAGAGATGCAGCTTAATGTTCGATTTGATGATATTGGTAACATTTATGGGAGAAGAGAAGGAAGAAACCCCGAGGCAAAGCCAATTGTTATAGGTTCCCACCTTGATTCCATTATTAACGGTGGAAAATTTGACGGGGTCCTGGGAATTATTTGCGGACTTGAAGTATTAGAAACATTAAAAGAAAACGGCATCATTATGGATAGAGCAATAGAGGTTGTAAATTTTACAAATGAAGAGGGAGTATACTTTGAGCCTCTTATGGCGGGAAGTGGTTTGATTTCTGGAGATTATGAACTAAGCGAAATTTATAAACAACAAGATGGGGAAGGTATTAACTTTTTAGATGAACTAAAAGCAATTGGTTATCTTGGAAGTGAAAAGAACAGATTAAAAGAAGCTGAGGCTTTTATTGAAGTACACATTGAACAAGGACCAATACTTGACAAAGAAAAATTGTCTATTGGGATTGTTGAGGGGATTATTGGTTTTACATGGCTTGAAGTAACGGTTATTGGAGAAGCTGAAAATTCCGGACCAACTCCCATGCCTTATAGAAAAGACGCCTTAAGCACATCAGCGAAAATGATTTCAGCAATACAAAATTCAGCTCAGGAAATTAGTGAATATGGGATTACAACGGTTGGGAAAATAACGGCAGAACCTGGGGTTGTTAACACTATTCCGGGAAAGGTTACATTTACAGTAGATATTCGTGCTGAAGAATTACAAAAGCAAGATGCTGGGGTTAATCTCATTAAAAATAGACTTAAGAGGATAGCGTTTGAGGAGGGGCTAGAAATCTCAATAAATGAAATTAACTCAATGGAACCTATCCAGTTTCATCCTGAATTAATTAATAATTTAATTGATTCAGCCGACGAATTGAACTATCAGTCAAAAAAAATGATTAGCGGAGCGGGACATATTGCGTCATTTATGAATAATTTTTGTCCTACAGCAATGATTTTCGTACCAAGCATAGATGGAAATAGCCATTCTCCAAAGGAAAGAACCGATTGGGCTGATATTGAAAAGGCTACAAACCTTCTACTTAAATCCGTAATGAAGTTAGATAAAGACGGTATTAATTACAAGTGTGTGAAAGCGCATACAAATCTCACTTATAAAATCTGATATAAAAATTTATAAAGTTATATTAATAGGTACAATACGAAATTAAACAAATAGTTAGGAGCGATAATGTGGGTAAATATCATGTTGCAGTTGATGTAGGTGGAACTTTTACAGATGTTTATGCTTTTAATGATTCATCTAAAGAAACTATCGTTGCGAAGACCCCATCTGTTCCATCCAACCCGGAAATTGGTATATTAAATGGAATAAAGAAAGCAAATATATCCGGTGATGAAATTAAATTTTTTTCACACGGGACAACGGTAGGAACAAATGCATTAATTGAAAGAAAATTACCCAAAACGATTTTAGTCACAACAAAGGGGTTTCGTGATGTTGCGGAGATAAGAAGAGGAAATAAAGCAGATTTATGGGATGCCTACAATGATGTTGCTCCTCCATATATAAGCCGTAGAAATCGAATGGAGATAAATGAACGTACTGATTATGCGGGAAATATTTTAATTGATGTGGATGAAAATGAGGTGCGTGAGTTAGCAAGAATAATAAGGAAAAAAGAAGCGGAGTCCATTGCTATATGCTTAATCAATTCTTACGTTAATGGGGAGAATGAAAGAATTGTAAAAGAAATTCTTCAGGAAGAACTACCAAATGTATATATATGTATCTCCAGTGAGATTTTGCCTGAAATTTTTGAACACGAAAGAATGAGTACGACTATTATTAATGCTGTTCTTGGTCCAAAAGTAAATACTTATATGAAAAATCTACAAGGTGGAATGAAGGAAAAAGGCTATAACGGAAATATTTTGGTATTGCATTCTGGGGGCGGTGTTATGACCTCTGAAACAGTACCCCGTTTCGCCGCAAGAATAGCAAGTTCTGGTATTGCAGCTGGAGCAATCGCTAGTAAGTACATAGCCAATTTGTGTGGCTTTCAAAATGCAATTGGATTAGATATGGGTGGTACAAGTGCAGATATTTCTCTAATGTATGAAGGAAATTTAACTATTACAAAGGACTGGTATATTGAATACGGTTACCCAATTGGCTTTCCAAGTATTCAAATACAAACAATTGGTGCTGGAGGTGGAAGTATAGCATGGATTGATGAGGGAGGCTCTTTACGAAATGGACCCCATAGTGCCGGAGCAGTTCCTGGTCCTGCTTGTTATAGTCAAGGGGGAGACCAGCCTACTAATACAGATGCCAATCTGATTTTGGGTAGACTTGGTTCAAGGGTTTTAGATGGCAATATGGAATTGAACGTCGAAGAGTCCAAGAAAGCAATTAAGAATTTATGTGAAGCCTTTGATTACAGTGAATATGAGGCAGCATGTGCAATCTTAAAAGTAGCAAATGCCAACATGTGTGATGCATTACGATTAATTTCTATCAATCAAGGTTATGATCCTCGTGAATTTGCTTTAGTAGCTTTTGGCGGGGCAGGACCATTGCACGGTGCCTATTTAGCGAAGGAAATGGGGATACCAAATATTATTATCCCTGCTCATCCAGGGGTAACAGCGGCTCTAGGGTGTACTCTAGTTGATGTCACTCATGATATTTCAAAAACATATGTTGCAAATGTCAAAGATGTGAGGATTGAAGAAATTGAAAAAGAGTTCAGTCTTATGGAGGAAGAAGCTATTAAACTTCTAAAGGAAGACAATGTCGAAAAGGAAAATATGCATCTTGTACGGTATATTGAAATGCGTTATGTAGGCCAATGGCGCTCATTGTCTACTACAGTTACCCGACCATTAACATCACTAGAAGACACTATTAATATTTTCCATAAAGAACATGAAAGAGTATATGCGTACTCAAGCAATGATCAAGAAATAGAAATTTATGGGTTACGCGTGCAAGCAATTGGTCATGTTCCCAAGCCAGAATTTGTAGAAGAAAAACCAAATGGTGATTTAAAAGATGCATTAAAGGAAAAAAGAGATGTTTACTTTGAGGAAGCGGAAGGGTTTGTCCAGACACCTATTTATTCTCGTCCAAATATACCTGTTCAATCTATAATAAAAGGTCCGGCGGTAGTTGAACAAATCGATTCAACTATCGTAATTCCACCAAATTTCGAAGCTAGAATAGATAATTATAGAAATATCATTTTGTCGTGGAAAGGGGGAAATAACTAATTTATGAAAACATTAAATCAGACAAAGTTAGATCCTGTAACGTTTGAGGTATTAAAAAATGCTTTTATTAATTTAGCTGACCAAATGTCAGACCAATTACTTCGAACGTGTTATTCTTTTACAATATACAACAGAGATTTTAGTTCAGCCCTTTGTGATGCTGAGGGAAATACTGTTGTGCAAGGTACACAAGATATTGCTGTTCATGTAGGTACTCTCCATTTTACAGCAAAAGCAGTTATTGAGGATTTTAAAGATGATATCCACCCCGGTGATGTGTTTCTTATTAACGATCCATATCAGGGAGGGACCCATTTTAATGATGTGAGGGTGATCAGGCCAGTTTTTTATGAAAATAAGTTAATTGCCTTCATGCAAGTGAACGGACATTGGCCGGATGTAGGGGGGGCTTCACCTGGTTCCTTTGATGTAACTGCGAAGGAACATTATGGAGAAGGTATCAGAATACCACCATTAAGATTGTGGAATAAAGGCAAGTATTTGAAGGATGTTGCGAATATGCTCGTCTCCAATATGCGTGTACCTGAGGAACGGTTAGGGGATTTCCGAGCTCAAGTTGAATCTACGAAGGCGGCTGAAATTAGACTAATCGGGCTTGTGGGGAAATATGGATTAGATACTGTATTGGCAGCCTTTGAGGAAGTCCAAAATTATGTTGAAAGAATGGCTAAATCTAAAATATCTAATCTTCCCAACGGAACATGGGAGACTGTTGATTACATTGATATGGATCCGGAACAAGAGGAACGTTTAATCCCAATTAAAATTAAAATGACGATTCAAGGGGACAAAATACATTATGATTTAAGTGGTTCTCATCCTTACATTGGTTGTTTTCTAAACTCGGGATTCGGCTCTTCTTTTGCAGCGCTTGTAGGAGGAACAAAAGCATTTTTTCCGGATATACCATTAAATTCTGGTTTTTATCGGGTTTTAGAAACAGAATTGCCTGAAGGGTCTGTTGTCAATGCTCCTCATCCTATTGCTGTCACAGGCTTTTGCTCCGGGTCTTATGAAAAGATTATGAATGCGGTTTTTGAACTTTGGTCCAATCTTATGCCTGAACGGGCTATAGCTTGTTCCTTTAATATGGAGTATTTTTTAGTTGGAGGTTGGGATAAGCGGAAAGGATATAACAATTACTTTATGTGGTACGATTGGATGGCCGGTGGTCATGGTGGCCGAAATGGCCGTGATGGATCTAATGCAATTTCCTCCATATTCGGTGTCGGTATGACGATACAGCCTTGTGAAGGGCAAGAGCGATTGACACCGGTTGTAACAACTAAACATGAAATTATTACCGATTCAGGTGGTCCGGGCGAATACCGTGGTGGTTGTGGGGTTGAAAAGGGTGGAACCTTAACCAACGTTGGAGATTCACTTATGTCCTACTGTTCCGATCGTTCACGTTCCATAACATGGGGGATATTCGGAGGCCTGCCTTCATATCCACATGGTGCTTGGATAAACCCGGGAAAAGATGATGAACAATTTTTGGGTACGGTATTTTCCAATTTAAAGGTAAAAGAAGGGGATTCATTTATTAGACCTTCAGCCGGAGGCGGAGGATTAGGAGATCCACTAAAAAGAAGTTCCCAACTGGTTTTAGAAGATGTGATGGATGACTATGTCTCCATTGAACGTGCGAAAAAAGATTACGGGGTAGTTATAATAGAGATTGATGCTGAAAAAGATGAATATGAAATTGATTATAATGAAACCGAGTTAACAAGAGCTTATATTCGGCAGAATCGAAAAAAGTGGCTAAAAGAAGATATGAAAATAGTTTATGAGAAATATCAAAAAGGTGATATAGATAAGCTGGATCTGATTCGTCAATATGGTGTTATTATAGACTTTTCAACCGGCAAACTACTGGAGACATCCACCCAACAGTTTCGAGAAATGTTACAAGAGCGTGCAGCATCATATTGGTAAAAAGGCACAAAAGGAATAATCCTAAAGGGTATGAAATTTGAAAAAGTAAACACTCATGACAGCATCTAAGATGTAACTTAGTAATTAATATACTGGGATGCTGTCATGATTTTATTTTGATTTAAAAAAACAGAAAGGTGGCACTTATGGAAAATTTCAAACCATCGTCTGAACACGACCTTTATAATGAAGATTTGGCGCCTGTAAATAATAATGATAAAAATGTAAAACCATCTGGGTATGGATTTGTTTGGTTTGGTCTGGCAGTGCAAATTACCGCTTTTTTAAGTCTCTCACCGATGGTTAACTATTTTACAATTGGTCAACTAAATTTAATTTTTATTATAGGATCGATATTAATAGGGTTATTTTGTTTTATTACCCAAGATATTGGTTTGAGGTATGGTATAAGTTTTGCAACCTCAGTTTCGGTCACGTTTGGTTATAAAGGTGGTAAAATTATCAATATGATACGCACCTTTCCTAGCTTAATATTCTTTGGATTAAATGCATATATAGGAGCAATCGCCCTAAATGAAATTTTCAAAATGGTTTTTGGTTTTGAAAGTATCCTTTTGGGTCTTATATTGAACATTGCAGTTCTAGTTGCTATTACTGTAAAAAAGCTAAAAAGTATTGAAAGGTTTATTGCCTTTGCGGCTCCATTACTGCTGCTAATTGGAATATACATGTTATATGTAGTTCTTTCTGCATATGATGTATCTTATTTTGATACACTTAGTATGGGGAATTTACACAAATCTGATCACTCAGTAGGGATGTGGCTCTATAGTTTCGCGGTAGTAATCGGCGTTTTTTCTAGTGTAGCATTGGGTATCAATGATTTTACAAAGGACTGTAAAATTAATCAAAATAATAATAAATGGTTTCAAACAAACAAGAGTTATTTTATTGCCACTTTTATTGGTCTTGTACCACCTCTTGCGTTCTTCTCGATATTAGGAAGTATCACAATGGCTCTTTCTGGACGTACTGATGTTTTAATAGTTATTTCTGAATTAGTTCAAGAAAGATCTGTCGTTTTGGCGGTATTACTACAATTATTTATTGTGGTAGCACAAGCATCTACAAATGCTGCAGCAACTTTATTACCATCAGCATATGCTATTTCAGGTCTGTTGCCGAGAAAAATAAGCTTTAAGGCTGCTGTTATAGGTTTTGCCCTGCTCGTATTTATCGTACGACCATGGGCCATCCAGGAACATTTAGCCTTCATTATTTCCTTGTTTAGTTTTACCGCCGGTCCAGCAATAGCAATTATTGCAGTGGATTACTATATTTTTAGAAAAAGAAAGATTAGTTTAAGTGATGTATATAATTCTAAAGGGAAGTATCGATATTTTAAGGGAATTAACCCTGTAGCATTAGTCGTTTATGTATTGGCGACCGTTATTGGTTTTGTGTTTTTTTCAGATCTAAGCTTTTACATTGCAACGACACTTGCCGCCGTTTTTTATTATATAGCTGCTAAACTACTTAGCACAAAATACCCTGTTTTGGTACAAGAAGAAACAGAATATACTAGAAGGATCCAATCTAAGAAAGAAACTGTTTCTTAATACTGAAAACTTAATGAGGAATATGGATTATTATAAAGATAGATGTAGAATGACAATAAAGTTACTTAAATTAAAAAAATTTAAACGTTTATACCCCCGCCGTTTTAAGGCGGGGGTTAAATCGATTGGGGGAAAATCTGGGAGATGGTGCTTCGCTGAACTAAAATTATAAGAATAAAGTCGTTTAAAAATCCACGTTTTATACCGAAATTGTCAGCAATAGGTAAGCTTTTAAGGACTTGACTTGGATCCTCTATAGGTATGATTTGTCTTTAAAGGCTATGCTGGTGTTTCCTCAAAAAAAGAGCAAAAAAACCTAATCATTTAACAGTGAATTTATGTGTTAGTTCATTTTTTTCGAACATTTAATTCGAAATTATTGATTTTACTGTAGTAAAAAATGTTGATATAATTTCAAATATACAGAATATTTAATTTGATTCCAATACTTCAAGGGAGGTGAATGCCTATAAAAGTGATAACTTTTTATAAGAGAAGTCTTTAGTACAGTCAATTAATTTATAGTGCGACGTAAAAAGCTTATCAAGTTATAATCCTACTCTATTTAAAAGAGTTAAATGTACAAAAAGAATAATTTGCCAGGAGTATTAACAACTATTTAATCAATTCATTTAGAAAAATGAGTATGTAATAATCAGAAAAATCAAGAAAATGAAGAAGAGCTAAAGTGGTTTTAAAGATCACTGTGAAAAATACACTAATAAATTTTTATGTGAAATCTCAATTATGCGCATCCCGGAAGAACGGTTAGGAGATATGCGTGCGCAAGCAAAGGTTACGAAAGTAGCTGAACGGAAGTTAATCAAAAGGAGTGAATTTATTTTATAGGAGTAAATGAAAGCGCATACGCATATTTAGGTATTTGGAATGAAGATATTCAAATTTGAGGGGGGATAAATATGACAGGAGAAAATGTTAAACAAAAAATTGAAGATGGAGATGATTATTCTCTAGAGCCAGTGCCTGAGAGTGAACGAAGAAGTTGGCTATCGCTCTCTTTTTCATTAGCTGGTAATGCGACAGCCTTAATTTACCTGCAATTTGGGGCTTTGATGGCAATGACCTACGGAGTTGCTAACGCTGTAGGTGCATTAGTGTATGCCACAATTATTGGCGGCATTCTTGGATATGCGTTGAGTATTGTTGCTGCAAAAACAGGACTAGGATCCAATCTGATTGCGAGATCAGCAGGTTTTGGATTTAGAGGTGTAGCGCTATATTCCCTTGCAGTCGGTTCCACTTCAACTATGTATTTTTCCCTTGAGGGTATTATAATGGCTAATTCATTTCACTCTTTTTTACCCCAAATTCCACTATGGCTTATTGTAATTTTAATGGTAATTGGAATGGTGTTACTAAATTGGTTTGGAATACGTGTATTAGAAAAGTTCCAAAAATGGTCAATTGTTGTCTATGCTGTACTGTTACTCATTGCAATTTTTATCAGCATAAATATGTTTTTTAATAATTCACCTAATTGGATACAGTATATGCCAGAAAATATGCCTTTAACTGCTTTTGGCTTATTTTCGTGTATTGGCATCATAAATGGAATTGTTGGCATTCTAGTTTTAAATGTAGCAGATTTTGCTCGTTTTATAAAGAAAGAGGAACTTAAAATTGGTTCGCTTTCACTTGGAGTTGTCGTTCAATTATGGTGGTATCTAATTGCTGGACTTATAGGGATATGGTTTGGAATTAATTATTCAGAAACCAACCCAGGTATCTATTTTGTTGCAATTCTTGGGATATGGGGGGTATTGTTTGTTTTTTTAACTCAGTTAAGAATAAACGTGAATAACCTGTATATTGGTTCTCTTTCCATAGCAAATTTCTTTGCTGTAATTTTTTCTTTAAAACCAGGTAGGGTGTTTTGGATTGTCGTAATGTCTGCAATTGGAACTTTAATCATGATTTCAGGGGTTGTAGAGCATTTAGAAGCGATTACACACCTTATCGGAGTTTTTATGATGCCGATTATGATACTCATAGTAACCGATATCTATATTGTTAGGAAATTATTAAAACTTGGGTCAGAAGATTTAGAATACAGGCCAAGCCACCTTAGAAACTGGAATCCAGTTGGTATTTTCTCGGTAATTACTTCCGGCGCTATAAGTCTCTTGATGTCGTATGGAGTCTTGGGCTCCTTTTGGAAACCGCTATCATCAGTGATTGCTTGTATCCTAGCATTCACCCTATATGTCATGCTCAGTGTTTTAACTAAAGGGAAGTTTAACTATCCTAAAAATGTTGAAATAACTGATGAAGAAGTGAAACACATTTAACGAAACATCAATTATAAGGAGGAGTAGTCTGTGAACTCTATTACACCCGATTTAATGGCTATTTTGTCAAGTAAAATAAATGGTATTTCTAGACAAATGACGTATGTATTACAAAAAAGTGCTCGTTCAAGCATTATAAGCAATGCTAGGGATTTTTCAACTGCTGTATGTGATGGGAAAGGAGAGGTAATCGCTCTTCCAAATGGGTTTCCAGTACATGCTACGAACATGGGATTGACACTTAGAGGGGTTTTTGAATACCATCCACCGAGTACCTTAAAACCCGGGGACGCCATTTTGAATAATTCTCCTTATCACGGGAATACACATATGGGTGATCATACAATCATTGTCCCTGTTTTTTTTGAAGATGAGATTATGTTCTATACCACAATTAGAGCACATCAAGCAGATATCGGAAATAGTATACCGACAACCTACCATGGAATGGCAAAAGATATTTATGAGGAAGGGGCTCTTTGTTTCCCAGGTGTTAAGATCCAAAAAAACTACGAAGACGTCGAAGACATCATAAGAATGTGTAAAATGAGAATTCGCGTCCCAGATATCTGGTATGGTGACTACTCTGCTGCGGTAGGTGCTGCAAGAATAGGAGAAAAAGAGTTAATAAAGTTAACAGAAAAATACGGTAAAGAGACAGTCAAGATATTTTGTAGGGAATGGCAGAAATATGGAGATAAAAAAATGGAGGAAGAAATTAAAAAAATCCCTTCTGGAACATGGAGATCAGAATCAAAACATGACCCAATAGCTGACATCCTCCCTGATGGAATAAGCGTAAAATCCACAGTGACAGTTGATCAAGAGCAAGGTAAGATCATTGTAGATTTTACGGAAAATGGTGACCCGATAAAAAGTGGATATAATCTTTGTGAAGCCACCGTCCTTGCTGCAGGCAGAACTGCTGTATTGAATTGCTTATCCGCCAATGATTTACCTCTTTGTGAAGGAACATTTTCACGTATTGAGGTGAAAATGAAGGAAAGAGGAGTTATCGGTAAAGCTAGTTTCCCTTATTCATCAGCTCTCGCTACCACAAGTTTATTTGAAAGAGCAGTGTTTGCAGCTCAGCTTGCATTAAGTCAAGCAAAAGAGGAGTTTGGAATGGCTGAAGGATCTTCAATCACAGTTCCATCCCAGCCCGTAGTATCTGGATTTGATTCTCGATATAATAGGCCCTTTATATCACAAATTAGTTCTGGAATATCGGGAGGGATGGCCGTTTTTGGACATGATGGTTATACAACATTTGGTGGTGTTTGCACAGGTGGATTGAGTGTGTGGAATCCGTTCGAAGTTCTGGAGCAGAAGTATCCAATTCAATTTGAAATGCAAGAAATTATTCCGGATTCTTGCGGAGCTGGCAAATGGGATGGCGGCCCTGGTACTAGGATTGAGATGAAGATGAGGGATGATAGGGTAAGATTCGTAATTAATTGTGATAATAGTAAGAATCCTGCAAGAGGGGTTAAAGGTGGGAAAAACGGTAGACCTATATATGCATATAGATATAAAGAGAGTGATAAAGAAAATATTGAAGATATAACTAATACTTTTATTGATGTTGAGTTAGAACCTAAAGAAATATTTATATCGGAGTCTGCTGCAGGAGGTGGACTGGGTGATCCCTTTGAAAGAGATCCTGAATTGATTAGACATCGTGTGAGAGAAGGATGGCTTTCTTTAAAAAAAGCTAAAGAAGTATACGGCGTAGTAATAGATACGACAAATGAGAGGTACATTGTAAATTATGAAGAGACTAGGGAACTTAGAAATAGGAGGGTGTTGAAATAATGGGGTATCGAATCTGTTCAGACGTTGGCGGAACCTTTACTGACGTAGTGGTAATAGAAGAAAATGGAACAACTAATATTTTTAAATCACTAACTACATTGGAAAACCGTGTAAATGGGGTTGTTGATTGTCTAAGACTTGCAGCAGAATTTTATCAAAAACCGTTAAAAAAATTCATGGCTGAATGTGAATTTTTCGCGCATGGTACCACAGCTGGTACAAATGCTTTAATCGAAGGAAAGGTAGCGAAGGTAGGATTACTTTGTACAAAAGGTTTCCGAGATGTACTCTTATTCCGGGAAGCGGGAAAAGATCATCCTTTTGACTGGCACGTGGATCATCCGGAACCCTTCGTTCCTAGATATCTTACTTTGCCTGTAACAGAACGAATTAATTCTGAGGGGCAAATCTCTACCCCATTAAATGAAGATGAAGTAAGAGCAGTAATAAAGAAATTTAAATCTTATAATGTGGAGGCAATTGCTGTTTCATTGCTTTGGTCTTTCGTAAACCCCCAACATGAGATACGCATAGGTGAAATTATTGAAGAAGAATGGCCTGAAATGACTTATACATTAAGTCATCAGGTCAGCCCCCGCATCAGAGAATATAGAAGGACTATTAGTACAGCGATAGATGCCTCATTAAAGCCACTAATGAATGATTACATTAGTCATTTTGAAAATAGCCTGAAAGAAATAGGATATAATGGAGAGCTAAGTTTGCTTACGAGTTCCGGTGGGGTATTAACCCCCGAGGCGATGATGGGGAAACCTATTTATAGTTTAGATTCGGGCCCTGCACTGGCACCGATTGCTGGTAAGTTCTATGCTGAGAAAGAGTTCAATAAATGTAATGTCATTACATGCGATATGGGTGGTACAAGTTTTGATATGAGTCGAATTACAGATGGTATTCTTACCGTTACAACAGACTCAATTATTTACGGAGAAAAAATAAATATTCCAAAAGTAGATGTAAAGACCATTGGTGCAGGCGGTGGCAGCATAGCTTGGGTGGATGAAGGCGGACTACTCCGTTTAGGTCCTGAAGGAGCAGGCTCTTTGCCTGGACCAGCATGCTACATGAGGGGCGGGAAATATCCTACTATAACAGATGCCAACTTAGTATTGGGTTATCTCGATGAGGGCTTCTTTTTAGGCGGAACAATGAAAGTAAGCAAAAGGCTTGCGGAACAGGCAATTTTTGAATACGTAGCTAAACCTTTAAATGTAAGTATAATTGAAGCGGCCTATATGATTTATAATTCCGCCAATCATATCATGACAGAGGCTATGCGTGATATTACAATATGGGAGGGTATCGATCCGAAAGAATATACAATTGTTGCTGGCGGAGGGGCAATCGGCATGCATGTGGCCTCAATAGGTTCACAATTAGGATGTAGTGAAATCATTGTTCCGAAGACTGCATCAACTCTAAGTGCTTTTGGGGGAGTTGTTGCGGATGTAATCAGTGGCTTTAGTCGTAGTCATGTTACAACAACAGATGCTTTTAACTTTGATAAAGTAAATTTAATATTGAAAGATTTAGAAGAAGAGGCAAGAACATTTTTAAATAGAGTGGGCATCCCAATGGAAAGACAGGTGTTGGAATTTTCAGCTGAAGCACGATATCCATTTCAAAATAATGAGCTAACTGTACCCCTTAAGGGAAATGTATTTATCAATGATGATGATATAACAAAGTTTGCGAAAGACTTTCATAATCAACATGATGAAACGTTAGGTTCAAAAAGTGAAAAAGAGGCTATTGAAATTGCTATGTGGAAAGTAAAGGCAAAAGGTATAATGCCTGACATTAAACTCCAAGAACAAAATCTATTTCATGAGGAACCAGAAACCTTGGCAATTAAACCTTCGAGGCAGGCATTTTTTAAAGAGTGTGGGGGAATGATAGAGGTACCTGTTTATAATGAAGAATTACTAAGGGCTGGAAATATTATAAATGGCCCTGCAATTATTGAACAACCTACAACTAATATTGTCATTACCCCGGATTGCAAAGCGACAATTTCTCGATATGGAAATGTTAAGGTTGAAATTAAGGCTGAAAAAGCCAACCATGAGGCACATAAATCCCAATTGTTAGCGAATTCGCCTCTGTAAATCGACGTATTAACAATAAAAAATTAATAGAGTACTACTATTGTGTGTATACACTACCACAAGTGGAGAACTTACCGGAAATGAGAACTTCCTTTCTAGGAGGACAGGAGAAGGTTCTGAGGATACGAAATCTGGGGTCATTTTATCCTTTTACCTATATTGGCTATATGTATTGGTAGCTGACTAGTATCAATTTAATAAACACCCCAAAAGACAGATTTTACTCTAACTTTTGGGGTGCACTACATCTTTCACATCTATAAGGTTTCTGAAACTTTTATTAAAAATCTTGAAATATATGAATTTGATGTTGCCATTTCATTTCCTTTAAGTTGCTTTTATGTGTTCCAAAACTCGTCTTTAATTGAATAAAGAATACGTGATAAAGTTTTACTAAACAACCCAATACTTCACAACCGCGCACGATTGTGGAAGATTAAAAAATGTGCAAGGGCTGCCTCAAGGACAGCTCTTGCACCACTTAAACATGCTCATCAAGTTCTATAAAATAATGATCCTTACGGTAAGACACTGCCTCCATAGTAGCTATCAGATTTCGTCCATGTAAGATATCGATTCGATAGAACCCTGTACGATAGTTTCGTTTTACTTCCGTTGCACGGGCGACTATCTTGTCTCCAGGTTTAGCTGATTCAATAAACTGGATTGTTGTCGAGAGTCCCAATGATGTTTTTCCATATGCATTACAGGCTACGGAAAAAGCATGATCTGCTAAAGCATAAATAACTGCCCCATGAACAGTTCCATATGCATTTACCATATGACTTTGCACTTCCAGCATTGCCTCTGCAAAACCAGCCTCAAACTTTGTTAACTGAATGCCTAACGACTGAGCATATGGATCGTTTTTTACTTGTTTGTAAATTTGCTCGTAGTGTTTTTCATAAATTTGATACTCATCAATTTTCTTCTTCACCTATAATACCCCTTTAATTTATTGAATATTTTACTCCCATCACCATTGATTGAAGAAATGGTAATACGAGAGGAATCTCTTATCATTGCGGGCAGACCACTCCTGATAAGTATTTGCGCATTGCACTTTCTTCTACAAACTCATTGGAAGAGTTAAAAATAGGCTTAAAAATATTAAAACAATATCTCAGCTAATTCAAAAAGATAGAAGATTCAATATTTTAAATTTTGTTCAGCAATCCTACAAAATGGACCGATTGCTGAACAAAATCAAAAAAGCACTCTTTATCAAAAAACAACTTGTTGATATTTCATAGATGCTATTATTTGTTCCAAAACTCATTTAAATATCTGGATATGGAAGGCATTGAAATGCGCGACCCGATCTAGCTGCTAGACAGCAAGTTTAATGAAGAAGTGGAGAAAAATGTGCTTCCTGGATCTAAGGCAGCATAGATGAAACACGCCATGCCATAAGGAAAGAAATCAGCGCTCGGAGATTTACTATACGAAAATCTCCGAGCGCTTAGAAACATTGCTGGAACGATTTAAAGAACGCCAGTTGACGATTGATGAATTATTGGAAGCGTATAAGCAGATGCGCGATGAAACGGTTGAAAAGGAAGCCGGTAAAACAAAGAGCGGGCTGACAAAAGAACAGGAACCGTATTTCAATAAATTCATGGAAGTGTATGAGGAGCGGGGGGAGGAAGCAGAGCTGAAAGAATGGTCCGTTGACGTGCATCAATATTTTGAAGCGCGGTAACCGCTATTCCTGACTGGAAATTGAAACTGGATTTCCGCCGTAAACTAAACGCGGATCTCAAGGTGCTTTGTTAAAGAAAACGAAAAACCTAGATGAAGCGAACATGCTTTGTGGCTATTTCTCGGCTTTAGCTGAAACGCAATTTTAATAATATTGTTAATCCGGGGTAAACCTTTTCTTAAAATTCAAGGAATGGATATTACAACATAAAAAGCAGACAAAGACTAATGTAAAATGAAGTCTTTGTCTGCTTTGTCGAGCATTTGCTCTATTTATTCTCTTACCATCTTAAGTCTGCCGATTTGTGATAAATTGGCGATGCCAGAAAGGGCCAAGGTGGTTTCTGTCTCGTGGAAAAAGCGTTCGAATACTTTTTCCACACCTTGCTGTCCATTTGCAGCTAAACCGTAAAGAAAAGGACGGCCAATTAGAACGGCGTCAGCCCCTAATGCAAAAGCTTTGACGGCATCAATGCCGCGCCGGATGCCGCTGTCCAGCAGAATAGGCACTCTTTTTTGGACAGCTTCGGCAATGGAAGGAAGCGCATCAATGGAGGCAATGACCCCATCAAGCTGCCGGCCGCCGTGATTGGAAACAATGATGCCGTCAACGCCATATTCAAGTGCTGTCAGCGCATCTTCTGGATGCAAAATACCTTTTAGTAAAATAGGCAGGTTTGTCTTCTCTTTTAGCTTGGCGATGTGTTTCCAATGAAGGGAAGGAGTAAGCATGTTCTTCAAAACTGCTGCGACAATAGATTCCTCATCTTGGCTTGTCAGTGACTTCATAAACACAGGATCGCTTATATAATTGGCTTTCCCGAAACCTTTGGCAATCGGCGAAAATTGATTGCGAATATCTACTTCACGGAATCCCGGCATAACAGTGTCCACGGTAACAACAATTGCCTCATAACCGGCTTTTTCTGCTCTTTCCACCATGCTGAAAGAAATTTCTTCGTTACTAGACCAGTATAGTTGAAACCAATTGGAGCCATCCGGGGCAGCCGCGGCCACTTCTTCGATCGAATGGCTTGCCACTGTGCTTAATACGAAAGGAATATTCATAGCGGCTGCAGCTTTAGCCGATGCCAGCTCTCCTTCAATATGAGCGAGCTTTTGTACGCCGATTGGTGCGAGTAAAAACGGTCGGGGGTACGTGCGCCCGAATAGAGTGATACTCATATCTGCTTCAGATACGTCGCTCAGCGTTCTCGGAACAGTCGCCCATTTTGCGAAAGCTTCTACATTTCTTCTCGCTGTTTCTTCTCTTCCCGCACTAGAGCTGGCATAACCATAGCCGCCTTCAAACATCATGCCGGCTGCTTTTTCTTCCCACTCTTCAAATGAGATCGGAAAATCTATTTCTTCATCCGGGCTTTTTACTAATCCAATTTGATTGTTATTACTCATATTCAATACCTCACTTTAGTAGATGTGTTTACAAAACTGTAACATTGCATGAACTTTAATAAGAATTAGGAATATTCAATAGCGTTCTTTCTCTTGACTCGTTTCTTTGAATCTGGATACAAGACACTCTCAAAATGGATGCATTTATGAAAGCGCTTAACCTTTTATGTCCGCATCTAATCCTTCCATTTCAAGCTCTTGAGAAGGAGCAGTTAAATATGACATCGACACAATGGTAATAAGGCTGACTCCTAATCCGCATAAAATGGGAATGACGGAGCTGGATCCATATAATATCAATCCGATCACTACAACGACAGAGCTGGATAAAATAGAATAGAAGGCTGCTTTAGCTGTGGTTTTCTTCCAAAAGAATCCGAGAACAATAGGGAAGAATAATGAGCCAGATAAAATGGCAAAAGCTGTGTCTAAAGCTACCAGAACACTCTGAATCCAAAGGGCGAGAATAATTGAAATAACGCCGATTGTTAATGTGGTCATCCGTGAAACCATGAGAACTCGCTTATCATTTAAATCCTGCTTGGTAAAGCGTATAATTATATCATTAACAATAGTCGTCGAGGTGGCTATTAATGTTCCTGAAGCAGTAGACATTAAGGCAGAGAGCACACTGGCTACCACAATTCCAAATAACCCCGCTGGAAGTGTAGCTTCAGCTATAGCCGCAAAAGCATCTTGCGGGTTATCCAATTGAGGAAGTAGAGCAAAGGCACACATGCCAATGATACTCACAGCGATAGCATACAAATAAGCGTACCCCGCTGCTCCCAATAGACCGTATTTAGCTATTTTGGACGTTCGAGCTGTGAAAAGCCGTTGCCACATGTCCTGACCAACAACAATACTAAGGGTATACAACAATAAACTTTTAAGAATAAATGCTGCACCTATGCTGTTCCATTCAAAATAAGCGGATGGGATTTGTTCATGCAGTGCTGTCCATCCACCTACTTTTGAAAGGCTTATCGGCAGCATAACAAAGAAAATTCCCGCAGTCATTATGACTAATTGGATAATATCTGTCATGCTGATAGACCACATTCCACCGAGCACAGTATAAAATAATACAGCGCCTCCCCCGACTATCATAGAAAGCGCTAGATCCCAGCCAAGCCATACATGTAAAACAGTCCCCATCCCCGCGACTTGCCCTACTGTAAGCATGAAGGTATACGTACAAGAAACCAAGGAACTTATTATCCTTGCTTCTACATTAAAACGTTTTTCTAACATCTCGCTCATAGTCGTCACTTTTTGACCATGTATTTTTTTAGCAAAAAAGACGCCAAGTAGAACCATACCTGTCCCTATTCCAAGCAAATACCACATGCCCGATATTCCAGATTCATAAGCTAATGTTGCTGTTCCAAGCGTAGAGCCGCCGCCAATTATTAAGGCGGCTACACAAGCGAGATACAAACGCATGCCTAGATTTCTGCCTGCAACCGCATAATCTTCTGCCGTCTTCGCCCGTCTTGCACCCCATACTCCAAAAAAAACAATAACAGCAAAATAAGCAACCATTACTAAAATATCTAAACTGTTCACTATATTCCTCCCCGGTAGTAATAACAATTAATATTTTTCTAAAAAGGTGTCCATCTTAAGATGAATTTCTGAACACCCTTTCACAAGAGGTTTGCTTCAAAGTAAAATTAAGCGTGATAAAGAGGTCCGCGCCAAATAAAAACGATTGTGGCCTCTACCAAATAAAGAACTATGACCTAAGTTTATTAAACTTTCATCTGCGGCTCGTTCAAGGTGTGGGATAAAGGTTTTCCTGAAACTCCATCTATAATAGCTTGTGTTGTTTTTTCCCTTAACTGAGAGATAGATTCTTCTGAAAAGTATGAAGCGTGAGGCGTGATCAGTACTTCTTCCATCGCCAGCAACGGATGATCCGGTGCTGGGGGTTCCTGTTCTAAAACATCGAGCCCTGCTCCAGCTATGTGTCCTTCTTCAATCAGCTTCTTTAAATCATTCTCGTTTATTACACCACCACGGCATGTGTTAATCACAAATGCTCCTTTAGGCAGCTGCTTGAGTCGCTCATAATTGAGAAGGTTTTTCGTCTCTGGCGTCAATGGCACATGAAGACTGAGAACGTGTGATTGCTTCAGAAGATCATCTAACGATACAGATTCCACTCCATGTTGATCGAAGACTTCTTTAGAAATATACTCATCATGGGCTAAGCGGCGGACATCGAATGGCTTCATCTTTGCGGAAACCATACGGGCAATGCGGCCAAAGCCAAGCAGCCCTACCGTTCTTTCACTGAACCGATGAATCGGCAGCGTATCCAAAGGATCCCATTTTCCTTCTCTAACTTTGCGGTTATATGAAGATAAGCGGCGGGTCACCGAAAGTATGAGAGCAACCGTATGATTGGAAACCTCCTCCGCACAATAATCCGGCACATGCGAAACAGTAATTCCTTTTTGAGTAGCCGCCTCTACATCTACATGGTTATAGCCCACTCCCGATATAGAGATGACTTTGCAAGACTCCAGCCTTTCAATGAGGTCTGCTCTGCATTGAAACCCTACTTGCGCTACTACACCATCCGCATAAGGAGCATAAAGAGGCAAATCTTCTTCCAGGTTTTCCGACCGTGTTACCTTGACCTCAAAATTGTATTGTTCATACATACTTTTTTCTAACTCATGGTTATTCCATTCATCGTCTAAAATCCAAACTAAATACCGTCCGTCTTTCACTCTATTTTCTCTCCCTTTTTTATGATGTAGTTAGTTTATAGCTTGCTTTGCGTAACGCTTTGATGAGTCGTTCATTCTGCTCAGATGAACCGATAGTAATACGAGCGTGTGTCTGCAAGCCCCATGCGATACAAGGACGGATGAGTATGCCTTCTTTCATCAACGCTTCAAAAAGCTGCATGACATCTTCTTTTAAATCTACAAACAGAAAATTAGCGTGCGATTCGGTCACATGATAACCAAAAGCTCGAAGTTCTTTTATCAGCATTTTCATCTCTTGCTTGTTTTTCTGCAGCGTCTTGTTTTTATATTCTTCATCATCGAGAGCAGCGACAGCGCCCGCATTCGCAATGCGGTTTGCTGCAAAAGGTTCCCTTACGGCTTGTACAGGAGCAATATGCTCTTTACTTGCAGCTGCATATCCAATTCTCGTTCCAGCCAATCCATACAATTTTGAAAATGTACGAACGAAGATTACCGGATACCCTGCTTTTACAAAGTCAGGGCCTGTGCGGTATCCTTCACGCCCGATGAACTCAGCGTAGGCTTCATCCAGCACCACGACAACGTGCGGCGGTACTTGTTTCAGAAATGTTTCAAGTTGATCTTCTTCCACAATCGTACCGGTCGGGTTATTAGGATTACAGATAAAAATAAGTTTAGTCTTATCATTAACTGCGGAGAGAATCGCCTGAAGGTCAAACGTATAAACCTCAGTAGTAGGAACCTCTACCGGCGTTCCTTCCATGAGTAGTGTAATCGTTCTGTAGGCGGGAAATGTAGGGGTGCAATAGATGACTTCATCACCAGGATTGATGTAGGCGCTTCCAATTAACGTAATAACATTGTCGGCACCATTTCCTACTATGATTTGATCAGAATCAATATTGTGTAAGTTTCCGAGCTTTTTTCGAAGTTCTCTGCATGTTGCCTCTGGATACAGCTGGCTGTCCAGCACAGCTTGTTGCATCGCTTCGACCGCTTTCGGTGATGGCCCAAATGGATTTTCATTAGAAGCTAAACGAATAATCTCTTCTAATCCTAATTCTTTTTTTACATCTTCGATCGCCTTTCCTGGAATGTACGGCTTTAACTTTGTTGCACTTCTACGCCATAGTTCTTGATTCAATGATTGATACCTCCTGACATATGATTAATGCTACTTCCTATTTTGCTTCTTCTGCTAGACGAATCGCTTCATCCATCTTTTCGTATTCAGTTTAGTCCTTTGATAACGTTTCACTCGGCTTTGTGTAGTTATACTTATTTCTTTATGCCTTCTATTTGTGTTAATTTCATTTTAATACTGAATATTCAGAAAATAAATTATAATTTAATGATACTTTTATGATTTTTTTAAAAACAAGCTCTTTTATATTTGGAAAATCAACATTATAAGACGTATTTTTGATCAAATTTTTTAATAAACCAACAATAATTGATTATTTTATAAAAAAAGAAGGGAGGGTGCTCTTCTTTTTGTACTCTTATACATAAAGCTGGCCACCGTTTACCTGCAGCCATTCTTTTCTTTCTTCGTAATCTGGCAGCAGCACCCGTGATGTACCCCAGTATGCCTGTGTATGATTCATTTCCTTCAAATGCGCGAGTTCATGTGCCAGCACATAATCGACCATCGAAACGGGCGCTAAAAAGATGCGCCAATTCAGAAGAAAAAAGAGATGGACCTGTATACTAGTGTCTCACTAGCTTTAGATCCCATCTCTTTATTACATAAAAAATAACCCAACTCCAGCCTCAGTAGCGAAGAAAGGTTATCTTTTTAAGTATTATCAGCTTCACCGAAGTAGCAAAGAAAATAATACTTAACCGTATCATTAAATTAAGTTAATCGTAACTTTATTGTTTTTGATATTTCCTCGGTCTAATTTCTGCACACAAAACCTCCCTGGAGAACAAATATTATGAGAAAATAAAAAATAAGAAAAAATTCATATGAGTAATTTAACGGCAAAGCGTGAAATCCAAGGGGGGGTACAAGTATGTTAGAAGATATTGCGCAGAAGATCGCCGCTTCAACGAGCGAGATTGTTGGCCACGAAGTGATTATAACTGATGAACGCTCCATAATCATTGGTTCGAGTGATCCTTCCAGGCTGGGTGATTTCCATGAAGCATCTGTTCAAATCATTAAGACAGGTAAGCCTAACCCGGATACGATGAATATCGATAAAATGGAAGGAACCAAACCGGGGTTTGCTTTGCCCATTGAACTGTTCAATAAAAACATTGGTTCATTCGGGATAACAGGTGAAAAAGAAAAGGTAAAGAAATATTGTTATCTCTTAAAAAAGTATATCGAAACGATGCTTTATCAAGAAATGTATATGAAATCCACACTTCTTCGGGAACAAGCAGTGAAAAACTTAATACAGGAGATTTCCGTTTTTGATCCTAAGAAAAGCGATGAGTCTTACTTGCTGTCCAGAGGCCACGAACTAGGGTATGACTTGCAGCCACCGCATATAGCAATTGTGGTCGACCTCTTCCGTTTTGAAGAAGTCACGAAACAAATATATGAAAAAGCGGAGGGGCAACAATCCGCTGAGATGCAAATTCAATCGTTTAAGTTGGATGTGTTAGCGATTATACAAAGGACTTTTCGCAAGCCTAATGATTTAATTGCTGCTATGCAAGACGATAAATTTATTATTTTGCCCGCCTTGTCTGTCCAGTTTTCGGAAAGCAGAGTAATCAAAGAGATTAAAGATAAGTGTTTGAGTATGATCTCTGAATTTGAAACAAAAGGGTTTTCTGCATCCATTGGGATCGGCGCTATCGCAAAGAATATTAACGAATTAAGCCAGTCCTATAAAGATGCATGGAGAGCTTTGAAAATCGGAAAAAAGCTGAACGCTTCTCCGGGCGTCTTTTTTATTCACGATTTGTTTTTTGAAGACTTAGTATCAAGTATTCAAAAAGATTTATCCAAGCGCTACATATTAAATATGCTGACCACCTTGCAGGAGCAGCCTGACTGGGAAGACTTATCAAAAACTATTTGCGCATGGTGTGAATCAGGATTTAACCAAAAAAACGCCGCCAATATGTTATTCATTCACAGAAATACGTTGCATTATCGCTTGAATAAAATCCATGAAATCAGCGGTATTGATCTAAAAAATTATAAGAATGCTTTCATGCTTTATCTTGCAGTACTGATGGCTAATATGGGTACTCCTGAGGTATAAATTTACTTTACGAAACCTAGTAACTGTTTATGATTGTGCAAAAAGCGAAAAAATTTCTATAAAATGCTCTTAAATATTGGGCACATGAAACAATGTATAATTCGTTCTCCAATAATAAAATTAAATAAATTATCAGAAAATTTAAAAATGCGTTTTTCAAGAAAGGAGCATATGGGCATGAAAGAGAAAGTTGTTATTATTGGAGGCGGCATCATTGGTCTTTCAAGTGCTTATTACCTGACACAAAAGGGATTTGAGGTGATTGTTCTTGATAAAGGAGAATTTGGAGAGGCGTGCTCGAAAGGAAATCAAGGATGGATATGCCCTGCTTTACATGAACCTGTTCCGGCTCCGGGTTTAATGACAGAATCATTTAAGATGCTGCTGCAAAAAGACAGCCCTTTGTATATTAAGCCCTCTGCGCTCCCGCAGTTATCCGGCTGGGTGACCCAGTTTATGAAGTATTGTAATGAACGTGACTTTGAAGCGGGAGAAACGGCCCTTTTAACACTCAGTCAGTCAACACTAAAATTGTTTGATTCGCTTCAATCTGAAGGCTTGGACTTTGAATTGCATAAGAAAGGGATATTATTCGCTTTTTTGAATCAGGAAAACCTCAATCAAAAAATGAAAAGGTTAGAAAACGGAGCGGATGCTCATGGCCATGAATCCCCAGTTACTCTAAGTGCAGCAGAAGTGCAGGAGCTTGAACCAAGTCTGTCTAATAGAGTGATCGGGGGGATTTTGCTTTCAAAACAGTATCATATTAGACCGGAAACTTTTTCTAAAGCGCTTACAAAACGGTTGCTCGCTTCAGGCGCTGATTTACGGGCAAACACAGAAGTGATCGATATCGAAAGACAAGACAAGGAAGTCATTGCTGTTAAAACAAAAACAGAGCGGATCGAAGCGGATCATTTCCTAATAGCTACTGGAGCGTGGTCAGGCACTTTGGCAAAGAGAATAGGATACAGCCTCCCTTTAACCGCTGGCAAAGGCTATAGCATCACGACAACTAATCCAACAGTAAAAATCCAGCGTCCTCTTTACTTGGGTGATGTGAAAGCGGGGATCACGCCGTTTAACAACGCTGTAAGAATAGGCGGAACAATGGAATTGTCGGGAATTAACACTAATCTTGATAAAAAGCGGGTACAAGGGATCCGATCCGCCGTTTCCAATTATCTAAATGAAAATTTAACAGGTGATACAGAAGAAGAATGGACAGGGATGCGGCCGATGACTCCGGATGGGCTCCCGGTTTTAGGGAGAGTGCCAAACTATAAAAACCTTTTCGTTTCAACCGGTCATGGGATGGTTGGTATGGCAATGGCGCCTGCTACAGGAAAGATTATGTCGGATTTGATCCATTCGGGACAAACCGAATTTAATATACAGCCATTTGAACCGAACCGCTTTGCTGTATGAGTAACGAATAATGAAAATACAGGGGGGATAATGATGCTAAGTGGGCTAGACCTTGGCATATTAGTTGTTTATATGTTAGTCGTTTTATGGATTGGTTATTATACTATGAATAAAATTACATCCTTTAGCGACTATTCTGTTGCAGGGAGATCAATGCCGTTTGCTTTAATTTTTGCCACAATTGGCGCTACATTAGCCGGTGGAGGAGCAACGGTCGGCAGGGTCTCGTTTGTTTATGAAACAGGTATTGTTGTTTTTCTGGCGCTCTTAGGAGTTGTAATAAGCCAGGTTCTCATTGGATTCTTTGTAGCACCGCGTATAAGTAAAATGAAAGACATTTATACCATTGGAGATATTATGGATTTTTATTTTGGGCGATCAGGCCAACTTATATCTAGTGTCTTAGCATTCTTGTTCATGGCAAGTATGTTTGGTGTTCAGGTCTTGGCTCTTGGGCGTATTTTAGAACCTGTAATCAGTTTGCCTTTCATTGCTTTAACTGTTATTGGTGCCTTGATAACAATTGCATATACGTGGGCAGGAGGTATGTTAGCTGTCATTTATACGGATGCCATCCAGTTTATAATTCTTGTTGGCAGTATGGCCACAGCAGCAATAATAGGTGTTAACAAAATGGGAGGCATGACAGAAATAATTGATAAAGTGGGAGCAATTGATACAGAACACTTAGTCTTTTTTGGAGGACCATGGACAATTGGTGTATTTATAGCAACATTCTTGAGTTTTCTCTTAGGAGAGGCGCTAGCCCCACATTATATACAAAGATATGCATCATCTAAAACAGCAAATGTTAGTAAATGGAGCACTGTATCATTCGCTATTATGTATATTTTTCTTACCATCGTAATAATGGTGATTGGATTGATTGGGTTTGTTAAATTCCCAGGAATTAACGGCGATGTGGTATTTGTTACTTATGCACAAAAATACTTGCCAGTTGGCATTATAGGTTTAGTATTTGGAGGATTACTTGCAGCAGTAATGTCAACAGGAAGTTCCATTTTAAATACCGCAGCAGTTATTTTCACAAGAGATATTTACGGTAAAGTTATAAATAGGAACGCTGATGACAAGAGTTTATTGAAATGGACAAAATACGCAACTTTAATTGTTGGAGTTGGCGGAATACTTGTATCTCTATTTATACCTAGCGTTATGGGTTTAATGCTGTATGCTTTCCAGTTATGGGCTCCATCCATACTGCCTCCAATGTGCATAGCTATACTTTGGGGAGGACCTTTAGAACGCAAAGTATCTCCATACGCTGGACCGCCTGCAATAATAGCGGGACTGCTTATAACAATTGTCTGGTTGAACTTTTTGGGAGAACCTTTTGGGATTCCAGCTATCGCAGTAGGTATTGTCACTAACCTAGTTGTTTTTTGGATTACTCACCTCATGACATCGCATAAAATTCCTCATGACTATCAAACCTTGCCTTCAGAGAAAGTGGATGCATAAAAGACAGAATAGGCAATTTTTAAAAGCCCAATTACCTATTTAAGAAGGGGGCGGAAAAATGAGTATATGGGATCTTATCGTTTATTTCTCAGCTGCTGTTTGTTATGTGGCAGCAGCAACGGTAATAGTCGGTTGGATAAAGCACGCCATGAATAAATAGAATATTCCATCACTTCTGCGATCTTTTAAAGTCAAAAAGCAGGATTACAAGTCACTAATTTTAGCTGAAAGGGAGATTCCCTGTTATGAAAAAGCATTATAGTGTAATTGTTATTGGCGCTGGATCTGTCGGAATGGCAACAGGATTCTATTTAGCCAGAAAGGGGATCGATACCTTATTAATTGATGCATTTGATCCCCCGCATGGCAAGGGCAGCCACCATGGAGAAACCCGGTTAATTCGTCATGCTACTGGTGAAGGTAGACAATATGTTGATCTTGCTCTCAGAGCACAGAGTTTGTGGTATCAATTGGAAGAAGAAATCGGCAAAATGTTATTTATTCCATCTGGAACTCTCATAGTGGGAGAAGGTGATGCCTCCTTTATAAAGGAAACAGTAAAAAGTGCCAACGAACATTCTTTATCTTTAGAGAAACTAAATGCGGATGAAATTCATAAAAGATGGCCTGGATTTTCAATTCCTGAGCACTTTGTTGGCTATTTTGAATCAGCCTCCGGTGCACTCCTTAATGAAGAATGTATAAATGCGTACAGAGAATTAGGCACAAAACATAATGCTGCGCTAAAAACAAATACAAAAGTGAACAGTATTGATTTTTCAGTCAACGGAGTTGTTGTAAAAACAACAAACGATACTTTCTATGCTGATAAAGTTGTTATTTCCGCGGGAGCTTGGACAGGGAAGGTTCTTTCGTCATTAGGATTGCCGTTACAGCCAATGCGTAAAACTCTAGGATGGTTTGAACCTAATAACATGTATTATCAGCATCCTATGTTACCTTGTTTTTATTTTAGTTTCGAAAACCAAAAGTATTATGGCTTTCCAAGTATAGACGGCAGCGGTGTTAAGGTTGGCCGAAATGACTCCGAAAGAGAAACCGATCCTGATTTAATGAGTCAGGATTTCGGCAAATACGACAATGATGAGGGAGATTTAAGAATCTTTTTGGAAAGGTTTTTACCAGGGGCAGCAGGCAAACTTAAAAAAGGAAGATCATGCATGATTACAAAGACCCCTGATAAGGACTTTATTTTAGACCACCATCCTGAATTTCCGCATGTTATTATTGCCGGAGGCTTTTCTGGACATGGTTTTAAATATAGCAGTGTTTTAGGGGAAATGATAAGTCAGATGATAACTGATGGGCATACAACCTATGATATTTCAAAGTTTTCAATTTCAAGACCGCAGTTAACTACTGTGAACTAGTTTTAACTATGCTGGTTAGTTTAGATTCATATCGTTTTTTTATGTAGAAGAAGCCTCTTTGGAATGCTTTTATCAGATTTTCAGGCGAAATCCAATACAAAATCAAAAAGGGGTTCGGAATGAGACCATTCCGAACCCCTTTTGTCGACAAACTGAAAGTAGTAGCATATCTGCTACTACTTATTACTGACCAATTCTGCACGTTTTTTGTTACCTATGATCTTTAACGAAAAGAATCCGAGAAAAGACCAGTTGTATTATGCGTAGGAAAAACTGAAATTGGAATTAGGAAAACGGCCAACTTACTTGGAATTTCACTTAAAAGTCCATGCCGATAGTAAAGCCGGTTATTTTATACCTGAATCTATTTCACTTTGTAGATTTGACAGTTTAATAAGGTGAATTTTTATAAAAAAGGTTATGAAAAATGAGAAATTTTGTACATATCTATGTAAACTTGTATAATAAACTCACAATATTTGCAAAGTTAAGGAGAAGAGAAATGGTCATGAATCGTAAACAAATACAGGTAAATAGAATGTATCAATACTTTGTTGACGCAGCCGTTCAAATTATTGAAGAAGAAGGTATTAAAAATGTTACTGCACGAAAGGTTGCGGAGAGAGCGGGTTATACTACATCCACCATTTATAACTATTTTAAAGATCTTTCACACCTTTTATTTTTTGCTTCAATGAACCTTGTTAAAGATTATGTACAAGAAGTTAATTTATATATGAGTAAAGAAGAGAATTACTTAGATAAATATATTCTATCATGGGAATGTTTTTGTAAACATTCATTTTCTAAACCTGAAATATATTATGCACTCTTTATAGAAGATTTAGGTGAAAAACCCGATGAGTTACTTAAGCATTATTATTCTATATATCCCAGTGATTTAATTGGAGTACCAGATGAAATTAAGCCTACACTCTTTGAGCCTAACCTAGGTAAAAGAAACAAAATGTTTTTAGAAATTGAGAAGAAACATAATATTCGCTCTGAACATATAGACGATGTAAATAATATGATTATCCTTCTATGGAAAGGTATGATGTCTACACTTTTGAATAATAGAGGCAGTTATAAAAAAGAAGAAGCTACAGAAATAACAGTAAGATATATTAAGGAGCTGGCACAAAAGCTGTCAAAGGACTAATGTTGACGGAAGACTATCTTGCTAGTTCTGTATTAAGTTTTATATATGTATAAGTCAATAATCAAATAAAGCTAATAAAACAAGCCTTTTACCGGCCCACTCATCCATGTAATATTTGAGTGGGGGTCGTGGCTAAATGGCTTTCGGGCAGTTTCCGTTCTCTTGCTTCGCCCCCGGTGATGCTGCATATCTTGTTTCCCCAACATGAGGTAAAATCTTGATTCTGAAGCAATGTACACACACTGATCAGCCAACTTTCACACAAATTTGTGGCGGCAGTAAGTTGGCGTATTCCTCTTTCTTCACGACCCTAGAATTTTTTTGTTTTTCTTCTTTTTCCCTCACCGTCTGCTACCCAGCGCTTTCTCTTTTTGGCGCAGACCTTATTCTATTGTTTTTGCCCGTTTTTTCTCTTCTTTTAACCCTTTATAATGTTGTCCTCTTTCTCCTTTCATCTCATTCGACCTCCGTATTTTCTTAATTATAACACTAGAATTCTATGCGACATCTATCCTAACAGAGGGGGTGCCAAATAAATGGAATATAGCCCGCCCATATGATGAACTAAAATTGGGATTAATAATGATTAAGTGGGCTTAATTTAAAATTGACAAAAGTTTATTTGTTGATTATTATGAATATTATAAATCAATGAACACATTCATATAAAAAACACATTCCCATATGAACGTGATTTGGGAGGGGTGCTCTAAATTCGTTTTACAACAAACAAAAAAAGGGGGGAGCTAAGGTGAGTGATTATTCAAGCTTAACAAAATGTTAAAAGATTAAACGGGATTTACATAATGGCGGGACAAAGTTATGACTTAAATGTAATCGCATACATCTGATCTCGAGGGCATCCTACCATCAGATTATAGCGATAGATCAAGCAAGATAGAGCAGCCGTCCGGTTAATTCTAGTAAGTTCATATTTTTTTAAAAGACGTAACCAAAAATTTATGGGAAATGAGGGAACGTGTCTTATGCCTGAAAGGAAATTTAGGATGGATGATGCTCCACTTAACAAGTTTCATTTCAAAATTACTGCGCTTACTTTTGGGGCGAATTTTTCTGACGGTTACACTCTTGGGATTATTGGTATGGCTCTTACTTTGATTAGTCCTGAAATGAATTTAAGTCCAATGTGGGAAGGACTAATTGGAAGTTCCGCTTTAATTGGACTTTTTTTTGGCAGTTTGTTGCTCGGGGGCCTATCTGATCGAATTGGTAGACAAAAAATATTTCTTACAAACTTCTTAGTGATTACGATTGCTTCCATTCTTCAATTTTTTGTGAATGATCCAGCAACGTTGTTTATTTTACGATTAATGATAGGTTTAGCTCTTGGAGGAGATTACGCTGTGGGCACAACTTTACTCGCTGAATTTGCTCCAAGAAAATATAGGGGAGCATTGCTAGCTTCTTTAAATATAGTGTGGACAGTGGGATATGTAGTTGCAAACTTCGTTGGATTTTATATGGGGAAGGCTGGTCCTGAATCATGGCGTTGGATGCTTATTAGTGCCGCTATCCCTGCCTTCATCGTGTTGATCTTGCGAATCGGAACGCCTGAGTCACCAAGATGGCTTATCAGTAAGGGGCGTATCGAAGAAGCACAGCAGATCATTCGCAAACATATCGGAGCAAATGTAGAGATGGATAAAAATGTTGGGAACAGCCAAGCTAACGCTAGATTTTTGGATCTCTTTAGCAAAAGACTTTGGAAGCGTACGGCTTTTGGCGGGCTGTTTTATGTTTGTCAGGTCATTCCGTACTTTGCTATATACACATTTCTCCCAACTATTTTGAAATACATGGGATTCACAGAGAATTTCTCGGTATACATGTGGTTAAATATCTTCCTTCTTATTGGTTCAATTGTTGGTCTCTGGTTTTTAGAAAAATTTACTCGCAGAGGATTCACCATTGGCTCTTTTACTTTCCTTGTTGTCAGCATGTTTATGCTTAGTATTATAAGCAACCCCCTCTTAGCGATCATATTCTTCCTAGTGTTCACTTTTGTTATGGCAGCAGCTACAAACCTTGAGTTTGTATACCCATCTGAACTTTTTCCAACAGAAATCCGTGGATCCGGAATTGGTGTAGTGACGGCGATTAGCCGGATCGGCGCTGCAATTGGAACGTTTCTTCTTCCGGTTAGTATGAGTTCTTTTGGATTGCAAGCTACCATGGGTGGAATGGCGGTTATTCTTTTAATTGGTACGATCATCTCCATTGCTTGGGCACCGGAGACAAAGGCTCTCTCTTTGAGTGAGGTAAATAGTACAAGTGATTCTGCGAATGAAATAGATGAATCCTTGCATAGTTCGGTAAAAGAAAATTTGTAACAATAACTTATATTAATACTTTCAGGAGGACTGTTATGAGCACACACTTTGATGTAATCGTTGTAGGCGCAGGTTCAATGGGAATGGCGGCTGGCTATTATTTAGCCAAGCAAGGGGTTAAGACATTATTGATAGATGCATTTGATCCACCGCATTCCAGTGGCAGCCATCATGGCGACACTCGAATCATTCGTCATGCTTACGGTATGGGAAGAGAATACGTTCCTCTTGCACTTAGGGCTCAAACATTATGGGATGAACTGGAGAAAAAAACCCATCATAAAATTTTTGCACAAACGGGTGTGCTGGGATTTGGTCCTAAAGGGGAGTCAGAGTTTATTGATAAGACGATAGCAAGTGCACAAAAGCATTCGCTTCCTTACGAATTACTGTACGGTGAGGAAATAAACGAACGCTGGCCTGGTATAAATGTTCCAAAGGATTTTGTTGCTATTTTGGAGCCGAATTCAGGCGTACTATTTAGTGAAAATTGTATTCGTGCCTATCGTGAACTTGCAATAGTTAATGGGGCCACTCTTTTGACTAATACACTTGTTGAGGATATTGAAGTCTATCAAGATTCTGTAAAAGTGCAGACAAAGTACGGATCTTATACTGCGGATAAACTTGTTGTTACTACAGGAGCTTGGAACGGTAAAATGCTTGCAAAGCTTAATCTTGATTTACCACTTCGGGCATATCGTAAAACGGTTGCTTGGTTTGAGTCTAATGAATCATTGTATCATCCCGGAAATTTTCCTGTCTTTATGTCTGAAACCCCAACAGGAATATATTTCGGCTTCCCTAACTTTGGTGGAGAAGGGCTGAAAATTGGCCGCCATGATTTAGGAGAGCCAATTGATCCGGACCATAGTAAGCGTGAATTTGGAGCGTATTCGGGCGATGAAGGGGATGTACGCAGTTTCTTAGAGAGTTATATGCCACAGGCTGCAGGTGAATTAAAAGATGGACAGGTTTGTATGTATACATTTACACCAGATGAACATTTTATTGTAGACCTGCATCCAGAGTATTCTCAAGTAGCCGTTGCTGCTGGATTCTCGGGACATGGATTTAAATTTGCAAGTGTAATTGGAGAGGTATTAAGTCAATTGGCTGTGAACGGTAAAACTGAACATGATATTTCGCTCTTCTCTATCGCTCGTTCATCTTTACAACGGCCATTACAAAAAAATAATTGATTAGTAGAATGTAGATTTATCCTTTAAGGTTTTCAGCGCCGATGATAGTTAAGGGATTCCATTAGTGCGAGCAGTGCGCTGACAGGAAAATGAAAAGGGAGCGGCAAGGCTGCTCCCTTTTGTTTGCTTTTAAATATAGTTGTTTTCAATCAAAAAGCCGATTTCTGAATGTGGGTAAGGGGCTTTGTTTTTTTAAATCGTTTTGACCACATTTGGCTGCTATAACATTGCTGCAAATGATATAAATATTATCTATTGACAGTATTTAAAATCTCTGTTAAATTTACTTTGAATTAGAGATAAAATTATTCGAGACAATATATTTTTAATAAAAGGAGGGACAATAAATGGTAAAGGTAAATAATAAACTTAAAGCATTAACAGTCATGCTTCGGGCAACACAAGCTGTTCAAGAAGTCGTGAAAAAAGACATGATTCAATACGGTTTAAATCCAACCGAGTTCGGTGTTTTAGAATTGCTTTATCATAAAGGTGAGCAGCCTATACAACATATCGGTAAAAAAATTTTAATCGCAAGTAGTAGTATTACCTATGTCGTAGATAAACTAGAGAAAAAAGAATTCGTGCGTCGTAAAGCATGTCCAAAGGATCGTCGAGTGACTTATGCTGTCATTACAGAATCAGGCAAAGCATTTATGGATACCATATTTCCGAAACATGAAAAGAAAATAGATACAATCTTTGATGAGTTATCTGAAGAAGAAGTTGATGTTTTCATTAATTTGCTGAAGAGAATTGGTCATCGCTCAAAAAAAATATAAAATTTTTTTGAATATATATCTCTAAATCGAGATATATAAAAGTGAAATATTAAATAAATCATTTTACGTTTAGTAATTGGATTAGCTTTTGTAGGACACAGGGTACAAAAATTAATTGGTTCATTTATTCAGTGTGACTTGAGTAATAAATTAGCCTAAAAGGGAGAAGTACCCTGTTTTAAAAAATAAATGAGCATAATTTGAGGATCTATATGGAGGAATTTAAAATGAACGAATTAAAAGGAATACACCACGTAACAGCTATTACAAGTAGTGCAGAAAAGAACTATGAATTTTTCACTTATGTATTAGGTATGCGTTTAGTAAAGAAAACCGTTAATCAAGA
>NZ_WEIO01000003.1 GCF_009183655.1 Bacillus aerolatus
TCAATTCTCGTTTCATCGACGTCAATACCAATTACGACACCGCCATTCATCGTCACCGCAAGCGGCTGTGCACCACCCATACCGCCAAGGCCCGCTGTAAGAGTGATCGTGTTCTTGAGTGTGCCGTTGAAATGCTGCTTCGCAAGCTCCGCGAACGTTTCATACGTCCCTTGTACAATTCCTTGAGAACCAATATAAATCCAGCTTCCCGCTGTCATTTGGCCGTACATCATGAGGCCTTTTTGATCCAATTCATGGAACGTATCCCAGTTAGCATAAGCTGGAACAATATTTGAATTGGCGATTAACGCACGCGGCGCATCCTTATGTGTTTTAAAGACAACGACTGGCTTTCCTGATTGAACGAGCAGCGTTTCATCTTCTTCAAGGTTTTTTAACGTTTCCACAATCGCGTCGAAAGATTCCCAGTTACGGGCCGCTTTTCCGATGCCTCCGTAGACGACGAGCTTTTCTGGATGCTCAGCTACCTCGGGATCTAAGTTATTCATCAACATGCGAAGGACAGCTTCTTGCTGCCAGCCTTTTGTGTTTAGTTCTGTTCCTCTGTAACGTTTTACTCGATTTTGTGTAGTTGCACTCATTTCTTCCTGCCTCCTATTTGTGTTAGTGTTAGTTTCATTTTATACTGAAAATTGCAATAATTTATTATAATTTGATGATGTTTTTATGTTTAATTTCTCACTTTTTATTTTTCAACTTCTTGTTTACGAATTGTTTCATGGTGATTAAATAGCGCTTTATCCTGCTTTTAAAGGATCGCCATCGAAAGGTTCATCAGCTATTTTAATAGATTCAGTCGGACAGCCGAGGCTAGCATCTTCTAAATCATAGAAAAGGTCATCAGGAACTTCAGCTGTACCTTGATTATTATCAAGCATGACAAATGAAAGACCATTTTCATCGTAATCAAAGACTTCCGGAGCGGTGCTACCGCATGCTCCACAAGCTATGCAAGTTTCTTTATCCACAATCGTATATTTTGCCACCTCTTGCACCTCCAAAAAATCAAGTTTATTTTACAGCTTAATGAAGCTGAATTAAGAGTTCACTACTATTTCTTTTTCTCTGCGCCTTCTGCTATGCCAGTACTATGAAGTGGTTGAACCTTTCGCGCTGCAGTGGAACTACATTTTCCGCAAGCTCTGCAAGGCTCTTTATCTACAAGCTTACATTTCGGCATCACACACCTTCAAAGGGTGAAGTTTATTTTGTATCATAATCAAGCAGAAATTAGGAATGAACGGCTGCTTCTTTTTTGTCACTCTCTCCCATTACACTCGTACTATGAAGCGGCTGTACCTTCGCTTTTGGATCAATATATACTTTCGCATTGCTAATGGCAGTCGGTGCTTCACCAAATCCGCTGGCGATTAACTTCACTTTTCCTTCATACGTACAAATATCTCCTGCTGCATAAATGCCTTCGATATTTGTCTCCATGCGGGAATTGACAACGATGCTGTTTTTCTCAATTTCAAGGCCCCAGTTTTTAATCGGGCCGAGGGAAGAAACAAAACCGTAAGTAACGACGACATCATCCACATCAACGACTTCTTTTTGTGTGCCTTTTACTTCTTCGAGTACGACTTGCTCAATCCGGTCTTCTCCGATTAATTCCGTCGGCACGTACGGCGTCAAGATGTTCACAGAAGAATTTTTCATCGTTTCCACGCTGTGCTCATGTGCGCGGAATTTATCGCGGCGGTGAGCGATCGTTACTTTTTCTGCAATCGGCTCTAGCATAAGCGCCCAGTCAACCGCCGAGTCGCCGCCGCCGAATACTTGTACCTTTTTCCCCGCAAACTGATTTAAATCATTAATGAAATAATGAAGGTTTTTGCCTTCGTATTTTTCCGATCCTGCAAGCTCCAGCTTTCTCGGCTGGAAGGCTCCGTTGCCAGCAGTAATCACGATCGTTTTCGTAAAATGAGTGCCGGCATTCGTTGTCATTTTAAACACGCCATCTGCCTGCTTCTCGATTTCCTGCACCGCTTCTTCCAGGCACACAGTCGGGTTGAATTGATCCATTTGCTCTTTTAAATTATCCACAAGCTCCTGCGCTCTCACTTTCGGAAAGCCAGCTACATCGTAAATGTATTTTTCAGGATAAAGCGCGGACAGCTGCCCGCCAAGCTGCGGAAGACTCTCGATGATTTTGCAAGACATTTGTCTCATCCCTGCATAAAAAGCAGTAAATAAACCGACGGGCCCTCCGCCTATAATTGTCACGTCAAACACTTTTTCGTTTTGGGGCATTCCATTCACTCCTTGTGAGATGCAAAGTCTCTTGTTTCAAAACATTCAGCCTATAAAATACTCTTCTCTGCAATACTTTAAATTATTTATACATCATCTTTCACAAAAAACTAAGGGCTTTCAGTGCCTAAGTAAAAAATATTCACAATATAACAAAAAAACATATGAGCGGTGCCTGTCACTCCCCGGTTTTTGTCGATGAAAAAGAGAGCCAAGATAAATTGGCTCTCTAGGTTTTCTGTTGTTACTTGTGTAGTGAAACGGCTTCGTCGCAAACCCGTTTACAACAGCGCTTTTTCTTTTCTTCAATACTTGTGCAGGAGTTGAGAAAAATGTGCGTGTTCATATAAGGCGGCAGTTCATGAGCAGGTGCTGAATTGTCAAAATTACAGATTCTCCTTGGCTGATAGGCACTTTTTCAATTTTTTGTCCTTTTATTATTGGTTGTGGTAAAATAAGGTCGATTGATTATTTTTGAGTACATTCTAAGGGTGAGAAAAATGACTATAGGTGAACGAATCCGGGAACTTAGGATGAAAAAAGGTTTATCATTGACCGAATTAGCTAACCGTGCAGGAGTAGCGAAATCGTATATTTCTTCGGTTGAACGACAATTACAATTAAACCCTTCTATCCAATTTCTACATAAAATATCTGCTGTGTTAGATGTAAATGTTGAGAAGTTAATTAACGAGAATAACAGTAAAGAGGATGAAATTGATACAGAATGGCTCGAACTTGCTAAAGAAGCGATGGAGTCAGGAATTAGCAAAGAGCAATTCAAGCAATTTCTTGAGTTTCAAAAGTGGCAAAAATCTAATAAATAATTTTCACTTGGACTTCTCCTGCTTACTTTTTTCAAGTGGAGGAGTCCTGAAAAGATAAGGTAATGGGCAATACTAGGCCTGCTCCAATTTAATATTACCTATTTTATGTACGCTCCTTAAATTCGCAAAATTAATCCTGCTGCGACTTCATTTCTCTCCCACTAACACTAAATGGTTTTTTGAAAATTTAACTAAGACAAATGCCGCAGCTGCGCTTTTTCAGGAAATTTTATACATCGGACTCGAAATTCCCCAAATTCATTTTTCCGCTCTGCAAAAACTCCCTGATTTCCTCGATTGATATACCTAAATTTTTAGCTTCTTTGATTAAGGCCACCCACTCTTGATCCAGCAATAGACCTTCAGCCATAAATATCCCCCTAATATAGGCAGCTCAGCCATCATAGCAAACCACACCTTAGACCTGTAACTTTGCGCCCTTACTTTTCAATAAGTTTGCCTTTTTCATAAGTTTCACATTTGATCCCAGTTTAATAGACTTTCCGAACAGAAGTCTCCCACCTCAACCGTTAGTTAAGTGTCGAGTAGTTGACTAATAGAGAATACACTAATTTATTCACAGTACTTTAATAGTCAAATTGTACCATATCCTTTCACGCTTTCACATAACTTTCGTCAAACTCTTTTCGCTTTCTTTCGACGAAGCTGGACAACAAACTCCCCTTTTCTAAACGAATCGTTCCTCTGCCTTTTTTGTCATAATTGCATTTGGTTAATATAGTCGATCTGTAAGATAAGAACAAATAATCCCAGTATTAATTTAAATTCGGAATAACTCTTATGAAATAGCGCAATAAGTGCGCGCGGATCAATTGATTGAATATTTAGAATACCAATGTTAAGCTTGTATAAATTTAAAGTCATCAGGTCATCATAACGTGTTAGCCAAATTAAAAACAGAAAGGAGCTCCTATCCTAGTTCAGCACCTCAGACTCAAATCAATTGTGAACGCTTTTTAATCTCAGCTCTTCATCTATGATCTACTCTCATGCGGCAAAATGATAATAGTTTGGAGGGAAAACAATGGCGTGGTATTTGAGCTATATTTTAATTTATTTCCTATTTATGTTCGCTGTAGGATTTTACTATTTTACTAAAGTAAAAACGTCGGATTCTTATTTAATTGCCGGTTGGAATATGGGCTTTTGGAACATTGTCGGTACGATTATTAGTACGAACTGCGGTGCCGCTGTGTTTATCGGCTGGATTGGCATGGGGTTCACCGTTGGAGTATCAGGCTTTTTCAAATTTGCTCTCCCTGCTTATTTAACGAGCATGCTTCTCGTCGCCGTTTTCAGCAAGCCGTTAAGAAGACAAAGGCTGTATACGTTAGCTGACCTATTCAGTGAGCGTTTCGGTTCAAAAACCGGTATCATTCCTTCTATCCTCTCCGCTTTCATTTACTCGGTCCCGACGACCGCTCTTCAAATAGTCGGAATGAGTACTGTATTTAGCATCGTGTTTAATATCGATCCTAAAATAGGAATCGCTTTGTCATTCGCCTTAATTTTAGGTTTCACCATTCTTGGAGGCCTTGTTGCTACAATCGTTACTGATGCCATTCAAAGTGTCATTTTGATCGTCGGAATTTTCGTGCTCGCATTCGTTACCTTAAAATTTGGCGGTGGACTTGCCCATGTCATTGAAAGCACGCCGCGTGATTATTTAACTCCTTTAGGAGCCGGCGGTTTAAACGAAGTGCTCATGTTTGCCTTGTCGGTTGCCCCATTTTATTTAATATGGCAGTCCACGTGGCAGCGCATTTTCGCTTCGAAAACAGAAAAAATAGCGATTCAAGCAGGTTTGATCGGACACGTCATTACTTTAGGCATATCTGTATTGCCTTTCAGCATCGGAGTGACGGCCCGTCAGTTCGTCCCTGCCGATATACATCCTGATTTAATTTTCTCCCACATCACTGTCGAACTACTTACTCCAGCCATTGGCGGCATCGTCATCGTCGGCCTTTTATCCGCTCTAATGACCGGCGCCGATTCCTTTATTCTGCAAGGAAGCTCGAACATTACACAAGACTTGTATTTCCGCCTGTTCAATCCGAAAGCATCTGAGAAACAAATGATGTTTGTCGCCCGGTTAAGCGTTGTTGTTATTTCCGTACTCGCCTTAATTTTCGCTTATTTTATGACTGACATTATCAGCATGTACCAATGGGCACTAAGAATATCAGCTACAACGCTCGTCTTTCCGTTTTTGGCGATTATGTTCTGGAGAAGAACAACGAACACCGGAATCATCTCCAGCATGATTGCTGCTTGCTTAGCGACGATCATTTGGCCGTTTTTCGGAACAAACATTGATCAAGTCATACCAGGCTTTATCGTGTCCATTGCGACAGTAGTCATTGTTAGTCTGTTTACAAAACACTCACCTAGCGAAACGATCAAAGCCGTATTCTGGGAAGACCTCCCTTCCGCCAGTAATAGAGGGGCAGAAGAGTCCGAAACTGAACAAACAAATATTATTTAAAAAGGAGCCTCAAGATGAACATTGACCTCATTATAAAAAATGCAAATATCGTTACTTTAGATGAAAAAAATACGGCTGCAAAGTCACTGTTAGTATCGGCCGGAAAGATTGTGAAAATCTGCTCTGAATCAGAACCTGACATACAGGGATATATTATTGACTCCCGTACACAGGAAATAGATTTAAACGGGGCCACTCTTCTCCCGGGCTTCATCGATACACATAGCCATTTGCTTATGTATGGAGAAATGTTAAATTTTATCGATTGCCGTTCCCCTCTCAACAGCAATATAGAAGATATTTTACAAAAAGTCAGGGAAAAAGCGGAACAGACGCCGCCGGGAAATTGGATTATGGGCTGGGGATATGACGATACATTACTGGAAGAAAAAAGACATCCAATGAGAGCAGATTTTGATCAAGTGTCCCCCAACCATCCTGTTTTCATTAGACACATTTCCGGTCACTTCGCCACAGTGAACTCAAAAGCATTGGAACTGGCCGGACTGACAGAAGAAACACAAGATCCGCCAGGTGGCTTTTTTGGCCGGGATAAGGCAGGAAAGCTGGACGGCGTCATTCACGAAATTCCGGCACTAGAAAAAATCATTCCAGCTTTACCTGTTCCAAGCGAAGAGGAAAATATCGAGAACATCGCTAAAGGAGCGCAAGTGTACTTGGCTCAAGGCATCACAACGTGCACAGATGCCGGGGTTGGACTCGATAAAGGAATCGCTGAACTCGATGCCCATTTAGCCGCAATTAATTCCGGCAGAAACCCGATGAATATGAGATTGATGATTATGAATCACTTGCTGAATGAAGACGGACCATTTGCCAATTATACTGCGGAAGGGCTTCAAGTTGAATTAAAACGCAAGTCAAATAACAAGGCTCAGCTCGACAGCGCCAAACATTTTCAAGACGGTTCCATTCAAGGCTACACAGCGGCGCTCAGAAAACCTTATTATAGCGACTCCTCCAAAATCGGCGAACTGTTGAACGAACAACAAGCGTTCAATGAAGAACTCTTGGATTTGCATAATAGAGGCTTCCGCATTGCCATTCATGGCAACGGCGACCGGGCCATTGAGTCCAACATCGAAGCGCTTGGAAACGCAATAAAAAGCAGTCCGCGAGACGACCATCGCCACCGGATCGAACATGTGCAAACTGCAAGCTTTGAAGATTTGCAAACAATGAAACAACTCGGTATTGCCGCTTCCTTCTTTATTAACCACGTTTACTATTGGGGAGAGCGGCACCGCGACATCTTTCTAGGACCAGAGCGGGCATCTCGGTTGAACCCATTAGCCGAAGCTGTTGACTTGGATTTACTATTTACACTGCATTCCGATTGTCCGATCACGCCGATTTCTCCCCTCTTCTCTGTATGGGCAGCCGCAAATCGGTTAACGAGCAAAGGCAATGTTCTGGGAGAAAATCAAAAAATAGACGTGCTAACCGCGCTGAAATCAATGACCATTTACGGAGCAAAACTAAACTTCGAAGAAAACGAAAAAGGAACAATTGAAGTGGGCAAAAAAGCTGACTTCGCTGTGTTGGCCCAAGACCCGTTAACGTGCCCGCCTGAAGACATAAAAGACATTTCAGTAGCAGCGACCATCATTGACGGGAAAGTTGTTTGGGAAAATAGTGCGGTGCCCGTCACGCTCCGGTAGGGAAAAACAAGCAGGCTTCTGCTGTGTTAACCGGGTCCCACCAGAAGAATGTTTTTTCTCATTAATAATTTAACAGAAGGAGAGCCAAGCGGCTCTCCTTCTGCAATATTTGGGGAGTGTCAGCGGCCGTCCCTTAAAACTTAATTTCAACTAACACCGGGTCATGATCACTCGCACGCCCAGCCATGTCTGTAAAGTCGGCGTTAATGTGGACAATGTCCGCCTTTGTTGACTTAGCCAGGTTGTTAGAAACTAAGATGTGGTCAAGCACTTGTGAGTTCCCTTGGAATAAGTAAGTGTAGCGTTCTTTTTCCTTAACTTTGTCGATCATATTAACTAGTTCATTTCCTTTTAAAATCTCCAATGTGCGGGAAAATTCGAAGTCATTTAAATCACCAAGGACAACGACGTTCGCCTGTTTATTTTCTGTTTTAATATTTTCCACGAAATCATTGACGATTTGTGCCATTTGGTGGCGCTGCGCTTCACTTCCGTAAACAGGAGGCTGTGTGGAACCAAATAAAGGTGTGTCTCCTGACTTTGAGTTAAAATGATTGGCAATGACGATGACACTCTCACCTTGAAAATCAAATTGTGCAGCCAGCGGTTTGCGGCTATTGTTAAATGCATCATTGTTCGGATCGATGCGGCCCGGGTTATACGTCAGCTTCCCGTCTTTATAATCGACCGGCTGTGCGGCGCTTCCAGGCTGTGGTCCTTTCGTAAGAGAAACGCGCTCCGGATTATAAAGAAAGCCGACACGAATGTTTGCATTTGGCGCTCCGCCATCTTTGTTATTTTCAGGATTAATATTGACGTATTCGTATGCTGGACCACCCGCTTTTTCGATGGCCGCAATTAAGCGCTCATAGCTCTCGGAAGCATCGGAATCGCCCGCTGCTTGCCCGTTATTATCTTGTACTTCCGTTACTCCAATAATGTCCGGGCTTTTCATATCTTTCGCAAAAGCGCGCGCAAGCTTTTCGGCTTTTGAATCAGGCGTTTCATTACTCGCTTTATTATTTGAGAAGTTCTCCAGATTATAAGACGCAATCGTTAACTTTTTCTTCGCTTGTCCGAGCTTGGTTGTTTCCGGCTTGGCTTTTCCTTTTTTAAAGGCTGCCTGTAAATCCGCTAAGTCCGCATAGATTTTGTAATTTTGGAAGCCATAATTCACTACGCCCGCCACGGTACCGTTGAATAAATCTCCCGTTGCTACGTCAAAGTTTCGTGCTTCATTGTTAGGAAACAATTTAAATTGGATTCTTTCCGGATGCTGATTGTCTTCAGTTAAACGCACCCCGCCGTTGACTGTGTCAGTTTTAGCCTTTTTCTGAACGACGATGAGATCGCCGTGTTCTTGAGGAGCCACCGCTTTCATGTCTCCAACTTCAACACGCATACCTTCAATGCTTTCCCAAAAATCAATCGCATCTTCTTCAGGATCAAACTCTTTGAAACTGTCATTATCTATCACTTTTGTCGGCAAGTTTTTGCCGATGACAATTGGGCGGGGCAGCTTCTCACCACTTGCTGCCTTCTCGACTTTGCCGCCTTGATCGTCACGCGCGTTTATTTGTGTAATCGATAAGTCCGTTTCTCTTTTTGAGTTATTGTAGCCGTCAATATGATATTCATCAACTTTCCCGCTAATGCGGACTTTATCTCCAATGGCAGTATCCGTCGCTTTACCAGTATAAACAATGAGAGCTTCTGACGTTTTCGGATTGTCATCTATTTGATCGTCAGGTGTTTGAATGTGAAAATAATTCCCGCTGCCGATTTTATACGTGTACGTAACAATCCCTTCTATATTCGTGACAATCTCTCCTTTTAACGGAGATTCATGAGAATCACCTTGAATGTCATGAATTTGCAGCCCTTCTTCCGGATCGAACACTTTATATTGGAATTCTTTTACTTCCGTTTGTGTCAAACCTTCTTTTTTAGCAAATACTTTGACCGTCATGTTTCGGTCCACTGTGATCGGTTCTTGATATAAGCGGCCGTGTTGAACCGGGCCTTCTCCAGTAGTCGTATAAAAAATGTCCGCTCCTTCAGTTGCCGTTTCCAATGTTACTTTCGTTCCGGCAGCGATGAGTCCTTCTTCTGGCGAAGCAAATACAGACTGAACAGCAGTCGCATCAGCCACAATATCCGCTTCCCCGCGCGGAATGATTTGATACTTTTCTCCAAACTGCTGCACAATTCCGGTAATGGAGTCATAAGTCGTTCCGACAGCAATATTCAGTGCAGCTGTCTCGTCACGAACGATAAAATTTGTACCGTCTGCAGCCGTGTAATTCACCCAGCCGGATCCTTGCTCTGCACTTTCAATCGTGACGTCTTTGACGGTTGCCAGTTTCGATTCATTTTCTTCATTTAATTCGCTTCCCGCAAGTTGCTTAGGGGAAGGAAGGCCGACATTTCCTTCGTTATTTACTAAAACAGCCGGATCGATTTGAAGCAAATTCTGATATTGCTTTAATGATCCGGTGACAGTGATTTCATCGCCTGGCTGAACATCCAATGAAGCCGGACGGACGGCGATGGCCGCTGTTTCATCTTGAATGTGAATCGTATTTTTTAACTTCGCTGTCACGACTCCTTTTGTCGTAACCGTGCCTGTTTCCTGAGCACGTGCTTCCGCGATTGAAACAACTTCAGCCGGATCTTCTCCCGGCTCTTCGGGGTTAGTGCCTGGATCTTCACTTGATACAAATTCAATCGTTAAGGCCGTGTCTTTTTTAAACGATGGCGCACCAAAATACGCGCCAAGTTCCCCTGTAATCTGAACCTTTTCCCCAATGTTCTCCGGGTTCGTTTTCAAGCCAAATGTGGTGCGATTCCCAGCTGGGGTTTTCAACTGGACAGGCATAATCTTGCTTTTATCCTTTTCATTGGCGGAATCAGCGATCGCAATATTCGTATCATCAACGAAAGGACCGGTAAATTGATACGATGGCCCGCTTTTCGTATAACCAACAATATACCCTTCCACCGTGGCTTGTCCGCTGTTTTGAGCCATCGCCTGTGCAACCGTATGGATTTCAGCTGCTTTTGAATGGCTTGCAGATAACGGTGAAAGTAGGCTGATGAGTAAAATGAACATTAAAGCAGCATTAAATAACTTTCCAACATTCTTTTTCTTCATTTCTTCCTCTCCTTTTCTTTTCTTTTTCTCATTGCAATAAGTTATCTATTAATAAAAGTTTGAACTAAAAGGCCTCGCTTACTGAAATCACCTTCTTGTCGTACTGCTGCTTCTTATCTCCCTACTAAACTAGTAAAGCAGAATTTTATTAATAATCAGTAAAATTTATTTGTAGCTAGAGTAAAAGTTTTGTTAACTTGGTTCTCTAATGCTTATTCTTGCGCGTTTTGGAAATATCGCTTCCAGAAAAATCCTCATCCAAATTATACAATATGTGGGTTGATTTTAACTGTGTACTTAGGAGGAGATCATTTCGCTTATTGTTTTGACTGTGTTTCCTTTTGGACTGTAACGCATCATTACGCAGCGAGCTGCCCCCTTAGAAAATAAATGAGCATAAAGAACTCGAATGCTGTTATAATAGACCTAGTATCCTACATATACCTATTACTTCTATTATCTTATTTTCGGGAGGTTATTTATGGGGAGGAAAAAAATTTTTGCTAGTTTGTTGAGTGTTATTCTTTTTGTAACCGCGTTTCTTTCACCGGCAACAGCCGAGGCAGTTGAAACAAAGCTTGACTATGTTGCTCTTGGTGACTCGCTGGCAGCAGGACAGGATCCGTACAAAAAGATTGGTGCGGGTTATGCAGATATGATCGCTGAAAAGCTTCGTACAGACGGAAAACTCGGTTCTTTTACGAAAGAGTACAGCGCTAGTGGAGCAACCACAACGGACGCATTAAATTCACTGAAAAATCAAAAAGTTCAACAAGCAGTCAAACAAGCTGAGATTGTCACGTTATCTGCGGGTGCCAACGATTTATTTAAGGTGATTAAAATTGACCCGGCTACGAGCAAAATTGTTTACGACTTAGCTGAAGTACAACAAGTAATGTTAACACTGCAACAGAACTTAACGGCAATTACTAGCCAATTGAAAAGGCTGAACCCAAAGGCTCAAGTTTATGTCATGGGGTATTACTTTCCTTTCCCTCACTTTCCTGAAGGAGAAGAGAAAGAACAGGCAAAGATGCTGTCTCTACAGTTAAACCAATTGATAGAAGGTGCAGCCACATACAACGGAGCAGCCTTTGTTTCTGTCCAGGAATTTGATAAAAATGGAGCGGCTTATGTAGAGAACCCTCAAGATGTTCACCCGAATGCTGCAGGCTATCAAGTAATGGCGGATGCTTTCTTCAAGGTCTATCATTCAGCGGACCGATTTAGTGATCTTCCGGAAAGTTCGGAGGCACGCCAAGCCATTTTAGCATTAGCGAACGCCGGCATTTTATCCGGCAAACCGGATGGAACTTTTGAGCCCGGCCGGAATATTACACGTGCAGAGACAGCGATTGTTTTGGCGAAAATTGTGCCGAACCTCCCTGAATCTCCGAAAAATCCAGGGTTTAAAGACATCTCTCCAAACGTGAAAGCGTATGATGCTATCGCTAAATTGACGGAAGCAGGAGTTTTCGCAAAAGCTTCGAGATTCAATCCGAATCAACAGCTGACAAGAGCACAGATGGCACGTCTTTTGTCAGTGATCTATAAGCTTGAAGCTGCGGGGCCAACAAATTTCAAAGATGTGCCGGCTGACTTCTGGGCGAAAAAAGAAATTGATGCCGTAGTAACAAATAAAGTGATGATTGGATCAAACGACAATTCCTTTCACCCGAACAATCCAATCACAAGAGCGGAGTTTTCAATAACGATTTACCGAATATTAGAAAGCTTGAAAACCGCTGCCTAAAATAACCGATAAAGCAAAACACCCGGAGAGAAGTGATTAATTAACTCTCCGGGTGTTTTCTATTGTTATTTTTAAGAAGATGTTTCTTCTTCACAAACCGTTTTGCAATAGCTCTTTCTTTTTTCTTCTATCGTGTTCATTCGCTTGCAAGACGGCATAGCGCTTTGTAAAGGACAGACACTCCCTTTTCAATGTCTTTCCAGGAAGTTGCTTCTTCTTCACAGTGACTTTTGCCATTCACGCTTGGAACAAAGAGCATAGCCGTATCTGCTATTTGATTTATATACATCGCGTCATGCCCGGCGCCGCTGATCATTCGTTTATATGGCAGTTGATCTTCTTGGCAAATATCATTTAACACATGAATTATGTTAGATGAAAAGCGGACAGGACGGTTTGATCCTATTTCATTGATTGAACAATCGATTGCCTCTTTTGCTGCCATGTCTTGAATAAACTGTTTTAATTCTTCTTTATATTGATCCAGCTGATCGGCTTCTGGATGGCGAATATCTACCGAGAAAATGGTTTGCCCTGGCACCGCATTAATAATACCAGGAGTTGTACGAATGCGGCCTACTGTAGCCACTGTCCCGTCCTTTTTATTAGCAGCCCATTTGCTTATTTCTTGAATGATGGCTGACGCTGCAACAAGAGAGTCTTTCCGCATCGTCATTGGCGTGGAACCAGAATGGTCGGATTGACCGGATAACTTCACTTCCATCCAGGAAAATCCGGCCACCCCTTCAACAATGCCGATCGATAGATTTTCCGCTTCCAGTATAGGCCCTTGTTCAATGTGTAACTCAAGAAAAGCGGCTATATGCCGGGCACGATCTTTTTCTTCTCCAAGAAAACCAATTTTTTGTAATTCATTTTTAAAATGAAACCCATCCGCATCTTCCCGCTCATAAACATATTCTTTGGAAAACTTTCCTGTTACTACACCGCTTCCTAACATTTGCGGGGCAAAGCGTGCTCCCTCTTCGTTCGTAAACGAAACAATTTCAATTGGATGGGTGTGCTCAATCCCGCGTTCTCTTATTGTTTCCATCGCTTCCAAGGCAGCTAAAACCCCTAACACTCCATCAAATTTCCCGCCTTTTGGAACGGTATCCAAGTGGGAACCCGTCATCACAACCGGCGCCTGACGATCTTTTCCCTCAAGCCGCCCATAAATATTACCGACATCATCGACCCTCGTTTCCATGCCTAACTCCTGCATCCATTGAATGAATAGCTTTCTCGCTTCTTTATCTTCCTCGGAAAGCGCAAGCCTTGTCACACCGCCTTTAGCTGTCTTTCCGATTTGAGCCATTTCCAGCATGCGCGATTTTAACCGATTAATATTGATCATATTTTTATTGTCTGTGTGAATCATTTTTCTGCCTCCCATATGAAATAATGATTTGCTTCTAATTCATTGCCTTTATTACGATGAAATACTGTTGCTGTCAGGGGGAACAATGATTTTTTCATCATCACTATTTGCTGAATCTAAATCTTCCCAATAAACAGCCCTGACTTGTTCCGTTTTATCATGTTGCGTAATTAAACTAATGCCGACAAGACTGATGATCGATACTAAAAAGCCAAATACGGTGTGGTCGATGCCGATCGCCAAATATGGCCAGCCGAGAGTAGCAATGGCTGACAATACCATGCTCCACACTACACCTTTTTTAGTTGTTCTTCTCCAAAACATGACAGCTAAAAACGGAAAGATCATAACCGTAGCGGATAACCTCAATGCCCACTGATACAAGGTAACAATATCCGTCATAGCATAAGCGACAATCAGGCCTAAAACGGAGATAATCACTACTGTCCAGCGTGCTGTCGCCATAAGTTGTTTTTCATTCGCATTCGGATTCACGAGGCGGGAGTACAGATCTCTCGTTAAATTGGAGCTCCCTTGCAAAATAAAGGAATCGGCTCCTGTCATTAATGCCGCAAGCAAACCGACTAGGACAATTCCGCCAACAGCGGGCGGCAGCAACTCGACAGTAACATAGGAAAATAACAAGTCAGGTCTTATGTCTGCCGGAGCAAACTGGCGGGCAATGATCCCGATACAAAAAGGTAAAATCGAGATGGCTCCAGCAATTAAAAACCCTGTAATACAAGCTTTTTTCGCTACTTTCTCACTTTCAGATGCAAACACCCGCTGCCAAGTTGATTGCCAGACGAGGTAAAAGGGGCCGACAGATAAGGCGAATAAAAGAACTTCATTTAACCCTGACGGACCTACAGGGGACAAGTATTCTATTTGTGTCTTTTCGATAATGTTCCCAAAGCCGCCGCCATACACAACACTTGCGGCAAACAATATCCCAATTCCCGCCAGCAAGATAAACGCTTGAATCGCATCAGTGACAATCGCGGCTGGCAAGCCTCCCAAAATGGTGAACCCTAAAATCAGCGCAAACGATAAAAAGATACCGAGGCCAAGCTCTATGCCCAGCGCAATTTTGAAAATGGTCGACATCCCCACAATTTGCAGCGCCAATGTCGGAACCGAATAAATAAACGCTGAAAGAATAGATGGAACGATGCCGGCTTTTCCACCAAACCTTTCACTAAATAAGTCTGCCAATGTGTAAAGTTTTTGTCTTCTTAACGGTGCGGCAAAAACAAAGATAAGCAAAATACTAAAGGCAATCCCCGGCAGTGCGAATTTAAAAAACCCCGAGAGCCCCACAGCAAAACCCATTCCAACCCAGCCAATAAATACGGCTGCTCCGCACCAAGTACTCACGATTGTGCCAACAATCGGCCAATAACCGACACTCCAGCCGCCAATTAAGTATTCATCGTACGTTTTTATTTTAAAAAAATAGTAAACCCCCATGGCGAACATAAAAATGAAATAAATGACGATATAGCTTACATACCAGCTCATAAATTGCCTCCTTATTTTTTTAAACCGAAGGCGGCCCGCTGCTGCACCACTAGAAAACACAGTTATTTTACTAGCACTAATTTGGCTTAAAAAAGGCTGTCTATGTCTGGATGGCTGAATCATTCTTTAAGACTGTAAATACCACTCCTAATCTCATAATATTCTAAATTATCAAACTAATAAAATTAGTCATTTGCGATTATTTGCCATGTACATACTTTTTAATTTTACGTGTGGCTGCTGTTTGGCTGATTCCAAGCTTTTCAGCGACTTTATAGGAAGATGGGTCCTTTTCATACACTTCTAAAATAATAGATTTTTCGACTTCAGCAAGAATTTCTTTTAGCGTAGTATTGTTTTTTACAGAGGAAGATGCACATATATGTTCAGGTAAATCTATCATTCCAATCACGGAATGATCCGCCATGACAACGAGACGCTCAATTAAGTTTTGCAGTTCTCTAACGTTTCCTTCCCATCCGTACGATAAAAAGGTTTCCAACACTTTTGGTGATAATCGTACTTGTTTGTTATAAGCGGTGTTGTGTTGATGAAGAAAGTAATGAGCGAGCGGAATAATGTCTTCCCTTCTTTCCCTGAGCACAGGGATCGTAATGGGAAAAATGTTTAGCCGGTAATACAAATCCTCCCGGAACAACCCTTTGTCAACCATTTCTTTTAAGTCCCGGTTTGTCGCCGTAATCATTCGGACGTTAATATCCAACTGCTCAGTGCCGCCGACAGGACGGAATTGCTTTTCCTGCAGAACATGCAGCAGCTTGGCCTGCAGATGAATAGGAAGCTCGCCGATTTCATCGAGAAATAAGGTTCCGCCATTTGCTATTTCAAACAGCCCTTTTTTTCCTCCCCGTTCTGCTCCAGTGAACATGCCGCCTTCATAGCCGAACAATTCTACTTCAATCAGCGATTCAGGCAGCGCCGCGCAGTTAACGACATAAAACGGCTCCTTTTCTCTTTCGCTTAGTTGGTGAATAGCTTTGGCGATAATACTTTTGCCAACGCCCGTTTCACCGAGAAGAAGGACATGGCTGTTTACTGCTGCAACCTTTCTCACCATATGAAGCACCGCTTTCATCCTCTCACTGTTTGAAATGATGCCTTCAATGCTCATTTGTTCATGAAGATCCCGCTTATACTGATTGAGTTCATCTTCCGTTTCCTCTAGTTGTTTCTTAAGCATCATTAGCTCTGTTAAATCTCTCGTAAAAGAGATGACGCGGTTTAATTTTCCGTTCGTGTCATAGACCGGCTTTGCACGGACGTACACGTAACGCCCGCCTATTGCTCTTTGAATCATTTCAACTGGATGGCCGACTTTAAGTACTCTTAATACCGCAGATGGCGAGAAGATGCCTTTTTCCTCTAGAACTTTCACATTCGTGCGCAAAATTTCTTCTTTCGTCAGCTGCATAAAAGAAGCGCTTACATTATTTACTCTAATAATATTCGCATCGGCATCGGTTACTAAGATTCCTTCAAATGAATACTCAAAGATATTCTCCAATTCCTGATTCGTTTCCAGAAGCCGCTCAATCTCTCTATTCATTGTTTTCCTCCTCGCATAGATCGTCCCCTTTCTTTTTATTATACATGGAAGATGTGTTGACTTTGACAGCTCCGTAAACTTTAAGTTATCATGCGCTGTTTTCTTCTAATAAGCCCCCCTTTTTCCTCTATGCTCATTAAATATGCAAATGCTGTGCCAGCCGATAAAGCTCCATTAGCAAGCGTTTTTAAATAAAAACGGCAAAAAAATAAGTCCAAAAAGACTTGTTGAAGTCCTTTTGAACTTAAAATGAGGAAGAAAAAAGGCGCCAGACACAACCTGTAAATTTACAAAAAAACAGGCACTTCCTTCCATTCGACATAAACCGGGGAGTGACAGGCACCGTTCCTTTTTCTCATTGTCTCTTCTTCACCTTCCTTACAATCGACAGCAGGACAAAGAGGAGCGGAATATAAAGATAATTTATGATAAATCCTATATCGGAAAAATAATCATCTAGTTTATCAACCTGATATCTCGTCTCCAATTGTGGAATAATGAGAAGAATGATAAATAATAAGCCTACAACGGATTTCCGCTGCTGGATTTTCACGGTCCTTTTCAATAATCTGCTCGCACACCAGAGGTAAATACACACATTCGGTATGATGATGATATTCCAATTAATCACTCCAATATATTCAAAGCGTTCTATAAAAGGAAGCTCGACTATTTTTAACATCGATAAAGTAGGCCAAATCGTTTCTTTTAACTGTTCCTCACTAAAGAACGCAAAGGAGAGAACTGTCGTATACAAATAAATGAGTGTTGTAAAAAGGAGACCGAAATGCGCCCATTTTTTCGATTGCTGCCCATTTTTTATAAACGGGTAAAAGACTAAAATTATTTCGTATCCAATCATGACCACTGTTAAATCCTTTGTAGCTTGGAGTATTTCCTTTATAGAGTGATCATATATCGGAAAGAAATTACGGAAATCAGTATAAGGCAGTATGAATAAAAAAATAAAAATTAGATAAAGCGGCAGCACGATGGAGAAAAATGATAATCCCCCAATCACACGAAGCCCGCTATTGACAGCATAGAAAACTAGGACAAAGAAAAACAATGTAAACAAAAAAACGTTCAAATCCGGAAACATCCATACTTGCACGAGTTCAATATATGTACGTGTCACTGTAAGGAGTCCGTAACAGAAATATCCGACAAAGAGAAGGTTGAAAAGTCCGCCAAGCCACTTGCCAAATACTTGCTGATGGATCGAAGCTAAATCAGCCCCCTCCTCCTTAAGCATTTTATATATAAGAAACATGACAATGTGAGTCATGATACCCGCGATAATCACAGCTATCCATGCATCATAACCAGCACTTTTTGCAACTGTCCGTTGAAAAACGAGAAAGCCCGATCCTATTTGCGTCGAAGCGATGACAAAAAAGACAATAAACGGTTCGATTTTTCTTTGTGCTTCTATCGACTGCATGTCAATGACTTCCCCTCCTTATTCTTCAATGTCATCGGTCTTTTTGATGTTTCGGGTTGAAACGAATCTCTTTCTGCGCCTGTGAATAAGACGGACGGCGAATTTGTTAACCGGGAGTGACAGGCACCGTTCCTATTGAACAACCCCGCTTTCCAGGATCGTAACATCGGTTTTCACATGAACCGTGAGATCTTTATATTCATCGTCCCATTTCTTGAAATCAAAGTTTCTTGTTTGTTGTTTGGCATTGTGGCCTAAGCCAGCCGGGTCAATACCGAGTTGTTGAAAGCGCTTGATCAATTTTGTTGTGTTTTGATTAATTTCTTCAGCAAACTTCTTTTCGAATTGCTCGATTTTTTTCTGAGTCAATTTTTTCCCTCTGTATTCTTGAATGATCCCTTCGACTTTAATATTAATACTCATTTCGAGTGGGTTTCTTTTACTTATCTTTATTTTATTCTTTGAATGGATGCTTCTGATGGTAGCTCGATCACCGTCTAACTTGACTACTTGGCTGCCGCCGCTATATTTGTCAACAAGTAATTTTAAATAGAACATATCCTTCACAGAAACTTTATCAACAAGATGCCCTTGGCGATCTAACAAGCCAATAGCAGAAATATCGATTCGTTGTTGATTAAGCTTTTTAATAATTGGCAAGTAGGCTGTCCGCCCTTTTTGTGTGTAATCATACACAAACAAATGGAGATTCGTTTTTGGCACATCTCCATGTTTAATATTATGATCCAACGCATCTGAAATAAAAGTAGCATTCCCATGATCCCCATATTCTCCTTTAAGCACCTTTTGTGCGCTTCCTTCTGAGATGACAAAATACATCCTTGAACCGAGTCTTGCGTCTCGAACAAAGGCATCGCTGATTTCAATTAAGTCTTTTTTGGCAATCGCTTCACTGAAAATCACCAGCTTCAATGAACCATAAACAATCGTCGAATCTGATTGCCTTTGTAATCTGCTCAATATATTGACACTCGTTTCGTCAACAACAGTCATCGTTACATTTTCCGTTGTTCCGTCTTCATTATATTTTGAAAGAAGAATCGTACCGCGAATTTTATTGTCAGAGGCTTCATCATACCCTACCCCTCTTTCGATATCGACTTCATCAATAATACTCTTGTTCACACACCCTGACAGAATAAGACACAAAAAAAGGAGAATATATTTTTTCATCGTTTATTCTTCACCTTCTTTACGATCAATAGCAGTACAAAGAGGAGCGGGATATAAAGATAATTCACAGCGAACCCAATCTTCTGAATATAATCATTAAGTACATCGACCTGATATCTTGTTTCCAATTGAGGAATGAGAAAGAGAAGGATGAATAATAAGCCAACAACGGATTTCCGCTGTTGAATGTTGACGGTTCGTTTCAGCAATCTGCTCGCACACCAAAGGTAAATACACACATTCGGTATAATGATGATATACCAATTGACGATACTAATATATTCAAATCGTTCAATAAAAGGAAACTGGACTATTTTTAACATGGATAAAGTAGGCCAAATCGTTTCTTTTAACTGCTCTTCACTAAAGTAGGCAAAGGTAAGGAACGTTATATACAAATAGATGAACGTTGTGAAAAGGAGACCAAAATGCGCCCATTTTTCCGATTTCTGCCCATTTTTTATAAACGGGTAAAAGACTAAAATCGTTTCGTACCCAAGGGTGATCACCGTTAAATCCTTTGTAGCTTGGAGTATTTCCTTTATAGAGTGGTCATATATCGGAAGAAAATTACGGAAGTCGGTATAAGGCAGTATGAATAAAAAAACAAGTATTAGATAGAGCGGCAACACAATGGAAAAGAATGATAATCCCGAAATCACACGGAATCCGCTATTTACAACATAGAAAACTAGGATAAAGAAAAACAATGTAAACCAAAAAACATTCAAATCCGGAAACATCCATACTTGCACAACTTCAATATAGGAACGGGCAACTGTAAGGAGTGCGTAACCAAAATAGACGACAAAGAGAAGGTTAAACATCCCGCCAAGCCATTTTCCAAATACTTGCTGATGAATGGAAACTAGATCAGCCTCCTCTTTGAGCATCTTATATATAAGAAACATGACAGTATTCGTAGCGATACCCGCGATGACTACGGAAATCCATGCATCATAGCCGGCACTCGCTGCCACTATCCGTTGAAAGCCGAGCATGCCTACTCCTAGCTGTGTCGAGGCGATGACGAAAAAGACAATAAACGGTTCAATTTTTCTTTGCACTTTTATCGGCTGCATGCCAACGACCTCCGCTCCTTATTCTTCAATATCATGACGCCTCTTTTGGTGCTTCGGGTTGAAACGAATCTCTTTCTGCGCCTGTACATAAGATGGACGGCGAATTTGTTTATCAAAGGACAGTCGAATAAATGAATCCTTCAAGTCGCGCCATCTTGGAGGATATATTGGTTCTAAGTAAGGGCGTCCCAATGATGTAAGGCGCAGTAAATGCGTGATAACAATAAGTAAACAAAATACGATCCCAAGCAGCCCCAAAAGCTGTGCAAAAAGGAGAAAAGGAAACCGAAGGAAGCGAATCGCATTGCCCATTTTATACACAGGAGTAATGAAAGAAGCTAGAGCAGCGAGAGCCACAAGAATCAATAAAACATTACTCGTTAATCCCGCTTCAACCGAAGCTGTTCCGATCACAATCCCGCCAACAATCCCGATCGTCTGTCCAATTTTAGTCGGCAGCCTGGCTCCCGCTTCCCGCAGCAGTTCAATCGTCAATTCGAGAATAAGCGCCTCCAATATCGGCGGAAAAGGAATCACTTGTCTTGATGTAATCAAGGTAGCTGTCAAATCCTTCGGAATTAGTTCATAATGATAAGTTAACACCGCGACATACATCGGTGTAATTAAAATGGAAAATACAACGGCGAACAAACGAATTAATCGCAGGATGGAAGCCGTTATCCAGTTGAATAAATAATCCTCAGGCGAGCTAAAGAATTCCACCAGATTTGTCGGACCTATTAAAGCATGCGGGGACCCATCAACCAACACGACCACTTTCCCTTCTACGAGTACGCCTGCCGCACGGTCAGGTCTTTCCGTATCAAGAAATTGCGGGAATGGTGAGTTTTTATTATCCGCGGTCAGCTGCTCTATATAAGAGCTGTCATTAATCTGATCAAAATCAATCGCTTGTAAGCGCTGCCGCATCGTATTCACATTTTCCATGTTGGCAATATCATCAATATACATGAGTGCCGTTCTTGTCTTTGATACAGAACCGATGGTGAATTCTTCGATCATCAGCTCTTTCACGGGCAATCGTATTCTCAGAAGATTAATATTCTGATCGATCGCTTCAATAAACGCTTCTTTCGGGCCGATTACCGACGTTTCCACTTCAGGCATGGAAAGCGAGCGAACGATAACTTCTTTCGCAGCAATAAAAGCAACATGTTGTTTATCTGTATGTACTTTCAATACTAGATAGCCATTGAATAACTTTTCTTCAATGAGCGCTTCATTTGTCTCGATTTGCACATCTTCAATTGGAAGTATCTTTTTCACATCAGCAATAGATGCAAATTGCTTATCTAACAAATAGGGCAAAATATTTTTTTGGATAATGTCCTGATCCACGATTGTAGAAATATAGCGAATCGAAAAATGGAGATTTGTCTCGCTATTATAATAAGAAGACTCCTTCTCATCTTTTGACTTAGCAGGAGCCGTGTCAGTCTCTTCAGAATACTGTTCTTTTAATTTTGGTTGTTTATTGCCTTTTTTAAAGAAAAAACCCATCATGATCCTCCACTCCACCAAAACGTTCATTCAACTGTTAGTTTGTCCTTATTGACCAAAAAGATGTGCCGTTATTAAAAAAACCAACTCGTCCTTAAGCTGACAAAATGAAAAAATCCTGTGGAGATTTCTATCCACAGGATTTTTTCGTTATTCAGGGAATGACGATGGCACCCTATCACAAAGATAGGAGGTTTGCATACATTACATAGAGTGCAACATGAAAGGAGATTAGGATCTATGGATTATAGAGAATATCCATATCACTTCCCATTCCTGCCAGATGAAGAATGGCAAGCATTTGAAGATGAAGAATGGCGAGCATTTGAAAACGAGGCTTTCCCGGATTTTCCGCTGGACCAGCAGCAAGGGTTTCCAGGGGAGTTCGGATCACCCGGACAACAGTCAGGGTTCCCTGAAGGATTTGGACTGCCGAGGCAACAGCCTGGCTTCCCTGGAGGATTCGGACCACCGGGGCAACAGCCTGGCTTCCCTGGAGGATTCGGACCACCTGGACAATTGCCAGGTTTCCCTGGAGGGTTTGGACCGCCGGGGCAGCAGCAAGGAGGAGCGCCAACTTCACCGCCTCCATCCTTTACCCCGCAGCTTCAGCAGCAATCGGCTTCTTTATTTGCCGTTGACCCGGGTGCGATAAGGGGCTGTTTATACCGTTATACTTATGTCTGGCTTGAAAACGGCCGCAGCTTCTGGTTCTATCCAATCTTTGTAGGGAGAAACTCTGTGTCTGGCTGGCGCTGGAGAAACCGGCGCTGGGTATACTACGGAACAGACTTAAGAACCATCCGTTCCTTCCAATGTTTCTGATCGGCGGTAAGTTCCGAAACCCCAACCACTGAAATATAGGAGTTCAGTAAAACAAAAAGAGACAGAAAACCGCTTAATAGGTTTTCTGTCTCTATTTAACTTTCTATAAAACTCCACAAATTTCAGGGAGTGACAAGCACTTACAGCAAGTCTCTTCTTAATTCTTCTGCAGACTTCGGAGATAAATAAACAGGCGGAACTTCAAATACTGTTTTTGCACCAGCTTGCCCCTCATTGTTTAATCGATAAGCAGCCCGCGCATAAGCAACTAATACACTAGCCGTGAATTCCGGATTGCTGTCGAGATTGAGCGAGAATTCGATAATTTGTTTATTATCTTCACCTGTTTTTCCGCTGCGAATGACAAACCCACCGTGCGGCAGTTTTGAGTGATCTGCTTTCAATTCCTCTGCTGTGATAAAGTTCACTTCTGTTTCATAATCAGCAAAGTAGTTCGGCATCGTTTTAATTTCTTGTTCAATTTTCGCTTTATCGTACCCTTCTTCCGCTACTACATAGCAAACACGCAGGTGTTTTTCAGCAGTGGCCAACTCAGGGTTTTCTCCATTTCTTACCTTCTCTACAGCTTCCTCGATTGGGATCGTGTACTGAACAGCACCCGCTACTCCATCAACTCTGCGAACAGCGTCTGAGTGCCCCTGGCTGAGACCTTTCCCCCAGAAAGAGTAAGTTCCGCCATTTGGTAAAATAGCTTCCGTCATGAGTCGATTGATAGAGAACAAGCCCGGGTCCCAACCTACAGAAATAATGCTTGTCTTCCCACTTGCTTTCGCTGCTTCATCAACCATATTAAAATATTCAGGAATCTTTGCATGCGTATCGTAGCTATCAATTGTATTAAACAATCTAGCAAATTGAGGACCTTGTTCTGGAAGATCCGTTGCTGATCCGCCACATAAAATCATCACATCGATTTCGTTCGTATAACTTTCTGCATCAGAAATATGTAAAACTTTCACATTTGGAATATTTACCGAAAGGCTGTCAGGTGTTCTTCTTGTAAAAATGGCGACCAATTCCATATCCGGACATTGCTCGATTGCTGCTGCAACCCCTTTGCCAAGGTTGCCGTAACCTACGATTCCCACTTTGATTTGACTGCTCATCTTTTTCCCTCCATAGCTGCATTTTCCCGAGGACATTGAAGTCCTGTTTCTTTTTCAATATTACCTTTTTTTGACGCAACACACAAACCGCAGCTATGAAAAATCGCAACGTTTTGTGATTTTTCGCTATAGTATTTGAAATTTAGACACGAACGAACTAAGCGAAAAAGTCCGTTAAAAAAGAGGTTTCTCAAAAGCCTGTTTTGAGTAACTTGTATCTCATGCGCATATTCCCGCTATTTCCGCGCATAAACAGAGGCTGGGCGTGCAGAAAACCTTAAAACTCGCGCACATTTCGGTCATCCTCGTTCAGAAAACAATCAACGCCGTGCAGAAACACCAATCACCGGCGCACAATGTGGCACCGCTTCTTAAAAGAGGGGTGTTTTCATTATTTTTTTATCCAAATTACGCACTTTATTATCTATTTTCGCCTTTTTATTATCCAATTGTGAAAATTCGCCACTTTATTATCCCGCCAATTAAATGAGTAAAAGCCCCAAAAGTCAGTACTTACCAGACTTTTGGGGCTTTCCCTTTTTAAAGTTGCATTACGCACAGACCATTGGCATTTATGCGCGAATATAACGGGTTCTGCACGAGAATCATTGAATTGTGCATAACAAACCGACTTATGCACCGGGCGTCGGACTTTGTGCACGGATTGTACGATTTTCTGCACGCCCAAGTTCGATTTATGCGCGAGAACAGCTGAAGTATGCGCGCTGTCCAATGATAAATTAAACTTTAAATCTCCCAATCTGCTCTTGCAGCTCTCCCGCCATGTGGGACAATGAGCCGGCAGATGCTGAGATTTCTTCCATAGATGCCATTTGCTCTTCGATTGCTGCTGCGACATTTTGTGTGCCTGATGCAGCTTCTTCGGCTATTTCAGCTAATAGTTTTTCTGATTGCAGCACTTGTTCAGATCCTGCTGACAGTTGTTGGGCAGCGGCCGACACTTCTTGCAATTGCGCAGATACTTCATCTACAGAGCTGCGAATTTGCGCAAATGATTCTCCGGCTTTATTGACTACCCCTATCCCTTCGCTCACTTCACTTGTTGTTTTTTCCATTGATTGGACGGCAGCTTGCGTCTCATCTTGGATCAAAGCGATTAATTGTGAAATATCCCGGGCCGATTCCGCCGATTGTTCCGCTAGCCTCCGAACTTCATCTGCGACGACAGCGAACCCTCGTCCATGTTCTCCCGCTCTTGCCGATTCGATCGCAGCATTTAAAGCTAAAAGGTTCGTCTGTGAGGCAATATTTGTGATCGCTTCAATAATCTTTCCAATCTCTTGAGAACGCTCGCCCAGCCCTTTCACCACTTGTGATAATTGATTAACGGTAAGATTAATCGAATTCATTTGTCCAATGGTTGATTGAATCGCTTCATTTCCTTCTATCGCTTTTTGTGAAGCTTCTACTGCGTTGACAGACAATTCCTGGGCATTAGAGGCAATTTGCTGAACACTCAACGCCATTTCTTCTACTACTTTTGAACTTTCCTCCGTACTCTTCACTTGTTGATCGGCTCCAATAGCCACCTCTTGAATAGTAGAGGCAATTTGTTCACTTGCTTTGCTTGATTCCTCTGAACTCGCCGTTAACTCTTCAGAAGCAGCGGCCACTTGTTCAGAGGTGATATTCACCTGGCCCATCAACTCTCGCAAGTTCAGCATCATTTTGTTAAAAGAAATGGTTAATTGACCAATCTCATCATTGGATCGATATGTCCCTTCAACGGTTAAATCACCCTGCTCTGCCCCTTCCATGAGCCCTTGCATTTCTTTTACCGGATTGGCAATCATACGGACAACGATAAACCCAGTCACTGCTTTTAAAGCAATCGACAAAAGAATGACTGCCATAATGATTACCTTACTAACCTGATTATCTTTTGTTATGTTTGAATTTAATTCATCTGCATATTCCTCCAAATAATTTCCTATTTCATTCAATAATGCATTGGCGCTTTCTCGAGAGGACTTTACACCTTGCCGATACTCTGTGTATCCTAAATTACCATTTCCCGCCAGCGCTAAATCAGATACTTTCTGTACCCCGTTTAAATAGGTCTCATACTCCGCTTTAAATTGAGAAAATTTCTCCACTATAGCTGCAGACAAAAGACTGTTTTCTAGTTCATTCACTAATTGTTCATTTTCTTTCTTTTTCGCATCGATTTCACCTGTTAATTCTTGTTTCATGGCTGCATCGGAAGTAAGCAGCAACTCGACTGTATAACTATCAATCGCCCGATTGTTTGTACGGATTTGACTTTGCCATTTTACAGGAAGTAACGCATCCTTATACATTTGTTCTGAAGTTTTATCCATTTTATTCATAAAATAAAAGCCAGTACCGCCGATCACACCAAAAATGACAAATGAAATCAGCATTAGAAAAAGCAATTTCCTGCCAATTGCGGCATTACGTAACCACATACTATCTCCCCTTTTCACTATCCAAAGAATGATTAAATGAATGTTGATAACTTATATTTTGAACTTCCTCCCGCAGGCAATTCGCATTTTTCTTAAAATTATCGGCTATCGTATAAAACGAATGGCCCAAATCTGCGGTTTCATCTTTATATATATATCGGCAAAACTAGGCAGATATTTAGTTTTTTTAGCTTTACGAACGCCCCTATCAGTCTTTTTTCCTAGATAAAACTCTATTTACGATTCTTTTACATAGGTTTTTAGACATTGAATAGCAGGAACCTCATTTTTAAGTAAAAAAAAGACAGAAACCCCTTCAATGGATTTCTGTCTCTAAATGAAAAAAATATGCGCGCCAGCCTACTTTGACAATGCTGTGTTCACTGCCGCACTCACAGATCGATAAACAACATCTGCCCCCTGCGGAGTAAAATGTGTTCCGGATTGGTCGATAAACCTCGTGTTAATTAATTTTCTATCGGTTATCCCCTTCATCGAGCCGGTAATATTTTTGTAGTTATCAACTAAAAGAACCTTCTTCTCCTTAGCGACTTTTCTCACAATGGCATTGTATGAGTCATGCCACAGCCGGGCACCATTATATCTGCTGTACAGGTTCTGATTATTCCTCGAGTAATAATAGTTGGTATTATTACCTTGAATGACAGGGATAGTAGTCATTAAGATCACACGGGACTGACGGGCTTTAAGTGTATCAGTGAAATAACGTACATTTTTCTCGAACTGCGCTTTTGTCACTTTCGGCTGACCATTCGCGTTCAGTACGGCATCATTCGTTCCAAACATAATGATGACGACTTTCGGCTTTTTATTTAATACATCTTTTTGAAATCTTGCCTTGCCTTGTTCTGACGTATGCCCTCCGACTCCTGCATTGATCACCGTTCGATACTGTCCGAGCTTATTCACCCATTTATCTTTTTCATCGTAGCCATTGTCACGCCAATTTGTGCCTTGTGTGTTGCTGTCGCCGAAGGCAACAATGATCTCGCTTCCCGGCACCGGCGAATCCTTGGCTATCTTTAAATAACGAGCCGCTACATAACCGATCTTGTTTTTGTAACGGATTTCTGCCCATCCGCCCGGCTTAGCAGCATATATATAAGTCGCCGCTCCTTTTTTCAAAGAACCGATTATTTTTGCTTTCGCATGAGGCTTTTCACGAACATTTAACGAAGATACATTGACCGTGGCTTTTTGTGGTTTTGTTTCAGCAAAGGATGAATCTATATTTATATTGAATAAAAATAGAAAAACGAACAGCCAAATACAGATACTTTTCCAAAGCAGTCCCCTTTTCATCCGCACTCCCCCCATGCACTTTCCGAAAAATAGTAACCTATGAATAAGATGCTGCATTGTGCACAAGTCCTTGGCATTTATGCACGACTGTGACTGCTTTCTGCGCAAGAATCATTGAATTATGCGCAACAAACAAACTTATGCACCGTGCGCCGGACTTTGTGCACGAGCTGTACAAGGTTCTGCACGCCCATGCCCAATTTATGCGCGAGAACAGCCGGAATATGCACGTTGCCTAACGATAAAATAAAAGTTACGCAAAAGAGGCTTTCCCTAATACCGCCCTTCAATTTTCTTAACGAAGTCATCCATTGTGTGGTAAGGGCCGATTCCTTGCCTTTTCAAAATGTAGGGCTGATCGCCGCGCTGAACGTTCCCTGTTTCAGTCGTGAATGCCAGGCGGATGCCGGCCGCTTTGGCAGCTTGAATCGTATGGCTGCTGTATTGTCCCCATGGGTAGGCTAAATATTGAATAGAAGACGGGTCTTCTAACGGTTTGCCGATATGCTCTCTGCCTTTGATCAAGTCCAGCTCGATCTCTTTTTGCGTTTTAGAGATCAAATAAGGAATTAATGTCTCTCTTTCTCTTAAATGCATGCCATTTGTGTGGTGCTGAAAATCAAAAATGTCGATTGTTTCTTTCATCTCTTTATAACCCATATATTGCAGCGTCATCGGATCCCACGACTGGGCGAATGATCTTGTTTTTCCGCCAATAACGAAAGAAACAGCTTTTTGATTGTTTTCCTTTAAAATCGGATACGCGTATTTTTGCATAGATAAATAGTTATCATCAAACGTGATAACAGCTACTTTTCCTGTTAAGTTTTGTTCGTTATTCAAGTAGCGGTCCAGCTCTTGAAGTAAAATCGTTTTCCAGCCGTTTTGCTTCAAATAATCCATTTGCTTTTGAAACTCGGAAACTTTTATCACCATCGAGTTTTTCTCAAATGGCGTCTGTTCAGGCTGCTCCAGCATGTGATGATACATCAACACCGGAATGCCGAGATCTTCGTACACTTTGCTCTCATGTATGTAGCCCAACTGGCCGCCTACATTGACTAAATACCAATTACTTATTTTTCTCGCAACTGGATAACGAATATTTCCTTTCACTAAAGCGATCGCTTTTTGTTTCTTATCTATACGGTTAAAAACGATCGACTCTGTCTTCGTAACAATGCTTAGATTAGAGTTCACTGGTTTCTTTGACTTTGACTGCACTATTTGTTTTTTTGTCGCTGTCTTTATATGAGCTCCCTTTTTGATAAACCCTGTGGCATTTCCAAATGGGACATAATAATAATTTTGATCCTCTGTTACGACTTCATATAACTGCCACGCTAAAAGAGTGCCGATCGTCACCTGCTTCCCGTCCACATAATCATATACCGGGGCTTTCTGCGTAGTCACAATCCACTTAGAAGAAGCAGCTGCTTGAGCTTCCTTCCCCTGAACAATGAACAAAGACGCGACCGCCAAACACACAACTAGTAATATATTAATACAAAAACCTTTCAACACACTTCCCCATCCCTCTTTGTAGTCCTATAGACTTGATGTAAACTATTACCACTATATCAAAAAACAATAGTACTAGGAAGGAAGTTTTAAAAGTTCACTTTATCACTTTAAAGCAACGGGGGTCAGTCCCCCACCGCTTTAAAGCGATGAGGGACTGACTCTTTATATTGAGATTTCCCTGCATAAAAAAAGAGCCATTCCAAAAGTCGGTGCTTAACAGACTTTTGGAATAGCCCCCTTTAGTGAAGCAATATTGCTTTGTGCACGGATCATTGGCATTTATGCGCGAATTTGATAGATTTGTGCACGGAAATCATTGAATTGTGCACGAAAAAGTGACTTGTGCACGGATCGCCACGCTTTGTGCACGGGTTGTACGACTTTCTGCGCGCCCACGCCCGGTTTATGCGCGAAAATAGCCGGAATATGCACGGCACACTCGGCACAAAAACCCAGACGCAGCACCTACCCCCTCTTCTTCCACGCATACAACGGCACAAAGATCAAAAGCGCAATTGCCGCTCCAACAAGATCCAGCGCGACATCTTGAACGAGCGGCGTCCGCCCTCCTGTCTGCAGCTGGTGCAGCTCATCAAACGCAGCATACACGCCGGCACCAACAAGAGCGAACAGCCCAGCTTTTCCTACTTGATTCGGCCGCCACAGCACATACACGAGAAACAGCGCCACCGCCAAGCATCCGAACAAAAACACGTGGGCAAACTTGCGGATGAAAAACTCGAGAAAATAATAATACCCTCTCGTCTCAACCGAAATGACTTGGCCCCAATACGTCACCTCGAACTGTGACAACACACCGGCAAATGGCTCACCCGGCAGCACCTTTGGCAAGAGCCGTACGAGCGACTGCTGTTCATACGTCTGCGAAGAAAAAAGAAAAATCACCCCTGCCACCATCAGCAATATAACAATTCTTATCATCTGTTTCACTATCTACTCCTTTGCGGCAGCATTCTCCATTTGCTGCTTAACGATTTATTGATCGTAGTCCCACAAAATGAGCCACTCGTCTTTTTCTTGTACGACGAACACCTCTTGCTGCAAAGAAAAATTCCCATACTTCCCTTTGTATACTTGAACGACAGGCACTTTATATACCCACCTCAGCACCGGTGCTTCTTTGGAAGGCTTCCACGTCTCTAATTCTTCCGGCTCTCCAAGTGTATACGAAAAAGTTTCCACCCCGAAGTGATTCATAAACACATGCGCCCGGTCCTGTATATAAGCCCCTTTCGTAAATTTCTCTTTCATATAGGGATGGAATAACTTCCACGAATTTGTGAAATCTCCTTCTTGTTCAAACTGATAAAATTCATCGACCGCTTCTTGCGCCTCTTCACCTGGCGAAGAAGACACCAGCCGGCTCAAGAGCCACACGATCATAACGAACACGAACAGGAGGATGATGAACTTTCCCGCATGCGAACGCCGCCTCCTCAACATATAAAACCCCCTCAGAAAAAAGGCTGTTTATTCGAGGATATTCGGCCAGGCTGCGGTTTAGTATGATTCGTTAGAAGAAGAATCATCGCGAAAAAAGCCAGCACCCTTCATCGGATGCTGGCTCTCGATTTCACTGGAGCGGCACTTAGTGTTTATTCTCACCACAACGCCGCGCTCACCGCCATTCTCGCTCCCCAATAAACAACGTTTGCTCCTTGTGGGGTAAAATGTGTTCCCGATGGGTCAATGAGTCCCGATTTCACTAATGTTTCATCTGATATCCCGTTCGGTAGTTGAGTAATATTTTGATAGTTATCCACTAATAGGACGTTCTTCTCTCTGGCAACTTTTCTCACAATTTCATTGTATGAATCATGCCACATCCTCGCACCGCCATATGTGCCGTACAAACGTTCATTATTCCTGGCGTAGTAATGATCCAGCCCTTCAATGACAGGAATAGTTGTCATTAAGATGACAGTAGACTGGCGGGCTTGAAGTGTATCCGTGAAATAACGTAAATTCTCCTCAAACTTCGCTTTTGTCACTTTCGGCTGACCATCGGCATTCAATACGGCATCATTTGTGCCAAACATAATAATAACAACTTTCGGGTTTTTACTTAATACGTCTCTTTGAAATCTTATCCTGCCTTGTTCTGACGTATTCCCTCCGACTCCTGCATTGATCACTGTTCGGTGTTGCGCGAGCCTGTTCACCCATTTATCTCTTACATCGTAACCATTCTCAAACCAATTTGTGCCTTCTGTATTGCTGTCGCCGAACACAACAACGACATCGCTTCTGTCCGCTCCTGCTAATACTGCCGAATCCTTTACTGCTTTTACATAACGAGCCGCTAAATAACCAAGCGGATGAGTAGACTGTATATAAGTGAGCGCCCCCTTTTTTAACGAACCGATGATTTTCTCTTCTATATGAGACCTTTCACGAACATTTAATAGAGATGCAGTGTCTGTTTCTTTTTGCAGCTTTGTTTCAGCAAACGCTGATTCAATATGTAGATTAAATAAAAATAGAAAAACGACTAACCAACTAAATAAACTTTTCCAGCGGAATCCCCTTTTCACCTATATTCCTCCAATGTACTTTTCGAGAAAATGAACTCTCTTACACTTAGCATACTAAACTAGTTTGACGATGTCCTAACGGTTAGTAAACTAAATTTCAATGTTAACCCGCTCATCTTTGTTTGTCGAGGTGTAGTTTTTTACCATCTGATTTCTAGCGGTTTACTATGAAAATCAGCAAAAAAAACAGCACCCATTATCGGATGCTGGCTCCCACTTTCACTGTTACTGCTGTGAAGTCTGGTTGTTAGAAAGTTGTTTCTCAATTTTTTTCAGTGACTCATCCATCTTAAAGAAGATAATAAGAAGTTCACAATAAACACGCACCATTAATGGACCAATGACAATCGTTAATAGCCCCATAATCACACTTAATCCGCCGCCGTAATAAGAACTGACTCCAGTCATCATCATGCCAATTCCAGAAAGAACAGACATCGCGACCCCAATCCAAAAAATAATTTTAATAATAGTTGGGGTAATCATTTTGTCAAATGACAGGAAGTTCCCCATGCGCACACCCCTTTCCAAAAAATTGCTTTCAGTAACATAGTATTTCGAAAGTAAATATTTATGTTGGAAATTAAGATAAATATCAGGGGAGCGTATCAAGGGGGTCAGTGACTGCGGGGACACCGCCTATCAAAGCAACGTCCCCTTTGAACTCGAAACATTCATTGCTTACAAATTTTGCTCCTAAATCATCAACTGAAGCTTCTCTAATAGCTCTCGAACAAGTTCCTTAGCAAGATTTCATTCCCACACACTAGTATTTGTTTAAATAACTCCTTCTTCTTCTGCTCGCAGAGTCATCCTCATTTGATTGATTAAAATGGCTTCTCTTTCTCACCACTCGCCTCCACACAAACAAGGCGAGTGCCGCACCAACTGAATCTAATAGGACATCCGCTACAGAAGCCGTTCGCCCTGGAACAAATGATTGGTGAAATTCATCCGTCGCTGCATACACCGTTGTCAGCAGCCAAGCAAGGAAAAATCTCTTCTTCCGAAACACGAAGGTACATAAAACGGCAAGGAAACCAAATACCATCACATGAGTAGCCTTGCGGATGAGGAAGTTAACCACTTTCGCTTGTTCATCATCTAAACCGAACAATTGCTGAAAGATGGTTAACGTATTTGAACCAGAAGAAGATGGAGCGGCAGTAAACGCAAAGATGAGAAAACACCATACGATCGGTACAGCAACAACTAAGATGGAATTCTTTTTCATATTCATCCTCTAATCTGCATATTCTTCATGCGAAAAAAGGGACTGACCCGTCATAGTGAGCCAGTCCCGGTTAAAAAATAAAAAAAGTGAAGCGGCGCTGCATAGATTATGCACGGCTATGAAGACTTTCTGCACGGGAATCATTGGATTGTGCACAAGTTGTACGGTTTTCTGCACACCCAGGCCCCATTTTTGCACAGGAACAGCCAGATAGGCACGTTGCCTTATGATTACGCAAAAGAGACTTTTAAGACATCCCTACGGATAATCAGCCACCTTCACAATATTTAAGTGCAGGGTCTTTGTCCTTTTCAGGATTGTCATGTTAAAATATAAAGATCGAAGTTAGATTTTAACACATTCTAAGGGTGATCATATGTCTATAGGAACACGAATCCGTGAACTTAGGATGAAAAAAGGATTGTCATTGACCGAGTTGGCTAATCGGGCGGGAGTAGCGAAATCATATATCTCTTCGGTTGAACGCCAAATACAATTAAATCCTTCCATCCAATTTCTAAACAAAGTATCTGCGGTGTTGGATGTGAATGTTGAGAAACTAATTCATGAACATGACAGCACAGAGGAAGAAATTGATATGGAATGGCTTGAACTTGCCAAGGAAGCAATGGAATCTGGCATTAGCAAAGAGCAATTCAAACAATTTCTTGAATTTCAAAAGTGGCAGAAGTCCAACAGCCCCGATAAGTAATACTTCTTTTAACAGGACTTTCCCCATACTTTTGTGTGCATTACTGGGGAAGTCCTGAAAAGCAACTCACCTGTCAATTTTATCCGATCAAACTCCCTCAAATCCAGCCTTGCTGTGAACGGTATAACCGTCCATTGACTAGCTCTCCCGCTCGCTAAAATGTACGAAAATTCAAATAATTCCCCGCCTGCTTCGGACTCTCGCCCTATTATACCCCCACTTTAACAGTAAGATCGCAACGCCGATTTTGAATTTTTCTGATTTACTCTTTCGCTTTTTAAAAATCCCTTCACTTCTTGAGGGGATATACCTAGACCTTTTGCTTCCTTCATCAACGCAATCCACTCCCTGTCCAACGAGATTTGATCTTTCCCCATATGAATCCCCCTAATAATATAGGCAGCCCAGCCATCATAGCAGCCATCCCCTTAGACCTGAAACTTTGCGTCCTTATTTTTCAATAAGTTTGCCTTTTCTATAATTTTCAAACACATATTTGCCCATAAAAAGAAGAAAAAAGTTTTATTCCATTATAGAAAATTGTACCATTTTACTCAGTATGTTTGCATCATTTTTTAACAAAACATTTTACCTCTTTTTTCGACAGGTTCATTATGAACCTTCCCTACACCATCACTAATCCATTGACCATTCCCATGACTTCTTTCTCCAGACTAGAAAGCTTTTCTTTACTGTCAGCCATTGACTCGCCTTTCACCGCAAAGTAAAACTTCACTTTCGGTTCCGTACCTGAAGGGCGTACACACACCCAGGAACCATCAGCTAATTTAAACTTCAATACATTCGATTTCGGCAAATCAATCGACGCTTTAAAGCCGGTACGAACGTCCGTACACTCACTTGCCGCATAGTCTTCCATCGCTATTAGCGGGATACCATTCATACTTTCGGGTGGCTCATGACGGAACTTCTCTAAAATCGACGCGATTTGCTCCGCTCCATCTTTCCCTTTCAACGTCAACGAACTTAGCGACTCTTGATAAAAGCCATACTTCTCAAAGATCTCTATTAATCCATCATACAGCGATTTCCCTTGCGCTTTATAATAAGCCGCCACTTCTGCCGCAAATACCGCAGACTGCACCGCATCTTTATCGCGCACAAAATCGCCAATTAAATACCCATAACTTTCTTCATAGCCAAATAAAAATGTATGCTCACTCGTTTGCTCAAACTGCTTGATTTTCTCGCCAATAAATTTAAATCCCGTCAGCGTATCCATCGTCGTCACACCAAAATCAGCGGCAATTGCCCGGCCAATCTCTGACGTAACGATCGTCTTTAGCACAACACCGTTGTCAGGCAGCGTGCCATTTTGCTGTTTTTGCTCAAGTAAATAATGCAGCATTAACGCACCCACTTGATTTCCTGTCAGAACGACATACTCACCTTCATGGTTTTTCACTGCTACACCGAGACGATCAGCATCAGGATCCGTTCCCATTAAAATATCGGCATCTATCTCTTTTCCATAACGAATCGCCAGCTCAAACGCCACATGCTCTTCAGGATTAGGCGACTGGACCGTTGAAAAGTTCGAGTCAGGAAGCTCCTGTTCCTTTACAATGGTTACATTCTTGAAACCAAAAGCTTCAAGTCCTGCACACACCGGCTTATTCGCTGTTCCATGAAGCGGAGTGAAAACAATGGATAAATCCTTACTAGCTTGCCGGTTCAACTGAATCGACTTCAACGCATCAATATAAGCCCGATCCACTGGTTCCCCTATATAAGTAAGCAGCCCTTTCTCTAACAGCTCCTGCTCGTCTCCCGCTTCAATCGCCAGCTCGCTGCCTGCTTCCTGTACATAGCTAATAATCACATCAGCCGCAGCCGGAGGAATCTGACCGCCATCTTCCCCGTACACTTTAAAGCCATTATACTTGGGAGGATTATGGCTCGCCGTAATCACCACACCGGCATACGCATGCAAATAACACACCGCAAACGACAACACAGGCGTCGGACGCAGCTCTTCAAACACATACGCTTGTACTCCATGCTTGCCAACTGCTTTCGCCACTTCCAACGCAAACTCCGGCGACATGTGACGGCAATCATAAGCAATCACCACACCGCGCATCATTGCTTCCTCTCCCTGTTCCACAATATAACGTGCCAACCCTTCCGCCGCTTTCCGGACCGTGTAAATATTCATCCGATTCGTCCCCGGCCCTAACTCACCGCGCATGCCGCCTGTCCCAAACTCCAACTCTTTATAAAAACTATCCTCAAGCAACTTGTCATCTTCTTGAATAGCTAGTAATCTATCCTTTAACCCTTCATCCAGCGCTTCATGACTTAGCCATTGATCTGCTTTCTCTTTCCAGGACATAGAATCGCTCCTTTATTTCCATACTTATGTAAAAAACAGCCGGGCACCTAGTTCTTTCATCACTTTTTTTAAAAAAATCCTTTAAATTAATTTCCTTTGCTATTCTTTTATCAACACAATTCTCTTTATTGGCACAATCCATCTTTCTTAATAAAGAACACTTTAAACAAAAAAAATAACTTCATTCAAAAGAATATAAATACATAATTTCATATCGATATCTATTTGCTAGAAGTTCATATTATACCATTCATCTTAGTTCTTTATAAAGAACATGTCAACACTTATGTTTTTGGACTCTTTTTCCCTTTCCAAACCGAAGTAAGTATACAACTATAAAGCAGCCTCCATTTGCTTTCTTAGAAAATGACTAAACATATGTAAACAGGCGCTGCCCGACACCAAGGAACTCTTTCCCTGTATGTTCCAAAGGCACTTTCGACAAAGTGAATATTGCCCCAGCCCTCTTGAGGTTCGTAACCTTCTAGCGGCAATAAGACATCTTTCGTAAAATACATGAACGTTCCCCTCTTTGAAATAGACAACAAGACCCAATTACGATGTCAGAATATTATGATTATTGCATTATTTACTTTGTTAAATTTAAGAGCCATTATATAAGTAGTGCTATAGGGTACTTGATGCTTGTCATACACCTGGACATGCTCTTGCCTGCATTGGAGGTTCGAAGCGGGAAAAAGGGCTCCTTAGAAAGCGTAGATTACAACAAGTCTGTCCATAGAGAGTTTATCCACCCTGTCAAACATGGAGTGTATTGGAGGCGATAAATGAAAAAATGAGTTGCAGGCACAAAGCAGAATTATACCGTGAATCTGTCTAACTACTAATCTACGATAGGAGAATGATGTTGAAAAAGATTCATTTAAGTACAAAAAAAATACTTATACTCGCTTTAGTCATAGCCTTGTGTATGGGATTTTCGTCTTCTGGGACCCTTCCTAAGAAGCTTGATCCTCTTGCACCTGATACTGTTTATGTAAACGGAAAAATTATTACAATGGATGCGGATTCTTCTTCTGCTGAAGCCGTAGCTGTGAAAGAAGGCAAAATCATAGCCGTCGGGAAGAGCAAGGACATCCGTCAATTGGCCGGGCGTTCTACTAAAACGGTTGATTTGAAGGGGAAAGTTATGCTGCCGGGATTAATTGATGCGCACAGCCACTTTCCAAGTTCCGGTCTAGTCGGGGCAGTTTATGTTGATTTAAACAGCCCGCCGGTTGGATCAATTGAAAAAATCCAAGACATTATCGATGTGTTGACCGAACGTTCACAGAAAACAACAGAAGGCGAATGGATACTCGGTCGAGGCTATGATCAAACGCTTATAAAGGAAAAACGTCATCCAACCCGTGATGACCTTGATCAAGTGTCGACTAAACACCCAATCTTTCTTACGCATACCTCTGGGCATCTTGCTGTAGCTAACAGTGCGGCACTTAAGCTAGCAGGAATTACGAAAGATACCCCCAACCCAGATGGCGGTACGATTTGGAAAGATCGTGAAACAGGAGAGCCGACAGGCGTGTTGGAAGAAGGTGCGATGACATTAGTCAGCAAGCACGTCCCACCCGCTTCATTCGAACAAAATGTAGAAGCGGTGAAAGAAGCCGTTAAGCAATATACCGCAGCTGGGGTGACGACATCTATCATCGCCTCAGGAAGTAAAGAAAGCTTGATCAACCTGCAGAAATACTCCAAGCAAGGAATTTTGCCGCTTAGAATTACAACAATGGGCACTGGAGGAGGTCTTGGTGATGTGTCTGCCTCTCCGGGGGAAGTGGGCGGCTTTATCACTGGATTTGGAAATGACATGCTGAAGCTTGGTGCCGTTAAGATGTGGCAAGATGGGTCCATCCAAGGATACACCGGCTATTTAAGTAAACCATACCACGTGCCGCCGGGAGACGACCCAGACTACCGGGGACATCCGCTTCAAAGCCGTGAAAAATTAGCCGAGCGCGTCACAGAACTGCACAAAAATGGATATCAAGTGGCCATTCATGGGAACGGAGACGCAGCCATTGATGACATTCTTTACGCTTTCCGCAAAGCGCAAGAGGCATTCCCACGGAAAGATGCTCGTCACCGCATTGAGCACGCTCAAATGGCTAGAGAAGACCAGCTTGACGAAATGAAAGAATTAGGGATCACACCTTCTTTCTATGTCTCGCATACATTCTTTTGGGGAGATCAACACTGGGAAACGTTTATGGGACCTGAAAGAGCGGCTCGTATGAGTCCACTCAACTCGGCCGTTAAACGCGGGATCCGATTCAGTATTCACCTAGATACACCAGTTACTCCGATGAGTCCATTACAAGGAGTCTGGTCGGCTGTCAACCGAACAGCAAGAAGCGGCGAGGTAATCGGACCAGAACAGCGGGTCACGCGGATGGAAGCCCTTCGCGCAGTAACAATTGACGCCGCATGGCAAAACTTCGAGGAAAACATTAAAGGATCCATTGAACAAGGAAAATACGCAGACTTCGTTATTTTAGAAGAAAACCCGTTAACCGTTGATCCTATGAAAATAAAGGACATTAACATACTTGAGACCATCATCAACGGAGATACGGTATATAAGAAATAAATGAAACTTGTTCCCCAACAGAGGTGGTTTTCTCTGTTGGGGAAATGAAGTTATTAGGCACCTAATGTTCGTTCTTCACCTCCGCTCTTGAACAATCAACTGAAGCCTCTCCGATAGCTCTTGAACAAGTTCCTCAGCAGCAACACTCACTTCACTCCCGCGTTCATACCCAAAGGCTATTATTTGTTTATATAACTCCCTTTTCTCCTGTTCACTCACTACTTTTCCCTCTCCCATTCACAGAATCATAATCAACCGATTTATTAAAATGGTTTTTCTTCCCAAAAACAAACAAAGCAAGTGCCGCACCAACTGAATCTAATAAAACATCCGCTATAGAAGCCGTTCGTCCTGGAACAAATGACTGGTAAAATCCATCTGTCACTGCATACACAGTCGTCAGCAGCCAAGCAAAGAAAAACCTTTTCTTCCGAAACACAAAAGTAAATAAAATAGCAAGGAAACCAAACATCATCACATGAGTAGCCTTACGGATGAGGAAATTAACCATTTTCGCTTGTTCATCATCTAAACCGAACCATTGCTGGAAGAGGCTGAACGTAGTGGAACCTGAGAGAAATGGCGAGGCGGTAAACGAGAAGATGAGGGAACACCATACAATCGGTACAACAACTAGGAAGAAGCTCTTTTTCATAGTAAAACCTCTAACTATACATATTCTTCATACGAAAAAAAAGACTGGCTCGTCGTAGTGAGTCAGTTCCCGGTTAAAAAAATATAAAAGTTGTCTATTGAACGGAATGTTGACTGGCACCCCACTTCTCGGATTTTCCTCAACAGATTCCTCTTTCCCAAGAGAACATTCGTTCCACAAATATCGGGGAGTGACAGGCACCGCTAAGCGGCGCCTAGCTCCCAAGACATTCTTATTCATTATATTACGGGTATATAATAAAATATAAAAGTTATAAGAATAACCAAAACACCAGATCCAATTAAAATCTTAGGATATCTTTTTGTTTGTTTGATGGCCTTTTTATCGTACTCATCCTCAGGTAGTATCATTAATTGTCTATGGTATTCAATTTCTTCTTTTGTTGGGGAAGTCAGCTTGGAGCCGATGATTAAAGCACCTAAAGAACAGATGCCTCCAAACACGGCGGAATTCAGATAAATCGGAAGAGTGATGATTTCAAAAAACCTCGCAATTTCTGTAACTACTACTCCAACAAATCCGGCTGTGATACTCCAAAAAGCACCTGCTTTTGTCACTTTATTTGATAGCACACTTGCGAAGGCAACAGGCCCCCACGAAGCAGCAAAAAGAGTAGCGGCAAATACGGAAATCCAAAAAATTGCCGGCGGCTGATAAATCGTTATGATTAAACTGATAACACTTACCAAAATGATGACGATTCGGCTCGTTCTCAATAATTGTTTATCGGACATAGACGTATTTTTTAATAAGTCTTTCGAAATGCTGTTTCCGATCAATTGAAGAAACGTAGAACTTGAAGACAACGCAGCTGCCAAAATACCACTGATGGCGATAACCCCAATCCATGTTGGAACGAGATTCATCACGGACCAGATAAACACCCGCTCTGATGGCTCTATCGATGGGTTGATACTATTTACTGTCAACATAGTAATATGCAAAAATAAATAAATGAAAGCTAAGATGATAGTAGCAATAATAGAGGAACGAATGGCCACATGTTCATTTTTAGCCATTAAATATCTGCTAGTTTGCCATGGGCTTACAGCAATGACAAACCCCCATACAATGCCGATGATGATCACATAAAGCAGAATGTCTGTAGAAGAACCCATATAAGCTCCTTCTCCTGTAATACCATGCCAGCTTAGCATATTAGGCTTTGCTTCCAAATTAGCCGTTTTAACCAACGCTTCCGGTAAACCTCCAGCAGCATTTAAAATGTAGGGAATGGATAAAAACGTAGCTATTGTGAAAACTAAAAACATAATCGTATCTGTAACTAAAACACCCTTGGCACCTGATGAGAAGGTAATAATAGTATAGATCGCTGTAATGAGTACTAAAGACAATGTGTAGTTAATGCCAGTAATTTCTGAAAATAACAATCCTGCGCCTTGTGTAACAGCCACTAAATACGCCGTGATTCCTATAACTAGCGTAAGCGCTGCCACTATTCTTACTTTTTGGGAATTAAATCTCTCTCCAAAGTACTCTGGAAGTGTTAATGCTTTACTTCTTCTTAAGTATCTCCCAAAAAACAGAACGCCTATAATGTATCCCGGTAATACGAAAATGGACATAATCAACAGAGGAATGGCATATCCATCATAGGAGAACCCCGCATCTCCCATAAAAGCGACTGTACTTAAATAGGAGGCAACTAAAGAACCAACAATCAATAATGTCGAGGCATTTCTTCCTGATACATAATAATCTTCTAAGTTTTTTACTTTTTTAGAAATGAAAAGACCGACTAGACTATAAAAAACAAAAGACACTAATGCTCCAATCGTGTAGATCATCTAGAACCCCTCCAAATCACATTATTTATAAACTCTCCTCATAAAGACCTCCGTAACAAAACCAGTTGCAATCATTATACCCCCATAAGAAAGTGCAAAAATTAGTTCTCCCACCGTTAACTTCCCTCCCTGCGCTAATTAGTCCAGTAAGATAAATCTCCCTCCGTTATAGAAAAGGGCGATTTATGATGAATATTTTGTATTCGATATCATTTATAATCCATCATCGATTTTATTTCAACAATATTCTGAATAGTTCAGACGTAGGAAGTAAACTAGCTGTTAATTTAATTTATCTAAAAGTCTGAAGTATAGGTTGGCAGAGCTGACAAGAAACTTCTTTTGATTATATAAAGGAATACTTTTCAACGGAGTATTCTCAAAGGTTTTATTTATCCTTTCTTCCCGTAAGATGCATTGTGCCAATAGCTGTCCGTGAAGCGTTGATTGAGATGCCCCGTGTCCGGTGTAACCTACGGAGTAATAAGCTCCTTGAGTTGTTCTCCCTATTACCGGAAACTTATCGATCGTCGCTCCTATTAATCCTCCCCACTGATAATCAATAGAAACACCTGAAAGCTCGGGGAAAACAGTGGTTAGCTTACTATATAACTCGTTAAAATATTTTTTCTTTGCCGGATAACCAATTCCCGATCCTCCGAATATGATTCTAGAATCAGGTGTCTGCCGAAAATAATTGGTAAGGTTAATCGTATCAAAAAGCATCCGATTATTCGGTATTAACGTAGATAGCAGCTGTTCATCTAACTTTTCTGTTGCAACAAGAAAACTAGAGATAGGAAGAACCCCTTTGTGCAGCTCTGGCTCAATTTTATTTGAATAACCGTCGGTCGCAAAAATAAGTTCTTTTGCTGTCACCTTTCCCTTTTCGGAAGATACGATAAAGAATTGTCCAGATTTTTTAATATCCATAGCTTTTGTTTGTTCATATATTTCAGCTCCAAGATCCGCTGTTACTTCCGCCAGTCCGCGGACATAATTAAGCGGATGAAAGCCGTAACTTTTTGGGTCAAGAAAACCAACTTGATAAAAATCGGAATTTACTTCTTGTTGTAAAGCATCGTCCGTTAATACTTCAACTTCTCTATTAAAATGCTTAAGGATTAGTTCTCGTTCACGCTCAAAATCCTTTGCCTTTTTTTTATTTTTAGATAAAGCAACATGACCAGACTTCCTGATAGAACAATCAATTTGGTGCTCGCTCGCAATTCGTTCAACCGCTTGAATGCTATCTAATGCATATTGATCCAGTCTTTTCGCCTCATCTACTCCCCACCTATTGATAAGTGCACTAGCGGAAAGTTTATACCCCGTGTTCATCATCCCGCCGTTACGCCCACTAGCTCCCCAGCCAATGGTATGTTGCTCTAAAACAACAGTACGAACTCCTTGCTTTTGAAGATAATAAGATGCAGCGATACCAGTAAAACCACCACCGATAATCACAACGTCCGCAGTTACGTGATCGCTTAAAAATGGATATGTTCGCTTATACTTCGTCGTTGCCTCCCATAATGTATCCGTTTTCAATATTCGCCACTCCTTTCAAGATGTATCATTATTTTAATCAGTGGGGGATACTACACTGCAACAAACAAATTAACGGAAAATTCTTTCAACCATTGAGCATACTCCATGGTTAATTTATAATAGATTGCAAGAGGAGGGGAAACTACATGTTAATAGGCAAGTTTGCTCAAAAGTACAATGTAAAAACAGATACTATTCGTTATTACATGGAGCTCGGTTTACTCATTCCGAAAAAGAAAAAGCACTATTATTACTTTGATAAAACTTGTGAAGAAGATATGAAATTAGTTACCGAACTAAAGAAATATCGCTTTTCCCTTCAGGAAATTAACAAATTTCTTTCTTTTAAAAGGGTAACATTGCTGGCTAACAAAGAGGATCTAACATTTTTAATACAAATGTTAAAAGAAAAGAAAGAGGAATTAACTCATAATGTAAAAGATATGGCTAACTCCATTCAGGACATAGAACTTAAAATGCAAGAGCTGAACCGTTTGCATCCTATAGAAGCTGAGAGTAAGGGACTTCCATTTGATTTTTTACCTCTATTGTATTGCCCTAGATGTCAAGTCTCTTTAGATTTGAAAAATACTAGTACAAGAATACAGCAAATTTATATGGGAGAGTTATTTTGTTCATGTGGTTATACAGCAAAGATCCATGAAGGAATTGTCCTAACAGAACATTTAAATAAAAGATCCGTTAACCCCCACTATATATATGACATAGAAATGTTAAAAATTATTCAATCCAGTTTTATCAGCTTGAGTGAAAAGTGCAGCCTTCGACTGAAAGAACACCTTTTATCTCAAGATTTGGCCCACAAAGTAGTGATGGAAACACACATTGATACTTATGTCTTTTTAAATAAATACATTTCCGAGCTTAACGAGGATGCATTCTATATTTTTTGCGGAAGTACTTTGCCAATGTTAAAGATTCTTAAAATGAAAATAGAAAAGATAAATCCCAATTTAAAAATTCTTTATTTACTAAACAGCGGTCTAGATCTTCCATTTAAGCATGGGAACATTGATTTTGTCATTGACAGTTATTCTTTTAATGAATATTCCTTATTTAACTGTTCTCTTCCGATGGAATTTCTTTATCCCTATCTCCATAAAGACAGTAAAATTATTGGATCAAGCTTTTATTATAAAAAAAACACGAAGTCTTTAATAAATATGAAAAATTTTTATCCAAACTCTTATCCTTCTAATCTTCATTCATATTTTATTGAGGAAAATTTAAAGATTGGGGATTATAAAGTCATTGAAAAAGAGGACATTGGCTCCACAACGAACCTCGGAGGCTATATTAAATATCATGTTCCTGGGGAAGAGGCGTACTTTTTTTCCTATTTAGCCACAAAGTAAACAACAGTCGAGCATACCCGACTATCGTTTAAACCCTTCAGTACGTTTATTAGTTGTCTATATGATAAAAACCGTAATAAAGTTTTCTGCGGCTTTTCATCTGTTATTCCTTTTAAATTCTCTTTAATATCGTTCCATATCTATCTTTGCCATAATGAATTATAATGGCCCTAAAACTAGACACCAAATGAGGAAATATTAAGGTAGATTTATGAACTATAAACGATATACGTCAGGATTTAAATCTCAAGTTACGCTAGAGCGGAAAGAAGCCCGGCAACCACCCTCATAATATTCAGCTGCCTTTCATTCTAGCGTATTCCTATTTGATGATTCCTCTGAAAATACAAAAATGAAAGCCTCGCAGAATTTCTTTCTACGAAGCCTTCAAAAGTTATTTTAAAGATCTATTTTTAATTCCCTGGATGGTGCCTGATACCCGATGCCCTTAACAAAACAGAGAAGTATTAGCATATAACGCAGGGGCACCGCCGGAGTGTACAAATAAAATGTTATCATCCTGCTTAAAGTGACCTTTTCGTATTAAATCAATGAGTCCGGCTGCTGCTTTACCCGTATATACCGGATCGAGTAAAATCCCTTCTGTTCTTGCCAAGAGCTGGACAGCTTCCACCATTTCAGGCGTAGGCAACGCATAGCCCGGTCCGACATACTCATCAAAACACGTAACGGCCTCACGGGGGATCGAATTTGGAAGGCCAATGTGTGCTGAAGTGTCTTTCACAAGCTGAAAAACTTTCTCTTCTTGTTCAACTTTTCCTCTGCTTACGTTTATGCCAATGACCGGTATGTTACTTTGACTTCCATAAAACCCGGCCACTAAACCTGCATGCATTCCTCCACTGCCGCTTACACAAACAACAGCGTTCACATTGATTCCTTGATCAAATGACTGAGCCAAAATTTCCTGGGCGCAAGCAACATACCCCGTGGCACCAATGACATTGGACCCACCCATCGGAATGATATAAGGTTGATGTCCTTCCTCCGTTACCTCTTTAGCTACTTTCTGCATTTCTTTCATCAAGTCCGTTCCATTAGGCACCACCTTAATATTTTCAGCGCCCAGTAAATGATACAGAAAATAGTTACCGTTAAAATCTGGCTCAGAGCTTTTTGAAAGTCCCTCTTCCAACACAAGAATACACTTCATTTTCTCTTTAACGGCAGCGGCTAATGTTAAACGGCAATGATTCGATTGAATGCCTCCACACGTAATTAACGTATCCGCTCCTTTTTCCAGCGCATCAGCCACAAGAAATTCTAATTTTCTTGTTTTATTTCCACCAGCCGTCAGCCCAAGCAAATCATCTCGTTTAAGATAAATAGAAGGGCCGCCAAGAACTTCAGAGAAATGAGACAATTTCTCGATAGGCGTATATGACGGTGTGTATCTCTGTCTAGGAAACTGCGATAAATTCATAGTATATCTCCTCCTGTACTCCCATTTAAAACTAGTCACATGTAAATGTAAATTAATTCCGCTCTTGAACGATCAACTGAAGCCTCTCGGACAGCTCTCGCACAAGTTCCTCCGCAGAAACACTTATTTCATTTCCGCGCTTATACCCAAACGCGAGTATTTGTTTAAATAACTCCTTTTTCTCCTGTTCACTCACTGCTTTTCCCTCTCCTATTTATAGAATCATCTGTAATCGATTGATTAATATCTTGTTTTTTCTCGCTAACAACCCGACTCCATACAAACAAAGCAAGAGCCGCACCAACTGAATCTAATAAAACATCAGCAATCGAAGCCGTTCGTCCTGGAACGAATGATTGGTGAAATTCATCCGTCGCTGCATACACCGTTGTCAGCGTCCAGGCAAAAAGAAACCTCTTTTTCCGAAGCACAAACGTAAATAAAAGGGCAAGGAAACCAAACACCACCACATGAGTAGCCTTACGGACGAGGAAATTAACCACTTTCGCTTGTTCATCATCTAAACCGAACAACTGCTGAAAGGTACTTAACGTGTGGGAGCCAGAAGAAGACGGGGAGGCAGTAAACGCAAAAATGAGGAAGCACCAGATGATCAGTACACTAACTAAAAAAGGGTTCTTTTTCATATTAAATCCTCTAATCTATATATTTTTCATGTAAAAAAAGGGGGGCTGACCTGCAGGCAGTCCCCGGTGGAATAAAACAAAAAGCGAAAAGTATTAACTATATAATTCTGACCTTTTACTATTAGCTCGTCCCCAACCCATTCATATCTTTAATCATTAATAATCACTCCTCCTCCAACTCCGGCCATAGCAAAAATCTCTGTAACCAATGTTGAGTTAGTGATTTCATCACCATAAAAGGCATCAAGAGCATCAATAAACCAATCTGATCCTTCTAAAACGATCCCTCCATTACTCTCTAGATTATGAATGGCTTCCTCTATCATTGCTGTCTTTTGCGAAGAAGTTAACTGCATCCAGTCATCACCATCTGCCGTTGACAGGTTCGTGTCTGGATAAACATTCGTATCTTCAACCACTACCTCTTCTACAGGTAATTCCTCAGCTGTTTCGCTAGGTTCCTCTTGTTCAACTACTTCCGTCGTGATTGTTTCATTTAAAACGTCAGCCCGCTTTAAGAAAACATATTCTCCATCTTCTTTGTAAGCAGTCATTTGATGATTGCTCGTTGGAAGATATGACACTGTATACGTATGATCCAATGTTTTAATCACAATAGAATCGACTGTACATTCATAGTCCTCATCACAATCAACCGTAGAACCACCGCTTTTTTGCCAAAGCAACTCGTTCACATAGCTAAAGAAATTTGCCTTTTCTTCTTGAGAAAGTGTATCAAACTCATCATTCGCATCCAATTCCAAGTTATAAATAACGCTCTTCTCTTGGCCTTTTTCAGTATCGAAAAAGGTTAGTTCATCAACGTATTTGCCTATTTCTTTATCTGAAATTAAATCCTCCGCCACTTCATGAACTTTACTACCATCAAAACCGCACCCAACTAAAACGAATAAACTAATGCCGATAACAAAAAAATGACGCAATCTTCTCATGTTGTTTCCCTTTTCTTTGTTTATTAACGAAAAACTACATTTCCGTCTGTAAAATGAAGTAAATTAAAAACCCTCAAATATTTTCATCAATCACCGTACTAAAGCAAAAAAGGGGACTGACCCGTCATATAGAGTCAGTCCCCGGTTAAAAAAGTAATTTGTTAACGTATACCTGCTTTACTATTTACCACATTTATTATTTTAGCAATCACGCGCTCCTGCTGCTCTGCTGTCATGTTTGATCCAGATGGCAGACAGATTCCGTTTTCAAATAGTTCATCTGAGACGCTTCTATCTGTATCATGAGGATAATACTTCACCCCTTCAAAAAGCGGCTGCAGATGGAGTGGCTTCCATACCGGGCGTGCTTCAATATTTTCTTCTTCTAATGCATCAATCAGGTCCATCGGCGATAACCCCAATTTTCCCTGATCAATCGTCAGCGTTGTCAACCAGCGGTTATGTAAAGTACCTTCAAGCTCCGGCATAAACTCCAAACCTTCAATCCCGCCAAGCGCTTCCACATAGCGATCAAAAATCGCTCGTCTTGCGGCTACACGCTCATCTAACACTTCCAACTGCGCCCGGCCGACACCGGCTAAAATATTGCTCATCCGGTAGTTATATCCTTCTTCACTATGCTGGTAATGAGGCGCCGGATCACGTGCCTGTGTCGCTAAAAACCGTGCCTTGCGCAATGCAGTCTCTTCATTCGAAACAAGCATGCCGCCTCCGGACGTTGTTATAATCTTATTACCATTAAAAGAATAAACACCAAACTTACCGAACGTACCACTCTTTTTGCCTTTATACTCTGCTCCAAGCGACTCCGCTGCATCTTCAATCACCGGCACACCGTAACGATCACAAATCGCCATCAGCTCGTCCATCTTTGCACTTTGGCCGTATAAATTAACAACAATCACCGCTTTCGGCAGCCGGCCTTCCTGCTCTGAATCTACAAATGCCCCCTCCAATGCGTCGGGTGACATATTCCACGTCTCCGGCTCCGAATCAATAAACACCGGCTCCGCACCTTGATACAAAATCGGATTAGCAGTCGCAACAAAAGTCAGTGACGAACAAAACACCCGGTCTCCCGCCTGCACATCAAGCAACCGTAGAGCTAGATGAATTGCTGCCGTCCCGGAACTCACTGCCGCTGCATCTTTCACGCCAACATATGATGCCAGTTCCTTCTCAAATCCATCCACATTCGGGCCAAGCGGTGCAATCCAATTCGTTTCAAATGCATCATTTATATACTTCTGTTCCCTCCCGCTCATATGGGGGGAGGAAAGGAAAATCCTTGGTTGGTCAGACATAACAGTCCCTCTTTTCTCATCACACTAGATTTTAGAAGTAATTAAACTCTGCTAGACATTAGCAAAGCTAAAAGAAAAAACCCGACAGCATGCCGGGCATCCAATAAAATGCGGGCTCTAACTAAATAATTCATATAACTTTTGAAAGCCGTTCTTTAATAATTCACAAACGAGCGACAGATATCACTAGCGCTTTTCCTGAAGCAGCTGTTCATCCTCTTCAGCCAGCCCTATTGCCCGCTTTAGCAGGCGTAGCAGCCCATTGAAGGAATTTTTCTTTTTCTTGAGTAGAATCAAAAGACACTTTGAGATGCTTTATACGCCTTCCCAAGCTTTTCGCATCCTCCTTGAGGAGTTTTATTTACTATAATACCATCAAAAAAGTTTTCTTACTCAATCAGAGGGCTACTAGATATACAAACAAATGAGAGACCGAACCCAATTCCTCTATCCTTTATCAAGCAAAAAACCTCTTAATTCTTTTAATAACCGGTCTGCGGATAAAAAAGTCACTAAAGTTAAAAAGTATAAAGTTTTTAAAATGGTTGAAAGGTTATATTCCTCAAACATAGCAACATTAAATTCATCGTACTGTATCACTACTGTTAGGCACAATAGAAGTGAATAAACGATTATTCTTCTTACCTGAAGCGCTTCTTCATTCAAGTATTTTAGATATACCCAAATCACTAGAATAATAGGAAAACCCATAAAATGATAAAAATAAAAGCTATCATATTCAATTGATAAAATGAAGATAATCATTATCCAAATCAATAATACAAAGAGTAGGGTGTAAAGAGATATTATTTGACTGAAAATCTTTTTTACTTTTATCCAAAACCATTTCTTTTTCTTAATTACTTCTTCAAGCAGTGATGTACCACTTGGCAATTGAGGGTGCCTCTCTCTTAATATAGCAACAGCCTCGCTATTAGTTAACAGAAAAAAGGCACAAAACAGAAAAAGGTGCTATGAAAGTTCTTCCAAGGTGTGCGAATAATTCTGTCGTTTCATAGTAAATCATTTTATGATAAGAGCTTGCAATTCTTGTAAAGATAAAAACATTCAAAAACCAAGCTTTTAAAAATAAAATTTCCAAAAACAAGATGTGCCATCTTTTAAATATTTATTCAACAATATTGGCTATATATAGTCGACTTGAATCTATCTACGAAAAAAAATAAACCTTTAGAAGAACATCTAGCAGCTTATTTACAAGATAAAATAATATTAGTGAGACTAGAATAAATAATAGCACCGATATCATTGTATTGCCCACCTCACTTAAACTAGCAATTCCGCCTAGTAAAGTATATGTGGGATCAGCAAGAATATTATTTTAAGTAAGTTTACTTACGGTAATATCAATTAATCTTTGTAAAGGATTTTTCAACTGGACAAACCATCGTTTCATTTATTAAAGCGGATTAACCAATAACCCGAGCCGGTGCACCAACAGCCGTTACTTCATCAGCAATATTAGTAATAACAGTTGACCCTGCCCCAATCATTGACCATTGGCCAATCCGATTCCCTGGTATGACGGTCGCGCCAGCTCCGATTTGCGTACCTTCCCCTACTGTCACATTGCCTGTTAAAATCGCTCCAGGCGACACATGAGCATAGTCTCCCACAAAATTGTCATGTTCAATAACAGCAGAAGTATTGATAATGACATGGCGGCCAATTTCGGCATCAGCATTAATAACGGTATTCGGCATCACAACCGTACCCTCTTTTATAACAGCAGAAGGGCTAAGCACAGCAGTAGGATGGATAAGCACAGCAAATCGGGCATTCTGAGCAGCTAATCGTTCTGCTATTTGCTTCCTAACTCGGTTGTTGCCAATAGCAATGACAAGTTGTACTTTTGTTTCTATTTGCATAAGTTCAAATGCATAAGAAACCGGTGCTAAAATTACTTTGCCTTCTTTACTGGGTTCCGTATATTTATCATCCAGCAAAGCAATTAATTGATATTCTCCCATTGCCTGAATCGTATCTTGGACAACTTTACTATGCCCACCTTCACCGATGACTGCAATTGGCTTCATTTCTCTCCACGCCTTTCGAACCTTTAAACTTCTCTATTGTTACGTGACCGGTCTGGCTAATACCCTCTGACTTAAACACCTTTAATACTGTTAAAAACAATATCTTTATATCCAGCCAAAAAGAGCGGTTGTCAACATACCATACATCCAACTTAAACTTATCTTCCCACGAAATCGCATTACGGCCATTCACCTGGGCCCAACCGGTAATGCCAGGACGCACCTCATGCCGGCGAGCTTGCTCTCGTGTATACAAATCTAGATACTCCATCAGCAGCGGCCGGGGACCAACTAAACTAATATCGCCCTTTAATACATTAAATAACTGAGGTAGCTCGTCGAGACTTAGCTTCCGAAGCAACTGGCCAAATGGAGTCAATCGAATATGGTCGGGCATTAGATCCCCATTCTTATCACGTTCATCCGTCATCGTCCTAAATTTATAAACAAAAAAAGGCTTGCCGTGCAAGCCTGGGCGCTGTTGTTTAAACACGATAGGAGAACCAAGTTTTAAGCGGATCAATAGAACAGTAATTAAAATGACAGGTGATAGAGCCATTAAACCTATAAGAGAACAGATAAAATCAAAAAACCTCTTTATATTAAACACCTTCATCCATTAAACATTTTGAACATACTTGATTTTGGCTAAATTGCCAAAGTTGTAATAGTCAATATTTGCATCATTAATCACTACACAATTCTTCGTATCAAACACAACTGGCATCTTCATCTTATTAAAAATTGTTTCTTCATCTAGTTGCTTAAACTCATTATGATCCGTTAATACAAGAATACACTCCGCATCCTGTACTGCTTCCTCAAATGAAGATAAGTGGAAGTTTACTTGTTGCTGTTGCACGTGCGGATCATAAATACCGATTTTATATCCTTCTGCTTGAAGCAAGCTTAATACATCCATTGCTGGGCTTTCACGCACGTCATCAATATTGCCTTTATACGTTAAACCAAAAACTGCGATCTTAGATGCTGTATCAGGAAGCATCTTCTTCACTTGATTGACAACAAATTCAGGCATAGAGTTGTTAATTCTGCGTGCATCGGAAATTAAGACAGATTGCTCAGGAGCTTTTTCCATAATAAAATACGGATCTACCGCAAGACAATGTCCGCCTACCCCTGGACCTGGTTGATGCAAATTCACACGCGGATGATGATTTGCAAGCTGGATGACCTCAAGAGCGTTAACATCAAGTTTTTCTGAGATCTTCACTAATTCGTTAGCTAATGCAATATTTACATCACGGTAAGTGTTTTCCATCAGCTTGGACATTTCCGCACTGACTGCACTAGTGATCAAGATGTCTCCTGTAACAAAGCTTCGGTACACATCAGCTGCTTTTTGAGCAGAAATCTCATTAATACCACCGACAATTCGTGTATTCTCCACCAATTCAATTAAAATTCGTCCAGGCAGTACGCGTTCCGGGCAATGAGCAAGATAAATATCTTCCCCTGGCTGCCATCCCGCTTCTCTTAAAATAGGTGCTACAACATCATCAATCGTGCGCGGCGGAATCGTCGACTCTACAATAACCGTATTTCCTTCTTTTAAAAGTGGAATTGCCGCTTTTGTCGCTTCAATCACATAATCAAGATTAGCTGTATTATCTTCATTATGAGGAGTTGGAACAGCAATGATAAAACAGTTCGCTTCACTAGGCTCTAATTGTGCTCTTAAGTTGCCCGATTCCACGCCGCTTTTTACCAACTCCTCCAAGCCAACCTCTTCAATATGAATTTCGCCTCTATTTAACTTATCAACAGCTACTGGATTAACATCCACACCGGTAACTTTCCACCCAGCTCTAGCAAACATAGCAGCTGTCGGCAATCCAATATAACCTAGACCTATTACACATAAGCTTTTATTACTCATTACCTTGCCACCTTTTTGATTTCGTTCACATATTTTTCTGCTAAACTCTCCCGGCTAAAGTTTTCTCTTACAAAAGACAGACCATTTTCCCCGAGCTGTTTTTGCAGCTGTTTATTATGATAAAGCTCTAAAATCTTTTCTTTAAACTCTTTAGGGTTTTCCGGATCAACATAGTAACCACTGCCACTCTCTTCAACCAACTCCCGGGCGACACCATCGATTCCCAGTAAAATGGGCTTAGCACAAGACATATAATCAAACACTTTATTTGGATAGACCGTTTTAAACGTATCTATCTTTTTCAATACCGCCGTACAAATATCCGATGCATTACAAAAATCGGCAATCACTTTTTTAGGCTGGGAATCAACAAATAATACATTGTTTAATCCTTCGTCTTTGGCCCGCTTGATAAGCTCTTTCTTTTGCATTCCGTCGCCGACAAGCATAAAGATAATATCTTTTTGATCTTCACACTCTTTCGCTACATCAAGCAGAGAATGAAGATGATTGGCCACACCATGAGCCCCTAGATACGTAATAACAAACCTACCTTCTAAATTGTACTTATCACGCACCCAGTTTTCCCTTGGCCCCGGCTGAAAAATATCTAAATCTGCCCCATTTGGTATGAAGATAATTTTGTCTTCTCGAATGCTTTTTTTGTCTATCAGCGTTTGTTTAAAAGCAGGCGTGAGCACGTTAATTTTGTCTGCGAATTTATACGAAAGCTTTTCAACTAAATAGGCTATATTTATAATCAGCTTATTGTTTAACACGCCTGTATCAATCGCTGATTCGGGCCACAAATCTCTGATTTCAAAGACCATTGGCATTCGTTTAAATAGTTTAGCAAGCAGGCCGGTAATACCAACGAACAGAGGTGGCGATGTAACGATCATGACATCATGCTTTTTAACTTTAAATAAAATTGCAGATAAGGAGGAAAAAGTAAAAGAGAAATATCCCCATAAACGGCCAACAAAAGATTTGTTGTATGCTTCAGACACATATGTCCGGAGCACCGTTGTCTTTTCGGAATACTTCTCTTCTACAATCCATTTACCTTTATATTTCTCTTTTTTCTGGCCAGTCGCGTAGTGTACCGTTCCTGCCACAACAGTAATTTCATGACCCATTTCTTCCCAATACTTGACGAATTGATTAAAGCGAGAGCCGCCTGGATCGTCTTTGCCTAAAAAATATTGATGCAAAACTAATATTTTCACAAGTAACATCCTTTTATTTCATATTAAAAATGTTGTCGCCGCCAATTTTATTTAAATTTACTTCTAATTCTCCAATTGTTACTTTTCCATTGTCTAACGAGACAAAATGCTTTGCTTCGGCTGCTCCAATAACCGTTACAAATCGTAAAGATTGATCAGCCCCACATTCCAGAACAGCTTGTGGAAACGGCTCTTTATAACCATAGTAGAGAGACCTCCACCCTTTCAATGGTCGTTCTGATCCTTTGTACAGCCCAGAAGAAAATGACTGTGTACAGTACGTCGTCAATTTCCATTGTTCTGTAGAATCAATACTAACCCTCCACTCATTGTCAGAGAACTTTTCTACATTTTGTACCCCGAATAGCCAGCTTAATGAAACTTTATCATTGGAGAACTTTCCGAAAAGATCATCAACCACAATCCATTGATCTCCGCTTTCTAAAATACCCCGTCTATGAGTGATCTCACCGTAGCCGGAATGCTCGCCTTCAAACAATTGATACTGAAGACGCTGAGAAAATGCAAGAGCTTTCGATTTTGTCCAGTTTAACCAAATAAATCGGGATGCTTTTTTCATCTGATCTTGATTATTTATCGTGACAGTATTATGAGAAGCAGTCCCATTAAAATACAGAATATGATCCATGTCTGTATTATAAGAAAACGTGCCCGCATCGGCTAAAATGTTTTTCCCTTTATGCCATAGATCAAAATGAAGCATATCCGCTTGAGCAGGCCTGTGTTTATAAGTGGTACAGCGAATCATTCCAAATGATTCCTCATTCCGAATCGTATAATATCCACCTTTTTCGAAGGAAGAAGACTGTTGATTCAAGTTCGATGCCGGAGCGGCAAGTGCGTTATCTCCTGACAACCAGTATACAATTTCGCTAACAGACTCTTCTTTATATAATAATTCACCATTTGTAACATACCAGGCAGCTTGAAGAGCTGGACGATGATCGAGGTATTCACACGAAGTCAATGGGTGAATATAAGCCCCATCATTCATGCCATAATTAGGCAGACGCCCAGACGGAAGTTCTTGATGTTGATACATAAACAAAATAGTTTGACGAAATCGTTGAACAAATGACTCTTCAAATAAATCATTATTAATCTGGCCCAAGCGCAACACCCAAGTTAAACCTTGGATTGCCAGCCGCTGATAATTCATCGAATGTTGAATGTAAGAACCATCTTCATATATTTGCCACATAGCCTCAGACTGTATATATTTCTTGCCTTTTTTTCTCCACTTTTCTGCTTTATCAAAGTACGGAAAAAGCATTCCCGCTGTATACATGCCCGCAGCTTCTGATAAGGAATGATTATTCTTTACTGATTTAAGAGCAAATGAAAAGTGCTTTTCAACATGATCCGCATGATGGTAAATTGCCTTGAGCATTAACTCAATTCTATTTTCAGTTGTAAATGGGTGATCAAGAAAAGCAAACAACCCAAACGTCCAAGCCATAAGCCGCAAAGACATCTCTTGACCACATTTATAATTGGGACCAAGTTCTGGAGGGTTTTTATCAATAAAATCTTCGAAATATGCCCAAAATGTTTCTACATATTTATCCTCGCCAGCAACCGCGTAGGCCCTAACTAAAGGATAGACAAATAAAAAACGCGATAATTCCCATATCCATTTAATATCGCCAAAGTCACTTCCTAAATCAGCGATAGCCGCCCAATGCTGATCAGCCGGCGCAGAATTTTTATTAGCTGGATTGTAGTGCCACTCCAGCTCATCATAGCTGAATAGGTGCTGGCTAAAGTATCGAAATTTGTGCTCACAAATATCATCGGCTTCCGCAATCGCCTGATCCAACTGAAAAACTTCTTTCATATCTTTGTAACCGCTTGGTGTTGCTGAGAAAAAGTATCTCTTTCTTGATTCTTGTAGTAATGCCGTTAAGTCTCTTGTTTCCGTTAGATTTGTGCTCAAATCAATTTCTGAATAAGAAAAAGCCGGGAATTGCTTCTGTAACAATCCCAGCTTTTTTTCAAGTTCGTATTTAATTCTAAAAGCAGTCCAGTCAAGCCCCATATTACGAATAATCTCTAGTTTATCCTTCATTTTGCTCTCCTTTTAAAATAAATTAGGGATTAGATTTTCCTCAATTATTTAATACTGTGAAAGCTACTTGCTGTAAATAGATTTGAGTATATTGGAATAATGGCTAAAAAAGTACTGGTTTTTTATACTTTTACAGTTATTAGATTTGTCTGCTATATCATTGGGATTAATTAACAAAAAATCAAAAAGTTTTTCTAAATCTTCTTCTCCACTAGCATCAATGTTATAACCTATTTCTAATTTCGATACGCAGTCCGAAAGTTTTGTATCTTTAGCAACAATGATCGGTCGTTCAGAAACTATAGCTTCATAAAGCTTATTTGGCAAGGCTACTCGGACATTTTTAATTTTTGTGTCGTAAACAGAATAAATTATATCTACGGACTCATATAATTTTTTTATGTCCTTCTTATAATCATACTTTCCAAAAAAAGAAATATTATCATTTTCTAAGTATTCATTTTTAAGAGAAATGTAGTCTGGGCCGTCCCCAGCAATCATTACTTTTACATTTTTTCTTTTACAAACATTTAATAGGTTAATAAGTTGCTGTTTATATCTTACTACACCGATGAAGCCAATTCTAAACTCTGAAGATTTGGGAGGAGTAATATCCTTATAGTATTCTTCATCTGGAACATTTGGTATTAGGATGTATTTTTCCTTATCAATTTTACCTTGGTAATAATCCTCCCAAAAATACGGAGATGTTAAAATAAGGGAATCGACATTTTTTAATAATTTCTTTTCCAAAAACGAAAGGAATTTTCTAAAGAAATTAGCCTTAAAAGAAGAGCTATCATTGTAAACATATTTATGCAAATCGGCAACTTCATAGATTACTTCTACATTTTTTGAGAACAAAAATTTATATAAAGATACAATAAAAAGCATATCTAGGTTACCAACGTGTATTTTGTTTGGCTTTTCTCTATTGAAATTATTAAAAGCCGTAAACATAAAGGTTAATAAAAATAATATTCTACTTTTACTAAATTCACTTCTCAATATATTTTTTTCTCCAATCACTTCTACAAGTTCATCACTATTAAATACATTATTAGGTCTTTCAGCATATACAACCTGCGTCGAACCAACTTTATTGGCCACTTTTATCCTTTTTACAAATCTAGGATCCGGAAAATGGGAAAGCAGAAAAGTTATTTTCAATTATTATCATTCCTTAATGGCAAATTAGACTTTTTTAGATTTCTAAGAACAAAAAAAGTCTGAATACAATTTTTTGAAAGATACACTAAAATTAAAGAAAAAATATAACCTTTGAGTTCGAAAATCTCAATTAAAAAAGAAGAGAGTACTATTATTCCAATTAAAGAACTCAAATCTATTAATATTTTTGAAGTATCTTTTATATAAACCATGGTTAATCCTCTTAAAAAAAGATCCAATAAAATTATTGGCTGTAACAACGATATTAACAATAAATACGGAGTTATTTCACTGCTATACTCTCTATAAAATATTTTTACTACAAAAGGGGTGAGCATGAATATAAAAATACCTGTAGTCAATAACGTTAATAAAGTAAAGATACTAACTTGTAATAAGTATTTGCCTTCTATAGCAACCTTTTTATTAGAAAGATAACTAAAAACCATATTAGACACAGCTCCAAGAGGGAACATAATTAACATTCCTAGAATTGATCCTGTATAAAATATAGCTAGATAATCTTCCTCTAAAAAAAAAGGAATTATAATCCGATCAATATATTTTAAACCTACAGTTGATAACATAAGTGCCATCATCACTGTAAAGCTCTTAATTTCTTTGATCGTGTATAACCAAATTTGATATAGATTGATAAAACAAAACGATGATCTATATACATATAATAATAATATAGTAGAGATCAATTCCGGAATAATTATAAAGAAAAAAGGGTCTTTTATATTAAAATAATTTAAGTGAGAAAAAAGAATTAGCATGCTTGCAAATAATAAATTTATGAAATTAGTTATTAAAAGATATTTAAACTTTAAATTCTTATATGGAAAAGCCATTAAAAAAGTTTTTAATGATAAAACTAATATATATAACCCATTGATTGTACTAATGTGACTTACAAAAGAGATAACCACTGTGAATATAGCAACAATAAAAAACGAGAAATAAAGCGTCCATGAAATGTACTCTTTTTCTTTATTTTTAGTTTTTAAGTCTCTAATAATTAAATTTGATGCTGCTCCAGCTATTACTCCACATAGAATATTTGAATAACCTAATACAATTAGAATATTAGCAAACTCATTAGTATATTCTGACGCGATAAAAGGCAACACAAAAATTTGCAAAGATATTATTCCCACAATATTTGCTAATATATTTATTACACTGCTTTTAAGAAAAAAACCAAAGCCCAGTTTTTTAACTAACTTTTTTATCATAACTAAATTCCTTTTTTGATATTAAAGATAAAAAGTTTAAAAGATACAACACTAATGCACAAAAAATTAGCGGGTATAGTCCATTAAAAGTTCCTCTAGTTAATAATAAAAGAAAAATAAAAATTGTAGAACCAAGAACTATACTAAGTATATTGTCAAAGTAATTCACTTTAAATTGTGCATATGCCAAAAAACACCCCAGAAATAAACCGATAACAACTCCATTAAATCCAAAATTTAAATAAGCGTCTCCTAAAATAGAAGGGGGAAAAGTAGCACCAACTATATATGCTTCTGGATTTATAATAGCAGCAAATATTCGTTGTGTTTCTTCTGGTTTGAAATCGAAAATAGTTGAAGGGAAAAGGGTAAGCAATAACCTTAGATATGTATCCCCATCTAGCGAAAAATTCATATAGTCTTTAATATACATTGCCGTGAAGGTAGCATCATAAAACCAACTTAAGTCTCCACTTTCTAATGATAAAAGATAAGCTTCTTTGTTATTAAATAAGATTAAGTCAATAAAACCTGAAACACCATCTACCGATTTCATATTATATCTAATAAATTGCCATATAACAAAAAGATGAACAAAGACTGCTGAAAGGATAAGATACTTTGGATTTATTTTAGGGTTAACCTTCATTCTCCCCATTAAATAAGAAAATGCTATCGCTATAATCTGACTTCTTGTTCCAAAAACAAACATCAAAATGAAAAAAGTCGCCGCTAATGATAAAATATACAGCCAATTTATCGAGGCTTTTTTTGATGCAATTAAATAAGTAGGCACTACTAACAAGTATGTTAGATAGGTAGATAACAAACTGAAAACAGTATTTTGCGTTTCAAAAAATGCAAATCTTGAGGAAGCTAATAAATTGCTAAGATTCATACCAGAAAAGTAAATTAAACCTACACTTCCACATAAAGATAAAAAGGACAATTGATTAAAAAGCGTTTGTTTTTTTGTAAGCTCAATATAATTTTCACATTTAATTATTTTGCTTTTGGCTAATAACATATAAGAAATGATATAAGAGAAAATTACAAAAAGGATAAAAGTTAAGGAATACAAAGAATACTTATTTATTTCCGAAGAATGAGCCACACTAAACGTAGAAGAAACTAATGTGATGTATTCCTCTTCATAAATATTATATTTTAGCAATGGGATAATGTAAAAAACTAAAACAAACAAAATAATAAATGAACTTATAATATAATGTTTATTAAATTTAAACCCTATATACCTAGCTATTAATAAAATAAAAATAATAAGAAATATACATAATAAATAAATCATATGCCCTCGCTACTTTTTAAGAATTTTATTTAACGAAATTAATTATATAAATCATTCTTAATTCTCCGTCATGTACAACAATGCTCTTTTCTTGCCTATACTGATACTAAAGGAAAGGGCGAGAGAAACTGTGCCATCATTCAATATGGATAATTTTTTTTATAAAAAAGCTCAATACAAAGATAAAACATTTTTGAATTTTCTGCGCTATGTTCTCAATTAATATGAAGACCGATACATCCTCTCACCTTTCCCTTTTGCTGCCAGGCCTTCCTAACTTGAATGCAATAGAACGTTTAAGGTCTAGCTGAAAGGAAATATGATTATCAGCCACTAATAAAGACCTCCCTGAATCGAATCGGTCCTCTCATTTATGGATGATTTGGACACCTCTCAGAAGAAGATGCTTCAGTGTATCGATCTTTAGCCGTATCAATCAGAAAATGGAGTTGGACTTATTCCCTTTAACTCCTCACTACTTCCCTCATCACCCGCTGCAACCCACTCTTCGTATTCGCAATCTCCACAAGCTGCTCTTTCAACAGCTTAGCGTTCTTCGCTGGCAAGCTATTGATAAACTCCCAGAGCACATCCCCTTCCACCTGCCCAGCCTTCCCAATATGTATCTTCGGGAACACCTGCTTAGAATGGACTTCGTTTTCGTTGAGAAGTTCTTCATACATCTTCTCCCCCGGTCGAATACCGGAGAACTGAATACCGATTTCTTCTATAGTATAACCTGAAAGTGTAATCAAGTTTTTGGCGAGGTCGACGATTTTGACGGGTTCGCCCATATCGAGTACGAAGATCTCCCCTCCCCTAGCGAGTGCCCCTGCCTGGATGACGAGTCTGGATGCTTCCGGGATGGTCATGAAGTATCTTGTCATATCCGGATGGGTGACGGTGACGGGACCGCCGGCTTGGATTTGTTTTTTGAACAGCGGGATGACACTGCCTCTTGACCCTAAGACGTTGCCGAAGCGGACGGCGACGAAGCTCGTGTTGCTTTCTTTGTCGAGCTGCTGGATGACCATTTCTGCGACGCGTTTTGTCGCGCCCATGACGTTCGTTGGGTTGACGGCTTTGTCGGATGAGATGAGTACGAATTTTTTGACGCCGGCAACTGCGGCGGCTTCCCCTACATTTTTTGTGCCGAAAACATTGTTTTTAACCGCTTCTTTCGGGTTGTATTCCATAAGCGGCACGTGTTTATGAGCCGCGGCGTGATAGACGACTTCTGGGCGGTGTTCTGCCATCAGGCTGAACATGCGCTCGCGGTCTTGAATATCACCGATAATCGGAATGATGTCAATCATGCCTTTATAGCGGTTGCGCAGTTCCATGTCGATTTGATAGATACTGTTTTCTCCGTGGCCGACAAGCACAATTTTATCCGGCTGGAACATACCGATTTGCCGGCAGATTTCCGAACCGATCGAACCGCCGGCGCCTGTAACGAGTACGGTGCGGCCAGTGACGTATTCCGAAATACTTTCAAGATCGAGATCGACTGGTTTACGCCCAAGCAAGTCTTCTACTTGTACTTCGCGGAACTGGCTGACGGATACCCGGCCGGTCATGACGTCTTCGATGAGCGGCATGATTTGCGTTTTAGCATCTGTTTTAGCACACTGTTCATAAATATGCTGAATTCCTTTTTTCTCAAGTGAGGGAATCGCTATAATGATATTGTCGATGTGTTCTTTTTCAACGATATCCGGAATGTCGGCGATTGTTCCTGCCACGGTCACTCCGTGAATTTGCAGCCGCTGCTTTCTCGGTTCATCGTCGACGAAAGCGACTGGAAAAAAGTCGGCGTCTGCGTAAGTAAGTAGCTGGCGGACAACCATCGAGCCCCCTGAACCGGCACCGACGATTAATGTCCGTTTCTTGTCATTATTGCCTGCAATGAAATGGTCCCGATACAATCGCCACGAAAAGCGTGAACCTCCGATCAGCAGAATATGAAGCATCCACGTGATTAAAAGCACACGCATGTAAATATCCTGGAACGCCACTAGCTGGATGATGGCTGTGGCTGCGATGGAAAAAGTTACAGCTCTTGCAATGGCCATTAACTCGCGCACGCTTGCGTATTCCCATGCTTTTTGGTACAGCTTGTAAATAGCCGCAAATAAATGATGGCTCGCCAGCAGGGAAACAGAGCTGATAAACAATGTACTCGCACTGTAAATGTTCATATAAGGATGCAAAATAAAATAACCGATATAAATAGAAAATAAAACGATGACTGAATCAAGCCCTACTAACAGCGACAGCCTTTTTTGGTAAGTCAACAGCAATTCACCTCTTTGTTTGTTCATTATCTTTGGTGTTTCCAAATAAAAAACAGTTAATAGAAACCCACCCCTGTTGGATGGGCTTTTATTAACTGTTTTTCCACTATTTTTCTAGATTTCAAGTTCAAAAAATAAAGTAAAACCGGGCATCTAACCCGTCCTCACGCTATACTACTGACGACTGGCGTCTAAGGCGATTCTATAAATACCCACAGTACAGCCGAGTGCCTCCGTTGATAAAGGTCAGGAGGCATCACCTAAACATCTATACTTTTAAGCCGTTGCTATTATTTCACTTATTTTGTAAAAGGAATAGCTGTAAGTTTATCCGTTGCTGGCTTGTTTTTACATTGTTTCCTAAGACTGATTCCGCCGCTCTGCGATGTTCACTTTTTGAATAGATTAAAATAATCCGAGAAACTTCTTTTTCGTCCGAATTCGCTCCGGTGGTTCTTTGTACATATGCTGGCCGTTCACAATCAGTTCGGCGTTTTCTTTAAAGTAATACACATAATCCGTTCCCGCTCTTTTTTGCAGGCGCTCGTGTGCTTGCGCCATATGGAAACTGCGGTTTTTTACGTTGTGAGCGTCGGAAGCAAAGAGATGCGTTAAGTTCGCGTCAATCAGCTGTTCTGTAAACATCTGGATCTTTTTCCCGAACTTGCCAATATAAGAAGACGCAGTAATTTGTGTCGCCGCTCCGTTTTTCACTAGGTTGTACAATCTGTCTGGTTTCTCTATTAGTTCCTGATTACGCTCAGGATGGACGATGATGGGCAAGAGCCCTTTCATCTGCATGTCAAAGAAAAGTTGTTCCGCATATTGGGGAACATAGCCAGATGGAAACTCAATCAATACGTAAGATGAATCTCCGCCGATTGTCAGCAATTCATCTTTTTCATAATCTTCCATTAATTCCCCGTATATTCGTATTTCCTGACCGGGTAGAATTTCGACATTTATACCCCCATCTTTTAGCTCTTTATTTAAGTCGGCTACACCAGCGATAATGTCTTTTTTCACATTGTCGTACGTGCCGTTTTTATGGTGAGGAGTGGCCACGATTGTCGTGATCCCCTCTTTTTCTGCTTCTTTAGCCATGATTAAACTTTCTGTCAGTGTTGTTGCTCCATCATCGACCCTAGGTAAAATGTGGCAGTGAAGATCAATCACATTATCACCTCCCTCTATTTCTAGCATTATAGTGACAATAATCATATGATTCACCTTACCATATATATGCCATTAAACCTATAGGATTTCCTCGACAGTATTTCCTAATTTCCCCTATTTACCGTAGTAATAATAGTAGTTTGAATCACTCTGTTTTCTATTATTTAAGACGACTCCAAGCGGCTTTGCATTGACTGATTGCAGAAGCTCCTTCGCTTTTAATGCCGCGTCGATTTCCGTTTTCCCGCTATTGACAACGAGTACGCTTCCATCACACTGGTTAGCGAGCACTTGGGCATCCGTCACTGCGAGGATCGGCGGCGTATCAAAAATGACTATGTCGAATTGTGTATACGCTTCTTCCAGGCATTCTGCCATCGCCTCCGAACTAAGCAGCTCGGCAGGGTTGGGCGGAATCGGTCCGGAAGTCAATACGTGAAGGAAGTCAATCTCTGTTTGACCGGCTGCCTCAGAAAGTTCCATCTGCTTAGTCAATACATTCGTTAGACCAAAATTATTCATGCGATTGAATGTGTAATGCGCGGTTGGCTTGCGCATGTCCGCGTCCACTAACAGTACTTTCTTCTTCTGCTGGGCAAAGACAACGGCCAGATTGCTCGCTGTAGTGGACTTCCCTTCTCCGGGACCTGCGGAAGTAACGAGCAAAGAGCGAATCGCCTGATCCACGGAAGAGAATAAAATATTCGTGCGGATCGTCCGGTACTGTTCGGAAATAGGTGACTTCGGATTTGTTTTGGCGATTAAATTTCGCTGAGCTGAGCCTGGAGCTGTCTTTTTCGTTTTCTTAAGAACCAATGGTTTCACCTCTGTATGCTGTTTTCTTTGCACGGGACCTTGTTGTTTTTCCATCTTGCGCAGTAATCGTTGTCACGCTGCCAAGCATAGGGAGATCAAGCAGGCGCTCTACATCTTGTTCCGTTTTCACTGTGTTATCGAGGTATTCGAGCAGGAAAACGAGACCGACACCTGCCATTAAACCGACGACAAGCGCAATGGCAATGTTTAATAGCGGCTGCGGTTTAACAGGAGACATGCCTTCTGCTGCTTCTGCTTTCGCCAAAATACTGACGTTATCGACATTCATAATGTTTACAATTTCTTTTTGAAAGACTGTGGCCACTTCATTGGCGATGGCCGCGGCACGCTCGGGATCCGTATCCTGAACGGACACATTGACGACTTGTGAATCTTTTTCACTTTGAACGGTAATCTTCCCATTCAGCTCTTTCGCTGTCCCGTCCAGTTTTAAGTTATCGACCACTTTCTCCAAAATGGCCGGGCTTTTCATAATGACATTATACGTGTTGATTAGTTGCAGATTTGTTTGCACTTCCGTCGGGTTATAAAGCTGCTGCTCTGTCTTCGCCTGATTGACAAGCAGCTGTGTTGATGTTTGGTAAACGGGGGTAAGAACAAAATAGCTAATAATACCGCTGATCAACGCAGCCGAAAAAGTTATAAACAAGATTAACCTCAAGTGTTTTCGAAGCGTACTTGTCAATTCACGCAAGCTGATTGTCTCTTCCATACTTTCCTCCTAGTAATATCATTAGTCGCTTTTCCAACAATTCTCTTAAACGATTGCTAACAAGTTGAAATTATATCATACCTTTTTGTAAAAAGGCGTAGAAATTTAAGGCATTATGACGCTTGCGGCAAATCTTGACTTTAGATTCATTTAATAATAGATTTTAATAAAAGAACAGCTTTTTTTGATTTTTCCCAAAAAGAATACAAAGATATAGGAAAAAGGTGGAGGTTTTTTTGAAGAAATTTTCAATAGTGTTTTATATCCTCAGCATTATTGTTTTTTTAATCGCGGCCAATGTTTATTGGAAAGAGCGTACGACCTTTTCATCGGCTAGTACAGCAGCTTCTACTGCTCCCTCAGATTCCACCAACAACAGTCAGTCAGTAGATGACTTAACAAGAAAATGGCCAAGCGCTGCCAGGGAGGCTTTTTCTCAAACACGGGAAGCAGGCGTACCCTATAAAATCACCATTGCCGGCTCCTCCGCATTAGGTGCCGAAACAAATGGCTGGTCCACTGCCGTGAAAAAAGAACTGGACGATACATTCGGCCAGGCAGTAAAAGTGGACATTAAAGAATTCGACGGCACCTCGCTTGATTTTATGGAGTCAGATGTTCATGAAGCGATTATTCAATCGGCTCCCGATCTCATTCTCTATGAATCTTTTCTGTTAAAAGATAATGGTGTTGTTGACATGAATACTCATTCTGAACTGATTACTACATTTAATAAAGAGTTAAAATCTGCCAATGAACAAGCGGTTCTCATGTTGCAGCCGCCACACCCAATTTACAATGCTACTTTCTATCCTGCTCAAAAAGAAGACTTAAAAAAGTTTGCCCAGGACAACAGCTTGCGCTTTATCGACCACTGGAACGCTTGGCCGGATGTGAAAGATGAAAAAACGACTGAATTACTCTCTGAAGACCAATCTACTCCAAACGAGAAAGGCCACAAAATTTGGGCGGATTATTTGTCAAAAGAATTAATAGCGGAATAAAAAATACATGGCCATAAAAAACTGCACCCCAATTGTTAGTGGTGTCTAACAATTGGGGTGCAGTTCAGAGCCGTGTATTTTTTATTCTATATCCAAATGTTTTTTGAAAATAGATGATACCCTTTCTTTTTCTTCATCCGATACTAAGTAATAATAGACGCCGCCGATTTTCTTGTTGCTGCCTTCGACTTCCTCCTGCTTAATATTGTGTCTGGCAGGCGCATAGTTTTTTTGGATAGCCATCATTTCATCGATGGACAAATTCGTTTGAACGTTTTTTTCCACGACTCCTAACATGCCATTGTATTTCCGGACGGATTGAGCACTCGCTCCTTTGTCAATGATGCCTTGAATCACTTGGCGCTGCCGAGCTTGTCTGCCGAAGTCTCCCTGCGGATCTTCATATCTCATTCGTGAATACTTCAACGCTTCTTCCCCATTCAACTTGATCGTGTCTTTAGGAAAGTCTTCTCCCTCATAAGAAAAAGCAAATGTATTATTAACAGTGATTCCCCCGACCGCATCCACAATATCTTTAAACCCGTCCATGTTCATTTCAATGTAGTAATCTACCGGAACATCAAGAAATTCTTCTACCGTTTTCGCCGCCATATTGACGCCGCCAAACGCATACGCATGATTAATTTTATCTTCTTTGCCTTTGCCGACAATATCCACACGCGTATCGCGGGGAATACTCAACATTTCCACTGAATTCTCCTGCCCATTCACAGACAGCAAAATCATCGTATCCGAACGCCCTTTATCCCCTTCCCGCTCATCCACTCCTAAAAGCAGCACAGTGAACGGCATGTTATCTTTTAACGACACTTCTTTCTCACGCTTCTCCGACTTCTCAAGCGCCGACTCATTTACCATGTTCTTTAGTGCACTATTGAAGGAAGAATACACATTGAATGCGAAGCCCGCCCCCACAACTATAAGTAACAACAAAATCGTTAATATAATCTTCTTCTTACCCTTTCTCTTTGGCGACCTTCTTCTTCGTTCCATGCTGTAGACTCCTTTTGTCTCATTCGTAGTGAAAAACTTTCTTCTTTCTTTTTAGAATAGCATGGATTTTGGAATGAGCAAGAAGCGTATGTTATTTCGGACAATTCTTTAAATCTGGAGTTTCATACGGAGAGAACAAATGAGCGGCCAATATTACGTACTTGATCTTCAACAGGACAAAACTCTATTTGTCCTCCATTGTAGATCTTTATAATAACGAAGTCAGATCGTTGCCTGCAATAATTTGAACTTGTCGATGGACACCATGAAAAAAGCGGAACGTGAACGGCCCCCTCTTGCATAGTGATCAAGGGTTCCAGTACACATCCCTCCAATATAACAACCTGTTTAAAAGATACAAGATGAACGTTAAGGCAAACTGCTTGGATAACGCCTGTATGGAAAGTTTCTTCAACCATTTTAAAACAGAAATTTTTCTCTTTATTCTTTATGAACGTTCTTTCACTTTTGCTCTTGAACGATCAACTGAAGCCTCTCGGGCAGCTCTTGAACATGTTTCTTAGCAGAAACACTCACTTCATTCCCACGTTCATACCCAAAAGCTAGTATTTGTTTAAATAATTCTTTCTTCTCCTGTTCACTCACTGCTTCTCTCTCCTACCCTTAGAATCATATTCAATTGATTTATTTAAACGGTATTTCCTTCTCACCATTCTGCTCCAGACAAACAAAGCAAGAGCCGCACTAATTGAATCTAATAAGACATCAGCGATAGAACCCGTTCGTCCTGGAACAAGCGATTGGTGAAATTCATCCGTCGCTGCATACACAGTCGTCAGCAGCCAAGCAAAGAGAAATCTCTTCTTCCGAAACACGAAAGTAAATAAAATAGCAAGGAAACCAAACACCATTACATGAGTAGCCTTACGAATGAGGAAGTTAACCACTTTCGCTTGTTCGTCATTTAAATCAAGCAATTGTTGAAAGATGCTTAACGTATTTGAACCAGCAGAAGATGGAGAGGCAGTAAACAAGAAGATAAGGAAACACCATGCGACTGGTACAAAAACTAAGAAGTAGTCCTTTTTCATGTTAAACCCTTTAATCTGCGTATTTCTTCACGCTAAAAAAAGGGGACTGACCCGTAATGATGAGTCAGTCCCCGATAAAAAAGATGTCTGTTTAAAAAATGAGCAAAAAGCATTAATTACATGATTCTGATTTTCTACTGCCAAAAGGAAGACATCACTCCGCAGTAAACACTTTTTGCAGGAACTCTTTTGAGTTGTATCACCGCTGCGATAAAGCGCTGGGAACAGGCAGAGAGGACATCTTTCACTCGGCAGACCCTTAATAGTCAACCGTTTGGAACATTTACTCAAATCTCAACGCTTTGCTCGGATTCATTCTCGCTGCTTTCAATGCTGGATAAATGCCAAACAAGGTGCCGACAGCGAGTGAGGAATATAACGCAAGCTTGACCCCCCATAGCGGCAACACAAGAGAAAAGATGAAAATGTTATTGTTCCACAGTTCAATAAAGACGTAGCCTAGTCCTATGCCAATGACTCCGCCAAGCAAACAAAGCAGGAGCGTTTCAAAGAAAAACTGTACCATCACTTCAAATGTCGTAGCGCCCAGCGCTTTACGAATCCCAATTTCCCGCGTCCGCTCCCTGACAGACATTACCATGACATTCATGATACCCGTTCCACTGATCAAGAGTGCCGTCACGGTGATCCCCACGAGCATGACTTGTAAAATCGTTGTTACTTTATCAAGCGCCTTGAGCATCTGTTCTTGCTTCACTACGCTGAAATCAATTTCCTTGTGATTTTCTTTAATCGCAGCAAACACATCGCTATCGACTTGGTCGATTACGGAGGTGCTTTTAGCTTCGACAATCATTTTATTCAAATTTTTCATATCTGTCTCTTGCAGTGCTGTTTCGATCGGCATGATGACATTGTTGTCAGTGCTTGCACCAAGTGTCGCATTCGGCGCCAGTACGCCAATCACCTTGTACTTCATGTCATTGATGACCACTTCTTTGCCGACAAGTGAAGCTTCCTTCTTTTCAGCAACTACCATTTGAGCGGTTAACGAAGAAAAAATCCGCTTCCACCACGGCTCGGGTGTGGCTTTTACCGGTGCGCTATTTTCCTGTGGTACACTTTCTTTCCCAAGCAGTCCGTCATGAATGTTGCTTCCTAAAACAATCACTCTTGCTTTCTCTTTCTGTTCTTCTTTCGTAAAAAAACGTCCTTCTACGAGTTCCGCGTGCTGCACCCGGCTATATTGATCCGTGCTGCCGACTAGTACAGACTGCAGCCTTTTTACATCCTTTCCTTCTCCCATTCGCACAGTCGTGACCGTTTCCAAATGAGGTGTCACTGAGCGGACATTTTCCACTTTTTCCACTGCTTTGGCGTCGTCATATGTCAGCGTACTCGGCACACTCGTTAAACCGCTCAAAAAATCCTTTTGGCCGCTTGCTGTATCGAGAACCCGTCCAGGGATAACTAAAATTTGCTCAGCCCCTAGCCCGCCCATCTGCTTCAACAGCGTATCTTTGACGCCAATGGAAATCGATATCAGCACAATAACCGCAAACATACCGATCACAACACCCATCATCGCAAACAGGACCCGTAAACGATTCGCCCACAACCCAAACCACGCCAGCTTAAATCCCGTAAGCAGCTTCATTGGCCATCTCCCTCAACATGCCATTCTGCAACAGCAAAGTCCGTTCCGCCCGCTTCGCCACTTCGATATCATGCGTGATCATCACAACCGTAGCACCATTTTTATGTACGCGGTCGATTAACTGCAGGACACTTTCTGTCGTCCCTTCATCGAGGCTTCCAGTCGGTTCATCGGCTAAAATCAAGCTCGGCTCATTGATGAGCGCCCGTGCAATCGCTACCCGTTGCTTTTCCCCGCCGGATAAGCGGCTTGGCTTTTGACTCTTTTTATTCGATAATCCCACTTCTTCCAGCATGTTAAGCACCTTTGCTTTCTTTCCAACCCACTTTTTCCGGCCATACGTAAGCGGCAGCAGTACATTTTGATACACAGACAAATTAGGAATGAGCTGAAAATTCTGAAACACAAACCCAATTTCTTTGTTTCTCAGCGCCGCCCGTTTGCCTTTTCCCATTTTATGAACCGCCTGTCCAGCCAGCTCATACTCGCCGCCATCAAGCACATCGAGCGTGCCAAGCAAATTCAGCAGCGTACTCTTTCCCGAACCGGACTTCCCCATGATCGCCACATACTCACCTTGCCCGATTTGCAAATTTACGCCGCGTAAAACCGGCACCTTCTCTCCTCCTGAACGGTAAAACTTCTTTGCCTCGCGCAATTCAATCATCTAATAACCTCCAAACTAACGGAATATTGTTTCACTCGGACTCTACGTATCTAAAGATAAATTTTTTATTTAACTTCAAAAGCCCGTGATCATACGGAGTTAATCCAGTACAATCACGGGTTTTTAAATGGATACTTACATAAAAATAAAAAACTTCTTCAAAATCAATTTCATTTTTTATTTTCGCTTCTTTGTCGACCCACTCGCTTCCACAAATAAAACAGCACATAAAGAGCAAGCGCAATTGCCTCTCCAATCAAATCCAAAAACACATCATCAAGAAGCAGCATCCATCCACCTGTCTGTAGCTGGTGTAACTCACCAAACGCTGCATACACACCAGTTGCCTGCGAGTACAATCAGCCCAACGCTTAATCGGTCTCTACAGCAAGTAACGTGAAACAGAGCTACAACCAATAAACCAAACAAAAACAAGTGAGCCAACTTGCGGATAAAAAACTCGATAAAAGGGTAACTTTTAACCTTTATATCATCTTATTTTCGAAGCCAATATGGCCAGGATTTCTTTGTAACCATTATTATAAGAATCAGAAACTGCTGAAAAGGATTTACTATTCCTAGTTGTGCTGGGACCCGAGTACAAATCTACTGCTTCTTCAGACAATGGAAACTGTTTTGCCAAATCAGAATATACATGTTTTATTCTATCCGAACCAAGAAATGTCCACCAACCTATCGTAAAAGTTCCTGACAACTCATATGGACCGTACCCATTATTTTGGATTGTTGCATAATCCCATCTATAAACTCCATTATAGCCATCCATAAAGTTATTCAACTTATAATAAGGTGTAGTATTATCTGGAGCAATAAGAACCTTGTCAAAAAATTGTTTTTCTAAACCTCTATGGATTTTTAAAAATAATTCTCTTTGTTCCGACTCCTTTGGATACGCACCAATAAAGCTTTCTATCCACAATGGGAAACGGTGAGAATGAGATGAGTCGGCTGCTATGTTCTTAATTGTTTTTATTTCACTGATATCTTTTTTATTACCATATCCAGCATATAAGTAATCCGGATGGTCACTCCATACGCCGGGTTGGAATAGCCACCTTCCTTCTTTATCAAATTTACTCTCTTTTTGAAACACTAAATAGCTTATTCTTAAAATATCGTTAAGTATGGGTTCGTCACTAAAGTAGTTACTTAAATCCGCAGCAATCGCAAATGTAAAGAACTCTTCATCGACAAAGGCTCTATAATAGCTATTATCTACATTTTTGTTTTCTAGTTTCCATAATACTCGCTGCCGCATTCCGCCTTGGAAGTCTTCCCTCTCCCATTGCCATGCAGGAATTTCTATCCACAATCTCTCGATTTCACTCAATAAATAATTAGCTAAATAATTAACGTGATCTTTATCAGTACTCCTACTATCCGCTAACAGAATGTATCTGCTAATTAAATAATAGTAATGCAGTGTAGATAGCCTTTTATTTTCTATATTGACGTCAACTTCTTCATTTCCATTGACCGCAAAGCGATCAAAATGTTCTTCAAAGTCATTTATTATCTTCTTGTCAGAAGATTGATAGGCGTAATGGAGGGGAACCATAAGAAAATGACCAGCATCATAGAAATCACGTTCAGACTTTAATTCTTCTTGTAAATAAGCACGTATTGTATCATTCCATAACTTTTTTTCTCTATTATTCAATTTTAAAGAATACTTTTGATTATCATTATTTTTGTTAAAGATAGTTACACAAGTAACGCAGGTGACTATAACGGAAGATAACAAAATTAAAATTATTAATTTCTTCATCACACTATTTATTCCTTTTTATTTTGAACTTTAACAGATTAGCTATTATCTGTGAACACTCCCGACTATGAGATTACACGCCAGTAGTTGCTTCACAAGACGTATTCATATAGACAATAATTTGTTATATTCTTGAGTGCTTATCCATGCGTTAGCAAGTGCTTCGGCAAGTTGACGTGTAAAAGAAAGAAAAGAAATAAGACTTCGACCTTAACGAATGAGAATACATAAATGTTTCTTTATTTGTAATCTTTAACCAATAATCGAAGTCTCTCGAGAAGAAAGAGCAGAAGTAATAAACACAAAGATAGGAAAACATCGTATAATAAAGCAGCATAATAAAAATGGGACTTTCTTATATTAACCCTCTAACATAAATATTCTTTATGACAAAAAAGGAGACTGACCCTTTATACGAGTCAGTCCCTGGTTAAAAAGGTAAAAAGGCAACTAATTAAAACATAAACAAAAAACGATGATTATATAATTCTAACCTTCTATGATTGAAAAGGACATTAACAGTAGTCAAAGCAGTCAAACTCCTCATAAGCTGCCGGCTTTAACTTTCACCGTTTCCTTAACCTTATCAATCACTCTTTGCTGCTGCTCTTCAGTCATATTCGATCCTGAAGGAAGACATAAGCCATTTTTAAACAACTCATCCGAAACGCTTCTTCCCTCTCCATGAGAGTAATATGCAGTTCCTTCAAATAACGGCTGCAAATGGAGCGGCTTCCATACTGGCCGTGCTTCTATATTCTCCTCTGCTAATGCTTCAATTAACTCAATGGGCGACACGCCTAATTTCTCTCGATCGACCGTTAAGGTTGTCAGCCAGCGGTTATGCAATGTGCCTTTCAACTCAGGCATAAACTCAAAACCATCTATTTCGCCAAACGCTTCCATGTAATGTTTAAAAATAGCTCGTCTTGCTGCCACTCGCTCATCGAGCACTTCTAACTGCGCCCGGCCAACTCCTGCTAAAATATTGCTCATCCGATAATTATAACCCACTTCACTATGCTGATAATGAGGCGCTGGATCACGCGCCTGGGTCGCCAAAAAGCGCGCCTTGTGCAATGCTTCCTTATCATTCGAAACAAGCATACCGCCGCCGGACGTTGTAATAATTTTATTCCCGTTAAAAGAAAACACACCAAACTTGCCAAACGTGCCGCTTTTCTTCCCCTTATACTCGGCTCCAAGCGACTCCGCCGCATCTTCAATAACCGGAACACCGTAACGATCACAAATCGCCAGCAACTCATCCATCTTTGCGCTTTGACCGTATAAATTTACAACAATCACCGCTTTTGGCAGCCAGCCTTCTTGCTCCGCGTCAATGAATGCCCGTTCCAGCGCATCAGGCGACATATTCCATGTTTTCGGCTCCGAATCAATAAATATCGGCTCTGCTCCTTCATACACAATAGGGTTTGCACTCGCCACAAACGTTAGCGTTGAACAAAACACCCGGTCTCTTGCCTGCACATCAAGCAGTTGTAACGCCAGGTGAATCGCAGCCGTTCCCGAACTCAGCGCCGCTGCACCCTTTACACCAACATACGCTGCCAATTCCTTCTCAAACCCATCCACATTCGGACCGAGCGGCGCAATCCAGTTCGTTTCAAACGCAGCATTTATGTAATTCTGTTCCCGCCCGCTCATATGCGGGGGAGAAAGAAAAATCCTTGGTAGTTGGGGCACAATCATCTCTCCTTCTTTCATATATAATATACGCTATATTTGTTTCTTTTTAACTGAACCGAAAAGTTAAGCAGCCTAAATTACCCTTGCCGGAGCCCCCACAGCCGTAATTTCTTGCGGCAAATCACCAATCACTACAGAACCAGCTCCCACAACCGACCATGGTCCAATCGTCTTGCCAGGAATCACAACTGCCCCAGCTCCAATATGAGTGCCTGTTCCTACTGTGACATTTCCTGTGAGAGTAACATTCGGTGAGATATGAGAGAAATCTCCAATTCGATTATCATGCTCAACAACAGCAGCAGTATTAATAATCGTATGTTGACCGATAACAGCAGCAGCATTAATGACAGCATTAGGCATTACGACCGTGCCATCTTTTATCAAAGCCGATGGACTAACAATAGCAGAAGGATGAATAAGTACAGCAAAGTGGGCATTTTTAGAGGCTAACCTTTCTACAATTTGCTTCCTAACCCGATTATTCCCGATAGCAACAATAAAATGTACCTCTTTCTCTTCTTGCATGAGTTTAAATGCGTAAGAAATAGGGGCTAAAATCACTTTATCACTTTTTTGGGAAATTGTGTATTTATCATCCAATAAAGCAACTAGCTTGTACTCTGCCTCTGCTTTGATTATATCTTGAACAACCTTGCTGTGTCCGCCTTCACCAATAACTACGATTGCCTTCATCTCTCTACACGCCTTTCGAGCCTTTAAACTTCTCCATCGTTACATGCCCTGTTTGACTAATTCCTTCTGACTTAAACACCTTTAATACTGTCATAAATAATATTTTAATGTCTAGCCAAAAGGAGCGGTTATCTACATACCATACATCCAACTTAAACTTATCTTCCCAAGAAATCGCATTGCGCCCATTCACCTGCGCCCATCCGGTAATACCTGGGCGCACTTCATGCCTGCGTGCTTGTTCTGATGTATATAACTCCAAATACTCCATCAATAAAGGTCTCGGACCGACTAAACTAATATCACCCTTCAATACATTAAACAACTGCGGCAATTCATCCAAACTCAGCTTCCTAAGTAGCTGACCGAAAGGTGTTAACCTTGCATAATCCGGTAGCAATTCCCCATTTTCATCTTTCTCGTCAGTCATAGTCCGAAATTTATACACAAAAAAAGGCTTACCATATAGTCCAGGGCGCTTTTGCTTAAAGATAATGGGTGAACCAAGTTTTATACGAATTAGAAACGCAGTAATTAAAATAATGGGAGATAAAATTACGAAACCGATAAAAGAGAATGTGAAATCAAATAATCGTTTCATTCACTTCATTTCCTTTGTATCTGCAAGCATAATTTTCTCTAGTCTTTCAGAAAGAAGAGCCCAATTGTGTTCTTTTTCTACATAAAGTCGAGCTTTTTGCCCCAGTTGATGGAGGTCTTCTTTAGAAGCAGTCATTAAAACTTTAGCTAACTCTGTAGAAAAATTATTTTTTATGACATAACCACCGCCTGCTTTTTCGACAGGAGTATCATCTAAATTACAAAGAAGAGCCACTGGTAAAGAGGCTCCCATGTAATCAAAGAGCTTGTTTGGACTTATTCCCCATTTAAAAACAGGAGAGTCCTTCAACGGCAGTAACCCAATATCACATTGAGAGAGCAAGGCGGGTATACATTCTTTGGGTAACGGATCGACAAAATCTAAATTTGATATATTTTCCTTATGTTTTCTTTCTATAAGTCGTTTCTTTTCTGGTCCATTTCCCACTAATAGAAAATGTACTGAAGGTTTACTTTCTTTTAAAATCTTAGCAGAATCAAGAATAGCATCTAAATTATTAGCAAGACCATGAGTACCCGTATAAACGGCAAGAACACGATCTTTATTTTTTTCTAAAATCTGCTTAACTTCGCTTGGCAACTCTTCTACAGCGTCTAACCGTTTAAGGTCAATTCCATTTGGTAAATATAATACTTTTTCTTTTTTGATACCTTTATTTGTTACATAACCAACCGCTTTATCAAATAAAACAATAATTCTTTTAGATTTACGATAGAGGAACTTTTCCATTGATGCCAATCCATAGATTACTGGATTTCTCGCTGTGACTTTCCCTAAATCGATTAGCGTTTGCGGCCATAAATCCCTTTCTTCAAAATAAAATGTTGATTTCTTTTTTTTCGAAGTCAAGTAACCAACATAGGCAGCTAAAGGATGTACTAATGAGCCTATTACTATGTCAGGCTGCTGGTCGATATTCTTAGCAATTTTGTATGCTCTTCTACTATATGAAATCATATTAAATACTCTGTTGATATCATTTTTATGATAAGGAGTTGTCCTAATCCAAATAAATTCAATCCCGTCATAATTTTTTTTAACAAACAGTTGCTTATTGTCCATCAAATGCTCTTCATGTAATGTTTGATGATTATAGGAAGAAGCAAAAATAGTCACCTTGTGTCCTTTAGCAATTAATTGCTTTGCTAAGTCATAATGGCGGGTTCCTCCGCTTGATCCAGGCCCAATTGCGTAGTGGTTAAAAATCCATATATTCACCTTAAAACCTCACTCTTGATTTCTTAGTAATTGATCAGCCGGCACGTCTCTCACTTTTTTTGCCGGTGAACCAACAACCAGTTCTTCTGTTTGTATGTCTTTTGTTACTACACTTGCTGCTGCTGCCGCTCCATCTTCATGAATTACTTTCCCTGGAAGAATCGTTGCGTTCGCTCCAATGCGGCCGCCGTCTTTAATGGTTACACCTTTAAATTTATCAAACCGTTCCTTGCTTCTTCCCATATAATTATCATTAGTCGTAACAACACACGGAGCGACAAATACATAATCACCGAGCTCAGAATAAGCGGTAATATAGCAATTAGTTTCAAGCTTACACCGCTTCCCCACTTTGCAGTCATTTTCAACGGCGACTCCGCGGCCGACAATCGTCCGTTCCCCAATCGTTACCCGCTCACGAATAGTGGCTAAGTCTGCGATGAACACTTCATCACCAATTTCCGCATTCGCATAAATAATAGCTGAGGTTCCGATCGTCACACCCGATCCAATGACGGCCGGTGGAAGCTGTTTCGTTTCTGGCAAAATAGATGCTTTTGCCCGTGTTGGCTGTTTTCCGATAACGACATTATCTTGAATAATGACGTTGCTCCCGATTCGAGTTCCCTCATATATAACAACGTTGTTGCCAATGACCACATTGTCCCCAAAAGTAATACCTTCACCTACAACGACATTTTGACCTACACTTATCGTCGCTTTCATTATTCATCTCTCCTTAAAAAAGCCGCCTGTATGAACGGGCGGCTTTTTTTATCCAAAGTATTTAATAATTTCTTTAGTAATTTTCTCTGATGCTTTACCATCACCATAAAGTTGCTTAGAATAATCTGTTGGTTTAAAGTCCTGTATAATAGCAGCCAGGTCTTCTTTTAATGGGGCAACTAAGCGGTTACACCCGGCTTCCACTGTTTCCACCCATTCTGTTTCGGGACGCAAAGTCAGACAGGGTACTTTTGCAAAATAGGCTTCCTTTTGTACACCACCTGAATCCGTCACAATGGCTTTCGCATACTTTTCAAGCAGCAGCATTTCTAGATAAGAAACAGGCTCAATCACTTGTAAATTGCTCCCCACCCCAGTTAATTCACTTAATCCGTATTCATCGAGCCTGTGCTTCGTTCTTGGATGAAGCGGCAAAATGACAGTTTCATCAAGGTTCGCGAACGCTTTAAAAATGGCAGTCAATTTTTCCTTTGAGTCCGTATTATCCGCACGATGAATGGTCGCAAGAGTATATCTCTTTTCTTCTACACCAAACTGCTCAAGGTTGTATTTTTCTTCCGCAATCGCTGTATTGTACAAGACCGCATCATACATGACATCACCGACATTCACAACATTCTCGGTAATGTTTTCATTCTTAAGGTTTTGCACAGCTGTTTCAGTCGGCGGGAATAGCAATGTAGATACATGATCCGTTATTACACGGTTTATTTCTTCTGGCATTTTTTTATTAAAGCTCCTAAGTCCCGCTTCAATATGAATAAGCGGAATGTGAAGCTTGCTTGCGGCAAGTGCACCAGCAAGCGTTGAATTCGTATCTCCGTATACAAGCACTGCATCTGGCTTCTCTTTAAAGACAACTTCTTCAATCGCCGCAAGCATGTCTCCCGTCTGTTTACCGTGCGAAGCCGAGCCTATGCCTAAATCATAATCTGGCTTCGGTATATTCAGTTCATGGAAGAAAACCCCGGCCATATTGTAATCATAGTGCTGGCCTGTATTCACCAGCACTTCTGTTGCGTGTTTACGTAGTTCACGAGAAACAGGTGCTACTTTCACTAGTTGCGGCCGTGTCCCGGCAATTGTCAGTATCTTCATTTGTTCTTCCCTCACTTTGGTAAAACTCAATAATTTTTTCAATCACGTAGTCCTGATCTTCTTGTTTTAACTCTGGATACATCGGAAGGGAAATCGCTTCTTTCGCCGCTTTTTCAGTTTCTGGCAGGTCTCCTTCCTGATAACCGAGCTCTTTAAACACTGGTTGAACATGAAGCGGCATCGGATAATAAACCATTGTGGAAACTCCCTGCTCTTTCAAATATTGCTGGAGTCCGTCACGTTTCGGAACACGCAAGGTGTATTGATGGAAAACATGATAATTACCTTTTTTCTGAACAGGCGTCTGGAGGACTTCCTCTAACTTTTCATTGAGCTTGTCTGTGTAATAAGCTGCCCGTTCACGACGGGCATGAGACCATTTGTCCAAATGAGGAAACTTTACATTTAAAATCGCTGCCTGCAGTTCATCTAGGCGGCTGTTATAGCCGAGAACATGATGATAATACTTCGGCTTGCTTCCGTGAACACGGATGACACGTGCTTTTTCAGCAAGCTCTTCATTATTCGTGACAATCATACCTCCGTCACCATACGCACCTAAGTTTTTCGTTGGGAAGAAGCTATATGTAGCCGCTGTGCCAAGTTCCCCAACACTGTGACCGTTTTGCTTCGCGCCAATCGCCTGCGCGGCATCCTCTACAATAACAAGGTTATGTTTGTCGGCAATTTCCCTGATCGCTTCCATATCCGCCATTTGACCATATAAGTGAACAGGAATAATCGCTTTTGTCTTCTTCGTAATCACTGACTCAATTTTCGAAGGATCAATATTAAACGTAACCGGGTCAATATCGACATAAACAGGTACCGCGCCGGCACGGGCAATCGCCCCGCCCGTCGCAAAAAAAGTGAACGCTGTTGTAATCACTTCATCCCCTGTTTCTACACCCGCTGCCTGCAAAGCAATATGAATCGCATCACTGCCGTTCCCGACACCGATACCGTGATCAACGTTACTGTATTTCGCTATATCCGCTTCAAGCTGCTTTACATTGCTTCCTAAAATAAATTGAGAAGAAGACATCACCTCATCCATCTTGGCGATAACTTCTTCTCTCATTGATTGATATTGTTCAGATAGATCGAGCATTTGAATTTTCATAGTGAACTCCTTTTATATCTTTTTTATCAGAAAGACTTTTATAAGCTGCAATTAACTTCTTACTCTCGTTCTCCCAGTTATATTCTGCTTCTATAGCTTTGCGTCCGTTTTTCCCCATTCGTTCGGCTTCTTTAGGATGATCTATTAACCATTGGACGGCAAAAGCAATTTGTTCTGGTTTTAATGGGTCTACACAAATGCCACATTCATTTTTTTCGATAATCCCTTTCCAGAGCGGGAAATCAGATGCAATAACTGGAATGCCCGCTGCCATGTACTCAAACATTTTTACCGGTAGGGCATCCACATAGTTCAAGGTTGGGTGCAAAACCACCAACCCTACTTTTGATTTTTGATATACTTCTTTTACTTCATCACGACTCAAATAGCCTAATTCTTTTACCTTTGTCCAGCCATTCAATCTTGTTACTAACTCTCTTTCTGCAGAAACCGCAAATCTTCCGCCGAGAAGCATATGTATGTTATCTGTTAAACTCAGCGCCTTTACCATTTCACTAATGCCTCTTACAATCGTAATTCCGCCAACATAACAAATGGCATTTTCTTTACCTGCCCAAGCGCTACTTTTAATTTTCAGCTCTTCTAACAAAGGATAGTTATTAATGTCTTGAGCTTTGCATCTTAACCTTAAAAAACGATCTCTAATATGCGGAGTAGCAGCTAAAATGGCATCAAATTTTCTCGCAGCTCTATTTTCAAATTGCTCAAATAATTTCGAGACCAGTCTACGAACGTATATTGGCAACCACTCTTTTGTTAATATTTGCCTCGGGACATCTTCATGGACATCGTAAATTACTTTTTTACCGGCTTTTTTTAATTTCAAACCAACCGGGATGAGCTCCGGGTCGTGAAAGTGATATATATCCGCATCTACCTCCAAACCCTTTTGAAAAACCTTGTTAACCGTTTTTGTCATTCTCTTCAAACGGTTGCCTGTTTCTTTTATTACCCCATGTACTTGAACATCTTCAATAATAGAATCGGATGCACCCGGCACAACGAAATGCACCTCATAACCCGACTCTGCCAGCGAGCGGCATTCTTTAATAAAAATTCGTGTGTCTGTGTAGGAGTGTACAGATGTTAAATGACATATTTTCATTTTTTACTCCCTTTTATATTTTATTTCGTTAGCAAAAAAACTATTAGTCAACCAAAGCATCAAAACTGCAAACAAAATCCCGTGTGTCAGCAAGGATGTGAAAAATGCAGAATTAATTAACGACATTGCCGGAATCGCAAGAATCGACATTGATAAAAATGACGGCATTGAGACGGACACTGTATCGATTATTTTTAATAATATTGCAAGTAACAATGAAAATCCTAAAATTCCTATAACTCCAAAATTTAAATAAGCATCTCCAAAAAAGCCAACATTCGGAGCAAATTCTCGTTCAAAATAAGAAGTTGCAACTAATTGAACCGGAGTTGAATTATAAACATTATCGTTTAAAAAGCCCAAAAACGAATGTGAAAGTTTGAACTTTTCGATTCCTTGAAAGAAGTGATAGTAAATATAATGCAAATTACTCGGAACAAAAAATAACCGTCTGATAAAAATCGAGGCCATATAGAAGGAACCGGAAAAATTGTAGATAATCACACATACTGCTACTAATAGCGAAGAACCTAAAGAAATAACTAACAATAAATTATTTTTTAATTTAGTTTTTCCAAACAGATGAAACCCTATTAAAACTAAAGGTGCAAAAAGAAAACTTTTAAAATTTGTCATTGAAAATAAGAAGACTTGCAGCACTATAAAAATTCCTGCTAGTTTATAGTTTCGCTTATACATAGATACAGCTATTACTAACATGTTGATAACATGTGCCTGCCATGGGAGTAAATATGCCAGAACTTTATTGTTAGTATTTCCGTAAGCTTCTCGAACGCTATAAATCTCAGACAAATTTAAATTGATCCGGCTTAAACCGCCTTGCGCTATTAATAGTCCGTAAACAATGACTGTCATGCCGCCAACGATAAACATTATTAAATTTTTTCCTTCTTTAAGCCGCACCAAATGTATCTTTGAAAATAAACTTACTATCAAAATAATCAAGAACAAAGACAAACTAATCAAATAAATAAATGGACGCGGTTGATCTTGTAGCCAAAACAAAGAAGTTAAAGGAATAAACAATAATACAATTATTAAATAAATAACTATTTTGCTAGGTGCTTTCTTATGTTCGAGTAAAAAAATAGCAATTAGGAAAACAACTGAAGCCAGAATATATGACTCAAACATTTTCGGGTAAGATTTATATAAAATAAAACCCTCGTATGCAAAGATAGGATTGATAATCGCAACATAGCTATATTCCAAAAGAAATTTTAAAGTGGTTAAAAAAATGAATGTAATTATTTTTATTTTTATCATGTATAGCTCCAAACAACTAATGTATTAATTTAACTACGAATGTAACCTGCAGCCCGGCTAACCCTAAAAATAAAAAATAAATATACGATGTAAAAGAGAATTTCGTGTATCGAATACGCTAAAATCACTGCTTCTATATCTAAATAGGTAGAACTTATCCAGAGTACAGAAACCGTAGAAACCGCTCTTATTCCTTGAATGATGGAAAGTAACTTTACTTTCTGCTTAACGAAAAATACAACACTTAGTGGAGAAACAACAAATTTTGCATAATATCCAAAAGCCAAAATTTGAGATAACTCTCCTGCTTTCCGCCATTCTTCGCCAAATACAAGTGCAAATCCCCACGGTCCTGCGGTTACAAGAAGTAATACTGGGACGATGCCAATAACGGAGAGAAGTATAAGAACCTTTCTTAGTACATGGCCAAAGGGCTTCCCATCAGAATATAATTCAGCTATTTCACTTAAAAACACTTGTGCAACCGAAGTAGAGATTAACGAAATCGGTAAGACTGCTACCCGAATTGTTAAACTATAAAAACCGACAATTGCTTCCGAAAAGAAACGCATTAAAATAAAAACCGGCGCCTGTGCTGCCATATTGTCAAAAAAAGCAGATGTGCTATTATACAACGGGTAATGTCTATGTATTTTTGCTGTCTGTTTTAATGAATCGAATTGATAGTTTCGAAAGTCAAATAAAAAACTAAGCCTTTTGACGATGGTCTGATACACAACTGAAATGACATAACCTAGTACATTAGCCAAAATAAGCCCCACGGAATGAAGCCCTATTAAACCAAAAATAATAGAGCTTCCACTCGTCACAGAGCTACGGAGTACTTTCCCTTTAGAAAGCACTCCGAATTCTTTGTGCTTATTTAAATAGTAATTCAGTCCCTGCATAATCCCCATGGCAAGCAGGGTAACTGGAATATATATAAGAAGCGAGGATACTTTCTCTAATCCGAACATGCCAATAAATTGATCGTAGAAGATTTGTTCGGCTAACAATATCAATATGGTGAAAAATGTAGAGAGTATGACTACCACTTTAAATAATGCCTGACTCTCTTTTTCCAATTTTACGGTATTAATAGCAAATTCATATCTGCCTGTAGTGTAAACAATCAACAAAGAACATACAGAAAGATAGAAACTAAAATAGCCAAATTCTTCTGGGCTGTATATTCGCGTAAGAAATGGCGAAGCCGCGACATTAATAAATTGAGCAAGCAATGTAGCTGAAAACAAAGTTGCAAAGTTTTTAAGAAATCTATTAGAATTTAATCTATCTTTTATTCTCATCACAGGCACTTCCCTGGCTGTTTACAATTTTAAATATTTACTCTGTTCCGTTTCGCTATAAGTGTTTCTTGTATCGAATATGGCCTGCGACTTCCTCATGATTGTTTGGTAATCAAACGCGCTATGATTTGTAGCAATCACCGTTAAGTCAGCCTGCTCAAGCAGCTCTTCTGTCAAGTTTACCGTTTCATGTATTTTTCCCTTCAACTTAAATTCTTCAATGTGAGGATCAGAAACTGCCCAATCCGCTCCTGCTTGTGTCAACTTCCCTAGAATAGGCAACACCGGCGATTCCCGATAATCATCAATATCTTTCTTATAAGCAACACCTAAAACAAGTATTTTAGAACCTTTAAGAGCTTTTCCTTGTTTATTTAAAATTCCTGCACAACGCTGCACGACAAACTCTGGCATACTATCGTTAATTTCACCAGCAGTTTCAATCAATTTTGTATGGTAGTTGTACTCACGTGCTTTCCAAGTAAGATACCACGGATCGATCGGAATGCAGTGACCGCCAAGACCGGGACCTGGATAGAACGGCATAAATCCGTACGGTTTTGTTGCAGCTGCGTCGATCACTTCCCAGACGTCGATCTCCATTTTGTTGCAAAGAATTGCCATTTCATTAGCAAGGGCGATGTTAATGTTACGGAATGTGTTTTCAAGAAGTTTTTCCATTTCAGCAACAGCAGGACTAGATACTTCATGCACATCTCCTTCTAATACAGAACGATACATCGTTGCCGCTACGTTTGTACAAGTTTCTGTCATTCCGCCGACGACTTTCGGTGTATTCTTCGTATTAAATTTTTTGTTTCCCGGATCTACACGTTCCGGAGAATAAGCAAGAAAAAATTCCTCTCCACAGACGAATCCGGTTTCTTCAAGTATTGGTTTAATCAATTCTTCTGTAGTGCCGGGATAAGTCGTACTTTCCAAAACAACGAGCGTTCCTTTTTTAATATACTTGGCAATAGCTTTGGCAGAGTTTTGCACGTATTCCATGTTCGGCTGTTTATAAATATCGAGCGGTGTTGGTACACAGATCGCTAAAGCATCCACATTCCGAATAAATGAATAGTTAGAAGTAGCTTTTAATTTATTCGATTGAACCAATTCCTCGAGATCCGCTGTAATTACATCTCCAATGTAATTCTCTCCTCGATTGACTTTTTCCACTTTTTCCTGCTGTACATCAAAGCCGATGACATCATAGCCCGCTTTCGCTTTCTCAACCGCCAGCGGCAGGCCCACATATCCAAGCCCGACGACACCGATAGTTGCTGTCTTAGTTTCAAGTTTGGCAATTAGCTGTTCCGCTGTATTACTGATCGTTTGTGTTATCATGATCAATCTCCTTTACATACATACTTTGACAGGCTTCATATAGATTGGTTCGTTCCCGGCGGCCGATTCGTAAAAAGCAAGGACAAGCTCTAAAGCTCTTCTGCCATCTTCTCCGGTGACAGCCGGCTCTCTGTTTTCATTTACCGCTTCTATCATGTCTTCAATAATGCATTGGTGCCCAGGTTTCCCCCACGGATCGGCCTTTACTTTATTTAATATCTCTTCCGCCTCTTCTTCCGACATACCCTCGATGGTTAAGCATTCAAAATAAAGTGCATTCGCACCGCCGATTTTCACCGTGCCTTTTTCACCGAAAATCGTAATCGACTCTTCAAAGTTCCGCGGATACACTGTAGTGGACGCTTCCACCGTTCCAAGAGCCCCCGACTCAAATCGGATCACACCGGTTGATACATCTTCTGCTTCAATTTTTCGTAAGCGTGTCGCTTCCATGCTGAATATTTGTTCAGGCTGACCCATGAACCAAAGCAACAAATCCAAATTATGAATGGCCTGATTCATTAGCACTCCACCGTCATATTGCTTCGTGCCACGCCATAAAGCTTGGTCATAATATTCCTGATTTCGGTTCCAGTTGACAGTTGCATTGGCATGGCTGATTGTCCCCAGCAAACCTCTATTAAGAATTCCCCTCAGTTCCTGCACAACCGGGCGGAATCTGTTCGGGTGAACAACCGCCAGCTTAACACTGTTCTCTTTGCAGGCATAAATAATCCGGTCCGTTTCTTCCAAAGTCATCGCGATCGGTTTCTCCAAAATAATATGCTTACGTGCTCTAGCCGCTTCTTCTGCTAAAGGCGCATGGAGGCCGCTCGGCGTGCAAATGCAGACAATATCGATATCTTCTCTTTGCAGCATCTCTGAAAACTCGGTAAAAGCCTTTGCCTCATATGTATCTACGTAATATTCCATTGCTTTGGACACTTTATCGCACACAGCGACAAGTTTAGCCCCCTGTATATTCTCAATGGCTTGAGCATGTTTTTTCGCAATAAAGCCACACCCTACAATTGCAAAATTCATGATTAGACTCCTTCTTTCTATATTAATACTCCGCTGACTTCTCGCATCAACTGCTGCAGTTCGCCTTTCGCATTAGCAATCTCTACTAATTCCTCTTTTAGCAACCCATTGCTTTTCGCAGGCAAGCTGTTAATAAATTCCCAAAGCACCTCCCCTTCCACTTGTCCCGCTTTCCCAATGTGAATCTTTGGAAATACTTGATTTGGATGAACCTCGTTATTGTTAAGCAGCTCTTCGTACATTTTTTCGCCCGGGCGAATGCCTGAAAATTTGATGCCGATTTCTTCGATGCCATAGCCTGACAGTTTAATAAGGTTTTTGGCGAGGTCAACGATTTTGACAGGTTCGCCCATATCAAGGACGAAGATTTCTCCTCCTTTGGCGAGTGCGCCAGCCTGAATAACAAGCCTTGATGCTTCCGGGATGGTCATGAAGTATCGTGTCATATCGGGATGAGTAACGGTAACTGGGCCGCCTGCTTGTATTTGTTTTTTGAATAAAGGAATGACGCTGCCTCTTGACCCTAAGACGTTGCCGAAGCGGACCGCAACGAAGCTTGTTTCGCTTTCTTTGTCGAGCTGTTGGATAACCATTTCGGCGACGCGTTTTGTCGCGCCCATCACGTTCGTCGGGTTGACGGCTTTATCGGATGAAATTAAGACGAACTTTTTGACGCCAGCTGCACAGGCTGCTTCGGCTAAGTTTTTCGTGCCGAAAATGTTGTTTTTTACCGCCTCTTTCGGATTGTATTCCATGAGCGGTACATGCTTATGGGCAGCCGCATGATAAACAACGTCCGGCTTGTACTCTTGCATGACGCTGAGCATGCGCTCGCGATCTTGAATGTCACCGATAATCGGAATAATTTCAATCGACCCTTTATTGCGATTTCGCAGTTCCATATCAATTTGATAAATACTGTTTTCCCCATGGCCGACAAGAACAATTTTACCTGGCTGGAAGGTACCGATCTGGCGGCAAATTTCCGATCCAATCGATCCGCCAGCTCCTGTCACGAGGATGGTTCGGCCTTTAACATATTCGGAGATGCTTTCAATATTAAGTTCTACTGGATCACGCCCTAGTAAATCTTCCACTTGTACTTCGCGGAATTGGTTAACGGATACGCGGCCTGTTATGACATCTTCAATGAGTGGCATGATTTGAACTTTTGCACTCGTTTTCGCACATTGCTTATAAATATGTTGAGTTTCAGACCGTTTCAATGAGGGAATAGCGATAATAATGTGGTCGATTTGCCGTTCTTCCACTATTCTCGGTATGTCTGCCGTTTTCCCCTCTACTGTGACTCCGTGGATTTGCAGCCGCTGTTTGTTGCTATCATCGTCTACAAGTGCAACCGGACAGAAATCTACGTCGTTATGGTTAAGCAGCTGGCGGACGACCATGGATCCTCCTGAACCGGCCCCAACAATCAATGCTCGCTTTTTTTCTTCGTCCCCTGCAATAAAGTGGTCGCGGTACATGCGCCAAGAAAAACGGGAACCGCCGATTAAAAGAATGTGCAGCATCCACGTGACCAAGAGAACACGTATGTATATGTCTTGGAAAGCAGCCAGTTGAATAATAGCAGTTATGGCGATAGATAACGTGACTGCTTTGGCGATGGCGACCAGTTCACGGACACTCGCGTATTCCCACGCTTTCTGGTAGAGCTTGTAAAGGGCGGCGAACAAATGATGGCTCGCTAAAAGCGAAATCGAACTGATAAATAACGTGCTTGCATTATAAATATTCATGTACGGATGCAAAATGAAATAGCCGATATAAATAGAGAATAAAACGATAGCTGAATCAAGCCCGACTAACAGCGACAGCCTTTTTTGATACGTCAATTGCATTCACCCCTTAATGTATGAACTTTAAATTAAAAATGACTGTTTTATGTAAAAAACAGCTAATAGAAAACCACTTCGCAAAATGGGCTTTTATTAACTGTTTTTCTTTTAATGTTGGCTTAAAAGAAGTTTATAAAAGCTACGAACATAAATGTTCATAAATTAATTGGGCATCTAACCCGTCCTCACGCTGCACTACTGACGACTTGCGTCTAAGGCCGAGGAATTCCATCCAGACCCACAGTACAGCCGAGTGCCTCCATTGATAAAGGTTAGGAGGCATTACCATTTTTGTTCATAATTTTACTTTATATGTATAAATACCTATATTTATCCATGTTTTTTAGTTAAAAAAATAAGCTGGATTTGATCCTGCTGTTTAAGAATTTAAAAAATACCTAGAATCTTCTTTTTTTTACGAATTTTCTCCGGAGGTTCTTTATATAAATGATTTCCCTCAATAATTAACTCTGCATTCTCCTGAAAATAGTAAACATAGTCATCCCCCATCTTTTCTGCCATCCGCGCGTAGGCATCGGCCATTTTGAATGTACGAGTATGCGTATTATGAGCATCAGACGCCAGCAAGTGAGTCAATTGGGCATCAATGAGTTGTTCGGTAAATAACTGGATTTTTTTCCCGAAATGCCCTGTATAAGACGACGCAGTAATTTGGGTGGCTGCTCCGTTTTTAACAAGTGAGTACAACCTGTCAGGGTGCTGGATTAATTCCTGGTTGCGCTCCGGATGAACGATCACGGGAAGCAGCCCGTTCATTTGAATGTCATAGAAGAGCTGTTCCGTGTAGTGGGGAACAGAGCCGGAAGGAAATTCAATAAAGATATAGGAAGAAGTTCCGGCGATTGTCAGAAGTTCATCTTTTTCATAGTCTTCTAACAGTTCCCCATAGATTCTTATCTCCTGTCCCGGCAGCACATCCACATTTATACCGGCTTTTGTCAGCTCTTTATTTAAAGCGGCAACACTCGTTACGATCTCTGCTTTTACATTTTCATATGCGCCATTTTTATGATGAGGCGTGGCCACAATGGCGGATATTCCCTGTTTTTCCGCTTCTTTTGCCATAGCAATGCTCGCTGGGCTGGTATCGGCTCCATCATCCAGCCCATGTAATATGTGGCAATGAAGGTCTATCATGCTATCACCTACCTTTTTTTCACTTGACAAACAGGGAAAAAAATAACATAATTATCTTACGAATATAGGTGTCGTTTTACCCACCTAATTCCTTTGATGACTCTTAACAGGTTATTTATTACCGTAATAATAGTAATAACTTGACTCTTTCAATTTATGGTTATTTAATACAACACCAAGCGGTTTAGCTTTAGCTGACTGCAGCAACTCTTTTGCTTTTATAGCACCGTCGGCTTCTGTTTTTCCGCTGTTTACGACGAGTATGGTACCGTCACACTGATTGGCCAGCACTTGCGCATCCGTTACAGCCAGCACCGGTGGTGTATCAAAAATGACCAAATCGTACAAGCTGTAAGCTTCATTAAGAAACTGTTCCATTATCCGAGAGCCTAATAATTCGGCGGGGTTAGGCGGGATCGGCCCGGAAAGCAGCACATCCAGCCCATTTACATCCGTTTCTACTACTGCTACAGAGAGACTTTTTTGCTTGGCTAAGACATTCGTTAATCCAATCGTATTCGTTAAATTAAAAGTATATTGCATCGTTGGCTTGCGCATATCAGCATCCACCAGCAGTACACTCTTCCCTTGCTGAGCAAAAACAATCGCCAAGTTGGCTGCCGTTGTTGACTTCCCTTCACCAGGGCCTGCAGAGGTGATCAGCAGAGAACGGATTGCTTGATCGACTGACGAAAATATAATGTTTGTGCGAATCGTTCGGTATTGCTCGGAAATTGGTGATTTCGGATCAGTTTTAGCGATAAGTTTTCGCTGCGTCTGACCGGGAGCTTCATTTCTCTTTTTCTTAAGAACCAATGGTTTCACCTCTTACTGTTGCTTTCTGTGTTGCGGGAACAGTGCTTTTTCCTTTATTTTGTACATCGATAACTGTTACGCTGCCGAGTACCGGAAGACCGAGTAGCTTTTCAACGTCCTGCTCGGATTTAATGGTGTTATCCATGTATTCAAGCAGAAAAGCGAGACCGACACCTGTCATTAATCCGACAACGAGTGCGATAGCAATATTTAAGAGCGGTTTCGGCTTTACGGGTGCTGCCCCCTCTTTTGCTTCAGCTTGGGCCAAAATGCTGACATTATCGACATTCATAATTTTGACGATTTCACTTTGAAACACACGGGCTGTTTCATTTGCAATGTCCGCCGCTATTGTTGGGTCTTCATCCCGTACGGCCACATTCACGACCTGTGAATCTTTTTCACTTTGCACTGTAATTTTTTCGTTTAACCCGGCCGCCGTCATATCTAAATCAAGATTTTGAGCGACTTTGTCAAGAATAGCCGGACTTTTAATAATGACATTGTATGTATTGATTAACTGCAGGTTTGTCTGTACCTCAGCCGGATTATACAGTTGCTGCTCTGATTTTGCCTGATTCACAAGCAGCTGAGTCGATGTCTGGTAAATAGGAGTAAGAACGAAATAACTGATGAGTCCGCTAATTAAAGCGGCTGTAAACGTAATGAGCACTATTAGTTTTAATCGCTTTTTTAATGTATCTGCTAGTTCTCGCAAGCTGATGGTTTCTTCCATAAAATCCTCCTAAATAAATGTCGAAAAGGTATTATTTGACGAAATTGTAGCATACTGAATATTAACTTTCAGAGAAATTAAGCATAATTATCATAAGTTTAACACTCTTGTAATATTTTGTATTAAAATTACAAAACTATTAAACAATTTTCACAAAGCAAAACAGCCAAAAGAAGGCTGCTTTGCTCAAGAGTTAAAATTATTTTAATTCACTCATCAAGTCTGCTTTAATTAAGAATTCAGCAAGAATACGGGCCATTTGGTCACGTTTTGTAAATGCCGTCGGCTCAAAGTTGCCTTTGGTCGTACCGGCTACAATGCCTGCTTGGTAGGCACGGAGAACATCCTCACGAGTAGAAGCACCCACTTTTTTCGCATCTTTAAAATCTGTAATTTTCTTATTCTTGTTAAACTTCTCTTTATCAAAGTCGACGAAACTTAAGTTCAGCGCACGGCCGATCATTGCTGTTGCTTCCGCACGGGTAATTCTGTCATTTGGAGCAAATGTGCCATTTTTCTTACCAGCGACAACGCCATTTTTCACAGCTGCCATTAATGCACCTTCTACGTTAAACCACTCATCGCCTTTCACATCTTTAAAACGGCCATCATAATCAGCTCCCGGAAGACCTAATGCGCGAGTCAGTAATACAGCAAATTGCGCACGAGTCATATATTCATCCGGACCGTATTTGCCATTTGTTTTTCCGCTGATGATATACTTTGAAGCTAATGACTCAATATAGTTTTCCGCCCAATTATTACCTTTGTCAACATCAGGGAAAGTTACATTTCCTTCAATCACTGTGTACACAGAGCTTCTTAACGATTTAACAACCGCTTTTTGTTTGTCGTCTTCCGTCACAAACCTAGTTGGTACAGCACTGAACGTATTGTCATCATTAACGCGTACACCTGTTGCACGATTCGTATTCACATTAGCATTTAAGCCGAATCCGCGTTTTACATATTCGTTCCCTACATTGCGTAAAATAACTGATTTATCACCGCCGACAGCTTCTACAGAGAAATCAACGATTTGCGAAAGAACTTTTGCTCCCTTCGCTTGAACTGCTTTCGTTACTTCTAGAGCTCTTGCAGATGGAACAGGATTCACAGATACTTTTAAAGATAATTCAGAAACTGGCACACCGAGTTTTTTCGCAAGCGCAGCTGTGTCCACATCCTCTACTTCAATTTCATAAGAAACGCCGTCTCCTTGTACAGTAATATCTGCATCTGGCGCTTTTGCTTTGAGCTTATCTATCAACTCCGCAGGAATCAATAAAGAAACTGTTTGTCCAACTTCCACTTTCGGAAGATTAATTACTACCTCATCTTTCTCTGGCGTAACAACTGCCACAATCTCATCAATCAATGCATCGGGAATCGTCCCAATGACTTCATTTCCGTTTGCTTCCACAACAGGAGTAACCTCTACCCCATCATCTGTTGGAGTGGTGTCACCAGGAGTTGGTCCAGGCGTACCGCCTCCACCATTACCAGGAGGGGTCGGTTCTTCTGGCTTCTCATTTGCTTTTTTCAGCGCTTTGACTACAACTTTTGCTGCTGAAAGATTAGGGTCTATTTTTTGGACAAGCTCTTTTATCGCCCCAGGTGCTTCCTCTTGATTAATATTTCGTAAAATGGTCTTTGTTATGACGGCATTTTCACTCGGATCTTTGGCCGACAACAACGCCCTTGTCAAAGCAATCGCATGTTTTTCTTCGCTAAGATCCTCTATCTCTGTCAACTGAATAATATCTAAAAACTTTTGTTCAACATTCGCCACATACGTTAAATACTGGTCCATTGTAATCGAAGTTCCCTCTGATTCAAATACTGCTTCTACATTTGGGCTTTGTTCTTTAGCGAAGGCTTCGATATCCTCCTTTTTCGCTTCCAGAAGATTTACTTCTGTAATAAAGTCAATCGTAGCTACAAATAGAGCCCTTCCTTCCTCTGATACAGGAGCTTTGAGAATTCGATCAACGTAGTCTTCTGCGCTAATTCTATCAGCTTTTTCTTGGGCCTCATTAAGAACCTGAATGTCTTCATCCGTTAGATGCTTTCTTACAGTTTGCAAGTAAGCTACCAAACTTTCTAAATCTGTAAAGTTCAAGTTTTGTTCCGCTGCTTCTACTTGATCAGCATGGAAACCCCCTCCAAATGCAGCAATCGGCGTAAAAGCTACTGTAGCAGCAATCATTGCTTTCAACGCTTTGTTACTAAACGGATACCTTTTCATTCTCATCTCCCCTTACTTAATATACTCTCTATGTAGGTTGTACATTGTTGAAAATAAGAATTAGAAATAAATCCAATTATTCTCATAAAGATTACACACACACATCATAGCTTATAACATTCTGACAATCAAACAAAATTGGATAAATAGTTATATAATACCAATTTTATCATTATATTCTTTTCTGCCTATCTTTTACTGTTTGCAATGCTATACTGTTAAAAAATCAAATTAACGGAGGCTGGTAAGTACATGAGGAAATTCATCAAATTTTCTTTAGTGGCTTTGCTAGTACTGGCTGCTGGTACGGGAGCTGCGATTTACTACTTTGCAAAAGTAAAAAATTATGATGTTGCCGATCAAAAAGTTGATGAAATTATCGAAAAACAATACAGCATCAAGCTGCCTGATGGGACATCGCTCCCAGAAGGAATTAAGAAAGATGCAGATGGAAGTGTGTGGATAGACAAGAATGGCCATTATATACTAGAGAATGGCAGCACGGTCGCCCCTGAAAAATGGATGACTGAAAATAGCCAACTCGGCAACAGCGGAATAGCGAGCGCCAACACATTAGCTGACGGGGGAAACGATCCAAATAAAAAAGTGACCGTTGATACTATTAAAAACCGCTATGCTTCTACTTTTAGCAATTTACAGGGACAGGCAGAAAACCAATTAGGAACTTTAGTCGGACAAGCAAAAAAAGAATACACTCAAAAGTTAGCAAACGGTGAAAAAATCAATCCGGCTTATTTTTATCAAAAATACTCCAATGCAGCAGATGCGGTTGAGTCGAAAACTGACGCTGCTTTTAACACCGTCTACAACACACTAAAAAATGATTTGAAAAATAACAACTACAGCACTTCTCATGCCGAGCCATTTAAAACGAGCTATGAAAATGTAAAAGCACAACAGAGAAACGAGTTAATGAAAAAGGTCACCGGCAGATAATAATTGTCTCTCCCTTCCTTAACGTTTCGATCACCAAAAAGGGTAACGAAAAAAGGAGCAATTCCCCTATTAAGAGGAGTTGCTCCTTTTTTCGTTGCTATATTAATTATAAAGAGCGGCCTATGGAATTAGCGGCCAGCTGTTTGTCCTCTGCTTGGCTGCCGCTTTTTCAATCGGATGACCGGGTTTCAGCGGGAATCACGCATTTATAGTCGACATTTCGAGTTTTACAGCCGGTTATGGCGAATTCACAGTCGGTTTTCCGCTTTTTGCAGTCCATATCGTCTATTTTGCAAACGCCAAGGCAGTTTGTGGCCTAATCTACAAATGACCCATCGAAAGAAATGTAAATATTATTAAAATAGTGTAAATATTTCAATAAAATAGTCTATTCAGTCTAGTTAATATTAACCACTATGATATAGTAAAACTGAATTTGATGATAATGAGGGGGATACGTACTTATGAAAATTGTTAAACGTTACAAAATTTCGTTACGCACTATGGCTCTTGTCGAACAATATCATCACGATTATAACACGATTATTTATGACGAAGATGGCGTCTATTACTCCAAACAAACTGTAAGATCGATTCTCGAAGACGCCTGCATGCGCGGATTTTCCACGTATGAAGGCAGGACCAAAGTTGCTCGCAAGCTCCTGAATTACATTCAGAAGACACCGTTGCTTATTTGTCTCAATAAAAACATTTGCGCCTTTCCAACGATGTCACCAAACAATTACGGCTGCATTTGGATCATTCATCACCAAGTCCAAAACTGCCAGATGAAGGATCGCAAACTAACCGTTACATTTAATAATGGCACACAGCTGCCGCTCGATTGTTCTCTCCGTGTCTTCAAACAACAACAAGAACGCACGTCTAACTGCATCAATTACTACTATCGTAATTTGTTGACTTAATGTTACAAACAACGTTTTCTGTCATACTTTTAAGGGCTATTAAGACATCGTCTGGGAATTTTGCCATGCAGCCTATATAACAACATACATACATATTATGATTTTCATCCAGTAACGGGCCCCGCTCAATGAGTTGGGGTTTTTACTAGTTTGTAGAACGATTTAAAGCCTCCATCTCTTCCTCATTTAATATAGAAGCAGATCATTACTAGGCAGTCTTTTCGTTATATGCAAATAGAAACTTTTGCCTCATTATGTCGAATAAATGGCTATTTTTACAACTTTTCCGACCTTTTTCTCAACTTTTGAAATATTACGGAAATAAACACCAAAATATTTAAAAAATGCTAAAATGAAAACTGCATTTGCCAAAAACCTATTAAGGCGGTGGTTATTATTAGAAAACTATTTATCTGTCTAGCTTCTTTTCTGCTCTTTTTCTCGTTGCAGACAGATCCATTAACGGCAAAAGCAGCGCAAAGTACGATTCAAATTGCTGTACACAAAGCGAATATTCGCAGTGAGCCAAGCATGACATCAAGTGTAATCGGACAAGCAGACAGGAATGAGCAGTACTCTGTGTTGAAAGAAAAATATGACTGGTATCAAATTCAGCTGGACAACGGCAAAAAAGGCTGGGTGGCCGGTTACATTGTGACAAAGACTCATCAAGCGAATCGGTCATCGAGCAGCAATAGTTTATCTGGCACGATTCAAATTGCAGTAAATAAAGCGAATGTCCGCAGTGAGCCGAGCAAGACGGCAAGCGTGATCGCTCAGGCTGATCGAAATGAACAGTATCAAGTGATGAAAGAGAAATATGGCTGGTATCAAATTCAGCTGGCTAACGGCAAAAAAGGCTGGGTAGCCGGTTATATTGTGATAAAAGGCAGCGGCGGAACTCAGCAGGCTGTGAAAGGAACTTCCTCCAAAAAAACAGGTACGATCACTGCGGATAATTTACATGTCCGAAACAGCCCTTCTTTATCAGCCGGCATTATGGGGAAACTACATATTGGCGACCAAGTAACGGTAGCCGGGACAAAAAATGATTGGGTGAACATTACTTATAAAAGTCAGGATGCCTGGGTAAACAAACAGTTTATTCGAATCAATGAAGCGAATAAGCTAAGCAATACTCAAGCTTCTGTTGATGGGTTTGCCGTCATATTACACGACAGAACAAACATCCGCTCCGCTGCAGGGGTATCCTCTTCAGTTGTCACTAAAGGTTCTCAAGGTGAACGGTATCCAATCATTGGCCGGGAAGGCGACTGGTATAAAATTACGTTAGCAAGCGGCAGGCAAGCATATGTGGCCAGTTGGGTTGTATCAGTAAATGGAGAAGGCAACGCCAGCACGGCTCCTTCCGCTCAAACAACACAGCCAAATGCTAGCCGCTCCACGAGTCTGCAAGGTAAAACCATTGTTTTAGACCCGGGTCATGGCGGCAAAGATCCTGGCGCTACCAGCATGAAAGGGACGTTCGAAAAATATTTAACGATGCAAACGTCGCAGCTCTTGTATCAGAAATTGACAAAGGCAGGAGCCACTGTCATTTTAACCCGCTCAAATGACAGCTATGTCTCTCTTCCTTCACGAGTATCGGCATCTAACCACCTTAAAGCCGATGCCTTCATTAGCATTCACTATGACAGTACATACCACGCAGGAGCGAATGGGTTCACGACTTATTATAAACATGGGTATCAAGAGACCCTCGCAAAAAGTGTGAATAAGGAACTTACCCGCACCCTGCCTTTAAAAGATCGTGGTACTCGCCAAGGTGATTATTACGTTATTCGCGAAAATAGCCAGCCTGCTATTTTGCTGGAGCTTGGTTATTTAAGCAACCCGCGGGAAGGATCATTAATCGTCACTACGCCATATCAGGAGTCTGTCACGAATAGTATTTACAACGGATTAAATTCATATTTCAGTCGTTAATTTTTAACGGGGCTGTTCCTAGTCAGTTTTCACTGACTTTCGGAACAGCCCTGTTTTTATGTGTATGGATAGGAGTGACTAACTTTATTGTATTCTTTTAGACAAATCTTGAGCGGCGTGCATATTCTGGCTGTTCCTGCGCATAAACCGGACCTGTGCGCGCAAAAAATCGTTCAACTCGCGCACAAAGTCTCGTGACCGGCGCACAAGTCTATTTGCCGCGCACATTTCGATGATTTTCGTTCAGAAAGCCATCATAGCCGTGCATAAACGCCAATGACCTGCGCATAACGCCGTACGCTCCGTTGTATTTAATGAAGAAAGTGAACGCTGCCTAATGCTAAAAAGGCAGCGTTGTGTCATTTCGTTATAAGTAAATTGGCCGTACGGCAGCGTCGAACCGTCCGTCTATAGGCACCGTTCCCTTTGTTTGCCGTATCGATCCTGAAAATGATTCCCGCTATGCTTGATTCAACCCGGGAATACAAGGAACGCGCGCTTCCATAAAGGAAGAGTTTAATGGCAAGCTTTGATGAAATGGTGGCCGATTTTACCCCGATGATCCACCATGTGATGAAGTCACTGCATATTTACAAAGACGAAGATGAATTTTTTCAAGTCGGGCAAATTGCGCTTTGGGAAGCTTCTCAAAAATTCACTGAAAACAAAGGCAAGTTCTCCAACTATGCCTATACTTACATGAAAGGACGGATGATGAATGCTTTAAAAAGAGCAAACGAAACAAAAGAGCGGAACGTGTATCCGGATGAGCCGTTTTGGGAAGCACAAGCCGGCGGCCAAAGCGACACCCCCTTTGAATTAGACGCATTACTCTCTTACGCAGGAGACTTAAGCGCAAGAGAAAAAACGTGGCTCGTCTGTACGTTTTACTACTGCATGACCATTACAGACATCGCCGCCCAAGAAAACGTTTCCCCATCCGCCGTGAAAAAATGGCGTAAACGAGCGATTGAAAAACTTAAAAGTAGCGGGCGGGGATTGTTGATGGATTAACAAACACCCTTGCCGGAGTTAAGCCACAGATTTGACTATAAATCGGCGCTAGCCGACTGTAATTTGGGTTTGACCGACTATAAATCCGCAGCGGCCGCCTGCAAATTGATGAATACCGACTGTAATCAAACAAGAAGGTGTCCCAAAAGTCTAAACTTCTAGGACACCTTCTTGCACTTTCCAGATTATTAAATAAGATTCATCACCCTGCTTTTATCCTAGGTAATGCTAGACTTCACTCGAAACTTCGTTTTATCATACACCGTCCCCTTTACTCTCATAGATCAGTCATAATTCCAATCAAATCATATTGATAAAAGCGTCGGTTTCGTTTTCGATCATCGCCAAAGATCATTTGCAATTGCATGAGTTGAGCTAGGCTTTTTCGGATTGTGGCAGGGGCTAAATCAGTCGCTTCTTGAATCTGATGCACTGTAGCGATTGGATTCATAAATAATGCTCCCCAGACTTTTTTCGTCGATGGCTGAGCAAGCTTTGAAATTCCTTTATGGTATAACTTTTCCGCTTGGTCAAGTTTTTCGTATTGATGTTCGGCCATTCTTGTTGCAGCATCCAGGAAAAAGATGATCCAGTTTTTCCAATCTGGTTCTTCCCTCCCAATTGCCCGAACGCCGTTTAACATAGCGTAATATTTAAATTTTTCCCGCTCAAGTTCTTCGCTTAAGAAAAAGATGGGCGAATCAATAAGTTTTGATTGAAGTAAATACAGGACGATTAAAATTCTACCGAGGCGTCCATTCCCATCCAAAAAAGGATGAATCGATTCAAATTGAGCATGGATAATAGCCGCTTTTATGAGAGGGTGCAAGGACTCTTCTTCCTCTGAGTCCGTATACGCATTCCCATTAATATATTTCTCCAAGTTCGCCATATACCCTCCCATTAATTGTGGTTCAGGCGGTATATACGAGGCATCCTTCATTTGCTTAGTAGGTCCAATAAAGTTCTGAATCCGGCGGTATGCACCAGACGCACTAGTCGAACCTCGGGCACCTTCCATTAAAATTTTATGCATATCACGAATTAAGCGTTCTGTTAACGGATAGCCCGTTTGAATAGTTTCTACACCAAGCTTCAAAGCATTCTGGTAGTTACGAACTTCTGTTTTTTTCCAATCGGACTGCTGATCAATCTTGTCTTCGAGCATTTCGCTAAATGTGACTTGCGTGCCTTCGATACGGGTAGATTGAACAGATTCTTGTAGTGTCAATAACTGAATAAATGATTCATTCACTAAAGAATAAGTAAGCTTCTGTCTCAACTTTTCCAATTTAGCTGATGCCTCAACCACTTTTTTGTAAAATGCCAGCTCTGTCTCAGGATCAAACTTGAGCGGCAGGAATGGTAATTGATAAGGTTGTTTCACGTTTACACACCACCTAAGATAATTATTATCCTTTTATTATCTTATAATACGCTAAAGTGTGCGTTTACGCTATTTTTCCTTTTAAAAAAATCGTAAAATAACCTATTTAGGGATTGTTGATGGAGCAGAAGCGGCGATTCATCCCCTATTTCCCTTAAATAAAAAAGCAGGGAGCCAAATGAATGGCTCCCCGCCTTTAGTCCTTCCAATTGTCTGTATGGTGCCTGACATCCTATTTTTGTCACGTTTCCGCGGGAGAAAGTGTACAATAAAAAGAAGCATTGATGAATCACACCAATGCCCATTTTTCGGAAATGACTTATTAGCAGGAGTCTTTATCGTCTTTTAAAAGGACAAAGTCTTTGAATAAAACTAAAGCTTCTGTAAAGTTGCCTACTTGGTCAATAGCAACAGCGTTAAATACAACTTGGCCATTATGACGTTTATTGCTTAGAATGGTTACACGCACTTCGTATGAGTCTACTGCAGAGATGTTAGCAAAAAAGTGTTGTGTTCTCCCCGCTGGAATTTGAACTTGTGCTCCAGGCAGTACTTGGACAGCCATTGGATTAGTCGGAGTTCCCGGTGGTGCAGCAGACGTATCCGCATCCCCCCAGTTAAATACTTCTACTTTGACAGAAACACGCCGGTCTCCAAAGTTAGTAACAGACACATATAAGTCTTGCGCAATGTTTGCATCTCCCTCAGCACTGTCATCGTTCACGATCACCCCGGAAGTGTAAACTTTTTCGTGCTCGTCATTCCTGTCATGCTTGTTGCACTTGTCATGTCTGTCATGTCTGTCATCCTTGTCACACTTGTCATGTCTATCATCCTTGTCGCACTTGTCATGCCAGTCATGCTTGTTACACTCATCGCATCTGACACTATCATGCTTACATTTCCTGCAGCCCCAATGATTACTTCCCATACTTTATTCTCCTTTTCCTTAAGATTGCCAAGTTAAAAGTAACTAATCCCCTGGCTTACTATATCTTATGAATGCTTGAATGAATGGCGATAGTTCGTCCACCTATTTTTTAAAAAAGAGTGATTCTGCCTACCTTTCTTCCTTACAATTTGCTCTTGCCGTCTAGATTTTAAAAACGGGCAGGGATTGTTAATTGATTAAAGGAGTTAAACTGCCGAACACTAAACAGAAAAAAGAGCCAGAGAGTCAATAATTAACTCTCTGGCCCTTATACTTTCCAGATCCTCGAATAAGGCTCGTCATCCTGTTTTTATTCTAGGCAGTCCTTTAACCCCGCAATAGTGCGTTTCTATCCATCTAACAAACTATTTACGGTTATTTTCTTTAGTGGTACAATGATCAAAATATATTTTGACAGGAGATCGACACGATGAACAACTACAAACTTTTCACAGCAGCAACTGCTGTTACTATAGCCGCTGTGAGTGTTTCCTCACCATCAAATGCAGAATCTGTCCATTCATTTACAGATGTAGGAAAAAATTATGACGAAGCAGTCAGCTTTTTATATGAAAATGAAATTATTAATGGGATATCTCCTACAAAATTCGGCATCGATCAGCCATTAAAGCGCGGTGATGCAGCGGTTATTTTAGCCAATGCACTCGGACTTGATACTGAGAGCGCTCCTGATGCAGGTTTTAAAGATGTAAACAAACGTATTAAAGGATCGGTTAATGCGCTGGCAGAAGCAGGCATTGTTTCTGGTGTAACCAAAACAGAATTTAAACCTGACGAGACATTGAGCCGCGGCGCGATGGCAAAATTTCTTGTACTAGGGTTTGAATTACAAGAGTATGAAACGGAAACACCATTTACAGATGTAGGCGGAGTGTTTGCTCCGTATATTGAAGCACTTTATGGCGCTGAAATTACTAGCGGCAAGACAGCGACTTCATACGGAACACACCTCGATATTAAACGTGGTGAGTTTTCAAACTTGTTGTACAATACAATCTTGTTTATGCTCGAAGATTTCTATTTCCCTGTCATTGAAAGTGCGAAAGTGACATCAACTACCTCAACCGAAATTGTGTTAACAGAAGCAGTCCCGCCTGAATATAGTGCGAGAGAAACAGCGGAGTCCTTCTTCTTTTCAGTTAAATTAAAAGACGGATCTGAAACGGATTTTGAACCGACTGCATACACATTGTCCGCAGACCGTAAAACATTGACGATTGAGCATAAAAATTATGATTTGAACGGAAAAGAAGGCATCATGGTCATTGACGACTGGGAAACTGTCTTTGAAGCTCCATTCAATTATAAACAAGTGTCGACTACGACAAGTTACAATGTAACGGACGAGACATTTGATTATACACACTTGCTTCCTGCTACAGAAGGAACTGCAATTTAAATAAGTAGAGGGCCATTGGGTAAGTAATTCCGATAACGTGGAGAAACATTATAAATAGCACAAAAAATTGAGGGTCAAATCATATAGATTTGACCCTCAATTTTTTATTGTCTTATAAAGGCTTCATTTGTTTTAACAGGAAAAATGGCATTGCTTTTTTTGCACGTATAGTACTTAACGCCTTTTTAATTTTTGTTATATTGTGAATATTCTTGCTAATTTTTCATAATCTCTTTTTTTTACAAAAGATCATGTAATAATAACTTATGGTCTTGCGTAACTAATGGCCAACATAATGAGAATAAAAAAGATCAAAAAGAAAAAACGCTTATTTATACTCATCTCTGCAGTTAACTCATTTTTCTTTTAGAAGATGGGAGGTAAAATTTTATGACAACAATTTCTCCACCTCTATGTTAAATGAAAATATCTTAATGATTCTCGAGCCAATATGAAACTATGAAGAGGAGGATGTTCGATATGTTTAAAAGTAAAACTTTGGTGTCTTCTACTATAGCTGTGATGACATTATCAGTAATGTTTGGATTGAATCAAACGAGTATGGCTTCTTCTACACCGAAACAAGGAAAAGAGGGAACAACTGCATCCGATGTAAACGCAGCGCCGCCCGCAGCTGGGCAAATAAACCCTACGTTTACCCCTTATTTTGGCCAAAGCTACAAGCAGCCTGAACAAGTCAAAGCATTATATCCAAAGCCTGATATCAGCTTCGATACTCCTGCATTTAAAGAAGGTAAGTCGGACTTCACAACGCAAGAGGAAATGATGCAGTTCTTGAAGGAATTAGATGGAAAAAGCGACCTCATGAAGATGGAGACCTCTCTATATTCGCTTGAGGGGCGCGAGATGCCGCTGCTTATTTTTACAACAAGCGAAAGTGAACATTCAGCTGATTTTAAACGTAAGCCAACAGTTTGGATGGAAGCACAAATTCATGGCAATGAGCCAGCTGCAGGCGAGTCTGCTTTAGTGACAGCGCAGCAACTGGCCACGGGTAAACTCGGTCAAGAAGTGCTCAAAAAGATCAACGTTGTCATGGTCCCCCGAAAAAATCCAGATGGATCTTACTATTTTCAACGGGAGAATGCGAAACGGCTGGATGCGAACCGTGACCATATGAAATTTGAATTGTCGGAAATCAGAGAAGTTACTAAAGTATTTAATCGATTTAAACCAGAAGTGTCCATTGCCTTGCATGAAGAAGGCGTTGTATCCGATGCATTTTCCGACGTTGGCGAAGAGGGAGCACTGAAATACCACGATATTACTATGGCGAAACAATATAACTTAAATACTCCGAAGTCCATCTTTGAAAAGACCGATGACTGGTTAATTAACCGTGCTCATAGGGATCTAGCGAAAAGTGGTTACTCTTCTAGTACGTATCTCGTGCCTGAGCGTTCTGATAAGGGCGAATACATTGTATCAGAAGTAGGAACAGAGCCGCGCTATGAAACTACTTTCCAAGGCCTTCAGCCGAGTTTTTCTTTATTTGTTGAAAGCCGGGGGATCGGTATTGGCCGAGAAAACTTTGAACGCAGAGTAGCTTCACAAGTAGCTGCCCAAACTAGTTTATTAAAGACAGCTGCCAAGCAAGCCAAACAAATAAAAGCTACTGTTGACGCCGCAAGAGCAGAAGTCGTACGAAAAGGTGAAACAGTAAAGGATAATGATAAAATCGTTATCAATAGCACAACTAAAGAAATTGCTAGTAATAATCGAATGAAAGTTGTGGACATCGCCAAAGGAGAAGTTGTAGAGATACCAGTCAAATACCTTAGCCTTGATAAGGGAGTCCCTACTCTGGAACGCATCCGTCCAAATGCATACATTTTGCCTCCGGCTTACCACGAGATTGCTGAAAAACTGCAAATAGCAGGCGTTGAAGTAAGTAAATTGAAAGAGGAAAAGGTGCTGGCAGTAGAACGTTACAAAGTCACTGAACAAAAGGCAGACGAGCGTTACTACCAGGGACATTTGTTGAACCACGTTAAAACAGAAGTACAAGAAAAAGAGTACTTCTTTCCAAAGGGAAGCTACGTCTTCCAAATGAATCAGCCTGCAGCTAACCTCATTGCAGAGGCTCTTGAGCCCGAAGCTGTAGATAGCTACGTTACATTTAACTTTATACCTGCTGACCTCGGCAACGAATTGCCGATCTACCGATATATGAAGGAAGACAAACTCAATGTAGAAGCTGTGAAAAACTAAAACAGAAAGTAAAAGAGAAAAGGCAAAGAACCAACTAAATGGTCCTCTGCCTTTTTCTCTTCCGATAAAAGTAAACAGCGATGAATATAGCTAGAACGATGAAAGGAATTAAATAAACACTATATTGAGCAAGATAAAATGTGACTTTATGCCACTTTCGCCCCAATTCCCGGCCTAATGTGATAAAAGTGAACACCCATAAAGCAGCACCGGAGTAGGCAAACAAAGCAAATTTTCTATACGGCAAGCAGTTAATGGCGGCCAAATAAGCAATCGGGCTAAGTTATCTTAGTAGTTGCCTACCTTGTTTAGACTCACAAACTATGAAAAAAGCTTTGCGGAGATCCCCCATCAACATTCACGCTATATATTCATCCGATTCCACATCATTAGCTGCTTTTTTGCTGTAATATTTGCCTTTTGTAGCGAGTGCCAGCACAATTGTGAGTGCAAATGCTATGATGGCTGCAAAGAAGGCGGCGATATTTTGCAGGAAGATACCCATGTATCCAAAGGCTGCGATGGAACCTACTACACTGGCTGCGATTAAAGACACCACTCCAACCGGGTTCCATGCATATAAATATTCCTGCCTGTGCTCAAAATATTTAGGGCCGATTTTTAATAGTCTTTTCACAACAAAAGCATCGCACAAAAGAATGGCAGCCCAGGATAGAAGAAAAACACCTTGGAATGTAAGTAAACTGCCTAAGTGATCTAACACGCCGCCAAGCATTAAAATGATGGCAGCAATAGAAGTGAAGACGACCCAGAAATTCCGCCCTGGCTTAAATTTGAATACGTTTTCAAAAAAGTTCGCCAAAGATAAAGAGCTGCTGTATAAGTTAGTAATATTTATACGCAATTGCGTTAAGATCGTAAACAGCGCTCCCCCAATACCGAGAATTTGCACGAAGAAAACGCCTGGATTTTCTTCACCCATTTGAACGCCAAACCAAATACCGATAACCCCCATTATGAAGAAACAAACAAGCTGTGGAATAAACCCAACGGCAAATACACCTATTTTAAATTCTTCTTTTTTAATAAATCTCGCATAATCTGACACGAGCAGAGCCATGATTCCTACGAGGCCATTCATGATCCCGATGCAGGCAAGCAAAGATGCTCCGCCAACCTCTCCTCCTTCAGGAAGAAATGTCCATATACTCCCTTCAAAAGTTGACGTGTTGAGAACGATGAAAAAACCGGTACCGAGTAAAAGAATAAAGAGCGGCATCGACCACTTTTGCAGCTTGTCCAGCTGCTTAATGCCAAACCAGTTTAATGGAATAACAATCAGGCCGAAGAAAATCATTAACCCCCAGACCGGAACAAATGAAATATATTCATGAACAGCAGCAGCCATAATGGAACCTTCGATCGCACAATACATAATAAAATTGAGTGCATAGATTAACGAAGTAATTGACGCCCCGAAGTAACCAACCCCCCCGCCTCGGGCCATTAAGTTTACATTCAAACCAGACTTTGCTGCATAATAACAAATACCTATTCCAATGACGCCTGCTACTACAGTTGCGTAAATTTCTGCTATTAATGCATTAACTGCCCCAAAATTAATGGCCATCAAACTGCCCATTTGAATAAATAACATCGCCGTCGCCACGCCTAAAGTGACATTTGTAATACTTAGCCACCCCATCGTCCGGCCTTCTACAGGCACTTTTTCTAAAGCAAAATCATCTTTCTTTTCTTCTTTACTGACTTCCTCTCTTTTCTCCCCTGTTTTTGGCCTTAAAATCTCCACCATACCTTCATCCCCCTTGCTATATATTTTACAAAGCAACCAACAGCCAACTAACCAGCTTTCCTCCTTTGCCGCAGCTAATACTTTTTCAAATCCCCTTATTTAACATCTATTCTTCTTATAGAGCTACGATAATATAAGCAAGTATCACGCCAAAGTGCCCAATTTTCTAAAAATTATAAAAATTAGTTTGTTTTAGCCTATTTATCCTTCTTCTCTCCTGTTTACTGTCATTTTCTTGAACAAATAACAGTAAAAATACCAGCAAATAATTGCAAGTTTGAAATTTAAATTGCAGTTTTGGCTGTTTTCCCTTGCTAGATAGAGCGCTTATCGCCCACTTTTTGAACATCTATATGTACTGACGAGCCATTTGACCATTCACTTATTCCGACTCATGAAACAGCCTTTGATTCAGGAAAAACGCCTGGTGCCCTCCTCTTTTTTGAAAATCAAAAAAACAGCACAACATGCGCTGTTTTAGGAAATACTTTTATATTGTTTTGTTTCTTTTTTTAATAAGAATACGGTGAAAGTATAGATAATACAGATTCCAATCGGTACTACAACAAAGGCATCTTCAATAAAAAGCGAGCCAAGCATTCCCTTCAAAATGATTGGCTCGCTTTTTCTTTTATCTTGTGAACCTTTCGACGAACTCAGAGGTTCGGCCACGAGCACGATAAGTTAGCGATTCGTCAGTTCCGCTAATTCGAGAATTACGGCTCCGTTAATGACCGATTTTATACGCCCGACATTTGGTGCATAGTACACAAACGTGCCATCTTTATCGGTGACTTCAACTACGTTTCTAAATGTTCCCGCCGGAGTAGTGATAGTTTTCGTCATTGAGGTGATGGTGTGTTTTTTTCCGCTTCCCGAAGGACCTATTGGCCAAGATTGGCCGACTTTGACAGGATATTTCAAAAGCATCACTTCTTCAATTACCCCTTCAGATTCCATGTAACTGAAGTAATATCCGTTACTATCTTCTCTTTCTACCATCCTTGCATCTACCTTTTTACCGCCCTCATATACTTCCCATACATTCCAGCCATTAGACTGTTCTCCAGAAAACTTATAAACGATCGTTCCCACTTCATCCGCATGGTAATGGTAAACCTTGCTTTGATCCATCGCGTAACTTCTAGGTACTTCCACTTTAAATCGATCGTCTAACGCTCTCGCTAAAAAAGCGGAAAACTGAGCGCGGGTGACATCCACATTAGGCCGGTACGTATTATTCGGGTACCCGGCAGTAATTTTCTCCGCCAAAATTCGTTTAATGTACACATAGGCAGACATATTAGGTGAAACATCGGTGAAAGAAGCAGCGGCCTCCTCTGTTAGCTGAAAAGCTCTCGATAAGAAAATCGCCATTTGCCCCCGCGTGACAAATTCATGTGGACGATAAGTGCCATCTGGAAAACCGCTGATGATTCCTTTTTCCACTGCTGAAGCGATATAACCGCTCGCCTTTTGATTCGCTCCTACATCTGAAAACTTAGTGGCTCTTTGTTCGCCGCTTAACCGTAATGCTCTCCCAATCATAATCGCTGCGGCAGCCCGCGTTACTTCTTCATCGGGGCGAAAAGTAGAATCCGTATAGCCTGAGATGACCCCTTCACTCTCTAAAAATAACATTTCCTCATAAAAACGGTGGCTCTCTGTCAAATCTTTAAACCCGGCCGCCTTCGCACTAAAGCTAAAAGTACTAAATATTAAGGTAAATACAACTAGAAACAACAAGCTTCTTTTCATACTCACTCCCCCTTCTCTGCTTATACATATGGCGGCCATTCAATCTTTTATTCCCCTAAAATAGTGCCTGTCACCCGTCACTTTAAAGCAGTAACGCAGTGGGGGACTGACCCCGTTTCCCACAACATTTCCCATTCAGTCCGCCAAAATCTATGACCCTACAAAAAGAGAGCTAATCATTTCTTCCAAAATGATTAGCTCTCTTTTTCTTTTATCTTATAAAGCTTTCGACAAAACCAAGGGAGTGACAGGCACCCTACCTAAAATATTCTCTGTACACAATCTCTTCAAACGGTATATGCTTCTTCGGTTTCGGTTCTGCACTGATCTGTCCGATACCCATTACTGTTACGATACGGCGGTCGTCGGGGATGCTGAGTGCCTTTCGTACGTGAGACTCTCGTTTTTCTGACTCCTCTGCATCTTCCGAGTGATAAATCGCACCAAATGCAGCGCCCAGCTGTTCTTGTTCGGCGGCTAACCATATAAATGCTGATGCAATGGATGCATCTTGCAGCCAGTATTTACTTACATCCGGACGGCCTGTAATAGCAATTCCAGCTCCTGCATCCGCCAGCCATTTCATGAACGGAGTAGCCGTTGATAAATGAACGAGCTTTTCCCGATCCGTTACCACAATCAGCTCACGGGACGGCAAGTTATTCCCCGCAGGTGCCAAGTACCCTGCGCGAATAATTCGATTCAAGGCATCTTCATCCACTTTTTGTGCTAAAAATGCTGTGATTTCTCTTCGTTTTTCAATAGTTTCATGTACATTCATCCTCATTTCCCCTTTCCATTATATTTTATCAAACTTTTCTGAAAAATTAGGTTTTTACTAGAGAAACCGCCGCCAGTCATTGAACATTAGCTTTATATTCATTTATTCTTCTGAAACCAATGTTACTTTTCCATGAGTTTCAATCATCTTCCTGTTTCCTTTATAGGAAGCGACAGGTACCCTTACTAAAAGTTGCTCAAATTGTTCTTTTGGCAGCGGGGGACTAAAAAGGTATCCTTGAAACTCTTCACAGCCAACCTTTTTAAGATAGGCAGCCTGGGTATTATTTTCTACTCCTTCTGCTATTACTTTCATTCCGAGTTCTTTAGCCATTAATGTCGTTAACCTTACGATCGCTGCATTCTTTTCGTTTTGTTCCATTGAAGCTACAAATGATCGGTCGATTTTTAGTTTATCAATCTGAAGCTGACTTAAATATTTTAAAGAAGAATAACCTGTTCCGAAGTCATCGATCGAAATGCTGAAACCTATTTTCTTTAGAGATGAGAGTTTGCAGAGGACATATTCAATGTTCTCCATTGCGACACTTTCTGTAATTTCCAATTCCAAATATTTTGGATCAGCACCTGTCTCAATTAAAATACTTTCAACTGTTTCTACAAAATCAGTTTGTTGAAATTGCATAGGTGAAATGTTTATTGCCACTTTCACTGGTGAAATGCCTTTTTTCTGCCAATCGACAATTTGACGGCATACAGCCCTTAATACCCATTCACCCATCCACTTAATAAATCCACTTTCTTCAGCGAGAGGAATAAACCGGTCAGGCAATATAAGCCCTTCTCCTGCTTTATTCCACCTAATTAACGCTTCAGCGCCCACCATTTCATTTGTATTAATAGAAACTTGAGGCTGATAATATAAAACAAACTCTTCTCTTTCGATTGCTTTATGCAGAGAATTTTCTAATTCAAACCCCGAAAGGTTTTTCATAGAAAAATCATAAAATAAAAAATCATTTTTTCCTTTCTTTTTTACTTCGTACATGGCCAAGTCTGCACGTGTTAATAGCGTGTCAAAATCAGTTCCATCGCTTGGATAGAGAGCAATCCCTATACTAGGAGTAATATGGATATCTTTATCTTTTAGAGTATAGGGCTTTCTTAGCTTTGCTAAAATATTCATAGCCGCTTTTTCCGCTTCCTCGATAGATAAATATTTTATTAAAACGGAAAATTCATCTCCGCCAATTCGAAAAGCACGGCAATGACTGCCCCTATTATCACGCAGCCTCTCCCCGACTTCCTGCAGCAATAAATCACCAAAAGAATGGCCCAGATTATCATTAATATTTTTAAAGCGGTCAATGTCTATCATCATCACAGCAAATTGGTTTTCTTTATTGATCAGTAAATCTGAAAATTCCTTCTCAAATAACCTTCTATTAGGAAGGCCCGTCAGCATATCTTGATAAGCGATATGTTCTACCTCATGCAAGGTTTCCTCTAGTTGTTCCGTCCTTTTTTTTACTGTCTGTTCTAAATGCTCATTTATGTTAGAAAGCTTATTGAACAAAGCTTCATTTTCAAACAAGGTAAAAATTTGCCTGATAATGATTAACAGGATAACCATAAAGAAACTCAAAAAAACCGTGTCAGATTTATAAAAGTCAACACCTGCGACGATAAAGAACGCTACAACTGCAGAATAAGGCAAAATAATTTTCAAAAAGTGATTCTTTTTATGTTTATATACTTCTCCATGTTGCGGCAAAGGCTGTTCTTCATGATAGAGTCCTGAAAGACCGATCAGCAAAAGAGTGGATCCCCATAAAATATCAATATTGCTTCCTACAATTTCTACTTTGAGAACTGTTAAATAGGAAGCGATAGTATCCGCTGTAATTAGAAGCAATAAACCAAAAATCAATAACACCTTGGTTTTTCGATTGAAAATAGCATGAGAAGCTGTCAACAAGCTTAGGACGCCAAACAAGACCCCTAAATCTAGAATTGGATAAATAATTTTAATCACATAAAGCTTGCTTGCCGATTGAGACAATAAAGGGGTAAGAATAAACCTCCAGCTCATTGCAGCAGCGACCGACATAATAATTAAAATATCTAAAATCAGTCTCATTGTTCGCAGTCTGCTTTTTAATTGATAGACTAATAAAAGTAAACCCAATAAATAGAAAATATTTTGACATATCCAAAAGGTTCCCGACAAGTTATAAATTGTCTGGTGCGTTTTAGCCGTAAACTCATCATAAGACCAAAGACAAAGAGCTGTTAAATAGCTTAAGCTGCCTAAACAAAGAAACAGCCAAAATTGTCTTTCTGCCTTTTTTGTTTTTTTAAATGTTAAAAAAATCCACCAAATAGAAACGGCAGAAGCGATTATTTGAAAAGAAATTCTGCTTATAAGATATATTTCTGTCCCTTCAACAAGAAGACCAAAAGAATAATTGACTACAATAAATGCCATAACGAAAAGCAAGGCTGCTTTTTTGTTTATTTTTTGAGACATAAGATCCCTCAAATTCCTCAGCATTAACTACTTAAACTTCCAACAGTTGGAGCCCAGGCCATTGTTTCATTAACCAGCTATAATCCTTTTTATCTTTATATAATTTTTCAATATGTATTATAGCTGGTATCACGTAATCTCCTTTATAAAAGATTTTCTCTCCTACTACTTCCATCGGCATCTTATAGACCCTGCGAAGCGCTTTACAAAAAACCCCTTCTAAAAGAGCCACACAGTATTTAATTTCCTTTTGTTCAGCAAAATGCGCAAGTGAGGTGATTAGCCTGTCAAGATTTTCTCCCCTATGCTCTTTCAAAATAGCCGCCTTATCCAGCTCGGCTGTTTGATCCACATATTGTTGAATGGTTTTCAACTTATAAAAAGGAAAAACTTGATTGATATTGTTTTTTTCTTTTAAATTATAAGATTTTACTTCGATTGTCCCAACGTTCATATTATTCTGATTTTTAATAAGAAGCAGCTCTGTAAGGCCTTTAGAAAACTCAAACTCAAATCCTTTTTCCAGCCAGCACTCCATCCAAATCTGGTTAAAAACGTTAGCCTCTTCTAAATTTTCTACAATTTTATACATTGTTCCCCCGCCCATAGCCCCTCATTATGTACACCGCACATATCATGAGTGCTTATCGCCTTCACGCTGATGTTGAATATTTATGTTTTCACCTACTGAATTCGACATTTTCCAAATTCACTTTTTCTTTCTTCAAAAATTCTCTTATTTCTTCCATTGATATACCTAAATTTTTAGCTTCCTTCATTAAGACGATCCACTCTTGGTCTACTAATTGACTTTTCTCCATAAACGATCCCCCATTAATATGGGCAGCTCAGCCGTCATAGCAAACCACACCTTAGACCTGTAGCTTTGCGTACTTACTTTTCAATAAGTTTGCCTTTTTCCTGAATTCCCCCTACAAAACTACTACAAAACACTAAAAGAGACACTCCGTTACTTTTTCTTATATTCATAGACAAATTATACCATGCCATTAAATGGGTTGACATATTTTTCATCAAACACTTTTCGATTCTTTTCGACGGAATACATAAAAAATTTCTATTTCCCTCATTTTATAAAACAAAAAGTGTCAGCTCCTCCGCTGTTTTAAAGCACTAGGGAACTGACACTGATTACCCGTGTTATACAGCTTTCTTTCTACTAATTAGAGTGCCAGGCAACAAGCCTAATTTACTATTTTAGTTAGCTGTATTTTTGTTATTCCTTCAAAGCTTACCTTTATAAGTCCTACGTTCGGTGCGTAATAATCAGTGCCTCCATCATCGGCGGTAACTTCTATCACGTTTCTAAAAGTGCCGGCAGGAGTAGTTATAGTCATGGTCGTTGAGGTTATTTTGTATGTATGCTCATATCCTTGATAACCTACACTCCAAGACTGGCCGACTTTTACAGGGTATTTTAAAAGCTGCCACGATTCAGATTCAGGATAACCGAAATAATACCCTTGGCTATTTTCCTTTTCTACTATTGAATAGGCTTTTTTATTCTTCACATACACATCCCAGAGATCCCATTCAAAATACTTTTTTCCAGAAAACTTATAATAAAGATTTCCCATTTCATCTGATTGATAATGATAAATCTTATTTTTATTTTTTAAGTAAGTTAATTGTACAGGCAATTCAACCTTAAATTTATCGTCTAACGCTCTAGCTAAAAAAGCAGAAAATTGGGCCCGCGTCACTTTTACATTAGGACGAAACGTATTGTCCTCGTATCCTGACGTAAGATTTTCCGCTATAATTCTTTTAACGTGCGGATAGATTGTCATAGAAGATGAGACATCCGAAAAAGGAGCAGCCGCTTCTTCCGTAAGCTTAAAGGCTCTTGATAAGAAAATAGCCATCTGTCCCCGCGTGACAAATTCATTAGGATGATATTTTCCATCCTGAAAGCCGCTGATAATTCCTCTCTCTACGGCAGAAGCGATATAACCACTTGCCTTTTGATCTGCCCCCACATCTGAAAACTTTGTTGCTCTTTGTACTCCATTCAATCCTAAAGCTCTTCCAATCATAATGGCAGCTGCAGCCCGTGTTACTTCTCCATCAGGACGAAAGGTATCATCAGGATAACCAGAAATGATCCCTTTGTTTTCTAAAAATGACATCTCCTTATAAAATCGATGATTCTCTGACAGGTCAGCAAACGCTGCAGCTTTCACACTGAAACTAAAACTGCTGAAGGCCAAAACAAATACGGCTAAAAATGATAAGCATTTTTTCACAATTAAACTCTCCCTCTTTAAGTGTAGATATATCAGCTGTTCGAGCTAACTTCGTGATTACTTCTAACTTCATACTTTTTATTAACTATGTATTTCATTTTTAAATAAGTTAATGCTTTATAAACTTTTTCGAAGTCGGTTTCTTCTTCAGCGTCTAATGTGAGATGGGCAGGTGATTGATAGTTAATCCTTCCTTTATAGCTCATTAAAATAAATACGGCTGGACGCTTGTTGCCGTCCTTCTTCCAATCTACCTCACCATAACAAACATGATACTTAACCGAGCCATCTTTGTTATGATTCGCTGTAATTACTACTTGCTCATGAATATGATGTACTTTAAAATCACTCATTCTCTTAATCTCTCCTTTAAAAAAATTCCCACCCAATATTATTCGGCATAATTCAACTATTTCCTTTATCCTATGAGCGATATCACACTCAAAGTATTTCATCACGATCAGACAGGGGCGATAAACTTGTTAGCTTAAATCCATCACAAGCTTTCACAACCAGACTATCATCACAGTAAAAGCATTTTATTGAATAAATAATATAATTGCCGCTTAACACCTGGGTAATATAGGACGATATAAAACACATAAAACCATTACTTTTGTAGGAATATATCACTAGTAAAATACTTTATAGCGGAGGCGTCATATGTGTTAAAATATCGTTCGTTTTTATTTACTTTTACTTTTTTGCTATTCCTAGGATTATTCACGGCTGATCAAGCGAAAGCCAATTCGGTTGTTAAAGGGACGTTTGTAGAGGTGACGCATGAAGAGGTGCGGTCAGGTGGTGGAGCGACAGAAAAAAGGTTGAAAAACATTACAATTATGAATGATCAAGGGCGAACCATTACATTGAATATTGACCAGTTTGCTGCTTTAACAATCGATACTCTTCCGACAACGATTAATGCTTTTAAACGAGGGATGAAAGTCGAAGCGGATGTAAACTTACGTCGTGTGAAAGAGCTTCGCGGACAATCAGGTGAACACCCTGCAAAAATTGAACACCGAGACAAAGTCGTAACAGGGACTGTGAATCGCATTGCCAAAAACGGCACTTTTCTTTCTGTGCGGCTCGATAATGGACAATCGAAAACATACTATTTAAATGATCAAACGGAAATCTTTAAAGGCACAACACTTGTAGACTTGAGCGTTTTATATGAAGGCGACCGGGTCAAGCTTGTATTTACTGAATATGATACGAATTACATCAGTTCAGTCGAGATTAATACACAAGGCATTAAAATTGAACACCTTTATAAAGGTACGATCCATCAAATGGACCCCGTTCGAAATAAGCTCATTGTAAAAAATGAAAAGGTATTCCGAAATTGGATGTGGCAAACGAAGAGCCCTTCTGGAAACACGAGCTATACCTACTCAACTAAAACACCTATCTATGTAGGTAATCAGCCTATCAAGCGTGATCGCCTTCGTTTCTACACTAATCATGACGTGTATTTCGTCACAGTGAGCCAATTTGGCCAAGAAGTGATTGAGAAAATGGTCATTAAACAAAAAAATGAACGAACATTTTATGAACCGATGACTGCAGTAAATACTTCTTCGAAATGGATTCGTCTTAAAACCGCTGGTCCCATCTATTATCATAACGGGACGATTCTCATTCGGAATGGAAGATTAGTAGATTCGAATAGTTTGCAAGCTATGGGGACAGCCTTTGTCGTAACGGACGGGGCTCAAAAGAGTGAGTTTGCAAATGTGGTGCATATAACAAATGATGGCTTCCAAAGCCCGAACTTAACAAATCATTCGATCTATTTCGGTCAAATTAGTCAGACGAATGGCTACCAGCTTTCGCTGAAAAATACGAAGCTGCTGTCTAATAATTACTGGAAAAACACGACAGCCTCGAGACTTTCATTTAGCAACGACACGATTGCTGTCGAAGATTTCCGCGATTCAACGTTAAGCGTGATACCTAGAAATGAATTCGAAGACAGAACCGGCCAATACGGCTACTTTTATGTGTCGAATAACACCATCGTGGGGGCTCATATCATTGGAAAAAGCAACCTGCCCGCTCAAGTTGTATCAGTAGGACGAATTGATGCGGTAAGCACCAACATTGTGAAAGTTCGTAACGTGAGCCAATGGTGGCAAGGCGTTTGGAAGGAAACCGGTCATATCTCAAGCATGAATATTAAACAAGCGACCATTATTCGCGATGGAAAAGTAATTTCGGCAGATAAGCTGAAGCCTGGTGAACGAATCTACCTTCTCCATGAATCCAGCGTAAAAGGACGTATTCTATTAGTAAATTAGCAGAAAAAAGTAGCATGTAAACGCATGGTTTGCATGCTACTTTTATTCATAGAAATTGACGATCATTAGAAAGGAAATCAATATGACAAAAATTCGCACAAGTTTCACGAAATATTTCTATCTATATATCAGTACGTTTCTCATTTCCCTCTTTGTAAGCGTCCCTTCAGCTGAGGCCGCTCCTCCAGACTTTAATGGCGGGGTTCATAACGAGTATGAATATGAAGAGTATGTCTTTTTATCGGGTGCGCCAGTGAAATTCAGCGGAAAAATGACGGTCACCGAACGAGAAAGAAATGATCAATTGACGAAAACGTATCGCTTTACTTTAACAAATTCAAACGGAAGTAAGCTGTCGCGCAGCATCGTTTACGTAACTGATCTAGAAAAGCGAACAGACAAAGGACAGACAACTACACAAACAGCTGTTAAAAGCTATTCAGAGAAAATCACGATGGGAAAAGTGACTTATACATTAGATGATTATCAATTGTCTCAAGGTGCAATCATAGACAATCGCCCAGCCTCCGATTATTACTCCGGGAATGTGGTTGGCAGAAAGACATACAAAACCAATACGGACGAAATCATTACCATTCATTTCAGTGGCCGGAATGTGGGGTATGAAAACTTCTGGGGAGCGACGGAAACACAGTTCATCGACTATGAAATTGTCTCTAACCAAGGAAAAGCCTTTATCACAAGTAAAGTATCAGACAGCAAAACAAAAGTGCTGAAATATGAGCCTCATGATCCGTCGTTGTCCAGCTTTACCGGCGGCCATGCCCTCATCAGTTCACAAAATATGATTGGAGAGTATTCGTACGATATTCCATATGGAAGCGGGACAGGCACCGTTCACGTGAATCAAGAAATGGTTCCAGTCATTGAGCGGCTCATCGTGCCTAAATTTCGTGATTTAAATGGGCATTGGGCAAAAGATAACATTGAACGCTTGTATTCTCTTGGTGTTTTTGATGAATCGAGCCGGTTTTTTTCACCGAATACTCCGATGAATCGATACCAGTTTACCGTTGGGGTATTAAAGTCAGCTGACATTCGTGTACTTGAACAGCCTAAAAACCAACGCGCACCTAAAAAAGCAATTTTTGCCGATTTAGATCCGAAAGATCCTGATTACTTATACATTGAAAGTGCTTATCACAAAGGAGTGTCTAAAGGGGTCAGCGCCACTAAATTTATGCCAGAAGGCCCGTTAACCAGGGCTCAAGCTGTCGCCATACTTGTGCGCGCCTTAGGGTTGGAGAATCGTGCACCAACTCCTGGTTATCAAACGGGCTATGCCGATAACAACTCTATTCCGAAATGGGCCAAAGACAGTGTGTACGTGGCGACAGAAATCGGATTAGTTTACGGGGATGGAAGAAATCGTTTCAATCCGTATCAAGAGATGACAAGAGCCGAAGCGTCCGCTATGATTATCCGGTTTCTTAACTTCTTAGAAAAAGACTTACAGCAAAACTACCGGGATGATATGCTGTTTTTTCAATAAATGAAAAGGACGAATATAGATGACTGTTTTCAAAAAAAGGACTGTTTGTCTTCTTCTCATTCTGCTGCTTATGGCATCGGCTCTAGTTAGCCATACAAGCGCAGCAAGCCTATTCAAGGATGTACGAACTGACCACTGGGCTTATCCATCCATTGAATGGGCGGTCAAAAAAGGATTAGTAAAAGGCTACTCAAACGGCACATACGCGCCGCAGCGTGCTTTAACCGAAGCAGAATTTATTACAATGCTGATCCGCTATGATTGTACAAATAAAAAACTAGGCCACTCACAAGGAACTCCCGATGAGCATTGGGCTTCTGACAACTATCGTTATTTAAAGAGTAAAAACATCCCTCTGGCGGGCTATTCAAATATAAAACTTCGTGATCAACCGATAACGAGAGGGCAAGTCGCGCGAATTGTGGCTGCCTTTGAAGGTATTGATCTAAGCGAGCCTTATGCCGTTCAATACATGTATATTCAAAATTTATCAAGTGGAATGACCGGCAAGAAGGATTATAACGATTATGGCGTGAACCGCTCATTAACCCGTGGGGAAGCAGCCGTTTTTCTTAACCGTCTGTCTAAACGCGGCAATTGCCAGATGATTGGCTTAAGCGCTCCAGCCGATGGACGGGATGACGATCGATATGAGCTGCCTTTGAATTTCTTCGGGAATAAAACCATTGTATTTCCAACACCGGAAAACTTGGATCAGCCGCCAGCAGCACTAAAGCCTATTGATTCACGTCTAGAAGAAGTCGATATTGAAAAAGAAACGTTGATTGCGAATGGGATGGATTCCACGTTTATTACTCTGAAGCTGAAAGACTGTTACGGGAACCCAATCTCATATGATGAGCTTCTTTATTTTCAAGTTTCTTCAAACGCGGGAACTATTTCTAAAGAAGACTGGGCAGAAGGATATTGGAACGAGAAAGCATACTCACAGACAGATGGCCCGGAGCTGACAGTTAAAGTGACTGCTCCAAAATCGAGTACGGTTCAACAAGATACCATTTCTTTTCAAATAAGCGAATATGACGAAAGCAAGATTAATATGGCGTGCTTCCGGCAGCCAGTCACTGTTCCATTGACCTATGTACCGAAGGCAGAACTTCAAGTAAAAACAGACAGTAACTCCTTGTCGGCAGACGGTGTGACAACGACTCAAGTAACGGCAACAATCGTCCGCCCCGGCGGTCAAGCGATCACAGATTTTAATGGAAGAGTCCGCTTTCGCTCAGCCCAAGGAGCTTATTTGTCTGCCCAGGAAGCCAACTTTTTTAATGGAACAGCCAGTACAACCTTAACAGCAATTTCGGCCTCTCATCCCGTGACGGATGAAATTTTTGCTGAAATTGTGCAAGTCGATTCCCGTTACAAGGTGGATATCGACTCCGTTCTTGGTAAAAGCCATAGCAGTGAAGTTGTCTATGATCCGGGCCTCAAGGTAGATAACAGCTGTCCGAGAGACGACCTAGAAGTGGCGTTCATTATCGATTCCTCCGGGAGCATGAAACGAAATGATGCCGAGCGGCTGCGAGTATCGAAGTCAGAAGAATTTATTTCAACTTTAAATGCACCGAGGAACATTGCCGCTCACTTTAACTCGAGAGGATATCTTCTAAGCGGACCAGACCTTCCAGCACCGGTTAGTACAACATTTAAATACGTCTTCCAATCAGGCGGGACAAATATTGGTGAGGGATTGGAGAAGGCATTTAATCAATTTTCCAGCCAAGGTCCAAAGGTCGCGATTCTTTTAACAGATGGCCAATCAAGCGAACGCAAAGCACTCGAGATGATAGATAAAGCCAATGATAACAATATTAAAATTTATACAATTGGACTCGGAGATAAAAAACGGTTAAACGAAGCCCTGTTACAAAGAATGGCCAGCGAAACGGGCGGACAATATTTCCACGTTCAAGAAAACATTAATATCGGTACAGCTTACCAATCTATCCTTAACGACATCTCATGCGGCATTCCGTACCCGAGCTGTGCACAATCCAGTTACGTATTCTCTGCACCTGCAATAGAACTAACAAGCACAAACTTCTATATGAACACGTATATAAATAAAAACTGCGGAGAAATAGCTAAAGTAGTCGTACGCTTCCATGCAGCCGGTGGCGACATTGATTATGAACTCATCCCCCGTGGACAAAACTATTACGCACTAAAAAAAGGAAGATATGAAATTTCAAAGCTTGATTTGTTTAAAGAAGGCACCTTCCTCGCCTACGACACAGCAGGAAGACTCGTCGGACAAAGACTCATTTCTATGCGGGATAAATAAAAACAGCCTTCAGACTTGAATTGAGTCTGAAGGCTGTTTCGTTTTATAAAAAGGCAGTGTGCATATTATGTTTGTTCACGATTCCTAGTTGTTATTCGATTGTATATATACATCATACTTAATTCTATACCATATTTAACACCCCCTTTCTTACGGGGAGCGCCAACCGTCCATCCGCTTTATGTAGTTGCTAGTTTAATTTTATTAGTTCAATTCCGGAAAATCTATGAAATAAAAGAAGAGAGCCCATCACTTTGCTTAAATGGCTCTCTATCTCTAGTTGGATTTCTACAAAATCTATCAAGCTTCGGGGGAGTGACACCCTATCCAATGCGCAGCCGAGGGGTTTTGTGTATGGATTATGCTTCCGTGTCGAACGCTGCCTTTTCAATAGGAAGCACCAATTACTCATTCTCTTTATATATCGGGGAATGATAGGCTTCCTCCTTAAAATACACCTATCAAAATAACAAAAAAGAAGAGCTATTCACTTATTATGTGATTGCTCTTCTTTTTTGTTACTATTCTGTTGAGATATATCAAGAAGTAACAGCCACTATGATTATTTCCGCACTCACCTTACCGATCTTACTGAAATATTTCCTTCTGAGTCAACTTCAATTACGATAGAATACTCGTTCTCCACTTCTTCTGCCTTAACCCTTACACCTAAGATCCGATAAGCGTTGATTTCACCTTTATCTGTTCCTTCACTTTTGAAATGAATTTTCCACTCACCGTTTTCTTCTTTTACTTCACTGCTGATGGTCACGCCGTCAATTGTTACAGTTTCCGACCAATTTCCGTAATCTTGTAAGCGAACTCGAATATTTTCAGAAGTAATTTTCAAGTCTTCCAAGCCAGTAATCTTTGCTTCTGTATCCGGATTAGCCTCAGCATCTACGACTTGGAAGCTTCTCCAAATGATTTGACTAGGACGCGAATTTTCAAAATCAACTCGATTGTTCGTGCTATATATATCATAGAATACATCCTTTATAGCTTCAGGAATAGTGACCTCATAACGATTCGGTATAATATTTCCATTTTCATCTTTCTCTTCTTTTAAAATGAACTCTACATCGTGGCCAATATTTGAGCCAGAAACTCGTTTTAGCATATGAAGTAATGTATTTAGTTCTTTTATATTCGTATTCTCCGCTTCAAATGTCAGCTTACCGAGTCCTGTAGTTTTCAGATTTTGGATAACAACAGGCACTTGAATCTTATAAATTCCCTTCGACTGGCCGTTTTCAGCGGTAACAATCAAACGATCGCCGTGCTCAATGATTCCACTGCCTTTTACTTTTCCATCTGCGCTTTGTACTTGATAAGATTGCACAGAACTATCTGCTGACTGAATGCTTTCCATTAATTGATCCACAGACACACCGGATTTTAGGCGAATGGTTCTATTAACAGGATAATGATCAATATACCGAATATACGAATTATCTACTTTTGGATGAAATTTTGTTTCACTGCTTGTTGTGTCAGCACTTGTCGAAGTAGGAATCACAACAGCTACTATTTCATTCCCCACATAATAATTTCCAACTCCAACATTAATAACAGCATATTCTTTAATCGATTCCCCGCTTGTATTTAAACGATTTAAAATTAACTTCCCCGAGGCATCTACGCTAAGGTACTTAGCGGCTCCTGTCACATAACTATAGTCCTCACCCTTTTGCATTTCGTTGCCCAAGTCGCTTACTTTCACTTTTAAATTTTCAGACTTTTCCTTATAAAGTAAATCAGAAATCGAAAGACCGATCGTAGGATCAGTTATTTCTACTTCTTTCTTCACCTGTCCGATAAATTCCTCGGCTGCCTTCTTGTTGAATAAATAGTCAGCGTAATCTACTCTATATTCCAAGTGTTCCTTTTCAGTGAACTCACTGCTCAGTGATTGTACGAGTGCTCTCGCAGCATCAATTTCTTCCTGAGTAAGCCCCTCTTTTAACCTTTCTTCCGATTCTTCATAATCATACCAGTCTTCTTTATACAAACCGTCAACTGCTTCTCTTGCCTTTTTATACGCATCTACTTTATCTTTTAATTCAACATTGACAGCTGCAACAAGTTTCGAAATATCTGCGCGAGTATTCAAGGAATCCTGCTGTTTAATGACTTCTTCCCGGTATCTCTTCATGCTGATCGAATCTTGTTCTGTTATATTTCTATGATTCTCTTTTATACTTCCGTCTTCCCTTTTTATTTCCTCTATTTCATAAGCAGCTCTCGGTAAATACCAGCCCAATTTATCTCCCATTTCATTTGCTGCATACTTAATCATGAATACATCCAGGCTTTCATAATTTTCCGGTGTATGTTCACCTTCTTTTATCGTTTCGTACAGTCTTCCCGAGAATTGCCAATCTATTTCCACAAGAAATTCATTTAGCTTAGCAGGATCAAAATCATCGCCATAACTTAACTCCACTGCCGGAATTCCGTCTATCCAATTCCATTTAACGTCCGAGAAATCATATATTTTCGTAGCTTTGTCCACATTGAACAAGTAAACATTTTGGAACATTTGCTGTACTGTCTTGCCTTCAGGATTCATGAGTGACTTTATGGTTAATGTCTTTTTCTCTTCATCCACAAGCATATCTACTCCGTACCAATGCCATACTTCGTTGATATCAACGAGGTCGACAATTTCATTCTTGTCATTCACTTGATACATAAATATTTCATGGTTGCTCCATAAAATAAATTCTTCATCAGCTTTATACTCTTTGGCATTGGCCGGTACTTGTTCCCCAACTTTAGGCTTTTTAAATTCGTGCATATTATTTCTGTTCACTGTTAAATATTTAACTTTATGCGCACCCGGGTTTTTAACATTTAATTTCACATAACCAAACCGTTCAGTGCTTAGTAAACCAGCATCAAAGAAATCTTCTGTTTCATTTCCCGGTGGTGTTGGATTACTGTCACCGCCCCCTGTTCCAGGAGTTGTTGTACTACCGCCACCTCCAGCTGAATTCGGAGGTGTCACAGGCTCCGCCGGCTTATAGTCTGGATTCTTCGTGCCTCCGACCTGTTCTACCCGGTCTTTCACCTGATCGTAATTCTGTACCACATCCTCTGCTTTTTTCCCCTCTGGAACAGTGATGTTTGTAATCTTCGCATTATCGCCAATCGTTACTTTTGAGTTTTCATTTTTCGATTCAAGGTTTTTAATTTGGCCCTTAGTGTCGAGTGTGACTGTTTTGTCAGTGTTGATAATCACATTCTCGATATTTCCTTTGCCGGTCACTTTAATGTCATCGTTTGATTCGATGATGATGTCTTTAATGGTGACGTTCAGTTCCACGAGCGTCACGCCTTTTTTAATGTCGACTTTCGGAATGATGACGTCCGGATCAGCAAAAATATTAGCGTTCGCATGTAAGGATACAGACGTAACTTTTGTGCTGCCCATTGCTGAGAAATAGACATCTTCCTTGGCGATTTCAATCGTTGCAATCGTTGAATCTTTAAAAATGATCGTAATCTTCGTTTTTGGGTTTTCCGCAGCCGCCCGGTAAGAAGCAGCTTTTGCCGCCGCTTGATCTGCCACACGCGTGTTGCCTTTCACCGTCAACTTTTCGGAGATAAAACTGTTTTGCACTTTTTCCGTCAACGCCAAATCGCCATTAATAGTCAAGTTTTTCACTTCGTAATAATCGCCCTGCACTGAAACGGAACCATCAATCACAGCCCCGCCTGCGTCAAGCAGTGCATTCGCCGAAGCCGATCCACTGCTGTTGAGCGTAAGTGATGTAATCTTTTCAATAGCACCGTTTTTGCTTTCAAATGCAATGACGGCTCCCTTTAAAGCTGCACTGTTCTTTGCAGTGAACAACCCTTTCAAAGAAGCAGACACCTGATACGTTTCTCCATTGATCGTTACAATGCCATCTTTGACAGATTCAACTGTAAATGACTTTTCTTTGACTTTCTCAGTCGCTTTCTTGGCACGACTCGCAAAAGCAACAAGCTCACCACGTGTCACTTTCGCATCCGGCGCAAAACTGTCTTTCGTTTTTCCAAACGTCACTTCGTTTTGCACTAATGCCTGAACGTATGTATAGTACCACTTTTCTTTTTTAACATCTTTAAATGCAACAGCTGTTGCTACACCGCTTTTCAACTTAAACGCTTCGCCGATCAAGCGTGAAGCTTCCGCACGCGTTAATGTCTGATCTGGACGGAATGTCTTGTCTGTAAAGCCGCTCATTACTTTGTTTTGAACGAGCGCTGCCACCGCTTCGTAATACCATTTTCCTTTTTTAATATCTTTCAAGCCTGGATCTTTCAAAGATTTCATATCCAACTCTAAAATGTCGGCCACCATTTTCGCTGCCTGTCCACGTGTAACTGACTCCTGCGGGCGGAAAGTCCCGTCCGTAAATCCATTAATCTTCCCTTGGTTATAAAGATCTAATATTTCCGGATACAAGACGTTGCCTTTCTTGACGTCAGTAAAGAACTTTTCCGAAGCTGCATCAACAGTCGGCGCTGCTGAGCTAACCGCTACTGCCGTTGCAGCGGCCGTTAAAAATAAATGAGACTTGTTTAACTTTTTCATTTGGACCTCCCTAATACTAAAGTTTTAAGTTTGTTTTCCACTCTAATAGAAATAGGTAAATAGAATTAAACGCAACTTAATATTACCATTTAATCTAATTTTTCAATAGACTTTCGGCTAATAAAGGTGGTGTTTTCTGAAAGTTAGATAAACCAGATTACCGGGCTCCAACCAAAACGTTGCAAATAAGTTTACTTATCGTCGTTCTCTACATACCGGCGGTAATTTAAGAGGCTTTTACCTTTTGGCTGTCGGACAAGTCAGTGCGAGTTACAAATGGATAGGGCGAAGAATTGGCGTGTGTGTAATAGTGGTAGCTGTTGCTTCCATTTTAGTGAACATTGGTTTTCTTGTGCTAATCGGATTCCGATGGATATATGAAGGTCTTGGGGAGCTAGAACAGGAGAGCTTTAAAATCGCTGTTAAAAAACATAGCCTAGGTGCTGACATTTGCAATTGTAATAATCGCTGCAGTATTTGTTGAAAATGGTCATAACTGTGGATATAGAACATTCTTTAAACTTTAACAGAAGATGACAGTGATTGGTCACTGTACAAAAAGCATAAATGGAAATCGGAAAATCAATATATGTATACTGTTGAAGGAGATGAAATATTAAAAATAGCAGCTGCCTTTCTATGAGACTCCCTAGTGTCATTCATATACTTTAGTACGTCCATTTTAAACTCTAAAGAATAATCTGTATACCTTGGGATTAGCCCTTCCACTCCATGTAACTCATATAACCCAACCCATTTCATAATAAATCGATGATCGACCCCGTTTCCTCTTCCAGCAGCCCGTAGAATTTAAACTCTTCAAGGTATCCTTTGACGACAGCTAATTTTGTTCCTAATGAATATTTCTCCATAAAAAACTGCACCTCCAATTGTTAGTTGTGTCTAACAATTGGGGTGCAGTTCACTAGTGGCTCTTTGCTTTTTCAGATTTTATTGCTTTAGAGCAATAAAAATCCATAAACTTTATTAATTATTCAGTTTCTGAACCAGTAGTTGGAGCTGGTGTTTCTGGAACTGGAGTAGCCGGGACATCAACTGTAATAGATGTTGTAGCAACAATGTTATCGTTTTTGTCTTTCAAAGTATAAACTAATATACCTTTATCTCCTGCAACAGTAGTTGTTCCAGTAATAGCATTAGTAGCTGTTTTTAGGTTTGCACTAGAGTTAGAAGTTGCTTTGATTTCAAGAGCGCCTAAATCTACATCTTCTCCGTTAAATGTGCCATTTCCATCTTTATCAAGGTAAAGATCGCCGGAATTTGAGTTGTCTTTGATACGCACTTGTCCAACTGAAGCTGGAGAAAGCGTAATACCTTTTACAACATCATCAGAGTTTTCTCTTTCAGTTACTTCTAGGGCATCCAAGAAGTTAAGTGTTTCACCTACATAGTTAACTGTTCCACGATTAACCCAGTCAACTTTAGTGATTTTCGGTGCATTATCAACAACAGCTACTGTTACTTTTCCAACATATGAACCGTCGCCTTTGTAAACAGCGATATCAGTAGAACCAGCTTTTACAGCAGATACTTCAATTGTATTGCCATTAATTGCTGCACTAACAATTTTGTTGTCGAATTTCAATGAGTATCCAGTTAAAGGAGCCACACCGTTCTTAACGTTTTCGGAAGTATAGTTAACCAATTCTAATTCTAAAGCAGCATCATCAGTGCTGTCTTTAACAATAGTAAAATCTTCAGATTGGCTATTTTCTGTTAATTCAAGAACTTGTTTCGCAACATTATTTACTTTTGTTACTTCAAAGCCAAGATTACCAAGGAATTTGTCATCTTTTTTGAAGTATACAGTTCCTGAACCAAGTTTAGATCCTACAGTTAAAGCAACTTCTCCTTTACCTTCATTATCGAAGTTAGTTAAAGAAGATGAAGTAAAGTAATCAGCCGGTGCTACAACAGTAACCTCTGCATCTCCAACAATTGGATCACCATATTGGTCTACAGCTGTAACTTTAACTGTGCGTTGTCCACCAGTAAGTAATTTCACAGGTGAAACTTCAGGAGTAACTTTTGTAACTTTACGCTCTGCAGCAGCAACTGTCATATTGATTTCTTTAGTCAAAGTACCATAAGTTACAGTTACTTTTGCTGTGCCTGGTGCCTCAGCAGTTAGCACTCCGTTATTTACAGAAATTACAGACGAGTTAGAAGACTGAACTTTATATCCAGTTTCAACTTCTGTTTTATCAGAGCCAGAAGCAATCGTAACTTCTGAAACTTCAGCAGTATCTCCAACCACTAGTGTAGCGCTTTTTTGAACAAAAGAAGCTGCCGTAGTATTTGTTAATTCCACTTCACTAATTGCAGATGCTGCGTTGTCTAGATTAACAATTGTAATTGTCGCTCTTTCAGAAACAAGTACGGAACCCGCTTTAGAAACAGTCGCTTGTACTTGATATTTAAGAGCTCCGTTTGGAAGATCACCAAAGTCAGCTTTAAGTTCACCAGTGCTTGCATTAATAGTACCTGTTGGAGCAGCTGTACCATTCTCATTGAAAGCAGCAAATTGTACTGTATAGCCATTAGCAGTTAAATAGTTATAATCCGCTTTTTCGTTATTTACTAAAAGGGAAACTTTTTGCCCTGGAGTATCATTGTCAAATGTTCCATTTTCCACATTCACAGTATTAACAGTGTATGTGTAAGTGAATTTAAATTCTTTTACATCTTCATTGATTGTTGTTTTCACAACTGTTTCTTGGTTTGGAACAAGGTTAGCAGTAAGTTTTACTGTTGCTTTTGTTCCATCATCATTTGCAGAAATTGTTGCAACAGAGTTTCCAGCAACGCTGATATTTTCAGCTTTTAGGTTTTGAAGATCTGTACCAGTGAACTCAAGTGTTTGAGCTCCTGTAGCTTTAACAGCAGTAACTGTTGGGGCTACTACTTCTGCAGTTTCAAGTTTGTGTACGAAAATCGCGAACTCACCGCGTTTAATTGCATCAGCTGTACCGAAAGATGTTGGTGTTTTACCTTTAGTAACGTCAGCTGCTACAAGGGCTTTAACTGCTGCATCGTAACGTGAAGATACGTCAGTGAAGCTGTGAGAAGCTGTTCCAGTAAGGTTGTAGGCTTTAGCAAGAATTAATGCCATTTCGCCACGAGTCAGTTGGTCAGCAGAACCATATGAAGTTTCTGATTTACCGTTTACAATCCCGGCTGCTTTAAGAGCATTAACCGCACCTTGAGCACGCTCAGGAACGTCAGTAAAACCTGAAGCTGGAGCTTTTTCTGTGTCTAATTTAAGAGCTTTCGCAAGCATAACAGCTGCGTCTACACGTTTAATTTCAAGAGCAACACCGAATTGAGTTTCAGTTGTACCTTGTGCAATTCCGTTGTTTACAAGGTAATCAACTGCTTCTTTGTAACGATCAGATACATCTGTGAAAGATGCTGCAAATGCAGGTGTTACTGCTGTTGCTACTAATGTAGCTGTTGCTGCTGTAGCAACGAATTTACGATAAGACTTTGGTTGGTAAGCCATGTAATAGTTCCTCCTGTTTTGTAAAGTAATCTTTTAATTTATGAAACCAAACAGCAACGCAACGAAGCCGCTTGTTTCTTACATCGGTTCTTGTTGAGAAATCTTTAGTGCTAATCTTCACAAATATTATGTAACATTTGGGCCGATTGCCAGATTTAAACTCAAGTTCCATTCTATCAAAATGCTACTTTTTTTCAACTCTTTTTTGTTATTTCCATATTTTAATATATTCGTTATATTTGACATGCATATGAAAATAGTTTGACGCTTTTTCGTTAATTAAATAGATAATATTAACAAATGTCCCGCTAAAAACCATAGCTTTCTCATTATATACCAACCGATCAGGAAATTCAAAGTGTTTTTACCAATTATTTTTGTCATTTCCATGTTATTTTTGTAGAAAACAAGGGCAGAAGATTTGGTTTTCATGGGATTTTCATTCCAAACTTCGCACAAAAAAACCCAGAAAGATGTCTTCTGAGTTACTTTTATTTCATCTATAAAGGGGTTATAACCTTTTATATAAGCTGCGTGTCGCTTCTTCCAGCTGTTCCAGTGAATAGCGCTGAGAAGAATAGAAATATAACTTTTCACCCATTTGGGCGAGCCTTCCTTCCCCACGAAGGTGGATCGCCTGGCGAAGAGCCTTCGCATAAGCTGATGCGTCTCCGACCGGCACAATCCAGCCTGTTTCTTCGTTTTGCACTAACTCCCTCACTCCGCCGACATCCGTCGTGACTATTGGCACGTGCTGATTAGCCGCTTCGAGGAGAGCGAGCGGGAAGCTTTCGCTGTAGGAAGCAAGCAAGGCGAGATCAGATGCCGCATATATTTGATCGACGTCTGACCGGAAACCGAGAAAGTGGACGTGGCTGTTTAATTGCCGATTAGCCGCTTCCTTTTCCAGCTCCTCTTTGATCGGTCCATCTCCTACGAGCAATAAATGCGGGCGTTTTTCTTCTTCGATTTGCTTCATCGCTTCGAATACAATCGTATGGCCTTTAATCGGGTGGAGCCTGGCGACCATCGACATGACGAAGTCTTCCGGTTTGAGGACGAATTCGCTGCGGTTGATTGGCTCGGCTTTTTCTTTCGTAAAATGAATGCCGTTGTAAACGGTCTGAATCTTGTTGCCGCTGACGCCAAGCTTCATTAAGTTTTGCTTAAACCGCTCCGACACAGCGAAGTAGCCGTCCATTTTTTTGACGGCGTACATGCTGAGTGACGTAAAAACTTTGCCTTTGATACCGGATTTGACGAAATCGAGTGATGGATCGCTGTGAACCGTTGTTACCCAGCGAATGCCCGTTTTCTTTTTTAAGTAAATGCTGAATAAATTGGCGCGCGGGCCGTGTGTATGTAAAATATCAAAGTTTTCTTCTTTGATGAATTGAACGATTTTTTTTAAGATCGATAAGTCGTAGCGCGAGCTTTGCGAGAACACTTCGGTGCGGATGCCTTTTTCCCGTGCTTCTTCTGCAAACGGACCTTCCTGCATGAGAGCCAGCACGACTTCTTCTTTGGAAAACTGTTCAAGCAGCGTGATGACGTGCTTGCGCGAGCCGCCTGTTTCGCCGCCGCTGATTAAGTGAAGTACTTTCACGTTTACACCTCTCTACATAGAAAGAGGCTGTCCCAAGTGCCAGGCTCCTCCTCCACTATGTTGTGGTTTTCCTGAATATAGCGGGGAGGTGCCTGGCACTTCCATGAGACAGCCAGCCTTCTTTATTTTTGTAATAAGATTTTCAATAAAAATTTCGGCAGCGCCATTTGCCGTTTGATCCGCTTCGGATCTGTCAGTAAGCGGTACAGCCACTCCAGACCGAATTTGCGGTAAAAAGCAGGCGCTCTTTTTACCTTGCCGGAATAGACGTCAAAGCTGCCGCCGACCCCTTGGAATACTTTCACGTTCGGCAAGTTGGCCATGTTATCTTTAATCCATAGCTCCTGACGCGGACTGCCGAGCGCGACGAATAGGAGAGCCGCTCCCGATTCACGAATTTGCTCCACGAGTGCTTCCTGGTCTTGGACATAACCGTTCGCATAGCCGGCGACGCGGAGATTCGGAATTTTTGCTTCCAGTTTTTCTTTTGCCGTGCGGACGACGTCTTCTTTCGCCCCGTAGAAAAAGACACCGTGCCCTTCGTCAGCTGCAAACTGCAGAAGCCGCCCCATCATATCGACTCCTGTCACACGTTCGCGGATGCCGCCTTTTTTTAACTTGGAGGCAATGATCATGCCGACGCCGTCCGGTATTTGATACGTGGAGTTGTTGACGAGCTCTTTCACGAGCGGGTCGCGGCCGGCGGTGATTACTTTCTCAGGGTTAACCGCAATGACTGTCGACTGCTCCCCGGCTGCTATTCTTTTTTTCAAATCGGCGATGATTTCTTCGTATGTGTACGGCGAGACGGAGACGCCTAAATATTGTTCTTTTTCCATTACAGTCATCCTTAGCTGTTAATCCGTTTGACCGCAATGGCTTCGAGACCGGTGACGTCGCCAATGCGATAGACGGTGAGTCCCTCTTCTTGCTCCAGGTTCGTGCAGTTTTTCGTATCGAAGACGACCGGCGTTTCCATTTCGGATACTAAGACATTTTTATTGATCATTTTAAATTCATTGTGATCTGTTAACACGACGACGAGGTTCGCTCCTTTGACCGCTTCTTCAAATGAAACGAGCGGGAACGGCACTCTTTCGTCGCGGACGTGCGGATCGTGAACGCGGACGTTATACCGCGGGTTCGCGAGCACCTTTTCCACGATATCAATTGCCGGGCTTTCGCGGACGTCGTCAATGTTGCCTTTGTACGTTAAGCCAAACAAGGCAATTTTCGGTTCTTTCAGCTCGGCCGTCAGCTTAATGATTTGTTCGATGACAAAGTCAGGCATTGAGTTGTTAATGTCACGGGACAGCTGAATCATCAGCGCTTCTTCCGGTGCTTTTTCGACGATGAAATACGGATCCACCGCGAGACAGTGGCCGCCGACGCCTGGTCCCGGCTGGTGAATGTTCACGCGCGGATGCTTGTTGGCCAGTTCAATGACTTTATGGGCATCGACGCCGAGACGGGCAGAAATTTTCGCGAGTTCGTTCGCAAGCGCAATGTTGACGTCACGGAATGTATTTTCCATAAGCTTCGACATTTCCGCTGTGACGGCTTCTGTTTCAACAACGTCACCTGTGACGATTTGACGGTACACGTCCGCTGCTTTCGTCGCCGCTTCTGGTGTAAGCCCGCCGACGATGCGCGTGTTTTCCACGAGTTCGATTAAAATGCGGCCCGGCAAAACGCGTTCCGGACAGTGGGCAATCGCCACATCTTCTTTCGGGTTAAAGCCGGCTGCTTCGATGATCGGTGCGACGATATCATCGATCGTGCGCGGCGGGATCGTTGATTCAACGATAACGACGTTGCCTTTTTTCAAATAAGGGACAACCGCTTCTGTCGCACTTTTGACATAATCAACGTTTGCCGTGCAGTCTTCGTGAATCGGTGTCGGCACAGAAATAAGGAACACATCCGCTTCTTCCGGCTCGAGTGACGCACGCAGTTTGCCTGATGCGACGACTTGTTTAACAACTTCCGGAAGACCGACTTCTTCTATTGTAACTTCACCTTTATTTAAACGTTCAACAACTTGTTTATTCACATCTACTCCAACAACTGAGAAACCGGCGCGGGCAAAAATGGCCGCTGTCGGCAAACCAATATATCCTAAGCCTATTACGCAAATTTTTTGCATGTAAAAAAATCCTTTCTAGTATGCGGGTATGGTTGAATTTCTTTGCTTTCCATAGTATAGCAAATTCACTTTCCGCTTGCACTAATTTCGTTGAATGTGCCTTGTATCAATGATAAAATGAAACTTCCATCAGTGAACGTTTTCCCCACTGATGGTTAGTTAGATTTATCGGGCGTTTACTGGCAGTTGATCCTCCACGATTGATCGGGGTCTTACTGCCAGTTAAAGCGGGGCAAAATGTACTTTAGCTTTTTAAGCATTTGAATTGCGAGGAGGATACCTGTTTGAAGGTTGTTGTTTCGGGATTTTATGGATTAGGCAATACTGGTGATGAAGCGATCCTGGAAGCGATTGTAGATAATTTGAAAAATGAAATTGATGGCGTCGATATTACGGTATTTTCGTTGTCGCCGGAACAGACGGCGAAAGATCATAATGTGAAGACGGTGTACCGCGGCTGGCGCCATGACAATAAAGGCAAAATCCGGGCGCTGCGTGAAGCGGACTTGCTTATAAGCGGCGGCGGCGGACTGCTGCAAGATACATATCCGACGAAGTTTTTATTCGGCCCGCTTCCTTACTACTTGCTGATCGCCTTTTTAGCTAAATTGTGCGGCGCAAAAGTAATGTTCTTTTCTCAAGGCATTGGTCCGGTGACGTCGACATGGGGCAAAATTTTAATGAAGGTGTTCGCTAACCGCGCTGATTTTGTGACGGTGCGTGACCAGTATTCGAAAGATTATTTGCATAACCTTGGTGTGAAGCGGCCGGAGACTGTGGTGACGGCTGATATTGTGTTTGCTTTTCAGAAAAAAGAAGATGACACGTGCATGAAGAGCTTGCCGCTTAACGGTGATGAAAAGTTAGTGGCGGTGTCGACACGTCCGTGGTTTGAACATGATGATTATTATGAAAAGCTTGCGGGTGTGCTTGATGAACTGATTGCGACAGATGGCATTACGCCGGTGTTTGTGCCGATGGAAGGCCATCATGACGTCGATGCTTCGAAGCGCGTGATGAAGCATATGAAACGGGCGGACGATTGTTTCCTGCTCGGCGGTGACTATACGCCGAACCAATATTTGAACTTTATCGGCGCATGCGACATGACGATCGGCTTGCGATTGCATTCATTGATTTTCTCAGCGCTGACGGCGGTACCGCATATTGGCATCAGTTACGATAAAAAAGTCGAGAGCTTGCTGAAGCGTTCCGGCATGTGGGACTATTCTTTTCCTCTCGAAGCGTTTGATCCAGAGATAATGAAAGAGAACGCCCGCTACGTGCTTGCCCACCGCGACGAACTGAGCAAAGTCGTCGCCGGCAATGCCGCGAAGATGCGCAAGGACGCCTTAGAGAATATTGAACTATTAAAGAAAAAATTTATGTGAAGCGAGGTTCTTTTCAATGAAGATTTTGCTTGCGACAGTGTACCATTTTCCGCACGTTGGCGGCTTATCGGTACATATGGCGACGCTGAAAGCTGGTTTGGAAGCGCGCGGCCACGAAGTTGATACGCTGTCTTTTACCGATATTCCTGAATTTGAACAAAAAGCGAAAGTGCGCGGCCCCGGCTTTTTAATGAATAAAATGTCAAAAGGAAAAGGCTTCGTCTACGGCTTGAAGACGCGTAAAAAAATGCTGCAAAAGCTGATGGAAGCAGCGAAGCATAAAAATTACGACATCGTGAACGCCCAGGAAGTGTACGCGACATTCGCGGCGCTCGATGCCGGACTTCCGGTTGTGTCGACTGTGCATGGCTACTTAACGTACGAAGCTTTGAGTGCCGGCAACATTTTAAAAGACAGTCCGGAAGAACAGTTTTTAATGGAAGAAGAAGTGAAAGCATACCGCAGCACGCGGGCGATCATTACCGTTGATACGCGTATTAAAGATTACGTGCAGCGTGAAGCCGGCATTACCGGCACAGCAATCCGTAACTTTATTAACGTCGACGACTTCCGTCCGGACAGCGAAAACAAAGCGGCGTACCGGAAAAAGCACGGCGTCGATGCCGATGCACCCGTTTTCTTCGTCCCGCGCCGCTTAACGAAGAAAAACGGCGTGATCTATCCGATTTTATCCCTGCCGGCTGTGCTCGAGAAGCATCCGAACGCGCAGTTGATCTTTGCCGGAACAGGCGAAGCAATGGACGAAATGAAACGGTTGATCGCAGAACACAAGTTGGAAAAGAATGTTCACTTACTTGGTGCCATCCCGCATGATGTCATTAAAGAATATTACGCTTTGGCTGATGTCGTCTTAGTGCCAAGCATTCACTCCGCCGGCGTGGAAGAAGCGACTTCGATTTCTGCACTCGAAGCGATGGGTTCTGGCCAACCGCTTATCGCCTGCGCTGTAGGTGGATTGAAAGAAATCGTCGATCATAATGTAGATGGGTTGTTAGTTGAAGAGAAGAACGTAGAAGAATTGTCTGCGGCTATGACTGAGTTATTGGATAACCCGGAAAAAGGCAGACAACTTGCCGAGCGGGCTCGTGCGAAGATTGAAGCCGAGTACTCACATTTGGCTGCGGCTGAGAAATATGAAGAGATTTACTTGAAAGCGAAATGATGATCCCCCTGTCGCCTTTGGCGGCGGGGGTTTTTGTTGTTTGGCTGGGGACTAGGAGCTGGGAGTGTGCATATTCAAGTCGTTTTCGCGCATAAACCGAGCGTAGCCGTGCAGAAAATCTAGTTAACCGTTTACAACTTCTCTCGAGCCGCGCATAAGCTTGGGTGGTGCGCATATTTTGACTATCTCCGTGCATAATGTTTCGGTGCCCGTGCAGAAATTAGGATTATCCGCGCACAAAATACTCCCGCCTCACCGCTCTTAATTAAAACATCCGGTCAATGGAATTGGCCGGATGCAGTGTATCTATTATTTGGTTATCGGGCGGTGTGCATATTCAAGTCGTTTTCGCGCATAAATCGAGCGTAGCCGTGCAGAAAATCTAGTTACCCGTTCACAACTTCCCTCGAGCCGCGCATAAGCTTGGGTGGTGCGCATATTTTGACTATCTCCGTGCATAATGTTTCGGTGCCCGTGCAGAAATTAGGATTATCCGCGCACAAATTGCTACCATCCCAACGCTCTTAATTAAAACATCCGGTCAATGGAATTGGCCGGATGCAGTGTATCTATTATTTTATCGTTGGCAATTGATACGTGCGGTTTTTTTGACTTCCGGAATGCTGTAACTTTAAAGTTCTTAGTAAATGGGTTGCTATGGAGCGGGAGTCAATTTGCAAGTACTCGCGAAATGTCCGGTTTGTCATTGTGTTGTTGTGCAACAGGGCATAGTCAGTAAGTGCCTGAATGTGGGCATCACTTGAGCGGTGATTACAGCGAAGACAGTGCCATTTTCCTTTCATTCGCTTCATCGGGATGTGTTGACAGGCCGGACATTGGGCACCTTTTAGCAGTTCGGCTTCGGAAATTTGAAATTGTTTGAGGAGATCAGGATTATGAGGAACGTGTTGGGTGACGAGTTGGTGAGCAGCTTTTTTCAGATCTTTCGTCTTTAGTATGCTAGTTTGGTGCAGTTGGTGGAGGCGTTCGATTTTGTAAGGTACAGTTGCAGCATGGATGACTTTTTGTAGTACTTCTTTATGTTCGGGGTCAGTAGTAATTTTCGTGGTTGGAAAGCTGATGACAACAAATGGAGCGATGGGTATATCGGTAATTTTACGATTGGCAAGCCACGATGTGAGCTGGCGCTTTTGACGGCGGATTTGCAATAAAGGGTCCGAAAAAATGTCTTCGCTGTCTTCTTGGGTACGTAGAAGCTGATGGAAGAACTGGTCAAAATATAGCGTGCCGGCAATATTTTTCGTTTCGAGAATAACTGCCATGTTGGCGCAAAGGATCAGTGTGTCGATTTGAAAAAAGTGGCCATTTGCGCCAGGCAGTCTCAATCCATGAAAAATCATGTGCTGGCCCTCTTCCAGAAACGTCAAATGATAGTCAAGCGCCTCCTCACCACGGTGCCCCGCCCAACTTTTTGCCAACTCCGCTTCGACATCCGGCCGCTTTGCGTGTAGCTCTGGCAGACGCCTAGCCAATGCTTCCAGCTTATGAATCTTTAATGGAACTTCCCGCTTTTTTACTATCAATGGATCTGCTCCCTTCCTATATAAATGGCTCCGGAAGATACTCTCTCCCGGAGCTTTATTTAAAATTTGATCGCCTGCGACAATGTGCTTGCCGTTTGGAGCGTGTCAAAGTTCAAGCCAAGCTGTACAGCAGTTTGGGCGATCTCGGGACGGATGCCTGATAATGTGGATTTAACACCGATCAAGTCGAGCGCATCGATGAGTTGGAACAGCTGATAAGCAACCATTGTGTCGATCATGACAACTCCTGAAATATCAATGAGCAAATGATCGACCCGCTGTTTAGCGCACTGCTTTAATGTATTTTCCAATATAAATTTGGCACGCATTGTATCAATGTCACCGACTAAAGGTAGGAGTGCAGTCCCGCTTTTTAACGTAATGACTGGTGAGCTTAGCTCGTTGATCATTTCGCGCTGTGCCTCCATTAATTTCTCTGAATAATTTTCCATTTCCTCCGTAACTTTCAAAATAACTTTGTCAAACGCCTTAATAATGACATCTTTCCATTTATCGATGCGTTTCTGATGGATTTCCTCTCTATTTTCATCAGAGAACTCTTCAATATAGTACATATATTGTGCTCGGACTCTCATGAACTCGCGAATAATAAAATGGAGCGGTGTATTTAAATGTTCCGGGCATCTTGATATTTCGCAAATCCACACATCAAATTTCTCATAAAACACAGACTCTTCTTCAATCAAAACGTTACACAAAAACTTGTGGAACTCAAGATTTTGTTCCTTTAAATCTTTAATCACTTTCGGGTCTTTCGAAGCGTACACACCTGAAGGATCGCTTTTGTCCAGTGATTCATACCACTGGTCCGTCAACAACTCCGCCCGGTCTATTAAAAAAGCATGCATCTTTTTATTTAGTTCCATTTCTTCTCCTCCTACTTCGCCCACTTATCTATTATTCATTATACACCTAGCCTGCAAGCGAGTTGGGAATATTTTCATCGATGAAGTTATTTTAACGAACAAGAATGTTAGTCGGCCTGTTCGCTTCGGGAAATACAAAAGAAGTTTTGCAATTTGCTAGATTTGCGCACCGACTCATCTGTTTTCTGCGCGGAGACTCCAAGCTTGTGCACGCCACCTCCCGAGAAGATCCTAATGACAGCCGGCTGGCGCCGGTTTTCGAAAAAACGGGGCGCGCACCGGCGTATCTCAGCTTTTGCGTATGATAAGCGTGCCAGCTTGGCTTGTGCGCGGCTAACCGCCATTTGTGCGCGAACTTTTGTCGATTGTGCACGGGTTTGCCGAATTTATGCACGAATCCCCCGGTTATGCACCGACTCACCTATTTTCTGCGCAGAGATTCCAAATTTATGCACGCCGCTTCCCCCTCGCTCCTAGGGAACACACCCTTAACTTCCCACCTATTTTACGGTATTATTAAGTATTGAGTTTTTCATTCCAGACTTATATTGAGGTGGGTTTTGTGTCGTTGAAGAAGACGGCTCTCTGGCTCGGATTGCTTGCGCTTGTTGTGAAGTTTTCCGGCTTTTTGAGAGAGAGTATTATTGCACGGGAGTTTGGGGCAAGTGATTATACGGATGGATATTTGCTGGCGTTTTCGTTTATTACGCTTGTGATTGCGATGATTGCCGGCGGGTTTAATAATGTGTTTTTGCCGCTGTATGTGAAAAATCGCAAGGATGCTCCGGAGAAAACGGAGCGGAATGCGAGTGCGATTATGAATGTGACGGTGCTGCTGTTTATCGGCGTATCTATTCTCGGGTGGGTGCTGGCACCGTTCTTCGTTCCGCTCATTTACGGAAATATGAATCCGGCCACAGAAGAAACGGCTGTGGCGATTACGCGCTTTTTCTTCCTATTTATGAGTGCGATTGCGCTGAACGGAATTTTGGATTCTTATTTACAAGGGCGGCGAATTTTCGTACCGTCGCAAATATCGAAGCTTTCAGCGACGCTCATGGGTGCGATATTCGCTCTGCTTTTTTCCGATCAGTGGGGCATTAACAGTTTGGCGTACGGATTTATTTTCGGAACCGTGCTCGGCATTTTGATTCAGCTGTTCTTTTTACTGAAAAAAGACTGGCGCTGGAGTCCGGCGCTGAAAGTAGAAGAAGACTTTCGCCGCGCATTTATTGTGCTGCTCATTCCTTCTTTGCTGAATTCAGTAGTTGGCCAGATTAATATGTTCGTCAACAAAGCGTTTGCGGCTAATACGGTCGAAGGTGCGGTGACCTATTTAAACAACGCCTCCTTAATTACGAGCATTCCGCATACGATTTATGGCACGACGATTGCGGTCATTATTTTTACGTTATTATCCGAACAAGTTGATCAGCCGAAAAAGTTCCAAGAAACGTTTTTCATGGGCATGCAAATTTCCTTGTTAACGCTGGCGCCGATTGCGGCTGGATTATTCCTTGTCGGCCAGGAAGCGATCGCGTTCATTTTCCAGCGCGGGAAATTTACAGCGGACGATACGTACAACACGTATTTGGCACTTATGTTTTATTTGCCGATCATCGTTGCTCAAGGGCTGCAATACATCGTGTCGAAGTCGATGTATGCCCGCGGGAAAACGAACATTGTTTTTCGCATCAGTGTGACGACGATTGCTTTGAACGTGCTGCTAAACTGGCTATTCGTCGGGCCGTTCGGCTACCCGGGTCTCGCACTGACAAGTTCGTTCGTTTCTATTTACTATTTAACCGTCAGTACGATTTTCGTGTATAAAGATTTTGAGAAAAAAGAAGCGACGCGGCTGTTCGGTTTGATTGGGCGTGTTGTGATTGTTACAGCAGTCATGGTCATTCCCCTTTACTTCTTGAAAAAATTCACGCCGATTTCCGATTTGTATTCACTTTGGCAGCTGCTCATTATCGTTCCGCTCGGCGTTCTGTTATACACATCCGGCTTGTTCCTCTTTTATAAAGAAGGATTCCGTCAGCTGTTGAACCTTGTGAAAAGAAAAGCGCGGGCGTAAGGCAGGTGAAAGAAAATGAAATACTGGATGTTCATGATGCTGGCGGCTGTTTTTCTGTTGGCAGGCTGTACGGAAGAGGATAATGGCAGCAAAACAGCCGCCAGAGAAACGGTGTCGCTCGGGAAAACAGCGCTTCATCTGGAACAGGATTTACGTTTACTAAAAAAGAAAGAGTCGAGTTTGTCTTCCTTTTATAAAGACGTTCTTTATACGTATGAATGGAAAAATCAAGGGCAGTTGAAAATCAAGGTGCGCACGATCAACAACGGCGACCGCTTCGTCATGATGCAGCTGAAAAATATATCTACTGAGCCGCTTACATTGAAAGCGGACGTGCCGCAGCCGGAAGCAACCGATTATTATTTTATCGACTGGCATAAAGAAACGGAGCCGCGGGAGCATGATCCGGTCATCGGCATCGATGCAACAACACCTCCGTCTGGCTTGCTGCGCTACTCGGCGGACGGGCGCTTTCTATATGAAGCAGTCGTGAGCAAGCAATATCACTCCAAGAGACTGACTAAGCTCTATGACAACGGTCAGCAGAGCACGATTCGCGATCTGACTACAGAAATGGAAGCGCTGAAGCATGACGAGTCTGGATTTTCTTTTACACTCGAAGCGCCGCCAAAACAAATTGCGGAGCAGTGGTTTTTGCTCGCGGGCGAACCTCTTTTTAAACATGCCGATCATTTAAGCAATTGGATCGATTTTCAGCACAATCATTTTAAAGAGGTAAATAACTGGTTCACTGTGAGCGGCGCGTTGAAAAAGCTTCCTTGGTCGACCGAGCCATTTACGAAAAACGGCTACGGCCGCCATCTCGGCACGCTCGTGGAAAAAGAAGCGATTGATCGCTATTTTAAATTGAAAGACCGCTATTTTTATAATTTAATGGCGCAGTCGGTCGCCAACTTAATGGAATACCGCCATCAGAAAAACCATCCGATTTGGAAAACGGAATATACGAGCACATGGCTGAAGCAGAAATATGAAATTACTTCTCCTTACCTCGATACACGGCATAATGAACTGATTGCTTTATACTTATACCGAATTGGCAAGGAATTTGATGAAAAAGAATTGATGAACGCCTTGCCTACTTACAGCGACTACTTGCTGAACTTAATTGCGATTGATAACATCGTGCCGACCGAAAAAGGCTTTCTTCCGGCCGATTATTACTCGCCGCATCAAGGCAAGCAATTCATCCATACATCGCTCAACCACGCGCTCGGTGAAGCAAATTTGCTGATCGATGCGTACGAAGCGACGGGACAGAAAAAATACTTGCTCGCCGCCCGCGAGATCCGGCTCGGCATCGAATCACTCGGCACGAAATGGATCCGCCCAAACGGCGACCTTTGGTATCAAGTGAACCGCGACCTCACCTTCGACGGCAATGACTACGAGCAGCTCACACTCGACGACCTTGAGCGTCACGAGAAAAAATGGCAAGCACTCGGCGGCAACAAAAGCCCGGTGCTCCAAAAACTAATCGAAAGCAAGAAGAAAGCCATCCGCTAGCGGATGGCTTTTCGTTGTGGAGCGGGGTAACTGTTGCAGTCGGTTGGGGGATTATAGACAGCTGGCATACATTTGCAGGCAGTTAAGAACTAATTACAGTCGGCTGACGCCGATTTACAATCAAAACCGCTGCGTTTGTGCGCGGCCTACTAGTTTTTATGCACAGGCTTTTGTCGATTATGCGCGGCTGGCGGTGATTTATGCATGGGCCAAGGGCTTATGCGCGAATTCTATGAGTTTGTGCGCCGCTTTACTCGATTTATGCACGACAATCATTAATTTGTGCACCGACTTGAAGCATTTGTGCACGGCCTCAGATCCCGGCGCCCATCAAAAACCCCTCCAGGCACGGCCTGAAGGGGTCTACTAATCAACTTATTTCGCAATCGGCAACGGAGTCACGTATTGGGAATATACGTATGCTTCGTTGTATGCCAATTCGTCTGAGATGACTTTTTGCCAGCCTGAGACTGGGTTGCCGAGCATAGCAACTGGCATGCCAGCTTCTCTGTAGGCGAATTGGATGGTGCCGTTTGGCAGGGAGCGAACGTTTAAGTTTTCTACATTCGTCAAGCCAATTTGGTATTGGCCGAAGTCTTTTTGGCCGAGGGCTTTGTCGATCCGGTACATGTGACCGGCAACTTTAGCTCCCCAGTCAATGTCAGACGCGTACCTTACATTAATGCCGACGCCTTTGTTTCCTGGTGCGGCTCCGTTAGCAATCGTCTGTTTCCAGGCAGTAGCCGGATTCGGAATGACGTAACGGTCGTTTAAGTAGCCGTCAGCTAAATGGTATACACTGTCTTCTGGAGTCGGAAATGACTTTCCTTCTTCCGGTTTGCTGTCATAAACGGCAATTCCGAACAGGTTGTTGTTTTTATACGCATGCCCGCTTGTGCCGTAGTCACTTTCATGGATGGCCATGCCCAACATCATGAGTGCGTTAATGCGCTTTTCTGCTTCAACCTTTTTAAGGGTTGCGCCCAGGCCTAGCAGTTTGCTCTTTTTCGTCGCGTCTTTATATTTTGCAAGACCTGTTGCTTCTCTTTCAGCGAGTGCTTGGTTAATGTAGCTGTCCAGTTCATCCGCTGTATAGTTCGTTGTTGACCGTGCAGATAAAAACTGGAAGTACTGATAAGCGGTTCCGGCTACGCGGCCTCGGTCATTATAAAACGTGGCATTGTCCCAGCTGTAGTACTTGTTTCCTGCAGTCATAAAATCTGGTGCCGGTCCAGCAAGAAATGAAGCGTATCTATTCGCTGAATACAAATAAATATGATAATACAATTCTCCATTTTTCACGTTGTAGTAGCTGCGTCCTGGTGCGCCTTCAAAAGGAACTAAAATGCTGTCTTCGTGTTTCATGTAAAATTCTTTTCCACCAAGAGAAACTTTCACAAAGTTTTCGTTCGATGTAATATATTTCACTTCATTGTTGAATCCGGCAGATGTAGGCATGTACGCTTTTAATGTCTTTAACGTCGAGTCACTAAACAGGGTGACTGTCGCTTTCGTACTGCCGGCAAACACCATGCCTCCGTTTGTTTTCATGTGAATGATTTTGTTGTTTTTCAAGATCAATTCTTGACCACGGCTGTCCATTGCCTGCTTTGCAGTTTCGTACGTGCTGTATGACAGAGACGAATAAGTCAGCTTGCCCGTTGAATCGATGTCAGCTAATTGGTAAGGCTTCGCTGGCTCTGGCTGCGGCTGTGGTTCCGGCTCTTCTTTCGGCGGTTCAGGTTCTGTCACAGGCGGTCCAACCGGATCCGGAGATGATTCTCCGTTTGCTTTCGCCGCTTCCAGCAGGCGGTAAATGAATGCCGCTGCGTGGTCGCGTCTGGCATTTTCCGCCGGGTTAAATATTGTGCTAGAGTAGCCTTGAATAATTCCAAGAGAGACCGCTTTACCGATGGCGATTTTATGGGCAGAGCTGAGTCCTTCCACGTCGGCAAAGCCGGATGGTTTATACTCAACGTCCATGCCTAAATAATCAAACGCATTGCTAATCATCAGTGCCATATCCTGTCTCGTAATTAAAGCATCCGGATGGAAACGGCCGTCTGATCCGCCGTTGACAATTTTCGCGGCTGCCGCTGCATTCACGCCAGGTGCCAGCTTTAACGTTGACGGCACGTCTTTAAAAGTGGACGGCCCTTCTGGCAATTTCAGCGCACGCGTTAAGAAAGTGGCGAATTCTGCGCGAGTGACATTTTGTCTCGGCTTGAGATCACCGTTGGCGTAGCCTTGCATGACTCCCGCCTCGACCATCGCCTTCATTTGATCTTCTAATGTCACTGCTGCTGCTTTCGTGTTTAAAGGCGAAAAAAGTGGGAATAACAAAACAAATGACATAAGTAGCGCAACAATTTTCTTTTGATTCAATGTGGTACTCCTTTCGAGAACAAAATTTCCTTTTTTACACTCTTTTATTCTATCGGATGAAGCGCGGGAATTTAATAGATAAAAAGGATAATTTTTATTAAGATTTTATTAAAAAAGTAGCCTCGGAACAATTTCCAAGGCTACTGATTCTATTATTTATTATTTTGCGTTCATAGAGTTATAGATTGCTGTCGTGAATACTTCACGAGTGGCACGGTGGTCACCGTAGTATTTATCTGTTTTGAATACGCCTACTTTGTCGATAGCGCTCATTGTAATGATTGGCTCATATGCCCAGTACTGATTGCCAACGTCTGCATAAGAGTTAGACGCTGCTGCTGCGTTACCCAATTTTAAATCAAACGCTCTTTGAACGATGACAGCCATTTCCGTACGGCTCATGTATTCATCAGGACGGAATGTTTTGTCCGGGAAGCCGTTGATGATGCCCGCTTCGCGAATCGCAGCAATGTCTACTGCAAAACGGTTGGATTTTGGCACGTCTTTAAAGTGGCTCATAACGACCGGTTTGCGATCAAGTACACGGTTAATAATCGCTGCCGCTTGTCCACGTGTAACCGGCTGATCCGGTCTGAACGTGTAATCATCAAATCCTTGGATGACGTTTTTATCAGTTAAAGCAGTGATTGCTTCATATGTTGCGTCTGTTTTTTCGACATCTTTAAAGCCGTCAAAATGCTCGACTACGCGTTTCGCACCCGCGTATTTTGGACCCCAGTAAGAGTCGTTCATTGAAACAAGGGCAATCCCTTTGCTGCTTGTTGCATTCAATACCATGTTGTTTCCTGCATAAATACCGACATGTGAAATTCCTTGTCTGTATGTGTTTTTATAGAAAATTAAGTCTCCAGGAACTAATTCGCTTTTTGAAACTGATGTCCCAATTTTATATTGCTGGTCTGTCGTTCTTGGGATGGAGACTCCTTCATTTTTATATACATATTGAGTAAACCCTGAACAGTCAAATCCGCGCGGCGTTGTGCCTCCCCATACGTAAGGAACACCCATGAATTTTTTTCCGAAGTCTATCATTGATTCTCCAATTGATGCCGCTTGTACTTGTGTATGTGAAAGTGTAGGTATTGCGACTGGTGCCGTTGTCATTAACATAAAAGAAGCTAATCCACTTGCTACAATCTTTTTAAATTTACTCACGGTAAACCCCCTGAAATATTGAAAAAATTTCTCTCTATTTTTTCTCGATGAAGCTATTGTAGCAAAAATAAACCTACTATTCTTTTACGTTTGCATTACATTCACGTTTCGCTATGTAACTTACAAAAAGACCGACATTACAACATTTCCAACCTTCCCATACATTGGAAAATACACAGATTGATATAATCCGCCCGTTTTTCATCGAATAATACATAATGGTGTAACATTGAAACAAAACAGTAATATAACAGAATTTACTGAAAATTAATTTTGGATAATGATGAGATTTGTTGAAATGTGTTTCTGTAAAAGCAGGATGGTCCTGATTCTGACAGATTTGGCCTGTAATACTCCGTTTCCAGTCAATAAACGAGTTTCCTCGCAAAGAAGGCTGCCCGCTTCATACGGGCAGCCTTCTTTTTTAGTTTGATCTTAGTTGTTCGTTTACTGTCTTCGCCAGGAAAGCGGAGAAGCTGGCACGATTAATTGTCGTATATGGACGGAATGTGCCGTCTTCGTAGCCGCTGACGATGTTTTTGGCAGTGAGGCCGTTAATGTATTGATAGCCGGTCACTTTTGAGTTGATATCTTTAAAGGAGCCGTTTGTCTGGCCGGCAATGTTATAAGCTCTGGCAATCAGGATCGCCATTTCTGCCCGGGTAACTTGTTCGTTCGGACGGAAAGTGTTGTCCGTAAATCCGGAAATAACTTTCTTTTCGGCGAGTGCTTCGACATAGCCAGACGCACTGACAGCAGCGGTGACGTCTTTAAATCGTGTGCTGCGCTTCGTGCCATCCACGCCGAGTGCCTGACCGAGCAAAACAGCCGCTTCGCTTCTTAATATTGAACGTTCCGGCCGCATTTCGCCGTTCGTGTACCCTTTCATTATGCCTTCGTAATATAAAAACGTGACGAAGCGGTTATACCATTTATTCAAGACAACGTCTTTTAACGCTGGCGCTGCATTGTTCACTTTGAGCGAAACAAAATCGTTGCTTTCTTTGCCTTCAACGACGGGATGAACGTAATAATTAATCGTTCCTTGTGTAGCATAGTCGGTTAATTCTGCAGCGGTCGCATGTTTAGCGATTAACGAGTCGAAACGGTACACGTTGTACGTTGTAAACTTTGCAGCCGCTTCGCTTGTGTCAATCGTGATCTTTCCTTTCCCGTCTGCTTCGTATGAGAGCGTGACACCGTGGTCAACCGGATTTTTATCTGTCTGTGCGAGGCCATAGCCAAAATAATCGTCCTTCCCTGCTGCGCCGAGATCAACGGCGTTTTTTTGCAGGAGCGTGCGGATTTGTTTGTTCGTCATTTCCGGATACTTTTCTTTGTACAAAGCGGCAAGACCGACGACATAAGGTGAAGCCATCGACGTGCCGGAAAGAGTTTCATAGCCGCTTGCCTTTAAAGCAGTTGGATATGTACTGTAAACTTTTTCCCCCGGGGCGGTAAGTTCCACTTCTTTGCCGATCGAGGAAAGTGGACCGTGCATTCTTTTTTCATTGATAGAAGCAACAGCGATGACTTCGTCAAATTTTGCCGGGTATTGAACTGATGACGGCTCTCCCGTTAACGGCGGACCTTCATTCCCTGCCGCTGCTACAACGAGAATGCCGCTGTCGTAGGCGCGCTTAATCATCCGCCTGAGATTGCTGTCTTCATATGGTGAAGTAATACTAATGTTGATGACATCGAGCTTATTTTTAATCGCCCATTCTACTCCCGCCATTATCGTTGATGTCGTGCCTTCGCCGAACTTGTCAAGCACTTTAACGGAATAAACTTGGGCGTCAGGCGCTACACCAACGACACCGATCGAGTTGTTCTTAGCAGCGATGACGCCGGCTACGTGGGTACCGTGGCCGTTATCGTCGTTGTAGGAGTTTTTGCAGCCATCCATGCGGAGAATGGTCATCAAGCATGCGCCGCCGGCCACTTTCAGGTCTGGATGTTTCGTATCAATTCCGGAATCCAGAATACCAATTTTTACTCCTTTGCCAGTCAGTGCACTTGGCACGCGCTTGTCTACTTCAACAGCTTTATAGCCCCATGGAACCGTTTGAGCGCTTTTTTGTACGGGTTTGTCATATTCGATCGACTGAACGCCCGGGTGGATCTCCAAAAGTTTCTTCTGGGCATCTGTCAGTTCGACAGCGGCGGCCGGTAATTCGTCAAATATGTAGTTAATATCCTTCGTATATTCTTCTAATAAACTACGATCTACTTCTTCATAAAATGAAATGACAGCTCTTTTTTGTTCGAGCGAGTTTGCATGTGCAGCTGTAGGGGAAATATGAAGAAAGAGAAGCGCAGCAAACATAAGAAGAAAATATTTAATCGTTTTACTCAAAGCGACCACCTCTCTTTTTACAGAAAATAAAATAAAGGAGACAGCAAGCTGCCTCCTTTCTATTGTAACTTTTATTTTATTAGAATTCTATTTTACTATTTACCTATTTTGCTACATCATACAAGGCATCGACTTCGTAGCCTTTAGCTTTGTAATAATCCAAAGTCCCGTAGTAAATCGCTTTTGCTGCTGCGTTTCTCCAGTAGTCGGAACGAAGCTTGTCATTGTCGCCTTTATTGTCGATAAAACCGAGTTCTGTCAAAACCGCTGGCATCGTATTTTCACGGATGACGTGGAAGTTGCCGTGCTTCACGCCGCGGTTCGATAAATTCAACGCCGTGAGCAGACGGTTTTGAATTTTCGTTGCAAGCAATTTGCTGTCATCCACGTTCGGATTGCTGTAAGCAGCATTATAGAAATATGTTTCAATGCCGTTCGCCGAGCCGTTGAACGCGTTCGCATGAATGCTGATAAATGCATCGGCACCAACCGATTTCGCATAGTCGACACGGCCGCTTAAGCTGACATATTTGTCTGTTGAACGTGTCATTCTCACTTGGAATGGCGTTTGCTTAAACAGGTTGTTTACTTTTAACCCTGTATCAAGCACGACGTCCTTTTCTCTAATTCCGTAACCAGCCGCACCAGGATCGCTTCCGCCATGGCCTGGATCAAGGACAATCACTTCTTTGGCGATGCGCGGATCGACGTTGCCGGCATTATTCGCTTCAGCTGTGTTACGCAAATAAGCACCATGCACAAACCCTTCAATAGAACCATATTTAATATAGTTCCATGAACCTACTTTATAGGCACTTAACACTTGCTGGTCTTGCTTAACTGCTCCCACTTTCGGATATACGTCACTCGGACCTGTACGGATATTTAAGCTATCTACATTAATCCAGCGGGCGTCCTTAAAGCTGACTGTATTCTCTTTTAGACGGAAGTCAGGGTTAATTGCGCGCGCCAAAAAGACTGAGAAATCAGCACGGATAATTAATTCTTCCGCACCGAAAGAGCCGTCTAGTTTCCCTTGGGCAATGCCGCGGGATTTCAGCGCATTGGCTGCACCAGACAGCTTGTTGTCATAGGCATATCCAAATGCTTTACTGATCATGACAGCCATTTCGCCGCGTGTTACTTCTTGATAAGGGTGGAATGACTTGTCACTGTATCCAGAAAGAATTCCTTTTTCAGCAGCAGATTGTATGTAGCCTGAGGCAAACATACCGGAGCCTACATCCTTGAATGTTGTAACACGTTTTGTGCCATCAAGTTGAAGAGCACGGCCGATAAATGTAGCTGCTTCTGCGCGGGTCACTCTTTTATTCGGGCTGAATTCTGCAGCGGAAGCACCTTTGGCAATACCGCCGTCAGCTAAATAATAAATCTCCTTCATTGCGCGGTGGGAAGCCCCCACATCTGTGAAATTTGTTGCAGCCTGGGCTGTATGTTTAACTCCGAATAGAGGAATGGCCAATACAAATGACAAAAGAACCAAAATTACTCCTTTTTTCATACCTCTACCTCCCTTCTTATTTTTTTCCATTTTAACATATCGGTTTGAAAACAAACGTGAATCTCCGAAACTACTTTTTAAATTTTATTGAACAATATTACTAATCAATTAAATAAATGTATATTAACCCTAAAATTGCCATAAATACGTAATGACTGTAATCTAATTGAAAAGAGTCTAAATATTCGAATTCTTGCTCTTTTTGTCGTTTTCTCTCTTTTTTTAATTGTCCAGTTCGAGAGACTGAACAGGCGCTTCCGCTTTTCTATTGTCCAGCTCCAGGCGCCTAACCCCTCGAGGTCAAATAACCTTTCCCAATGAAGTCAAAAAAGCGACTTCTTTGGGAAAAGAACATTTGCTTGTTGGGGCTGAACAGGCGCTTCCGCTTTTCTTATTTCACCTTTTTTCTCTTCTCTTTTTGTTCTATAATGAAAGGATACGAAATTTTGCGGGGATCGCTCGGTGCAGACGGAGCTTCTTTCGATTGCCCTTCCCCTGTTCACTATAAAAAAGACCCGGTGCGGCCGGGTTAATCGATCAAACGGAGGTTTGCCCAAATGCCTGTTCATTCAGAAGCACTGAAAAGCCAGCTAGATTCTTTCGGAGCAAAGTTAAAGGCGGGATTAAACCCGGCTCTTCCCAGTGACAAACTCATTATGGAAAACGGGTTTCGTCTGTATTCCGTTGGGCGGGCAACGGTACAGCAAACAGACAGTGGGTTAATTGCCGGTTCGGTGGAACAGCCCGATGGCTCATCATTTAATGTGCATCTCGACCTTTCCTTCCCTTCTTCCAGCACATGCACTTGTCCGGCAGAGCATTGGTGTGCCCATCAAACGGCCCTTTTCTTTGAAGCGTCCCGGGATTTTATGGAGCCAGTGTACGACTTTCTGAATGACTGGGTGACTACGCCGCAAAATCCGGCAGCCATTCCTGGTGTCATGCGGGCGAGTGATTTGCTGAAAACGAGAACGGCTACGGACGATGGGCCCGATATGTGGATGAAGAAAATAACAAACACGGCACAAGAGCGGTTAGCCGCCCGTTCTGTTCATAAAAATCCGTATATTATCGAGTATGAAGGCAGAAATTTATATGAAGATTTATTAAAGCAGCGGCCTGCGAAACGGGAATGGCAGCCGCTCTATGAACTATATGTAAGCTTCGGCTTGCTCACTTATATGACAGACTTATTTAACGAGACGCAAATTTCCCGGGAATTATTACACCGGGCTTGTTCATCTTTCTTATTTTATTTAGTAGAAGAAGCTTCAGGTGCTGCCGAAGACATCGGCGTGCATGCCCTGCCATTTGAGTTTGATCAATACATTGGTTATTTGCGCCGGGAAACGGCTGCGCTGTTAACACCTGAGAAAAAAGTATTTATCGGGCAGCGAATCGACCTGTACCGCCATTTATGGACATCTCTTTTCAAACGGGAAGCGTGGCGTAAAGAAGAGCGGATGAGACTGCAAACACTTATAGAAGAAAAACATGATCTCGCTTTGTCGATCGGTTATTTGCATCAACTTTATTTAGCGAATGAGCTTGAAGCTTTTGCTGCAGCGGCGAAAAGCATGCCGGACACAGGAGTAGATTTGTACTTGTTCTGGCTGATGGAAGCATTCAGCGCCAAACAATATGAAAAAGCACGGATGCTCGTCAAGATCGCCGATGAAAAGCTGGAAGGCTATATGCAGCAGCTGGAAAAGGGCGACAGCATGCAGAGCCGCCGGTTTGCCCACTGGTTTTTAACGTATATTGATACAGACTGGCTCATGGAAAAAGAGCCGCTCCTTTATAAAAGCCTGCTTGAGCGGATGCTGCCATACAGCTACACAGATTTAAGCTTATATTTCATTCAAATAGACCAATATCGGGAATGGGTGGAGCTGCAGCTGTGGATGGACAGAGAGCTGCCGGAGCTTGACCGGAGCGGGCTGAAGGAAGCAGTGAAGCATGCGCCTGAGGAAGTATTGCCGCTCTTCCATCATGGCATTCTCCGCTTGATTGATGAGCGCAACCGCGCGAGCTATAAAAAAGCGGTCCGTTACTTGAAACGGCTGCGAACGCTGTATAAAAAGTTAAAACGGGTTGATCGTTGGGAACTGTATATAAATGACTTGCTGGAAGAAAAAAAACGGCTGCGGGCTTTCCAGGAAGAATGTAGAAAGGGTCAATTAACGGATGCTTAAAACAAGAACGATCATGATTCAAATGGAATGGACAGAAGATAAGCAATTTTTTCTTTGGGCAACAACGGCGGAAGACACCCCTATTCCACCAGCCGTGTGGGTGAAGCAGCTGTTTCTCGGTCATGAAGAAAGCTTTTACGGCTCCCAGCTGCGGGACGTTTATTATAATGGCAAAGATGGCGTTCTTTTGTCCGCCTGGCAATGGGTAACTTTATTTAAAAGCGAGCAGTTCAACCGCTTTATCCGCTGGGAATGGGATGAACTCGGAGACTTCAGCCTTGCTGCCGCTCCAACTGTGTACGACGCGGTGACAGATGGCAGTTTTTTGCCGGAATTTAAAGAAGAAGGATTGTCTTTTCAAGTACCGGAGGCTGTCTGGGAAGAGTTCTCTTCTGATTTCTGGGACGATTCCGTCGTTCATATGAGCAACCGCGAGCTTGTTGCTTCTCTTTTTCAAACGTGTGCGGAACAAGCATTTGCAGAAGCAGGAGCGGTTCGTACACAAGTCAGCCGGTTAGCAGGGGGAAAGCTGACGCCGGAAGAACTGAACCGTTATTTCGATGCAGCCCGCTGGCGGGAGTGGCTCGGTTCGGAAAAAAGCGCCGCTCCGTTTGCAACCGGGCTCCGGCTGACAGAACCGGCAGAAGACAATGGCGAGTGGACGCTTGAAACGGTGCTGATCAATCAGAAAAACAGTGAAAAAGTGTATCCGCTGAACGGGAAGGTCCTGAAAAGCTGGATGCCGTTCCTTGCAGAAGCAGAAGCCGAACAGGCGCGCTGGCTGCGGCTGTTTCCATGGCTTGAACAAGAAGGTTCACTTCGTTCTAAGCTGCCAGAAGAACAAGCGTTTATATTTTTAACGGAAGCAAGTGAAAAACTGATTCAGCTAGGCATCCCCATTCTGCTCCCGTCATGGTGGGAATCGATCCGGAACGCATCTTTGTCGCTGTCCGCCAAAGTATCATCAGCGGGCGCAACCCGCCGCCCTTCTTTCGTCGGCCTGCAGGCAATTCTCGACTTTAACTGGCGGCTGTCGATGAACGGCGCCGATTTGTCGGAAGAAGAATTTGCGGAGCTGGCTGCGAGTAACCGCCGCCTCGTAAAAGTGAACGGCGAGTGGATCCAGCTCGACCCTGAAATGGTGCGTAAAATTCAAGGATTAATGAAAAAAGCGAAAAAAGAAGGACTGCGCCTCCAGGACTTGCTGGAACAGGAACTCGCTCCTGAAGAAGAGCCGGTGGATGACTGGACTGATCCGCGGTTGTTTGCCCATATTCAAATTGAACTGAACCGTTCGTTCAAAAAAATGATTGCCCAGCTAAAAGACGTCTCCTCTCTTCCGCTCGTGCCGGCTCCGGCTAATTTGCATGCGGAACTTAGGCCGTACCAGCAATTCGGCATGAGCTGGCTGCTATTTTTGCGCTCGTGCGGTTTCGGTGCTGTGCTGGCCGATGATATGGGGCTCGGAAAAACGATTCAGCTCATTTCTTACTTGCAGCATGTGAAAAAGCGGGAGCAGCCGAAAGCAGCCGCATTGATCATTTGTCCGACCTCTGTGCTCGGCAACTGGCAAAAAGAGCTGGAACGCTTCTCTCCCGACTTGCGGGTGGAGCTTCATTACGGAAGCAGCCGGAAGCAAGGAGATGACTTTCAAAAATCGGCCCGGGAAGCGGATGTGATCTTAACAACGTACGGCCTTTCCCATCTCGACTTTGAGACGATCTCATCAATTGAGTGGAGCACCGTCGCACTAGATGAAGCGCAAAACATTAAAAATGCGCAGACGAAGCAATCAAGAGCGATCCGCAAATTAAAAGGCGGCCATCACATCGCTTTGACCGGCACACCGATGGAAAATCGGCTCGCTGAACTTTGGGCGATTTTTGATTTTACGAACCACGGCTATTTAAACAGCTTGCAGCACTTTCAAAAACATTACATTGTGCCGATCGAGAAAGACGGCATGAAAGAAAAAATTGAAAAGCTGCAAGCAAAAATTCGCCCGTTCTTGCTGCGACGGACGAAAAAAGATCCGGAAGTAGAATTAAACCTCCCGGACAAACTTGAACAAAAAGAATATTGTCCGCTCACAACAGAACAGGCGGTGCTTTATGAACAGCTCGTTAACGAAACGATGGAAGAGATCGGAAAGCTGGCTGCTTTCGAGCGCCGCGGGCTGATTTTACAAATGCTGAACAAAATTAAGCAACTGTGCAACCATCCTGCTCTTTATTTAAAGGAGCAAGAACCGGCGCATATTATCGAACGCTCCGAGAAAATGAACAAACTGATGGAGCTGGTCGGCAATATTATCGATCGTGAAGAGGCATGCTTAATTTTTACCCAATACATTGGAATGGGCGAAATGATCCGGCAGGAAATCGAAAAACGATTCGCGGCCACCGTTCCTTTTTTAAACGGCAGCACGTCTAAAGAACAGCGCGACCGCCTCGTTACCCAATTTCAAGACGGTCACTTCCCTGTCTTTTTGCTGTCGCTGAAAGCGGGCGGCACCGGGCTGAACTTAACGGCTGCGAACCACGTCATCCACTTTGACCGCTGGTGGAATCCGGCTGTTGAGAATCAAGCGACGGACCGGGCTTACCGAATCGGGCAAAATCGATTCGTCCACGTTCACAAAATGATTACGACAGGGACGCTCGAAGAAAAAATTGATTTAATGCTTGAAAAAAAACAAGCGCTCAACGACGAAATCATCAGCAGCGACCAGTGGATTACAGAAATGAACGACCACGAACTAAAAGAACTGCTGCAACTAGGAAAAGCGTAAGCGCCTTGACCAGCCCCGACAAGCATAAGACGAACTGGTGAAATGGCGTTTTTCAGCCATGCAGCCAGTTTGGCTTATGACCTCGAGGGGTTAGGCGCTGAAGCTAGACAATAGGAAAAGCGTAAGTGCCTGTCCAGCCCCGACAAGCAAATGTTCTTTCCCCAGAGAAGTCGCTCTTTGACTTCATTGGGGAAAGGTTATTTGACCTCGAGGGGCTAGGCACTGAAGCTGGACAACTGGAAAAGCGTAAGCGCCTTGACTAACCCCGACAAGCAAATGTTCTTTCATCTTCTTATCAATATAAAATAGCCCATACGAAAGAGCCGGTTCAGAGGATGAGCCGGCTCTTTTCATGAGGCAGTCTTTCGTGGTTTCGTTACTTGTGGAGCCTGTTCGGCTAAAAGGAGTGGACAAGCGCAGGATGTACTAAGTATCTTTTAACACGGGATGGTCGATTGTTGAGCAGATGGCTGAGGATGTTCCCGAAGTTGTTGTTGTTCCCATTTCTTTAATGTTTCTTCTACTACGCGAAGTCTGGCAAGTGTTTTCCCAAGGCAATAAGTAACTTCTTCCAGTCTTTTTTCTAATTCTTCGTTTATCATACTTTGTTTCGCCCTCTTCTTCCCTTCTTTTTATGGAATCGTTAAAATCGGCAGCAGCTCAGAAGAATCAGAGCGCTTCTTATCCATAAACCGAACCGTATGAACGCTCACTTCCGTTACATATATTTTTTTGCCTTCTTTATCTTCATAGTTCCGTGTCTGGATCGTGCCGAGCACGCCGACGAGTGATCCTTTTTGACAGTACTTTGCCGTGTTTTCCGCCGATTTATTCCAGACGGTACAGTAAATAAAATCGGTTTCCGCCACTCCTTGCTGATTCCGATACGGCCGGTTAACCGCTATCGTCATATTTAAAAATGGCCGGCCGTCAGCTGTATATTTCACTTCAGGATCTTTCGTCAACCTGCCAACGAGCGTCACTTGGTTAATCAATCGGCTCCCTCCTTTCCGTAAAGATGAGTTCATCATAATTGAGGAAAGAACGAGAGTAAAATTGACATTTTTCTTCAATTCATGCCAAATTCTACAAATAACTATTGTTTCTGCATAGAAACTGTCAGATTAGCGCTGGAATTGTTAAAAACCTACTGATCCAAGTTTGTATAGTTCTTCTGAGGAACGTGCTATACTTTTTATTGGAAGCAATTGAAAAGGAAGGGAGTTCAACCTGCATGAAAACCTTTAAAATTGCCGGCTTTTATTTCGCCGGGCAAAACGACGCCCAAGAAATCAAGGTAATGGATGGACTGATTATTAATAGAGAAGACGACAAGCGGTCCTGGCTCATTGAACTATTCGTTGATTCCGCGTATGAAGGCATACTCCGAGAACACGAAAATCATGAAGACGACTTAAAAGTCCAAGTGATCATCACTCACCCGGACAACGATCCCGCTCTCTTCTCCGCAAGAATGAGAGAATTAAACAAACTTGAAAACGGTATCAGCGTCCTCTTCGAAGGAAAACTTATGCAAATGCGCACCGAATACGCCAAGCAAGTACTTTCCGACCTCGTCCAGGAAGGCCTCGAGGGAGACGATCTCATCGACACATTCAGCACATACTTAAAGAAGCGGATCAACACCCCGTCCGTAAAGAGGACATGATGAACGTCCGGCTTTGTATTTTGGGGCCGGATGTTTTTTTATGGAGCGCGACGAATGGGCGGTGTGCAGGATCCAGGGCCGGCGTACATAGTGCTCTGGCCTCGCCAGCATGCATAGCACAATTTCATTCGGCCCGTACACAAATCACTCATGCTGGCACACAAACTCATGAGGCCCGCGCATAGGCCCCTCTGCCTGACTCAACACAGCCATCCAAATAAAAAAAGCAGTTCCTATTTTCGGAGCTGCTCTTTAGTGAATGATGCCGGATTCGAGATCGTCACGGCCTGTGTCAATTTTGTATTGGAGTTTTTGGATTATATATTGAATGTCCTGCTTACGGTAGTCGCGAACTGGCAATTCTTTTTCATAGGCATGGTAGTAAAGAAGGGCAGCCAGGGATAATTCAAATTCGTCTGCCGGCGTCAGTTGCTCTTCTTTTTTTTTAGTTGTTCGCTTAAAAAATCGATATAAAATTTCGCTTCCGCTCTGCAAGAAAAGTCAAAATCGGTACCCATTTCTTTTTGCAATGCTTCCAACTCCTCCAGCTGGCCGGACGTTGGTTCTTCCGAAAAAATTCTTTCGATGACTTCATTAATTTTTGCGGCTAATTCTTCGTGAAATGCCGGGCTCGTTTTGATCTCTTCATCGACTTTGTCATACCATGACGCACTCGTATGAATGTATGTTCTCCATTCATCAAGAAAGTCTTCAAAACGATACGTTTTTTCGTCCCATAAAATTCTAGCCATATATTGTTCAAATGCTGTCTTAATTGATCGAGTGATACTTATTTTTATACCTTGAGATAAGTTGCTTAACATTGACAATAAGTACCTCCTAGAAAGTCCTGATGAAACTTTGTAAAAATGATAACATCTAATACTTTAACATACTTATACAGGAGTTGACAAAGTTTTTTCCCAATGAAAAAAACAGGGAGCGGCCCCTGTTTTTTCATCTCGCATTGACTGGAATAAGTGCAACAAACCCTCAGCAGTAAAAAGTGGCTGAGGGAAGTTTTCTTTATTGGTCTTTATTGTTATCATCATTCATGTCGTTTTGGTCTTCAACCGGCTCTTCTCCTGGCGTGTTTTCATCTTCAGCAACGTCACCGTCTCCCGGTTCATTTGTGTCATCTGTCATGTTGTCATCCGTACCATTCATATCGTTTTGTACGTCATTCTCGGCGTCGTTCATATCATTTTGCACGTCATTCTCAGCGTCGTTCACATCATCGTTTACGTCTTGCTCTTCTTCTGTCACTGGACCTTCGTTGTCTGCAGGATCATTATCATTATTACCGCACCCCATGAGCAGCATAGCTGCCAAGGCAGATCCCCCGACGATTTGTAAAAGTCTTTTGTTCATTCAAAATAACATCCTTTCTTTGTTGGCATCCATTTCCTCTACTATCCTTTCCGTTTGCAGGAAAAATATACACAAAAAAAAACCGCCTCAAAAGAGACAGTTATTTTAAAGCAAATGTAATTTCAGCTTCACAGGCAAGTTCACCGTTTACTGTAGCAACGGCTTTGCCTTTTCCGACCGGACCGCGCAAACGAGTCATTTCCACTTCGAGGCGGAGCTGGTCGCCAGGTACTACTTGGCGTTTGAAGCGACAGCCGTCAATTCCGGCAAAAAAGGCGAGCTTGCCGCGATTTTCCTCTTTGATCAGCATCGCGACCGCTCCTACTTGAGCAAGCGCTTCAACGATTAAAACGCCGGGCATAACCGGATAATCCGGAAAATGGCCATTAAAAAACTCTTCGTTAGCCGTTACGTTTTTAATGCCAACCGCTTTTTTTCCTTCTTCTAATTCAAGGATTTGATCGATAAGCAGAAAAGGATAGCGATGCGGAATGATTTCTTTAATTTGCTGAATGTCCAACATTTTTTTCCCACCTTATAATAAACTTTTATAAAGGACTTCCATTAAGTGTATCCACGTTCGGGGCAGGAAAATTTCAAACGGATTTCCATGCCCGATAATGCTGTAGCCAACAATGGCCCCCGCTGTCGCAAAGAGCCCGATTAGAAATAAATTGACAATGAATCGGCCAAGGGGTGTCAGCCGTGTTCGTTTTTTCTTTCTTTGCAAGTCTTGCGTCAAAATGTCTCGTCCCCTCTAGCGTACGCCGTTTATAAGCCCCATCATTTGGTCAGCCAGCGAGATCGAGCGGGATTGAAATTGATAGGAACGCTGTACGTTCGTCAACTCAGCCATTTCTTTCGCAAAATCGACATTTGATTTTTCAAGCGCGCTTTGCTGCATCGCAATATCTGTACGCCCGGCAGCTGTTATCTCTTGTAGAATTTCGTTTTCGGGAACAGCCGGATCATCAGGAAGAGTCAATAAATTCGATCCTGCCTGAGTTAAAAATTGCGGCCGCCTCAATTCGACAACGCCCAGGTTAAACGTTTGACCGCCGATACGCAGCCTGCCTCCGTCTTCAAGTGTGATGTCTCCGTTGTTTGAATTGAACGTAATCGGCTGGTTGTCCTCTCCAAGCACTGGCCGGCCTTCTGTCGTCACGAGCATCACTTCATTCGCATTAACCGGCGTTACCGCAAAAGCACCGTCGCGAGTATAGTGAATCTTCCCCTGGCCATTTTCTTGTACAAGCACTTTGAAAAATTGGTTTTCTTTCGTAAAAGCGAAGTCCAGCTTGCGCCCGGTCGGCTGCACACTTCCTTGCGCGCCTGTCATTTGTGTCTGGCCAATTTTCGCGCCAGTTCCGATGCGGATGCCGCTTGGCGTCAAACGGCCAACCTCTTCGTTTGCCCGAAGCATGTTCGTCACGTTCTGATTCATCAAGTCCGTAAAAGAAGCTTCCCGGCGCTTATACCCATTTGTATCGAGGTTCGCGATGTTGTTGCTGAGTATATCCAGTTTCTGCTGCAGTTGGCTTAATGTGTTTACAGATGTAATCAACGTTTGGTTCATTCCATATCCTCCCGGGAAGATTAATTCACTCGGCCAACTTCATTGGCGGCTTTTTCCATGCTGCGATCATAAGCAGTCAATACTTTTTGGTTTGCTTCAAATGTTCGGTAAGCCGACATCATATCTGTCATTGTCCGGGCTGCGTCTGTGTTTGAGCCTTCTAGAAAGCCTTGCTGCATCCGAAATTGTACATCGTTTCGGGCAGCGGCATCAGGAAGTTCACCGTTTTCCAAACGAAACAGACCGTCCCCTTCTTTAATGAGGAGATTCGGGTTTTCCGCAAAAGCCACGCCAATCCGGCCGGCTGGTGTTCCGTCTTCCGTGATCTGGCCGTTTTCGTCAATAGCGATATGTTCTGAAGTCAGCTGAATCCGATTTCCAGCTGGATCAAGAACGTAATGACCGCTCGCGGTCGTCATAAATCCGGCGGCATCCAGTGTGAAGTTCCCGTTGCGTGTATAGCGCTGAATGCCGTCCTGAGCTTGTATTTTAAAGAAAACCATTCCTCTTTGTCCAGTATCTTCGTTCACAGGCATATTTACATCGAAAAGAGCCGCATCTGTCTTCAGACCTGTTTCGCGTAAATCTCCTTGTGTAAAATTAGGCATTGTTTCCTGCACGTACACACCTGTGTTCAAAGCACCGATGCGCGGCTCAAACGGGAGATTCAGCTTTTTCCGAGCCGGCACGGACACTTTATCCATCCGCTGCAACAGCATTTCCGGGAAAGCCCGCAAGGAAGACTGATCCGCTTTATAGCCTGGTGTATTAGCATTTGACATATTATTAGAAAGAATCTCCGTGCGGCGCTGCTGCGCAATCATGCCTGAAGCTGCTGTGTAAAATCCGCGAAACATATACCCACCCCGTTTAAATTAGCTTTGTTTTTGATAATTTATCCATATTATCGAGCATTAAACCCGTGCCTACGGCTACACTATCCATTGGATTTTCTGCGATTAAAACCGGTACTTTCAGCTCTTCAGCGAGCAGTTGGTCAATGCCGTGGAGCAGCGCGCCGCCGCCTGTTAGAATAACGCCGCGGTCGATGATGTCGGCGGACAATTCCGGCGGCGTTTGTTCTAGTACATCTTTTGCTGCTTTCAGGATGACAGCGATCGATTCTCTAAGCACTCCTTCAATTTCTGCCGAATTCACGCTTAAAAGGCGCGGAAGCCCGGTTACCATGTCGCGTCCGCGGATTTCCATTTCTTCGTTGCGTCCGCCCGGGTATACACTACCAATCGTAATTTTAATGTTTTCAGCTGTTCGTTCACCGATGAGCAGCTTATACTCTTTTTTAATGTAATTTAAAATTTCATTGTTAAAGTTGTCTCCGGCCACTTTAATGGAAGCCGCTGTGACGATAGATCCCATAGATAGAACAGCCACATCCGTCGTGCCGCCGCCAATATCAACAACCATGTTGCCGCTCGGTTCGAATATATCCATGCCTGCTCCGATCGCTGCCACTTTCGGTTCTTCTTCTAAATAAACAGTTTTTCCGCCGCTTTTTTCTGCTGCTTCACGAATCGCTTTTTGCTCGACACTCGTAATGTTCGTCGGGCAGCAAATCAAAATGCGCGGCTTGGAAAGCAAGCCTTTTAAGTTCAATTTATTAATAAAGTGTTTCAACATCGACTCAGTCACATCAAAGTCCGCAATGACCCCATCTTTTAACGGACGGATCGCAACGATGTTGCCCGGCGTTCTGCCGACCATACGATACGCTTCTTCGCCGACAGCCAGGACTTTATTCGTATTTTTATCAATCGCCACGACAGATGGCTCATTTAACACAATCCCTTGGCCTTTCACATGAATCAACACGTTTGCTGTCCCTAAATCAATTCCAATGTCTTTTGAAATCATCAGAGCAGCCCCCCTTTTTTTATAAGTAGTTTTTATTTATTTATAGTTTTTTATGTCTTTTTTCATATAAAACAGGTAGAGTTCCCAATTTTTTATTTTATCATATTTTAGGTAAAAAAAGCCGGGCTAATTGTGAATTTTCTTATTCACCAGAAAGGTTCACATACGATTATTTTATCGTTTCCTAAACAACAAAAAAATCCGCCTCTCCAGGCAGATTTCCTTTTTATAGGGACACTCACACTTCCGCGCCCGAACCGCTTGCTTTTTTTAAAGCTGCTGAATACTTCTTCTTTGTCGCTTCCCCTCCACGAAGATGGCGAATGGATTTATGGTAATCCAAAATTTCTTTTACCTGCTGAGCAAGCTCCGGGTTAATTTCCGGCAGCCGCTCCGTCAAATCCTTATGCACCGTGCTTTTTGACACGCCAAACTCTTTAGCAAGCACCCGCACTGTTTTTCTCGTCTCCACGATATACTCTCCGATCCTGATTGTCCTCTCCTTGATGTAATCGTGCACACCGCTCGCCTCCCTCATTGGATGTGAGACATGTGAAATGAGACTCGCTTTCGCTTGGATGAAATAATATAAATCCGCATGCAACGGCGCCTGCACACGGAAAGAAAGCTCTCACTTTCTTTTCTTCCGCAACTAGACTGCTCTCATTATCAACAGGTATTTTTTCGTCTAACGACCCCTCACCTCAAACAATCCCTTTTTCTTTTTACAGGTTTTATTATTACTATATTGGCGGCAGTGGGAAATTATGTACGGGAAAGGAAATAAATGAGGTAACACCCGATTTTGACTGAATATCGGCGCCAGCCGACTGTAATTGGGGAGGTGACGGCACTGAATGGAAAGTGTTCGCGGGTGGATGCTCGTGCACAAATCTAAGGAGTCCGCGCACATTCCTCCCGGCGTTGTGCATAAATACTTGAGATCCGTGCACAAACGCCAAAAAAAAGCAGCCCATTATGAGCTGCTTTTGTCTTCTAGTTCGTTTTCAATGGTGCTGCTGTTTTGTTCTTGTTCAGATGGGCTTTCTTCGGTTTGTTCAGTAGACTCTTCTGTTGCTTTGTCAGTTGATTCTTCGTTTTGTTCAGCGGACTCTTCCGTTGCTTTGTCGGCTGATTCCTTTGTTTGTGCCGGCTGGATGGATTCTTCGATCGCTGCCACTGTTTTGTCGATGCAGTTGAGCGGGTTGATCGCTACATTGTCTTTGCGCACTTCGAAGTGCAGGTGGACACCAGCTTTTTCGTTGAAGAGGCTTTTTCCAGCTTTAGCAATGACGTCGCCTTGGGATACTTGATCTCCTTCGGCCACTTGAATATCTTTAACTGATTGATAGTTTGTAACGAATCCATCGGCATGTTCAATGACAATGACGTTGCCAAGTAAGGCGTCGTTTTCTTGTACTTTTGTCACTTTGCCGCTTAAGGCTGCTGTCACATCGAATGTTTTGCCGCCTTTTGCTGTGTAAGCAATACCTGTGTTCGGATGGTACGTATTATTGTAGACTACGAGAGCAGCTTCTTGCTGTTTTTCAGATGCTTTTTCATCGTAAAAGCCTGTTTTGACTACTGCTTCATCTGCGTTTTTCATAGGCAAAGCCATTTGCTCCACAGATGAATTGACTTCTTCCGCTGGCTGATTAAACTGTCCTTCGATTGCACCTTCTTGTGACTCCTGCCCTTGCTCGTTGTTTGTATCCGCCATTTGGTACCAGATAATTCCTGAAATTAAGATGGCGGCACTCATTAAGTAGACAGCAGGAAACATCCAGCGGTTCTTAAAGATTTTCTTCATTTTTTGAGAAGTGTTTTTCTTTTCTCCCTCTCTCATGTTCATCACCTCAGCAACCAGTGTGAACACTTTTCAATGAATCTATACATCCAATTGGAAAAATTTTAGTTTTTGCAAAAATCGTTATAAATATGCCACAAAGCAGAAATTAAGAGCGAGGAAAATCGTGATAGAATGGGATAAATCTTATAATTTAGTAAGGCGGTGCGTTTAATTGAAACGTTTGGCAAGAAGCTTGTCCACCATTGCTCCTCTTTTATATATGGCAGCGGTATGGATTATGTCCAGCATGCCTGATAATGCGGTTATCGAGCTTCCCCAAAGAAATGTGGACCGCTTTTTGAAAGAATCACTGCATTTAATTGAATTTGCCATTTTATATAGTTTGATTGTGAATGCATTTTTGGCAAACGGCCGTTTTACGAATGCCGCTCATGTGACTGCCGCTCTGATTGCCTGTTTTTACGGGCTGATTGACGAAATCCACCAGGCGTTTGTTCCATCCCGTTCGGCGACAGTCATTGATGCTTTGAAGGATATTACAGGTGTTCTCATTTGTTATTTTATTGTTCAATATACTTATTTTTCGCGCCCATACAGCCGGATCAGCAAATTAATGCATAAGTTCAGCCTATGGGCGAGCTCATAACTCTTTGTTGTTGCTATAACAACGAGGAGTTATTTTTTTGCCGTCACTTTTTCTTTCACGAAGCTCTCGGCATCTTCTATTTTCGTTTGCTGATAGTAATGCGCAATAATTTGTTTATGGTTTTTACCTTCTTTCGCCATGCCATTCGCCCCGTACTGGCTCATGCCCACGCCATGCCCGTATCCTTTCGTCGTGATGATCACATTGCCTCCTTTTAGCACCCAGTTAAAGTCAGAAGAAGGGAGACCTAGTTTTTCGCGCACTTCTCTTCCTGAAAATTCTTTTCCGCCGATTTCCACTGCAGCAATCCGCTTACCGGATGTTCGCGCCGTAATTGTTCCTGCTTCAGTACCGGCTTTCACTGACACTCCGAGTTTTTTCTCAAATTCAGCGAGCGGCAGCACTTTTTTCGAACTGTACTTAGGCGATGTTTCATCCCACGGACTTGTGACGCTTTTTAAATAAGGAAGCGGTTCGTTCCAATAATCTTCTGAGTTCTCTGTGTAGCCGTTGCTTGTTGAGAAAAAAGAGGCAGTGATGGGTGTGCCATCGTATGTAATGATCTGCCCTGCTGTTTCTTTTACTGCCGCATCAATTTTCTTCGCTTTCCAGTTGAAATCACTTCCCCAAATTTTCTTCAGTTCTTCTTTCGTTTTGAACACTTGATGGTTCACCGTGTCGGTTACGTGCGCCTCGCCGCCGTTTGTTGTTTTGCCATTCATCATCTGCTTAACGATAAATGTTCGGGCTGTTAAAGCCTGAGCTTTCAACGCTTCTTTTTCAAACTCGGCTGGCATTTCCGCTGCTACAACTCCAGCGACATATTCTTCAAGCGGGAAGGTTTCGGTTTGCTTCGATGTTGCACGAAACACGGCTACTTCTAAAGCGGGCTCCTGCAGGGCAGACTCGGGTGTCTGCTTTTTCGGTTTGTCCGCTGTTTCTTCTTCTGATGAAAAAAGAATAACTAGCAGTGAAGGAACAATAATGGCAATCGCGGTGAGAACAGCAAGTAGAAATGAGATTGAGTGTCGTTTTTTCATCGAAAAGAAGCCTCCATCTGTAAGATTGAGCGGTCAATAACTGCTCACTTCTAAGAATATGGCAGGCGCCGGTTTGATATGCCACTTTTCCATTCGCCATAAAAATCCAGAATCTACTAATAAAAAAAGGCTGTTCCAAAAAAGAGCCGGGCGCCTCCCTACTGCTATATAGTATAAAACGACAGGTAATATACTATCTTTTAGCGTGTATAGGAGGAGCCGGGCACTTATGGAACAGCCTCTTTCATTTATGCATTCATATCAGTGATTATTTTTTGGGATGGTTTTACTGACGCTTTTGTTTCTTCTTTCACGCGCGTAATGTCTGCGCCAATTGCTGCCAGTTTGATGTGGAAGTCTACGTATCCGCGATCGAGATGCTTCAGCTCTGTCACACGTGTATAGCCTTCTCCAACTAAGCCGGCTAAAATTAAGGCAGCAGCTGCACGCAAGTCTGTTGCCGCGACTTCAGCGCCTTGAATATCTGCTGGTCCGTTAACAATAACGGAACGGCCTTCTATTTTAATATTGGCGTTCATGCGGCGGAATTCTTCCACGTGCATGAAGCGATTTTCAAATACAGTTTCGGTAATCATGCCCGTGCCATCGGCTTTTAACAGAAGAGCCATCATTTGCGACTGCATGTCTGTCGGGAATCCCGGGTGAGGCATTGTTTTAATATCGACAGCCTTCAGTTTTTCCGGACCGATGACGCGCACGCCATTTTCTTCTTCGATCACTTGAACGCCCATTTCTTTCAGCTTGGCGATTAAAGAAGACATGTGCTCAGGCACGGCTCCTTGAACGAGTACATTGCCGCCGGTGATCGCAGCCGCAGTCATAAATGTTCCTGCTTCGATACGGTCAGGAATGATGGCGTGGTCTGCTCCTTGGAGTTCCTTTACGCCTTCGATCCGAATCGTTTCTGTACCGGCACCAACGACTTTGCCGCCCATTTTATTTAACAAATTCGCAAGGTCGACAATTTCAGGTTCTTTAGCGGAGTTTTCAAGCACCGTTGTACCGTCGGCTAAAGCAGCAGCCATCATAATATTCTCTGTCGCGCCTACACTTGGAAAATCAAGATAGATTTTCGCACCTTTTAACCGGTCTGTCACTTCTGCTTCAATAAAACCGTTTTCTACCCGTACGACCGCACCCATTGCTTCAAATCCTTTTAAATGCTGGTCGATTGGGCGTGAACCAATGGCACATCCGCCTGGCAGTGCTACTCTCGCTTTTCCTGTACGGGCAAGTAATGAGCCCATAACAAGAACAGATGCTCTCATTTTGCGCACATATTCAAATGGCGCTTCCACGAATAGTTCTTCAGATGCGTCTACAGTTACTGTATTGTTTTCAAAATGTACTTGACAGTTTAAGTGGCGAAGTACTTCATTTATTGTATATACATCAGAGAGAGTCGGCACATCCCGAATCACGCTCTTTCCTTTACTGGCTAATAATGTAGCGGCGATTACTGGCAGAACTGAGTTTTTTGCACCTTCTACTTTTACAGTTCCGCTTAGTTTTTGTCCGCCGCGGACGATAATTTTATCCAAGGTTTTCCCCTCCGCGTCCAATTTATATATTAATATTCAATCGTAATGATGGGCGTGCCGATCACAAAGTTTGTCCCGGCGCCTTCTTGTTTTTTTCTTAATCCAACTTGCACGTTCATTTCATTATCCGGTAATAGAAGGCTGCTACTAAATTGATCTGAGAAAGCAGTGAGAGAATAAAAATCTTTTTCAGAAACAACTTCTTTTTTTTCAGCTTCCCAGCCTGATAGTAAATGAGAAAGTTGATTTGGCAAAACTTCTTCAAGCTTATCATCAAACTTCCCTTTGATACAAGTGAAAACCTGTGGTGTACTGTGGAAAATGTGTGAATACGCAGACTCAAAATCCTTTGCTAGAAATTCCCTCATCTCTTCTTCATCCGTTGCAGTAACAGAGTAAAGCACATAAGCAACACTGCCGGCTGTGCCGGAAGAGACAATTTTAACTTGCTGCTGGACTGTTCCGTGTGAGTGTACAGCAGTAAACATGACATTCTCCTTTTTATCGGTAAATAGAACCTTCCAATCGGATAAATATGTTTGCAGAAAACGAGCCGCATCCTCTGACTCTTCTTCTGTCAATTGTTCCCGAGTATGTAAAGCCCATTCTTCGATCGTTCCCTCCACATCTTTAACACTGTCAGTCAACAGCAATAACGGGTCGCTTTTATTTCCTGCATTCGTGTTATTCCCAAATAAAAAGACAATGAAACAAAACAGTAAAATATATTTAAGATTGTTTACTAGATTCATTGAAATCATCTCCCTTATGACCAGTGTGACCCGGCACAAGAAAGATAAACAGGGAAAAACACGACAAATTAAGCGCTTTGTCGACAGTGTGTCATTTGTTCAAATGTTCACTTACCATTATATAATATAAGCAGGTAATATAAAACTCCCTAAAGAAATAATATACAAATTTGAAAAAAATACAAGCATGAAAGAAGAACTATTTTCGTTTCCTGTTTTATAATCATTGGAATAAAAGCGGCAATTGGCGGGACCACAAGAAGTAATCAAGGAAGAAATTGCTGACCGCAGAACCGATCGCAATAGATAGTAAGACGAATAACAAACGTGCCTGGAACACATGATTCGCTTTTAGTAGTTGGTCCAGGCGAACAGCTTGCAGCGCCCAGAATGATAAACCGATAAAAATAATATGTGACAAGATACTGACCAATGCATCCTGCCCGAAATTTGCCATCATTAACATCCCTCCATTAGAAAAGCGGAAACGCCTTGATCAGCCCCGACAAGCAAATGTTCTTTCCCCAAAGAAGTCCGCCCTTTGACTTCTTTGGGGAAAGGTTATTTGACCTCGAGGGGCTAGGCGTTGCAGCTAGACAACTTGAAAAGCGCAAGGCGCCTGCCTATTAAAGAACGCAGACTAAATTCGCCACTTCCTGTGACAACGTCTGCATGACCCGCTTCCTGCGGGCCTCAAGCATAAGACGAGCCGGCTGGAAGGTTGTTCTTTAACCTTCTGGACGGATTGGCTTATGACCTCGAGCCGATGGCGCCTGGAGCTAGACAACTTGAAAAGCGCAAGCGGCCGTTCAGACTCGGCAGACATAAGACGGACCGCCGAAGTGGCACTCTTTGCCACACAGGCGTGACGGCTTATGTCCGAGAGTCTGGCCGCTGGAGCTAGACAATTGTCTAACTTCAAAAAGTTAGCTTTCTTGTAAGTTGAAAAACCTCCCGTTTCCGGAAGGTTTTTCATTATTGCCCTTTGCCTTCATAAACGTCAATACGGTTAATTGCCCGTTTCAATGCTAATTCAGCACGTTTAAAATCTATATTGTCTTGTTTGTTACTCAGCAGGCTTTCAGCTCTTAATTTTGCTTCTTTTGCCCGTGCAATATCAATATTTTCCGCTGTTTCAGCCGCTTGTGCTAATATCGTCACCTGATCTGGACGGACTTCTAAAAATCCGCCGCTGATCGCGACCAAATCAGGTTTTCCAGCGCCTTTGCTTAAGCGGACAGCGCCAACTTGTAAAGGAGCGACCATCGGAATGTGTCCCGGCAAAATACCGAGCTCACCGCTCTGAGCTTTGGCACTGACCATTTCAACATCCGATTCGTACGCCGGGCCATCAGGAGTGACGATACTGACTTTAAATGTCTTCATTGTTTAACCCCCTGGTCCCTTATTATACCTCTACGCCCATTTCTTTTGCTTTAGCCACTACTTCTTCGATGCTGCCGACTAAGCGGAATGCATCCTCTGGAAGCGTATCGTATTTGCCATCAAGAATTTCTTTAAATCCACGAACTGTTTCTTGAACAGGCACGTAAGAACCAGGCTGTCCAGTAAACTGTTCAGCTACGTGGAAGTTTTGAGATAAGAAGAACTGGATACGGCGCGCACGTGATACAGTCAGCTTATCATCTTCTGAAAGCTCATCCATACCGAGGATCGCGATAATATCTTGAAGTTCTCTATAGCGCTGCAATGTTTGCTGCACTTGGCGGGCTACACTGTAATGTTCTTCGCCGACGATTTCCGGAGAAAGAGCACGTGATGTAGAAGCCAATGGATCTACCGCAGGGTAAATACCCATCTCTGAAAGTTTACGCTCAAGGTTTGTTGTTGCATCTAAGTGGGCGAATGTTGTAGCAGGTGCCGGATCCGTATAGTCATCGGCTGGTACGTAAATCGCTTGGATAGATGTAACGGAACCCACGCTAGTGGAAGTGATCCGCTCTTGTAATTGACCCATTTCTGTTGCAAGTGTCGGCTGGTAACCAACGGCAGAAGGCATACGGCCTAAAAGGGCGGAAACCTCAGAACCTGCTTGTGTGAAACGGAAGATGTTATCGATAAAGAAAAGAACGTCCTGGCCTTGCTCATCACGGAAATATTCCGCCATTGTCAAACCTGTTAAAGCAACACGCATACGCGCACCAGGCGGCTCGTTCATTTGTCCGAATACCATTGCTGTCTTCTTAATAACGCCAGAATCGCTCATCTCGTAGAAAAGGTCATTTCCTTCACGAGTACGCTCTCCTACACCGGCGAATACGGAAATACCGCCGTGCTCTTGAGCGATGTTGTTGATCAATTCTTGGATAAGAACGGTTTTACCTACACCCGCACCACCGAAAAGACCGATTTTACCACCTTTAATGTATGGAGCAAGCAAGTCTACTACTTTAATTCCTGTTTCCAGAATTTCAACCTCTGTAGAAAGTTGTTCGAATGTAGGTGCTTGACGGTGAATCGCATTGCGCTGTGCCTCAGCAGGAATAGCTTCATTCAAGTCGATTGTTTCACCAAGTACGTTAAATACACGTCCAAGCGTCAGATCTCCTACTGGTACAGAGATTGGCTGGCCCATGTCTAATACTTCTGTGTTACGCTGCAAGCCGTCTGTTGAAGCCATGGCGATTGTCCGCACTGTGTCATCACCTAAGTGAATCGCTACTTCCAATGTTAATTCAACAGCGTCTTTACCAGCTTGTGCACCGATTTGCACTTTTAACGCGTTATAGATCTCAGGAAGTTGACCGCTTTCGAACTTTACGTCAACGACCGGACCCATAACTTGAAGAACGCGTCCTTTGTTCATCTCTTTCCCTCCTATCAGTTTTGTAAAAATATATCATTATGATCAGGTATATTTATTGTCCAGCTGCAACGGCCAGACTCTCGGTCATAAGCCGTCACGCCTGTGTGGCAAAGAGCGCCACTTCGGCGGTCCGTCTTATGCCTGCCGAGTCTAAACGGCCGCTTCCGCTATTCTAGTGCCGCTACTCCGCCGACAATCTCTGTGATTTCTTGTGTGATTGCTGCTTGGCGTGCGCGGTTGTATTGTAATGTTAATGAGTCGATTAGTTCTTTCGCGTTGTCTGTTGCGCTTCTCATGGCGGACATCCGGGCGGCGTGTTCACTTGCTTTGCCGTCGAGGAGTGCCCCGTAAATCAAGCTTTCTGCGTATTGTGGAAGAAGAACTTCCATAATCTCTTCTGGTGCCGGCTCGAACTCATAAGAAGTGAGCTTGCTGGACGAAGCGATGTCTGTTAATGGCAGCACTTTCTTTTCTGTGACATCTTGCTGGATCGCACTGACAAAGTGGTTGTAGTACATGTACAATTCATCGTACATTCCTTCCGCAAAGAAGTTGACCGCTTTAGTAGCGATATCTTTAATGTCAGAGAAAGAAGGCTGGTCAGGCAGGCCTGCAATGTCCAGTGCCACGTTCATTCCCCGGTTAAGGAAGTAGTCGCGGCCCATCCGTCCAATGGCGATGATGACATACTCATCTTTAGACGTGTGACGCTCTTTAATTTTATTATGAACAAGGCGAAGAATACTGCTGTTATAAGCTCCCGCCAAACCGCGGTCTGAGGTAATGACCAAATACCCGGTTTTTTTAACGGGGCGGGAGACTAGCATCGGATGTGTTACATCTTTGCTGCCAAGAGCAATGGATGCGACCACTTCCTGAATTTTTTCCATGTAAGGAACGAATGCTTTTGCATTTGTTTCTGCACGGTTTAATTTAGAAGCGGAAACCATTTCCATCGCTTTTGTGATCTGGCTCGTCTTTTTAGTAGAAGTAATCCGAGTCTTTATGTCGCGTAACGATGCCACTGGTTCTCACCACCCTTTTTTATGTTAGAAATTGACTTAGAAAGAGGGAAGGATCATTGACAAGTCAGCAATCCACTCCCACTTTTTAAACACCTGGAAAATTATTCAGATTTCGCGAACGTCTTTTTGAACTCGTTGATGGCTGCTTTCATTTCGTCATCGGAAGCAAGTTCTTTCGTTGTGCGAATATGATCTAACACATTTGTATGGTTGTGGTCTAACCAGCTTAATAGCTCATCTTCAAAGCGGCGTACATCTCCTACTGGAATATCATCTAAAAGGCCGCGTGTTAACGCATAAAGAATGACTACTTGCTTTTCAACTTTAAGTGGTTTATTTAAGTCCTGCTTCAAGACTTCAACTGTACGTGCTCCACGATTTAATTTTGCCTGAGTCGCTTTGTCAAGGTCGGAACCGAATTGCGCAAACGCTTCAAGTTCACGGTAAGCCGCTAAGTCTAGACGAAGTGTACCGGCTACTTTTTTCATCGCTTTAATTTGAGCGGATCCACCAACACGAGATACAGAAAGACCGGCGTTGATCGCAGGGCGTACACCTGAGAAGAACAAGTCAGACTGCAGGAAGATTTGTCCGTCAGTGATAGAGATAACGTTCGTTGGAATGTAGGCAGAGATGTCTCCTGCTTGTGTTTCAACGAATGGCAGAGCGGTAATGGAACCTGCTCCTAACGTATCATTTAATTTAGCTGCACGCTCGAGTAAACGGGAGTGCAAGTAGAAAACGTCACCAGGGTAAGCTTCACGGCCTGGAGGACGGCGTAATAATAAGGAAAGTTCGCGGTAAGCTGCTGCTTGCTTGGATAAATCATCATATACGATCAAGACATGTTTGCCGTTGAACATAAATTCTTCACCCATTGTTACTCCTGTATATGGAGCAAGGAAAAGCATTGGCGCCGGTTGTGACGCTGAAGCTGTAACAACGATTGTGTAATCAAGCGCACCGTGTTTACGGAGAGTTTCAACTGTTCCGCGCACTGTGGATTCTTTTTGTCCAATTGCAACGTAAATACATACCATGTCCTGGTCTTTTTGGTTAATGATCGTATCGACTGCGACAGTTGTTTTACCTGTTTGGCGGTCTCCGATAATTAACTCACGCTGACCGCGTCCGATTGGTACGAGCGCGTCAATCGCTTTAATCCCTGTTTGCAATGGTTCATGAACAGATTTACGGTCCATAACGCCAGTTGCCGGGCTTTCGATAGGACGAGTTTTTGTTGTGTTGATTGGGCCAAGACCGTCTACCGGCTGTCCAAGAGAGTTAACAACGCGTCCGATTAGTTCTTCACCAACAGGCACTTCCATGATGCGGCCAGTACGGCGGACTTCATCGCCTTCACGGATTTCTGTGTAAGGTCCGAGAATGACGATACCTACGTTGTTTTCTTCCAAGTTTTGTGCCATACCCATGACACCGTTTGAGAACTCAAGAAGTTCTCCAGCCATGACATTGTCGAGGCCATGAGCACGAGCGATACCGTCACCGATTTGGATAACTGTACCGACATCGCTTACTGTAATATCTGACTGGAAGTTCTCAATCTGCTTTTTAATCAGCGCACTGATTTCTTCAGCTTTGATGCTCATGAATTTCACCCCTCATATATTAGTAATAGTTGTATTCGAATGGAAGGCGTCCATGCAGACGCTTCCGCTTTTCTTTTGTCCAGCTTCGCCTCCTTGGAGCTCGAGGTCATAAGCCAATCTGGCTGTGTGGCTGAAGAACGCCACTTCACCAGCTTGTCTTATGATTGTCGCTCCAGAGCAGTCGGCTCCGCTTTTCTTTTGTCCAGCTGCAGCGGCCAGACTCTCGGTCATAAGCCGGCACGCCTGTGTGGCAAAAAGCGCCACTTCGGCGGTCCGTCTTATGCCTGCCGAGTCTGTACGGCCGCTTCCGCTTTTCTTTACTTAGCTACGAGCTGCTTTTCTAAACGATTCAGCTTGCCGCGCAGGCTGCCGTCAAAGATGCGGTTGCCGATGCGGACTTTCAAGCCGCCGAGCAAAGCAGGGTCGACGATATTTGTGATTCTTAAAGCCTGTTTGCCGACTTTGCCGGCGAACTGGGCAGAGATTTGTGTGGTTTCCGCTTCTGTCAAAGGACGGACCGATTCAACTGTAGCATCGGCAATTCCGCGCTCTGCGTTTGCTAACTCTATGTAAGCATCCGCCACATCTGTAATGTATTCTTCACGATGACGCTCGGTTAAAATCATTAATGTGTTGACTACATACGTTGAAGCTTCGGAAAAAGCGGACTTCAACAATTCTTTTTTCTCTTGAATCGTTAGCTTTGGTGATTCAAGCAAAAGAAGCAATTCTTTGTTTTCTTGGAAAACTGTTTTTACTACACGCAGTTCTTCTTCAATCAGTTGGAGCTGCTGATGTTCTTTGGCAATTTCTAAAAGAGCTAGCGCATAGCGTTTCGCCACTGCGGAGTTACTCATCGCTCTTCCCCTGCCTCTTGGATATACTCGTTAATTAATTTTTCTTGATCTGCTGCGCTCAAATCTTTTTCAATTACTTTAGAAGCAATCAAAACAGATAAGGAAGCGACTTGCTCGCGAAGGGCTGCCATTGCTTGTTCTGTCTGCTGTTCGATTTCCATCTTAGCAGACTCTTTCAAGCGTTCAGCTTCTGCACGAGCGGCAGCAATGATTTCTGTTTTCTGGTTATCGCCAATTTTCTTGGCGTTCTCAATAATTCCTTGAGCTTCTTGACGAGATGCTTTTAACTCTGCACGAGTTTCTTCTAATAATTTATTAGCTTCGATCCGGCTTTTTTCTGCCGCTTCAATTTCTGAGGCAATATGGTCTTCACGCTGCTGCATCATTCCCATAAGAGGGCCCCAGGCAAATTTCTTGATCAGTGCTAGTAAAATGATGAACATGATTAATTGGAACAAAATGTCCCCGCCGTTAAAGCCGGCTGACGCTCCAAGTACAAATGCGTTTGCTAACACGCCCACTTCACTCCTTTCAAGAGTTTCCACCCCTCCCCTTTTCGGGAAGAGCCTATATAAAAAGAATGGCTTTGCTTGTTAATCTTCGAACATAAAGCAATGGCGAAGGTTCGCTTGGAATGATCTTCGCCATTGGACCAAAAATCCCTGATATGTCTAGCTGCAGGCGCTAGCGCCTTCCGCTTTTCTAAAATTATTGTCCTTGTACCATGAACGCGATAACAACGGCGATGATAGGAATCGCCTCTACTAATGCTACCCCGATGAACATTGTTGTTTGAAGCATACCACGTGCTTCTGGTTGACGAGCGATACCTTCAACTGTTTTTGATACGATAAGACCGTTACCGATACCTGCACCAAGTGCGGCTAAACCGATTGCGATTGCTGCTGCTAAAAGACCCATTTTAAAATTTCCTCCTTTTAATGTATGAATAATGTATTTGTTTAAAAATAGGTTTGTCCATTAAATGAACGGGGTATATTTTAATGGTCCTGGTTCACTTTGTGAGCCAAATAAACCATCGTTAACATAGTGAAGATAAATGCCTGAATCCCACCGACAAACACGGAGAATCCTTGCCACGCCAATGTTGGGATGACTGCGGCTAAGTGTCCGCCGACTCCTGTAGCGAGACTTCCTGCCAGCAATCCAAGTAGGATTTCACCGGCAAAGATGTTACCGTAAAGACGAAGACCAAGAGTGAGTGTGTTGGCGAATTCCTCCACAATCTTCAACGGGAATAAGAATCCCATTGGACGGAAATAGTCCTTTCCGTACTCTTTAAAGCCTTTCATTTTGATTGCGTAATAATGCGATAATGCGACAACCATGACTGCAAGTGTTAAAGTAATGACTGGATCTGCTGTCGGCGATTTCCACCATAGATAGTCATCAACGACAACCGAAAATGGCAAGCCTATAAAGTTGGACACCGCGATATAAAGAAATAACGTGAGTCCGAGAACGTGGAAACGGCCTCCTGTTTTCCAGTCCATGTTGCTTTTGACGATACCTTTCACAAAATCCATGATCCACTCAAAAAAGTTCTGCAGCCCAGTAGGCTTCATCGCCAGTTTTCTTGTAGAAATAACTGCAATTAAAAACACAATAAGGCTGGCAATAGTGATCATAAGCATATTCGCTAAGTTGAAAGTTAATGTAAAACCGTCAAATACTTCCCAATCAATCGTTGGATTTTTGTGATGCAACTGTTTTCACCTCTCTTCCCCGGTTTTTCTCTTTATTAAAAAATGAATAAAAAAATCTATCATAATGACAATGTAAGATGCCATTAATCCCAAAACTGTACTGATAATGTTGAAATGCTCCGGATAGCGAAGGGCAATGATGGCAGCGACGCCGGCCGATGCCATACGTGACATGGTGCCAAGCGACTGAACTTTCTTGCCGCGATCAAGTGCAGTGTTGAAACGGTGCATCCGTTTCACCATTAACCAGTGGTTGAAAAAGCTGATAGCTGTTCCAAGGATGAGGCCGCCGAAAATCGCCTTATAAGGCGTAATTCCCCAGCAGAAAACAAAGATGGCGAGCAAAAAGAATATGTACTTTCGATGTCTAGAAAGCGAGTGCTGGAGTTCCCCCATAATTGATTAATCCTCCGAATTGAAGTGGCTGACTGTACGGAGCATAGAAAAAATGCCCACAGTTATTCCTAAGAGCAGTCCGACGATTAAACAAAGTGGTTCGGTGTTCCATTTTTCGTCAAGCCAGCGCCCGGCAAAGATCCCGATTAAGATCGATCCTGTCAGCTGTGCCAAAATCGCACTGTATAAAGACATCGCCTTAAACGCATTTTTACGGCTTTTCATCTGAAAACACTCCTGCTCCACCGCGGGTTTTACCTCAAAAAAAAAGCGTTTACACCCTGTCAATATTGTATTGCTCCTTACCCTTTGTAAGCATACAATAGGGGTATTTCAATGTCAACGTGTACAAAGAAAAACATCAGAAATTGTAACACACATTTCACAAATTGATCAAAATTTTTGTCTTGCTATAAGATTCTCTTATTATGAGCACAGATAAGCTGTTCATTTCACTTCCTTTTTCACAAAATGTTGGGGCGTTCGACAAATTGTGACTAAGCGCAAGCGACAGCCCCCTCCCCTCTTCATCAAAAACAGACAAAAAAGGAGCTCCCCTCAGGTGGTGTTGTGCGTATCCCGGAGTTTCTCGTGCACAAACCAGGCGTGAGTGTGCAGAAATTCAGTTAACTTGCACACAACACCTTGCGGCTGGTGCATAAGCCGGTTTGCTATGCACCTTTCGGTGATTCTCGTTCAGAATCCCTTAATAGCTGTGCAGAATTTCCAGAAATCAGTGCATAAAGCCCCCTCCCCTCTTCATCAGTTTGCACATAAAAAAACGATCTCAAACTTTGTTTGAGATCGCTTTTTGGCATTAGAACCGGTCTGGCTTTTCGTTCGTGGCTTCGAAATAATAACGGATCGCTTCGCAAATTCGCCGGGATGCTTCTCCATCGCCGTACGGATTGGACGCTTTAGACATCTTTTCATATTCTGTTTTGTCAGTCAGCAGTTCCGTCGCGAGCTTGTAAATTGTTTCTTCATCCACACCAGCGAGCTTTAATGTGCCCGCTTTAATTCCTTCCGGACGTTCAGTCGTGTCGCGGAGGACAAGAACCGGGACGCCGAGGGAAGGTGCTTCTTCTTGTACGCCGCCGGAATCCGTTAAAATTAAATGAGCTCTCGCGGCGAAGTTATGGAAATCGATGACATCAAGCGGCTCAATTAGGTGTATGCGCGGGTCACTACCGAGTATTTCATCAGCAATTTCGCGGACAACCGGATTCATGTGCATTGGATACACAACTTGAATGTCGTCGTTTTCTTCAACTAACCGTTTAATCGCACGGAACATGCTGCGCATCGGCTCGCCAAGGTTTTCACGGCGGTGTGCAGTCATCAGCACGAGACGGTCGCTGCCGATGCGGTCGAGCACTTCATGGCTGTAGCTGTCTTTCACGGTCGTCTTCAAGGCATCGATCGCTGTATTTCCGGTTACGAAAATTGTTTCTGCTTTTTTTCCTTCATTAAGTAAGTTCGCCTCTGCTTCGTCTGTAGGCGAAAAGTGAAGGTCGGCGATTATCCCTGTTAACTGGCGGTTCATTTCTTCCGGAAACGGTGAATATTTATTCCACGTCCGCAGTCCCGCTTCTACGTGGCCAACGGCAATTTGATTGTAGAAAGCAGCGAGGCTAGCAATAAATGTTGTCGCTGTATCACCGTGAACAAGAACGATGTCCGGTTTGACTTCTTTCATCACTCCGTCAAGCCCTTCCAGTCCGCGCGTCGTCACATCGATTAATGTCTGGCGATCTTTCATCATGTTTAAATCGAAATCAGGAGTGACTTTGAAAATTTCCAGCACTTGATCGAGCATTTGCCGGTGCTGTGCCGTTACAGTCACAATTGATTCAAATTGTTCAGGATGCTTCTGCAGTTCCAGAACGAGCGGAGCCATTTTAATGGCTTCAGGGCGCGTTCCAAAAATTGTCATTACTTTAATCGGGCGGTTCATCTTGTCTGCACCTACTTCTAATTATTTTGTTCCGAACAAGCGGTCGCCTGCATCGCCAAGCCCTGGCACAATGTAGCCTTTTTCATTCAGCTTTTCATCTAAAGCAGCGATATAAATGTCTACATCCGGGTGAATTTCTTTCATCACTTCCACACCTTCAGGGGCAGCGACGAGGCACATGAATTTGATGCTTGTAGCTCCGCGCTTTTTCAGTGAATGAATCGCTTCTACAGCTGATCCCCCGGTAGCAAGCATCGGGTCCACTACGATAAAATCGCGCTCTTCTACGTCCGATGGAAGTTTCACATAATATTCAACAGGCGTCAATGTTTCCGGATCGCGGTATAAACCCACATGGCCTACTTTAGCGGCCGGAATCAAATTTAAAATGCCGTCAACCATGCCGATCCCCGCTCGTAAAATCGGAACGACGCCGAGCTTTTTACCAGCAAGTGTTTTTGCATTTGCTTCGCATACCGGCGTCTGCACCTGCACATCTTGCAGAGGCATATCGCGGGTAATTTCAAACGCCATCAATGTAGCTACTTCATCTACCAACTCACGGAATTCTTTCGTTCCTGTTTCTTTATCACGAATAATTGTCAACTTATGCTGGATTAATGGGTGATCGAATACATATACTTTTCCCAAAATCATCGCTCCCTTATGTTAAAATCTCATGTCGTTTCATGAAAGCTTTCATTACGCGTATCACATCTAAGCGGCAAAAAAATAAGCTGCTCGTGCAGCCATTTTTCAGCTTCTTTCAGCAAGCTTCCTTTTAATTTTACATAAAAAGTGGGAGAAGAACAAATAAGAAAACGAAAAAACGCCCGGGGAAGAAAGATTCCTTCCGCCGAGCAAAGGGTTTAGCTGTATAAAGGATATTTTGCTGTTAAGTCAGCTGCACGCTGGCTAAGTTCTTTCAGCTTCGCCTCATCTTCATGGTTTTTCAGTGCTTCTGCCATGATTACAGCTACTTCATCCATCGCTGCCAAATCAAAGCCGCGGGATGTGACCGCTGCTGTTCCAATGCGGATACCACTTGTTACAAATGGGCTTTGCGGGTCGAATGGAATCGTGTTTTTGTTGACTGTGATACCGATATCATCAAGCACTTTTTCTGCTACTTTTCCTGTTAAGTCAAGCGATTGCAAGTCAATTAGCAGTAAGTGGTTATCTGTTCCGCCTGATACGAGGGTAATGCCTTCTTTTGTCAATCCTTCGCCTAAACGCTTCGCATTGTCGATGACTGTTTGCGCGTACGTTTTAAAGCTGCTATCAAGTGCTTCGCCAAAGGCAACAGCTTTTGCAGCGATGACATGCATAAGCGGGCCGCCTTGAATACCAGGGAAAATGGATTTGTCGATTTTCTTGCCAAACTCTTCTTTACAAATGATCATGCCGCCGCGCGGACCACGCAATGTTTTGTGAGTCGTTGTTGTCACGAAATCAGCGTAAGGGACCGGATTTTGGTGAAGGCCGGCTGCTACGAGACCTGCAATGTGCGCCATATCAACCATTAAGTAAGCACCGACTTCATCCGCGATTTCACGGAATTTAGCGAAGTCGATTTCACGCGGATACGCGCTCGCTCCTGCTACGATCATTTTTGGTTTGTTTTCGATTGCCTTTTGACGGACATCGTCATAATCGATCCGTTGGTTTTCTTTATCCACGCCGTATTCGATGAAATTGTATTGCACGCCGCTGAAGTTGACCGGGCTGCCGTGAGTTAAATGGCCGCCGTGGGACAAGTTCATACCAAGAACAGTGTCACCTTGCTCCAATACAGTAAAGTAAACAGCCATGTTCGCTTGAGCGCCTGAGTGCGGCTGCACGTTCACATGCTCGCCTCCGAAAATTTCTTTTGCGCGGTCGCGGGCAAGATCTTCAACGACATCCACATGTTCACAGCCGCCGTAATAACGCTTGCCTGGGTAGCCTTCTGCATATTTATTCGTTAAAACAGATCCTTGTGCTTCCATCACTGCTTCACTGACAAAGTTCTCAGAAGCGATCAATTCAATTTTTGTCTGCTGGCGTTTTAATTCGTCTTGAATGGCTTGAAAAACAGCTGAATCTTGATCTTTAAGAATGCTCATGTTCAATCCCCTTTCGAATGTGTGAATCATTTATGTCTTTATGTATTGCTAATTTTAAAAATTCTCTTATATTCTATCATGTTTTCAGCTTGTTTCAAATGAAATTAATAGAAGTTCCGATCTTTTCATAAAAAATAGCCGAATTCCATAATTGAAAAACGGCTATATCTTAACATTAACTAGTGCAGCTTTCATTTATATTCGTTTTTTCATAAACAGCCCTGGCGCCGCCGATCAGTTTCGGACGCGTTACAGCCATCGTAACGTGCGCATGTCCCACTTCTTTTACGCTCGTTCGCAACGGGACGGCTACATGTTTTAAGTGCATGCCGATGAATGTATCGCCGATATCGATACCCGCGTCGGCTTTAATAAACTCTACGACTGCGCTGTTGTCATTTTGATTAAACGCGTAAGCAGCCATCGAGCCGCCCGCCTGCCGAACCGGCACGACAGACACTTCTTCGAGCTGCATCTTTTGTGCCAGATCACGATCCACGACGAGCGCGCGGTTCAAGTGCTCGCAGCATTGAAACGCAAGATGCAGCCCATGATCATTCGCAAATGTTTTTAATTGCCGGTACACCATTTCAGCAATGTCCAGCGTACCTGCTGTGCCGATTTTTTCACCGGCGATTTCTGAAGTAGAGCAGCCGATAACAACCGTCTGGCCCTTTTGGAGACGGGCCTGCTGCTGAAATTCATCCAACGTACAACTGAGCTGCTGTTCCCAATCTTTTAGCTGCAACAAAGCTCATCCCTCCGTTTTAGTTTTCTTCGTATGCTTTAATTTTACCGAGACGGTTTTCGTGACGGCCGCCTTCAAAATCAGTTGTCAGCCACACTTTAGCAATCTCACGGGCAAGCCCGGGACCGATGACCCGTTCCCCCATTGCAAGCATGTTGCTGTCATTATGTTCCCTAGTCGCTTTTGCGCTAAACAAGTCATGCACGAGTGCACAGCGAATACCCTTTACTTTGTTGGCTGCAATACTCATACCGATGCCGGTACCACACACTAAAATACCCCGGTCAAATTCTCCACTCGCTACTTTTTCAGCTACTAGTATGGCATAGTCCGGATAGTCAACAGATGTGCCGCATTCGCAGCCAAAATCTTCATATTCCAAGCCAAGCTCATCCATCAGGCGCTTCAATTCTTTTCGGATGTTCACTCCCCCATGATCGGAAGCAATCGCAATCTTCATGTCAGTAATCTCCTTTTGGCTTAGCCGATTTTCTTTTATTTTGTCATAGGCGGGAGCAAATGAAAAGAGGAAGTCGCCCATAGCCGGAATGGAATGATCACCGTTACAATTTCTTTAGTAATAAAGCAATCAATTCATCCAGTTCAGCATACGTGCGCCGGTAGTCATCGATTGACCCTCCGTACGGATCGGCTACATCTTCTTGCTGTTCATGAATAAATTCCCTCAACGGCCATATTTTCTCAGAACATTTAGGGAAAGAAGAAAGAAGAGCTTGCTTGTGGCTGTTCGTCATCGTAAAAATAACATCCGCCCACTCCACTAGATCAGGCGTTATCCCTTGGGAAATATGCTGAATCGCAATTTTATTTTCTTGTAACACTTGAACGGAATGCGAAGCTGCCGGACTGCCGTCAGCTGCAAAAATACCCGCAGACTGAACTTCCCATTCTTGCTTTTTATGCTTCAAAATCGCTTCTGCCATTGGACTTCTGCAAGTATTCCCTGTACATACGAATAATATTTTCAACCTTTTTCTCCCTCCAACTAAATTTACTCTTTCTTCTATTATAAGAGATTTTTTAAAAAAGAGAGTAAAAAGCTCTATATATTTTTCCACTTAAAGAAAAAGAAGTTTCAACCCGAATGTAAGCAAAATGCAGCCGCCGAAAGCTTCACTATACGTTCCAAGCCAGTTGTTCGCTTTTTTGCCGAGCAATAATCCGCCCCACGTTAACCCCGCTGCAATGCTGCCGAATAATAGCATGGCGAGAAAAGCTCTTACACCATAAATGCCGAGAGTTAGTCCGACTGAAAAGCTGTCGAGGCTGACAGTTAATGAAAATAAAAATAACTTCCAGCCGGAAGGTATGCTTCGTTCTTCTTCCTTCTGTTGAAAAAAAGCGATGATCATTTGGCCGCCAGCTATAATTAGAAGCATACCACCGATAAAAGCCGCAATTGTTCCAAATGTCTCTGTAACAAATCGGCCGGCAAGCATACCAAATAGCGGCAGAATAATATGAAAGCTGCCAACAACTAGTCCTATATAAAAAATTCTTTTTAGTCTAATTGGCGCCAGCCCGATTCCTAAGCTTGCCGAAAAGGCGTCCATTCCTAAAGCTAAAGCGAGCATGCTCAAAGTGACAATCTCACCCATTTTTATCTTCATTCCCTTCCTCGTTGGACGTGCCTCTTTTCAACATATGCAGGAAGCTTTCAATAGTTTCTTTTAGACTGAAATCTTAAATAAAAAAAGAGAGCTGGCTCTAGCAAACCTATTTCTCTTCGAATCTGTGATTATAAACAATCAATCGGGGAATAAATATATATCATATACATACAATTTGACCAAGTATCAAAAGGCGAAAGGGTGACCTTCCATGATTGTGAGAGAACGTGAAAATGAATTTATCATGATTGAACAGGATCATCATGCACAAGTTTCTGGCAGCATTATGACCCATTGGAAAGATTCCCTGTTCATTGGCAAAGAATTCAGAAATTCTGTCCAATACGCTATCTCTATGCATGACTGTGGCTGGAAACCATTCGACAAAGAGCCGTTTTGGAATGATACAAAACAAAAGCCGTATACATTTCTTGACTTTCCTGTACTGGCAAAAATCGTACTTTACAAAAACGGGATTGATGAAGTGGAGAAAAATGATCCTTATGCCGCTCTTTTATGCAGCATGTATTATACAGGCTTCCTCAAAAACGAGGCTGCTAACGAGGCAAAGGTCTTTGTGGCGCAGGAAAAAGAACGGCAAGAGAAGCTCATTCACTCTTTGGAAATAACCGATCGATTGTTGCTTCATTTTCATTGTGGGCTGCTACAGTTCGGCGATCATCTGTCATTATATATTTGCCTGAATGAACCTGGTGCTAAAAAGGAAGAAGAGCTCCCATTTTTCCGTGATGGAATACCGCTTTCTTCTGCTTTGCACACATTCCGACAAGATAAACTCCAACTGCACTGGAGAAATAAAAATACGATTGCTATCGAAGCTTTTCCTTTTGAAAATCAGGTAGCTGTCACACTAAAACAAAAAGTCATACAGAAAGACACCACCGCGTCCAAAGGGTTACTTGAGAGCTATAAAGAAGCTCCACTTAATGAAATGGTCCTTTACTTGGTCGATGAAAAAAATAAAGAATAAATGCGGAAGCGCCTGTCCAGCCCCGACCAGCAAATGTTCTTCCCCAAAGAAGTCCGCCCTTTGGCTTCATTGGGGAAAGGTTATTCGACCTCGGAGGGCTAGGCACTGGAACTGGAAGCAGACCTGCTCCTTGAGAAAAATTATCCACAATGCAAGTATTTTATAGCTTCTCAAACAATAAAAAAATTCCGGACGCCGCAGGATGGCAGCTTCCGGAATTCTTATGATCTTCTGCTATTTACTTGTTTCGCGAATCCAGCGGTGGCCGGCCGCTTTTTCCAGCCGGTTCATAATAGCTAAGCCTACACCCTCTGTTGAAAAGGTTTCAGAATAAATGATATCTACATCTGTTTCATTAAAAGCTCGCAACACATCATATAGAGAATGAGCGACTGTTTTCAAGTCTTTTCGGCTGCCGCATGGCAAGATAACATCCGCTTCATAGAAAGAAAGATTTTCTTCCGTTGTTAACAGGCCGACTTTCTTTCCTTGTTGACGTTCCCTATTTACTTGCGACTGAATCCACTCCTTGCTTCCTTCCATCAAATAGACAGGTGCATCCGGAGCATAGTGAGTGTATTTCATACCTGGTGATTTCGGTTGTTTTTGCGTATCTGTCAGCGCCGCATCGATCGCTGTTTCACCCACGGCTGCTTCGATTTCTTCTTTCGTAATGCCGCCCGGGCGTAAAATAACGGGAATTTCACCTGTACAATCCACCACCGTTGATTCCACTCCCACCCCGGTTTCGCCGCCATCCACAATTCCGGCAATTCTTCCATCAAGGTCATCTTGCACGTGCTTAGCAGAAGTAGGACTCGGTTTGCCGGAGCGGTTGGCGCTCGGAGCAGCAATGGGCAAGCCGGCTGCTTGAATAACGGCAAGCGCAACCGGATGATCGGGCATGCGGACGGCTACAGTTTCCAATCCGGCAGTAACGATGTCAGACAGTTTGTTCGGCTGCTTTGCCAAAATAATGGTCAGCGGACCCGGCCAAAACGCTTGCATGAGCTTTTCTGCTGTTTCCGATATATTCACCGCCACATCCGCTGCTTGCTGTTTCGAAGCAAGGTGGATAATTAACGGGTTATCCGCCGGCCGGCCTTTCGCCGCGAATATTTTGGCGGCCGCTTCATCGGATAAAGCATTTCCGCCAAGACCGTACACTGTTTCGGTCGGAAAGGCTACGACTTCATTTTTCTTTAATAAATCAGCTGCTTCTTTTACTTGTGGATATGTTTTTAACACATCCACACGGTTATCCACATGCCAATACTTTGTCTGCATTTCACTCACCTATTTTTCATTTCTTTAATTCAGTGCGTAATTTCTACATTTTTTTCAGAAAAACTAGAGATTAGTTGAATGATATTCACAATTTTAGTGATTTTATCCACATTCTGTGCATAATAAATTTCAACTTGTGCATAAACCTGTGGACAGTTGTGGATAAATTTCTGAATAATGACTGAATTCCCGCTTCATCCACAAACGGTGAATAACATGTTTATAACTTTTAGGGAAATTCGTCGATTTTTTAATCTCCTCGTTTAAATAACTCCAAAATAGCGAACTTTACTTCCGGGACTTGCGGTTTTCCTTCTGCATAAACCGGCTCTTTGATTTCGTCCAGCTGGCTGTTTTCTTCTGCGTAAACAGGCTCTTTCGTTTCACCCGGCTGGCTGTTTTCTTCCTCATAAACAGGTTCTTTCATTTCATCCGGCTGGCTATTTTCTTCTGCATAAACAGATTCTTTCGTTTCATCCGGCTGACTGTTTTCTTCTACACCGGGACCGATAGCTGTTCCGTTTGAAAAATCAAGAAAGCAGAGTGGCGGGTACAATACACACCACCAATTAGCACCTTTTCCTTCTCCAATGGTGATGACGATGGCCTCATATTCACCGGCTGGGTATAAAAATTGTCCGTACAGCTTCGTTGGAAATTTCGCTTTGTCAAACTTTACTCTAATGTCACTTGTCGCTCCTTCTTTTGCCGCTCGTTCCAAAGCAATTTGCTGAATTTCCGGCAGCTTGCTCTTCAAGAGGCGGCGGGCTTCCGGCAGCGACTCCAAGTCGGACACCCAGTTTGTAATTTCCGCATTCACATCGTCTCTGATTTTTCTTTTCAACGCCTGGTCTGCGGCATGATCGCTGTTTGCAAGAATTCGCAGCCTGATCGCCTCTTTTGGAATGACAATCGTTTCTTCTGGTTCCGCCGCCTGGCTCGGTATATATAAACTTGCAATTGTACCAATGGATAGTATAAGTAAATAAATGCCTGCAATTAATTTATTCATTGTTTTCCCCTCCTGACAAACAGTCTGTCCAGAAAAGAAAAACTTAAACAATGAAACTATTAAATTTCCATAAAGACCATTCGATCTTTGCCGTTGATGTCATTTTTTACGTCAATTAAAGCTTGTGGAAAGGCTTGTTGTAAAAGTTCAGCCACCGCTTTTCCTTGTCCCGCTCCCACTTCGAAGCCAACAAACGCGCCGGGATTCAGCACCTCGGGCAGCTGTTCACTGAACCTCCGATATAAATCAAGGCCATCTTCTCCGCCATAAAGCGCAAGTTCCGGTTCATGATCGGCAACAACCGGTGACAAATCTTTTTTGTCGGCCAAGGGGATGTATGGCGGATTGGATAAAAGAAGATCGAGCTTCATGTTTTTTTCAATGAAAGGAGCAAGCAAATCTCCGTGTATAAAATGGACATCTGCCTGCAGTGCTTCACTGTTAAGTTTCGCCGTTTGCAGTGCTTTTTCAGAAACATCAGATGCATAGACCATCAGTTCCGGCCATTCGAGCTTCATTGTAATGGCGATCGCTCCGCTGCCCGTACCAATATCCGCCATGACCATTTGATCGGCGGCTGCCAACCGTTTTTTTGCCATTTCCAGCGTGTGCCAAACTAGCTCTTCTGTTTCCGGCCGGGGAATAAGCACATCACCGTTCACGAAAAAGCTTCGTCCATAAAATTGTTCCTTCCCAATCATATGCTGTACCGGGACACCTGCTGCGTGTTGTTCGACCATTGTGATAAAGTGAGTTTCCTGCTCTTCCGTTAACTCTTGCTGCATACTCGCTAAAAGCTGTGACCTCTGCATACAAACGGCATGCTGCAGCAGCAGCTCTCCCGCATTCGCATCCCGCTTATGCTCCATTAAAAAAGAAGAAGCCCACCGGAGGGCCTCATATATTTTTCGTGACATATTTAATCCTGCAAATTCTCAAGCTTGGAAGACTGTTCTTCCATAATTAACGCATCCAGCACTTCATCAAGCTTGCCTTCTAAAATTTGATCGAGCTTTTGAATCGTTAAACCGATGCGGTGGTCAGTCACACGGTTTTGCGGGAAGTTATACGTACGGATCCGTTCAGAGCGGTCGCCGGAACCGACAGCTGATTTTCTCTGGGCATCGTATTCCGCCTGCGCCTCTTGCTGGAACTTATCGTACACGCGGGCACGAAGAACTTTCATCGCTTTTTCTTTGTTTTTAATTTGTGACTTTTCGTCCTGGCAGGAAACGACTGTACCAGTCGGCACGTGTGTTAAACGGACGGCTGACATTGTCGTGTTGACGCTCTGCCCGCCCGGACCGCTTGATGCAAATGTATCGACACGAATATCTTTTTCATGAATATCGACTTCCACATCTTCCGCTTCAGGCAGACATGCCACCGTAGATGTCGATGTGTGAATGCGTCCGCCTGATTCAGTTTCAGGTACACGCTGTACGCGGTGAGCACCGTTTTCATATTTCATTTTAGAAAAAGCGCCTTTCCCATTAATCATAAAGATAATTTCTTTATAACCGCCAAGGCCGGTCGAATGAGCTTCAATCACTTCTGTTTTCCAGCCTTGCGCTTCTGCATAGCGGCTGTACATGCGGTATAAGTCGCCGGCAAACAAAGCTGCTTCATCTCCGCCTGCCGCCCCGCGGATTTCCATAATAACGTTTTTGTCGTCATTCGGGTCTTTCGGGATCAAAAGAATTTTTAATTGATCTTCTAATTGTTCCAGCTTTTCTTCCAGCTCACCCATTTCTTCTTTGACCATTTCACGCATGTCGGCGTCAAGCTTTTCTTCAAGCATCTCTTTAGCCTCTTCGTATTGCTCCTTCGACTCTTTATATTCACGGTACACGAGCACTGTATCTTGAATGTCGGACTGCTCTTTTGAGTAATCCCTTAACTTGCCCGGGTTATTCACAATCTCCGGATCACTTAACAGTTCATTTAACTTTTCGTAGCGGTCTTCTACCGCCTGTAAACGGTCAAACATGACTTCACCTCAAATTTCGTCCATAATGTTACTATTATAATATACAGAAAAATCGAGTACAACGGCGGGACAAGAAAAAACCTTTTTCAGCTATTGTGAAAAAGGGTTTCGTTTTTTATTAGTTTTTTCTGCAGCCGCTTTTTGCTTGTGAACGGAGTTCCGCGGCACTTCATGGTGATGGCGGCAGCGCGATTCGTAGCTTTCCGCTGCCCCGACTAAAATAATCGGATCGTCATAACCCGCGGGCTCGCCGTCAATTAAACGCTGCGTCCGGCTGGCCGGTGACCCGCAGACCGCACAAACAGCCTGCAGCTTCGTAACGAGTTCAGCGGCTGCCATTAAAGCCGGCATCGGGCCGAACGGCTCTCCGCGGAAGTCTTGGTCAAGTCCCGCTAAAATAACGCGATGACCGCGATCTGCCAGCGTTTGAGCCGCTTGAATAATGCCATCATCAAAAAACTGCGCTTCGTCAATCGCGACAATGTCGACATCAGAAGTGACAGCTGCTAAGATGGCGGCCGATCCTTCGACAGGCACAGCAATAAAAGACGAACCGTTGTGGGAAACGACTGATTTTTCACTGTAGCGGCTATCGATCTTTGGCTTAAACACCATAATATTTTGTTTAGCAAACTGCGCGCGCCTGACGCGGCGGATGAGTTCTTCTGATTTTCCGGAAAACATGCTGCCGCAAATGACTTCCATCCATCCAGTTTGTTTCATCACATACATGAAAAAGCCTCACTTTCCAAATTCCTTTACACCTTCAGCCCTTAAAAAGGCAAAAAACAGGCAAGCAGTTATTTATAACTCCTTGCCTGTTTCTCATTTTTAAATTAGTTATTCTTCATGCCGTATTTTTTGTTGAAACGATCAACACGTCCGCCAGCATCAGCGAATTTTTGACGGCCAGTATAGAATGGGTGGCATTCAGAGCAAACCTCTACACGAATTTCCTCGTTAACGGAACCAGTTGTAAACTCGTTGCCGCATGCACATTTCACCATTGCTTTTTTGTAACCTGGATGAATACCTGTTTTCATTCTTGTCATCTCCTTCCGCCCTGAATCATTCTGAAACAGAGTTGTCTATACGAAGTACGGCTATGTTGCTCCGTACTTAAAGGCTAAGCATACTTACATTATTATAACAAGGGTTGTTCCAAAAATCAAATGCGAATTATAAAATTCGTTTGGATGAACCACCTGTTTTTATTTCTGCCACGAGCTGATCAATAAATTCTGCGTTCGTTTTCGTTTGCCGCAAACGGCGCAGGAATTTCTCGGCGAGATCCGGCGAATCGGACATCGTTTTGCGGATGGACCAAATCATATCAAGCTGTCCTTTTTCGATGAGCAGCTCTTCTTTGCGTGTGCCGGAACGCTTAATATCAATAGCTGGGAATATGCGGCGCTCGGCAAGCGAGCGGTCGAGATGAAGCTCCATATTGCCTGTCCCTTTAAATTCTTCATAAATGACGTCATCCATGCGCGAGCCTGTATCAACGAGGGCAGTTGCGAGAATCGTCAAGCTGCCGCCTTCTTCAATGTTACGGGCCGCACCGAAAAAGCGCTTCGGACGGTGGAATGCAGCCGGGTCAATCCCCCCGGACAATGTACGCCCGCTTGGCGGAATCACAAGGTTGTAAGCCCGGGCCAGCCGCGTAATGCTGTCCATTAAAATAATGACATCGCGCTTATGTTCCACGAGGCGCATTGCCCGCTCCAGCACAAGCTCAGCCACTTTAATATGGTTTTCCGGCACTTCATCAAATGTAGAGCTGATGACTTCCGCCTGAACCGAACGCTCAATATCCGTTACTTCCTCTGGGCGCTCATCAATTAACAACACAATGAGTTCGGATTCCGGATGATTGGCGGTAATGGAATTGGCAATTTCTTTTAACAGCATTGTTTTCCCCGCTTTTGGCGGAGCCACGATTAATCCGCGCTGACCAAAACCGACAGGCGCAATTAAATCCATGATTCTCGTGGAAAGATTTTTCGGATTCGTTTCAAGCATAATTTGGCGGTCAGGATATAAAGGAGTTAATGCGGGAAAGTGTACACGTTCTTTAGCGGATTCAGGATCATCGCCGTTGACCGCTTCAACGTGCAGAAGGCCATAGTAACGCTCATTTTCTTTCGGAGGACGTACTTTACCCGATACTTTATCACCATTTCTTAAATCAAAACGGCGGATTTGTGAAGCAGAAATATAAATATCTTCGGAGCTTGGCGAGTAATTGATTGGTCTTAAAAAGCCAAACCCTTCTGACTGAATAATTTCCAGCACACCTTCCATGAAAAAGAAACCTTGTTCTTCCGCACGCGCTTTCAAAATAGCAAAAATCAATTCTTTTTTCGTCAACTTGCTGTAATAAGAAATCTTATATGTACGCGCGAGTTCATAAAGTTCTTTCAGCTTTAGACTTTCTAAATATGCAATAGTCAGTTCTTCCATTTCGGCACCACACTTTTATTTAATTCTCCCCTATTTGGATAGGGTGAGGCATTCTTTTTTTGCTGATCCCGTCTCCTTGGGACTCGAGGTCAAATGTCTGTCAGCTGTGGCGGCCTGGAATACTGCCTCCTCGCTGTCAGCCATTTGCTTGTCGCGGCTGGACAGGCGCTTCCGCTTTTCTATTGTCCAGCTTCGCCTCCTTGGGGCTCGAGGTCATATGCCAGTCTGACTGCATGGCTGAAAAGCGCCATTTCGCCAGCCTGTCATATGCTTGTCGCCCCAAAACAGTCGGCTCCGCTTTTCTTAAAATAATATCTATTTTAACCTCTCGGGTTGGTTGTGGCAATGTTCGATTGAAAAAGGAGGGAATGTTACACTGGTTGCGATTTTAAAGCAGTGATTTTGGTAGTGGCATGTTAAACAGCAGAAGCAGGCTGCAAACCGGTTGTTTCCGGTGAAAGCCCGCTTGCTGTCAATTAATTAATTTAGAATAATGTCTGTATTAAGATTTCATGACTAAGTTTGGTTTTTTCTTCAGGCTGTGGCGGCCGTCGACAAAGCGAACCGTTCCTGATTTTGCTCTCATGACGACAGAATGTGTTTCGCCATATGATCCTTTAAATTGGACACCGCGCATTAACTCGCCGTCTGTTACGCCAGTCGCGGCAAAAATAGCATCATCACCGCGGACGAGGTCTTCCATGCGAAGCACGTTTTTCACATTAATGCCCATGCCTTCGCACCGTTTAATTTCTGCTTCGTTTTGCGGGAGCAGTCGTCCTTGAATTTCTCCGCCGAGACATTTTAACGCAACCGCTGCGATGACGCCTTCAGGAGCGCCGCCGGAGCCGAATAAAATATCGACGCCTGTTTGGTCAAAAGCGGTGTTGATCGCACCTGCTACGTCGCCGTCATTAATTAATTTAATGCGGGCGCCTGCATCGCGCAATTGAGCGATGATTTCCTCATGGCGCGGGCGGTTTAATACCGTCGCCACTACATCCTCAATGTTTTTATTTTTCGCTTTTGCCACAGCTTTCAAGTTGTCAAGGACGGAAGCGTTAATGTCAATTTGACCGACCGCTTCAGGCCCTACCGCAATTTTATCCATATACATATCAGGTGCATGCAACAAGTTGCCATGGTCTGCTACAGCGAGGACTGCTAACGCATTCCAGCCGCCTGAAGCGACGATGTTCGTGCCTTCCAGCGGATCAACCGCTACGTCTACGCGCGGTCCGTAGCCTGTGCCGAGTTTTTCTCCGATATAAAGCATCGGAGCTTCGTCCATTTCGCCTTCTCCGATTACGACCGTTCCTTTCATCGGAATCGTATCGAATACATCACGCATGGCAGTAGTGGCCGCATCGTCCGCTTCATTTTTCTTTCCTCGTCCCATCCAGCGTGCGGAAGATAAAGCAGCGGCTTCCGTAACACGGACAAGCTCCATTGATAAACTTCTTTCCATTTTATATTTTCCTCCCGTATTACAACTGCGATTTTTAATTGGTATAACATAATTAACACATATATTGTAACACATTAAAAGGAAATTGCGTGGAAGAATTCATCAGCTTTTTATTTGTTCAAGTTCTTCCTCCGACAGTTCTTCGCGCCAAATCTCTGCACCAAGGCGGCTCAACTTTTCTACAAGCAGGCTGTAGCCTCTATCGATGTGCTCAAGTCCTGTCACTTCTGTTATACCTTCCGCCATTAACCCTGCTATGACGAGAGCAGCTCCTGCCCGCAAGTCGCTCGCTTTTACTTTCGCCCCGTGAAGCTTGAGCGGCCCATTTATAATGGCTGATCTTCCTTCTACTTTCATGCTGGCGTTCATTCTTCGCAGTTCGTCGATATGTTTAAAACGGGCAGAGTAAATCGTATCCGTGACGATTGCCGACCCTTCTGCTTTTGTTAAAAGAGTCGTAAATGGCTGCTGCAAATCCGTTGGAAACCCTGGATAAACGAGCGTTTTAATATCGACCGCTTTTAACTGCTCGGCTTTGCCGACAAACACCTTATCATCACCGATTTCCACTGGCACGTTCATTTCCCGCAGCTTGGCTGTCAATGATTCTAAATGGAGCGGTATAACGTTGTCGACAACGACTCCTTCGCCAGCAGCCGCTGCTAAAATCATAAACGTCCCTGCTTCAATCCGGTCTGGAATGATCGTATGGCGGCAGCCGGCAAGCTTGTCCACACCTTCAATGCGAATAATATCCGTTCCAGCGCCTTTGATTTTCGCGCCCATGTTGTTTAACAGTGTAGCAACGTCAATAATTTCCGGCTCTTTCGCCGCGTTTTCAATGACTGTCCGTCCTTTTGCTTTCACAGCAGCCAACATAATATTGATCGTGGCACCGACGCTAACAACATCCAAATAAATTCTTGCTCCCCGCAATTCATTGGCTCGCAAATAAATGGCGCCTTGTTCGTTTGTCACTTCGGCTCCAAGGGCTTCAAACCCTTTTATATGCTGGTCGATCGGACGCGGTCCTAAATGACAGCCCCCAGGCAAACCGATGACCGCTTTTTTAAACTTTCCGAGCATGGCACCCATTAAATAGTAGGAGGCGCGCAGTTTTTTTACTTTACCATTTGGAAGCGGCATTGCCACCATCTTCTCTGGGTCAACGACCATTTCGCCGTTTTCAAAGGTGACACTTCCTCCGATTTCCTCGAGCAGCCCTTTCAGCATATGAATATCGGAAATGTCGGGCAGCCCTTCAATTGTTACTGGAGACTCCGCTAAAATCGTAGCCGGAACTAAAGCAACTGCACTGTTTTTCGCCCCGTCCACTTTAATCGTTCCTTTTAAAGGCCGGCCTCCTACAATTTTCAGCTTTTCCATTTTCTGCTCCCTTCTTTCACGCACTGGCTAAGCATCGAAAAAGAATTATTTCATGATGTGCTGACAGCTATTTGAATAGTATTAGTTTATCCCAATGTAGTAAAATCATGTAAAAAAATGAAATTTTATTTTGATTGACGTTTTTCCCAGTCAGCAAGGAATGCTTCGATGCCTTTGTCCGTCAATGGATGGTTGTACATTTGCTTCAACACTTTAAATGGAACAGTTGAAATATGGGCGCCTCGCAAAGCTGCATCTGTAACGTGCTGCGGATGGCGGATTGAAGCGGCGATAATTTCAGTTTCAATGCCGTGAATGGCAAAAATAGAAGAGATTGTTTCAATTAGATCCAAGCCGTTGTGTCCGATATCATCCAGGCGGCCTAAAAATGGAGAAACATAGGAAGCCCCTGCTCTCGCTGCAAGCAATGCCTGGTTAGCACTGAATACAAGCGTAACATTTGTTTTAATGCCTTCTTTTGCAAAAACAGCTACTGCTTTCATCCCTTCCGGAGTCATCGGCACTTTTACTGTAATGTTTGGCGCAATTTTCGCCAATTCGCGGCCTTCCTCAATCATTCCTTCTGCATCAAGCGCAATCACTTCCGCACTGACAGACTCGCTTACTAAATCTGTGATTTCGCGAAGACGGTCATGAAAGGGAACTGTTTCTTTCGCCACTAAGGACGGATTCGTTGTCACGCCTGATAAAATACCCCAAGAATGAGCTTCTTTGATTTCTTCCATATTTGCTGTATCGATAAATAATTTCATAAAATTGTCTCTCCTTTAAATGTAGCAGCGTTTGGGCTGAATGAATTTTTAGTACAAAGCCGCCTTATTTTTATAAGGCGGCTTCTAATATGCATCTTTGTAAATGAACGGGTTTTGTTTACGCTTTGCCAGATGAACCGAATTCGCGCATTTTTCCTTTAACTGTTTCTTTGATCGCATCGCGGGCAGGTCCCAAGTATTTGCGCGGATCGTATAAATCCGGTTTTTCTGCTAGTACTTCGCGTACCGCTTTCGCTGAAGCGATTTGGTTTTCTGTGTTAACGTTGATTTTCGCTGTTCCAAGTGAGATAGCACGTTGAATATCTTTCGTCGGAATCCCCGTGCCGCCGTGAAGAACGAGCGGAATGCCTGTTAAATTCATGACTTCTTCCATCCGGTCAAATCCGAGGTTCGGTTCGCCTTTGTATGGTCCATGCACAGATCCAAGTGCTGGAGCAAAGCAGTCAACGCCTGTTTCACGAACTAATTGGTCACATTCTGCCGGAATTGCGTAAGCCGCTTCAGCGTCATCCACCACAAGGTCGTCTTCCTGACCGCCAATACGGCCAAGCTCTGCTTCGACAGATACACCATGAATATGAGCAAGTTCTACTACTTTTTTCGTTAAAGCAATGTTTTGCTCAAGTGGATGGTGAGAACCATCGATCATCACGGATGTGAAGCCAGCTTGAATTGCTTTAGCACACATTTCAAAGCTGGAACCGTGGTCCAAATGGATCGCTACCGGCACAGAAACTTCGTATTCTTCCATTAATGCTTCGACCATGGTCACTACAAATTTGAAGCCGCCCATGTAACGCGCTGCGCCTTCAGAAACACCAAGAATAACTGGTGATTTTTCTTCTTCAGCTGCCTGTAAAATCGCTTGCGTGAATTCAAGGTTATTCAAATTAAATTGTCCCACAGCATACTTTTCTTCTTTTGCTTTATTAAGCATATCCGTCATGGAAACTAAAGGCATAATTATTTTCCTCCTATTTTAAAAATATAGATATTTATAACACAAACAGCTAATTCAGCCAACTGACTTTATCAAAAAGCCATAATACTTAAGTCTGCTGACACTCTATCTCTTTAAAACAGATCTATCAAGGGCAGCTAAATTACATTTTTCCTGCTCCTTGATAAACTAAAGTATGTAACCTGTTTTAGGCTTACGAATAAATTTACATTTGTATCATACCAAAATAACCGGCCCTTTACCAACGTAAAGGTGACCGGTTATCTCTCAAGAAAATATGTATTCCTTCACGGTTGTCCGAATATCGTCTATGTCAAACGGCTTAGCAAAATGCGTAAGCGCTCCCAAGTCCCTTGCTTTTTGAATCATGTCCAGTTCCCCATAAGCTGTCATGATAATTACCCGGATGCTGCTGTCTTTTTCTTTCATTCTTTTTAAAATTTCAATGCCGTCCATACCTGGAATTTTCATATCCAGCAAGACTAAATCAGGTGAATGGTTATCGACAATTTCAAGAGCCTGCACTCCGTTTGCGGCTTGAAATGTTTCGTACCCTTCTTTTTGCAAAACTTCATTTAATAAAATACGTATGCCAAACTGATCGTCCACAATAAGTATTTTCCCACTCAATTGCCTCTCCCCCTGCTCTGGATTCACTTTATATGTTTAAAAATAAAAATTAAAAATTAAAGAATACTTTATCCAGCTATTTACTATAATTCTTGTTCAACACACAAAATTCCTGCCTACAGATGTAAATTCTTGCAGAACTTTGACTAAAGAAGCTCTTAAGATTTGCACGCTTTGGCCGCTATGTCTCTTTTAAACTTAAAAATGATTAACTATTCTTTCTCCTTATTACGCCCTAAGTTTAGTAAAGCGAAAAAAGTTTCTTCCAGGCGCTTTGGCGGGATGCACCCGGTGAAAGTTTCATTTTTGCCGCGCAGTTGAAAGATATGTATAATGTACTCACAAATAAGGAGGCAGAACGATGCTAAAAATGTTTACAACTCAATTAAATGGTCTGTTTCAGCGGATTGCCGATAAAGAAGCTTATAATATTGAAGATGGCGCCCGACTTCTCGCGCAGGCAATGGTGGGTGAAGGCCGGATTTACATACAAGGAATTCAGGAAATGACAGCTGTTGAGGCAGAAGCGATGACCGGCGCTGAGCCGCTCACCCACTGCCAGCCTTTCAAAACAGCAGATGAGATCACCGAGAGCGACCGCGTCCTCCTTGTCAGCCGCTTCACCAATGATCCCGAAGCGTTAGCTGCCGCATCTGCCCTTCAAGAAAAACACATTCCCTTTGTTGCTGTAGCCGGCGCTGTGTCAACGGAAGAAGTGTCACTAGCCACACTTGCGGATGTTTTTATCGACACGAAACTCATTAAAGGTCTGCTTCCTGATGAAACAGGCGGCCGCACCGGCTTCCCGTCAAGCATCGCTGCGCTGTACATTTACTTTTTACTGAAACTGACAATTGATGAAATTTTACAAGACCAAGACTGAAATAGCTGCCGTATGCACATATTTGCAGTCAACAAAGAATGAATTCGTTTATTTATGCATCACTACCGCAAAAAAAAGCCTTTAAAGCGTCCTGCTTTAAAGGCTTTTCCATTTTTCTTATTTACCAGCCAAAGTCGCTTCGACAAATGCGCGGAAAAGCGGCTGCGGGCGAGTTGGGCGTGATGTGAATTCCGGATGGAACTGGGCTGCTACGAACCATGGGTGATCTTTAAGCTCAATGATTTCTACGAGACGGCCGTCCGGGCTCGTGCCAGAGAAGATGAACCCTTCTTTCTCCATCAGCTCACGATATTCGTTGTTGAATTCGTAGCGATGGCGATGGCGTTCGTACACTACTTCGTCCTGATAAGCTTCGTATGCTTTTGTTCCTTCTTGCAGTTTGCATGGGTACAAGCCAAGGCGAAGCGTGCCGCCAAGGTCTTCCACGTCTTTTTGTTCCGGCAGCAAGTCGATGACCGGATATGGCGTTGTCGGATCGATTTCAGATGAATTAGCACCTTCCAAGCGAACGACGTTTTGTGCGTATTCAATAGAAGCAAGCTGCATGCCAAGGCAAATGCCGAATAACGGAACATTGTTTTCTCGTGCATATTTAATAGCTTCTATTTTACCGGCAATGCCCCGGTCGCCAAAACCGCCCGGCACTAAAATGCCGTCTGCGTCTTTTAAGCGTTCTTCTACGTTTTCGGCGAGCAATTCAGCCGAGTTGACCCAATCGATTTCAATGTCAGCATCAAATGCATAGCCGGCATGGCGCAATGCTTCCACGACGGAAATGTAGGCATCTTGCAGCTCGACGTATTTTCCGACGAGGGCAATTCTAGTTTTCTTTGTTAAGCCGCGGACTTTGTCTACAAGCGCTCTCCAGTCTTCCATTTCTGCATCGTGGCACTGCAGTTTTAAGTGACGGCAGACGAGATCGTCCATTTTTTGGTCTTGAAGGGAAAGCGGCACCGCGTAAAGCGTATCTGCATCCATCGCTTCAATGACCGCCTCTGGAGCGATATCACAGAAAAGAGCGAGTTTGTCTTTCATGTCTTGTGAAACTGGCAACTCGGTACGAACAACGATAATATTCGGCTGAATACCGAGGCTGCGAAGCTCTTTTACGCTGTGCTGTGTCGGTTTTGTTTTCATTTCTCCGGCTGCTTTTAAAAACGGGATGAGTGTGCAATGAATATACATCACATTGTCAGAACCGACGTCACTTTTGATTTGGCGGATCGCTTCTAAAAACGGCAATGATTCAATGTCTCCAACCGTGCCGCCGATTTCTGTAATGACAACATCAGCTTTCGTTTCTTTCCCGGCAAGAAAAACGCGGTCTTTGATTTCATTCGTAATGTGCGGAATAACTTGCACTGTGCCGCCTAAATATTCCCCGCGGCGCTCTTTGCGCAAAACAGTAGAGTAAACTTTGCCGGTCGTTACGTTGCTGTACTTATTTAAATTAATGTCAATGAAACGCTCGTAGTGGCCTAAGTCCAAATCCGTTTCCGCACCGTCATCAGTGACGAACACTTCACCGTGCTGATAAGGACTCATCGTTCCCGGATCGACGTTAATGTATGGATCAAACTTTTGGATTGTCACTTTTAATCCACGGTTTTTCAACAAGCGGCCGAGGGAAGCAGCAGTGATCCCTTTACCTAAAGAAGAAACAACCCCGCCTGTTACAAAAATATATTTAGTCAACTTGAAAAGCCCCCTTCAATCTATTGTTCCTATTATTTATTAAACGAATACACCTTTTTTATTAGGGCAAAAAGCAAAAACGCCCCGATTACTTAAAAAGTAATGGGAGCGTTATAAACGTAAACATGTCTCTTTAAAGAGCCCAAATAAAATACTACAATTTGAGGTAAAGGAAGTCAAGAGAAGATTAAAATTCTTTATTTTAGACCTTCTTCCTCATCTTCCTCAAGGTCATATTCGTCTTCTGTTGTTAACTCTTCTTCAAGTTCTTCGTCTTCCTCATCGTCGTCAATGTCATCGATTTCTTCCACTTCATCATCTTCCAGATCATCTAAATCTTCATCCAATTCTTCCTCTTCAAAGTCAAGATCTTCCTCGATTTCCTCAAGCTCGTCGATCTCATCCTCTTCGAAGTCAAGCTCTTCTTTTGCTGCTTTTTTCGTTTTCTTCTTTTTCGCTTTTACAGCAGGTGTTGCTTCTTCTTCGAGCTGGTCGACGGGATACCATGCACGCAGGCCCCAACGATTTTCTCCAAGTGTATAAAAGCGGCCGTCAATATTTAAATCGGTGTAAAACTGAATCATCTGTGATTTTAACTCTGCATCGCTCAGTTCCTGATATTGCTGAATTTGAGAAAGAATCTCTTGAAATTGAATCGGCTGCTTGCTTTCTTTTAAAATAGCATGGGCGATTTCGATAAACGCCATTTCTTTTAGTTCTTCTGTAGACAATTGCTTCAAATTCACATCCGCACTTCCCTTCTCTATTTACACACTCTGCCAGAGTGAAAAAGGCCATATTTTTCATTATAAACATCGATGCTTTCATTATGCCATAGTTATGTAATGATTTCTGCTTTTTTTTCAGCCGTTTTTTCTGCAATAATTTCTTCTTCCGGCTTTTCAGAACAAAGTGCTTTCTTTTTCGGTTTTAGTTCGGCAAATGCTCGGTAAAACAAGAAAATAGACAACAGGATAAAAGAGATAGCTCCCAACTGCATATGGTACAGCCATACAGCAATGAAAGTACATGCGCCAAGCACTATGTAGTTTATGATTTGTTTCATCTTTTCACATCCCGTCTTTTATCCTTTTTCTATTGTATACTTCCCGGTAATTATTATAAAAGAAAAAACGTTCCGGCAAAGTAAAAGAATTGTAAACCGATGTGCCGCACCAATTATCCTTCTTTTTAAAATGCCCTTTATTTGACATTCTTAACCGTTTTTAAGAAAAAAAGGCCGCAAAAGAAATGCACCATTTCTTTTGCGGCTGCTTCTTGTTACATATTTCTTCTGTATTGCCCGCCCACTTCGTAAAGAGCGGTCGTGATTTGTCCAAGACTGGCTGCCTTCACGGTTTCCATCAGTTCGGCAAAAATATTGCCTCCGCTGACAGCCGCTTCTTTTAAACGGCTGAGCGCTTGTTCTGCTTCTCGTTCATTTTGTTGCTGGAAGCGGCGCAATTCGCTGATTTGATGTTCTTTTTCCTCTGTCGTTGCCCGGGCAAGTTCCATGCTGTCGATGTCTTCTTCAGATGGCGGATTCGGATTTAAGTACGTGTTGACACCGATGATCGGCAGCTCGCCAGTATGCTTCAGCATTTCATAATGCATCGATTCCTCCTGGATTTTCCCCCGCTGGTACTGGGTTTCCATCGCTCCAAGCACGCCCCCTCTGTCATTCAGGCGTTCAAACTCCTGAAGCACCGCTTCTTCTACGAGATCCGTTAGTTCTTCAATCACGAAGGAACCTTGCATCGGATTTTCATTTTTAGATAAGCCATGTTCTTTCGTAATGATGAGCTGAATAGCCATCGCCCGACGCACAGATTCTTCCGTCGGCGTCGTGATCGCTTCGTCATAAGCATTCGTGTGAAGAGAGTTGCAGTTATCCTGCAAAGCCATTAGCGCCTGCAATGTCGTCCGAATGTCATTAAAATCGATTTCCTGGGCATGCAGCGAGCGGCCTGAGGTCTGGACATGGTACTTCAACTTTTGCGACCTCTCATTCGCTCCGTATTTACCGCGCATTGCCGTTGCCCAAATTCTGCGGGCTACGCGGCCAATGACTGTATACTCGGGATCGAGGCCGTTAGAGAAAAAGAAAGATAAGTTTGGTGCAAAATCATCAATATGCATGCCGCGGCTTAAATAGTACTCAACATACGTGAACCCGTTCGCCAGCGTAAAAGCAAGCTGAGAAATCGGATTGGCGCCTGCTTCAGCGATGTGGTAGCCGGAAATCGAGACAGAATAGTAATTTCGCACGGAATGATCAATAAAATACTGTTGAATGTCGCCCATCATGCGGAGGGCAAATTCCGTAGAGAAAATACACGTATTTTGTCCCTGGTCTTCTTTTAAAATGTCGGCCTGCACCGTTCCACGGACTGTTTGCAGAGTTTGCGCTCGTACGTTCGTGAATTCTTCGGCCGTCAATGTACGGCCAAGTTCTTCTTCTTTTATCTTCACTTGCTGGTCAATCGCTGTATTCATAAACATCGCTAAAATAATCGGCGCCGGCCCGTTAATCGTCATTGAAACAGACGTGGACGGAAGGCACAAGTTGAAGCCGTCATACAATTTTTTCATATCTGCAAGTGTACAAACGCTGACGCCGCTCTCGCCGACTTTCCCGAAAATATCTGGACGATGGTCCGGGTCTTCTCCATACAGAGTCACCGAATCAAACGCAGTGCTTAATCGTTTCGCATCATCGTCTTTTGATAAGTAATGGAAGCGGCGGTTCGTTCTCTCCGGCGTGCCTTCCCCGGCAAATTGCCGTTTCGGGTCTTCCCCTTTTCGTTTGAACGGGAAAACCCCTGCTGTATATGGAAATGATCCCGGTACGTTTTCTTTGTACACCCAGCGGAGAATTTCTCCGTAATCCATAAACTTCGGCAGCACCACTTTCGGAATTTCGAGCCCTGACAAGCTGATCGTCGTCAGTTCAGTAACAATTTCTTTGCCGCGGACAGTTGTGACATATTCGGAGCCTGAATACTTTTCTTTCAGTTCATTCCAGCCAGCAAGCACTTTTTTAGACTCAGCCGTCAACTGACCTTCCACAGCTGCTTTGAATGTTTCAAGCGGGCGAATCACTTCGTCCCCGGCTTCATTAGCTTTTGCTTCCTCCAATGCGCCTTCCAGCTGGAACAAACGGCGGGCGATGCGCACTTGCTCTTCGGCTTGCTGATGGTAGCGGCGCACCGTTTCCGTAATTTCACGCAAATAGTAGCGGCGGTCATTCGGAATAATGACGTTTTGTTTTTCCACGTCGACTTCTTTGCTGAATGAAACTTTCCATTCTGTCCCTGCTTTTTCGTTGATCGTTTCTATAAGTGCGGCAAATAAAGCATTTGTGCCCTGATCGTTGAACTGGCTGGCAATCGTTCCATACACCGGCATATTGTCCAAAGGCTCATTAAACAAATTGCGGCTGCGCTGATATTGCTTTTGCACTTGGCGCTTCGCATCTTCGGATCCTTTTCTTTCAAATTTATTAATGACAATTAAATCGGCATAGTCAATCATGTCAATTTTTTCAAGTTGCGATGGCGCACCGAATTCACTCGTCATTACATACATGGACAGATCAGAAATTTCTGTAATTTCTGCGTCTCCCTGACCAATTCCGCTCGTCTCCACAACCACTAAATCATAACCTGCCGCTTTAGCCACGTTGATGGCATCTTTAATAGCCAGCGAAAGCTCGGAACGGGAATTACGCGTAGCGAGGCTCCGCATAAATACGCGGTCGGAAAAAATAGCATTCATCCGAATGCGGTCGCCAAGCAAAGCTCCGCCTGTTTTTTGCTTCGTCGGATCTACCGATAAAACAGCGATCTTTTTATCTGGCAGCTCATTGATGAATCGGCGGATCAACTCATCTGTTAAGGAACTTTTTCCCGCTCCTCCTGTACCGGTAATCCCAATGACTGGTGCTTGGCTGCCCATCGATTGAATTTGATCAAAAACGGCTTTCGCTTCTGCTTTTTTATCTTCGTCTGCATCAATTTGATTTTCAGCAAGTGAAATCAATTTTGATACAGCAGTGACGTCACCCGTTTGCAATTTAATGACTTCTTCTTCAACCGTGCCTGTAACTGTGGAAAAATCACATTCTTCCATCATTCGGTTAATCATGCCCTGCAAGCCATTGACCCTTCCGTCTTCCGGAGAAAAAATGCGGGCAATCCCATAATCATGCAGTTCTTTTATTTCCCGTGGAATAATAACTCCGCCCCCACCCCCGTATAAACGGATGTGGGAGCAGCCTTTTTCTTTTAACAAATCATACATGTACTTAAAGTATTCCACGTGGCCGCCCTGATAAGAAGAAATGGCAATCCCCTGTACATCTTCTTGAATGGCGGCGTTTACAACCTCTTCCACTGAGCGGTTATGGCCTAGGTGAATTACTTCTGCGCCGGTTGATTGTAAAATACGGCGCATAATATTAATGGACGCATCATGCCCATCAAAAAGACTGGAAGCTGTTACGAAACGAACATGGTTTTTCGGTTTATAAACCTCCACTGTCTGACCCATATGTTCTCCCCCTTATTGTTTCGCTTTATATCCATTAATCCCGGAAAAAAGTAAATCCGTCTGCAAATCAATATAGTCTTCAATCGTAAAGGACTTTTGCAGCGTCCAGCGGCGGAATCCCCACATCTGCCCCTGCACAAAAATGTTTTGAGCAAGCATATGAATCGTTCGTTCATCCATTTCAAGCTCTTGATTTTCCACGCAACGGCGGACGAGCGTTTCGAACATGCTAACCATGTCCATTTCTTTTTTCAGCACATACGGCAGCGCATCTTTCGAAAGCGATTTCGCTTCCTGATACATCACAAGCACTTCATCCTGCATATCATCTACTACTTTAAAATAATAGCCGACTCCAAGTTTCAAACTCTCCAGCGTCCCCGCTTCCAAATCAATTCGCTGCAAGCGGTCTTTTACTTGATCGTAGATGCTGTCACACACAAGGTAAAGAACATCCTCTTTTGTGCGAATATATTCGTAGAGCGTGCCGATGCTGAAGCCGGACGCTTTCGCAATCTCTCTCGTCGTTGTCCGGTGAAACCCCTTTTGCTTAAAAAGATTGACCGCCCCTTTAATCATTTCGGAACGTCTTTTTTGAATTAACTGTTCATCTTTTACAGATGCATGCACTGTTCTCTTGTTTGCATTCAATTTCATCGACCGCCTTTATAGGGACATTACGTTATTGTCTAGCTGCAGCGCCTAGCCGCTCGAGGTCAAATGGCTGTCAGCTGTGGTGGCTGAAGAACTGCCTCCTCGCTGTCAGACATTTGCTTGTCGCGGCTGGACAGGCGCTTCCGCTTTTCTTTATTGTCTGGCTCCGCCTCCTTGGGGCTCGAGGTCATATGCCAGTCTGACTGCATGGCTGAAATACGCCATTTCGCCAGCCTGTCATATGCTTGTCGCCCCAGGGCAGTCGGCTCCGCTTTTCTTTATTTCGTAACCATTCTTGAGATGACTAGTCTCTGTATTTCTTGTGTGCCTTCGTAGATTTGGGTGATTTTGGCGTCGCGCATGTAGCGCTCGACGGGATAGTCTTTTGTGTATCCGTAGCCGCCGAAGATTTGGACGGCTTCTGTTGTGACTTTCATGGCTGTGTCGCCGGCCATTAGTTTGGACATAGCGGATTCTTTTCCGTATGGCAAGTTGTTAGATTCGAGCCAGGCAGCCTGATACGTGAGCAGGCGGGAGGCTTCGATTGATGTTGCCATGTCGGCCAGTTTAAAGGAAATACCTTGGTTGGCTGCGATCGGCTTACCGAATTGTTTACGTTCTTTTGCGTATTCAATGGAAGCATCGAGTGCTCCTTGCGCAATGCCAACGGCTTGAGCAGCGATGCCATTGCGGCCGCCATCCAGTGTCATCATAGCCACCTTGAATCCATCGCCTTCTGAGCCGAGGACATTTTCTTTCGGCACGCGGCAGTCTTCAAAAATGATTTCTGTTGTTGGTGAAGAACGAATGCCGAGCTTTTGTTCTTTTTTGCCGACGGAAAAGCCCGGAAAGTCTTTTTCCACGATGAACGCTGTTGTGCCGCGCTGCTTGGATGTCGGGTCTGTTAAAGCAAACACGATATAAATATCAGCGATGCCGCCGTTCGTAATAAAAATTTTTGAGCCGTTTAAAATATATGCATCGCCATCTAAGCGGGCTGTCGTTTTCATGCCGCCTGCGTCTGAACCGGAACCCGGCTCTGTCAGGCCATACGCGCCTATTTTTTCCCCTTGCGCCATCGGTTTTAAATATTTTTGTTTTTGTTCTTCTGTACCAAATTTATAGACTGGCCAACCGGCGAGTGATGTGTGGGCAGAAAGCGTGACCCCTGTTGACGCGCAGACACGTGACAGTTCTTCTACAGCGATGCAGTAAGCTAAATAGTCGCTGCCGATGCCGCCGTATTCTTCGGGCCAAGGAATGCCCGTTAAGCCGAGTTCCGCCATTTTATGAAAAAGGTTCATATCAAAGCGTTCTTCTTCGTCGCGCTCTGCTGCTGTCGGCTCAACTTCCTTTTTAGCAAAGTCGCGTACCATCTTGCGAATCATTTCATGTTCTTCTGTTAGTTGGAAGTTCATTTTATTCCCCGCCTTTATTTGATTAAGTGCTTACCGATTACCATTTTTTGAATTTCACTCGTGCCTTCATAAATTTCTGTCACTTTTGCGTCTCTGAAAAACCGTTCTACTGCATAATCTTTCGTGTAACCGTAGCCTCCGTGCACCTGTACCGCTTCGATCGCTGCATCGACTGCTGTTTTTGATGCAAACAGCTTTGCCATGGACGCTTCTTTTCCGCAAGGAAGTCCTTTTGCGCGCAAACCCGCGGCTCTGTAAACTAGCAGTCTCGCTGCCTCTACACTTGTCGCCATATCTGCGAGCTTAAAAGCAAGTCCTTGCTGCGCGGCAATCGGCTTGCCGAACTGCTTGCGTTCTTTTGCGTATTCTATTGCTTCTTTTAAAGCTGCTTCGGCGATCCCCAACGCCTGGGCAGCAATGCCGATGCGGCCGACATCAAGATTGGCCATCGCAATTTTAAATCCTTCACCTTCATTGCCAAGCAGATTTTCTGCCGGCACTCTCATATCTTCAAATGTCAGCTGCACCGTGCGTGAGCCGTGAAGGCCCATTTTATGTTCGTCTTTGCCGACAATTAATCCCGGCGTGTCTTTTTCCACGATGAATGCAGATACACCTCTGCCTCCTGCTTCCGGGTTGGTCGAAGCAAAGACGATATATGTATCCGCTTCTCCCCCGTTCGTAATGAACACTTTTGATCCGTTAATAATATAGTGATCCCCTTGTTTGACCGCTTTGGCTTTTAAGCTTGCAGCGTCTGATCCGGCGCCCGGTTCAGTTAAGCAAAATGCCCCTAAATACTCCCCTGCCGCAAGTTTTGTTACGTATTTACGCTTTTGTTCTTCGGTGCCAAAATAAAGAATTGGATTCGTGCCGACAGATGTGTGAACTGATAAAATGACCCCGATCGTAGCACTAACTTTTGACAGTTCATTGATCGCAATGATATAAGAAACAAAGTCCATTTCACTGCCGCCGTATTCTTCCGGAATGGTAATCCCCATCAAGCCAAGCTCAGCCATTTTCCCAATCAGTTCACGTGGAAATTCCCCTTTTTCCATTCGTTCGACAAATGGAGCGATTTCGCTTTCCGCAAAATCTTTCACCATTTTACGCATCATCTGCTGCTCTTCCGAAAAACGCAATTCCATATTTTTTTCCTCCTGTTGTTCAAAATAAGCGCCTTATTCGTATGTGTAGAACCCGCGTCCCGACTTTTTGCCGAGCCAGCCGGCTTTTACATATTTGCGAAGCAACGGGCACGGACGATATTTATCATCACCAAAGCCGTCATGCAGTGTTTCCATAATGTACAGGCACGTGTCGAGTCCGATAAAATCAGCAAGTGTGAGCGGGCCCATCGGATGGTTCATACCGAGCTTCATCACTTCATCGATCGCTTCTTTCGTCGCTACCCCTTCATACAGCGTATAAATAGCTTCATTGATCATTGGCATTAAAATTCGGTTGGAAACAAAACCTGGAAAATCATTTACTTCGACCGGCACTTTTGCAAGTGTATTCGTCATGTCTTCAATTGTTTGGTAGACCTCATCCGCTGTCGCCAGCCCGCGGATAATTTCAACGAGCTTCATGACCGGCACCGGATTCATAAAATGCATGCCGATGACTTTTTCCGGCCGCTTCGTCGCTGCCGCAATTTCTGTAATCGGCAAGGAAGACGTATTCGTTGCAAGAATCGTGTGCTCCGGCGTAATTTCGTCCAATTGGGCAAAGATTTTGCGTTTAATATCCATACTTTCTACTGCCGCTTCAATGACGAGATCGACGTCATTTGCGTCTTGCAAGTCCGTCGACCGAGAAATCCGGCTGATCACTTCGTCTTTTTCCTGGCTTGTTATGCGTTCTTTTTGCACTTGGCGGAAAAGATTTTTCTCAATCACACCAAGACCGCGTCCTACTAATTCATCTTTTAAGTCGTTTAAAAGCACTTCATAGCCGGCTTGGGCACAAACTTGGGCAATTCCTGAACCCATCTGTCCGGCTCCAATGACCATCAGTTTTTTCACTGTCATCTTTTTCCCTCCCATACTCAAAGTGTTTTTCTACTATCCAGCTGCAGCGCCTTCCCCCCTTCCCCCTCGAGGTCAAATAACCCTCCTCCAATGAAGTCAAAGAACGACTTCTTTGGAGAAAGAACATTTGCTTGTCGGGGCAGAACAGGCGCTTCCGCTTTTCTTTTGTCCAGCTGCAGCGCCTTGCCCCTCGAGGTCAAATAACCTTTCTTCAATGAAGTCGAAGAGCGACTTCTTTGGAGAAAGAACATTTGCTTGTCGGGGCAGAACAGGCGCTTCCGCTTTTCTAGACTTCAATCATGATGGCGTCGCCTTGGCCGCTTCCGCTGCAGATGGCTGCGATGCCGATTCCGCCGCCTCTTCTTTTTAGTTCGTAAGCGAGTGTGAGGATGATTCTTGCGCCGCTTGCGCCAATTGGGTGACCGAGTGCGATGGCTCCGCCGTTAACATTGACTCTTTCGGGATCAAGGCCGGCAACTTTACCGCTGGCAAGTGCGACGGCAGCGAAGGCTTCGTTTACTTCAAATAAGTCAATGTCTTGCAGTGATTTGCCAGTTTTTTTCAACATTTCATTGATGACGAGTCCAGGAGTTTGCGGGAATTTCTTCGCTTCAACAGCTACTTCAGCATGCCCGATGACTGTTGCTAATGGTGTTTTTCCTTCTTTTGCAGCCCGCTCATCGCTCATTAACACGAGCGCGCCTGCTCCGTCGTTAATGCCCGGCGCATTGCCGGCTGTAATCGTCCCGTCTTTGCCAAATGCTGGACGCAGCTTCGCCAGTACGTCTTTTTTCGTATCCTTGCGTGGTGCTTCGTCCTGCTCTACTTTAATTGAATCGCCTTTTCGCTGCGGCACTTCCACTGCAACAATTTCTTCTGCCAGTCTGCCGGACTCAATGGCTGCTATTGCTTTCTCGTGGCTGCGTACAGCCCACTCATCCTGTTCTTCTCTCGATAAACCAAGTTCTTCAGCTGTATCGTTGCCGTAGCTCCCCATATGAACGCCGGTAAAGCTGCATGATAAGCCGTCATGAACCATTAAATCGACCATTGACGCGTCTCCCATGCGCATGCCCCAGCGGCCTTTCGGAAGAGCATATGGAACGTTGGACATCGATTCCATGCCGCCTGCTACAATTACCTCTTCATCACCAGCACGAATAATTTGATCGGCAAGTGTAACGCTTCGCAAGCCGGATGCGCATACTTTATTAATGGTTTCGGTTTTAACTTCCCACGGAATGCCTGCTTCTCTTGCCGCCTGTCTAGAAGGAATTTGTCCCTGCCCTGCCTGCAGGACATTTCCAAAAATAACTTCATCTACTTGTTCCGGGCTGACGCCTGAACGGTTCAAGGCTTCTTTGATCGCAATTCCTCCAAGCTGCGATGCTGATAAAACGCTTAACCCCCCACCGAATTTTCCAAAAGGTGTGCGGGCTCCATCAATAATTACTGTTTTTGCCATGATCAATTCCCCCTTCGTCTTTATTCATAAAGAAAACGTTTCCAAACTTACGACTGAACGCTCGCTCGAGGGACAGTCGCAAGGAAAGGGACCTAGGTCCCCTTATTAACTCTCATATTCTTTATTGTAAAATAAATGAATGAAAAATTAAATAATAATAAAGAAAATTCAAAATTAATTTACGGAACAAGAGACGGTTGCCCCTCTTTGCTCTATTTTTCTTTACTTTTGTTCTTTTTCTTCGGCGGAAGCCATTTCAGCAACGACTGCTTCCTGTTGCTCTTCGACTTGCCCGGTTTCCGGCGTGTCGTCTTCCGGAGGTTCAGATGCCTTTTGCGGACCGAAAATGGCTTTTTCGAGCAGTTCGGCCACATCGTATGTCGCCACTGTTTCTTCCACTTCTTTCGCTTTCGTCCCGTCAGACAGCATCGTCAGACAGTACGGACAGCCGGAGCTGATGACGGACGGACTGACCGCCAGCGCCTGCTCCGTGCGGGCGACGTTGACGCGGTGGCCGGTGTCTTCTTCCATCCACATTAAGCCTCCGCCGGCTCCACAGCACATGCCCGTTTCCCGGCGGCGTTCCATTTCAACGAGCTTGACGCCCGGGATAGATTTCAAGATTTCACGCGGTGGATCGTACACATCGTTATAACGGCCGAGATAGCACGAATCGTGGAACGTGATTGTTTCGTTCACAGGATATTGCGGTTTCAAGCGTCCCTCTTTCACGAGTTGGTCTAAAAGTTCCGTGTGGTGGTACACTTCTGCGGTGAAACCCATATCCGAATATTCATTTTTGAAAATATTGTACGCATGCGGGTCGATCGTGACGATTTTCTTCACGTCATTTTTCTCAAATTCCGCAATGTTCGCTGCCGCCAGCTCCTGAAATAAAAATTCGTTCCCGAGGCGGCGCGGCGTGTCTCCGGAGTTTTTCTCTTTGTTGCCGAGAATCGCAAATTTCACATCCGCTTCATTTAACAATTTCGCAAATGAAAGTGCAATTTTCTGGCTGCGGTTGTCAAACGCCCCCATGGAGCCGACCCACAGCAAATATTCGAACTCTTCGCCTGCTTTTTTCATTTCTTTCACGGTCGGCACGTGCACATCGTCACGCAGCTCGCGCCAGTTTTCTTTTTCTTTCCGGTTCAGCCCCCACGGATTTCCCTGGCGTTCAATGCTTTGCATCGCGCGCTGGGCTTCTGGATCCATTTTCCCTTCTGTTAACACGAGGTAACGGCGCAGGTCGATGATTTTATCGACGTGTTCGTTCATGACCGGGCACTGATCTTCACAGTTGCGGCACGTCGTACATGCCCAAATCTCTTCTTCGGTAATGACATCGCCAATCAAGCTCGGGCTATAAAGATCAGCAGCCACTTCTGCCCCTCCGCCTTGTGCAGCACTGGCTAGTGCGAGCTGATTTCCCTTCGTGTTCGAGAAAGCAAACGCAGGTACCCACGGCTGCTGAGAAGTGACCGCTGCTCCCGTATTCGTTAAATGGTCACGCAGCTTTACGATCAAGTCCATCGGCGACAGCATTTTGCCTGTGCCGGTTGCCGGACACATATTTGTACAGCGTCCGCACTCAACACACGCATAAAAATCGATCATCTGTAATTGGTTGAAGTCCTGAATCTTCCCGACGCCGAATGATTCCTGCGACTCATCTTCAAAGTCAATCGGTTTCAGTTTGCCTGGACGGTCCAAACGATGAAAATACGTATTCACTGGGCCAGCGATTAAGTGAGCATGCTTGGATTGCGGCACGTACACAAGGAACGCCAGTAACACGATTAAATGCACCCACCATGAAACGTAGAAAAAGGCAACCGCAGCATTCGTGCCAATCCATGAAAAAGCGACAGCAATCGCTGATGCGACCGGCTCAATGCCTGTCCAGTGGACTCCAGATCCTTCATGCCATACTAAGTCCATGCCGTTTCCAATTAAGACGGACAGCATGAGCAGGCCGATAAAAATAAGGACGAGCCCGTTTTTCCAGCCGCGCTTTAAGCGGACGAGCTTTTCTACATAGCGGCGGTGAAATGCCCAGACGACCGCCACTAGAATCATTAAAGTGACGAACTCCTGGAAAAATTTAAACCCTCCGTACAGCGGTCCAAGCGGCAAGTGGGCGCCCGGCACAATGCCTTTAATAATAAAATCAATCGCTCCGAGCTGTACGAGCAGAAATCCATAGAAAAACATGACATGAATAATTCCGCTCTTTTTGTCTTTCAGCAGCTTCTTCTGGCCGAAAGCGAATACCCAAACATTTCTTAACCGTTCTTTTACATCGTCATCAAACGATTCTTTTTTGCCTAACTTAATGTATTCGTAACGGGTTTTCAGTAAGTATGTGAACAAATAAACTCCATAAGCGATTACAATAATGGCGGCAATTAAGTTGACCCACAACAGTCCATTCATTCTCCCTCTTGCACTCCTTTCCAAGATGCGTGCATCTTTTCCCCTTCGTCAAAACAATAATACTATTCAGAATGTTTATATCTTTATTATATTATGAATGAGCATTCAGTCAACCGGTATTTTAAATATTTTTTAAATGTTTACCATGAAAGGCTTTTCTTCTTTTGGGGAAGCCTAGGAACAATACTGATTTTTTAAGGAGGAAAACGGTATATGTGGATTTTTTTCTGGCTTATTTTTTTTATTTTATGGCTTTCACTTGATATTTATTTTGGCCGGAAAAAAGCAAAGACACTGTCTTCCGAACGAATTTATCCAAAAAGGAAAGGCGAGATTGACTTTTTCTGCAGCGGTCCTGATTTCTTTAGGCAGCTGTTTTCAGATATAAAAGAAGCCCGCGAGCGCGTTTACTGCCTTTTTTATATTATTAAAGGCGATAAAGTTTGCCAGGATTTTTTTCATTTGCTTAAAGAGAAAGCGGAAAGCGGCATAGATGTTTATTTACTTATGGATTGGCAAGGCAGCCGGAAAGTAAATAAACAGCACGTTGATGACCTAAAACGAGCCGGTGTACGCGTCGATTTTTTCGGTAAACCGCGGCTGCCCTTTTTCTTTTTCTCTCTCCAGCAGCGCAACCATCGGAAGATCACGGCGATTGACGGAACGATCGGCTATCTCGGCGGCTTCAATGTTGGTCGTGAATATATAAATAAAAGCAAAAATCGGCTGCTTTCCCCTTGGCGGGATTACCATCTGCGCTTCTGCGGCGGGGCAGCGGCTGATTTAGAAGCGGAGTTTCTTGCTGACTGGAATCAGGAAGGGCGGCCGGTACTACAGCCTGCTGGAACTCAAACTGCTGCTAATAGGGAGGGTACAGAGCATGTCATTTACCCTTCCGGAAACGGGGAGCTTGAGAAGAAGCTCGTAGACATGATCAGCAAGGTTCGTTCGTCCATTTTTATCGGCACACCATATTTTATTCCGACAAAGCCCGTATTTGATCAGCTTTTAGATGCTTTAGCACGCGGCGTCAGAGTGACAGTCCTCCTGCCCAAACAAAAAGATCACCCACTCGTGCAGGAAGCTTCCTATCCTTTTTTACGCCGGCTGCTCCTTTTTCCAAACGCCCGCGTACAGTCATTTATGGAAGGGTTTTATCATGCAAAAATTGTGATTTTTGATGATGAAGTATGCGACATCGGCACGGCTAATTTTGATGCCAGAAGTCAGCTGCTCAATTTTGAATGCAATTGCTTTATCCACAGTCCCGCATTTATCGACCGAATTCGGCCGGTCCTCGAAAAAGACCTCTCCAACAGCAGGCCGGTTACGTTCGAAGACTTGCATCATCCGGCTTTTGTCGAAAAGGCAAAAGAAAAAACCGCTCATTTGCTGCGAGGGTTTTTGTAAAGGATAGGAAAGTATAAATTTTTCGAGTTAGATAACTGTTTAGCTCGGAACGCCACCGGCTCGAGGTCTTAAGCCAATCGCTTCGGAAGGCAAAGAACGCCTTCTGCCAGCCCTTGTCTTAAGCTTGTCGCCGATAAGCAGGCGCTCTGCGCTTTTCTTATAAAAAAGCTTGCGCCGAAACTTGATCGTTTCGGCGCAAGCTTTTCGTTTACATTTTTTCTGGTGCGGACACGCCGATCAGTTTCAAGGCGTTTTTAAGTGTGATTTGTACAGCTTTAATTAAAGATAAGCGTGCTTCTGATAAAGCTTGATTACTTGCATCAAGTACTTTTTCCGCGTTGTAGAAACTGTGAAAGGCAGCGGAAAGCTCTTGCGTGTAATTAGCGATGCGGTGCGGAATGCGCTTTTCAGCAGCTTCAGCTACGACTATCGGGAAGTCGCCGACTTTTTTCAGCAATTCGATTTCCTTCTCCGCTTCAAGCAGCAATAAATCAGCTTCGTTGTTGATCGTAATGCCTTGCTCTTCTCCTTGGCGCAAAATGCTGCTGATGCGGGCATGCGCGTATTGTGCATAATACACAGGATTTTCATTAGACTCAGAAACAGCAAGGTCAAGATCGAAGTCCATGTGCGTGTCTCCACTTCTCATCGCGAAGAAATAACGCACGGCATCGAGGCCCACTTCTTCAACGAGCTCACGCATTGTCACCGCTTTTCCGGTCCGTTTGCTCATTTTCATCTTCTCGCCATTTTTATACAAGTGGACAAGCTGAATCACTTCGACTTCGAGATTATTCGGGTTGTATCCAAGTGCTTCCACTGCTGCTTTCATTCGCGGAATGTAGCCGTGATGGTCAGCGCCCCAAATGTTGATGACTTTTTCATGGCCGCGTTCAAATTTATCTTTATGGTAAGCGAGGTCAGGTGTTAAATACGTATATGTGCCGTCATTTTTGATAAGCACACGGTCTTTGTCGTCCCCGAATGCTGTCGAGCGGAACCAAACGGCGCCGTCTTCTTCGTAAATATGGCCATTTTCACGCAAAGCAGCAAGTGCTTCATCAATTTTTCCATTTGTATAAAGAGACGTTTCTGAATACCAAACATCAAAGTGGACGCGGAAGTTTTCCAGGTCTTTCTTCAGCTTAGCCATTTCATACTTTAAGCCGTATTCTCTAAACGCCTCGTATCGTTCTTTTTCTGACATGTCAACAAATTTACGATCGAATTCGTCCGCTAATTTTTGCCCGATACCGATGATATCTTGGCCTTGATAGCCGTCTTCCGGCATTTCTTTGTCTTGACCGAGTGCCTGGAAATAGCGGGCTTCAACGGATAAGGCAAGGTTGTGAATTTGGTTACCGGCATCGTTAATGTAATACTCTCTCGTGACATCGTAGCCAGCTTTTTCGAGCACGTTGCACAGTGAATCGCCGACTGCAGCGCCGCGGGCATGTCCGAGGTGCAAATCACCTGTCGGGTTGGCGGAAACAAACTCGACTTGAACCTTTTCATTGTTGCCGGCATTAGTGTTTCCGTAATCTTCGCCTTCTTTTAGCACGACTGGAATTAAATCAGTTAAGTAGGCGTTATTCATATAAAAGTTAATAAATCCGGGACCGGCAATTTCGATTTTATCAATGGATGCCTTCGATGAGTCAAAATGAGCAATCATCTCCTCCGCAATCGCGCGAGGTGCTTTCTTCGCAATACGGGCCAGCTGCATCGCCATATTCGTTGAATAGTCCCCGTGTGCCTTCTCCTTCGGCGTCTCCAAAACCACAGCCGGAATCTCCTCCACCTGCGCCAGGCCAGCCTTCAAAACCGCCGCCTTCACCTCCGCCTTTAACTCCTCCTGTACCTTCTCTGCTATATTCATCTATTACTACCTCCTTATCATTCTTTAACGCTGTAAAGCAGCGGGGGTCTGTCCCCCATTACGTTAATGCTGTAAAGCAACGGGGAGCGACTCCTTTAAATACGTTTATATTGATTTGAATATGATCTCCAGTGTGTAATTGCCGACTGGTGCTCCCTGCATGAGCAGTTGATAGTCAAGCTGGAATGTTCCTTCGAGTGTTGATTCGTTGTATGTATGGTTGTAAAACAGCTTTTGTGTTTGTGTTGTCATGGCCAGTGTGCCGTGAGGACTTGTATATGAGCCATTCAGTTGTTCCTGCATGTGAAATGGGAGTCTCATATTCACTGCACCGCTGCGTAAAATAACGGCACCTTTTTCAGAAAACTTCACGATCGTTTGAACAGTGCCCTCTTCCTGGACTTCGTCATACTTAAGAAAGAATGAACTATTTTTTTCATAAAATTCACCGGACAGCATTAGTTCGAAATTTTCTTTTTCCCCTTCATGCTCAATGCTCGTCGTTAATTGAATACTGACAGGAATATGTGCTTGCGGATTTTGGGCCAAGCTGTTCACATCCTTTTAAATTTTCTTTCTTATAACTTATTAAGTATAAAAATGTTTGTTTAAAATTGCAATGGACATCCTTTAAATTTCAACCACATTCAGGGTTAAAGAGCAGGTACTTGTGGTACATCAATAGAAAAAGGGATTGGAGCTGTTAGGATGGAAAACACAAAAAGAACGTATTATGTAGATCCGGCTAGTAAGGAAATTTTACCAACGGCCGAAGGAGAAGGCAATTTTAGAATAGAAGCAACCGACCAGGAAGTAGCTTTTATAAGAAAAGTATTTAATGAGGAATATTCCGCTGAAATTGACACCTTTGTCCGCGCCCATGTTCCCTACCTCGACTATTCTTATAAAGAGAAAAACGATCATTACGACCGCGCGCTTATTGCGATTTATGGCTTAATTTATAAATTTGGCGATGAGGAAGCAAGGAGCCACATTGATGGAATGGGTATTTTAGATAAATACCGGCTGAATGAGAAAAAAGATTTTTAAAAAGAACATGCCCTCTTATAAGGGCCAGGCATCTCCTTTGAAGATGGAAGTGTCTGGCTTTTTAGTCTTGAGACGGTTGTTAGTTCTAAGGTGAATATGACACTTTAGTTAGTTTGCTTACGCAACGCTGCTCGTTGTTCATCATTTCAAACAGCTTGTTCACGATTTCCAAGCTTTATTCACTATCCCAACGACTTTGTTCACGAAAAACTCCCCCGGAAGCATCCAGGAGAGTTTTTCATTACTTTTTATTGACTAAACCCCAGCCAAGCAGCATTTCGCGAATGAGCTTGGAGGCTGTGTTTGCTGTTTGTTCAGATGAATCGTAGATTGGAGCGACTTCGACTAGGTCGCCGCCAACGACGTTAACTTCGGAACGGGCGATGGCGTGGATCGAAGCGAGCAGTTCTTTTGATGTGATGCCGCCGCAGTCGACCGTGCCTGTGCCGGGAGCGTGCGCCGGGTCAAGAACATCAATGTCGATTGTAACGTACACGGGACGGCCGGCGAGTGTCGGTAAAATTTCTTTTAATGGCTCCAGCACTTCGAACTTGGAAATGTGCATGCCGTTTTCTTTCGCCCACTGGAACTCTTCTTTCATGCCGGAACGGATACCAAATGAGTAAACATTCGACGGGCCGATCAGTTCGGCAATTTTGCGGATCGGCGTAGAGTGGGAAAGCGGTTCGCCTTCATACTCTGTGCGCAGATCAGTATGGGCATCCATATGAATGATCGCCAAATCGGGATGTTTTTTCGCGACTGCTTTCATTACGGGCCATGAGACGAGATGCTCACCGCCCATGCCGAGCGGGAATTTTCCATCCGCAAGCAAGCCGTCGATATAGTCTTCAATTAAATTAAGACTTTTCGCTGCGTTGCCGAACGGCAGCGGAATATCACCGGCATCAAAATAATTGATTTCTTCGAGTTCGCGGTCTAAATACGGGCTGTATTCTTCAAGACCGATCGACACTTCGCGAATGCGTCCGGGACCGAAACGGGAACCCGGCCGGTAGCTGACTGTCCAGTCCATCGGCATGCCGTACAGGACGACCTCGCTATTTTCATATTCCTGCTGGGCACCAATAAAGATATTGCCTGAATAAGCTTCATCAAAACGCATAACTTTCCCACCTCTTTGTCAAAATAACAAATTACTCTGTCATGTCTTTTACGAATTTAGGCAATACAAAGGCCGCTTTGTGCAGCTCTTTCGTATAGTATTTCGTGTCAATATCATGGAAGTGATCTTCGCTGACGTCAAGCGGATCGTATTTTTTCGAACCGATTGTGAACGTCCATAAGCCGCTCGGATACGTCGGAATGTTGGCCGTGTACAAACGTGTAATCGGGAAGATTTCTTTCACATCGCGCTGCACTTCACGAATTAAATCCGCTTTGAACCACGGGTTGTCCGTCTGCGCCACGAAAATGCCGTCGTCTTTCAGCGCTTTGGCGATGCCGGCATAAAAACCTTTCGTAAACAAGTTCGCGGCAGGGCCTACTGGCTCTGTCGAATCCACCATGATGACATCATACTCATTTTCACTATTAGCGATGTGCATAAAGCCGTCGTCCACTTGCACGTCGACGCGCTCATTGTCCAGATCGCCCGCAATTTCCGGCAAATATTTTTTTGAAAACTCGATCACTTTGCCGTCAATATCGACGAGTGTCGCTTTTTTCACTTCCGGATGCTTCAGCACTTCGCGAATAACCCCGCCGTCGCCGCCGCCGACAACAAGCACATTTTCCGGGTTTGGATGAGTGAATAACGGCACATGGGCGACCATTTCATGATAAACAAATTCATCTTTTTGCGATGTCATGACCATGCCGTCTAAAAACAGCATGTTGCCCCATTCTTCTGTTTCAGCCATTTCAAGATATTGAAAATCTGTTTGTTCTGTATGAAGCGTCCGTTTAATTTTCATCGTAATGCCAAAGTTATCTGTCTGCTTTTCTGTATACCAAAGTCCACCCATTTGTATCTCTTCCTTTCTTGTTAAGAGGCTGCATTCCATTTGCACTGAAAAAAGTATAGTAGAATCCTGCAAAAATTCAAGTTATTTTTTCCTGTTCTTGTCCCTTCACGTGAAAATTTTCTCTTCTTATGTTTAAAAACGAGGAAATTTTTTCATACTGATTGTAATTATTCTTTTTAAGGCAGGTAACCTTATATGACAGTCATTACCCTGTCAGGCTATCGTAAAACAGTTAAATGGATACGCGCAGGCTTGTTTCTTGGATTCTTTGGCTTAGCTGCCCTTATGCTGCTTTTGGGAGCTGGATTTTTGTACATGAAGCTATTAGGCGAGCCGGAAGTGGCCGTGCCGCAGTCTACCCTTTATTTTGCTGCCGACGGACAAGTGATCGGCGAAAGTCATACGGGTGAGAAAAGGTACTGGGTCAATCTTGATCAAGTATCTCCTTATTTACTTCAAGCCACTCTTGCTGTGGAGGATAAAAAATTTTTTAACCACCACGGTTTTGATTTTAAACGGATGGCTGGTGCCGCTGTCGCTGATATTAAAGCAATGGCGAAAGTGCAAGGGGCAAGCACGATCACCCAGCAATACGCCCGCAACCTTTATCTTTCCCACGATAAAACGTGGAAACGCAAATTATCTGAAGCAATGTACACCATACGGATCGAGATGAATTATTCCAAGGATCAAATTTTGGAAGGTTATTTAAATACGATTTATTATGGCCACGGTGCCTATGGCATTGAAGCAGCGAGCCAGTTTTATTTTGGGAAAAGCGCGGAACGGCTGACCCTGGCTGAAGCGAGCATGCTCGCCGGCATTCCGAAAGGACCGTCGATTTATTCACCGATCGCCTCGCTCGCTAACGCGAAAGAGCGGCAGCACATTATTTTGCGGGAAATGGAAAAAAGCGGAGTGATTACGGCGACGCAAAGCAAGCGGGCAAGTGCTGAAAAAGTCCGCATTACCGGCGAGCACTTGCATACAGATGTGAAAACCGCTCCTTACTTTCGCAGTGCGGTCCAGCAAGTACTCGCTGACAAGCTCGGCATCGACGAACAAACGATTGCGCTCGGCGGCTTGCGCGTTTACACAACGTTAAACAGGGAGCATCAGCAAATCGCTGAACAGACGATTAAAAAGGTGATCGCTGCAGATTCCGATATTCAGCCGGCTTTCGTTTCCATTTCACCTAAAACGCATTATGTGACCGCTCTCGTCGGCGGAAAAGACTTTTCAGACAGCTCCTATAATCGGGCGGTCCAGGCCATTCGCCAGCCGGGATCGACCTTTAAGCCGTTCTTATATTATGCGGCGCTTGAAAATGGCTATACACCGGCTACCCAGCTAAAAAGCGAAAAATCATCTTTCCTGTACGATAACGGCCGGAAAGTGTATAAACCAAGCAACTTCAATCACCGCTATGCGGACAAGGACGTGACGATGGAACAGGCGCTCGCTGTTTCTGACAACATTTACGCCGTTAAAACGCACTTATTTTTAAAGCCCGAAACGCTCGTTGAAACAGCAGAGCGTTTTGGCATTTCCACTCCATTAAAGCCGCTGCCTTCGCTCGCACTCGGCACATCAGGTGTCCGCGTGCTGGAGATGGTCAACGCCTATGCGACAATGGCCAACGGCGGAAAATATGAGGAACCTGTTTTCATTAAGCGGGTGGAAGATGCAAGCGGAAAAGTGATTTATGAACATAAATCCGAAAGCGAACAGCGCCTTGATAAAAAACAAACCGCTGTACTCACTCATATGATGACAGGTATGTTCGATAAAAACTTAAGCAGTTATGCGAATGTCACAGGCGCCTCACTCGCTCCGAAAATGACGCGGCCTTACGCCGGCAAATCCGGTTCCACCGCTTACGACTATTGGATGATCGGCTTTACTCCCCAGCTTGCTGCCGGAGTATGGACGGGATATGATAACGGGAAGGAAGTTACGAAGTCAGATGATAAAAGGTATCCGAAAAAGATTTGGCTTAATTTTATGGAAGACGCGCATAATGGCAAACCGGTGAAAAATTTTCCGAAGCCGAAAGGTGTCACCGCCGTTGACATCAATCCTGAAAACGGAAAAATAGCGAGCAGCCATTGTCCGGTGACAAGAAAGATGTACTTTGTGAAAGGAACGGAGCCGGAGGAATATTGTACCGACCATTTACCGAAAAAGAAAAAATCGAACGATAAGAAAAAAGAGGAGAGCTGGCTTGAACGGCTATTCCCTCTTTTTTAGACAAGAAAAGTGCAAGGAAAAACCCCCGGGTGTGCGGCCCAGGGGTTTTTCTTGTCCTAGCTTATGCAGTTTATGCATTACTTCAAGTGTACTTTCTTTCTGATTGCGGGGCAAGATGTGAACATCATTTTCAAAAAACGTTCAAACATTGTTCACCAAAAAGGGAATAAAAGGATAATTATTCCGCCAGTCCTTCTTTTAATTGCAGTGAAGACTGTTCCCACATATCTGCATTGTGCCCTTGTAAAAAGTCTTTCAGCACTTTCTTAGAAGGAGCATCCATATGCTCGACAATGATGTGGCTCTTCAATGATTTATCCATGCGGTTCACGTGCTCAGGCAGCGACTTATAGCCGCGGCGCTTTTCGCGGTTCACCGTCATTTCGCACGCGGTTACTCCCGCATAGAAAGGCCCGTTTTCTCCACGGTCCACACTCACCCAAACGAGCCAAAACGGCTTAGCGCCTTCTGGTACTTCTTCTTTGTTCGGAAGAAATTTAATACCCTTTTCGACCACTGAGCGGGCATGCATCGCACCGACATCAATGAAAGCTTCCCCTTCTTCTACATCAATAAATACAGGCGACACGTTTTCGAGAGAAAGCGCACCTTTTCCGAAGCCTTTATGGCCGTCTGTCGGATCATTTTTAATAATATTAAAGCCAACCTTTTTCTTTTTTTCCATGAGAGATTCTCCTTCCTCCAGCTGCCATCAGCCGAACAGTGTCATAAAGATAGTGTTAAATCCTTGGATAACAGAAGGTAAAACAATGCTGAAAATCGGCTGTATCGTGTATTGGTATAACGGTGTAATGACAATAATTAGAAAAATCAGCGTTCCATACTGCTCATACTTCGTCAATTTCACCCTGACAGCGGGCGGTGCCAAATCCTCTATGATCCGGTAGCCATCAAGCGGCGGCAGCGGCAGCAAATTAAACACAAATAAAACAACATTCAGCCACACCATCATATTCAGCAAATCAATAAAAAACGGCGGCATCCCGGCGCCTACGAAAAAAAACAAAATCCCGTAAGCAATCGCTGCAATTAAAAAGTTGCTGAGCGGTCCGGCAAGCGAGACTAATATCCCGGCGAGACGGGGGTTTTGAAAATTTCTGCGGTTCACCGGTACCGGACGCGCCCAGCCGAAGCCGGCGATTAAAATTAAGATTGTACCGATCGGATCCAAGTGATGAACGGGATTAAGCGTCAGCCGCCCCTGGTCCTTTGCAGTATCATCTCCGAATTTATAGGCAACGTATGCATGGGCAAATTCATGAAACGTGAACGCTACAATGAGCGTAATAACGACAAACGGCAATTCTTGCATTGAAAAAGCTAAAAAACGATCCAAGTGATAAACTCCTTTATAATCTTTTTGAATAGCCTCTTTGTCTAAAACATTTCTACATTATTCTTTTCTCCGTCATATTGCCTGTCCCCTCTAAAAAGCATACAATTTATGTGTACCATAATTGAATGATATCGAAAGGAGCCAAGAATATGCCTTACGTAACTGTAAAAATGATAGAAGGCCGCACGGAAGAACAGAAAAAGGCGCTCGTAGAAAAAGTAACAGCCGCTGTTACAGAAACGACTGGCGCTTCTATTGACAAAGTCGTTGTCTTCATTGAAGAAATGTCAAAAAATCACTATGCTGTCGCAGGCAAACGCCTGAGCGACGAAGAGTAAGTGTTTGCCGCCCCCTGATTTTGCCGTTTTCGACAAAGTTCGGGTGGTGACAAGCATCGAGCTCGCCTCCGGGCGGGCTTTTTTAATTTATCTGTTTTTTCAACTGTTCAATATAAGCATACGCTTCGTTAATTTCTTCTTCCGTATAGCGTTGTTTTCTTTTTAAGGTGAAGATTTTTTCCGCCACTTCTTCCCGTGCGAGTGAATCAAAATAAAGAACCGTCGATACGAGCTCAAGGAAGCGGGCGCTTTGGCTGTTCATTTTTGTAACGGTTTCCTTCAATTGCGGCATGTCTACTTCTGCATGCTTGAGGAACGCCTCTCCTTCTTCAGTGAGCGTGTAGCGGTATTGGTAATACCCGCCCTTTTTCTCGCGGATTTCATCGATAAATCCCATGTTGCACAGCTCTTCCACGCGCAGCGTCAACTCTTCGGAATACGGGCCGTAAAAATGAAACTCAAACTTCTCCTGGAAGGGAAAGGAAATTTTTTTTGCAATATAAATCATTTTCTGCAGCTTTTTCCGCCCGGTGATTTCTCCACAGGCCGCAAAGGCCCCCATTAGTTTTGCATGCTCTTTTAACAACTTTACTCAACTCCCACTGTTTCATTCCCGGCGTTAAATTTCTAAAATGGCTCTGATCTGCCGCTTAATGTTGCGCTTGGATGATTCATCATTCAACAAATCGGCAGGAAAATACAACTTATGGTCTGTCCGTCTTTTTCCTGAAATCGCATCGACAATGTCCGACTCACGCGACAACTCACGCAGTTCTTCTGTTTTCATCAACAAATAAATCGGCAGCCGCTCTTCTTCTTCTCCCGGACGATAAAAATCATATGGAAGATCTGAAGAAGAATCGAATACGAGATAATATTCCGGATCGATTCCCGCTTTTTTAAACAGCGCTTCTAGTTCACTGTGTTTACGGTATTCTTTCGCGGGGTCGAACTCTACGTATTTAAACAAATTCCGATTCACAAACCGGTGGCATAGATCTCTTAAAATCGGGTCTTTTTCTTCCTGCCAAACTTGAAAGTAATAAAGCATGACCGCTTCATCGAGTTTTAAATAGTCTTCAAGAGTGAACTCTTCTTTAAAGATAGAATAAAAATGCAGCGGCTCATATGTAAACGCATAGTTTTGGCGGCCGAGTTCCTTGGCGCGGTGCAAAATTTTTGACAGCAGCACTTCTGCACTCCGCGTTACCGGATGAAAATACACTTGCCAGTACATTTGGTAACGGCTCATGATATAGTCTTCCACAGCATGCATCCCGCTTTGCTTAAACACGACCTGGTCCTCACGCGGGCGCATGACCCGCAAGATGCGCTCCATATCGAAGTGCCCGTAGCTGACTCCGGTAAAATAAGCGTCGCGCTGCAAATAATCCATGCGGTCGGCATCTATCTGGCTCGAAATCAAGCTGACCACAAGCTTATTTTCATGCGTTTTGCCGATCACTTCTGCCACTTGTTTCGGAAAGCCTTTGTCCACTCTTGATAAAACGGCATTCACTTCCGTTTCTCCGAGAATAATTTCTTTTGTGAATTCTTCGTGATCGAGATGAAACACTTTTTCAAAGGAGTGCGAAAACGGCCCATGCCCCACGTCGTGCAAAAGAGCAGCGCATAAAGACAGCAAACGGTCTTCCACATTCCACTCCGGGCGCCCGGCAAACACATCGTCTGCAATACGCCGGACAATTTCATATACGCCAAGTGAATGGTTAAAGCGGCTGTGTTCCGCTCCATGAAACGTCAAATACGTCGTTCCAAGCTGGCGGATGCGGCGCAGACGCTGAAATTCTTTCGTTCCAATTAAATCCCATATGACTAAATCCCGGACGTGGATATAACTGTGAACAGGGTCTTTAAACACTTTTTCTTCTTTTAACTTTCTCTTCGAATATTCCATTCTGTACCCCCATTCAAGCTTATTCATATCTTTTATTATAACGGAAAAATTATGAGGATAGGAGGAAGAAACAGCCGCTCCTTTGCATATGATGAAATAAAGGGGGATTTTCTATAACCACTTTGTCGAATAGCACTTGAAACAAAAAATCACCCTATCCAACAGTCGGCAGGTGATTGGTCTTTATTTCTTCAGCTCTTTCGCTACTTTTTCCAATAGTTCTTCTTCTGTTAAAGCTGCAACTGGGCGGTTATTGACAAAAGTAAATGCTTTTTTTGCGACCGGGCCCACAGTAAGATTGACAGGCCACGTCGATTTTTGCTTCCGGATCGATTCCCTTCAGCTTTGGCACAAGAGTTTTCAAGTTAACTGCCTGGCAGTCATCGCAAACTCGAAATTCATTTGCCATCTATATACAATCCTTTCCCAAATAAGGTTAAGCTAATCGGTATTTTACATCGAAAAAGTCTTGTTTGCAAGCGCCCTAATCATCGTTAAAACTAGGTGCGGCGGCTAAACAGGGAAACTAGCAGAAAAAAATTATTTTTTCATATTGGTATAAATCTAACGTTTATTGCTCATCCTGTCAGTAATCAAACATTTAAAAACTAAGGAGTGAACTAAAATGAAAAACAGACAAGATGCATGGTCGGAGGAAAACGATCTATTGCTCGCTGAAACTGTGCTGCGCCACGTACGCGAAGGAAGTACACAATTGAATGCATTTGAAGAAGTAGGGGATCAGTTAAACCGGACATCCGCCGCCTGTGGGTTCCGCTGGAATGCAGTCGTCCGCCATCAATATGAAAAAGCGCTCTCGCTCGCTAAGAAACAACGAAAACAGCGGAACCGCCTGCTTGGCAAAGAACAAGGCGGAAAGAAAAAACTATTATACCAGCCTCCTGCCCCGTCCATTGAGGAAGTAGAAGCGATGACTTTACCGCTCGCCAATGATTTGGAAGTTCTCACAGAAGGGTCGCCGCTGCTGCCATCGCCTGCTGCCACAGGAGAAATGTCGATAGAAAAAGTCATCGCCTTTTTGCAAACCGTTTCCAGTTCTACTTATCAGTCCGACCGGTTAAAACAAGAGAATGACAGATTAAAACAGGAAATGGACCAATTAACGAAAGAGAAAGCGAAATTGGAAGAAACGGTCCGCCAGCTCGAGCAAAACTCTGTCACGATGCAGGAAGACTATGAAACACTAATGAAAATCATGAACCGCGCCAGAAAGCTCGTACTCTTTGATGAAGAAGAGCCAAACTCCACCGCCTTCAAAATGGATCGCAATGGCAACCTGGAAAAAATGGCCGAATGAATAAGCAGCCGGGCTCGTTTCCCGGCTGCTTATTTCGTGTGGGCGAGAGTTTGTGCACTAATTGATGGGATTTGTACACCGGAATTGACGATTTTTGCGTGCGCCGCACGATTTCCTACAGCCGTCAACGGTTCAGCGCTTTTTCATTGCGTTCGGTTACGCGCTCTAAGTAGCCTTGGTAAAGCTCAAGCTCGTCTCCTTGCAGAGAGCTTGCGTACAAGCGGCCGGCATGTTGATTAAGAGCGGTTAAAAAGCGCATCATAACATCTTGAATAGTAAGCTCGCGGCCTAATAAATCGGATAAGGAAGCCATGACTTCAGGCTGAATGTCGGGATACTCCCATTTTGTTGTTTCTGCTTTTTTGGCAGTCTCGTAAAATTGGCGGATGAGCGCTGCTCTCTCGGATCCGCTGCCGGTCACGCATAAGTAAATTTGTACCGCGACGCCGCGGCGGATGCGGCGCTGAGAAATGCCAGCGAACTTTTGGCCGTTTATGCTCAAGTCATAGCTTCCCGGACAATAAGACCCAACGATCTCATAGGCCTCAATTTCCATGGGGAATTCGGCAAACATTTGCCGAATTAGTGCAAGCATCGCCTCATAGCCGCGGTCGATATCAATGCCTTTTTCAGTATCGGGAAAAATAAGCGACAAATTCAGCACGCCGCCGTCAAGCGCCACTGCCAGCCCGCCGGAATTGCGGACAATGACTTTGTTCCCTGCTCTCTGCAGCATGTCAATGCCTTCATTTAAATAAGGAAGCTTCGTATCCTGGATACCGAGCACGACCGTATCGTGGTGTACCCACGCCCGCGCAGTCGGCGGACTGAAGCCAGCGCCCACGGACGTACATAATGTATCATCAGCAGCAAACGACTGGAGCGCTCCGAACATCGGACCGAGACTCGACTGATCAATAAGACGCCATTCTTGCTGCTTGAGCAATTGTAATGTTTCGTTCATAACAAGTTCTCCTTTAAGTAACACTGTTGATCAACGATATCCACTAACAGAGCCATTCATCAAAAAAACCGGCCGCTGCCGGTTTTATTATAACTTTATAGACAATATCCGTTCATTTCAACCGTTATTTGAGTGCCTGGGCAGCGGTAATTAAAGCAAGCTTGTACACATCTTCCTCGCTGCAGCCGCGAGATAAGTCGTTAACCGGTGCATTCAACCCTTGTAAAATTGGACCGACGGCTTCAAAGTTGCCAAGCCGCTGAGCAATTTTATAGCCGATGTTCCCTGCCTCAAGACTCGGGAAAATGAAAACATTGGCATCTCCTTGAATAACAGAATCCGGCGCTTTCTTTTGAGCGACTGACGGGACAAAGGCTGCATCAAATTGAAATTCACCGTCAATCACTAGTTCAGGTGCCCGTTCTTTCGCCAGGTGAACCGCTTCTGCCGCTTTTTCCGTTTCCTCTGATTTGGCTGACCCTTTCGTTGAAAAGCTGAGCATTGCCACGCGCGGAGCAACATCAAACATTTCCGCTGTCTTAGCACTTTCAAGGGCGATTTCCGCCAGGTCGCTGCTGTCGGGGGCAATGTTGATCGCGCAATCAGCAAACACGTACTTTTCTTCTTCACGGACCATAATAAACACACCCGACGTCTTTTTCACGCCTTGCTTCGTCTTAATAATTTGCAAAGCTGGACGGACAGTATCAGCTGTTGAGTGGGCGGCTCCGCTTACGAGCCCGTCTGCATACCCTTTATAAACGAGCATCGTGCCGAAATAATTTTCATCCATTAAAATTTGGCGCGCTTCTTCTTCCGTCGCTTTGCCGCTGCGGCGTTCGACAAATGACTGGACAAGTTCATCAAAGCGGCTGTCTTTTGATGGATCGGCAATTTCCAGACCTTCCAAGTCTACTTGCAACTGTGACGCTTTTGCTCGTATTTCTTGTTCACTGCCGATTAAAACAGGCGTCAGCAAGTTTTCTTTTGCAAGCCGGCCGGCAGCCGACAACACGCGCTCATCCAACCCCTCCGGAAAAACAACTTTTAACTCTTGTCCTGAAATTTTATTCGTTAAAGCTGCAAATAAATCGCTCATTCTTTCTCCTCCTTACTTCTTTATATATTCAGCATACCGCGCCTAAGCGAGATTTCAAGTATTAAGAACGTGCTCATCTATCATTCCCCCCGCCTTGCATGTTCACACTCCTGACAAAGCACTTTTGTGGATTGTCCAACAATGTGTGTTATATTAATAATTGAAAACATTTACATAGGAGTGAATAACATGAGTGAAGCAGCTAAAACGATTGAAGGCTGGTATTGTCTTCATGATTTTCGCGTGATTGATTGGACGACTTGGAAAATGCTTTCGAGCGACGAACGCCAGACAGCCATTCATGAATTCCAACAATTTTTAACTAAATTGAACGTAACTCATGAAGCGAAAGAAGGCAGTCATGCATTTTACAGCATCGTCGGCCAAAAAGCTGATTTTATGCTGATGATTTTGCGCCCGACGATGGAAGAGCTAAATGTGCTTGAAACGGAATTCAACAAGCTGAAAATTGCCGAGTACACAGTACCGGGCTACTCTTACGTGTCTATTGTTGAACTGAGCAACTATTTGTCTTCAGACGAAGACCCGTATCAGAACCCGCACATGCGCGCCCGCCTTTATCCAGAATTGCCGAGAGCAAAGCATGTTTGTTTCTATCCGATGGACAAGCGCCGCGAAGGCAATGATAACTGGTACATGCTCCCAATGGAAGAGCGCAGCACGTTAATGCGCAGCCACGGCATGATTGGCCGCCAATATGCCGGCATCGTGAAACAAGTCATTACCGGCTCTGTCGGCTTCGACGATTACGAGTGGGGCGTAACGCTATTCTCTGATGACGCGCTTCAATTCAAAAAGCTTATTTATGAAATGCGTTTTGATGAAGTCAGTGCCCGCTACGGCGAATTCGGTGCTTTCTTCGTTGGCAACCTGCTCGATGACTCCAAGCTCGAACAAATGCTGCATATTAACTAGAAAAGCGGAGGCGCCTGTTCTGCCCCGACAAGCAAATAACCTTTCTCCAAGAAGTCGCCCTTTGACTTCATTGGAGAAAGGTTATTTGACCTCGAGGGGCAAGGCGCTGCAGCTAGACAACAACGAAAAGCGGAGCCGACTGCTCTGGGGCGACAAGCATATGACAGAATGACGAAATGGCGCTTTCCAGCCATGCAGTCAGACTGGCGCATATGACCTCGAGCCACAAGGAGGCGCAGCTGGACAATCGAAAAGCGGAAGCGCCTGCCCTGCTCCGACAGGCAAATGTTCTTCCTTCAAGAAGTCGCTCTTTGACTTCATTGGAGGAAGGTTATTTGACCCCGAGGAGCAAGGCGCTGCAGCTGGACAACAACGAAAAGCCTTCTCTGTTTTTTTACAGAGAAGGCTTTTTTCTTTTGTCATGAAACGGAATTTTTTACATACATATTAATTGACAAGCGGTTTGAAAAATTAACAAGTTCAAGGAGGGTTCCTGTGAATCAATCATCTGCTAATCCTTATATGTATAGAATGCCTATTTATTACCAAACAAACCCAACGTATACGTATCCTGCTGGCACAATGATGCCCCCTGCAGGTACAATAATGCCTCCTGTAGGTGCAGGCGTTACACCCACGCAAGGAGGCGGAATTGACGTACCTGGCATGCTGCCTTCGGAAGAATCTTATATAGAAAATATTTTACGGCTTAACCGCGGAAAAGTGGCCACCGTTCATGCGACATTTGAAAACAACCGCGAATGGAATGCAAAAATTTTCAAAGGCCTCATTGAAGCAGCTGGACGCGATCATTTAATCTTGAGCGACCCGCAAACAGGCAAGCGGATTTTGTTGCCGATGGTGTATTTGGACTATGTGACATTTGACGAGGAAATTGAATACGATTACCCACTTGGCGGAGGTGGAGGCAGCGGATCGCTCGCTTCTTATCCACCTAGATAAAATGAAAAAAGCTGCTCTCCGTAATGATGGAGAGCAGCTTTTTCATTAAAATTTCATAGCCGCTAACACGAGCAGCACCCAGCCGGCTAAAAAAGCAACGCCGCCGATTGGCGTGATAGCTCCAAGTATTTTTACTCCTGACAAAGTCAGAGCGTACAAGCTGCCGGAGAAAACAATGGTGCCGATCAGCATCATCCAACCCGACCAGTTAAGCAAAGAGCTCTCTTGAACTTGGCCGATGAGAATGCCGATTAAAATCATTCCAGCGGCATGGAACATTTGATAGTGCACACCTGTTTTCCATATTTCCAAATACTTCGGTTCTACTTTTCCTTCCAGTCCGTGGGCGCCAAACGCTCCAAGTGCCACGGATAAAAAGGCATTAATTGCTCCAAGGATAATAAATAATTTCATCTTTTTTTCTCCTTAAAAATCAAAAATAGAGTCACCGTTCGCTCCGTCGTCCGTGTTTAATTTCTCGGACCGGCCTACCACCGGCTGCTGTGGAACTGCCTGGCGAAGCGGCATTGATTCAGCAAAAGCAGCCCCTGCTCCTCCGGTGTCCGGGGTATCAAGCAGCATGTCGCACAGTGTCCGGACCGTATAGACGTGCTGTTTCATCGCGCTGTCTTTTTCCGCCGATTTTGCCTGCCGTATTTCTTCTTCTATTTTGTTCAAAACCGATAAATGGGAAATGTTTATGTTCACGCACCTCCTGTCAACGCTCCCATGCTACTGCTTGCTGGGCTTCGGTAAAAATTTGTAACACGAATGGCCGGAAGCCTGCAGAACAACTGCTGACGGCAGCTGCTTTGCTTTAAAGCCGTACGCCCGGCAGCCGCGCGGATTCCCCTGGTCCCATGTGACAAAAAAGTGTTTGCATTGAAAACAATTCACTTTTTCCATCCCCCGGCTCACTCCCCTCATGTTCTCCATTTTACCAAATTTTCTCTAGCTGAAATAAGGATTCTTTTTGACAATCGCGAATGCTGTCTTTTTTTGAAATCGTTTCACGTGAAACATTGAAATTTGTCGAAACTTATTCTTCCCGAATTTCCCAGGCAATAGGCTGTTCACCAAACTGTTTAAGACAGTCATTCGCTTTGGAAAACGGCTTGCTGCCAAAAAAGCCTCTTGAAGCTGACAGCGGACTCGGATGCGGCGATTGAATAATGCAGTGCTTTTTCTCATCAATAAGCGCGAGTTTTTTCTGTGCAGGCTTGCCCCAAAGAATAAATACGACTGGTTTTTCCCGTTCACTAATTAAAGAAATAATGCGGTCTGTCAGCCGCTCCCAGCCTTTGCCGCGGTGAGAATGGGCTTCCCCCTGCCGTACCGTCAGCACGGTGTTAAGCAACAGCACCCCTTGCTCCGCCCACTGGACTAAATAGCCGTTATCAGGCACGGAGAAGCCAAGATCGCTGTGCAGTTCTTTAAAGATATTTCTTAGTGAAGGCGGCAGCGGCACATCCGGCTTAACTGAAAAGCTTAACCCGTGCGCTTGTCCGGGGCCGTGATACGGGTCTTGTCCGAGAATGACAACTTTCACATCTTTATAGGCGGTGTAATGGAGCGCATTGTAAATGTCATCCATATCAGGATAGATCGTTTTCGTTTCATATTCTTTTTTCAAAAATTCCCGAAGCTCTTCATAATAAGGCTGCTCAAATTCTGGCTGCAGCAGCTCTGCCCAATCATTTTTTAATATTTGCTTTTTCATGAAAACCACCCTTTCTAGTACGTGTTCAAAAAGAAGCAAGCTGACAAAACTTTCCCGGACTTTTTGAACAGCTTCTTCTAGCCTGAAACCTTTACAGTGGCTTTATACCCTATATGCTGAAAAAATTGCTCGAGAGACTGCACAGCATTTTTTTCGGCTGTCTGCAGCAGCCCCTGCTCAACTGCTTCTTTTTCAATTTGCTGCTTCGCTTCATCCGCGAGGGCGTACCCTTCTTTCCAGTCAACCTTTTCCCGGAAAATACCTTCGATGGAAAAGGCTTTGACTTCATTAGTCAAAAGAGCCGGCTCCTGCAAAATTTCCGCTTTCGGAATGTTGATCTCCACTGTTTTGTTTTCTTCGTCCACTTTGACATCCGCTTTGGTCACTTTGCTTAAGTCCACCCCGGCAAGCACTTTCCCGGGAATAATCAGCAATATTTTTCTTTTCGTACCGGGCACGTTTACGCTAATATTCTGGCCGAAAATTTTATTGTCTTCTTGTTCAATGACAGCTTTCGTATAAGCTTCCGCTGTCGCGAGTGAATTTAAATCCTTAATTTGTTCGACAAAAGCAGCGGATTCTTTTTGCCCGGAGCCGGAATAGAAAGAAGTGATGCCGATTGCTCCGAATACGAGCAGCGAGACAATCAAGAAGACAAGCAGTCCCTTTGCCAGTTTCCCTGCTCCGGCTGCCGGCGCTCTTTCCACTGCCAACGTTGCTGCCGTCTGTTCCTGCCCGGCTTTTAATTCTTTCAGAAGCGCTTCTACCTGCTCTAGCTTTTCTCTTTCATTACGGTCCATTTTATCCCTCCTACTCTCATTTATTACCCTTATATTAACAGCCGCTCACTTGAAAAGGCTTGTACAAAGTGTTTTAATTTTTTAAAATGTTAATATACAATGAAATGAATGTGTACTTACGTATATATCACCAAACAATCGAAGGGGGTTTTTTTACATCATGGAAATGAAAAAAACGTTAACAATTGCAGGCTCTGATACGAGCGGCGGCGCCGGCATTCAGGCGGACTTAAAGACATTTCAGGAGCACGGCGTTTACGGGATGACTGCTTTAACGACAATCGTTACAATGGATCCGGACAACGACTGGAGCCATGGTGTTCATCCGCTATCCATTGATACACTGGAAGCTCAATTGAAAACAGCGATGTCTGTCGGCATTGACGCAGTGAAAACAGGCATGCTTGCTACAGCTGAGATTATCGAAGTAGCGGCAAAGCACATTAAAGCAAACGGTCTTGATAAAGTGGTCATTGACCCAGTTATGGTTTGTAAAGGTGAAGATGAAGTATTGAATCCGGAAGCACCGGTTGCTATGCGTGAGTTTTTGCTGCCAATCGCTACTGTCGTCACGCCAAACTTATTTGAAGCGGGACAACTTTCCGGTCTTGGTCCGATTCGTACAGTCGATCAAATGAAAGAAGCTGCCAAGAAAATTCATGAATTAGGCGCTAAATATGTTGTTGTCAAAGGCGGCAAGCAGCTTGAACATGAAAAAGCAGTCGACGTATTTTATGACGGAAATGAATTCACGGTTCTTGAAGCAGAAAAAGTTGCCACTACGTACAACCACGGAGCCGGCTGTACATTTGCTGCGGCTATCACTGCGAATCTTGCCAAAGGACAAGACGTCAAAACAGCGGTATCCAATGCAAAAGACTTTGTCAGCGCAGCGATCCGCCATGGCTTTAAGCTGAATCAATACGTTGGTCCAGTTATGCACGGCGCATTTAATCAAATTAGAAACTAACATAACAGGAGGCTGTCCCACAAGTGCCTGGCGCTTTGTTTTTGGGCCAGCCTCTTTTTGGGCTCATTTTTCGCAATCGCTGATTATTTCCAGTAAAATAGTCAGTACCGGCGCTAATGAAGGAGGATGAACGTGGAGCCAATTATTACAGCAAAAGTACAAGAGTCAATTGATCATTTTGCCAATAAAGATATATATATTCATATGGAAACAACGAATGGGGCTTATGCGTCCCATTTTAACGAGAAATTTTTTTCGGCAGGTGCTTATATCCGTAATGCACGGCTGTCCTATGAGCACGGGAAAATAGTCGGAGAAGGCCCGTACCGCGTCGGTTTAAAACTGGAAATCGGCTGGGTATATGCAGAAGGTTTGACGCATTACGGCTTCGATGAAAAGGGCAGGCTGCTGCTGGCCGGTCATGACTTCGATGGAAAACTGGCTGTTGCCTTGCAAATAGGCGAGGAGCCGTTTAAATAATTATTTATAGGATGGGGGTTCTCGAATATGACAATGGAAATAGAAAAAGAACAGCATGTGCTCGTAATTTTCCCGCACCCCGATGATGAAGCATTCGGTGTGTCCGGTACAATTGCCACTCATACAAAAAGAGGCACGCCTGTTACATATGCCTGCCTGACGCTTGGCGAAATGGGACGAAACCTCGGAAATCCCCCATTTGCCACACGTGAATCGCTTCCGGATATTCGCAAGGCGGAATTGCAAAAGGCAGCGGAAGCTCTCGGTATTAAAGACTTGCGTATGATGGGTCTGCGCGATAAAACATTGGAATTTGAAGACGATGGAAAAATGGCTGATCTCGTTTCAGACTTGCTTGCTGAACTGAAGCCTTCTCTCGTCATCAGCTTTTACCCGGGCTTCTCTGTCCATCCTGATCACGAAGCGACCGCACGCGCCGTTGTCCGTGCTTTCCGCCGCCTCCCTGAAACAGAGCGCCCGAAACTGCATCTCGTCGCTTTTGCCAACAACACAGACGCCGACCTTGGTCAGCCCGATATCGTTTATGACATTTCCAATGTTTTCGAAAAAAAAATGGACGCCATGCGCGCCCATATTTCACAAACGATTTGGCTTCTCAAAGAAATGGAGAAACTCCTCGCCCAAAATGACGAAGCCACCGTCCAGCGCGTGAAATTCGAGCGCTTCTGGACGTACCGCTGGGACGACGACAAAGTCAGCGAACTAAAAGCTTAACCTAATGAACCCCCCTGGTCCAATCCAGGGGGGTTCATGTGTTTTAGTGCGCCGGATGATGGGGTTTGTTATTTTTGGGGATTTTTCACCACTACAACGACCAAAGCAAACACGCCAGTCCTCAAAGGGCTGGCGTGTTGTTGTTAAATTAGTAAATTAAATAAAAACGGATCGTTGTTGATTTCGATATATGGAAAGCCCTTTTGCCTCATTCGTTCGATGAGCGGCAAATAGTCTTCTCTCGACTTTAGTTCGATGCCGACGAGAACGGGGCCTTCGTCGCGGTTTGTGCGCTTCGTGTATTCGAAGCGGGTGATGTCGTCTTGTTCGCCAAGAACTTCGTGCATAAATTCACGCAAGGCGCCGGCACGCTGCGGAAAATTGACAATAAAATAATGCTTCATGCCTTCATAGATGAGCGATCGCTCTTTAATTTCCTGCATGCGGTCAATGTCATTGTTGCCGCCGCTAATGACGCAGACGACGTTTTTGCCTTTAATTTTTTCTTTGTAAAAGTCAAGTGCTGCGATGGTCAAAGCGCCTGCCGGTTCAGCAATGATGGCATTTTCGTTGTACAGCTTTAAAATAGCTGTACATACTTTTCCTTCCGGCACAATGACGATGTCGTCCAGCACTTCCTTACATACTTCCATCGTAAGGTTCCCGACTTGCTTGACTGCGGCGCCGTCGACGAAAGAATCAATTTTTTCTAAAGGAGTGACTTTGTCGTTTGCCAGTGATGTTTTCATGCTTGGAGCGCCTTCTGGTTCGACGCCGATCATTTGCGTATGGGCGCTGATACTTTTCATGTAAGAACCGACGCCTGCTGCTAGTCCGCCGCCCCCGATCGAGCAAAACACAAAATCTATCGGCTGAGGTGCTTCATTCATGATTTCCACCCCAACTGTGCCCTGGCCGGCGATCGTAAGGTAGGCGTCAAATGGATGAACGAACACCATTTCTTCTTTCGTGCAATAATCTCTCGCCGCTAGGTAGGAGTCGTCAAACGTGTCGCCAGTTAAGATGACTTCCACATTTTCTCCACCGAACAGCTTCACTTGGGAAATCTTTTGTCTCGGTGTCGTGGACGGCATAAAAATCGTCCCTTTAATATTCAGCTGCTTGCAGGAAAAAGCGACTCCTTGCGCATGGTTGCCTGCGCTTGCGCAAACAACTCCTTTTGCCCGTTCTTCCGCCGGCAGGCTGTAAATGAAATTGTACGCACCGCGCAATTTAAATGAACGTACCACCTGCAAGTCTTCTCTTTTTAAAAAAATATTACAGCCGTAGCGGGCAGATAGCAGTTCGTTTTTTTGAAGCGGTGTTTTGATCACGATGTCTTTTAACGTCTGGTTTGCCATGACAATATCTTCTACTTTTATTTTTGTTAAGGCTTTACTCACATTTTTCCCCTTCTTTAATTGAATTTTAAGAATTATTTTAACATACCAATCTATCGATGGATAGGACTTCCCTGTATTTATTTAAAAAAAGCGACACTCCTTCGCCGTCTGCCAGGATGCGGTTTCTTTTTCATTTACGACAAAACGGTCAATAACCACTGCTCCTCCGCAATCACCATTTGCCGCAGGTTCAAATGTACATTTTCCGGACAGCATTTTCACTAGCTTATTCACTTGGTCATTTTAACATGAATTCTTGTTTTTATCTTATATGAGCGCTTTTTGGACATATCTTATACACATGTCTTTCTCTTTCAGAAAACAGATTTTTCGTTAAAGTGTATATTCAATAATTTCCATTTTTAAATATTCATTCTCCTTTTTTATTATTCCTTTATTGTCAATATTTCGATAAATCAGCTTTCTAACGCTTATAATTTGTGTTATATTCAAAAAACAGATTTGAATTTTTCATATATTTAAATAATGATAAAAGGGCTGGATTTTTAATTAAATGTGTATTAAAATTTAAATTAGTTAATAATTATACACATTATACATTGAGAGGAAGACCATTAGATGGAAACTACTACCGCTTCTAAAAGCTCACTTTCCAATATTTTACGCTTCGTCGTTCCTTCCTTAATAGGAGTTTTCTTTTTTATGACGCCTATTCCGGTCAACGGCGAGTTAACTATACCAATCGCCATTTTATCCAACTTCTTGCAGGAAGCGATAGGCGGGGCGATCCCTGCTATTGTGACTTATTTAGTCGTACTCGCTGCTGTAGGCACACTGCTTGTCAAAGCTGTTCGTCCGGCATTTGTACGACATTCGCCATTTTTAGCTTCCTTGTTTGACGTAGCTCCTGTATGGGCAGCTGTAAGGGTGATTGGCGCGGTGTTCGCCATTATGACTTTGTACAAGCTCGGCCCTGAATGGGTGCATTCAGAAAACACTGGCGGCCTGCTGTTATACTCATTACTGCCAATTTTGTTTTCTACCTTTTTATTTGCTGGCTTGCTGTTGCCGCTGCTGTTGAATTTCGGCTTATTGGAGTTTTTTGGCTACTCTTTAACGAAAATCATGCGCCCCCTTTTTAGACTGCCGGGTCGTTCGTCTGTTGACTGTCTCGCTTCCTGGCTTGGCGACGGCACAATCGGAGTGCTGTTAACGAGCAAGCAGTATGAAGAAGGCTTTTATACGAAAAGAGAAGCAGCGATCATTGGTACAACATTCTCTGTCGTATCTGTCACGTTTTGTTTAGTCGTTATCAACCAGGTCGGCTTAGCCAACTACTTCCTTCCTTTTTATGGAACAGTTATTTTAGCAGGCATTGTTTGCGCTTTAATTTTACCGCGTATTCCGCCTTTGTCCAGAAAAGCAGATACATTCATGAATGGTGAGAACAGAAAAAGTGATGATGAAAGCATCCCTGAAGGCTATACGCCATTCAGCTATGGATTTAAGCAGGCTGTTACCCAAGCTGAGAAAAACAAGCTGCCCACTACTTTAAAAGAGGGCGTGCAAACCGTCATTGACATGTGGCTCGGTGTCGCTCCGATCGTTATGGCTATTGGTACAATCGCTTTAATCATTGCTGAAACGACACCACTTTTCCAATGGCTCGGCATGCCGTTTATTCCACTGTTGGAATTATTGCAAATTCCATTTGCTGCAGAGGCTTCCGAAACAATCATGGTCGGGTTTGCGGATATGTTCCTGCCATCCATTATCGGGTCGGGCATTGAAAGCGAATTAACACGCTTTGTGATTGCCAGCCTTTCTGTTTCCCAATTAATTTACATGTCTGAAGTCGGCGGTCTATTACTAGGAACAAAAATTCCAATTTCCGTCAAAGATTTAATTCTTATTTTCTTATTAAGAACATTAATTTCCTTGCCAATCATCGCAGGCATGGCACACTTATTATTTTGATTAAGCACTTTCAGGCAGTTTCCTATAAGAGCCGGGCCCCTTCCGTAACAATGGAAGTGCCTGGCTCTTTACTTTTGAATTACCCCGTTTTTTATCTGTTTGCGAGTAATTATTTCTTTATTGGTGTAATTATTTGTATAATGTGGGTAATAACAATGGAAGATGGAAGGAAGTGCTTAATCGCTTGACGAATAAAAGTTGGTTTCAAGTAGGGGCAGCTCTTGTGCTCGCTCTCGTTATTATTTTGCTGTTCAGAGAAATAAGAGATATTTTTAATCCGCTCGTCATCGTAGCTAAAACGGTCTTTTTGCCGCTCGTACTCGCCGGGGTTTTGTTTTATTTGACGCGCCCTGTTGTCAGATGGCTGGAGAAAAAAAGATTTCCAAGATGGGCGTCTATTTTAAGTGTGTTCGTCTTACTTATTATTGTTTTTTGGATTTTATTTTCCATGATCGGACCAATTGTAAACCAGCAAGGGGCTAAACTGGCAAAAAATACGCCACAAATGGTCCGGGCCGCTGAAGATGGAATAAATTACTTAATGAACCAAAGAGAACAACTTCCTCAATTTGCTATCCAGTCCCTTGAAGATGCGGAAGGAAAAGTAGAAGATTGGGCGATGGCTTTTGGCACGTGGCTGATTGGTTTTCTTCAAGGTCTGCTGCAAGCCGTATTTTTAACTGTACTCGTTCCATTCTTCTTGTTTTACATGCTGAAAGACCGGGAGAAGTTTGCTCCTTTCCTTTCTAATTTCTTTTCAGGTCACCGCAGAGAATGGATCCGTAGGACATTAAAGGACTTGGATATCACGCTGCAGTCGTACATCCAAGGACAACTGCTCGTCAGCTTCCTCGTCGGTGCCATGCTCTTAATCGGGTATTTAATTATCGGCTTGGACTATTCACTGATCTTAGCATTAATCGGCATGGCCACAAATGTCATTCCGTTTCTCGGTCCTTATCTTGCTGTTATACCGGCTTTATTTGTCGCCTGGATACAAGACCCGCAAATGGTCATTTGGGTCGCACTCATTATGCTGATTGCTCAGCAAATTGAATCAAACTTGATTTCACCGAACGTCATGGGGAAAGCGCTCGATATTCATCCGCTGACCGTCATTACACTCATTCTTGCCGCAGGAAACATTGCCGGCATCTGGGGAGTTATTTTAGCCATTCCAACGTACGGAATCATTAAAACGATTGCGGTGAATTTATACGCAGAACGCCGTGAAATCAAAGAAGCGGCTACGAAAGACGTTTAAAGAACAAAAGTGCAGGCGCCTTGACCAGACTGTTCTTTCCCCTATGTCCAGCTGCAGGCGCTGGAGCTAGACGTATACCCGCCCCATTGGCATAGTTATTCACAATATGATTATTTTATAGTTTTCTAAAGAGGAAAAAGCTGTCCGCATACAGCTTTTTTACTCTTCTTCCTTCTTTTTTTCCGCACACTCGAAACAAAAAACTCCTTCCTTTTCTTGAACGCCATTGAAAAAGCCATCTAGGCAGTAAAGCTCTTTTCCGTACTTTTCACATGTGCCGACCCTCTCTTGCATACTTGTTGTCTCCCTTCTTTCTTATATTAGCGACCTTTTTTCTTTTTCCTGTCAAAATTCGTATGTAAAGTAATGCACATTTTCTATATAATAAAATAATAAAATCGTTAGCATAGTATTTGTGTCAATGGAGGAAACTATCGACAACATGATAAAAGAAACCCAACAAGAAGGAGAGCACAACTCGTGAAAAAGCTGAACAGACGCATACTAGCTTGTTTGCTCATTTTTGGTCTCATTTATATAAGCTATGATGTGCTTTTACGGGTAAAGCCCGCCAATTCACAGATAAATGAATCCCTGCCCGATGTCACTGTTTTTGTACATGGCTATAAAGGGACAGCTGTTTCTTTCCGCTCGATGCTGGAGCGTTTTGAACAAACATATGAGTGGGGCAAAAAAGCCCTTACTTGCCGCGTAACAGCCGATGGCCGGGTGCTCGTGGATGAAACAGCTGACTTTCAAACCGAAGAGCGCTTGTTTGTTCAAGTCGTCTTTGAAAACAACCGGGCCAGTTTTCATGATTCGGCATACTGGCTGTCCAAAGTGTTGAATGTTCTGCACGAAACTTACCAAGTTGAAACAGTGAACATAGTCGGCCATTCAATGGGCGGCATCGTTTCAGTGAAGTTTCTCGAGGACTATTCGAAAGGACCAGGCTATCCGTTTATTAATAAATTAGTCGTTCTCGGCAGCCCTTTTTCCGGATTAAAAAATAAAGATTATTTAAAGACAAATACTGGGCCGGCTGCTGTTGATTTAATGCCACGCTCAGCTGCTTTGCAAAAACTATTCAAGCAAAAACATGCTTTTCCGTCCGATGTCCAAGTGTTAGCTCTTGCCGGCTCCGGCGATCAGCTTGTTTCTGTGAAGAGTGCCTTAAGCTTGGATCAAATTGTACCAGCTTCACAATTTCAACAAGCGGTCGTATCAGACCGCCGCATCACTCATAGCGGTTTGCATGAAAGTGAAGAAGTGGACCGGATTATTGGCCGCTTTTTATGGAATGAATGAATTGCCTACAACGAAAAGCCAGGTATCCCTGAAGAAGATGCCTGGCTTTTTGCTTTTTCAAAGTCTAGAAATGATTTCATTACATACGCTAGTTAATGTTTTCGGATCGGATGCTTGAGGATAGCACGCTTCTATTTGCTTTTTGCAGCGTTTGCTTTCAGCTAAATATGCTGTTGCTTTACTCATCAGCGCTCGATAACGCCCGGCGATTTCCCTGATTTCAGCCGAATTTTTTTCATCCGTGCCGGCTGTGACAATTTCTTTGTACAAATCAATGATGCTATCCGTTGCTTTTTCCGGAAAGTATTCGTGGGGAGCGGTGCTGTCAAATATGGCAAAGTCAAGCTCACGAATAATTACCATATCCACGCTTCCCGGATCAAAACCGCAGTGGTAAATTTCCGTGTCGTATCCTTTTGTCTCAGCAGCAGCTGCGATCTTTTTCAGCATGGTTGACTTGCCTGTTCCCGCACGGCCTTTAATGAAGTATCTTTTAGCGAGATCCTCTGTCAAATTCCCGATAAAATCCACTGCTCCTTTCGGCGTAGCTGCCCCAAGGAAGCGGTGTTTAGCTACTGCTTTCCCGCCTGTACCTGATAGAGGAATTAAACGGGCAATGAGTTCATCAGTCAATTCATTTGCTCTTTCTTTATCTAGCTGTTTAATATATATATCTTCCCATTCATCGTGAACGGCCAGTGCTTTTTGAAAGCAGGCATAGGCATTATTTCGGGCCGTTTCTGCTTGCTCAGCCAGTTTGATCACTTCCGGCTGCTTATCCGCCGGAATAACGGCCTGGCCCGGAATTTTAACATAGTGAACGTTTGGACCCGCGACAGCAGGCGCTGCTTGGCGCAGTAAAACGGCCGCCCCTTTTTCTGCTGCGATGACCCCTTCCACTACGTCAGGATCTGCCGGACAATACAGAAGCTCAATGTTAATGCCCTTATCCAGCAGCTGTTCGGCTAACCGGTTAAGACAAGCAGCTTTTTCCGCCGGCGTTCCCCCATCTACAAGAAAGACCTGCTTCAGCCCTTGAATGTTTGAATCAAGCAAACTATACAACCCTCTTGCCGTATTTCCTCTCGTAAAGTAGCGAATCACTTTCCCGCTCATTTTTACACCTCTTCACATCGCATTTTAAAGTGAATCTCTCTCACTATATGCAAGCGGCCAAGCAGTGTATGTTACTTTTTAGAGCGGAGCTGCGATCGGCGGCAGTCAGGGTTGGTTTGATTGTCAATTTGGCGGCTTTGTTCACGAACGCCCTAATTTTTCCACCATGGCCCCTCTTACCCTTTAACGATCTCATACTCAGTCACTGCTTTAGTGATCTCGATCAAATCAGTCGTTTTCAGTTCAATTTGCCTGCCAATTTTTCCGGCGCTGACGATGATGTTTTCCCGGGAAATGGTGCGGGAATCCAAGAAAGTCGGATATGTTTTTTTCATGCCGATTGGCGAGCAGCCGCCTCTTATGTACCCTGTATACTTTTGAATGTCTTTGACCGGGAGCATGTCCAGTTTTTTCTCGCCTGCTGCTTTGGCGGATTTTTTCAAATCGAGGTCGTCTGAGACAGGAATAACAAAGACGTAAATTTGCTTATTTGCTCCAATGGTTACAAGCGTTTTAAATACTATGTCTGCGCTTTTGCCGATTTTTTCGGCAGCGGATAAACCATCAATTTTGCCGTCGGAGGGATTGTAGGCGTGCGTGTCATATGGCAGTCCAGCTGCATCGAGTATACGCATTGCATTTGCTTTGCCTTTCATCTGTTTCAGCTTCCTTTCGCCTGTTATGATAATAAGTATAAACTATTATACTGTCTAAAAAGCAGCCCGTCATGAGTGCCGGGCTGCTTTTTAATGGAGTTTTCTCTGTTCTGCAATTTTCTCTTTCATTTTATTTACTTCTTTAACGGGTGGAGACAAACTGATCACTATATCGCCTGCTTCCCCTTTCAAAGAAGAGCCTTTTAAATAAAACAACACTTTACCAGTTGTTTTCAAAATGAGTAAAAGCACGGCTCCTTCATCCCGTTCTTTTACATATTGTTCATAACCGTATTGCTCTGTCAGCTCTGTTTTCCTGAAAATATAATGGTGTTCGACTTTTTCATTTAAAGCGGCCCAAGTGGCTTCCTCTGAAAACAAGGTGTTGCCTCCAATGGTCTGGCCATAATCAACAGAAGCGAGCCGACGCTCTGTATCCGCACTTAACTGGTATAAGTTGTTTCGGCCAATCTCAGGCACAAACGTATTGCAAATTAACGCATTGTACGCATCGTCATCAGTCGCGGCAATCATGTACTCATAAGGCGTCATGTCGAGCCGGTATTCCGTCTGCTCCGATAATATTTCCCCGTGATAAACTGGTACAGCTGCTGCTCTCGCTCTTTGCAGGCGCCGCCACGACTCATCAGCAACTAAAACAGGTACGTCCGCTTCACCGAGTGCTTTCGCCAGCCCGACTGTGAAACGATTGCTGCCAATTAACAAGACGCCTGGCTTGTCATCAACAGCGAGCCCCCACCTTTTAGCCAGCCAACTGATGGAAAAGCCGTGGGCGCATACAGTCGCAAAGACGAGTGCAAAAGTAAGTGAGGTCAAAATATGGGCATCTTCATAACCCGCTTCAAGGAGCGATTCGGCAAAATAGCCGGACACAGTCAAGGCGACAATGCCACGGGGAGCAATCCAGCCGACGAGCGCTCTTTCTTTCATCGTTAAATCCGTTCCAATCGTAGACAACCAGATGGACAAAGGCCGGACAATAAAAAGCATTAAAGCAACAAACAGCAAAATATGCCAATCAAAAATCTGCTTTAATATATTCATTGATAAAGAAGCAGTCAGCATAACAAAAATTGAAGAAATGAGTAAGATAGATATATTTTCTTTAAAGTGACGCATGTCTTTAATAGAAGATATCGACATGTTGGCCATCGTAATACCCATCGCCGTCACAGCCAGCAAACCCGTTTCATGCATCAATTCATCCGATACGGCAAAACAGGCAATCACAGTGACAAAAACGGTTGGCGCCTTTAAAAACTCCGGCACGTAGCCTCGTTCCATCATAGAACCGATGCCTTTGCCTAGCCCCCATCCGAGCAGCACAGCAAACAGGGAAGCGGCAAGAAAGAGGAGAAGCGCCGATGGATGAACCCCGTCTGTTGTAAAAATTTTAATGATTTCAAAAGCAAACACAGCGAGCAAGGCACCGAACGGGTCAACGATGATCCCTTCCCACTTTAAAATGGCGGCTGTCCGCTGCTTCAATTTTGCCTGTCGCAACAGCGGCAAGATGACCGTTGGTCCCGTGACAATAAACAAACCGCCGATAACGAGAGCCACTGTCCACGACAAACCTGCGACATAGTGAGCGGCCAGTGAGCCGAAAATCCAGGCAATAAACGCACCGAGCGTCACGATACGAATAATTGGCCGCTTCATGCCGCTGATTTCTTTGAAATTTAAATTTAAACTTCCTTCATATAAAATAATGGCTACGGCTATAGAAATAACTGGTTTAAACAAATGGCCGAAATCTTCTTTCGGATCAATAAGGCCAAATATGGGTCCGATAGCAAGCCCTGCTACTGACATAACAACGATGGCAGGAAGTCGGAAGCGCCACGAAAGCCATTGAGAAGCAACACCCAGCAAGCCAATGATCATCACATGAAATAAAATAGAATCAAACATAGCAGCCTCTTTTCTCTTTTACATGTCCTAAATATCCACCATCTATTCCCTCGTTCTGTTTTTTCTAAACTTAGGAACAAAAGCGCAAGCGTCTTGATCAGCCTTAGGCAAAAATGTTCTTGCCTCAAGATGTCTAGCTGCAGGGGCTAGACGCTGGAGCTGGACGCCGATCCAAAACTCTCAAAGTTGTCCACACCTTGCATATCTATAATTTCCTAGACAAAAAAAGCCGAACCTTTGTATAGGTTCGGCTTTTCTTATTATATTATCCGTTCATTGAATCTTTCGGTTTTTTTTCTGTTGACGAGACGGCATCTGCTTCTTTCGGCTTAATACTTGCCGGGTTCAACCCGTGGCCAAGTGTGCCGTAAGCGATCCCCGCTCCAGGGTCAACAAGTTCCGTTTTGTTGCTATACAGGCGCGGCGTTTTATAAAGCGCAGCGAGTGCCTGCAGCATCGGCATTTCATGGTACCGTTCCGGCCAGCGCTTTTTGAGCTCCGCTTTCACGAGCGGATAGTATTTGGAACTCATGCCAGGGAACAAGTGATGCTCTGTATGGTATGAGAAGTTAAAATGAAGCACATCCACCCATTTTGGAAGAGTTACCGTCAAGCTGTTAGCAAGCGGATCGTTCACAGGCACGAGCGGGTTTAATCTGTGGTTCGTTGCAATATAAGCCATAACAATAAAGTTTCCAATTAAAAGCGGAAGCAAGAAAGCAAATGTCCATTTTAAAGGTCCGATCAAAAGCAGCAAGCCAATCCATGTCGCCCATGGAAAAAGAAGCTGGAACCAGACAGACGCGCGCTTTTCCGGTTTAAACTCGGTGATGAAACGCTTAAACATGCGGGATGAATGAAACGTAAATGTGATCGCCAGAAAAGCCATTCCTAAAAATCCGCGCAAAGACGCTGGAAGCCGGTAAAAAGGCTTTAAAATTTTGGCTTTTGAAAACTCTTCAATCGTTGGCCATGCATCCGGATCTTTCTCTTCATCCTGTGTATGACGGTGGTGAGTCATATTGTGCCACTTTACCCACAATTTTGGTCCAGTGCTTAACGGGAAAAAAGCAATTCCTCCTGTTAATTCACGAAGCCATGCTTTCCTTACGACGGTCCCATGCAAGATTTCATGTCCAAGAAAACCCATAGCCGCAAAGGATGGGCCCAAAACGATGGCAATGGCCAAGTTAATCCATATATTAAAATCAGTTAAACTTATCGTTAATATTCCAGCTATGACGACGATGAGATAGGCTAAACCTCCCCAAAGTCTCTCCGGAGCGGGATTAAATGCTTTTTTAGGAAGATGCGGCGCTACGCGAGCGGCATACCAGCCAAATGATTGAAGCTCTTTCAATGTGTCGTCCCTCATTTCCAATTTTATCTGGTTACATGCTATTGACTGATTCAAAGACTGCTTTACTATGCCTAATCGTAACACTTTATTTTTATAGTTGTCAATTAATTTATGACTTGGTGTTAAAGTTAGATAGTAAGTTCTGGTACTATAATTGCCTGCAGGCCACAAAGGAATCACCGTAATATATATATCAAAAATCTTTATGCACCGGCCACCAAGCTTTGTGCACGAGTACGCAAACTTCTGCACACCTGCATTCTATTTATGCACGAGCAGCGCTAAAATATGCACGCCAGTTGATGTTTAAACGAAAACTGGCGTTTGCCATATATGGCAAACGCCAGTTTTAAATTATTTCTTCATCATTTCAAATACTTGCTCGACGTCTTTGTCCCCTCGCCCGGAGATATTGACAATAATAATTTGGTCTTTTTCCATCGTTGGGGCGAGCTTAATAGCTTCAGCGACAGCATGAGCGCTTTCGAGAGCCGGGATAATGCCTTCTGTACGCGACAGCGTCTGAAACGCGGCAAGCACTTCGTCATTTGTCACCGTATAGTATTCAGCACGGCCCGTTTCTTTCATATAACTATGTTCCGGACCGATGCCGGGATAATCAAGTCCTGCTGCAATAGAGTAAGTTGGCAGCGGATTGCCTTCTTCGTCCATAAGTACAAGGCACTTAAAACCGTGCAGTACAGCCGGCTTTCCTTTTGTGAGGGCGGCTGCCTGTTCAGGTTCTGCACCGATAAGGCGGACAGACGGTTCATTAATATAATGAGCAAAGGCGCCGATTGCATTGCTCCCGCCGCCGACACAGGCAATGACTGCATCCGGAAGGCGTCCTTCCTTTTCAAGAATCTGTTTTTTCGATTCTTCACTGATCACCGAGTGGAAGTGCTTCACCATCGTTGGATACGGATGCGGGCCGACAGCTGAACCGAGCAGATAAAATGTTTTTTCATAGTTAGCCACATAGTCGTTCAACGCTTCATCCACGGCATCTTTTAACCGACCCTGCCCGCTTTCAACTGCTACAACTTTTGCTCCTAACAGCTCCATCCGGAAAACATTGAGTGCCTGGCGGCGGATATCTTCTGCGCCCATGTACACGATGCAATCTATACCGAACATCGCACAAACGGTTGCCGTTGCTACTCCGTGCTGACCGGCGCCAGTTTCTGCGATGACACGTTTCGCCCCCATCTTTTTTGCAAGCAAGATCTGGCCCATAACGTTATTAATTTTATGCGAACCGGTATGATTCAAATCTTCCCGTTTCAAATAAATTTTCGCCCCGCCAAGCTTTTCCGTTAAATGGCTGGCATATGTGAGCGGGTTTTCCCGGCCGATATATTCTTTTAAATAGTACTTATATTCGTTCACAAATTCGGGGTCGTCTTTATATTTTTCAAATTGTTCTGCCAAATAGTCTAAAGCTTCCTGTAATTCAGGTGGAACAAAACTTCCTCCAAATTGACCAAAATACCCTTTTTCTGTCTCTACTCTGCTCATCTTTCTCTTCTCCTCTCTATTCCATGACTATTCTGAAAATTATTTATTACTATAACAAGCAGGCTTTCGTTCGTCAATCACCTCTGTATATTTTCAAGAACAAAAGCTGCCATTGATAGAGCGTGCCGCATATAGTTTGCGGTATTTGCTCGATCAGGGCAGCTCTTTTTAATGAAAAACGATTGTTTTGTTTTCGTGGACGATGACACGATCTTCCAAATGCCACTTTACCGCTCTGGCAAGTACACGGCGCTCAATGGAACGGCCAATTTTCTTCAAGTCAACCACGTGGTTCCGGTGGTTCACTCGTTCAATGTCTTGTTCAATAATTGGTCCTTCATCAAGGTCGTTCGTGACATAATGCGACGTTGCGCCGATTAATTTCACTCCGCGGTCGTAAGCACGTTCATAAGGACGGGCGCCGACGAAAGCTGGAAGGAAGGAATGGTGGATATTAATGATTTGATTTGGGAACGTGCTGACGAATTCAGGCGTTAAAATCTGCATGTAGCGGGCCAGCACGATCAAGTCAATGTTATGCTCTTTCAGCAGTTCAATCTGCTCTTGTTCCACTTGTTTGCGGATGTCTTTATTAGCCGGTGTATAATAGAAAGGAATGCCGAGCGCTTCAACCATTCCTCTCGCCTCTTCATGGTTGCTGATGACAAGGACAATATCTGTCGGCAAGTCGCCGCTTTGCCACTCCCACAGCAGTTCAAGCAGGCAATGAGGCTCTTTTGAAGCGAAAATCGCTGTTCGCTTTCTGTCTTCTGCATAAGTGAATTGGTAGTCCATAACGAATGTATGTGCAAGTTCTTTAAAGTCATTTTCCATGCCGGCTTGCTTATCCGCTAAATTTGGACAGTCAAACTCGGTGCGAATAAAAAAAGTTCCGCCTTCCGGATCACTGGAATACTGACTGGACTCAATGATATTCGCTCCATGGTCAGCTAAAAACTTCGAAATCGCGGCGACAATTCCTGGGCGGTCCGGGCACTTGACAAGCAGCCTGCCACGGCCGCTAAGCCCCTTCTCCCGCATTAAAGGGCTTGTCTTCACGTTTGTTTTCATAATTAAACCCTGCCTTTTCGTGATAATTAATTATTCATTATACTGTAAGAAAAAAGGATTGGGAACACTTTTATAAAAGGGCTGTCCTAAAAGTCTGTTATTCACTGACTTTTAGGACAGCCTCATCACTTATTGCACCGTATAGCCGCCGTCAAGAACGACTGCTTGTCCGGTTACTCCCCTTGCTTTGTCACTCGCGAGAAAAATGGCGTAGTCTGCGATTTCTTCTACATCGAGCAGCCGCTTTTGCGGAACGAGCGGGTAGATCACTTCCTCCAGGACGCTTTCGAGCGGCACACCTCTGTCTTTAGCAAGATCAGCGAGCTGGCCGCGCACGAGCGGCGTATCAACATAGCCCGGGCAAAGTGCGTTCACCGTGATGCCGCGGGAAGCCGTTTCTAAAGCAGCCACTTTTGTCAGACCGATTACACCGTGTTTGGCGCTGTTGTAAGCAGCTTTGCCGGCAAAGCCGATAAGGCCGTTAATGGACGACATATTGATGATGCGGCCAAAGCCATTTTTCTTCATGACCGGCAGTGCATACTTGATCGCCACGAAAGGAGCAGTCAGCATGACTTTGATCATCTTTTCAAACTTTTCTACCGGAAAATCTTCTAGCGGCTCCACGTGCTGTAAGCCCGCATTGTTCACTAATATATCTAGTTTCCCATACGTTTGAACGGCAAAATCTATGGTTGCTTTTACTTGCTGCTCATCAGTTACATCACAAGTAACAGCAACTGCTTCCATCCCTTCCTCTTTTAGTTCCGCTGCTGCTTTTCGGGCTGCTGCTTCCTTTAAATCGCAAATAACTACTTTAGCGCCTTCTCTAGCAAATGACCGGGCGACTTCGAAACCAATGCCGCTTGCTGAACCTGTCACAAGCGCTGTTTTTCCTCTTAACATATTTATTTCCTCCCCACCCATTTGTATTAGCATCTTTCTGTTAATTGAATTATAGTCTAATTATTGGAATTGATTGAATATTATCATAAAGATCGATAAAAATGGATGGTCAACTCAAAAAAGTCACAAAAGAACAAACCCTTTCTTGCGATGAAAAAAGAGGATTTTAAAAATGAATAGGATGTGGCAGCGTAATGACAGCGAAATGGATTGATATTTCCCAGCCGCTCAGCAGCCGGATTGCCCATTGGCCCGGTGACATTCCTTTTTCTTATGAGCTTTCTTTTACGAAAGAACAGACGGGATCAGTGAATCTTGGACAATTGACAACAAGCCTGCATACAGGCACACACATTGATGCTCCATTTCACTTTGACTCCCGCGGTACAACCGTGCTTGAACTTGATTTGAATGTGTTCATCGGTAAAGCCCGTGTCATTGATGTATTTCACCTTAAAGAAATCGGGGCGGCACAATTGAAAGCGCTTAATATAGAAGGAAGCGAACGACTGCTATTAAAAACGATGCCTAATAGCCAGCCTTACGTATTTCCTGAGAAAGCGACTCCGCTCCATCCGGATCTTGGCCCCTTTTTAAAAGAAGAAGGCATTTGTTTAATCGGCGTGGACGTGCCATCGGTTGATTTGTTTGACAGTAAAGATATGGCAGTGCATCACTCTTTTTGTGAAAATGGCGTTCACATTCTTGAGAATATCGTGCTTGATCATGTGACGCCGGGCGACTATGAATTGATTGCCCTTCCGCTGCCCATTGAAGGAGCAGACGGCAGTCCTGTCCGCGCTGTTCTTCGCCCTCTTGCTAATGATTAGGAAAGGATGATAGAACATGACATCAAAAAAACCTGACTTTTCAAAGGAACCATCTATTCATACGGACTTCACGAACAATATGACGTACGGGGAATATTTGGGGCTCGACCGCCTCCTTTCTTCCCAACAGCGCTTATCCGGCCATCACGACGAAATGCTGTTCATCGTTATTCACCAAGTAAGCGAGCTGTGGATGAAACTGATCATTCATGAAATGAAAGGCGCAATCCGCTCTATTCAGCAAGATGCACTGCAGCCTGCTTTTAAGATGCTCGCCCGCGTGTCCAAAATCCAGACGCAAATTATTCAAGCGTGGGATGTACTGTCTACTCTTACCCCTTCTGAATACATGGAATTTCGCGATAAGCTCGGCCAGGCTTCCGGCTTCCAGTCTTACCAATACAGGCAAATCGAATTTATGCTCGGTTATAAAACGGATCATATTTTAACCATTTATCAAAAAGATGCCGAACTTCATGATATATTAGAAAAAGCTTACCGCGCGCCAAGCATTTACGATGCGGCGATTGAAGCGCTTTTCCGCGCAGGGTTCCCAATTAATCGTGACTTAATTAAGCGTGATTACTCTGTGACTTATACGGGCGATCCGACGGTCGAAGCTGCCTGGATGGATGTGTACAACGATGTAAAAACGCATTGGGATCTATACCAACTGGCGGAAAAGCTGATTGATATTGAAGACTGGCTCCAGCAGTGGCGCTTCCGCCACATGAAAACCGTCGAGCGAATTATCGGTTTTAAAATGGGCACCGGCGGTTCATCGGGTGTAAACTATTTAAAAAAGGTGCTTGATCATCGCTTTTTTCCCGAATTGTGGGATTTGCGCACGAAGCTTTAATTATTTAGATGGATAGAGAAGGTGAGTTTTTATGGAGAAAAAAGAACAATGGTCCTCCCGTCTCGGCTTTATTTTATCGTCAGCCGGAGCGGCGATCGGACTGGGCGCCATTTGGAAGTTCCCTTATGTAACCGGTCAGAGCGGCGGCGGCGCATTTCTTTTATTATTTATTTTATTTACTTTATTAATCGGGCTGCCGATGCTCATTTCCGAATTTATTATCGGCCGCGGGTCCGGCAGAGAAGCCGTCAGCGCTTATAAAAAACTGGCTCCCGCAAGCTTTTGGACAATTACAGGGAAACTAGGGGTCGCAGGCTGCTTTCTTCTGCTATCCTTTTACAGCGTTGTAGGCGGCTGGGTACTTACTTACACCGTGATGTCGCTCGGCGGCCAGGTCATTAAAGGCGGAGCCGATTACGGTGCTTTATTCGGACAAATTACCGGATCGCCTTTCATTACGATTAGCGGACTCGCCGCTTTTTTATTAATTAACATCATCGTCATTGCTTCTGGTGTGAAAAACGGCATTGAGAAAGCAAGCAAATACATGATGCCGCTGTTATTCCTGTTTTTTATCGTGCTCGTTATCCGTTCGCTCACGCTTGACGGAGCAATGGAAGGTGTCCGCTTTTTCCTGCAGCCTGACTTTTCCAAAATCACGGCGGAAGCGGTTCTTTATGCACTCGGACAGTCGTTCTTCTCTCTCGCTGTCGGCTTTTCATGCATGGTAACATACAGCTCTTATTTAAATAAAAAAGTCAGCATCCCGACATCTGCCGGCTCGGTTGCACTCATGAATATCTTCGTTTCTGTCCTTGCCGGCCTGGCGATCTTTCCGGTCGTTTTCGCTTTTGGCTTCGAGCCAGCTGAAGGACCTGGATTATTATTTATCGTTTTGCCATCCGTATTTTCGCAAATGCCGTTTGGCGAGTTGTTTTTATTTATGTTTCTCGTGCTGTTTTTATTTGCTACCTTAACGTCTTCGTTCAGCTTATTGGAAATCATCGTCGCGGCATTTTTGAAAAATGGCGCCACAAGAAAAAGACTGGCCATCATAGCGGGCATAATCGTCTTCTTCGCCGGCATCCCAGCAGCGCTTTCATCAAGTGTGCTTGCAAATGTTCAATTTTTAGACAAAACTGTTTTTGATGCAACCGACTTTCTCGTCAGCAATATTCTTCTGCCGCTTGGCAATTTGCTGATCGCTTTATTTATTGCCTGGAAAATGAACCAGCAACTCGTCAAAGAAGAGTTTATGTCTGGCCGCCAACTCAGCCCGGGCACGTATTCTGCGTGGCATTTGCTCATGAAGTGGATCGTGCCGCTGACGATCATTATTGTCTTTATTAACACACTTGGCTTGTTTTAATAGATACTTTTTGGGGAAGTCTTCTTAATAAGAAGACTTCTTTTTCATTCATTTAATCTCAATTCGGCATTAATAGCATATCTTAACGGCATTGACGATATTATTTAGTATGCCGTAAGATGTGAATAGATCGTTTTATTATTCAAAAAATTCTTTGAACAGGTAGGAGAGATACAATGGAACTAATTAAAGAGACGCCTAAAAAAACGATGCAGATTGCCCAAAACTATGTGAATGATGTATATAAAGTAGTGCAACAGCGTAATCCTGGAGAAAACGAATTTCACCAGGCCGTTAAAGAAATCTTTGATTCTCTCGTGCCTGTATTTGCTAAATATCCAACATATATGCGCAGCGGAATCTTAGAGCGGATCGTAGAACCTGAGCGAATGATCATGTTCCGTGTACCGTGGGTTGATGACCATGGAAAAGTTCAAGTAAATCGCGGCTTCCGCGTTCAATACAACAGCGCTCTCGGACCATATAAAGGCGGCCTTCGCTTTCACCCTTCCGTTAACGCAAGTATTATCAAGTTTTTAGGATTTGAACAAATCTTCAAAAATTCATTAACAGGCCAGCCAATCGGCGGCGGCAAAGGCGGCTCCGACTTTGATCCGAAAGGCAAGTCGGACAATGAAGTCATGCGCTTTACGCAAAGCTTTATGACTGAGCTTGCCCGCCATATTGGGCCGGATACAGACGTACCGGCCGGCGACATCGGCGTAGGTGCCCGCGAAATCGGCTTTATGTTCGGGCAGTACAAAAGAATGCAAAATGCTTACCATGCAGGTGTTTTCACTGGTAAAGGCGTCAACTATGGCGGCAGCCTGGCAAGAAAAGAAGCGACAGGCTACGGCACCGTTTACTTTGTAGAAGAAATGCTGAAAGACAAGGGTCTGAGCTTTAATGGCAGTACAGTTGTCGTATCGGGTTCAGGCAACGTATCCATTTATGCGATTGAAAAAGCGACGCAGCTCGGTGCAAAAGTCGTTGCCTGCAGCGATTCTAACGGTTACATTTACGATAAAAACGGCATTGATGTTGAAACAGTCAAGCGCTTAAAAGAACAAGAAAGAAAACGGATCAGCGATTATGTAAATGAGCATCCACAAGCGGAATATGTGGAAAGCTGCACAGGTATTTGGAAAATCCCTTGTGACATCGCGCTTCCGTGTGCCACTCAAAATGAAATTGATGAAGAAGCGGCCCTCACGCTCGTAAAAAATGGTGCAAAAGCTGTAGGCGAAGGAGCGAATATGCCGTCTACACTTGAAGCAGTAAACGTCTTTTTAGAAGCGGATACGCTCTTTGCACCGGCAAAAGCGGCCAATGCCGGCGGTGTTGCTGTATCTGCTCTTGAAATGGCGCAAAACAGCTCACGCATGCCGTGGACATTTGAAGATGTAGATGCAAAGCTTCATACAATTATGAAAAACATTTACGCCAGCAGCGTAAAAGCAGCTGCTGAATTCGGCTTTGAAGACAACCTTGTGGCCGGTGCTAACATCGCCGGTTTCATGAAAGTAGCCGACGCGATGCTTGACCAAGGCATTGTGTAACGAGTAAATAGAGGCTGCCCTATAAGTGCCTGGCTCCTCCAATCACGCTAAAATATAGTATGTTAGCAAGTGTTTCATACTACATATGGCGGTGGAGGTGCCTGGCTCTTTTTCTTTTGGGCAGCCTCTTTTCATTTTTCGTTAAACATATTATTATAAAAAAGTTGCATATTTTTATTAGTTGAGAAAGGCTGGAAACTCCGTTGAAACGTTTTCTAAAAAGCTACCAATTTACTTTTTTATTGCTCGCAGCTATTCTCCTTGGCGGAATCGCCGGTGTTATATTCGGGCCGAAAGCAGCGGTTGTGAAGCCGCTCGGGGACTTATTTTTAAATTTAATGTTTATGATTATTATCCCGCTCGTGTTTTTCAGCATTGCATCAGCTATTGCCAGCATGGACGGAATGAAGCGCCTCGGCAAAATCATGGGGAGCGTTGTTGTCGTCTTTTTATCTACCGCTGCGGTTTCAGCTGTGATCGGAATTTTAGGAACGATGGTTTTTAACCCGCTCGAAGGAACCGATCTGACTTCCATTCAAACGATCATGGATGAATTCGATCCGGCTGAAGCAGAAACAGAAGACGTGTCATTTGCCGAACGGCTTGTGAATACTTTCACCGTTAATGATTTTTCTTTGCTTTTATCGAAAAGCAATATGTTGCAGCTGATCGTCTTTTCGATTTTGTTTGGCCTTGCTGCCGCAATGGCTAAAGAAAAAGGAAAGCCGATCGCCGATTTTCTAGCATCCGGGACAGCGGTCATGATGAAAATGGTATCAATCATTATGTATTACGCTCCGATTGGTCTCGGCTGCTACTTTGCTGCTGTCATCGGTGAACTCGGGCCGCAAATTCTCGGCGGCTATGCCCGGACGTTCGTTCTTTACCTCGGCTTAACGATCATTTATTACTTTGTTTTCTTTACTTTGTATGCGTTTATTGCGGGCGGGAAAGATGGAGTGAAAATCTTCTGGAAGCATGCAGCCGCCCCTTCCGTCACGGCTATTGCCACTTGCTCAAGCGCGGCTAGCATTCCGGTTAACTTGACAGCTGTTCAAAAAATGGGCGTGCCGAAAGACATCGCCGAAACGGTCATTCCGCTCGGAGCAAACACACATAAAGACGGCTCTGTATTTGGCGGCGTGCTGAAGATTGTCTTCTTGTTCGCTCTTTTCGGAAAAGACATGACAAGTTTGACGAGCATTTTAGCGATCCTTGGCGTTTCGTTTCTCGTCGGCGCTGTCATGGGAGCAATTCCTGGCGGCGGCATGATCGGCGAAATGCTGATTTTAAGCGTGTTCGGTTTCCCGCCGGAAGCACTGCCGATTATCGCTGTTATTAGTACAATCATTGATGCACCGGCTACGTTGTTAAATTCAACCGGCAATACCGTTTGTGCGATGCTCGTTACTCGTCTTGTCGAAGGAAAGAATTGGCTGCATCGCCAGCTGGCCATGAGTGCTTAAAATTGAGAAGGGGCCGTTCCAAAAGTCAGTGCTAAAAAGACTTTTAGAACGGCCCCCTTTTGGTGTTATGCACAGATCATTGGCGTTTATGCACGGCTATGACAATTTTCTGCACGGAAATCGTTGAATTGTGCACAACAAACAGACTTATGCGCCGATCACCAGGCTTTGTGCACACGTTGCACGAGTTTATGCACGCTCACGTCCAATTTATGCACAGGAATCGCCAAGGTATGCGCGTTAACCAATAATAAATAAAAGTTACACAAAAGAGGCTTTTGAGATAACCTTTTTTATTACCTTCCTTTCCGATCCCTGTAGTCTGAACTAGTGATTTCTGTTACGATTAATAGAAAGAATGCTGACCAGATGGAGATGAATGTTTGTGGAATTGCTTATGATCGTATTGCCGGCTTTTATGATTTTTTTCACCGGCTTCCTTGGCCAAAAAATAATCGGTTTTGATATCCGCTCTATTTCCATGGCTGCTCTTTATATTATGTCCCCGTTCCTCGCTTTTCGGACATTTTATGCCAATGAATTGACGATGGAATATTTTTATATTGTTTTATTTTGCCTTGCCCTTAGTTTCGGGCTTGTTCTTATCGTCGGTCTGACGAGTTACTTCATGCGTGCTTCCAGGCCGCAAATGTCCGCTATGATGCTCGGCGGCGCCTTCATGAACAGCGGCAATTACGGGGCTCCTGTCGTGCTTTTTGCCTTTGGGGCGGTCGGATTTGATTACGCTGTGATTATGATGGTATTTCAATCGTTTCTCATGAACACAATCGGACTCTTTTTTGCCTCGCTCGGCGGCGAAGAAGAAGCTTCTTTAAAAGATTCTCTCAAGCGCGTCGTCCGCATGCCAGTCATTCATGGCGCACTGGCCGGAGTCGCTCTGCAGCTATTATCTATACATATCCCGAAAACATTTATGGAAGCGATCAGCCTGATTGCCGATGCTTCCATTCCAACGGTGATGCTCGTCCTCGGCATGCAGCTCGCTGTCATCGCAAGAAAACGGGTCGCTTACCGATACGTTTCCGCAGTTACGTTGATTCGTATGTTCGTCTCACCGGCACTCGCTGTGGTAATTGTCAGTTTTATGCCGATTAACGAACTGCTGAAAGACGTCCTGATTTTACAAGCAGCCATGCCAGCCGCAGCAAACACGACGATGTTTGCCATCCAATTTGGCACAGAGCCTGACCTTGTTTCGTTTACGACGCTGATCACGACACTGTTAAGCATTGTGACGATCCCATTGACACTTTTTTATTTGGGTGTGTAATTTCACAACGATTTACTGACTAGAAAATCAATTTACTCGCCTTATAAGCGAAAGCTTTTAAAAAGCAAGAAGCCTTCCCTTCGTCCCGGAAAGGCTTCTTGCCATTTACACATATTCCCCGCGCTTGCAGCTTTTAATCGGCTCAGAAGCGGTGGAACTCGTTTCCTCCGCTTCTTTTTCCGTTTCTTTTGCTTTTTCCTGTTCAGCAGCCGGGTTTTCTGTTTCTGCCCGCTGCCCGCTTCTCAACTTGGAAAAAGGAATTGGTGCAGGCAGCTGCGTCAGCACGCTTTGTGGGATCGGCGGGCTGCCGGGTGCGTACACTTCGAGAAAGCTGTTTGCCATATTTAAATAACCTGCAGGGGCGGGATGCACATCCTTAGGGTTCGGGATGAGCGAGTCGGCGTTTGTTCCAAATTGGTCAGCAACCGGAACAAAGTGGGCGCCGGCTTTTTTCGCCTCTTGCTCGATAATCTTATTTAAAATTTCAAGTTGCCCTGCTACAGACGGTTTTTGTCCTTCCTTCACGTGCGGATATGGAAAGTAATAACCCATTGCATAAATATCAGCATGCGGGTTGATTGCTCGAATTTGTTCAAATAATTTTATATAGTTTTTGCGCACACGGTTTAAGGAAAAAGCAACAGGAATCGCTTCGTAGCTGAGCATTCCCCGCACGGCATCATTTTGAATGAGCGGCAGCAAATCGTTTGCTCCGGCGGAAATCGTAATAAGATCTGCTTTTTGAATAAGAGCGCGTGCTTTCTTCTTTTCAAGCTGCTCCAGCACTTGCTCAGTTGAGTAACCGGGAAAGGCCAAGTTCTTTGAAAAGCTGGACAGCTGGCCTGTTTGCTGCAGAGCAAATGCTATTAAATCCGTGTAGCTTGCGCCGATTTCCTTGTTTGGCGTTTGACCGGCTGCCAGCGAATCGCCGAGTGCCACGTACTGGATGCCGGCCGCATAGGTTTTCACGGGCAGAATGGACGACGCCAGCAGAAAAACTGCGGTCATATATAGAAAAATTCGTTTCTTCAAGAAAACCTTCCTTTCTCATTCGGCAAAATGGGTTCGTTTTATTTATTGCTTTCCAGGTAATCTAGAAAAGCATCGGCATCAAGCGGATGACTAAGGAAAAAGCCTTGTGCGGCATCACAATCCGCTTCTTTTAAAATATCCATTTGCTTTTTGTTCTCTACTCCCTCAGCCACGATCATTAAATCCAAGTTGCGGGCCAGGCTGATCATCGCTTTTGCAATCGCTGCGTCTGCTTTTTCTTCTTCAATGTTTTCGATAAAAGAACGATCGATCTTTAACACGTTCATCGGAAACCGCTTTAAATAACTAAATGAAGAAAAGCCGGTGCCGAAGTCGTCAATAGAAATGCACACTCCGAGCTGCTGCAAGCGCGAAAGAATGGCCGCCGCTTCTTCGGGCTGTTCCATCACAGCGCTCTCGGTCAGTTCAAGCTCAAGCGCATCCGGCTGTAAACCTGTTTCTGCAAGGATGCAGGCGGTAAGCTCCGCAAAGTTTTGTTTTTGAAATTGCACAGCGGACACATTGACGCTTACTTTTAAATGAGTATGCCCTAATTCGTGCCATTCTTTGCATTGGCGGCACGCTTCCCGTAGCACCCATTCCCCTAGCGGAATGATCAATTCCGTTTCTTCCGCCAGTTCAATGAAGTCTCCTGGATAAACAAGTCCGTTTTCACTGTTCCAGCGCACGAGTGCCTCCATGCCGTATACTTTACCCGTGCTTATATGAACTTTAGGCTGATAATGCAGAATAAATTCTTCTTTTTCCAACCCTTGAGAAAGTAAAATTTCTGTTTCTAAGCGCTGGTGAGCTGCCTCCTTCATTGAGGCGGCGAAAAATTGGCAGCCATTCCTCCCTTTGCGCTTCAAGTCATGTACGGCTATATCCGCATTAATAAAAAGAGAACGCATGTTTTCTCCATGTTGCGGATATATGCTGACGCCGATACTCGCGGAAATCGATACTTTTTTGTCGAGAACAGTAAATGGCTTTTGAAATAAATCTACTACCTTCTCACAAAGCGCTAATACTTCACTCTCATGAACCACTCCTGAAAAAAGAAGCGCAAATTCATCTCCGCTGACGCGTGCCGCCAATATATTCTCCGTTTCCAATGTTTTCAAACGGCTCGCCGTTTCCTGGAGAAGCAAATCTCCTGCTTCATGACCGAGGCTGTCATTAATTTTTTTGAAGAAATCTAAATCAAAGACGAGCAGGGCAGATAAGCGTTGTTGATCGGCCGTTAAATAACTATCACCGTAGTGTTCCACGTAGCTGCGGTTTGGCAGACCGGTAAGCGGGTCATAATAAGCGAGCTGCTCCATTTTCTCTTCTGCCTCCACTCGTTCACTTATATCAAATGAAAAGCCAAGCAAGTATTCTTCCTCTTCCGCCTGGATAATTGTTGTACCCGTGAGCATATGAGTTGGTTTCCCTTGGAAATCAGCGACCGCTTCTCTTATCTTTAGCTGCTTATGTTCCCACGTTTCCAAATCATGGCGGCGGATCTCTTCAGCTACAGCTGGTGAAAAAAAGTCGAACACGGTTTTGCCGACAAGTTCATCAAGCGGCTTGCCGTTTTTCTCACAAGCTAGTTTATTGGCAAATACTGTCCGTCCGTCTCTATCTTCTAAAAATATATTAACCGGCAAAGCATTTAATATTTTTATATTCAGCGGAGTCATAACAGTAAGTAAACTGGCAAATGCTTCTGCCTGATGCAAGGCATTTGTCTTATTATCTGTGCTGCTTTGTCTGGGTGAGTTCATGATTCACTCTCCTTATTGTCTTATGTATATTTTTTTGGAATTTTACATTTTCTTTCATTTTATCAAAAGAACCTCGAAAAGTAAGTGATGAAGTCACGAAAGTTAAAAAACGTCCCTAAATTGGGTATGCTATAATGAGAGCTATTATATATTCAAAACTTGGAGGCAATATGCTGAATTTTAATGAAAAATTGTCGATTATTGAATCTTTTCCTCAACTGGAACGGAAAGACGTTTCTCTCGGAAGAGTCAACTTTCACTTTGCTGACAGCGTCACTGAAAAAAAGAATGTCGTATATCACCTTCATCCGAATGGCAACGGCTTTGTGTATGCAGGAGAATTAGCGGGTTATCAAACCGATGCAAAAGGCATGGTTAATATCCGTGATTTTTCGGCTGAGGAGCTGCGTGCTATTATTGGCGAAGCGATTGAATCTCTTTCCCCAAAAACAGTGGAGGAAGCTGCTGTCGCAGGAGAAGCTCATGAAGAAAAATGGATCAATAACGACGGCCATACACTCTTGCTTATTGAAGAAGAGGACATGTGGAATGTGTATGCTGGTCTGAACTTGGACGGCACATTTAATTCTTACGGAGAAGCGGCCGAATATTTGGAAGAAGAGGGCTTTCGCCTGCTGTCTTAAATGAAAGATCTATCCGAAACAAAGAGCCAGGCACCCATCAATATGGAGGTGCCTGGCTCTAGCATTTTTTGATCATTTTGTTTTTAATTGAAAGTTTTCATACAGTTTTTTAGTGACAGCACCTGGGCGTCCGCCTCCGATCTTACGGCCATCGGCTGATGTAATGGCTAAAACTTCCGAGCTCGTGCTCGATAAAAAAACTTCATCGGCCGCATACAGCTCTTCCGCTGTAAATGATTTTTCGACAAACGGGAGATGTAATTCTCCAGCAATTTCTTTGACTGCAAGCCGGGTAATACCGGCTAATATATGGTTCGACAGCGGTGCTGTCTGTATTTTTCCCTCTTTCACGATAAATGTGTTTGTACTTGAACCTTCTGTTATGAAACCATCCCGAACGAGCACGGCTTCAAAGCAGTTTTGCTCGAAGGCTTCTTGTTTTGCCAAAATATTCGGCAATAAATTCAACGATTTAATATAACAGTTTTGCCAGCGCTCGTCTTTTAATAGTACCACTTTTACTCCTTGGCTGCGCACCTCGGCCGGCAAATGGCGGGCAGGTTTGACTGTCATGGAAATCGATGCCGGGCACTTCGGAAACAAATGATTTCTCGGCGCCACCCCTCTCGTCGCTTGCATATAAAGGTCAGCATCTTCCAGGCCGCTTTTCGCTGCTAATTCCAACATAAGTTCTTCTAATTCAGCCTGATCTTTGCCAATTTCCAGCTTAATCGCTTTCGCACTTGCATACAGGCGGTCGAGGTGTTCTTTCATCATGAACGGCTTCGATTGATAAAAACGAATCACTTCATACACGCCATCACCAAACTGGTGGCCCCGTTCATCAATCGGAATGACCGGATCATCCATTCCTACAATTTTCCCGTTAAAATATGCTAATGCCATTAACGGCACCTCCTTTTTCAAAAAAAAAACAAACAAAGGGCCAAACCTCTACTGAATCTTATGCTGTTTTCAGCCATTGATTCATGGGGAAAGACCCTGTCCTTTTTATCCAATTATACACGAAATTTATTTTCGATTGAAGCGCACATAGTAGCAGTTCTTATTAGATATGGAGTCTTTCCGCTAGTTTTTCTTTAGAGCTAAAGGGTACGATAAGGAAAAGAGGAGGGATTTGTGGTGACGAAAAACCGAGAAATTCTTTTAGTAAAGCGCCCTGAAGGCGAACCAACAGACGAACATTTGAAGATCACCGAAACGGAGCTTCCTGAACTGTCCGAGGGAGAAGTGTTGGTCCGTCTGCTATATGTATCTGTGGATCCATACATGCGCGGACGGATGAATGAAGGCAAATCTTACATTGAGCCTTTTCAGTTAAATGAGCCAATCGAAGGCAGAGCCGTGGCCGAAGTGACCGAATCCCGGTCTGATGACCTGCAAAAGGGGGACATCGTGATGGGCTCTCTTCCGTGGAAAGAATATGCGGCAGTTTCCGCTGATTCTTTTCGGAAAATAGATCCTTCGCTCGGACCGGTGACTACTTCTCTTCATATCCTCGGCATGACCGGTCTCACCGCTTATTTCGGGCTGATGGACATCGGCCAGCCGCAAAAAGGAGAGACGGTCGTCGTATCCGGTGCGGCTGGCGCCGTCGGTTCAACCGTCGTGCAAATTGCGACGATCGCTGGTGCTAGAGTAGTAGGAATTGCCGGAACGGAGGAAAAAGTTCAGTTTTTAAAAAAACTAGGAGCCGATGCGGTCATTAACTATCAAAAAGAAGATATCGGCAGTGCGATTGCCGAAGCTTGTCCCGGCGGAGTCGACGTTTATTTCGACAATGTCGGCGGTGAGATTTCAGATGCCGTGTACCCGCTGCTGAATAAGTTTGCGCGCATCGTTCAGTGCGGCGCTATTTCTTCTTACAATAAAAAAGAGGACCAAGGCCCCCGCATGCAGCACTATTTAATTAAATCGAGCGCATTGATCAAAGGATTTACTGTCAGCGATTACCGCGAGCGTTTCCCAGAAGGGTTTCAGCATTTGTCCAAGTGGTTGAGTGAAGGAAAGCTCACTTATGAAGAAACAATCATAGAAGGATTCGAAAAGATCCCTAAGGCATTCTTCGGCTTATTTAAAGGCGAGAATATCGGGAAGCAGCTCGTGAAAGTAAACGAGCCGCGAACGAGAGATTAATGCGAAAGCCATTCGGCAAATAAGAAAATCGAATTGGAGTAAAATGTCATTCAAATAAAACTGGCCCCGCGCCTTTGACAGGCAGCGGGGCCTTCTATTTATCCGAGAGCAACGTCCAGAATCATCATAACGGTGAATCCTGCCATAAGGCCAAGTGTCGCCAAATCTTTGCTGCCAGATGACTGCGATTGCGGAATCAGCTGTTCCACGACAACAAAAATCATGGCACCGGCCGCAAAGGCGAGCGCATAAGGCATAATCGGCTGAACAGCGAGCACGGCGGTCGCTCCGATCACCGCAGCTATCGGTTCCACAATAGCAGACAGCTGGCCATAATTAAAGGCTTTCAGCCGCGACATACCTTCTCCGCGCAGCGGCACAGAAAGAGCGGCTCCTTCCGGCATATTCTGAATGCCGATTCCTATTGCCAGGCCAAGAGCACCGACAAGCGATGCATCGCCAAGACCGATTGCTGCAGCCCCAAACGCCACTCCGATCGCGAGTCCTTCCGGAATATTATGAAGCGTAATCGCTAAAAAAAGCAATGTTGTTTTCGGCAGTCCAGTTTTCGGTCCTTCTGCTTGATCCTCCGCCACACCCGAATCAAGATGAGGAACGACGAAATCAAGCAGACGAATGAAGAAACCGCCAAGTAAAAAGCCGATCGCCGGCGGAAGCCAGGAAATCTGCCCAGTTTGTTCGCTGAAATCAATAGAAGGCGCCAAAAGAGACCAGAAAGAAGCGGCGATCATAACGCCAGCTGCGAAGCCAAGCATCGTATTCATCACATTTTGATTAATCCGGCGAAAGAAAAAGACAATGGATGCCCCGAGAACGGTTAGTCCCCACGTCAGCAAGCCGCCGAGCAGCGCCTGCACAGCTGGGTTCAATTGTGTGAACCAATCCATAAACATACGAATCCTTCCTTTCCGACAAGCCATTATGCATTTTCCCCAAGATGTAGATACACTTGTATTATCCCCATTTTGCGCTCAGAAAACTTTTGTTATCGACACCAAATTTTTAGGCGTTTTAAATAGTTTTTACTTGATTCATTGTATTATCGATTGTAAAAATGGGTGCAAATTAATTTTCCCTTTAACCTGTAGTCTTAATTTTTTTGTTAAGCTGATGAAAAGCCTATCTTTTAGAGGATTTACATGACATTTTTTCATGCAAAAAAACCGGCAGAGAAAATCTTTTTCTCTGCCGGTTTAGCTGTCCTTCTTATTTTGTCACCATTTTCAGCGGTGCCGGAATATTTTTTTCGACTTTTTTTCCTTTCAGTGTATCTCCTGCCGCTTGAACGGCCAGTTCTCCGATAAGTTCCGGCTGCTGGGCAACTGTTGCCGTCAGCTGTCCGGACTTAACTGACTTAATGGCGTCTTCATTACCGTCAAAACCAATGACGAGCACGTCTTTACCCGAGCTTGCGATTGCTTCAATAGCGCCAAGAGCCATTTCATCATTATGGGCAAACACAGCCTGAATGTCAGGATGGCCTTGAAGAAGATTTTCCATCACTGTCAAACCTTTTGTCCGGTCAAAACCAGCTGTTTGCTTCGCGACAACGTCCAGCTTTTTGTCGGCTGTCAAATGGAAGCCTTTGCCGCGTTCACGTGTCGCTGATGCTCCTGGCACACCTTCAAGCTCAGCGACTTTTGCTCCTTCACCAAGTTGATCAACGATAAAATCACCAGCTATTTGACCGCCTTTTACGTTATCGGAAGCAACAAGTGTGACGACGTCGCCTTTGTCAGCAGAACGATCAAGCGTAATAACAGGGATCCCGAGCGTGTTTGCTGACTGAACAGCAGTGGAAATGGCTGATGAATCAGTTGGGTTAATGAGCAGCACGTCGACCCCTTTTTGCAGCAAGTCTTCCACGTCATTCACTTGTTTAGCTGAATCATTTTGAGCATCGATCACAATCGTTTCCATGTTATGTTTTTTCGCTTCTTTCACGACTCCATCTTTCAAAGAAACAAAGAACGGATTGTTTAATGTAGAGATGGATAAACCTATTTTAATGTTTTCCAGATTGTCCTTTTTCGCCGGTTTCGCCCATTCAGGAGGCTCGAGTGAGCATCCTCCCAACACAACAAGCGAAAACGACAGCAAGATGATCCATAATTTTTTCAAGTCGAGCCCCTCCTATGCAGCTTTTTTGCGGTCAATTAAGACGGCAATAACAATGACGATCCCTTTGACGACCATTTGGAAAAAGGAAGATACACCTAACAAATTCAGTCCATTATTAAGTGTGCCGATAATTAAAGCGCCTATCAGCGTGCCGACAATCAGCCCGCGGCCGCCGGAAAGGCTCGTGCCGCCGAGGACCACTGCCGCAATGGCATCGAGCTCATAAGACGTACCTGCAGTTGGCTGGGCTGAATTTAACCGGGACGTTAAAATCGCGCCGGCTAAAGCCGCAAGCAGACCGGCCAGTGAGTAAATCATAATTTTCACTCTAGGTACTTTAATTCCTGAAATCCAAGCTGCTTTTTCATTTCCGCCAATCGCATACGTTTGGCGCCCGAACGGAGTTTTATGAAGAATCACCCAAAGAACGGCGAAAGCAAGCATCATCGTCACAGCCGGTACAGGAATGCCGAGAAAGTAGCCGCGGCCGAACAGTTGAAATAAGTAGTTATCGCCGAGACCGGTAATCGGGTTTCCATCTGTATACACGAGCGTTAACCCACGATAAATTGTCATAGTTGCTAATGTAGCAATAAACGGCGCCATTTTTCCTTTTGTAATCAACAGGCCGTTCACTGCACCCATGACCGCTCCGAGTAAACAGCCAATCAAAATCGCCAGCATTGGATCGATTCCTGAAACGATCATGCCGGCCATTAGCGCGCTTGACAGAGCTAAAATGGAACCGACAGATAAGTCAATGCCGCCTGTTAAAATAACGAACGTCATCCCGTAGGCAATGAGCGCATTAATAGCCACTTGCCTTAACAAGTTTAAAATATTTAAAGGAGCTAAAAAGCTTGGATTTAAAATGGATACAATTAAGACTAAAATAATTAATCCGAGCAGCGGCCCCAGTTTCTGAGTAAAGTCGTTAAATGGTTTTACTCCGGTTTTGTTCATGTTACTGCCCCCCTGTAGCAAGCGTCATAATTTTTTCCTGCGTCGCTTCTTCTTTCATCAGTTCCCCGCTCAGCTTTCCTTCATGGACAACGAGTATGCGGTCGCTCATGCCGAGTATTTCCGGCAGCTCAGAGGAGACCATAACAATCGCCACTCCGCGGTCTGTCAGTTCGTTCATCAGCGTATAAATCTCCCGCTTCGCCCCGACGTCCACGCCTCTTGTCGGTTCATCCAAAATAAGCACTTTCGGCCCAATGCCAATCCATTTGGCGAGTACAACCTTTTGTTGGTTTCCGCCTGATAAATTTTTAGCACTCGTTTCCGCTGATTCCGTTTTAATTGTTAATCGTTTAATGAGCATATCAACAAACTCTTGTTCATTTTTCCGATCAATCAAGCCTTTTAGAGCAAAGCTTTTCACACTCGGCAAAGCAATGTTTTCACGAATAGAAAAATCGAGAACAAGCCCTTCGTCTTTTCGGTCTTCCGTAATAAAGCCAATGCCTCTTTTCACGGCTTGGTCTGGTGAATGAATCACTGTTTTTTGACCGTTAATCAATAGTTCGCCGCCATCTGTTCGATCAAGTCCAAAAATTGCCCGCATGATTTCCGTCCGGCGGGCGCCCATTAAGCCTGAGACGCCGACAATCTCCCCGGCTCTCACGGAAAAGCTGATATTTTCGAACACACCTTTTCTCGTTAAATTTTTGACTTCGAGCACGGCTTCGCCAAGATCGGGCTGTCGCGCAGGAAAACGGTCTTCGAGTTCACGTCCAACCATTTTTTTAACGACTTCGTTAAAATTCGTGTCCACGATCCTTTTCGTATCGACAGTCTTGCCATCGCGCATGACAGTAATGCGGTCACATATAGTAAAGATCTCTTCCATCCGGTGAGAAATATAAACGATGGACACGCCTCTCTTGCGCAACGCGTGGATGACATCAAACAAAGTGGAAATCTCTCTTTCCGTTAAAGCGGCCGTCGGTTCGTCCATAATAATCACTTCTGCATTCGTCATAAGTGCTTTCGCAATTTCAATCATTTGCTGCTGGCCAACTGAACAAGCCCCCGCCTCCTGTTCAAGCGGAATAGTGACGGATAATTTCTCAAATTGCTCTTTCGCAAGCGCCTTCATTTCTCTCGCTTTCAATAGCCCGAACGCATTTTTTCGTTCTCGCCCGATAAATAAGTTTTCGAGCACGGTCATATCCGGCCACACATTTAATTCCTGATGAATGAAAGCGACGCCGCCTGTTTCTGCCTCGTTTGGGCTGGAAAAATAACGCTCTTGTCCGTTTATTAAAATCGTTCCTTCGTCCAGCGAGTGAAGACCCGTCAAAAGATTCATGAGCGTGGACTTTCCTGCTCCATTTTCACCCATAAGTGCATGAACTTCACCTGGAAGCAAATCAAAATCAACTCCAGTAAGCACCTTGTTTTTCCCGAACGCTTTATGGATATTTTTCATTTCAACTTGCATGATACTCACCTCTTTCTAGAAGATAACACCTGCCTGTAAGATACAATTGGCATATGGAGAAGCTTCTCCGGTCCGGATCACTGCTTTTGCCTGCTTCGTTAAAACTTTGAATACTTCATGGGTCACCCACTCTAGTTCTGTATCTGAAAATTTCTTTTTCATATAATCGAAGGCCGGTTCATTGGCCGCTTTTACTTCATCGGCCATTGTCACCTTTTCGATCACCATGTCAGCTGCTACCGCTTCCACTGTTTGTTCAAAGCTCGGTACGCCAAGCGTTAATGCCAGGTCAATTTTTTGGACACCATCCGGAACAGGCAAGCCGGCATCTGCTATCACAATATAATCGGTATGGCCAAGATCAGTCAGCACTTTAGTGATATGGCTGTTCAACATTCCGTGCTTTTTCATTACAAGCTCTCCTCTACTTCTTTCCTTGACGGCATGCCGCCTTGTGCGCCGAATTTAGTGACGGATAAAGAAGCAGCGCGGTTAGCAAATCGCAAGCTTTCTTCGATCGTTTTTCCTTCCGCTAAAGCAACGGCAAGCGCCGCATTGAATGTATCTCCTGCTCCTGTTGTGTCGACTGCTTCGACCGGGTAAGAGGGGACGAGAACTTCGTTTTCTCCGTTAAAGTAACGGACGCCGCGTTTACCTTCTGTAATAAATACTTTTTCAGGATATTTCTTCAGTGCTTCTTCCTGACTGATTCCAGCAAACAGTAAAGCGGCTTCATGTTCGTTCGGTGTGATATAAGCTGCTTTCTCTAGCACGCTTTCGCTTATTGGACGGGCAGGAGCCGGGTTTAAAAGGAGCGGTACTCCTAGTTCCTGACAAAGCTCCGCTGCATACTCCACCGTTTCAACCGGGATTTCCTGTTGAATCATCACGATATCTGCCTGCTCAACGATCGCTCTCGCTTTTTGCACATAATCAGGAGTAATGGCATCGTTCGCTCCTTTAACAAAGACTATGCTATTATCACCTTCTGCCAAAATAATGTGGGCTGTTCCGCTTTCCATATGTGTAACCGGTTCCACATAATCCGTAGTTACACCATTTTCTTCAAAGTTTTGGATGATCGCTTTTCCATAATGATCGTCCCCGACACAGCCGATCATATATACATCCGCCCCAAGCCTTGCCGCAGCAACAGCCTGGTTCGCTCCTTTTCCGCCAGGGACGGTTTTGAATGCCTCTCCAAGCACTGTTTCCCCTGCACCCGGACGCTTTGTTGAAGTGACGACTAAGTCCATAGATGAACTGCCGATTACCGCTATTTTAACCATGTTCCTTCACCTTCCTCGTTGTGTTTCTTTCTACAAATGTAACCGGCAGCTGAATGTGCTGTGCAGTTACTTGTTCTTTTTTTATTAATTTTAGTAAAAGCTGGGCGGCTTGGCTGCCCATTTCATAGGCTGGCTGCCTGATCGTTGATAACGAAGGAAATAAAAGCCGGCTGAGTGGAATGTCATCGAACCCGATGATTTGCACCTCTTCGGGAATTGACTTTCCAATCCTTAATGCTTCATGCAGTACCGCCGCCGCCGTTATATCATTGCTTGCAATAATTCCATCTGTAGTGGCATAGCAGCTAAAAAGCTCTTTTGCCCGCTGCTCCGCTTCTTCATAAGTAAAAGAAGTGGTGTGAATAACATGGAAGTCCACATTTGAATTTCCGAGCACTTCCATGGCTCCTTGAAATCTATCTTGAACAGGCTGAATGTGACTGGGGCCTTTTAACACCGTAACCTTATGGCTGCCGCGCTTAATTAACTCGCGTGCAGCTATTCTTCCGCCTTCTTTGCCATCTGCATAGACGGTGTAGCTGCCATCATGCGTCCGGTCAAGCAGCACGGTCGGGAGCGCCGGCGGCTTATCATTTAATTCCTTGGACGCTTGAGTGGCCGAAATAAGGCCGACGACCTGGTTTTGCAAAAACGTGTGAATGTATGCCTGCTCTTTTACCGGATCTTCATCACTGTTTCCAAATAAAAGCCGGAACCCCTGCTTTTGAAGTTCGTCCTCCACGCCTCTTGCCAATTCGGGAAAAAAAGGATTTGTAATATCGGGAAGCAAAAGACCAACAAGCCGGGACTCTCTTTTAAATAAAGATCGTGCCACTTCATTCGGACTGTAATTTAATTGTTGAATCGCCTGCACGACTTTTGCCCTTGTTTCCTCGTGGACATAGCCTTTTTCGTTCAGCACACGCGAAACGGTGGCGACGGATACGCCCGACTTTTGGGCGACATCTTTAATCGTTGCCATCAACTGTTCCCCTCTCTATATGTAACCGTTTACACATAATTTATCATAACTTTAAAGTAAACGCAATTTAAAATTTTTGGCAGATACACTCAATTAAAAATCGTGAAGCGCTACTTTTATGTTTCGTCGTTTCTTGTCGCCTCAGTCAACTGTATTTTATAAGTGCAGAGATTTTCCCTTGCGCCAACCTTGTTGCTCTGGACCCACTCGATTTTTTACTGATATGCTTAATTGAAGAAAAAGATTATACTCACGGAGGCATGAAAATGGATACTTACGATGAATTAAAAAAAGGAGAAAAAGGCGCCTGGCTTAGCATCGCTGCTTATATTTTCCTTTCCTTACTGAAGCTCACGGCCGGCTACATCGGCCACTCGAAAGCTTTGCAGGCAGATGGTCTGAATAACTCAACAGACGTCATTGCTTCAATCGCTATCTTAATTGGACTTAAAATTGCCCGCAAGCCCCCTGATGAAGATCATCATTACGGTCATTTCCGCGCGGAAACGATTGCCTCTTTAATTGCGGCTTTTATTATGATCAGTGTCGGCTTCCAAGTCCTTCTCGAAGCGGGGCGCTCGTTCTTTTTAAAAGAAGAAGAAACGCCGGACATGCTTACTGCCTGGGTGGCCATTTTCAGTGCGGGCGTCATGTATATGGTGTATCGATACAACCTTCATTTAGCTAAAAAAATTAACAGCCAATCCATTATGGCGGCAGCTTTAGACAACCGCTCGGACTCCTTAGTGAGCATCGGGGCCTTCATCGGCATTATCGGATCGCAGTTTGGTTTAGGCTGGCTCGACGTTTTAACGGCTTTTATCGTCGGCCTCATCATTATGAAAACTGCATGGGATATTTTCAAACAAGCGACACACGCATTAACGGACGGGTTTGATCAGGATCTCATTGAAGAAATACGGATAACAATTGCCCACGTATCCCAAGTACAGCATGTACGCAGCGTAAAAGCCCGGATGCACGGCAACTTCACGCTTGTCGATGTAATCGTGACCGTCGATCCGCAGTTGAACGTTGTTGACAGCCACTTCATAACCGAGCAAATCGAAGACATTTTGTTGAAAAAATATAATATTAGAGATGCGAATATTCATATTGAACCGGGCACTAATTAACGCCCGACGTAAAAAAATCCCTGCGCACATGCACAGGGATTTTTTTCATCATTTTCTATTTCAAAGTCATTTCTACCTGAACAGGATAGTGGTCACTTGGAAATTGGCCATTTTTTGTCCAGTCATTGATTTCGGCTTTTTTCACACCGATATTTCCTTTAGAAAGAACCCAGTCTATCCGATTTCCTTCTCCTCCTCCTGATGGATCTTTAAATCCGTTAAACGTACCAATGTGACTATTCACCTGTGTGTCTGCCACTTCCCATGTATCTGCGAATAATCCCTTGCTTGTCAAAAGTTGATGAGGCAAAGTATCGGGCTTTGCATTAAAATCACCTGTTAAAATAACCGGTAATGATTGATCGAATGAAGATACTTTTTCATTGATCAGTTCCGCGCTTTTTTCTCGGGCATTTGCCGATTGGTGATCGAAGTGAGTGTTCACAAAATAAAATTGTTTTCCTGTTTTCTTTTCTTGAAATTTTACCCATGTGGCCATTCGTGGAATGCTATTTCCCCATGTAGCCGAACCAATCACTTGAGGTGTATCAGACAACCAGAAGTGATCCCACTCAAGCGGAATAAAACGCTGTTTATTGAAATAAATAGCCATAAATTCTCCTTTACTTCCGCCAAGCCGCCCAAGTCCAATCCAGTCATAGCCGGGAAGAGCGGCTCCTACATCCGCCACCTGCTTATATACCGCTTCTTGTGTTCCGATAATATCGGGATTTTCCTTGCGAATCAGCTGCTTGACCGTCGGAAGACGCTCAGCCCATGTATGAGGTGAAGGGTCATTGTTATTCAAATAACGCAAATTAAACGACATGACATTAAGGTTCAGCTCTTTTTCCTTTGTAGCCGCACTTGCCTCAACCCAGCCAAAAAGAGAACTTCCTGCCATAACGAAAGCCAGAAGCAGCATACCAGCCGCTTTCCACACATTTTTCATTTTATTTTCCTCCCTTAATTAAGCTTGTCTACATTGTAGAGAACTAATATTAAAGAAATTATGGGAATGTTTTAAAAAAATGTATAGAAACTGCTGTGTTTTTGTAAAAGGGTAACATATAGCTTATCAAAAAGAGGAGCCTATACAAGGCCCCTCTTTTTTTCTATATGCTATTTCGATCCAGCCCGCCAGTTCATGCCCCATCCATTTGCTGACGTCCCGGGAAATATTCTAAGAGCTTTTTGTTTGTGGAACGGATCATTTCATCTCTGTACTTGGAAATAAAGATACTTCTATTTGTTAATTTCATCAAAACAGCTCCTCATGCAAATAAGAATGCACTCGGAGCTGCTTTGATTTTATTTTTCCAGCATGAACTTTTCCAGCTGAAGCGGTTCTATGTATTCCCCTTGTTTATACGCTCTCATATTCCCGCCGGAAATCTCGTCAATCAACACAATTTGTCCGTCTTGCGTGCGGCCAAATTCAAATTTAATATCATATAAGTCTATGTCTTTTTTAGCGAGTTCTTCTTTGACAGTACCGGCGATTTTTTTCGTTACGTCTTTCAGCTCTTTGTACTCATTGCTTGAGAGAATGCCGAGCATATCGAGTGCGTCTTCTGAAATCGGAGGATCTTGGCGCTCATCATCTTTCAATGTCACTTCCACGAATGCGTCAAGCGGCTGTCCTTCTTCTGCATACATACCGTAGCGGCGCAGGAAGCTGCCGACTGCTCTGTAACGGCAAATAACTTCAAGACCTTTGCCAAATACAGTGGCCGGCTTCACTGTCATTGTTGCTTCTTCGATATCCGCATCAATGTAGTGAGTGGGGATGCCTTTTTCTTTTAAAATTTCAAAAAAGTGTTTCGTCAGTTTAAGTCCAGCCCGGCCTGCACCTTCCATCGTTAAGCCGACTGTGTTCGCTCCAGGATCAAATACACCGTTTTCACCTGTCACATCATCCTTAAACTTTAATAAATAATTCCCGTCTTCGAGTTCATACACATCTTTCGTTTTGCCTTTATAAATGAGTTTCACGAAGTCATCCCCTTTAACAGTTTTTTGAAACCTCTTTTATTATGCATGATTTTTTTAAAAAAATTAATAGCAGATGAACATTTTTTTCTGTCAGTTCTGACAAATACTGCTTCCAAAGAGAATTCTGAGACACCCCTTGTTTAATAAATTGTATCAAGAACAACAGTGACTTTAAACAAGTCGCCGTCTACTTCGATGTCGAGAGCGCCGTCGTGCAAGTCAATGATCGATTTAGCAATAGCAAGTCCAAGTCCGGAGCCTTCTGTGTGGCGGGAGCGGTCCCCGCGTTTAAACCGTTCAAACATTTCGTCAACATTGTCGCCAAGTTCGTACTTTGTCACGTTTTTAAATGTGATGACAGCTTGGCCGCCAGCTGTTTTCATAGAATTATATACTCTTGTATTTCCCAAGGAATATTTCAAAATGTTGCCGATCAAATGATCAAATACACGCCATATCTTTTGACCGTCCACTAAGGCAAAGTTATCCGCCACGCGATTATTTTATAGTTTCCTAGTCATAAAAAACCTGCCCTTCTCCGGCAGGTTTCCATTAATCGAATTTTGTATAGGCTTGCAGCAACCCTCTCCCGCTGAATCCATCCTTTTCATTTAAATCTTCCGCCAGCTTTTCAAGAGAGTCGGTGAATTTTTCCCGGCCGCCATCACAAATCGCAAGGACTGGCCAGTCTTCCGTTTCCGATCCTTCGTTTAAAAAGCGAATGAGATGGTCACGGTTTGGTTTATAGCCAAACTGCCCGCTAATATTGCTTTCCTCGTTCATATAACGATACTTGATAGCTCTTAACAGTTCAAACTGATCAAAGTGCTGTTCAAATTCCTGCTCATCAAACGCCAGTCTTGTTTCAATAAACACTTGTTTTAAATACGGATACGTGAAAAGTGTTTCTGCCGGTGTGAGGTGCGTCGTTTCTTCAGATACATACTCGAATAAGGCATTTAGCCACATATGGGGAGAAGTGTATGTTAAAAAAGAAATGTGCTGTCGATGAGGATCCTGCACGTTTGGCTGTGTAAACAGCTTGTTCAGCAATTGGTAATTTTTCTTCATGACGGCACTGATGCCAATGCTGTAAAAAACGGCATGGAGCGGGATTTCTTGTGTAGCCAACAAGGACCGATCCCCGCTATGATGCCGTGAACCAGTGAGACGCTCCGTTGTCTGGATTAACAGCTGCGCCTGCTCTGGCGTTTTCATATAGTAAGCTAATACCGCAACGAGCATGGCGAGCATCCGGCTTTTTTCGGCGACTGTCTGAATGCGGACGGATACGGAATCAACTGTCGCCTCTTTCGCATAGGGCTGCTCGAACAGGAAAGAAACGACTTCTTTTGTTTGCTCCGTCAGCATTTCTCTTAACTCTATATCTCTTTCGTCTTGAATATAGCGTTTCAGCCGCTTCATTTTCACTTGAATATTCTCCGGGCTTACTTTTTTCACTTTGGCGATGTTTGTGACATTTTCGTACAACTCTGTGAAAAAGTGATCGGCTCCTTTTGGATTGACAATTTTGCACGCATCCCGGTAGCTGATCAGCTCATCCGCATGTGTTGTTAACTTTTCCGAAAATGCATGCCAATACCACGAATAGCGGCGTCCTTTCACTGATTTAATGAGTTCCCGAAGCGCTGTATCCCACTCTGCCGACCAACCCGATACGATCATGCCGTATTCATCAAACACCCTCCGCAGCAGCTGAGCGAGCGGCAGCGTATAGTTATCTAGTTCGTCCGTTACATTTTTAAAACGGGTATCACGATAGTCGCCGTTTACTTTCAGCACTGTACAATCGGCATGGGCGAGCGGTTTCATGCCTTCCATATCCGATTCGTGATACAGCGTCTGGTATTGCACGTTGTGCTCATCAAGCGAGTGCTCCAGCAGGCGGTCGAAGTTGGTTGTGACGATAACTTTAATATAGCCGCGCTGAACTAATTTCGCGATCGCATGGTGAGCGTCTGTCGGAATCTTTTGCTTTTCTTCCACTTCTTCAAGCGTCGGCTCAAAAAACTCCTTCAATAATCCGTTGCGCTCAGAAGATGTTTTCGCCAATAATTCAATGACTTCATTATATAAAGGTGCTTTCCCGTAATTTTTTTCATACCAGTCAACTGGGTCACTTTCGTCTGCGCCATTCACGTGCATAATCCGCCGGCAAAGCTCCCGCAAAATGCCGCGTCCGGTCGGAATGCCTGCCGAGTAAGAAATGCCCGACCCTAAAAGCAAGGCATACACTCCTTTATTCGCTTCTACCGAAAAAGCTAAAGACAACAGCTTCTCATCCATTCAATGACCCCTTTCCAGACAAGTACATTCTTTTTGATCAACGTGTCCACGCATAATATGCAGTTAATTACTTTTTACCCCAGACGTTCATGTTTCATCCATACTTTACTTCAATATATATATTGAAAACTCCTTGTCGCTATACATAGGGAAAGTTTTTATTTGGTTTCGATAATAAATAAAGGGGGCGACTTCATTCGCAGAAAGCTTACTAATGGTTGTTATTTTTATTAACATTTTCTTTTAGATTTTTCATTGAGCATAGGATTATCTCTGTTTTCTACTATGTTAGCACACCCCATGAATTTCCACATTTATTAACACTGGGATAACAAGACTTTGTTATTTTTAACCGATAGCCTTTAAAATCCATTTAACCAAGTTGACACATAGGAATTTAAGGTTTATCATATCAATTAACTGAAAAATTAAAATTTTGTCAAACGAGACAGAGGGCTAGTTCGATAACATCTCGGCAACCTGTTCCACACAAGACGCTGCCTCTAGCGGAAGAGACTACACTCTGAAAGATAAGAAGGCGGCTTTTTACTTTATTGCTTTAAAGAACTGGGGGTCAGTCCCCCGCCGCTTTAAAGCGGCGAAGGACTGACTAAACAATAAATACTGATCGGAGAAAGGATGGATGGAAGTGACGAGTGTCGGGTTTTGGTTTGTTGGGTTTGCGCTTGCTTATACGTTGTTGTTGATTGGGATTGGGCGTTATACGGTTAAGAAGGCAAGCGGCGGGAGCGGCTATTTTGTGGGCGGCCGCAATTTTAATGCGTTTTTCGTCGCTGTGTGTATTACTGGTTTGTTTTCCGGCTCTTCTTTTATCGCCATTATCGAATTGTCTTATTTAACAGGGGTTTCAGCTGTCTGGTATGGAGTCGCAGAAACAGTTCAAGTGCTTTTAATCGCCATCTTATTTATTGGACCGTTCCGAAAAAAGTTAGTCGTTACTATTTCAGGGCTGATTGGCGACCGTTTTGGGAATAAAGCGAGAGCGCTCGGCGGAGCGATTACAGCTTTTGCTTTTCCGATGTGGTCAGTTGCGACAGCTTTAGCCTTTGCATCCGCGCTGCATGTGTTTACAGGGGTTTCTTTACTTACCGCCGTCATTATTACGGCCGTTCTGCTCTTTGCCTATTTGCAGTTTGGCGGCATGTGGGCTATCGGCTACACGCAAATGTTTAATACGATTATGTTTTACGTCATGCTTACGATCGGGTTTGTAGCTGTATTTATTAATCCGGGATTGGACGGCTTAAGGCAGTTTGCTGAAGCAAGGCCTGAAATGTTTTCTTATTCAAGCGTGGGCATTCAAACAATCGTTGCCTGGTTCGGTACGTTTCTCGTAAATATCGTGTTAGCGCAAGCAGCCTTTCAAATGGCGCTGTCTTGTAAAACAGTCGAAGAAGGAAAAAAAGGGCTTCTATGGGGAGCCATTCTCGGCGTTCCGTTAATTGTCGGAGCGGTGATTTTCGGTCTTTCCGCCGCGATCGTTGTGCCGGATGAAAAAGTCGGCTTGATTGCGATTCCTTATTATTTACTGGAGGTTTTGCCCGCCCCGCTCGTGGCGCTGTTTTTCCTCGGATTCTGGGCTTGTGCGTTAAGCTGGGGAGCGCCGTGCCAGTTCTCAGGAGCGACGAGCCTCGGAAAAGACGTGGGAGAAGCCCTTTTTCCTGGACGCAGTGAAAACACATACGTCCGCTATACGAAGTGGGCTCTAGCTATTTTAACAGTTGAAATGATTATTCTCGCTACGTTAAGGGCGGAACAGTCGGCCTGGTGGAATGTTCTTGCCTGGGTGACGAGAAATTCAGCGACGTTTGCTCCGGCTGTGGCAGCCCTTTTTTGGCCGTTAGCCACGTCAAGAGCTGTCATCTCATCCATGGTCGTCGGTACAACAACCGGTCTGCTCTGGTATCATCTCGGCAACTGGGAAATTTCTCAATTCTTCCTGCAGACTCACCCGGTATGGCCCGGAATGATTGCCAACATGTTCACTTTAGTCATTATGACTCTCGCTGAACAAACGGGACGATTGAAAATCTATGCATCCCGCACGCAAACCCGAACGGGACTATATTTATTCGTCACTGCTGCAGTAACAGCTGTCTTAACGGCTTTAAACTTTCCGGCACTTTATGCGAAAGGCCTAGTAGGTCTTGCTTTATTTATCGTCACCCTCTCCTTATTTTTCTGCACGATGCTGTTTATAAAAAAGGGAGAAAAAAATACTCAAGAGCTGCCGTTGAAGGCTTCTTCGCATTAACATTGGCTAAAAAGCAACAATCCCCGTTCAGCTTCTTCACTGAACGGGGATTGTTTTAAGTCTTGGTAGCTTTTTAACACTCATTATATGATTCACAGACGCTCTAACCTATCCATGAATCCACACTGGTCGTCCAAATGCTCTTTCGCTGCTTCAATTTCTTCTTGTCACTTACTGGACACTGTCCGGTTATACTGTTTTTTCCGTTGATACGTAGACAGCACGACGCCCCCCACAATAAACAGCGCTCCCAATAACTCTACCCCTGTAATCGGTTTGTATAGCAATACCAATCCCATAATCATTGCTACAAAAGGCTCTAAATTAGATAAAATAGATGCCTTGGAAGCATCAACATGTCGAATATTATTATTCCAAATAAGTGTAGCAATACCATGTACAACAACGGCAGTGCCGATCAGAAAAGCCCAGTCAGGAATTTCAAAGCTTATTCGTAAAGGAGTGTCCAGTAAAAAAGCAAACGGGATCGACACGATAAAGCCTACTACATTTGAATATAAAGTAATCGTCAGCGGATCTATTCTTTGAGAGAGCACTCTCGTCATAATGATCATTATTGCGAATGTGACCATCGTTACAACAATCCATATAAGACCTTTGTCAATCTGTAAAGATGATAAATTGCCTTTCGTGACAACGAAATAAATACCTATGATCGCAACAAAAGACCCCGCCAGCATGCGAATGGTTAATTTTTCTTTCAAAAAAATGGCTGCTAAAAATCCCGTTAAAATAGGAGTCGTTGCTAAAATTAACGCAGATGTTGTTGGATCAGCTGTTTGCAACCCTACAAAAAAAGACCATTGATTGATAAATACACCAATAACCCCCAGAGAAAAAACCGCGAGAAAATCGGCTTTTTTTACCCGTTTTAAATGTTTTTTGTAAGCGGATAACCCTGCCAAAAGTAATACAATAAAAAAAAGTCTCAGCATTGTTAATAGAGCTGGGGAGAAATCTTGAACTAACATCTTTCCAAATACAAAATTGCTTCCCCATACTACTACACAAAAAGTTAGCCACATATAAGCTTTTAACATAGATATCACCTTTCCTCTATCAAAAAAACCAACTGTTTTATTTTAAACTCAGCAGTGTGTTCCGTATACACTTTTGTTTGGTTATATCTATCCCATTAAATGATGTACTTTAAGCTGTAAATAAAACTGCTGGACGGGGAGTTTATTTATGCCGCCTTTTCCAAACTTGATAACAGGCAAAAAGAAAAAGGATGGATAGAAGAATACCCACTTGCCATTCTATTGTTAATTTAAGCACATGATTGACTGAATAAGCTTCTATGAACAGCGAAGGAATTTTCCCTAACGTGCTGGCTATAGTAAAGGATAACAAGTTCATTTTACTGAAAGCTGCTGTCAGTGTTACGGCACCTGATGGGACAAAAGGAAGAATTCTTAACGACAACACAAGAAAAACTGCTTCTACACCTCTTGTGTTTTTTAACTTTTTTAACAGCTTGTTTTCTGTCTGAACGTAAGGAGCCAGCTTATGAAGTCCTTTGCGATAAAGAATAAAACTAACAACAGCCCCGGCAGCTTCTCCTATGATAGATACGATTAACCCGGTAGAAAACCCAAAAAAAGTTATATTGGCTGCCGTTAGAAAGGCGCTTGGAATGACCCCCGAAATCGCTATAATGATATTCAGGATGATGCTTATTAAAAAGACGAGACCTGGATGTGCAGGCAGCCACTGCAGTAGATGATTTTCCACTTTATCATTCCTTTCTGGACTGTTTTTAGTACTATTACTGCAACTAATACTAACCTCCCGCAGCGTTGTTTGTGAAAGCTTATGTTAAAATCAATTTATACATAAATAAAGGGGGCTGGCTACGAATGAAAAAAGAGATCATTGACCGGTTTACTTCTTACGTAAAAATTGACACACAATCGGATGAAAACAGCGAAACGACTCCTTCCACATCTGGACAATGGACGCTGCTGCGCATGCTGGAAGAAGAACTGAACAATATTGGAATGCGAGAAGTGACACTAGATGAAAATGGCTACTTAATGGCGACACTGCCGGCCAATACGGAAAAAGACGTGCCAGTGATCGGCTTTTTAGCGCATGTCGATACAGCGACAGACTTTACTGGAACAAATGTGAAACCGCAAGTAGTGGAAAGCTACGACGGCAAGGATATCGTGTTGAATAGAGCATTATCGGTCGTTTTGTCACCAAATGACTTTCCAGAGCTCATAAAATATAAAGGCCATACACTCGTCACAACAGACGGCACAACATTGCTCGGTGCGGATAATAAAGCAGGCATAACAGAAATTATGACCGCAATGGCTTATTTAATTCAAAACCCGGAAATCAAGCACGGAAAAATCCGCGTCGCTTTCACACCTGATGAGGAAATCGGCAGAGGACCGCATAAGTTTGATGTCGATGCTTTCAACGCTAAATTCGCTTACACAATAGACGGCGGTCCGCTCGGTGAATTGCAGTATGAAAGCTTTAACGCAGCCGGCGCTAAAGTAACGGTCAAAGGTAAAAATGTTCACCCTGGTACAGCTAAAGGGAAAATGATCAACTCCGCCAAAATTGCGATGGAGCTGAATGGGAAACTGCCGGCCGATGAAGCACCCGAGTCAACGGAAGGCTACGAAGGTTTTTATCATCTTCTTTCGATCAGCGGCGATGTGGAAAAAACGGAAATGCACTACATTATTCGCGACCATGATAAAGAAAAGTTCCAGAAACGCAAAGATTTGTTTTCCGCCATTGTTAAAGACTTACAAGAGAAATACGGCGAAGAACGAATTACCCTTGAAATGAATGATCAATATTACAACATGCGAGAAAAAATTGAACCAGTAAAAGAAGTCGTCGATATTGCTTATGAAGCGATGAAGAATCTGGGGATTGAGCCAATCGTTGAACCGATACGCGGCGGAACGGACGGCTCACAGCTGTCGTACATGGGGCTGCCGACACCAAATATCTTTACCGGCGGCGAGAACTTTCACGGCCGCTTTGAATATGTATCCGTCGACAATATGGAAAAAGCAGTGAACGTCATTGTGGAAATCACTAAATTATTTGAAGAAAAAGCTTAAACGCACAAACCAAAGCCAGCCCGGCTCTAAACTGGGCTGGCTTTTCCTGTAAAAATTAGATTTGTCGCGACCAGTGACGGTGTTCGGCCATAGCTGAAACAAATGATTCACTGAAAGCATTCACTTCTTCCGCATCGCGGGCGATTACGATACCAGGATCAGATCCCGCTTGAATGCCCGCTGTCACAAGCAGTTCTGCTCCTTCCGCTGCTGCGCCAATTGTTTTAAAATGCTTAAAGGCTTCTTTCACGAATTCAGTAGCCTTTTGGTTATTTTTCAGCTGATCGCCGTTTGTTTGACCGCCAGCTACGTATACAGCATCAAATAAAACCGGGTGGCTCGTCAAGAAAGAATGAACGGCTTCTTGCTGCTGCCCGTCCGCGCTTGTAATCATGCCGACGTTTTGGCTGACGATTTCTGAATGGATGCCCGCTTTTTTCAACGATTGCATGAGAGGATCAACCGTTAAGTTATCAAAGCCATCAACAGCAAGAATAGCTACTTTGCGCGTGGCTGTGCTTTTTATTTTGCTCTGCTCCTGGCTTAAAGCTGGGGAAGAAAGAGTGACGGTTGAAGCTTCCACGTCCGTTGGCGCCTCTGCCCCGACACCTGCAGCAATGGCAGCAGCCAGTTCCCCATCCACATTGGCGAAGACATTAACTACTTGTTGTCTTACTCCTTTATTTTTCACCTTTCCTACTTCAAAGCGAAAAGCATCGATTATATGCTGACGCTCTACTTCGGTCATGCTGTTCCAGAACAACTTAGCTTGTGAATAGTGATCTTTAAAGCTGTCGCTGCGCTGGCGCACTTTCCGGCCTTCCACTTTTTCCTGGTAATGAGCGTAGCCGCCTTCCGCTTCAGTTGCTGGCTGTGGGTCATTTCCTTGCAGAGAGTTCTTATGGTAACTCGTCTGCCCCTTGTCGATGTTCATCTGATGATAACCGTCGCGCTGATTGTTGTGAACCGGTGCAATAGAGCGGTTAATTGGGATTTGATGAAAGTTCGGACCACCTAAACGAATGAGCTGTGTATCCGTGTAAGAAAACAAACGGCCTTGTAGAAGCGGGTCATTGGAAAAATCAATGCCCGGTACGACATGGCCCGGATGGAACGCTACTTGCTCCGTTTCGGCAAACACATTGTCTTGATTGCGGTCCAATGTCATTTTGCCGATTATTTTTACCGGAACGATTTCCTCCGGCCACAGCTTTGTCGGATCTAAAATATCAAAATCAAAGTTAAATTCGTCTTCTTCCTCGATCATCTGCACACCAAGTTCAAATTCCGGGTAATCGCCCATCTCAATCGCTTCCCACAAGTCACGGCGGTGGAAATCCGGATCCTTGCCGGCGATTTTTTGCGCTTCATCCCAAACGAGCGAATGAATGCCAAGCACCGGTTTCCAATGAAATTTCACAAAACGGGCTTTCCCTAATTCATTAACAAAACGGAATGTATGCACGCCAAACCCTTCCATCATCCGAAAGCTGCGTGGAATTGCGCGGTCGGACATCAGCCACATAATCGTGTGTGCAGATTCTGTATTATTGGCGACAAAATCCCAGAATGTATCATGGGCTGTCGCAGCTTGTGGCATCTCATTGTGCGGCTCCGGCTTAAAGGAATGGACAAGATCCGGAAATTTAATCGCATCCTGAATAAAAAAGACTGGCATATTATTGCCGACAAGGTCATAATTACCTTCCTCTGTATAAAACTTAGTGGCAAACCCTCTCACATCGCGAACTGTTTCTGCTGAACCACGTGAACCAGCCACCGTAGAAAAGCGGACAAAAACAGGAGTCTTCACTGAAGGATCCTGCAGAAACTTCGCTTTCGTGAACTCAGCCATCGGCTCGTATACTTGGAAAAAACCGTGCGCACCAAACCCTCGTGCATGAACGACCCGCTCTGGAATCCGCTCATGATCAAAGTGCGTCATTTTCTCACGGAAATGAAAATCCTCCATTAACGTAGGGCCCCGGTCGCCCGCTTTCAAGGAATGTTCATCATCTGATACGCGCAGCCCCTGATTCGTCGTCATTTTTTCGCCTTTGTTGTCTACGCGAAACTGTTCCAGCTGCTCATCTTTTTTATTGTCATACATGCCTTCATTGTTCTGATTTTTTTTCACTCAATTTCCCCTCCTGATTTTTTTAATAAACATTCAAGGTGTTCAAGTAAAATCATGATGTTTAGCCCCAATTATGTATCACTGCAAATGAAGATGTTATCCAATGTACGATATACCCTTCGGTCAGAACGATTAAACGACAATTTTTTCACCACCTAAGAAAACCCCTGCTTTCAGCCGCACGCACGGCTAAAAGCAGGGGTTTATCATTTTTATAGGCTATTTTCGTAAACTTTGTTGCTATTAGAAAAGGGTTGGTTGATTTCCGCTCCAGGATGATCGCTTTCCGCGGGGCGGGCGGTGAGCCTCCTCGTCGCTTTGCTCCTGCGGGATCTCACTTGTCCCGCTAATCCCGCAGGAGTCTCACACCTTCCGCTCCAATCAACCCTTTTGCTGCACTTTTTGTCATAAGAATATACTACAAAAACAACAATCTTTTAGAAAACAGCCTTTTTATAAAAGCAAGAAACGAGTCTGTCAACTCCCTGTTGGCTCTATACCTTTGTCACTCCCCTTATCAATATCTTGAGATACGGGACTCGCCTGGCGAAGGTTAATCCATTTTACTGAAATGGCGCTGACGACGCCGGCAAAAACAACGTAGAGAGTTAACATAAGCGGATTGCCATTATTATAATTTAACAAGGTTGTCGCAATAATCGGCGTCAGCCCGCCAGCAAATATTCCGGAAAACTGGTAAACAAACGACATGCCGGTATATCTTACTCTGGCGTCAAATAATTCCGCGAACAAAGCGGCTTCCGGTCCGTATACGGCTGCGTAAAAAATACCAAACGGAATGATAATGGATAGCCAGATCATAGTGACATTGCCTCCGCTTTGGGACATGATCCAGAATGCCGGCAGCGCGGAAAAGCCGGTGACGAGGCTGCCGATCCAATACGTACGGGTTCTTCCAATACGGTCAGAGACATGTCCGAAAAAAGGGATAAAGAAACACATAACGAGAGCGGCGAGCGAAACACCAAGCAAAGCATCTGTCCGCGAAATTTGCAGCGTGCCTGTCAAATAAGTAATTGAGAATACACCCATGACATTGAAGAAGACGCCGTCAATGTATCGTGCCCCCATACCGGCCAGTACATTGCCAGTGTTATTGTGCCACATTTCCTTAATCGGCATCTTGGACTCTTCTTTCGAGCCTTTTACTTCCGCAAATTCCGGTGATTCCGATACGTTTAACCGAATCCACATACCTAAAAAGATTAAAGCAGCACTTAGACCAAAGGCAACTCTCCATCCCCAAGCCATAAATTGCGCGTCTGATAACGTAAAGGAAAGAATCCCGACTACTCCAGAAGCGAGCAGCAAGCCAATGGATAAACCGATTTGCGGGAAGCTGGCATAAAATCCTTTTCTCGAAGCCGGGGCATGTTCATATGCCATGAGCACTGCTCCGCCCCACTCGCCTCCTAATCCAATCCCTTGCATGATGCGCAGGAAAAGCAGACAAACAGGAGCCCAGATGCCGATTTGTTCATAAGTGGGGATAAATGCAATGAGCACGGTGCTGCCGCCCATAATAGACAATGTAAGAATGAGCATGCTTTTCCTGCCCACTTTATCCCCGAAATGTCCAAAAATAATGCCGCCAATCGGACGGGCAACAAAACCGACCGCAAACGTCACATAAGCTAATAAAGTAGATACAAAGGGGTCATCCGCTGGAAAGTACAAATGGTTAAATACAATACCTGCTACTACTCCGTACAGGAAAAAGTCATACCATTCAATTGTAGAACCTATCAAACTGGCGCCAACGACACGTTTCAGCATTTTTCCTTCTGCTTTACTCATTGTTCCCCCACCTTATATTTAGAATCGTTCCACCATTACTTCCCGGTTTTCCGCTAATTTCCTCCCAACGGAAAACGCTTACAATAAATGGACGTGAACTCCTTTCACACTAGTTAATTATTTAACAACGTTTACCGTTTGCTCATTCAATTCGGGACTCGTTGCTGCAAGTTTTTCAGCCAGCATATAATAAATGACCTCTATATCATGCTCGCTTGGGATTTTTCTGTTCGTTGCGATTCCGTTTCCTGAAAGGGCATCAGCGATGAGTACATGAGTCGATTCAATCAACTTCTGGGGTTGAATGTATTTATGTGCATCTTTCCAAATTCCGAAAGTATCATTGAAGTTTTCAATAATTTTAATAGAGTTTTTCGCCAATTCATCGATGCTTAACGATGGATCTTCCCCTAAAGCAACGGCTATTTCTGCATAACGTTCTTTACACGACTCCAGCCCAAACCTCATCACAAAAGGCAGCAGCAATGCGACACTCAAACCATGAGGAATGTGAAACTGGGCTCCAAGCGGTCTCCCGGCGGCGTGAGCCAAATTAGTGGACGCATTTGAAAAAGCAATACCCGCGTAGCAGCTAGCAAGAATCATTTCCTTACGAGATTCATTGTCTTTTCCATCTTCATATACTTTCGGCAATGCGCTTCCTATTTGATGGATCGCTTCAAGAGCAAACAAATCAGTCATCATGGATGCCCGGTTCGATACATAGCCTTCAATGGCGTGGGTTAGTGCATCAAGACCTGTATAAACGGTAAAATTAGGAGGAAGGCTAAGAGTCAGCTCCGGATCCAAAACGGCTGCATCCGGGATTAAATTAGGATGGCTCGGATTCATCTTCACATTCGTTTCAGGATCTGTAATCACCATAACTTTCGTCGCTTCTGACCCGGTTCCTGCAGTTGTCGGCACGGCAATCAGAGGCAGTCGTTTCAGCTGCAGACAGTGCGGAATCTCGTTCCATTCAATCGTTTTATTTTTCCCGAAAACAGCGACTGCTTTTGCCAGATCAATGGCGCTTCCCCCTCCAATTCCAATGACACAATCTCCTTGAAAGTCCTGCAGCTGCTTTACTGCTTCTTCTACATTTTTCGTTGTCGGTTCACCGGAATAGTTACTAAAAAATGAACTTGTGAAACCGCTTTTCAGTAAAATACTTGAGACTTTTTCATGTAAATTTACAGGGGAACTCGCTAAAAATGAATCCATAACGACAAATACTTTGGTCCCGCCCTTCGCTGCCACCAGCTCATCTAAACGGTTTAACGCTCCATTTTCAATAAAAATATGTCTTGGCAAATCAAGTACAGCCATGTTAATCTCTCCTTTTTATTGTTATTTGGCCAGTTATCCTCTATGTTTCCATTGTGTTTTTTCCTGAGGAAAAGGGCATCTTACTGTTACTTAATACAAGAAACGTGCCAACGACATAATATTGACAACAATCGGAATATTTGATAAATTCCCATATGAAGTGGTGTATTTTTGACACCAAAGTGGTAACGAAATGACTACACATAAAAGGAGATTACACTGTGGACCCTGCAATGGATGATCTACTCAAAAAAGTAAAGCATTTAGAAGAAACAAATGAACAAATGCGGACCATTATCAATTTTTCATCTGATGGCCTTTACGTGGTTGATCATCGGGGAATTACGCTGGAAATCAATAAAGCGTATGAAGAAATGACCGGTATTTCCCGTGATGAAGTAGTAGGAAAAAATATAAGGGATTTAGTCTTTGTGGAATACTTTGACCGTTCCGCCGCTTACATGGCGCTGAAATCGAAAAAGACGACGACCATTATGCAGAAAATAAAAAAGCGGAAATACTTCGTTGCGACCGCAACCCCGGTGTTCGATTCCGATAACAGCGAAAGCCGGGAAGTTAAAATGGTCGTCACTAGCGTTCGTGACCTGACTTACTTAAATCATTTACAAAACCAAATCCGGGAAGCGGAACAAAATAAGGAAAGTCAAACAGAGCACGCATCTACTCATCATGAAAACTCTCCTCTTGTATTTAACAGTTCCGAAATGAAAAGTTTAGTCGAACAAGCAAAAAGAATTGCTGCTTTTCCAACACCAGTTTTAATTACCGGCCCATCTGGAACTGGTAAAGAAGTGCTGGCCAACTTTGTTCACCAGTACAGCCCTCAAAAAGACCAGCCTTTCGTAAAAGTGAACTGCGCAGCTATTCCTCCCGAGTTATTCGAATCAGAATTGTTCGGCTTCAGCGGCGGCTCATTTACAGGTGCGAGAAAAGAAGGGAAGCCCGGTCTCTTTGAACAAGCTGATAAAGGTACAATCTTATTAGATGAAATCGGCGAGCTTCCTTTACCGATGCAAGTAAAGTTGCTGCGTGTCCTTCAAGACCAGGCAGTAACGCGGATTGGGGAAGTGAAGCCGAAGCGCCTTTCTTTTCGGCTCATTTGTTCCACTAACCAGGATTTAAGAGAGCTTGTCTATAACAAGAAGTTTCGAGAGGATTTATGGTATCGCATTAATGTCGTTCATCTGCCTATCCAGCCTTTGTCAAAACGGACAGCCGATATTCCTCCACTAATAGACTATTATTTGCAAAAGTTTTGCAGCAAATATTATTTAGATAAACACATTTCACCTGATACGTTAGCCATTTTAACGCATTATCCGTGGCCGGGGAATATTCGGGAGCTGAAAAATATAATAGAATTTCTCGTTGTTTCCACCCCTTCTGATTCCATTTCTCCACGCGATCTGCCCGACCATATGAAGGATAATGGCAGATTTGAATTTTTATCTCTTGATGAAAATAGAGAAGGCGACGGTTCCATTATGTCAGAACAGCTCAACTTAAAAGAAACGATGGCTTTATTCGAATCTCAAAAAATTTTAAGCGCCCTCCATTCTTCCAAAAGTATACGCTCAGCCGCCAAACTCCTAGGAATTGACCATGCAAACTTAATCCGCAGAATGAAGCGGCTCGGCATTACGTACCAGCCTAAAGACAGCTAATCTCTTACTTTAGGCTGTCAATTAGCAAATAAATTCCTGTAAATATTAAAAGGCCATATAAAAAGATACGAAATATGCGCTGGTTAATTCGTGTGAACAACCATTGGCCAAGCAACAGTCCGGCTAGAACAATTGGCAAAGCAGCGGCACTTGAAAGCCAAATAGCTTTTGTTGTGCCGGCAAACAAGACCTGAACGAGCAAACTCGTGGAATAAATGAATAAATAAAAAGCAAGAGTGGTCGCCCGCAGCTTTTCTTTACCAGTATGTATGCTCGAGAAATATAGCAATATCGGGGGGCCGGGCATGCCAATGCTCGTTGTAAGTGTGCCGGACAAGACGCCTGCAGTAAAGTCTCTCGCTTTCGTTTGGCGGATTTGAAATTTAAAGATTAGCAAAAGTGTTAAAACTAACACGATCACACTAATACCAAGCTTTAACTTATTCATATCCGCTAGTAGAAAAATAATCATTCCCACGGGCAGTCCGGCCGCACTGCCGACGATAAATCTTTTTACGAGACTCATATCTGTATCCTTCTTTATTTTACGAATGAGCACACAAGAAATAACGAGTGACAGAATCAAATTAATTTGAATCGCTTCCTTCGGCTCAAATAGCAAAAGCAAAAAAGGCGTCGCCATGATCGAAAAACCAAAGCCTGTACTCGTCTGCAGTATAGAAGCGAATAAAATGATCACAGCGAACGGGATAAACGATTCCACTTTACCACCTCCAAATTATTATAATTGTCAGTTTATTATCGATTTTAGCATAGTCGCAACAGAGTACAATGACGTTGGAGGAAAGGACAAACAAAAAAAGAGCCCGGTTCCTCCACTTTCATATACAGTATTAATCATTGATAAAATACTGTATATGGGCTTATGAAAGAGGAACAAGGCACTTATGAACAGCCTCTAGTAAATTAACCGCCAATGTAAGACATTTCTATTTTTTTTCGTTCCTTCCGGTTCGTTTGCAACAGCCGTTCATCGGAATAACGATCATGACGCCCGTACCAGATTCTCTTTATTTCATCTGTTATTTCTTGATCCTTTGCTCTTGAGCGGATCAGCTTGCGCAAATCATGCCCTTTCGTGGCGAACAGACAAGTGTACAGCTGGCCATTTGCCGATAACCGTGCTCTCGTACAGGAAGAACAAAATGAATCCGAGACAGAAGAAATGACCCCGATTTCCTCATCGGTTCCTTTGTACTTGTAGCGGGAAGCCACTTCACCAAAATAATTTGCTTCAACAGGCTCAAGCGGCATTTGTTCGTTAATTAACTGAACGATTTCCTTTTTCGAAACGACTTTTTCCAAATTCCAGTCATTGAAGTTGCCGACATCCATAAATTCGATGAAACGCAAAATATGAGGCGTCCCCCGGAAGTAACGAGCCATTGGCACGATATCATGGTCGTTTATTCCTTTTTGCACAACCATATTTACTTTTACTTGGATACCTGCGGAAGCGGCAGATTCAATCCCTTCCAGCACGTCACTGACCTTATAAGCACGGCTGTTTAACTGATTAAAAATTTGGTCATCTAATGTGTCGAGACTGACATTGATCCGCTTTAAGCGCGCTTCTTTTAAAGAATAAATATGTTTTTTCAGCAGCGACCCATTTGTAGTCAGGGCAATATCTTTAATTCCTTCAATCTTTCCAAGTGATGCAATCAGCTCCGGCAAGTCTTTTCTCATCAATGGTTCTCCGCCAGTAATGCGAAGTTTTTTGATACCAAACGGCACCATCAAGGAAACAACTTTGACAATCTCTTCAAAACTTAAGATGTCTTTCTTAGGCAAAAAAGCGTAATCTTTCCCGAAAATTTCTTCCGGCATACAATATTGACATCTAAAGTTACAGCGGTCGGTCACTGAGATCCGCAGATCCTGAAGCGGACGCCCGAGCTGATCATTTAGCGGATCTTGTATCATCGTGATCACCCTTTCCTCGGTTTGAATTTTTCATTTTATTACCAGTCTAAGCCAGCAAAATGAAATGTCAATTAATAATTAGAAATATCTGATTTTTAAGAAAGCAGAAGTTGCTTGTTTATTTATTCTGTTCTATTATTAGGAAAATGTTTATTCAATACGATCATAAGGGGGAACCGTTCATGATGGACAGCCGCTACTCAAGGCAAATGCTCGTCTCATCAATCGGAAAACAAGGACAAAAAAAACTAAATGAAGCATCCGTACTCATTGTCGGCGGCGGTGCTCTCGGCAGCCATATGGCTGAAATGTGTGCGCGGATGGGTATCTCTCAAATTACGATTCTCGATCGTGACTATGTTGACTTGAGCAACTTACAAAGACAAACGTTGTTCACTGAAGAAGATGTATTGAATAAAGAAGCAAAAGCTTTCGCCCTGGAAAAGCATTTAAAAAAGATCAACTCTTCCATTAAAATTGAAGGTATGGTTGCTGATGTAAATAAACAAATTTTGGAACAATATATACATAACATAGATATTGTCCTTGATTGCACAGATAATTTTGATACGAGATTTTTAATCAATGAAGTGTGCATTCTTCATAACAAGAAATGGATCTTTGCTTCTTGTGCCGGAACTTATGGAAACGTTGTACCTATTTCTCCTGGAAAAAGCGCTTGTTTGGACTGCTTATTAGCCAATACGCCATTTTTCAACGGAGCCAGCTGTGATTTAATCGGTGTGCAAACAACTCTCATCCCTTTCATTACAAGCATTCAATCTTCCATTATGGTAAAAATGCTCATTCAGCAAGAAGAGTTCGATGATTACTACTTTTATCAAATGGATTCTTGGAAGTTGCAAATGAATAAATTTGCCGTACGCCGCAATAAAGAATGCAAATCGTGTGTCTGTAAAGAGTTCGAGCATTTAAATAAAGCTTATACAGATGAAGCAACTCAATTGTGCGGTCGTGATACTGTCCAATTCCGTACCTCTCTCCATGAGGAAGCGCACTTTCAACAGCTTGTTAACTACTTAGATGAACATGCGATCAGTTATAAAAGAAATAAATTTATCGTCTCTTTCAGCTATAAAGATCATCCAATCGTCTTATTTAAAGACGGGCGGCTGCTTATTCATGAAGTGCCGGATGTAAAACGAGCAAAAAAATTATATTACCAATTGTTTAACTAGCTACCTTCTCTAAAACTATCTAAATATAATATTTTATAAACGAGGTGCAATAATTTGAGTCTGATTGTCAATGAAAGTAGAAAGGCATCCGTTGGAATTATTACTATTAGCGACACGAGAACGGATGAAACAGATAAAAGTGGCCGCACTATTGAGAAACTGATGCAAGAGCATAACCATACCGTTCTCCAAAAAGTGATCGTTAAAGATGAGCCAGAGGCGATAAAAACGGCGATCTTTTCCTTTATACAAAGTTCAGCAGAGTTTATTATTACGAACGGTGGAACAGGTATTTCAAGCCGGGATTTTACTTACGAAACCGTTGCCCCATTATTTGATAAAGAAATGATCGGCTTTGGTGAATTGTTTCGTTATTTGAGCTACAAACAAGTCGGCACCCGCTCCATCTTATCGAGAGCCACTGCCGGAACGATCGGCAGCACGACGGTTTTCGTACTGCCGGGTTCTACGAAAGCGGTTGAACTCGCTTTAAATGAAATTATTTTAAAAGAAATCCCTCATCTTTTTCAGGAACAGCAAAAGCATTCGTGAAAAAATGAAGGATTCATTAACAACGTTGTGGTCATTTTCTGATGAAATGGCCACTTTTTCCGCCTTGCTTTTCGATAAGCATCGTTTGTGAAATGACCATCTCTTTATCTGCCGCTTTACACATGTCATAAACAGTAAGAGCAGCTACCGAGCAAGCAGTTAGTGCTTCCATTTCAACCCCTGTCTGCCCTTTCACCGCCACTTCTGCCTCAATCGTTAATGTATCCACACCATTATCGGAAAATGATAAATCAACTTTCGTAATCATCAATGGATGGCACATTGGAATCAGCTCATGCGTCTTTTTAGCTGCCATAATGCCTGCTACTTGAGCGACTGCCAGTACATCACCTTTTTTTACTTGCTGATTTAAAATTAAGCCGAGAGTTTCTGCTTTCATTTGAATGGTTGTCTGCGCTACTGCCACACGTTTCGTTTCACTTTTTTCTGTGACATCCACCATGTGTGCCCGGTTTTCTTCGTTAAAATGTGTTAACTTTTGTTCCATGTTCACCCTCCACTCACAGGAGGAATAACAGCGATTTCTTTCTCTGCCGCCAGCTGCTCCTCATCTGATTTAAACTCCATATCAACCGCTATCATGCAATAAGGAATATCATTGGAAACAGCCGGATAGCGCTGCTGAATTTCCTCTTTTAGCTGCTTGACCGTTTTTACATGAGATATATCAAGCGTGTCACTGTCAAATCCGAGTTTTTCTTCTAAAAAAGCAAAAAACTTAACGGTTACTGTCATCGCGAATCCCTCCCCACCTAACTTTATCTTCGTCAAATTCTTTTTTCCAGATCGGCACGCGCTTTTTCAATTCTTCAATGATGTAACGAGAGCCTTGATACGATTCATCCCGATGAGGAGTCGAGACACCGACGAACACAGCGATGTCGCTAATGTCAAGCATCCCCAACCGGTGGACGACAACGACATCCGCATTGTATTTCGCCTCGACTTCTTGAGCGAGCTTTTCCATTTCCTTTATAGCCATTTCTTCATAAGCATAATATTCAATCGCTGATGTTTTAATCGTTCCGGTGATGTCACGAATCGTGCCGACAAACATATTATTTCCTCCATGATGAGGATTTAATATTTTTTGAAAATGATAGTTCACATCAATGGGTGTATGTTGCAGCTTAATTTCAATCATTTCTTCACACCTTTCATCGTTTATTATAAAGGCTGTTTTTGCAAACTTTGTTGCTATTTACTAAGTAGTGCGGTGTGGTTGATTGCAGCGAGAGATGCTCGCTTTCCGCGGGGCGGGCGGTGAGCCTCCTCGGCGTAAACGCCTGTGGGGTCTCACCTGTCCCGCTGTTCCCGCACTTCCGCTCCAATCAACCTTTAACAGTTTTCGTTTTAAAAGCAACAACCTCTTAGAAAAGAGTCATTATAAAAACCATACATCGACATGCTCGTCTTGTTTTAGACGCTATGCAGCCGGAACTAAAAAAAGATGTTCAGCAGGAATATGTACATACCATTCTGAAGAGGTCTCTGCTTTTAACTTTTCCCATTCGTCATAAGGAACTTTTATTTCTAATTGATGTCCTTTACAAATGACTTGAACAGCCATGAAGGTGATTCCTTGAACCATACCTTTTATTTGGCATGGCAATGTATTCATTTTGCCTGTTGGATTTTTCTCGAGCTTTAAACGGTAGGAGTGAACACCCGCGATCATTTGTTGATTACCAAGCCGGATTGTTTCGGGAATGACAAGCTCCATTCCATTTTGTGATAGAAGTTGAAGTTTTCCTTCTGACTGTTTTGTCACGTGTACGGGAAGAAAATTTGTGCATCCTGCTATTTTGGCAACGGTTATATTGGCCGGATTGTTAACGACTTCTTCCTTTCCCCCGACTTGAACTACTTTTCCGTTTTCATACACTAGTATTCGATTACACAACTTATAAGCTTCTTCTAGATTATGGGTGATATAAAGAATGGCACCTTGATAGTTTTCATGAATCATATCAATTAAACCTTGCTCCAACTGGCTCTTTATATGAGGATCGAGCGCAGAGAAAGGTTCATCTAACAGCAATAATTCAGGTTTCGTTACTAACGTTCGGGCGAGTGCCACGCGTTGCTGCTGCCCGCCCGACAATTCATGAGGGAAGCGGTTTTCCAGTCCCGTTAACTTCACACGCTTAATCATTTCGTGCACTTGATCTTTGTAAGCAGGCAGGTGACGAATGCCGAATGATATATTTTTTTCGACGGTCAAGTGCGGAAAAAGGGCGTAGTTTTGAAAAACATAGCCAATCTTTCTTGATTGGGGTGATACGTTTACCTTGTTGTTTGAATCAAACAACGTGCGCTCATTTAAAATGATTTTTCCTGACGAAGGTGTTTGTAATCCGGCAATGCATTGAAGCGTCATACTTTTTCCACAACCAGATGGACCGATAATGCCAAATATTTCATTTCCAACAGAGAAAGAAGAAGTTAAATGAAATGAATGCAGCGATTTTTCAATTTGTACTTCAAGCAATTTTCTTCCTTCCTTTCCCCATCTTTTTCTCTAAACGGTTCAAGCTAAATAAACAAATAACCGCCACCCCCGTCATAATAAGTACAAGCACATTTGTTAATGGCTTGTCCCCAGCCTGCAGGGCGTCGTATATAGCGATTGGCATCGTTGTCGTGTAGTTAGGAATGCTTCCCGACACCATTAATGTCGTGCCAAAGTCCCCGAGTGCCCGGGCGAATGTTAAAATGACTCCTGACAATATTCCGCGCCATGCCAGCGGAATGAGCACAGTAAAGAAAATATTAACATTGGTTCTGCCAAGAAGCTTAGCGGCGTTAATAATATCCCCTTCTATTTCCGAAAAAGCAGAGCGGGCTGATTTAATTAAAAAAGGAGCGGCTGCGATAGAAGCGGCCATAACAGCACCTGCTGGCGTAAAGACGATCATAATATTAAACGTTTCTTCCAGATAAGCACCGATCGTGCTGCTGCGCCCAAATGCGACAAGCAAGTAATAGCCGAGCACTGTCGGAGGAAGTACGATCGGCAAGGTTAACAGTGTATCAATGGCGTCAGTCAATTTATTATTGGAGCGGCTTAAATAATAAGCAATGGGCAGGCCAGCTATAATTGCTATCACGGTTGCTGTGCCTGCCACTTTTAACGATAAAAATAATGGGAAGAGGTTAATACCGTGCGCCATCATCATCCACCTTCAGGAATGCTAAATCCATATTTCTTTAAAATTTCCGTTCCTTCCTTACTTGTTACATATTGGACAAATTCTTTTGCCAATTTTTCTTGATCCGTTCCTTTGATTACAGTGATTGCTTGGTTGATCGGACCGTGCAGCTGCTCATTGACCGGTGAGAAATTCACTTCATCGGTTACGATAGAATGGGCAATAATACCGGCTTCTGCATTTCCGGTGGCAACGATTGTCAACGTATCAGAAATGGATTTGCCATATACGAGCTTTTCTTCGATATTGTCCCACAAACCTGCAGATTCCAGTGCCTCCTTAGCAGCCATTCCATAAGGAGCATGCTCCGGGTTGGCGATCGCAATTTTTTTAACTTCCGGCTTCATTAAATCTTGCAGATTCGCCACTTCAAGTTGTTTCTCCTTTAATGCAGCAATGCCGATTTTTCCTCGCGAATAAATTTTTTGTGTCTCTGGGATCGTTTTCCCTTTTTCCTTTAATCCATCAACGAAACGAACATTGGCTGCAGCAAATACATCATAAGGGGCGCCATTCTCAATTTGCTGAACGAGCGTACCGGTAGATCCGAACGTTAATTCTACTTCGGTATCCATCTTTTCTTCAAACTCTTTTGCCATTTCAGTAAAAGCGAGCTGCAAATCAGAAGCAGCCGCAACTGTCAGCTTACCATTTGTCCCCTGGGCTTTTTCCTTTTCATTTGCAGAAGTACATGCATTTAAAAAAAGAAGAGATGCACAAATATATACAATTAGCATTCTATTTCTCATTCTGCTTCTCCCCTATTAATTACTTGTATTTATTACAAACTATCATATATTCAGTTTCTTCTGAAAACAAGGTGCTGTTTTAATTAAATAAGAGGGATGACATCATAATTATTGACTTCCTTCGGCTGTTTCCGAAAACAGAACATACAAAAAAACCATGAAGATGAGAAAACTCATTTCATGGTTTTTAAGCGGAGATCACTGCTTGTAATGCCTGCTTCTTCTTTAACTTGACCCCACAGCCGCAGAGATGGCTATGTTTTAATTGTTTAATTTCTTGGTGGCATCTCGTGCACGTTTGCAAATTGTTTCACCTCTTTTTGAAAAGACTGTGTTCGTAAACTTTGTTGCTATTAGAAAAGGGTTGGTTGATTTCCGCTCCAGGATGCTCGCTTTCCGCGGGGCGGGCGGTGAGCCCGCAGGAGCCTCGCACCTTCCGCTCCAATCAACCCTTTTTCTACACTTTTTGTCACAAGAATATACTACAAAAACAACAAGCTTTTAGAAAACAGTCTTTGGAAATAAAGATATGACAATAAAGAATGATTAAGAATTTTTACTTATTCGGGGCTTCATTGTATTCACAGTGTTTTCGATAGCTCTTCGCTCATTTAAGTGGTATCAGTTACCTGCTTGTCCTTCTATGTTACTTCTGCAAGTTTTCATACTTGCGCTCTGAAGCATAAGACAGAGCATCAACTAAGGAATAGAAGCATAACTCAATATTTTTTCCTTCTCTTACAAGACAAAAGTGATTATTTACCTTTTCAATTTTTCTTTGTTTCATATATACCTCTCCTTTGTTTAATTAATTCATTCATTTGATTTCCAATCGTGTGCTTTCTCATTCATTTGATAAGGCTAAGGGTGTCCTAAAAGCAAAGATTTTAGGACATCTCCCTTCTTAATTTTTATACTTCCTGCGGCACAGCAAGCCCCAGCCCTGCTGCTACACGTGCGCCGTATTCCGGATCCGCTTTATAAAAATGGCTGATTTGACGAAGTTTAATATCTTCCCTTTCAACCAGCTTCATCGCATGGACGATGTTGGCTACAAGGCGTGCTCGCTCTTCTTCACTCAGTAAGCGGTATAAGTCGCCCGCTTGTGTGTAGTGGTCATCATGATTGTAATTATGTGTGCCTGCCTGTCCCGTTACGTCAAATGGCGTGACATTTGTTTCTGGCGCTTCTTTTGGACCGCTGAAGCTGTTTGGCTCGTAGTAAACAGATTTGCCGCCATTGCCGTCAAAGCGCATTTGTCCGTCGCGCTGATAGTTATTCACTTCCACTTTCGGGCGGTTGATCGGCAAGTGATTATGATTCGCACCTACGCGGTAACGGGCAGCATCAGAGTAAGCAAACAGTCTTCCTTGAAGCATTTTGTCTGGTGACGCTTCAATACCCGGCACGAATGTTCCTGGAGAGAATGTTGCCTGCTCCACTTCCGCAAAATAATTTTCCGGGTTGCGGTTAAGCACCATCCGGCCGACTTCGATTAACGGATAATCTTTTTGCGACCATACTTTTGTTACATCAAACGGATCCCAACGATACGTATTCGCATCTTCAAGTGGCATAATCTGAACGTACAGTTTCCACGCAGGGAAATCGCCGTTTTCAATCGCATTAAACAAGTCTTCTGTATGATAATCCGGATGTTCACCTGCTAGTTTCGCTGCCAGGCCGACGTCCATGTTTTTAACGCCTTGCTCTGTTTTAAAGTGGTATTTTACCCACACGCCTTCGCCTTGCTCGTTCACCCATTTAAACGTATGGCTGCCAAATCCGTGCATATGGCGCAGAGAAGCCGGAATGCCGCGATCTGACATTAAGATTGTTACTTGGTGGAGCGATTCAGGTGATAAAGACCAGAAATCCCATACAGCTGTCGGGTTTTTCAAATGTGTTTGCGGATCGCGTTTTTGCGTATGAATGAAATCAGGGAATTTAATCGCATCGCGAATAAAGAAGACCGGTGTGTTATTACCGACAAGATCGTAGTTGCCTTCTTCTGTATAAAATTTAACGGCAAAGCCGCGCGGATCACGTACCGTATCTGCTGAACCGAGCTCCCCAGCTACTGTTGAAAAACGGATAAACATCGGTGTGCGTTTGCCGACTTCTGATAAAAAGTCCGCTTTTGTATATTGGGAAAGGTCGTTTGTTACCTCAAAATAACCGTGGGCGCCGGCACCTTTTGCGTGAACTACCCGCTCAGGCACGCGTTCGCGGTTAAAGTGAGCCAGCTTTTCTAGCAAATGTACATCTTGGATTAACGTCGGACCACGCTGGCCAGCCGTCTGTGAATGTTGATTATCTCCTACCGGGGCACCCCAGCTCGTTGTTAAGCGATTATGATTCGTCAAAATGATCACCTCGTAATTTGTTTTGCTGTTACTATTATAATAACACATATTAAATAAAAATCAATACTAAATTATAATCATTACAAATAGATATTGATTATCGTTTCAAATAACATTCGACAGTGATACTCGGCGAAAGCGGCAGCCGCGCGTCTTTACGCCAGAAGAACATGAAGAATTGAATATATGAACGCAAAAAGGCCGGCCGTATGCCGGTCTTTTGCGAGTGTTTTTATTAAAAGTGAGGGCGCGGTTTCCGTTCATAAAACAAACATGGACGTTCAGAAATTTGTGGTACCCGTGCAGAAAACTGTAGTATCCGCGTATAAATGTCAATAACCGGTGAAAATCCAAGTGCAGTATCTTGCCTATCTCTAGAACGCAGATGATAATTGCCATCATGGTAAAACACCTCAAATTCTTTTCCGTCTAAAACGCCATATTCACCTTGTCTAATCATCTTTAATGCTCCACTGTTTTACAGAGGCTTTCTCTCCTCCCACATATTTTCTATCTCAGCTTTTGGAATCCATTTCTTAAATAATCCGCGTTCCCATTCCAGCTCAGAAGGCGGGAACCCCACTTCTTTTGCTCTCGTGTAACTTCCCTCTCCTAAAAGTAATTGGTTATCGCTTATTTCCCAAATTGGGAAGGTATACCCCTTGTATTTGGCAAATTGATCAATGTAATATAAATCATCTAGTTCATCACGGGTAACTGTTTTTGAATGCACACCCCTGTTATTTAAAGTGAAATCTTCTGGAATAAGGAATTTGTCTCTCGTATATAACTCATACATGCGGTTATCCCGCTCTAAATATTCATATTCTCTTCCCCGATAAACGGCTCTTTTTCCTCTTCGCAACTTCATCACTCCTTTACCATCCTATTTCACCGATACAAACTTTCTTTCTAATTCATCATAAACGGCTATTAATTTTTGACCATTTACGTCAATTTCATAAAGTTCCGCGCCATCATATAAGTCTATTTTTTGTCTGTTTTCATATTCAGGAATAGTATAGTTTTCACTTTTCGTAAAACCATTTCCAGTGAAAGGATCACCTTGTACTTGATCTAAAAAGTCTGTGCCTTTATCGTCCTTTACCATCTTGGCCAGTTCATCTTCATTTTGTCCGCCGAAAGGAATTTTATAATCTTCAGGTTTAGTGGCTTTATACTTTATGGCGAGTGCCGAATCAGAAGTTAAGTATTCATTCGGCCACTCAGCTGTCCCTTTGTAATCTAACCGAAGCCCTTCAAAAACTTTATCATATGTATCTAAACTTTCCGTATCGGCTGCTTTAGCTATAAATCCGCCTATTCTTATTTGCCCACCGTCTCCCGGTGCCTGAAACAACCATCCTTTAGCACTTGGCGGCAACACTTTTTGCATCATCGTATCTTCTTTAATAGGCTGTACACTTCTTCTAATATCCTTCATTACTTGTACTTCTTGAGCAGAATAGCTGCTGACTGGCTTCAAACGAATTTGATTAAATTCTCCAGCTTGAAGTCCATGTTTTTTCAATACGTCATTAAGCTGTGGTTGAAAAGCGTCTTTATTCGTAACAGCTGTACCGCTCAATTTGTTAACACTATACAACGCATTCTTCGCCTGCAGCCGATCCACGTAAAGGGCGGTGCCTCCCAGCCCAAGGTTAGCGAGTGCCTGGATGAAGCTGTTCTCGCGCTGTTCTGCAGTTAACTCATTGCCAAACATGTCTCGTCCGGTCACTGCTTCACTGAATCCGTTCGCCGTCACGAGCCCATAAATGCCCATTTCTGTTTTTTGAAGGGTGCTGAGCGCTCCTGCTCCTTTATAAGCATCCAGCGCATGGTCTGCGGCATTCAACCCTTTAGCCGTTTTGTAAATGGCGCTTCCGCCTTTTACTCCTCTGCCAAGCCAGCCGACGACTGGGATAAAACCGGCTGCAGCCATTGCTCCTGCTGTTACGCGCTGGGCATCTGATAATTTTTCTCCGGTAACAGGATCAATCCCTTCGGAAGCTCTTTTGTAATCATAATAACCCGTCACTTCTCCTGTAAAAGTGCTAATCGTATCCCATGTTTTTTCGTACCACGGACGATTTTTCATTTCTTCCATTTCTTTTGCGACTTTTCTTGCTTCTGCCTGGTCTTCCTTGAATGTTAAATAATCAACTGTCTGTTTTTCCGCTTCTTCTTTCAGCTTGTACACTTCGCTGCTTTCATACGCCTGCGAATCAAAATGAATTGGTGAAACTGCGCCTCCCCTCTCTGATGAAGCAAGCAGCTGGGCGAATAATGTGATCAAGTACGCTTCTTCACTTTCCGACATGGCATATTCGCTCATTAGTTCGCCGTCCAGTGCAATGACTTTTTCAATCGTATCCGTCCGTTTTTTGTTTGCTTTTTCCATGTTTATGTCAAACTCTTCTCTTGAAAAAACTTCGAGCGGTACTAAATCATTGATGCGGTCGAAGATCTTTTGCAAGTCATCCTGCTGAGCGGTCACCATATCATTGGACGTTTGATGAGCCGTAAATAAATCATCCTTTAAAAAAGGCACCTGGACAATCGTGCTGCCCGAAAGCTCGACTTCTTCTGCTGCCCCGGAAATTCCATTAAAAAAAGCAACGTGGCGGTCAATTAGCCGGATCCATGCATCCACGACATCGCTCTGGGCACTGTAAAACCCTTTAATTGCTTCAGCTCCTTCTCCTTGCAGCTCATTTTCCATGTCGACAATTGCAGTAAATTGCTTTTTTAATTCATTCATTTGCGTTTTTAGTTCAGTATACTGCCCCGCACGCTCTTCCATGGCAGCTATTAATGTTTGCGATTCGTAAACTACGCTGTTAGCCATACATTTTTACCTTTCTTGATTCTATTTTTCATACGTTTTTTATATCGCTGTTAGAGTGAGATCTATGCCACTCTTTTGCGTATTTTCCAATATATAACTCGCGCTATTCTCATTGAATCAAGAAGTCGGTAAGAAAAACAGAAACTTTTTTACTGAATTCGGCTAGGAGATTATGCCTTGAATAAGAAAGATATAAAACTATAAAGATTAAAATGGTATTCAACAATAAACAAAATTGATAGAATAAAAAGAAAGTTCGTCACTAACGTTTATTCACTTCTCAGGCATCACATAAAGTGACGCACACATAAAAGAGCAAGAAAATTCACATTTTTAATTTCTACTTAAAAATAAAGTTATACTCCAATTATTAAAGTGAGGTTATTTGAAATGAGCCATGAGAAACAACACGTATCGACAAAAACAATTATTGAAGAAATGGATTTTCCGCTTTCGTTTGAGGAGTGGGAACAAAAAGCGGCCAGTTTGATGATGCAGGGAGGATACGGCTATGCCCGGTCCGGTGCAGGAAGAGGAGAAACAGCAAGAAGAAATGAAGAAGCTTTTGCCAAATGGGCGATCGTTCCGAGAATGCTGAGTGATGTGTCCGAAGCGGATATGAGTGTGACTTTATTTGGACGCACGTATGCCCGTCCATTTTTGCTCGCACCAGTTGGCATGCAAAAGCTCGCTCACGAGGAAGGTGAACTAGCTACAGCTAGAGCTGCTGCTGCGATGAACATTCCTTTTGTATTGAGCACTGTAGCCAGCCACTCAATAGAAGAAGTGGCCGCTGCTGCTCCAGATAGCCCCAAATGGTTCCAGCTTTACTGGTCTAATAACGAAGAAGTTTCTTTCAGCATGGTAAAAAGAGCAGAAAAAGCCGGTTACGAAGCGATTGTAGTGACGGTAGATACAGTGATGACAGGCTTTAGAGAAGAAGATATCCGCAATGAGTTTTCTCCGCTCACAAAAGGATTCGGAAAAGCCAATTACGAAAACGACCCCGCCTTTATGAAGGCATTAACAAGCCATGACGAAGAATCTATTATCGCGGCAATGCTTGAAAACATTCATGCTCCTTCGCTTCATTGGAAGCATATCGCAGAACTAAAAAAGAAGACAAACTTACCTATTTTGCTGAAAGGCATTTTACACCCAGAAGACGCGCTGACCGCACTGGAGTACGGCGTGGATGGCATCATCGTTTCCAATCACGGCGGCCGGCAGCTCGATGGAGTCATTGCTGCAATCGACGCCCTCGCCCCGATTGCCGAAGCTGTCCAAAAAAGAGTGCCGATCCTGCTCGACAGCGGCATCCGGCGCGGCATTGATGCGGTCAAAGCCTTAGCATTGGGCGCTGACGCCGTTCTTATCGGCCGGCCTTATCTTTATGGATTAGCTTCAAACGGCCAGCAAGGTATAGAAAAAGTACTCGAACGGTTTTTCCAGGAAACAGAAATTTCTCTCTCTCTGTCAGGTATCGCCACTTTGTCACAAATTGGCAGACTCAAAATGGTGAGAGAATAAGATATCACACAAAGGGCGAAACGTGACAAGCAGATTTAGCCTTTAGCCTAAAGAAGCAAACAAAAGCCGGTTTTCACACTGGTTTTTGTTTGCTTTTTTCTATTTTTAAGAAAAGGTTTACTTCAAATTAATAGTCTATCCATATTACTGTCCTACAATAAAATAGCAACATTACTACTGACATATAAACAGCAGAAAATTGGGAGGTTATTTTTGTGAGCAGGGAAATGGACAGACGGGATTTTATTAAAATTGGAAGTATGGGTACAGTTGCTTTAACGCTTGCTTCAACCGGCATTCCTGTCGACTTATTCAGCAGCACAGCTTCCGCTGAAAAAAATGATGGGCCAAAGATTCAGTTTAACCCGAATGGCAAGTTTAAAATTGTCCAGTTTAACGACACACAAGATGATGAGCGCGTGGACCGGCGGACGATCCAGCTCATGGAAAAAGTGCTTGACAGCGAGAAACCCGATTTTGTTGTGCTAAATGGCGACAACCTTAGCAGCGGCTGCGATACAGCTTTGGAGATGAAACAAGCGATTAATAATATTGCTCAACCAATGGAACAGAGAGGCATAAAGTGGGCCATTACTTTCGGTAACCATGATGAAGATTCCACTCCTAACAGCGGACTGGATGAGCAGGACATGCTGAAAATCTATATGTCTTACCCTCATAATATGAATCAGCCTGGAGAAAAAGGAATCACCGGGACTGGCAACATGAATTTACTTATCCGCGATTCAAAAGGCAAGAAAGCCGCATTTAACCTCTGGCTTCTTGATAGTGGGAGATATGCTCCAAAAACAATTGCCGGCCAAGATTTCGAAGGATATCCTACGTGGGACTGGCTTCGTTTTAATCAAGTGCGGTGGTATTATGACACGTCTAAAAAAATCGAGAAGCAGGTCGGCCGTAAAGTGCCTTCGCTCATGTTCATACATATTCCTCTTTGGGAACATAGGTACATGTGGTATGCAAGCGTGGACGAGAGATCAGAAAGCCAGCATGCCCTTGCTGTAAAAAAACACAATATTGTGGGAGAAAGAAATGAAGATGAATGTCCTGGTCCAGTCAATAGCGGCCTGTTTTCAGCTATGCTGGAGCGCGGCGATGTCAAAGGAGTATTTTGCGGCCACGATCATATAAATACATACTCGGGAAATTATTATGGAATATTGCTTGGTTATGCCGGCAGCGCCGGATTCGGTGCTTATGGCCTTTCAGGAGCTGAAAAAAACAGGCTGCGCGGAGCTAGAGTTTTTAATTTAGATGAAAATACAGAAGGTGTGCTTGTCGATACACATATGGTTTTTGCGAAAGATTATGGCATCGACTTAACAGCGAATGACCAGAGCATGGATCCCTTGCCGCTGGAGGAAAAAAAGAAAAAAGTAACAACGTAAGAACAAAAGCGCAGGCGCCTTGGCTAGCTGCAAGCACCGAAGCTGGACGACGATGAAAAAAACTGATTTAACGCCTGTTCATTGGCCGTTAAATCCGTTTTTATTTTAAAGGCTGTTTTCTAAAAGATTGTTGTTTTTGTAGTATATTCTTATGACAAAAAGTGCAGCAAAAGGGTTGATTGGAGCGGAAGGTGCGAGACTCCTGCGGGATTAGCGGGACAGGTGAGACCCCGCAGGAGCAAAGCGACGAGGAGGCTCACCGCCCGCCCCGCGGAAAGCGAGCATCCTGGAGCAGAAATCAACCCTTTTCTAATAGCAACAAATTTTACAAAAACAGCCATTTTAAAAGATGAAGTGTCATTCCTCACTGTCGCAACTCTCCTCGTTCCTCCCTGAATCACCTGCTTTTTGTTTATTCATGAAGTTTCCACATGAAAAGTTTGCGTTAGACCCCCAATTTGATTACTCTTTTAAATAAGAAGTTGTCTTTTCAACTTAAATCCAAACTTAAAGGTGTGCTTACTTTGCGAATTAATAAATATATAAGTGAGACGGGTACGACGTCCAGACGAGGGGCTGACAAGTTGATTGCCGAGGGCAAAGTCACTATCAACGGTGTCACTGCTGAGCTGGGCAGCCGAGTGGAGCCTGGCGATGATGTGCGCGTAGACGGAAAACCGATTGCACGTGAACAGCAGCATGTCTATATTGCACTCAACAAACCTGTCGGCATTACGTGCACAACTGAAAGACATATTAAAGGCAACATTGTTGATTTCGTTAATCATCCGCTGCGCATTTTTCATATCGGACGGCTTGATAAAGATTCTGACGGGTTAATTCTGCTTACGAACGACGGCGATATTGTCAATGAGATTTTACGCGCAGAAAACAAACATGAAAAAGATTATATTGTGACTGTAAACAAGCCAATCACTTCTTCTTTCGTAGAAAAAATGGAAAGCGGTGTCGATATTTTAAATACGACGACACTTCCTTGTAAAGTGAAACCATTATCAAAAAATACGTTTCAAATCACGTTAACACAAGGGCTGAACCGGCAAATTCGCCGGATGTGTTCTGCTCTTGGCTACGAAGTCCGCAGTTTAAAACGTACCCGGATCATGAACATTCATTTAGACGGCCTGAAACTCGGACAATGGCGGGATTTGACCAAAGATGAACTGAGACAATTATTTGAGGATTTGAATTACAGCCCAAAAGGGAGATAAAGCAGCTTTATCAGGCAAAGAAAAGACAATTTTGATAAAAGTCTTTTCTTTTTTTATAACAGCTGCAAGTAACAATCAGCCCATAAGCCCCCTGGTCAGAGAAAGGAAGTTTTTCATGAAGGAACAAGCGCAAATTCAATTGCATGTCACGAAAGAAAGAATTTGGACAAGGGATTTTGTCCTTATTTGCCTGGCGAACTTTTTTATTTTCCTCGGCTTTCAAATGACGCTGCCGACGATTCCTCTTTTTGTCGAACATTTAGGGGGCAGCGACCAATTAATTGGAATCATTACGGGCGTCTTTACTTTTTCTGCTCTCCTGTTTCGGCCATATGCCGGACATTCGTTAGAAACAAAGGGGCGGCAATTTGTTTACATGCTTGGACTGGCTATTTTTGTCCTTTCTGTCGGATCGTTTGGTTTTGCTTTTAGTATCGCTTTTCTTTTTGTATTGCGTACGGTCCAAGGCATCGGCTGGAGCTTTTCCACGACTGCAACCGGGACAATAGCGACAGACCTGATTCCACCTAAACGGCGCGGCGAAGGAATGGGCTACTTCGGCCTCTCGGGAAACTTGGCAATGGCGATCGGCCCTGCGCTAGGATTAACACTGGCTGGTTCGATCTCATTCACTATGCTGTTTCTCATTTGTGCAGCACTCGGAGCGGTGGCCCTTACCTTATCAACAAAAGTGCGTTATAAAAAAGTAGAGCCGCCTAAAGAGCCAACGACACGTGCCAAGTTTGATATTTTCGAAAAAACCGCCATTAAACCTTCACTGTTATTATTCTTTATCACTATTACTTTTGGCGGAATCTCCACTTTCCTGCCTTTGTATACCGTTCAAAAAGAAATAGCAGGCATTGAAATGTATTTTTTAATTTTTGCTCTCTTTTTAATGATTTCCAGAACATTTTCTGGAAGAATTTATGATGCGTGGGGACATATCGCTGTTTTTCTTCCAGGCACTTTTATTGTTTTTATCGCGATGATTTTGTTAGCCTGGCTGCCCAGCTCTACTGTTCTCTTTACAGCAGCAGCCTTATACGGTTTAGGTTTCGGCAGTGTCAGCCCTGCCTTGCAAGCCTGGTCTGTCAATCAAGCGCCGAATGACCGAAAAGCAATGGCGAACGCAACCTTTTTCTCTTTTTTTGACCTTGGAGTAGGCGTCGGTGCTGTTCTCTTCGGCCAAATTGCTTTTTTGTTCGGTTATCAAGAGATTTATATTGCTTCAGCAGCTTCCGTTTTTGTATCAATGATGTTATATATTGTGCTCTTACAGAAAGAGCGTAGAAAAACAACCTAAGGGAGAATGTTATTCTTCCTTTTTTCTATTCCAAAATCTCCATTTTATGATCCGCAGCATGGCTGCATTTACAACCCTAAATTTCAGCGTAAGCAGTTCATTGGACGATCTCCCTCTAACACCGTATCATTTTTTATTGCAGGGGTACCACCTTTAAGGAGTGAAAAAATGACTGCAATTAAATCAAAGCAATTTCATCATATCCCTTTATCTGTTCTTGATCTGGCTCCGATTACAGAAGGAAGCCATGCGGGACAGTCGTTTAAAAATAGCGTTGAGTTGGCACAGCACGTGGAGAACTGGGGGTTCAACCGTTACTGGCTGGCTGAACACCACAACATGCCCGGCATCGCCAGCTCAGCCACGTCAGTAATCATCGGCCATATTGCCGGTGCGACGAAACACATTCGCGTCGGGTCAGGCGGTATTATGCTGCCGAATCACGCCACGCTTGTCATTGCCGAGCAATTCGGCACACTTGAGTCACTTTATCCGGGTCGAATTGATCTCGGTCTCGGCCGCGCACCAGGCAGTGACCAGGCGACCGCATTTGCCCTGCGCCGAACGCTGCAAAGCCGCGTCGAAGACTTTCCGTTACAGCTGGACGAGCTGCAAGCATATTTCGAAGAAAATCCTGCTGCCCGCGTCCGTTCCTTCCCTGGTGAGGGTCTTGATATTCCTATTTGGCTGCTCGGTTCAAGCGGCTTCAGCGCCCAGCTCGCCGCTGAAAAAGGCTTGCCATTTTCTTTCGCCAGCCACTTCGCACCGGATTACACACTGCCAGCTCTCAACATTTACCGAGACAACTTTAAACCGTCCAGTGTGCTTAAAGAGCCTTATGCAATGGTTGGGGTCAATGTCATTGCTGCCGACACAGAGGAAAGAGCCCAATGGTTAGCCACTTCCCAGCAACAGCAATTCCTGAGCTTAAGAAGAGGCGAGCCAACCCAATTAAAGCCGCCTATCGATAACATCGATGAATTCTGGGATCCCTTTGAACGTGCAGCCATCGAAAAAACACTCGACTCCCGCTCAACCATCGTCGGCAACCCAGAAACCGTCAAACAAAAACTCGAAAGCTTCCTAAACGAAACAAAAGCCGACGAAGTCATTATTAACTCGCAAATCTTCCATCACGAAGACCGCCTGCGTTCGTATGAAATTGTGGCGGGGATGATGGATTAAGCAGATTTGAGCCGGCCTTTGCTCATTACTTTGAGGGCTTTGTTCACTGTTTCGGACAACTTGTTCACGAATCCTGAACGTTGTTCACCATTTCAACGCCGTCTCATCGAAATAACAAAGAAAAAGCTGTCCAGAAGTCTGCTGCTCACCGACTTTTGGACAGCTTTTGTTATTAATCGACTTTCCTTATAAAGCCACTAGCTCAATTTCTTCTTGATCATCAAGATAAGCGATCATGTCATGCCATTCTTGCGGCTTGTTCGATAAAACATCGTAATATGTTTTAATGAATTGGCTAATAAAGCTGGCTTTTAACGAGTGAAGATTTTCTTCATAGGGCAAGAAACATAAATCTAATTCCTTTACTGCTTCCCCTTCATTTGTCCATGCAGGATGAACATAAGGGAAATCAAGACGTTTATAGCCGAGGTGAGACAATACTTCACGGCGGACAACTGGGTCCATGACTTTAATGCCGCCAAATGAATGGTCTTGTGCCCGATACGGATCATAAATTTCCGCAAACATGCCCCGCAATTGAATATTGTTTTCTTTTGCCAAATTCATTAAATCTTCATGCCTATTATTCGCTAAAAATGGTCCGACACCGAGTCCTTCTTTCATGATAATCGTAAAGTCCGTCATTGCCACTTGCAGCTCTTTATTATAACGATACTCTGTTACTCCCACTACTTCATCATTATGTACAGCTAAAAAGACACGGATAGTAGGATCTTGCAGCGGTTCCGCCCATAAATCATATTCGAGCACTTCTTCAGGAGGAAAAACTTCTTGCATAAGCTTGTGCAGCTTTGCAAACAGCGGATCATTAATGCTATTAATTTGAATGTATTCCATTTGAACTTACCTCTTTTCTAATAATATTTTCTATCTTGATTATACAAGTAGAAAAGGATTTGGTAAAATTTAAATTTTCAAAATGTTTTTCTGTAAAAAAAGGTTTTAAAATCATTTTCTTGGTTTCTCCTTGTCATTATCAGCATTATTATTGTTGCTCAGTTAAAAAGAGTCGAGAATCATTTAAGTGGCGAGTACTCTACTATGGGCCGGCAGCTAAAACAATAAAATAGGCACACCTCCGTTAAAGGTGTGCCCACATGACCATCATTTATTAAAGTTGATCTTCTCTTCTAATTGATCTAACGTGATCGTTGTTTCACTTGGCTTCGTTTTGGAAATCATCTTGCCATCTCTGAATGAATATGTGACGGTCGCCTGCTTGCGAATGGCCTCATATTCATTTTCTGCAGACAATACAATAAAGTTAGCTCGTTTACCTTCTTCAATTCCGTAGTCTTCCTCAATGTGTAACGTTTTGGCGCTGTTACTAGTGATTAAATCAATGGAGTTAACAATTTGCTCATAGCCCATTAATTGAGCAGCATGGATGCCCATATGCAATACTTGAAGCATGTTCCCTGTTCCGAGAGGATACCATGGGTCAAAGATGTCGTCATGGCCAAAACAAATGTTTAACCCTGCTTCCTGCAGCTCTTTTACTCGCGTTAGGCCTCTCCGCTTTGGATATGTATCAAACCTTCCTTGAAGATGAATGTTCACTAGCGGATTTGACACGAAATTGATGGAGGAAAGCTTCAGCAGCCGGAACAATTTATACGTATAGGCATCATTATAAGAACCCATAGCCGTTGTATGGCTCGCTGTTGTACGGGAACCTAATCCGCGATTGTATGCCTCCGTCGCCACCACTTCAACAAACCGGGACTGTTCGTCATCAATTTCATCACAATGGATGTCCACTAATCGATCATATTTCTCAGCAAGATCAAAAGCCGTCTTTAATGATTCTACTCCATATTCTCTTGTAAATTCAAAGTGAGGAATGCCGCCCACTGCATCGGCGCCCATTTTCAATGATTCCTCAAGCAATTCCGCTCCGCATGGATAAGAAAGAATCCCTTCTTGCGGAAAAGCGACGAGCTGAACATCTACATAAGGAGCCATCTCTTCTTTCACTTCCAGCATGGCTTTTAAAGCTGTTAACTTCGGGTCTGTTACATCTACGTGTGTACGGACGTGCTGAATCCCTTGAGCAATTTGCCATTTTAACGCTGTTTTTGACCTCTTCTTTACATCTTCCATTGTTAACGTTTCTTTTCTTTGCGCCCATCTTTGAATCCCTTCAAACAAAGTACCGCTCTGATTCCACTCCGGTTCACCCGCGGTTAATGTTGTATCCAAATGAATATGCGGCTCAATAAAAGGGGGAAGAACAAGGGCACCATCTACATCGATGATTTCATGATCAGTCGTTTCTCCCAAGGTTTGCGCAATTTTGGCAATCTTTCCATCTTGCACAACAATGTTCCATAGACCATCTTTTTCTCTAAGTTTTGCATTTTGAATAATCATTAATTAACTCACCTTTTCGCTCATTTTCTTTGTTGACGATTCTTCCAGTTGAAGTGCACTTTTCGTAATAACGACATAAATGATGGCGGAACCTAACAATGAATTAATCGGAGGGATACCTGGTGCAAAATTAGCGATAGCCACTCCGCCTGCCCATGCTATTATGGCGATCCAATTGACTGCTTTAAATTTCATCGTTTCAAATGACTGATATTTTCCGCGTTTTAACAAGAAATAATCTGCTAATAAAATGGCCCCGATCGACGGCAGCGTAGACCCGAGTATTGTCAAAAACCCTACAAAGTTGTTGTACAGCCACATAGCTGCAATGGTTCCAATCGCCCCGTTAAATACGACAATTTTACTTTTGGAAATTTTGGTGATACTTGCAAATCCTAAGCCGGAAGCATAAAGAGCATTTTCATTTGTCGTCCAAATATTTAAACCAAGTACAATAATGGCCGGTAAAATTAATCCTTGTAAAAACATGACTTCCGAAATATCGGCCTGGCCGAGAGCAATGGCGCCTACAGCCCCAAATAAAAACATTAACGAATTTCCGAGGAAAAAAGCAATAACTGTCGCTCCAACGGCAGAACGTGTTGTCTTAGCGAAGCGGGTAAAATCAGGCGTCAATGTACCAGCGCTAATAAATGATCCTACACATATCGTTAATGCTGCTGTCAGCCCCATCGCTTCAAGCGGTTGATACTCCATTAATCCTTGCACCCCGCCGGCCGTTTTAGTTGCTTTAAAAACGGAATAACTCCCCAATATAGTAATAGCTGGAACGGCGACCATTCCTAAAAGCGCCAATGCTTTGATTCCGTAAATCGCAGTGACTGTCATTAAAATCCCGGCACCGGCGATTAATAGATAAATATTCAATCCAGTCACTTTTTGAACAGGCACCGCAAACATAGCTACTCCGACACCAAACCATCCTACTTGTGTCACTCCCAGCAGGAGCGAAGATAAATAAGAACCTTTTTCACCGAAAGCATATCTAGTAAGCAAATGTGTCGATAATCCTGTTTTAGCTGCAATATAAGCTAATGCTCCCGTGTACATACCAAGAATAAAATTACCTGCTAATACAATCAAAATAAATTGAGTAAATGTCAATCCGCTGCCTAATGCTCCCCCAGACCACATGCTTGCTGAAAAAAAGGTGAGTCCGAGCATCACGGCAAGTATTTTTCCAAATCCATTGCGGCTTGCCTGCGGTACAGCCTGTAACGAAAACTCTGTATCTGTTTTTTCCATACCAATTCCTCCAATAACATGGTTGATAAGAAACTGGTACCGAAGAAACCTTCAAGTATTTTAGATAAAAAAAGCTTCCTGCCATTTCTGACAGGAAGCTTTTTTGTACAATGAACACAAGACACCTGTATATATAGATATATATGGATGCCACGCAATGGTCATTGTTTCCGCTGTCCTTGTCAGCCTCACGGGACTGAATTAAAGGTACCAGTATTTAATTAATCGTTATTATTGCAAGTAAAAGAGGATTTGTCAAGACAGAATTTCAAATTCCTCTTTGGCTAAAAGATAGTTAACTACAAAACAATTCACAAGGCCAATGATTAAGAGGCGTGCTCAATTCTCTTAATCATTGGCCCTTATTTATGATAATTTCGTTTCATTTATTCATTTGAGCAAGAAAGTCCCCAAGGGGGTCTTCCATATCTTCTTCTTCTTCTTCGATAGAAGGATTTTGAGTTCTTTGCACTTTTTCCAAATCAAAGTTATCTAGATCATCATCCTTATCAATGTTTGTTGCGTATACTTCTGTTCGTTTCTCACCTTTGCTTGTTTGCAGCTGAGCATTCACTGAATCCCATTCTATCTCCATGTCTTCTCCAGCAGCTGTTTCTTCTTGAAGATATAGAGCATCCTCTATCTCTAATGCACTACTGTTTAGTGATGCAAAGATTGAGGCTGTACGGATCGGATCGGATAACAGCTGATACACAATACTGCCTAATAGTGCCTCAGAATGTTCATGCTTCAACCAATCCCGTTGTGCTTTGTTTAATCCTTTTGGAAGAGGAATGGTGATTGTCTCTCTTTGATTTGATAAAGAATCATTCACCCCATGCATCACGAATTCGGCAATTTTACTGGAAAAGTTTCTTCTTTCGATCTCTTTTAGCCTTTGCAAATGCTTTAAGATGTGATCAGGTGCATCGGAGGGGATACGAAACGTAATAGGCTGCCCCCTCCTCATTCCCGTCTCCTTCATGAAATCACCCTATTTAGTTTTAACCATTTTTTGTTCTTCACTTTGCTTCTCTTTTTGATTTTTCTTTGAAAAATCCGCAATTAATTTATAATAAGCATTTGCCATCATCCAAATGCTTTCTTTTTCATCTTCAAAGAAATCGATATTGTAGCCATCCAAGTTATTGTTTAATGCTTTAAGGTAATCTTTTAAGATGATAGAGCCGCCCCCAATGAAATAACAAATTTCAGTTTGAGAGTTCTTTTGCCAAATATTTCGTAAATGACGATATTGCTTTTTCGCTAACTCCAGGAGAATTCGGTCTACAATATCGTGAACGCTTGTCCGGCTTCCCTTCACCATAATATGATTCCGGTCATTTTTTTTCGTGATAATTTCTACAACATCTCGCCGACTGTCCAGTTCTACCCCGTGTTTAGAACGGATTTCTTCCCGAATGGCTTCAAGAGACTCTGAAACTCCCAAATTGAATCCTTGTGCTTTATCGTCATCAACCTTACGATTTTTAATCACTGCTACATCCGTTGATAATCCTCCGATATCCTGAATAAGGATTCTCTTATCAATAAGGTCCTTGTTAATGATGTTTAAGTTATTATCCATCACGAGATTAATAAAAGCAGCAAAGCCTTCCGGATAGACTTTAACTTCTTCAAATTTAATATTTACTTTCAGACCTTGATATTTAGGTGTAACTAAAAACTCCACTTGGTGAACAGAGCTGAGCAATCGAGAACGATAACCAACATCTTTCCCTTCCTTTACTTCCCTAAGCGGAAGTCCTGTTCCTAATGTGTAAGTGGCCTCAATTACATTATTAGAGCGCTTAAAGATCTGTTTATTTTCTTCTCGAGCTGCATCTATTGCCAAAGCAGCAAACAACATAACAAGAGTTTGATCTTCTTCAGATTTACTGCTTCCAGGGTCTAATTCCATTGAATTGCTGCTTTTTGTCGCTAAATGTCCAACACGATAAATAGAGTTGTTGTCTTTTAAAGTAGGAGAGTGCAAACGAATATGAATGCCCTCGGTAGGATCTTGATTGTCTAATTCTTCTATTCCAATGATTGGACGATCTTCAACATCCTTAGCAATTACATTAGGAATATTGATATCTACTTCCATTTTTCCAAAAATGCCTTTCAGTGAATCATTCCCTACATCAATTGCCGCAATACGAGAATTTGCCAATAAACTCATCCTTTCCATTAGTCGCTAAATATTTTGTTGGAAATTTATATAATTCTGATAAAATATTACCTAATTTTTTCTGGTTAGTCAATATTCTTCCCCCATCTATTACAAAAACGTAAACATGTAAACCTATTTGTAATCTTGTATACATAATCGTAAACACACTTAAAATACGACTTGTGTACCTGTTCGTATACGTGTATACATTTATGCGTACAATTGTTTTCAATATGTAAACTTGTGTACATAAAAGTATACAAATGTATTGCATCCCATTTTCTTTACTTTCTTAAAATTTAATTCGAATTACGTGAATTTAATCATAAAAAACATTACTTGTGGAATCCCTTAATACTGGAAGATACACCGTTAAAGGTATTGCTTGGATGAGTAATATGAAAAGAGGGTATCACTAAAAACCAAGTTTTTAACGACGCCCTCTTTTTTAATGATACATATATCCACGGGTCCAAAGAATTGAATCGTTTGTTCCCTTTGTAAAAATAAATTGACTCAAGTCAGTCCGTCCTGTTTGGAACGAAGCAGAACAAGCGTTTAAATATAGTCTCCACACTCTAATAAAGCGTTCATCTAAAACATTTCATATCATTTGTTTAATTAATTCTCTATTGCGCTTTTTAAAAATTTCATTATGTGAAGAGACCATTCCGACTTTATTAGCAGCAGGCTGGATAAATTGTTTTGCCTTGTTTACGGCGTTTGCTGCATCTTGGAAAGCACCTGCTATTAAATTTAATTTCCCATCGTGCTTTAAAATATCTCCGGCAGCGTAAAGTCCATCTATTGAAGATTCGCTAACAGCATTACCTGCAATATAATAATTATCTGCTATTGCAATGTTCACTTCACTATTTTCAAGTAATGTCGTATCACGTTCATAACCATGGTTAATAATTACTTCATCGATTGGCAAATACGAAACCTCTCCTGTTTCATGATTTGTCAGTTCAACACGTTCAATTACTTCATGATTCGCACAAGCAATTAGTTTTGTAATCGATGTGTTAAAGAAACAAACAGCGGAACTGTTCATCAGTTGCGTTGCTTGTGCTTCATGACCTGCTAAAGCATCTTTTCTATATGTTAAATAAACAGTTTTAGCGATAGGTTCTAATTCATTTGCCCAATCGATAGCAGAATTGCCGCCGCCTGAAATAATCACCGTTTTATCTTTGAAACGTTTTAATGACTTCACTGTGTAATTTAAATTAGACACTTCAAATCTCTCTGCACCTTCTATTTCTAGCTTTTGAGGATTCAATATCCCACTGCCAACTGCAACAATGACTGTTTTCGAAAAATGCTTTTGACCCGAGGCAGTTTGTAATACAAAAATACCTTCTTCATTACGTGTGATCGCCTCTACTTTTTCATTCAACGCTACTTCTGGGTTAAACGTTAACCCTTGCTGTACGAGCTGTTCAATTAATTTTTCTCCCGGAATTGGCGTCTGCCCGCCAACGTCCCAAATCATTTTCTCTGGATATACGTGTATTTTGCCGCCTAATTGTGGTTGATATTCAATAAGCTTTGTTTTCATTTCTCTAAGTCCACTATAAAAAGTTGAGTAAAGCCCTGCTGGCCCTCCTCCAATCACAGTCACATCAAATAATTCTTGCTGTTCCATTTCCGTCCACTCCTCGGTAATCAAATGTAATTGATTATCATTATCAACAAACTATACGCCTTTTCCTTTGTTTTTACAATAAAAATAACTGTTGACAATAGAAATAGGTCACACTATAGTAATCATTAGGTCGAAAATGATAATCATTATCAATAATTTTTCCTAGTTCTTATCAAATGGAGGTTAAATCATGGTTCGCCTATATACAGATGGTCTAAATATTAGCTACGGTGAACGTTTAATTGTGAAAGATCTCAACGTAGAAATTCCAGATAATAAAATTACCACAATTATCGGTTCGAATGGCTGCGGAAAATCTACATTATTGAAAGCTATGACTCGTATTATTTCACACCAATCTGGAACAGTCATATTAGACGGAGAAAATATTTCAAAAGAAAGCACAAAAATACTCGCTAAAAAAATGGCGATTCTTCCACAGACACCAGAAAGTGCAAGCGGATTAACAGTCGGTGAGCTAGTATCCTATGGCCGCTTTCCCTATCAAAAAGGCTTCGGACGCTTAACGAAAAAAGATTATGAAGTCATTGATTGGGCACTTGAAGTCACCGGAACAAAAGACTTTAAGTTCCGTCCTGTAGATGCTCTATCAGGAGGCCAACGTCAACGCGTTTGGATTGCGATGGCCCTTGCACAAGAAACTGAAATTATCTTTCTTGATGAACCTACGACTTATTTAGATATGGCACATCAACTAGAAGTTTTAGAACTTTTGCAAAAGCTAAACATAGAACAGGAACGCACGATTGTCATGGTCCTTCATGATTTAAATCAGGCTGCTCGTTTCGCTGACTATATTATCGCTTTAAAAGATGGAGAAATAGTGAAAGCGGGAGATTGTGAAGAAGTGATAAATCGCGATGTGCTGAAAAAAGTATTTCATATTGATGCTGAAATCGGGCTAGATCCTCGAACAAACAAACCAATGTGTATCACATACAATTTATTAAAAGGAGCATAAAAAATGAAGAAATTATTGATCCCATTCTTCCTGCTATTCGTATTAATGATTAGTGCGTGCAGCAGCGGAGCAACAGAAAAAGAGAACAACTCAACTACAGATAAAAACAAATCAGGAACGATCACATACGAATCTGAAAACGGACCAATCGAAGTTCCTGCTGACCCGCAGCGCGTTGTCGTACTTTCTTCTTTCGCAGGTAACGTCATGGCTTTAGACGTAAATCTCGTTGGGGTAGATTCATGGTCTAAAATGAACCCCCGTTTTAATGATAAATTAAAAGATGTTGAAGAAGTATCGGATGAAAGCTTAGAAAAAATTATTGAATTAGAACCAGATTTAATTATTGGTTTATCCAATATTAAAAACATTGATAAATTAAGTGAAATTGCTCCTACAGTAACGTATACATACGGAAAAGTAGATTATTTAACCCAACACTTAGAGATCGGTAAACTTTTAAATAAAGAAAAAGAAGCACAAGCCTGGATCGATGATTTCAAAAAGCGTGCACAAACAGCTGGAAAAGATATTAAAGCAAAAATCGGTGAAGACACAACTGTTTCTGTCATCGAAAACTTTGACAAACAACTTTACGTATTCGGCGATAACTGGGGACGCGGCACAGAAATTCTTTACCAAGAAATGAAATTAAAAATGCCCGAAAAAGTAAAAGAAATGGCTCTGAAAGATGGTTACTATGCATTATCATTAGAAGTTCTTCCTGAGTTTGCCGGAGACTACGTCATCTTTAGTAAAAACCAAGACACTGATAATTCATTCCAAAAAACAGAGACGTACAAAAACATCCCAGCTGTTAAAAACAATCAACTATTTGAAGTCAATGCGAAAGAGTTCTACTTTAATGATCCAATAACGTTAGATTTCCAACTAGACTACTTTATGAAAAGCTTTCTAGGTAACTAACACGACGAGGGGAATTCTTATTTTAAGAATTCCCCTTCCTTTATTCTATAAAAGAAAAGATGAGGGACTAATGACTACAGAAAATCAACTTTCTATCCGATTTGTATATAAACTGATTGCAGGGATCATTGCATTTGTCGGTATGTTTATTGTTGCTTGTATTTTTGGGGCAGCAGATACTACTGTCAAAGATGTGTGGCTGGCACTTACTTCCGATGCTACAGGCGATAAAATTTCTATCATTCGTGAAATACGCTTACCACGCGAAGTTGCGGGGATTTTTGTTGGCGCTGCACTAGCAATTTCCGGGGCAATTATGCAAGGGATGACGAGAAATCCACTTGCTGATCCAGGCTTACTTGGACTAACTGCCGGTGCAAATGCGGCACTAGCAATTACGATTGCCTTTATCCCTTCAGCGAATTACTTCGGTATTATGATTGCTTGTTTTATTGGAGCGGCTGCCGGAGCCATTATGGTTTTCGGCATTGGTGCAATGAAAAAAGGCGGCTTTTCTCCTCTTCGCATTGTATTAGCTGGCGCTGCTGTTTCCGCCTTTCTGTACGCTATCGCAGAAGGTATTGGTATTTACTTTAAAGTTTCAAAAGACGTATCTATGTGGACGGCAGGAGGATTGATCGGAACTTCATGGGGGCAGCTTCGAGTAATTGTCCCATTTATTTTAATAGGTATACTTGTGTCTCTTTCTCTCTCAAGGCAGCTTACCATTCTTAGTTTAAACGAAGAAGTAGCCGTTGGATTAGGTCAAAAGACGACACAAATAAAAACAATTCTTTTTATTGTCATTATTCTACTTGCTGGTGCTTCTGTCGCACTTGTTGGGAATATGGCCTTTATCGGTTTAATGGTTCCTCATATCGTTCGTGCAATTGTTGGAACTGATTACCGCTTTATCATACCAATGTCAGCCATTTTAGGAGCCACTTTTATGCTTTTGGCCGATACACTCGGTCGTACAATTAATGCTCCATACGAAACACCTGTAGTAGCCATTGTTGCGATGATAGGTTTACCTTTCTTCCTGTTAATCGTACGTAAAGGAGGCAAAGCATTCTCATGATTGAGCCAGCTTTAATAAGGAAACAGCGAATGTCTTTATGTATTCTACTAGCACTTATTACGATTACGGTCGTTATTGGAACGGGTTTGGGCTACTCCTCTCTATCTTATGACAGACTCATTCCAACCCTTCTCGGCCAAGGTACGTTTAAAGAGGAATTTGTTTTATTTTCTATTCGGTTACCACGAATCATTATTACACTGTTGGCGGGCATGGCACTTGCATTATCCGGTGCTATTTTACAAGGCATCACACGAAATGATTTAGCTGATCCTGGTATTATCGGTATTAACTCTGGGGCAGGTGTAGCCATTGCCGTTTTCTTTTTGTTTTTCCCTATAAAAGCAGGTTCATTTGTGTATTTGCTTCCGCTTGTCGCTTTTGTCGGTGCTTTAATCACTGCAGGTGTAATATATATTTTTTCATATAATAGAAATGAAGGCCTTCAACCGGTAAAATTAGTACTCGTTGGAGTCGGGTTTTCAATGGCGCTCTCCGGGGCAATGATTGTACTTATTTCATCTGCTGAACGTTCAAAAGTGGATTTTATCGTCAAATGGTTATCTGGAAACATTTGGGGTACCGATTGGCCTTTTATTTTGGCTATCCTACCATGGTTAGTTATACTTGTTCCATTTACTTTATACAAAGCAAATCGATTAAATCTCCTTGGGCTAAGCGAACCTACGGCCATCGGTGTCGGTGTATCGATTGAAAAGGAACGGATCGTATTACTTTTAACGGCTGTTGCGCTGGCAGCTGCTGCCGTTTCTGTCACAGGAGGCATTACCTTTGTCGGGCTAATGGCTCCCCATATAGCAAAAGCTTTAGTAGGTCCTAGAAATCAATTGTTTATCCCTGTCGCTATTCTGATTGGTGGATGGCTTCTCTTACTTGCAGATACAATTGGACGTAACTTAGTTGAACCTGATGGGATTCCAGCAGGCATCATAGTCGCATTAATCGGTGCGCCATACTTTATGTATTTATTACTGAAAAAATAAGAATAAAGAAAAATGCCTGTCACTCAAACAATTGTTAATTGTTTGAGTGACAGGCATTTTATATGACCGTATTAGTTTGAATGACTGGCAAAAGCCGCAAACGAAGCTCCTCTTCTTGTACCTTTACAGATCTCGTGCATTAAAAGTATCTCCTCCGTCTAAATTGCCGGATCGGAATCCCTTATAAAACCATCGCTTCCTCTGCTCGGAAGTCCCATGTGTGAAACTTTCAGGTACAACATACCCTCTTGCCTTTTTTTGAATAGTATCATCACCGACAGCGCTCGCTGCATTTAAGGCTTCTTCGAGATCACCCTCTTCCAGCAAATTCATTCCTTGAGCGTGATGAGCCCAAACACCTGCTAAATAGTCGGCCTGTAATTCAAAGCGGACAAGATATTTATTGAACTCCTCTTCGCTGAGCCTTTGACGAAGGGGCATGATTTTCTCACTGGTTCCCAAAAGAGTCTGCACATGGTGTCCGACTTCGTGAGCGATTACATAAGCCATCGCAAAGTCCCCAGGAGCCTGAAAGTTTCGTTGGAGTTCATCATAGAAACTCAAGTCGATGTAAAGTTTTTGATCACCCGGACAATAAAACGGCCCTGCCGATGAACCGGATACCCCACAAGCGGACTGAACGCTGCCTGTGTACAATACGAGGGTCGGCTCTTCGTAAACTAAGCCTTCCTTCCGGAAAATTTCAGTCCACACCTCCTCTGTATCTGCAAGGACGACAGATACAAATTGTGAGAGCTCTCTCTCCTGTTCCGTTTCCTCGTAAGGGACGGAATTGTCAGAATCCGTAGTCTGCAAATTGTTCAGCAGTTCTCCCGGATCGCCGCCAAGAAAAGTAAAGATAAGTAAGAGGACTAAACCACCGAGCCCGCCCCCAATGATTGTTTTACCTCCCATTCCCCTCCGGTCCTCAACGTTCGAGCTTCCTCTTCTTCCTTTCCATTGCATCGTGTTTCCTCCCTAGTAACATTTGAAGTGATTGACTACAAAGAATGTACTTATGTCATTAGTGTTATACCCGAGATTGGTAGATTTATTTAAGCTCGCATGTATATTTTTTTATCAAAAAAAGAAAAAATCGAACCATTGACACGTCTAAAGACACGCCCAGTTCGATCTCTCTTTGATCAAGTATTGGAAGAAAAGCGATGTATCATGTATCGTTGAACTAATATTTCATTTTGAATGTCACTAGTCAATAGCCCCTGCCACGTCATACAGCTCGAGATCGATATCAACCGTTTCTCCGAGGACTAATTTTGCGAGCTGTGCACCAAGAAATGGTCCAACAGTTAATCCTGAAGCGCCAAGTCCATTTGCCAAAAGAAGGTCTTTATAACCTGGCACCTCTCCGATAATCGGAAGAAAGTTCGGTGTAAAGGGTCGAAACCCGACACGTGCTTCCACGAACGTACCATCAGCTAATCCTGGTGCTGCGGATAATGCTTTGTCAAAGACCTCATGTAAGCCCCCAGCCGTCACACGCCGGTCAAAATGCATATTATTTTCATGCGTTGCCCCAATCACCACTTGACCTTTATCAAACGCGAGAATATATTGATCATTTGGCGGCATGACTACTGGCCACTTGCCGGTTTGTGTGTTTTCGAGCTGAAGATGAACAATTTGCGCTTTCTGTGATGTCAGTTGAAGGTTAAGTCCGAGTGGTGCTAAAAGCTCGTCCGCCCATGCTCCTGCTGTTACAATGACATAATCCGCGGCGTACTGCTGGTCTCCAACTCGGACGGCGGTTACTTGGTTGTCTGTATGCTCCAGCTCTGCGGAACCATGTATAAATGCAGCGCCGTGCTTTTTTGCCGCATTTACAAGCGCTTGTCGCAATGCGCGTCCATTGACGCGCGCCGCTCCATTAATGTGAACCGATCCGTAATCCTTACATAAAGGCGGGAACAATGCCGATGTTTCAGCTGGCGTCAGTTGACGAATATCGCCAATTTCAGGCGCGCCTTCACGTCTTTTAAGCGCTCTCTCTTCCATTTTACCGAGCTTGCCGGCATCCGTATGCAGACTAATCGCTCCTACTTGTTGATACCCTGTTTCGGTTTCTCCGTCCTCTTCAAGCTGCTCAATGAGTGAGGCATAATACGCCGCTCCACCTTTTGCGAGCGCATACCACGCTTTGTTCCGCCGCTGGGACAACCACGGACAAATGATTCCGGCAGCAGCATCTGTCGCCTGTCCGAGATCATGACGGTCGACTACAGTCACAGTTTCTCCTGCTTTCGCTAAATGGTACGCTGTCGACGCACCTAAAATCCCCGCGCCAATTACAATAAATTCTTTCATATAAACACCTTTTTCGAGTAAATTTCATGCATTCATTTTACAGGAGTTATTGATAGGACTCAAAGTGAGTGTTTACCGGCTTTCTTGTTCATACTTAATAAGGACACTTTAAAACTGAATATTTGTATAAAAAAGTACATACTTATTCAAGTAGTTGACTATTCGCAAATACTTATTATTTATATTATTCTTAAAGAAGAAATAGCTAATAAACTGGAGTGAACTTAATTTTGGAAACAAAAAAAGCATTACCTATCTTATTCGTTGTCATGTTCCTCGTCATGGTGGGGTTCGGAATTATTATTCCTGTGTTGCCTTTCTATGCTGAAGAAATGGGCGCTTCACCTGCACAATTAGGATTATTAATGGCCGTTTATTCACTAATGCAACTTCTCTTTGCTCCAATGTGGGGACGGATTTCCGATCGAATGGGCCGGAAGCCTGTGATGATGATTGGCATTTTAGGACTTGCTCTCTCTTTTTTCTTAATGGCAGTGTCTTCGCAGCTTTGGATGCTTTTCGCCGCGAGAATCATTGGCGGCATTTTATCCTCCGCCAATATGCCAACTGTAATGGCATATGCAGCGGATATTACAACAGAAGAAGATCGCGGAAAAGGGATGGGTATTATTGGCGCAGCTGTCGGTCTAGGCTTTGTTTTGGGGCCAGCGATTGGCGGCATTTTTTCACAGAATAGTTTAAATATGCCTTTTTACATTGCAGGAGCTTCTTCCCTGCTTACGCTTTTCCTAGTTATGCTTATCTTAAAGGAATCATTAACTCCGGAAAACAGGAACGGACTTTCCAGGCGAAAAACCACACTAAGAGAAACACTTAATGGCCCAACATCAATTTTGTTTTTCTTGCAATTATTTATCTCTTTATCATTATCCGGTTTAGAAGCAACCTTTGCTTATTTTGCCGCTGAAAAAGCCGGTTTAGGACCAGTACAGCTAGGCTATATTTTTATGATTATGGGATTAGCTGGAGCAATTGTGCAAGGTGGATTAGTTGGAAGGCTAACGAAAAGATTTGGCGAAGGATTTGTCATTCAAATTGGGATTGTTATTTCGGCTATAGGCTTCTTGCTTATTTTATTCGTTGAAAGTTTTACAACTGCGGCTATTTATTTAACGATTTTTGGAATTGGGAACGGCGTTATTCGCCCGAGTGTTTCTTCCTTATTAACGAAAACGTCAAAAACAGGACATGGCAGTACAACAGGACTTTTATCTTCCTTTGATTCATTCGGAAGGATTATCGGCCCTCCATTAGGCGGTTGGCTCTTTTCTATCACCATTGGCTTGCCTTACCTTTCAGGAATATTATTATCCGTCGTTGCCTTTCTCTTGTATAGAATATATTCTGCTGCACTCTCGAAAAGTCTTCATCCAGACACGTTATAAATCAATCAGCAAAAAAAGACATTACTACATTCTAATCACAACGATAAAAACCAGTTCATTATTTTGAGCTGGTTTTATATTTACTTTTTTAAAATGACACAAGTAATCATTCCCCAATTGTAATTGAAAAAATATTTTATACCTATTTACTTTCTATTATCTCAACAAATTTTGTTGAAGCTGGTGAGAGAGGCACACTTTTTAAAAAACATACTCCTATACTTCTCTTTGGTATTTCTTCAATTATTTGCACTTCATACAATAATCCTTTATTTAAATACTCTTGGGAAAATTCTTTAGTCACACATGCTATCCCTAGATTTATTTTAGCAAACTCCAATAATAAATCATGTGAGCCTAATTCAAATTCTGGCGAAATCTTTATACCTCTAGATATCATATAATCCTCTACATACTTTCTGGAATTTGATTTTGGTTCAAGTAATATTAATGGCAGTTTTACTACTTCATGAAGACTTAATGGTTTAGATAATATATTCTTATATTTCTCCCCACAAACGAAAATGTCATGGATATCGATGCATGATATTAGTTCTAATGTAGGGTCATCAAGCGGAAAATTACAAATTGCAATATCAACTTCTCCTGATTTTAATAGAGAACAGAGCTCTAATGTTGTACCATTAACAATCTTAAACTTAATATTTGGATATCTATTATGAAAAGCTTCTAAATAAGGAAGTAAAAAAAACCTAGAAATGGTATCTCCTACACCTATCTTTAATTCCCCTGTCGTTAAATTCTTAAACTCTAAAATCTTTTCTTCTCCAACATCAATTAAACTAATAGCCGAATGAACATATTCAAATAGAAGACTACCCTCATTTGTTAATGATACCCCTTTAGGTGTTCTATTAAAAAGACGTATATCTAATTCTCTTTCTAATTGCATGATCGCTTGACTAACAGCTGGTTGTGTCATATAAAGATCTTTTGCTGCCTTAGAAAAACTTTCACTTTTTCCTACCTTACAAAATACTTTATATAAATCTAATTTACTTACCATATAATCACCCCTTATATCTACCATTCGATATATTAATTTTACTTATATCATTAAACTAATGTATATTACAAGGAGATACTTAATTAAAATTAACTTTTACAATTATAAGGAGCGATTATATTGGAAAGAGTAGTCGGAACGGTTGTTAGAGGTCTTCGTTGCCCAATCATAAATCAAGGTGATAATATCGAGGAAATTGTTGTAGATAGTGTGCTAAAAGCTTCAGAAGCTGAAGGCTTTAACATTAATGATAAAGATATCGTTACATTAACAGAATCAATCGTTGCCCGTGCTCAAGGTAATTATGCGACTATTGATCATATTGCTAAAGACGTTCGTTCCAAATTTGGAGAAGATACTGTTGGAGTAATATTTCCTATCTTAAGCCGTAATCGCTTTGCAAACTGTCTCCGTGGTATTGCAAAAGGAGCTAAAAAAATTGTATTAATGCTTAGCTATCCATCTGATGAAGTTGGCAATCACTTAGTGGATATAGACATGCTTGATGAAAAGGGAGTTAACCCTTGGACAGATGTTTTAACAGAAAAACAATTCCGTGATCATTTTGGATATAATAAACATACTTTTACTGGTGTTGATTATATTGATTACTATAAATCGTTAGTTGAGGAATGCGGTATTGAATGTGAAGTGATCTTCTCAAATAATGCAAAAACCATTTTAAATTACACAAAAAGTGTTCTTACTTGCGATATCCATACAAGATTTAGAACGAAGAAAATACTGAAAGCAAATGGCGGCGAGAAAATTTATAGCCTCGATAACATATTATCGGAGTCTATTGATGGCAGTGGCTGTAATGAAGATTACGGCCTGCTGGGCTCAAATAAATCAACAGAAGATAGTGTTAAACTTTTCCCACGTAATTGCCAGCCTATCGTTGATAACATCCAGCACATGCTCAAAGAAAAGACTGGAAAAAATGTTGAGGTCATGGTGTATGGAGATGGAGCATTCAAAGACCCAGTAGGCAAAATATGGGAACTAGCTGACCCAGTTGTATCACCAGCTTACACATCAGGTCTTGATGGTACACCTAATGAAGTGAAGTTAAAATATCTTGCTGACAATAACTTTGCTGATTTAAGAGGCGAAGAACTGAAACAAGCTATCTCTCAGTTCATTAACAATAAAGATTCTGATCTTGTGGGATCAATGGAAGCACAAGGTACTACACCTAGAAAACTTACTGATCTTATCGGTTCTTTATCCGATTTGACTTCAGGAAGCGGAGATAAAGGGACACCTATTGTCTTTATACAAGGTTATTTTGATAACTATACGAAATAATAGTAATCATTCATTGATTAGATAATTGTATATAAAAAATAAACCGTATCATTTAATTATGATACGGTTCTTCATATCGGGGATAACGACGAAACTCTAGCATAATTATGCTTCTCTTTCTATTTTAGATGGTTATACCCGCTTATCGATTTAGCCCACGTTGAGGATATAATCACTTAATTGCCTTGCTAGCTTTAATCTTCTTTCCTTTGATTGTTGTTTCTTCCATAGCTTGTAAGACTAATGACCCTTTCCCATTAAGAATATCAACATAGGACAAATTATCCTGAATGGTAATAATACCAATATCATCTGCTGTTACTCCAGGAATTTTCGCAATCGTTCCAACAAAATCTACAGCTCGAAGCTTCTTCTTTTTTCCGCCGTTGAAATGAAGTTTCATGATATCCTTGTTTATTCGTGCAGTTTTATTGTTTTTCACGACCCGGCGACCACTGACTTTTTCCTCGAAAGCGTTTTTTCCGCCAGCTACTTCCTGCTGTGTCGGTGCTTCCCTTACAGGTATCTCAAAGCCAATGTATTTTTCAATTGCTTTAAGGAGTTTGCCTTCATAAGGTGTCGCAAGTGTAATCGCTTTTCCTTTATTACCAGCACGCCCGGTTCTGCCTGTTCGGTGAACATAGCTCTCTTTTTCCACCGGAACGTCATAGTTGATCACAAGCGTTACATTATCAACATCGATCCCCCTCGCGGCCACATCGGTCGCCACGAGATAACGGAAATTCCCCATTTTGAAGCCATCCATAACCGCAAATCGATCTTCTTGTTCTAGTCCCCCGTGGAGTTTTTCACAAGAATAGCTGGATTCTTCCAATTCGGAAAACACTGTGTCGACATGTTCTTTAGTTCTGCAGAAAATAATACAGCTGTCCGGGTTTTCAACAACTGTAACGTTTTTAAGCAATGACATCTTTTCTTCTTCTTTCACCTCAATTACACTATGTTCAATCGCACTCGTAGTGATCCCTGCAGAAGCAATTTGAATATTAACAGGATTTTCCATATATTTATGGCAGAGATTTTCAATATCTTTAGGCAATGTAGCGGAAAATAACATCGTTACTCTGTTTAAAGGAAGTTGTTTTATTATAGCTTCTACTTCTTCGACAAAACCCATGTTAAGCATTTCATCAGCTTCATCTATAATAAGGTAGTTTATTTGGTCTAAAATTAATGTTTCTCTTTCAATATGATCCATCACACGCCCAGGTGTACCGACGACTATATGGGTTTTTTGTTTCAACTCTTCTTTTTGTTTTGTAAAAGGTTCTTTGCCATAAACCGCCATGGCTTTAATCCTTTTGAACCTCCCAATATTCGTTAAATCCTCTCGAACTTGAACGGCAAGCTCTCGAGTTGGCGTAAGAATTAATGCCTGTGGCTTTTTTTCCTCCCATTCAATCATCTCGCAAACAGGGATACCAAAAGATGCCGTCTTGCCACTGCCCGTTTGAGATTTCACCACGAGGTCCTGATTTCCCAATGCTCTTGGTATGACTTCGCTTTGAACCTCTGTAGGCGTTTCATACTTTAACACAGCAAGAGCTCTCTTTATTTCATCGCCTAAATTATAATCATCAAAACTTCTTTCACTCATGTATTTAACCTCGTTTTTTATATTATTTGACTTATTTACAAAATTCCTTAAAAAGAAATATCATATGCAGAACCTGACTGGGTTCATTATACTTGAAATGCCAGTCATACATACAAAACCTATAGAAATTTTGTTGCTTCGCCGTAGATTCTTCTCAACTGTATGATCTGCAGTCTATTTGACCTTAACTTTTCTGTCCAACTAAGTGTAGCCTATCCAGAAATCATAAAATAAAATAATGCTGCCACAAGAAAGGGGCAGCATTATTTTGTACGAGTAATAAACCATGACGAGGCGTCAACTTGATTGAGAAAAGCAGAAAGAGCCGTCTCTAATGCTTCTGTATCATGTACCGCAAAAGGTTCGGTAAGGGATTGTTGACGCAGGCAGTGTGGAGTACTCAGCTTGTTCGGCGGAGTGCGCATAAGGGTTTGACAGCATCTCCAAAAGCCGTTCCATCACGCTATAGTCTCCTTGTTCTACTGCCGCTTCTAGTGCCTCTTCTACCCGGTGGTTTCGTGGGATTAGCGCAGGATTGCTGTTCCGCATCAACTGATTCGAGGAGTCTTTCGATTCCTGCTGCCTGCCTAGTCTTGTCTGCCAGCGCTCATGCCATTCAGTGAATTCCGGGGTTCCAAGCAGAGCCGTATCCTCTAGCGTATCAAAAGTTAATGCACGGAAAGTATTCGTATAGTCCGCGCGATGCTTCTTCATCACACTTAGCAATTCTTTAATCAGGGCTTCATCCTCTGCCTCTTCATTAAATATCCCTAGCTTTGCTCTCATTCCCGCGACCCAATTAGAGTGATACAACTTAGTAAAATCAGAAATCTTATCCTGGGCCAATTCGACAGCCTGCTCTTCATCATCATGCAGCAGCGGCAATAGGGCTTCAGCAAATCGCGCAAGATTCCACCCGCCAATAACCGGCTGATTGCCATAGGCATAGCGGCCTTGAATGTCAATGGAACTGAATACGGTTGCTGGGTCATAGGTATCCATGAAGGCGCAAGGACCATAATCAATGGTTTCTCCGCTAATAGTCATGTTATCGGTGTTCATCACCCCATGAATAAAACCAACAAGCTGCCACTTGGCAATAAGCTCAGCCTGACGCTTGACCACTTCTTGAAGCAGTGAAAGATATTGGTTCTCACCGGCTTCAACTTCTGGAAAATGGCGATGGAGTGCATAGTCAGCCAAGATCCGGAGTTCCCGGGCTGTGCCCCATTGTGCAACGTATTGAAAGGTACCGACGCGCAGATGACTGGCAGCCACACGGGTCAAAATGGCACCAGGCAGCTTGGTTTCGCGGATGACTAACTCACCAGTTGTCACCACGGCCAGGCTGCGGGTCGTAGGAATACCAAGCGCATACATGGCTTCGCTAATGATGTATTCACGCAGCATCGGTCCAAGTGCCGCCCGGCCATCGCCTCCGCGAGAGTATGGCGTTCTACCTGAACCCTTAAGCTGAATATCAACCCGCTCATCTCGAGGAGTGATCTGCTCGCTTAGCAGCACCGCTCGACCATCCCCTAACATGTTAAAATGCCCGAATTGATGCCCTCCGTAAGCTTGAGCAAGAGGCGAAGCACCCTCGGGAATCTCGTTTCCAGCAAACACCGCTGCGCCGTCTTCGCTTTGCAGTGCCTGAACGTTCAAACCAAGAGACTCTGCTAACTTGTTATTTAGAATGACCAACTTCGGTGATCGTACAGGAGTTGGATTCGTGCTGGAAAAAAATAATCCTGGCAGACGAGCATAACTGTTGTCTAAGTTCCACCCTGTTTCTTTACTCTTTGTCATAGCTTCTCCTTTTCTTTTTATATAATAGTGTTTTCTGTTTATGAAACAAAAATTATAAGCATGTTTAGTTGTCTACATTTCATAAAAACATCATGCAGTCTCTTTTTAATGTCTACTTCTTCCAACTTATTATACACTTTCCACACAAGGATGCGTCCTTTAAAGTAAAGTGATTGCCTGTCACTGTCCCTAAATTTAAAGAAGAAGCAGATACCCTTAATGGGTTCCTGCTTCTTCTTTTAAGTCTATTTTTGTCGATCATTTTATCTTGCTTACTTTTCAATTTATTTGTGCCAATAGTTATTTCTGCTTTTCATGGGTCGACACGTTAGAAACCCCCACTTCAAGCTTTGCAAAGTGGGGGAGCATTCATATCCAAAGAATTAACTATAAACCGGCTCTTTTTCGCTTAGACCAAGCGTCTCTGCTGTTGAATTATGAATTTCATGCAGAAGCTCCGGGTTTTGCATTAGTGACACGCCATAAGAAGGGATCATTTCTTTGATTTTCGGTTCCCACTCTTTCACATGTTGCGGGAAGCATTTTTTAATTACCTCAAGCATAACGTGAACGGCAGTAGAAGCACCCGGAGAAGCGCCTAGTAATGCTGCGATCGAGCCATCAGCCGCACTTACAACTTCCGTACCAAATTGAAGCGTTCCTTTGCCGCCCGCTTCAGTGTCTTTAATAACTTGTACACGTTGGCCAGCAACTACAATATCCCAATCCTCGCTTTTAGCGTTCGGGATAAACTCACGTAACTCTTCCATGCGCTGTTCTTTCGATAACATGAGTTGTTGGATCAGATATTTTGTCAACGCCATCTCTTTAATCCCTGCCGCCAATAACGTTGTAATATTATGCGGTTTTACAGAAGCAATTAAATCCATATTTGAACCGTTTTTTAAGAACTTAGGCGAGAAGCCGGCGAACGGTCCAAATAGCAATGATTTTTTGTTATCGATATAGCGTGTGTCAAGGTGCGGAACAGACATTGGTGGAGCACCAACTTTAGCTTTTCCGTATACTTTTGCATGATGCTGCTCCACAACTTCTTGATTTTTACATGACAGGAATAACCCGCTAATCGGGAATCCACCAATGTGTTTCCCTTCAGGAATACCTGATTTTTGTAGTAACTCCAAGCTTCCTCCCCCCGCTCCAAGGAAGACGAATTTTGCAGTATGGTATTCCGCTTTACAGCCATCGATATCGTGGACTTTTACTTCCCATAAGCCGTCTTTAGTACGTTTAATGCTTTCGACACTATGTTTGTAATTGATATCGACGTTTTGAGTTTTTAAGTGGTCAAATAGCATACATGTTAAAGCACCAAAGTTAACGTCTGTGCCAGTGTCGATTTTTGTTGCTGCGATGGCTTCATCCGCTGGACGGTCTTGCATAATAAGCGGAATCCATTCCATCAGTTTTGCTGGGTCATCGGAAAATTCCATCCCTTTGAAAAGAGGATTTTTTGACAGCGCCTCAAAGCGTTTCTTTAAAAACGCGACATTTTGTTCCCCTTGTACCATACTAATATGAGGTAATGGCATGATAAAGTCCTGTGGATTATTGATCAACTTACTATTTACAAGATAAGACCAAAACTGCATTGAAACTTGAAACTGTTCATTAATTTTTATCGCTTTGCTAATATCTACGGATCCGTCTGATTTTTCAACTGTGTAGTTAAGCTCGCACAGTGCCGCATGCCCTGTCCCCGCATTATTCCACGCGTTAGAGCTTTCCTCTCCTGCTTCGTCAAGCTTCTCAAACACTGTAATGTTCCAGTCCGGTGCTAATTCTTTCAGAAGTGTACCTAAAGTCGCGCTCATGATTCCGGCACCAATTAAGATGACGTCTGTTTTATTTTCTCTGTTGCTCATTTTACCCTTCCTTATCCCCTAAGATTTGCAGAAAAGATATAGTCGCTCCTTCTTAGGCGTCATAAGCAAGCCAAGGCGCGACCTGATCACACACCTTTTCTGTATCAATTATAATTGAATATAGTATATCACTTTTACTTATAGTATATCACTTTTATTGATAGATTAAAATATCACTATTATATGATAAATATAAGCTATTTAAAAGCTGATAAAAAGTGAAAAGTCCTTCCATAAAGCCCTAGCCTAGCTTCTTGCAAAGGCTGAGGCGCTGGTTTGCCTCTGTTGGCACAATGGGTTCTCAAGGCCAACATCACTTGTTTCCCAAGCTTTCCAGGCATTTTCTTAGCATTGCCCTTTGCCTGTAATCGTTTTTAATTGAATAAACATTTTTGTCCTTCCTCCATTATTATTTTATTTATTATCTGCTATTATATTTAATAATGAAAATCATTATCAGTAATTGCTTATTTTTAAAAATAAAGAACGTGAGGTTGCTGTCATGTGGAATAATAAAAACGTGTGGATTCTCCTAATCGGGGAATTTATTGCCGGTGTGGGGTTATGGCTTGGAATCATTGGAAATCTTGAGTTTATGCAGGCTAAAGTTCCTTCTGATTTCTTAAAAGCCATTATTCTAGCAATTGGATTACTAGCCGGCCTTGCTGTAGGGCCATTAGCAGGTCGGGTCGTTGATCAGATGCGTAAAAAAACTATTATGCTCGTATCTGGATTTGCTCGAACAATAAGCGTTATTTTTATGTTCATTGCAATTCAAACGGGGTCTCTATGGTGGATGATTATTTTTCTTATCCTTATTGAAATTTGTGCTGCGTTCTATTTTCCAGCTTTGCAGGCAACAATTCCTCTTGTCGTCAAGGAAAAAGATTTGTTGCAGGTAAATGGTATGTTTATGAATGTTTCTTCAGTGTCTCGGATAATCGGAACAGCGTCAGCAGGAATTTTGTTAGTAATCATCTCTCTATCTATGCTTTATTTCTTTTCATTTGTTGCCTATTTAGGATTATTTATTCTGACGTGCTTTTTAACAATTAATGACTCAAAAAAAGAGAAAACAATTTTAGGAGATATGCATTCACCAAGAACAGGTTTTAAAGATGTCTTTCCGGTTATTAAAGAACGACCAATTGTCTTGATGACATTAATGCTATCATTTGTTCCCCTTTTCTTTCTCGGAGGATTTAATCTCATCATAATAAATATTAGTGAACTACAAAGCAGCGCATCGATCAAAGGGTGGATTTATACAGCAGAAGCAATTGCATTCATTTTAGGTGCTTTTTCTGTAAAACAAATTAGCCATAAATGCTCATCTTATACAATATTATTTCTCTGTTCATTCGTCATTGGTTTATCACAATTGTTACTCTATTTTGCACAAATTCCAGTTTTGTCGATCATTGTCTTTCTTCTATTTGGGTTTTCTGTCGGAGCCTTTTTTCCAACAGTTGCTACCATTTTTCAAACGAGCGTACCGAAAGACTTTCACGGTAGATTTTTCTCCTTTCGAATTATGCTCGATGGGTTTATTTTACAAGTTGCCTTAATAATTACTGGATTTTTATTGGATATAATGAGGCTGCAACAAATGTCCGTCACCTTTGGCACAATGTCACTTACCATGACGGCAATTTACTTTTTTCAGTTTAGAAAACGGAAAACACAATTTGAGTTGAAAGAAAAAATAAGTTAAATGATAATCTAGGCAATTATAAGAAAAGAAATCAACATACCAAGGTTAATTTCTTTTCTTTAACAATCCTTAGTATTTTTAGAACATACTAAATCAACAACTTTACTGTGAAATTAAGTTAGTTCTAAAAAGTGGGCACAAGAAAATGATAATTCGTTACAATAACTAAAATAATACCTCATTTACTTATGATACGGTTCCCCGTAACGCATCTAAATGAGGTTTTCTCGGACTATGAATGCTAAAATCAGATCCCGTCCCGCAATGGTTTTCAACTCACTTCCTTTTAAATAAGAATTCTTGTCCTTAATTAAGTAACCAGTGAAGGTAAAATAAGCGAAGGTTTTTCGGTTAGATGCAGAATAGAGCTCGTTTCGGGGTAAATAAGCGGAGGTTTTCCGATTATACAAAGCAAAATCCCCCATTTTCACCTTTTTCGAGTCAATAGGCGGATTCTCTCTGTCTATTTAGTCTATTTTTTAATTTTATTTACTAATTAAGCGAAATTTTTCCGTCTATTTATTTGATCGGGTGCTTAACCTGATCCCCCAACCGATAAGAGCGGACCCTCTTGATCCCAGATGAGGGAATCAGCATCTTTTTATCGACTAGTTGAGAAAGTACCTTTTTTACTGTCTTGTCACTTAGCTTTAAATACTTCTCGACTTCTTTAGGGGATATAGTTTCTCCTTTTCGAATCGCTAGCCTCAGCACTTCCTTTTCGACAAAGGACAGAGATGTCTGATCCAGTTCATCACCCAGCCATTGGCCAATCACTTGCTGAACAATCTGTTGACATCGACGAGGCTGCTCGTTAACCTGGTCATAAGAAAAGCGGATCACGGTCCATCCGTCAATCACCAACTGGTTTTGACGTTCCAGGTTGTCGGAAAATTGCCATCTGCTTATGTTCTTTAGGTGAGGGCCATACCCGTCAACCTCAAGGCAAATCCGGATGGCGGGACGAATATAAGCAAAATCCAAATACCTTTTGCCATCCTTGAAATCATCGACTTCATATTCTGGATGAAGATACTTGAAATGGTAAAATAATGGCCGCCACACTTGCTTCAAAAATAACATTTCAGCCTGATTGTGACCTTCTTGTAAGCGCCGCAGCCGTTCGCCGGTTCTCGCCTGCAAGTGAGCATTCAAAAAGGCCTGGTATTCACCTTCAAATCCCATAGCACCCTTCCTCCCATCCAATGGTCATGTCTTTTACAGCACCCTAGTGAACAAATCCTAACGAATTTGGAAACCGTTCTTTCCTCAATTTCTTCTACTATCAAATTTTACATACATATTTATTTATTCATTTGAACTTCGGATAGATTTTTAAAATTAATGAGTGTTACTGTGAGTGAAATAATGAGGTTTAATGTTGCTTCAATTGGAGAAAGTAAAAAGCAAATAAAGACTTGCGGAGTAGCAAATGTAAAAGGAAAATTTAGAGAAGAATTTGAGGATAGAACTATTTTTAGTTTAATAAAATTCTTAAATTTGTCAATATGAACGCAATACCATTCTGATCATTTTTATTTCCGTTAAGGAAAATAGAGTCAGTCCCCCGGTACGCTAAAAATGAGGTCATGCTCCTAAAAGCATGACCTCATTTTTTAAACTATTTAGACAAAAATTCTAGACAAATCCATCTGGATTGCGGCATACCTCTGCACCCTCAATCCAAATTTTTACAAAAAATTCGAATCCAAAGATCAGATTATAGAGAAAAGGTGTTCGCGTCATCACCATGGGGAGACTCGAAATAGCGCAATTCTACAAAAACATACTCAAATTCATAACCGTTAATACTGCCTGATCAGGAATGATTGTCCTTGCAGCAATCTTCCACTGCCCATCTACTTTCCGAATGATGTCTTCCCGCTCGCCAATAATTTCTTCTAATTGATGTTCGGAAGCTCTGCTGCGTTTGAAGTAAAAATAGCTTCGGACGTTATATTCATCAGAATTAGCACCAGGCTTTACCATGATGTTGGTGATATAATGCCTCTGCCTTGTTCGTGGATCTTCAACCCACGCGGAATTCGTATAAAGCCGTTTCACCCTCGTCTCAAGGGATTTTTTCGTTTCTTCAAAATATGTCATATCATCAACGATATTCGAACCATCTCTTCTTTCCGTTGTCACACGCAACGGCATGCGGTATATAATATCATCGGTTAATAAATCATGCCATTCTTGGTACATATGGTGGTCTAACAAATAGGCTTCATGATATAGAAATTGAGTAATTTCATGTTGTAATTCTGAATTCACTTGAGTGTTTTGAAATTGCAATTCCATGCTCACTGGCTATCCTCCTCTTCGTCCAAAAGACCTTTTGAAATTAGTTCAAACCAACGTTTTTGAATACTTCTTGCTAAGTTATCCGTGTAAGTAGATGGGTAAGCAACACCTGGTCCAGGGAAGTTTTCAACTGGCTCAAATACGTCTTCTCCCAATAGATAATTGTTCACATTATTATAGCTTAATTCTTTATCTTCCATCATGAGCGCGTCGCTTACTTGAATAATACGAGCCCAAACTTCTGTATCATCCTGTTCTAATGTTCCAGAGGGACCAAAGGAACCGACATAAGCCTTATATGCTTCCTCCTTGTATTCTTCGGGTGCTGCCTTATCAATTAAAAACCAACACCATATTTCTACTTTATCAGGCCCTAAAGGTCTCCAAACCCGAAGATTTAAGTAGTTGCACATCTCGCCTTCCATCCCATGCACTGGACTGTCGAAAGCAAGGTTAGGGAACATACCACCGACAAAAACGGTCGCATTTGAAAAGATTTCATTTTGTTCAGGACTTAAATTTCGTTCAAACATTGGCCACATCGATTCAGGCAATGTTTGATATTTATAGGGTGACTTGCCTGTTGCAGACGTCATGATACTTAGACCGTGACCGTTACCTAAAACGATCTGATGGCCATAACTTGCAAAATTCGGGTCATTTGGGCTGATTCCTAATTCAACAGTGGACCGGTGATTCGTTTGAACATGATATGGATCTGAAGCGAAGTTTTCTTGTGTCATCTTCCAGTTGGCTTGTGCTGTCCAACGTTGAGGAACGCCTCTAACTTCCATTCCGCCATCACTTCTGCCTAACAGGATGTCTAAATACCATTTCATATCCCCAAGGTAATCCTCCAAAGGCATGGCTTGATGATCCAAGCTTGCAAATATCAACCCTTGGTACATCCCAACTTTCGGAATTGGACGCAGCCCCCACTCGTCCTTTATCATTTTTTCTCCGTATACTTTTTTTCCGGATACGACACCAACCAGTTCCCCTTCAAGGTTAAAACTCCATCCATGATAGGGACAAGTAAACGTTTTCTTTTTTCCGAAATCAGCCGTACATAGATGTGCGCCTCTATGCGTACAGGAGTTTAGATAAGCTTTAATCTCTCCGGAATTTGTTTTTACAAGTAATACTGGATCACTCGCAATCCAACGCGTCACATAACTTCCGGGCTCTTTTAATTCAGATTCATGCCCCAGAAATTGCCACGTTTTACCAAAAATCTGTCTGCGTTCCAATTCATAAATATCCTTATCTGTCACTGCCCATTGAGGCATTAAACCCTTATCCAACTTTTCTTTCAGCTTCTGTAATGTTTGCTTATTTACGCTATCTTTAACCAACATTCTCTGTTCACCTCATTAAATCTATTTTTGATGATTAATTTTAAATCTTCTGTTTTTTATAGTTTAGAACGTATTATATATAATGTAAATAAAGGTTTTTTATGATTATTTGTGATTATTTGTGATTAGTTATGATTAGAGAAATAAAATGAATGTAAGATATTTGCCTGAAAGGGGCCTTTTGAACAATAGTGAGATAATCTCTATAAATTATTCATATCTTTCGCAGATTGTAATACTAATCTAACAGAATCCCAAACATGATCATGGGTCCGAATTGATTACTGGTTTTGCACAATGTGCACAGAACAAGGATGTTAAACAGTATTTTGTTAGAAAATAGAGTCAGTCCCCCGGTACGCTAAAGCAGTATCGCAGCGGGGGACAGGCACCCAAGTTTACCAATGAAGGTAAAATAAGCGGAGATTTTTCGGTTAAATGCAGAATAGAGCTTGTTTCGGGGTAAATAAGGGGAGGTTTTCCGACTATGCAAAGCAAAATCCCTCATTTTCACGTTTTTCGAGTCAATAGGCGGAATCTCTTCGTCTATTTAAGCTATTTTTAATGATAATTACAAATTAAGCGAAATTTTCCCGTCTATTTTATCAGATCAGGTACTTAACCTGATCCCCCAACCAATAAGAGCAGATCCTCTTGATCCCACCGTTAAGAAAACTTACAATGTTCCAGCCTCCCCAACTTTAAGGAGAGGCATTTTCTAATAACCTCATTTACTTATGATACGGTTCCCCCCGGTTAATCCGAAAGCTCCGATACACCTGCTCCACTAATATCAGCCTCATCAGCTGATGGGGAAAAGTCATTTTTGAAAAAGATAACGTATCGTTGGCCCGCTGCATAACGTCTTTGTGCAGGCCGAGCGAACCGCCGATGATGAAGGCGATTTTGCTTTTGCCGTAGGTGGCGAGCTGATCAAGCTGTTTAGCAAGTTCTTCAGATGTTTTCATTTTGCCTTCGATAGCAAGTGCGATCACGTGCGTGTCCGAGCTAATTTTAGCAAGGATGCGTTCACCTTCTTTTTGTTTAACTTGCTCCATTTCTGTTATACTTAGTTCTTCCGGTGCTTTTTCATCGGCGACCTCAATAATGTCCAGTTTGGCATAAGCCGAAAGACGCTTGACGTATTCGTCGATTCCTTGTTTTAAATACTTCTCTTTTAGCTTTCCAACTGTAACGATTGTGATATTCACAGCATGTCCTCACTTTACAAACAATTTACGAACAGGTTATCCACAAAATTATCCACATATCCACAAAATTAATTTTTTCCACTGTTTTTTCTTTAAATAATCATATCATAATTGACCTGCTTCTTTTTTTTACGCGTTTTTTTCTTAACAAAATTCCTCTTTTTTAATTGATTAGTAAAAAAGAATGAATATTCCAATTCTCCTTAAAATTTATATGGATTTAATACGCCCTTTACATTGGATTGACAGAATGAAGAGGAGCTTATTTTAAGGGGGAAATGAAGATGAGTAAAGTGAGAATGAAAACGATTCCGATTGTGCTTACAGCGGGGATGATATTTAGCAGTGCACCTGTCTTTCCCGAAGCAGCAGCGAACGGACAAGCTGTAAATCTGGTCCAAGAAAACTTCGATGCTTCCAATCTGCCTGCCGGGTGGAAGGTTATTCAAGGACAGGCAACTGTTCAAAACGGTAAGCTGACACTTACTTCTCCGGCCACTTCTAAGCCAGCGCGAGTCGTTGCGCCGCTAGCTGAACAAACCGGAGATTACGTCATTGAAGCCGATATGACGTTCTTATCTGCGGTGGAAGATACACGCTGGGCTTCTATTATGTACCGTGTCCAGTCAGAAAACTATCCTTATTACCAGTTTGCGGTTCGCCGCGGCGCCACTGCTGTGAATGGCCTTGAATTTGCCTTGCGCAACGACCGGAACCAATGGGAAGTACTTGGTAAAACGTTTTATTCCGAACCATTTGAATTGAATAAGCCTTATCGCTTGAAAATAGTCGCGAAAGGCAGCCGGGTTCAGCAGTACATCAATGATCAGCTCGTCATTGATACAGATGCTGCTTCAGCTCATCTCAAAGGTGATATCGGTTTTCAAGCTGCCGGAACGACTGTGCAATTTGATAATTTAAGAGTCACATCCCAAGAAGCAGAATTGCCGCCGCTCACTGATTCCGGCGCCTTTTTGCCAAAAGAAGCGGAAACAAATATTTTGAACGCGCCAACTATTTTATCATCCAATGCCACACCTCAAGCCATTGATGCACTGGCCGGGACGGGCGTTTCTTCTATGTTGCTAAAAACGAATAGCGATCTGCAAGTGAATGGCACTCCACTTAAAGACATGCTTGAAAAAATGAAAGGAAAAATGATTCCCGTCATTCAGCTGGAAGAGGAAAAAACAGCGGCACCGCTCATTTCTTTATTAAAAGAACAAGCCATTCAGGATGTTCACATTTTGTCGAGCAGCCCGGCGCTAGTGGATCTTGTGAAGAAAGAGGTGCCTACAGCAAGAGGAGCCGTTCTATATAACCGTCAATCTTTGAATAAACATGATATCAACCAATTTATTCAAAGTTTGCATAAGCATGGCGCTAAAACGGCTGTTATTCCGAAAAAGCTGCTGTCGGCAGATCTTGTCCATACATTCCACAGCCGGACGGTCTCGGTGTGGGGCATAGGCGGGTCCAATGAAGCAGATGCTCATGAACTCATACATACTGGCGTAGACGGCATCATTGCTGATGAAGCTGCTCCCGTTTTAACAGCATTTAGCCGCTACCCTGAAAATACGCTCGTTCAGCGTCCAATTGTGGCTGCTCACCGCGGTATTCCGTCTCTTGCCCCAGAGAATACGATGGCCGGCTACCAGAAAGCGTATGAGCTTGGCGCCGACTTAATTGAAACGGATTTGCATATGACAAAAGATGGCCAACTCGTTGTTATGCATGATGAAACCGTCAACCGGACGACGAACGGAACAGGCAAAGTGTCTGAGTTAACGTACGAACAAATTCGCCAGCTCGATGCAGGCGTGAAGTTCAGTCCGGAATTTGCCGGAGAAAAAGTGCCTTCTTTCCGCGAATTTTTGCAAGGATTTAAAGGAAAAGGCGCAATCCTTCTCGTTGAGCTGAAAGCAGCCGGCATTGAAGAAAAAGTAATAGAAGAAATTGAACAGGAAGGCATGACAGATGAGGTCTTAATTCAAAGCTTCAATCTTGATACAGTGAAGAGTTCTCGTGAGCTGAAGCCGGAAATCGGGGCAGGCTATTTATACTCAGCCGGCGTGCCGGCAACAGCAGAAGCAAGATTGAAAGACGCCAGACAAATGGTCAATTACGCGTCTACAATGAATGTAACATTAAACTCAAGCTACGGCAGTCTTTCGAAAGAATTCATCACCTATATGAAGCAGCGCGGCATGACAAGCCTTCACTGGACATTCCGCAATGAGCAAGCGCTGGAAGAACAGTTGATGAATGGCATGATCGGTCCAATTACCGACTACACACAATGGCTGAGTGCGGCTCCTGTCCGGCTGGAAACGCCGATTAAAAAGCAGAATTTAAAAGTTGGAAAAACAGCTGTTATTCAAGCTAAAGCTTTTGTCCATTACCGGGAAGAGAAAAAAGAAAATATTGAAACGACTCTTTTTTCTTCTGATAATGGGAAAATTACCGCAATTGAAGGAAATACAATTAAAGCACTGGCACCTGGAAAAACATTTGTCTTTGCACAGCACACATTCACGATGCTTGGCAAAGAATGGCGGCTCGTGTCAGAACCGATTGAAGTGACTGTTTCCAATTAAACTAAAAAAGAGCGTGCTTGTGTATAAGCCGCTCTTTTTTGGTTATCCACAACTTATTTTTGTTGTTTTTCTAAAAATTATACACATACCCATAGACTCTATCCACATACATCAGGGGACTATTCGTGGGCTACTTTATATTCCGCTTCATTTTGACAGTATTCACAGGACTTTTTCTCTACTTCCAGTTTTTCTATAATAGGTGCTGTTTCGTATTCATCCACAATAATGTCAAGTGCAAGTTCTGTATGTTCTTTGCAGCAATAAATCATTTGATCCACTCCTTTGCGTATATATTCTATCATGAAAAAGCGCAGAAAAGCGTAGTGCCTTCCTGCGTCTTTCAGTTAAAGAGCTTCTTCTGAAGTTAGCGTCATTGTTGTTTTTTGTTTTTTTCCGCTTCGGTAAAAAGTAACTTCCACTTTATCACCGACTTTTTTCTTGTTGTACATATATTTACGGAGCTCTAAAATATCACGTACCGCTTGATTGTCAAGCTTTACAATGACATCAAATTCCTGCAGCCCTGCTTTTGAGGCGGGTGTATTAGGCATAACTTGCTCGACCATCGCCCCATCATTAATTTCTCTAGGGAGCTTTAATGTTTCCTGCTGATGGTACGCCGGTATTTCATTCACGTTTCGGAGTGTCACTCCCATGGCGGGACGAACCATTTTTCCATTTTTCTCAAGACTATCGATAATTGGTTTTGCAAAATTAATTGGAATCGATAAACCGATGCCTTCAACTGCACTTTGAGCAATCTTCATTGAATTGATACCAATGACCTGGCCGGCAATATTGACGAGTGCTCCGCCACTGTTACCAGGGTTAATAGCCGCATCTGTCTGCAACACTTCCGCCTGCCAGTCGATCATGTTGTCTCCATTAATATCAACCGGAATCGCGCGCTCCAAGCCGGAAATCACTCCTTGCGTGACCGATCCGGAAAACTCCAGACCAAGCGGGTTCCCAATTGCGATGACTGGTTCGCCGATTTTTAGCGCATCTGAATCGCCAAATTCAGCGACTTTTTTTACATTTTTTCCGTCAATTTCAACAACGGCTAAGTCCGTCCAAATATCTCCGCCACGCATTTTTGCCGGCACTTTTGTTCCGTCTGCGAGCGTCACTTCAAGCTGCTGAGCGCCTTCGATCACATGATAATTCGTCACTATGTACGCTTTATCGCCGGATTTTTTGTAAATAACACCTGAACCTGTTCCGGCCGGCTGGGCAGATTCTTCTTCCCAAAAGCTGCCTGATTGAATGTTTGTAATTCCGACGACTGTATCCTGTGCTTTATCTACCGCTTTTGTCACATCAGTCGTAATATTTAAAGAAACATTTTGTCCTTTCGGCTGCTCATCGTTTTGTTCAATGTGGACTTGTTCATTACTCTCTCCGCCCGGCAAGATATCATAATCCGCCAGCTTAGGAAGAGCGATAATCACGAGCAGTGCACCTAAAATAAGTCCGGCCAGACTCGCCAGGAAATACCCACTTTTACTAGGGCCGCGCTGATTTCGGCCAGCCCGGCCATCATCGTAATAGCCCAAACACCTCACCCTTTCTACTACATACTGTCTCTTATTTTCCCCATGTAGCACAAATTATAACGTCTCAGTTGAAAATTTCAATTAAAATGCAATGTTCGCGGAAGTTAATAACAGTGGGCTCATGAAATCACTATAATTATTATTTTACAGCTCATTTATAGTCAATAACAAACGTTTTGCAGTCAATGACATAATAAAGCCGCCTGAACAAAATCAGGCGGCTTTATCCATCCACTTATATCTCCGTCAAAACAGTCGGGGTTTTCGGGTCTGTATGAAGCAGCTCAAATTGCTCCCCGACAGGCATGTTTTTCATTTCGAGCGTTTGCGTGACGCTCATTTTGGCCAAGTCTTTCATGTTGTTGTCTTGGCTTAAATGCGCCAGGTAAATGCTTTTCGTCCGATCACCGATCACTTCGCTCATAGCGATGGCTGCATCTTCGTTAGATACGTGGCCGAAGTCGCCCAAGATGCGGCGCTTAATATTCCACGGATAACGGCAGACACGCAGCATTTGAACGTCATGATTGCTTTCAAATACGTAGGCGTCAGCATCTTTAATAATCCCTTTCATCCGGTCGCTTACATAGCCTGTATCCGTAATTAACACGAGCTTTTTGCCTTCGTGGTGAAAAACGTAGAACATTGGCTCGGCGGCGTCGTGCGATACACCAAACGATTCAATATCGAGGCCCCCAAAGCTCTTTATTGTTTCCATATCGAAAGTAAATTTTTGTTCTACATCCACATTGCCGATCAAATTCTCCATCGCCTGCCACGTTCTTTCGTTTGCATAAATTGGCAGCTTGTATTTTCTGGCAAGCACACCGAGCCCTTTAATATGATCGCTATGTTCATGAGTCACTAAGATGCCCGATAAGTTTTTGAGCTCCCGATCTATAGACGAGAAAAGTGCTTCCATTTGCTTGCCACTTAAACCGGCATCCACTAAAAACGCTTGCTCGCCTGTTTCAACGTAAAACGCATTTCCTGTACTGCCGCTCGCCAGAACACTAAAACGCATCGTCATGTTGCTTCACTCCACTTACAATTAGCTATTTTCTTCGTTCCTATAAATCGATCCGTCAAAGGCATTTACATACATTCTTTCTGTTTTCTCACCGTTTTTAATTTTAAAGTACCAAGTCGGCGACAGCACTTGCAATTCCGTCACAACTGTATAGTAGCCAAGCTCCACATTTGAAATTTTACTATTTGGCTTAATCAAACCGTTTTTATAAAGCGTCTCGATCGCCTGATAAGCAGACAGAATACTTTCTGACTTACCATTTTCCTCTAAGTTCTCAAGCAGCGTCTGGCTGTAGGCATAAATTTCTCCATTGTTGTTCAGTTTAATTTCAAGTTTACCATTTTTGTTTTCAAACATTTTTTTATTGTCATAATGCTGATAAAAAATAGCTATATTCTTTTCATCATTCATGCCCCAATACCGGTACTGATCGCCGAAAAGGACATCTGATTCGACGAATGATTTCATGTCTTCCAATTTTTCTTCACCAAGCTTAAACGGTTTTTGGAGATAGCTGTCCAAAATCAGTTGATTAAGTGAAAGCTTAACCGTTTGATTCAGCAGCCGATCCGTCTCTTTTTTCGTGAATTTTTTTGTTTTTGCCGTAATGATCGTTTCCTCGCTCACTTCTTCCGGCAATTTTTCATACTCAATATTGTAAGACTTTAATTTATCCTCAATCGAAGCTTCTTGTATAAATTCAAACTGGCTGGCACTATGCTTATTAAAAAATACCATCAAGAGAAAAATGTCCAAAATGAGGAAAACGGCAATGAAAATGGTTTTTGTTTTACTCCAATCCATGAACGTTTCCCTCCGTCTCCTCAGTAAATGAGAGCTGTTGCCAAGAACCCCCATATTTATAAAACCAGGCAGGCTCGAGAACGAGTATTTTCGACGATTGCGGGTCTGGCAGCAGTTGATAACCAACTGCCATGTCTTCCAGCAGTTCCAGATTAAAATCTTCCTGTTTTTTTACTTGTTCAAAAGCATCGGCGCTGTCCGGCAATGTAATTTCCTCTTTTTCTGATGGCAAAGAGATATCGAGCGTAAAATACGGACGGATATATTTATATATCTTGTCTTTGCCCCATATTTGCACAATTTCCGCCATGCCATCCTTATTGAACACTGGCAGCCCGTTCATGAATAAACGGTAGCGAATCGTAGAAGATCCCGGTTTCGCTTCAAACAACCGGTACTGATCTGTCCAGCCGCTATGTTCATTGACGAATTGAATGCTTTTATCTAACAGGTCATGCAAGCTTCCCCTGCTTGTAATTTCAGGTTCTTTCGCAGGGTTTACATAGGTAATCATGTTTGTCCTGTAATCCACTCTCATTAAACTGGAGCCGTCTGTATACTCTTCTCCGTTCGACTTTGTCCCTTTTTTAACTAAACTTGGATCACTGAACAGCAAATCTTTAAAATCCCCTATTTTAATATCATCCGGCAAGTATTTATACTTGGACAATAGCGGATTTTCTTCCGGCAAAAACAATTGATCAGCTGCAGCGAGCGGATAAGAGACATACGTTTCCCATTGTTCCACTTTATCGATAAATTGTTTTTTAAACACCGAGAGGCTCGGCGAAGAGGCCCGGCTTTGGAAAACGAGCCGCTCTTTTGTCGAGACAAAATACACGATCGCTTCCTTTTCCTGCGTGTTCACTTTCGTGATGACAATCCGATCAAACACAGCATTCGGCACTGTGTCGTCTTCAAACGTAAATATATTGTTTATCGTGTAAAAAGGAACGAACGCTGGAAATAATAGTTCCGTCCGATTCTTCCCATGAATTAATTCACTGAATTCTTTTTCAGTCATCGGGCTGGACACATTCATCGTACGTGAGAAAGTCCATTTTTGCAGTTCTTTCATTATTTCATCTGTTTCTTTATGCCCCGTCGTTCCGTAATGTTCGCCTTCTTTATGATGTAAAATTTTAGATGGTTTAATTAAGTGGGAGGCATCTCTCGTTTCACTGATCGAAGACACTTCATGAATATTGTCTTCAGTAATCTTTTCGTAGTTCGGCTGATAATTCCAGATACCTAACGTCAGGATAATGCTGATTGCCACGAGCAGCGCTAACCCGATCGATTTCATTTTTTCGTAATTCATGACCAATCATCCTCTTCAGACAGCTCATATGGAAGAGTAAAGAAAATAGTTGTTCCTTTTCCTTCAGCACTTGTTGCCCAAATGTGGCCGCCGTGGGCAGTAATCATTTCTTTCGCAATAGCGAGCCCCAAACCAGTTCCGCCTAATTTCCGGGTACGGGCCCTATCCACGCGGTAAAAACGTTCAAATATCCGTTCGAGATTTTTCTTTGGAATCCCCATTCCTTGATCGCGGACGCTGACTTCAATCTTATCGGATTTTTCCTCCACTTTAAAGGTAATCTGACCGCCTTGCGGAGAATACTTTAAGGCGTTAGAAATAATGTTATCAAGCACTTGAGTCAGTTTATCCGCATCAATTTCTACATAAATAGGATAGCGGGGAAGCTTGCGTTTAAACGCGACCTCCTGAGATTTTGTCATTTCAAAACGGTCAATGATCTTATCGAAAAACTCAGTAAAGTCGACATCTTTTTTCGTTAACTGATAGTCGCGGCTATCAAACTTGGACAACTGCAGTAAATCGTTAACAAGACGAATCATTCGCTCAGTTTCCGTCTGGGTCACGTCAAGGAAATGCGGGGCAATATCCGCATCCTGCCATGCCCCTTCTGCCAGCGCTTCTAAATAACTTCTCATCGTTGTCAGCGGCGTCCGCAGCTCGTGTGAAACGTTGGCAACGAATTCGCGGCGGTCCATTTCGATTTTTTCTTGTTCCGTTATATCATGGAGCACCGTGATCAATCCGTTTACAAAGCCGGTTTCTTTCTGAATAACTGAGAAATTGGCCCGCAATATATACGGCTGATCACCATTGCTGTAATCCAAAATGACTGAATCTTGTTCATTCAGCAGATCGTCAAACGTATATTCCTCTTCAAGTCCGAGCAAGTTCGTGATCGACTGTGAAATGACTGTTTCACGTGAAACATTTAAAAGCTTTGCCGCTGGTTCGTTTATTAAAATAACGCGGCCTTTCCGATCGGTTGCAATAACCCCATCAGTCATATAAGAAAGCACAGAAGATAGCTTTCTTCTTTCTCCTTCTGTTGTTGCCTGCGCTTCCTGCAGCCGTTTCGTTAAATTATTAAACGTGATCGCCAATTCGCCAATCTCGTCCTGACCGTATACTTTTACTTTGCGTGAAAAGTTTCCTTTTCCAAGTGCGACAGCCTGCCGGCGCATATCAGATATCGGCCGAGTAATCGTGCGGGCCAGCAGCACACCTAACACAGCTGTCATCACTAAGGCGAGAGCGGTCGCTGAAAAAAGAATTTCGTTAATTTGATCCATCTGCCCATAAACGGTTTCAACTTTTCCGATTAAGTAAACAGCTCCAATAACTTCCCGATTTGAAATAATCGGCGACGTATACACCCAGATCCGCTTGTTCGACTGCTGGTCAATATACATCTTATCTTCTTCAGCACCGAAAGAAAGAGTCCGCTTCACAGCAATGTCCGTTATCCGCTGTCCGATAATTCCTTGCCTGTTCGGGTCAGATGTGCCGGTGATACGGCTGTGGTGATCAATGACGCGCACTTCAGACACGTCAGGTGCTGTAAAATCATCCAGTATTCTCCGTATATCCTGCTCAAGAGTCTGCGTTTCTTCTGTCCGCTCTTTCAGCATTTCTTCCCTTAAATTGTACTCGAGAAGATTGACACGCTGCTGCAAAGACGTTTTAAAGTTAGTCAGGAGCTTCTCCTCTAATTCTTTGACAAAATAAACACCGATAATTTGCATCGCGAACAAAATAAGCAATACGTAAATTAATACAAATTTCAGTTGTATCGACTGAAAAAAGCCAACTCTTTTCATGTGTGTTACTCCTGTTCAGGGTTGCGCAAGTAGTAGCCTACCCCTCTTCTCGTGACGATCCATGAGGGGTGGCTTGGGTTGTCTTCTATTTTTTCACGAAGGCGCCGAACCGTTACGTCAACTGTACGGACATCTCCGTAATAATCATATCCCCACACCGTCTGCAGCAAATGTTCTCTCGTCATCACCTGTCCGATATGTTTCGCCAAATAATGAAGCAGTTCGAATTCACGATGTGTCAATTCAATCGTTTCCCCACGCTTGGAAACAATATAAGCATCCGGGTGAATGATTAACGTACCTACTGAAATTTCATTTGTATCTTCTTCCTCCGACTGGGAAGGCACAGCTTGATGACGACGCAAGTTTGCTTTCACACGGGCAATTAACTCTCTCGTGCTGAACGGTTTCGTTACATAATCATCTGCGCCAAGCTCCAGCCCCAACACTTTATCAATCTCTGAATCTTTTGCTGTCAGCATGACAATCGGCATTTCATGTTTTTTTCTTACTTCCCGGCACACTTCCATACCATCGCGTCCTGGAAGCATAATATCCAATAATATTAAATCAGGATGAATTTCCTCAACCATTTCTACTGCCTGGTCACCATCGTAAGCACAATGAACGTCATAACCTTCTTTTTTTAAATTAAACTGCAGAATGTCTGCAATCGGCCTCTCATCATCAACGACTAATATCTTCTTTTGCATGTTCTTCTCCTCATTTCTTCAATCTGAAACATCCACCTTATGGAAAAGCGCAAGCGCCTTGTCCACCCCCGACAAGCACAAGACGAGCCCCTCAAAAAAGTGATCTTTACCTTTCTGGAAGGACTAGCTTGTGAACTTGAAGGGGTAGGCGCTAGAGCTAGACAATTGTCTAACTTAGAAAAGATTATTCTACTATTTTACCATATTTCCGGAAGTTCGCTTTTTGTTCCGCTTTTTTAAGCAGATGGCGTCTTCTTATCTACCACAAACAGGCCGTTATAAAAACAAACGACCCCGGACTTCACACAACATCGACTTCTCACTAACTTTATCACGAAAAGCGGCGTTTTTCACGCTTTTCAAGTAACTGGAATGTTTTTCTTTTCCATGAAAAAAAGCACCGCGAGAGTAAAATATCATCGCAATGCTTCTTTGATGGCTCAGGACGGAATCGAACCGCCGACACATGGATTTTCAGTCCATTGCTCTACCGACTGAGCTACTGAGCCTTAATAAAAAATGATGCGGCCAACATTGAAGTTGAATCTTGAGGATTATGGCCGTCATCTCGGAAAATAGGATTCATTAAATTAAACGGTTTTAAAAATGGCGGTCCGGACGGGACTCGAACCCGCGACCTCCTGCGTGACAGGCAGGCATTCTAACCAACTGAACTACCGGACCATATAAATATGTTGAATCTTGTCTAGCTGCAGGCGCTAGCGGCTCGGGGTCAAATAACCTTCACCCAATGAAGCTAAAGAACAGCTTCTTTGGGTGAAGAACATTTGCCTGTCGCCGCTGGACGAGCGCCTTCCGCTTTTCTATAGATGACCCCTACGGGATTCGAACCCGTGTTACCGCCGTGAAAGGGCGGTGTCTTAACCGCTTGACCAAGGGGCCATTTTTTAGATAAAAGTGGTGAGCCATGAAGGACTCGAACCTTCGACCCTCTGATTAAAAGTCAGATGCTCTACCAACTGAGCTAATGGCTCGTAACTGTGCTTGTTCTTAGCAACGTTGTTAATATTATCATAAGGCTAAAAGGCTGACAATAGATTTTTGAAAAAAATTGTCGAAAAAAATGCGATTATTGTGCAATTTCTGTAGAAAGCGTGAATGAATGTGTCAAATTGTTGAGTGTTACCTTCATTCCATTTCATGCACACAAAAAATCCGTCTCCTCAAAAGGGAAAACGGATTGGGTCTGTCTATTATCTTTGCGCCCATACGCTGCGGACGATGTTTGTCTGACTGCGGTCTGGTCCGACTGAGAAGATCGATAATGGGATGCCCGTCAGCTGCGATACACGCTCTAAGTAGTGGCGGGCATTTTCAGGAAGTTCACTTAACGACTTGCAGCCGGTGATGTCTTCTGTCCAGCCTGGCAGTTCTTCGTAAACGGGTTCGCACTCAGCAAGAATATTCAAGTTCGCCGGGAACTCTTCAATGACTTCTCCTTTGTAGCGGTATGCTGTACAGATTTTCAATGTTTCAATGCCTGTCAGCACATCAATGGAGTTGAGCGATAAATCTGTCAGTCCACTCACACGGCGGGCGTGGCGTACGACGACGCTGTCAAACCAGCCAACACGGCGCGGGCGGCCTGTCGTTGTGCCGTACTCACGGCCGACTTCACGAATTTGGCGGCCGATTTCATTATCAAGCTCTGTCGGGAAAGGCCCGTCTCCAACACGTGTTGTGTACGCTTTCGATACACCGACTACGTGATTGATTTTTGTTGGTCCAACGCCGGAGCCGATTGTTACTCCACCGGCAACTGGGTTTGATGACGTTACGAATGGATACGTGCCTTGGTCAATATCGAGCATAACACCTTGCGCGCCTTCAAATAATACGCGGCGGCCTTCATCGAGTGCATCATTTAAAACGACAGATGTGTCGCACACATATTGTTTAATTTGCTGACCATATTCATAATATTCATCAAGAATATCCTTAAGCTTAAATCCTTCTGTTTCATAGAAACGCTCAAGCAAGCGGTTTTTTTCTTCTAGGTTGCGTGTTAGCTTTTCTTCAAACGCTTTGCGGTCCAGAAGATCAGCCATGCGGATGCCGATACGGGCTGCTTTATCCATGTAGGCAGGGCCAATACCTTTTTTCGTTGTGCCGATTTTGTTGTCGCCTTTGCGTTCTTCTTCCACTTCATCAATTTTCAAATGGTAAGGGAGGATCACATGCGCGCGATTGCTGATGCGCAAGTTGTCTGTTGATACATTGCGTTCATGCAAATATTTCAATTCCTCGATTAATGCTTTCGGATCAACGACCATTCCGTTGCCGATGACGCAAACTTTATCATTGTAAAAGATACCTGATGGAATTAAATGAAGTTTGTACGTAATATTGTTGAATTTAATTGTGTGTCCCGCATTGTTACCACCTTGGTAACGAGCCACCACTTCTGCGTTTTCTGAAAGGAAATCAGTGATTTTCCCTTTTCCTTCATCGCCCCACTGTGTTCCAACAACTACTACTGACGACATAAACAAGCACCTCCGAAGGGTCTATAAATTTCTTATTTGTTTGCCAAATTTATTTTAACAGTTTAAAACTAGAGAAGTCAATTACAAAACACGAACATTTTATATTTGTTTTACCGATTTGTTCGTGAAAAATAACAACAACCCATGCTGATGGCACTGAAAAAGTCTATTAAAAGAGAAAAAGAAGCTAATCACCTATTACATACAGGACGTTAGCTTCTTTTATTATTTGTATATTGATGAAAATTATTACTGCTTTCAAGAGCCATTACTTTTTCAGCAGTCTCTCTATGCTGCCAGTCTCTTTCAATTGTCCAGCTTCAGCGCCTTGCTCCTCGGGGTCAAATAACCTTTCCCTGTCGGAGCAGAACAGACGCTTCCGCTTTTCTTTTAACCTGTTTCGTCGAATCGCCGCTCTAGGTTAACGAACTTGTTGTATTCTTTTACGAAAGCAAGTTGAACTGTGCCAACCGGGCCATTCCGCTGTTTCGCAATGATGATTTCAATAATATTTTTATTCTCGGATTCTTTATCGTAGTAATCATCCCGGTATAAAAAAGCAACAATGTCCGCATCCTGCTCAATCGATCCCGATTCACGGATATCGGACATCATCGGACGCTTATCTTGGCGCTGTTCCACTCCGCGGGAAAGCTGTGAAAGAGCAATGACCGGCACTTCAAGTTCACGAGCGAGCGCTTTTAAGGAGCGGGAAATCTCTGAAACTTCCTGCTGGCGATTTTCACCTGAGCGGCCATTCCCTTGAATTAACTGTAAATAGTCGATTAAAATCATGCCGAGTCCCTGCTCCTGCTTTAATCGACGGCACTTCGAACGAATTTCGCCGATGCGCACACCAGGCGTATCATCGATGAATATTCCTGAGTTGGACAAGCTGCCCATCGCCATCGTGAGCTTGCGCCAGTCTTCATCCGTCAAAGAACCAGTCCGTAAATTTTGGGCATTAATGTTTCCTTCCGCACAAAGCATCCGCATGACGAGCTGCTCGGCGCCCATTTCCAAACTGAAAATCGCGACATTCTCATCCGTTTTCGTTGCTACATTTTGCGCAATATTTAAAGCAAAAGCTGTTTTACCAACGGAAGGACGAGCGGCTACAATAATTAAGTCATTGCGCTGAAAACCAGCGGTCATGCTGTCAAGCTCAGCAAAACCGGTAGGAATACCTGTAACATCTCCTACGCGGTTGTGCAGCAATTCAATGTTGTCGTACGTGCGTACGAGTACATCTTTTATATTATGAAAAGCGCTCGTATTTTTGCGCTGGGCCACTTCCATGATGCTCTTTTCTGCTTCATTCAATAAAGCATCTACTTCATCTTCGCGGTTATACCCTTCCTGGGCAATCGTTGTGGCCGTACGAATTAGTCGGCGCAATAGCGACTTTTCTTCAACAATGCGGGCATAATATTCAATATTAGCTGCTGTTGGAACGGATTCGGCCAACTCTGTTAAATAAATCACGCCGCCGACATCTTCCAGCTCTTTTGCTGCAGCGAGCTCTTCGGTCACAGTGACCACATCGACTGCCTTTCCATGATCATTCAGCTTCAGCATCATATTATATATTTTCTGGTGGGCCGTCCGGTAATAATCTTCCGGAATTAAAATTTCGGAAGCAACCGTTAAAGCAGCCGGTTCCAGAAAAATAGCGCCAAGTACGGCTTGCTCGGCTTCAATGCTTTGCGGTGGAATCCGATCAGTCAATAACTCACTCATCACCTAAACCTCCTTGCAGGAAGCGTTGTTTCTTTCTTCGCTAACTGTCTCTTTGTTAAAAAAAATGTGACCAGAAAAATCCGATCACATGTTTTCAACCTTATTATTTTAGCATGAAACCACTTATTTTTCTTCTACTGTGTGAACTTTTAATGTGGCAATTATTTCATTGTGAAGCTTGACAGGCACATTCGTATAACCAAGCGCCCGGATGCCGTCCGGAAGATCCATTTTTCGCTTGTCGATTTTTATATTATGGGTTTTCTTCAGTTCCTCTGCAATTTGCTTCGTCGTCACGGAGCCGAACAAGCGCCCGCCTTCACCAGATTTCGCTTTGATTTCCACTGTTAACTTTTCCATGATGTCTTTTAGCTTTTTCGCTTCTTCCAGCTCCTGCTGGGCCAGCTCTTCCTCTTTTTTCTTTTGAGCATCAAGCGTCTTCTTATTGCCGGCTGTTGCCTCTACAGCCAAACCATTTTTAATTAAAAAGTTATGTGCATACCCGTCCGCTACATTTTTCACTTCACCTTTTTTGCCTTTTCCTTTAACGTCTTGTAAAAAGATTACTTTCATTCTCCGCTGCCTCCTTCATATAATTCCGTTATGACTTGCTGGAGCATAGCCTCCGCTTCCATAACAGTCGTTTCTTTTAATTGAGTGGCCGCATTTGACAAGTGGCCTCCTCCTTGCAATTGTTCCATAACAACTTGCACATTTACTTCCCCGAGTGAACGGGCGCTGATGCCGACTGTATCCGGCGCCCTTCTCGCTATGACGAATGAAGCCTGTACCCCGTCCATGGCAAGCAACGTGTCCGCTGCCTGGGCTATTAGAACGGAATCATACACCTCTTCATCGTTTCCTTTGGCAATAGCAATGCCGTTCTTGTAAAAATAAACTGTTTCAATAATTTGTGAACGCTGGATATATGTTTCAATGTCTTCTTTTAAAAACTTTTGAACGAGTACGGTATCTGCTCCGTGCGCTCGCAAATAAGAAGCGGCATCAAATGTTCTTGACCCTGTACGTAATGAAAAACTTTTCGTATCGACAATAATACCCGCAAGCAAAGCCGTCGCTTCAAGCATGGAAAGCTTGCTGACTTTCGGCTGATATTCAAGCAATTCAGTAATCAGCTCTGCCGTTGAAGATGCATAAGGCTCCATATAGACGAGCAGCGGATTCTTCACAAACTCTTCGCTGCGGCGGTGGTGATCAATAACGACAACCTTTTCCACTTTGTGAAGAAGCTTCTCGTCAATGACAAGCGAAGGCTTATGTGTATCCACAACAACGAGCAGTGTATTATCTGTCGCTAAATCCAGCGCTTCTTCCGGAGCAATAATACGCGAGTACAGTTCCGGATTTTTCTTTGTTTCTGCCATCAGCCGTTTAACGGCAGTGTCCATTTCGGAAAAATCGAGCACAATGTAGCCTTCCCGGTCATTCATTTCAGCTACCCGCCTGATTCCCATAGAAGCACCGAGTGCGTCCATATCCGGGTACTTGTGCCCCATAACAATGACTTTATCGCTTTCCGCAACAAGTTCACGCAATGCATGAGAAATAACTCGTGCTCTGACGCGCGTTCTTTTTTCCATCGGATTTGTTTTGCCGCCGTAAAACTTCACCTTACCATTTAGCTGCTTTAAAGCAGCCTGGTCCCCTCCGCGCCCGAGAGCAAGGTCAAGGCTTGATTGAGCAAGGTTGCCCAGTTCAGGCAGCGAAAGTTCGCCGTGTCCGACTCCGATGCTTAACGTCAGCGATGCAGCTTGCTTCGCTGTCCGTTCTCTTACTTCATCTAAAATTGAAAACTTTGTTTCTTCAAGCTTTCGCAATATTTTTTCATTCAGCACAGCAAAAAAACGGTCAGAAGAAATTCGTTTTAAATAAATGCCGTGTTCAAGTGCCCAGTTATTTAAAATGAATGTGACCATGCTATTTAAGCTGCTGCGCGTTTGATCATCCATCCCTTGAGTTAAATCATCATAGTTGTCCAAATAAATAATGGATAAAACCGTTTGTTCTTCCAAAAACCTTCTTGCAGTTTCTTCTTGTTCAGTTACATCAAAAAAGTAAAGAAGCCTTTCTTCCGGTTTTACAATAACGTTAAACTTGCGGTCATGCAGCTCGATAACCTCTTCTTTCTCATTTTTTATCACTGCAATGAGAGGTTCAGCTAGTTCGTGTAGTGATGTTCCTGCCAATGTATCTTCTTCGAAATAAGAAGACAGAAAGGAGTTGGCCCATTCTATGTAGTAGTCATCGTTATATAGAAGGATCCCAATCGGCATTTCCATGAGTGCTTCTTCTCCCACCCGTCTTAATCGGTAGGAAAGAGTCGTAACATACCTCTCAATTTCCTTATGTATGTTATATTCTGCTTTTATCAGCAGAAAAAGTAACACTGCACCTGCAGCTAAACCAGCAAGTGCCGCTGGCCAGTTAAAGAAGGCGAGCACGGCGAGGATGATAAGTAAAACTGCCATTAATCCATATAACGGAAATTGTATTTTCCGCCTGCTATAGTAAGAAAGCATCGTTTCAGCTCCTAGAAATAAAATAGCCTAAGCAATTATGATTTTCGTCGAAGGCGCTGCCGCAAATCAAATCCTAAGTCAATTATACCTAATAATCTCACAAGATAAAGGAGAGGAAGTATAAGAATTGAAAAAACCGTCAGCAAAATCGGAATGATTTTCGGCCACTTTTTCAGATGAGCTGCAAAGTACAGAAACGATAGTCCTTGCAACAGCAGACAAAACTGCAGCATAAACATAATATTTATGTAGGAAAAATACCACATGCTCCCTTTTTCTGGCTCTATAATCAAACTCGCCAGCAATAAAATGACATAGTACCATAAAATACTTTTCGGCACGTGCCATTCCCGGAAAGGCTTGAAGCGAGGCACGTCCACTGCCATTTTTTTTGCGATCGGAAAATTGACTGCCATCATAATCAATGTAGACGCCAGAGAAAAAAGCACAAGCAAGCTTGGCATTAACGCCATTAAATAATCAAATAGTTCCTGTGCCTGCTGAATCACTTCTTCCGGCAAAGGCTGACCAAGACTTTCCATTAACTCCGCGGAGTCTTGATAAGATTGTTTAAATGACTCTCCTATGCTCGCCGCCTCGTCTTCCGCAAGGCCCATGGCTGTCACATACAAAACGACCATGCTCAGCAAAAAGATAAAACTTCCTGCCATAAATAAAGAAAATTTGTCCTGCTTTTTCTGAATCATGATGCCTATGACCGTGCCCGTTAAGATAAAAGGAAGGACAAACGGCACGGCTGCCAAACCGCCAATGAGCAAGGAAATCATGACACATATTGCGGCAAAGCTAACAGCCGCCCTGACCGGCTGCTTTGCACTGTACACTAAAAAGGGAAGGAGCAAAAAAAGACTAGTCACAATCCCTAAAAGCGGGATATAGAGCGACAGTATGAACAAAATGACAAAAACACCTGCCATTTTCACTCCTTCAGTAATTATTTTTTTATTCTCCACTCAAACACCTCATTAAACATTTCTCAGCTTGACAGTGAATGGTTTCCTTTCTCCCCTGTCTTTCAAACTGCCTATATCCTATTATTTTATCTTGCTTTAACCGTTCATTCAACTTTTCAAGCTGTAACAAAACAAGGCTGTCCCAGAAGTGTCCGTTTTCTCCTGCTTATTGGAGGTACCTGGCTCTTCTATGACAGCCCTGTCACTTTTTTATTAATTTAATTTAAACTGGTTGACGGCACTTTTTAAATCTGCGCTTAGTCCCATTAACCGCTTAGACGAATCAGTCACGGATTGGATGGCGCGAAGTTGTTCATCAGCTGAAGCACTAATTTCCTCACTTGCTGCTGCTGACTGCTGCGAAGAGGCCGCAATTTCTTCCATTACTTGCAGCACTCCATTTTTCGCATCGGCTGCATCCAAAATTTCTTCGTTAATAGAGGAAATAGACGATTCCATCTTTTCCACAAGTGAAGACAATTCGCCAAAGATCGTTTCAGTCGCTTCTACAACCACCGTTTGACTGTCAAAGTTTTTCCGTGTGTTCATCATTTGATTCACAGCTTTTCTGGAACCTTCCTGAATGTCGCCGATTGTTGCTTTTACTTGGTCTGTCGCCTGGACGGACTGTTCAGCTAATTTCCGGACTTCCTCTGCTACGACCGCAAATCCTTTGCCGTGTTCCCCTGCACGAGCTGCTTCAATCGATGCATTTAAAGCGAGCAAGTTCGTTTGCGAAGAAATGTCGGTAATCGTTTGCATAACGAGTTCAATTGACTTAATCTTTGTCTCTAAAGCAAGAACGACTTTTTCCATCTCATCAATATACATTTTCGTTTCTATACTAGATGACCTGAGTTCCTGTACTTGCTGGAGTCCTGCTTTTTGTGCATCTTCCGTTTTACGGGCGGCATCAGTCATTTCCCCCGCTTGAGCAGCAATCATGTTGATTTGGCCGCCAAGGTGATGAGAGCGCTCAGTTGCTTCACTTGATTCTTCTGCCGATTTAGCTACTCCTTTAGCAATTTCGTTAATAGCGGCAGCAATTTGTTCACTGGAAGCGTTTGTTTCTTTAGATATCGCGCTTAAATTTTCAGCGGCTGCTGTTACATCACTCGCTGAATGATTAACAACAGAAATAATATCTTTCATGCTGCTGACCATGCCATTAAAAGCTCCAGAAAGTTCGCCAATTTCATCTTTGGAAGTAACGGTCACTTGTACACTCAAGTTACCTTTGGCCACTTCTTTTGCTGACTGCTGAAGGTCGCGGATTGGTCTAAGGATTCGATTCAAAATGTAAAGAACAGCTGCCACCATTAATAACAGAATAAGAACACCCGTAATGGTTAATGCTTTTTTGATTGATTTCGATAATCCGAGAAGCGTTTCCTGGTCGTAAGCAGTTCCAACTTTCCATCCCGTTCCTTCTACTGTGTCGTACACAAACAGCTGGTCTTTCTCTTTCACTTTGTAGGAAACTGTTCCCTGCTTTTGATCGCTGGCTAAAACTGATTCCACATAGCTGTATTTCGTTAAGTCTTTTCCTTGATTAGTCGGGTGAACAATTCCAAGCCCTTCTTTAGATATCATGATAGGCGTACCATTGTAGCCGATGTTCATTTCACTCAGCTTGTCGGTCATCACCCCCAGAACTATATCCGCCGCTAGTACGCCGATTGTGCGATTTTCCAAGATAAGCGGTTTAGAGAGGGTAATCATGTAATTTCCTGATGTTTTCTCTATATACGGCTCACTCCAAACTGCTTCCCCATCCGACTCCATCGCATTTTTGTACCATTCCCTCTCTCTTGGATCATACCCTTCAGGAAGTTCGACATCCGGATACTCATCCATCGTGCCTTTAGCAGTCGCATAATAAATACTGGCGATGTCTTTGTATTCATTTAAGTACCGCTCGTACATACCAAATAAAGCAACTTTTCCTTTCCCGTCTCCCGCTGCCAGCAAGCTCTCCCCATAATTGGTAAGCGCCGGATCTTGAGCAGCTAAATCTAGACTTTTCTTGTGCTGTTCCAAAAGTAAATAAACAGAATCACTCATCTGTTTAACTATGCCTTTGGTCTGGTTAACTACTTCTTCTTCCGTCTGCTTTTCTATTTTGTGCCCGATAAAAAAATAATAAAAGCAAATGAAAACGTCATCAGCACAATAAGAGGAATCATTAACTTTGTTTTAATTGACTTCAATCACTTCAGCCTCCTTATATGAAATATTTTTTACTTTTCCCTGTATTTTGAATATTTTAAAAATCCTTCTCTTTTTTATCGGATGATTTGCTAAAATATACATCCTTTTTCACCATTTTTCCATAAAAAAAAGATCCGCCAATTAAGGCGGATCTTTTCATTAAATTATTCTCCAGATACGAATGGAAGAAGAGCTACTGTACGAGCGCGTTTAACTGCAATTGTTAAACGACGTTGGTATTTAGCACTTGTTCCAGTTACGCGGCGTGGAAGAATCTTTCCACGTTCAGAGATAAACTTTTTCAAAAGTTCTACATCTTTATAGTCGATATGCGTAATGCCGTTAGATGTGAAATAACACACTTTCCGGCGTTTACGTCCGCCTCTGCGTCCTGCCATGTTGATTTCCCTCCTTTTTTTATATTAGAATGGCAAATCGTCGTCTGAAATGTCGATCGGCTGCCCGTCGCTTGCAAACGGATCTTCATCCACTCTTGTATAGTCTGATTTATTATTGTTATTGTTGCGTTGATTCTGCTGGCCAAACGGTAAGTCTTGATTTCTTTGCCCGCCGCCGTATGCGTTGTTTTCATTGCTGCGATCACTTGAAGAAGCGCTCCGCGGCTCTAAAAATTGCACGCTTTCAGCTAGAATTTCGGTTACGTATACCCGTTTGCCATCTTGTCCTTCATAATTTCGTGTTTGGACACGGCCGTCCACTCCGGCTAAGCTTCCTTTTTTAAGGAAGTTCGCCACGTTTTCTGCCGGTCGGCGCCAAACGACGCAATTAATAAAGTCCGCTTCCCGCTCGCCCTGTTGGTTAGTGAACGAACGATTGACAGCCAATGTAAAAGTAGCAACTGCTGCTCCATTCGGCGTATAACGAAGTTCCGGATCCTTTGTTAAACGACCAACTAAAATGACTCGGTTCATCATCAGAATCAACCCCTTTGATTCAACATGTCTCACGTGAAACGTGTTGAAAGATTGTTTATTTAAACGGTTTATTTTTCTTCTTCGCGAACTACTAGATGGCGGATGATGTCGTCGCTGATTTTTGCTAAACGGTCAAACTCTTGAACCGCTGCAGCATCTGCGTTAGCGTGTACTAATTGGTAGAAACCTTCACGGAAATCGTTGATTTCATACGCTAAACGACGTTTACCCCAGTCTTTAGAATCGATGATCTCCGCACCGTTAGAAGTTAAAATTCCGTCAAAGCGCTCAACAACTGCTTTTTTCGCATCCTCATCAACAGTCGGGCGGATAATGTACATAAATTCGTACTTTTTCATCTTTCTTTCACCTCCTCATGGACTATACGGCTCTTTTCCTTTCGAAAAGAGCAAGGAATAATTATTAATTACTCACAAGAAAAGAGTATAACATAAAGTTCCTTTTTACGCAATATGATCAAACGTTAAATCTGAAGTGGACGACGTCTCCGTCTTTCATGATGTATTCTTTACCTTCGAGGCGGACTTTTCCGGCTTCTTTGGCGGCTGTCATAGAGCCGGCTGCTGTAAGGTCATCGTAGGAGACGGTTTCAGCGCGGATGAAGCCGCGTTCGAAGTCTGTATGGATAACTCCGGCGCATTGTGGTGCTTTCATTCCTTGGCGGAAAGTCCACGCGCGTACTTCTTGGACACCTGCTGTGAAGTAAGTGGCGAGTCCGAGCAGGGAGTATGTCGCACGAATAAGCTGGTCTAGTCCAGATTCTTCGATTCCGAGTTCTTGCAGGAACATCGCTTTTTCTTCATCGTCAAGTTCGGCAATTTCTTCTTCGATTTTGGCACAAACGACGATAACTTCCGCATTATCTTCCGCCGCAAATTCACGTACTTTTTGAACGTATTCGTTGTCAGAAGCATCGGCAACATCATCTTCACCGACGTTCGCTACGTAAAGCATCGGCTTCGCTGTCAATAAATGAAGCTGTTTCGCGATGCGGGCCTGCTCTTCGGAAAACTCCACTGTACGGGCTGGCTTGTTCGCTTCCAGCGCGTCTTTTATTTTTACTAGAATGTCGTTTTCCATTACGGCATCTTTGTCTTTTTGTTTGACTAGTTTAGCCACGCGCACAAGACGTTTTTCGACTGTTTCTAAGTCCGCGAAAATTAATTCCAGGTTAATGACTTCGATGTCATCAATTGGATCGACTTTACCAGATACGTGCGTAATGTTGTCATCGGCAAAACAGCGGACTACTTGGCAGATGGCATCCACTTCACGAATGTGTGCCAAAAACTTGTTACCGAGTCCTTCTCCTTTGCTTGCACCTTTGACGATTCCCGCGATATCTGTAAATTCAAACGCAGTTGGGACTGTTTTTTTCGGCTCAACCATTTCAGTGAGCTTATTTAAACGTTCGTCAGGTACTTCCACAATGCCGACGTTCGGATCGATTGTACAGAAAGGATAGTTGGCAGATTCCGCTCCCGCTTTCGTAATTGCATTAAATAATGTAGATTTACCGACGTTTGGTAAACCGACAATTCCAGCTGTTAAAGCCATTTCGGTCACTCCTCTATTTAAACTTTTCTATTGTTTGAGTTCGCTCTAAACCTTTCATAATTATATGTTTAGTCATAAAAAAAGGCAATTGCAGCTTTCTGTTCCTGTCCAGCTGCAACGGTCAGACTCTCGGGCATAAGCCGTCACGCCTGTGTGGCCAAGAACGCCACTTCGGCGGTCCGTCTTATGCCTGCCGAGTCTAAACGACCGCTTCCGCTTTTCTACTGTCCAGCTCCGCCTCCTTGGGGCTCGAGGTCATATGCCAGTCTGACTGCATGGCTAAAAAACGCCATTTCGTCAGCCGGTCATATGCTTGTCGCCCCAAAACAGTCGGCTCCGCTTTTCTACTGTCCAGCTGCAGCGCCTTGCCCCTCGAGGTCAAATAACCTTTCCTCGAAGAAGTCAAAAAACAGACTTCTTGAGGAAAGAACATTTGCTTGTCGGGGCAGTACAGGCGCTTCCGCTTTTCTATTGTCCAACTGCAGCGCCTTGCCCCTCGAGGTCAAATAACCTTTCCTCGAAGAAGTCAAAAAACGGACTTCTTGAGGAAAGAACATTCGCTTGTCGGGGCAGTACAGGCGTTTCCGCTTTTCTATTAAAAAACAGCAGCGTTTATTTTTCGCTGCTGTTTTCGACTGGATCGACTACTTTTTTCATTTTTTTTGTAAATTCTTTTCTCGGCAAAATGACGCTGTGTCCGCAGCCTTCACACTTTATACGGATATCCATGCCGAGCCTGATGATTTTCCAGCGATTCGTTCCACATGGATGCGGCTTTTTCATTTCCACTACATCATTTAACTCAAACGTCTTGTCCATTGGATCAGCTCCTTTTCGCACGCTCATACTTTTTTGGCGCCACCGCCTCTTCCTGTTCACCGCGGGAGTACATAACTAGCCGTGGGAATGGAATTTCAATTCCGTTTTCATCTAGACACAATTTTACCTCTTTGCGGAGCATCCGGGCAATAAACCAATGGTTCATTGGAGTTGTTTCAGCAATTATTCTTAAAATGACATCAGATGCTACAAGATTTTGTACTCCGAGAAGCTTAGGTGGAGCCACAATTTCTTCATATTTGTCTGGCATTGTTTCGAGCAGATTATTAATCACCTTTTCAGCTTCATCGATGTTCTCTTCGTAAGCAATGCTGACATCAACAACCGCCACGCTGTTGTGAATGGAAAAGTTGGTCACTTCGTTGATTGAACCATTAGGTAAAATATGAAGCTGTCCTGTCCATTCTTTTATTTTTGTTGTTCTCAAGCCAATTTCCTCTACGGTGCCTTCAAAATTGCCAATACGAACAAAATCTCCTACTGAAAATTGGTCTTCGAAAATAATGAAAAATCCGGTAATGATGTCACGCACGAGGTTTTGCGCGCCAAACCCAACCGCAAGGCCTACTACCCCGGCCCCGGCAATCAATCCTTTAATGTCAAAAGTTAATATTGCCAAAACGTTCATTAAAGCAATGAAGTACACAACATAGGAAATAACATTTTCCGTCAATTTTAAAAGCGTATTCTCCCGACGCTCCGAAAAAACAAGAGGAGCTTTTGAGCGCAAATGAAAGAAGTTGCGAACTGCCGCTTTGGCAATTTTAATAACAAAAGCAGCCACTATAAGTGTAAGAATGATTTTTACGGTGCCCTCGCCTAGTGCTAGCCACGTTTCTTCATTTATCAATTTAGCCCAGATTTTTTCGACCATCCGTTCAATTGTAGACATTAGATTTCTCCTTTTTTATGCAGTTTAAAGGACAATTTTCATTTTAACAAGAATAGCAAAGAATTTGTAGTTAGGCACATTCTTGAGAAACTTTTCTTTTTCACCCGGCAGTACGTATAGAAATTGATTAAAATCCGTATACTCTTACTATTATCCAGCAGGAGGTAACATATGAATCTTAAAAATCTGTTTGAACGTAAACCCGACTCATACAGCATTCATTATAAAGAGCAGCAAGCGGCTTCTGCGTTCGCCGATCATTTGCTGACGTTGCTGCCGCCTCCGGGAAGCTGTCCGGTTGTGTTCACATTCATCGGTACCGATCGCTCTACCGGAGATTCTCTCGGTCCGTTAATCGGCACGCTGCTTGAAGAAAAGAAACTCTTTCACTTTCATACTTACGGCACGCTTGAACATCCCGTTCATGCAGTCAATCTCGTCGAAAAGCTGGCCTACATTCAAAAACACCATAAACACCCATTTATTATTGGAGCGGATGCTTGCTTGGGCGGGTTAAAAAATGTAGGAAATATCCAAGTCGGCAAGGGGCCGGTAAAGCCAGGTGCCGGAGTAAAGAAAGAATTGCCGGCTGTAGGCAACGCTCACATAACTGGTATTGTGAATGTAAGCGGCTTTATGGAGTTTTTTGTACTGCAAAACACACGGCTGCATCTCGTAATGAGTATGGCCCGGGTGATTGCAGAAGGGATTGCAGAAGCATCTGTTCGCTATTCAGCCGCCGCGGTACTGCAAGGAATATCCTCTCCTGAACTTGACGCTTCTCCCAATCCGAGCAAACAAGCGATTATGTACACAAAGCATTTACTCAAAAAAGATATTGAATCGTAATAATGAACCCGACAACAAAGAGGCTTGGCAATAAATTGGCTACTCGCACTTTTGTCAAGCCGAGTAAGTTTAGTCCAATGGCCAAGATCATGATACCGCCGGCTGCGGTCATTTCTACGATAAAGGCATCCATCCACTCTTCTGGAACAAACCGGTTGATTTGTGTGGCAAACAAGGCAATGGTTCCTTGATACAAAATGACTGGAACAGCCGAAAAGATGACGCCGATTCCTAAAGTAGTAGTTAAAATTAAAGCTGTTACACCGTCAATGATCGCTTTTGTTAAAAGTACTTCATGATTACCGCGGATCCCGCTGTCAAGCGCTCCGATTATTCCCATAGCTCCAATGACAAAAATTAACGTCGCTGTGACGAATCCCTGTGAAATGCTCGTTTCGCCCGCTTCTTTGCCAATCTTTTTTTCCAGCCATAAACCTGTCTCGTTCAGTTTTTCATCGAGCGCTAGCACTTCTCCGATGGCTGCTCCAATAACAAGGCTAATAATAACTGTTAAAAAATCTTCACTTTTTAACCCCATTTGCAAACCGAGTACGACTACAGCCAGGCCGATTGCCTGCATAACTGTACCTTTTATCCCTTCTGGAATACGATTTAACAACTTGCCTAGTAGAGCGCCGACAATGATCGTCAATCCATTGATAATCGATCCGAAAAGCACCATTTCCCTTCCCCCATTCATTTTTAATTAAAAGATTTATTCAATAACAATAAAAATAGCTGCCAGCAACCGGCAGCCCCGTAATTAATCCTGCTTAAGTAAATCAAGAATTCGGTTTAAATCTTCTGTTGATAAAAACTCGATTTCGATTCTTCCTTTTTTCTTATCTTTCGTCTGTTTAATATGAACAGACGTTCCAAATTGTTCTCTTAGGAAATCTTCTCGCTCTTTTAAAAATACGTCCTTCACTTGTTTAGGCGGCAATGTTTCACGTGAAACATTTTCATGAAGCTGTTGAATCCATTTTTCCAACTGCCGGACGTTTAAACCTTCTGTTATGACTTTATTAGCAGCTTGAACAATTTGTTCTTTCGTTTTTAAGCCAACGAGCGCCCGTCCGTGGCCCATCGTTAATTTTCCTTCAGTAATAAATTGCTGCACTTCACTCGGCAATGAAAGCAGACGAAGGTGATTAGCCACGTGAGAACGGCTTTTTCCCATTTTCGCTGCTAATTCTTCCTGGGTGAGTTTTAGTTTTTCAATAAGTGATTGATAAGCAGCTGCTTCTTCAAGTGCCGTTAAATCTTCTCTTTGCAGATTTTCAAGTAATGCCATTTCCATCATCTGATCATCAGTCAGCTTGCGGACAACGACTGGAACTTTTTCAAGCTTCGCTGCTTTTGCTGCCCGATATCTTCTTTCTCCGACAACAATCTCATAGCCTTTAATGCTTTTGCGGGCAATAATCGGCTGCAAGATCCCATGTTCTTTAATCGATTCTTTTAACTCTTCAATTGTTTCTTCTTTAAAAATTTTGCGCGGCTGATAAGGATTCGGTCGCAGCTCCTTCAGTTTTATCTCTTTAACCGCTTCTTCGTTTTCCAGTTCGAGGTCTCTAAAAATGGCATTTATCCCTCTCCCTAACCCTTTAGCCATTGGCCGCTACCTCCTTTGCGAAGTCTAAATACATTTCTGCTCCCTTTGAACGCGGATCGTAAAGAATGATTGGTTTTCCGTGGCTTGGCGCTTCACTGAGACGAATATTCCGCGGAATAATTGTTTGATATACTTTGTCCTGGAAATACTTTTTCACTTCTTCAATCACTTGCAGTCCGAGGTTTGTACGAGCATCAAGCATCGTCAGCAAAACGCCTTCGATCGCTAATTCTTTATTTAAGTGTTTCTGTACGAGGCGTACAGTATTTAACAACTGGCTTAATCCTTCAAGGGCATAATACTCACACTGAACAGGGATAATGACAGAATCAGCCGCTGTTAAAGCATTAATTGTCAATAGCCCGAGCGACGGCGGACAATCGATTAAAATATAATCAAAGCTGTCGCGTACTTCTTCCAACGCTCTTTTCAACCTCAATTCCCGGGAAATGGTCGGCACAAGTTCGATATCTGCCCCTGCTAGTGAAATGGTTGCCGGTGCAACGAATAAATTTTCCCCAGCAGCTTGTTTAATAATGTCTGTTATATGTGTATCATCTACTAATACGTCATATAAACATTGGTCGACATCGCCTTTTTCAATTCCGCTGCCACTCGTTGCGTTTCCTTGCGGGTCAATATCTACTATCAGCACTTTTTTATCTAAAGAAGCTAAACAAGCTCCCAGATTTACAGAAGTAGTTGTTTTTCCTACTCCTCCTTTTTGGTTAGCTATTGCAATAACTTTTCCCATCCGGCCCACCTGCTTTCTCCTATCCTAATAATCTGTTGTATTTCCATTTTAACAAAAATAGCGGTCTGAGTTATCATCCTATCTAAAATATTTTCCATTAGAAAAGCGGAGAGCGCCCGCTTATCGGCGACAAGCATAAGACAAGCCGGCTGGAAGGTTGTTCTTTAACCTTCTGGACGGATTGGCTTATGACCTCGAGCCGATGGCGCTCGGAGCTGGACAACGAAAAAAGTGAGAAACCATCAACCGGTTTCTCACTTTATTTCTTTTTCGGTATTTTGATCGTAATTTGGTAAAAGTCTTCAAACTCTTCTTCCTGTGACTTTAAATCAATGCCGTTATCGCTTACCATAGACAAGGACTGACGGATAGTATTGACGGCTATTCTCACGTCTTTGCTAAAAGCTTTGCGGCGGGGTTTTGGCTTTTCCTTTGATGTGTTCAGCAGCTGAATGACCCGGTCTTCCGTTTGTTTGACGTTTAGCTGCTTGTCAATCACTTCATTCATTATTTGTACTTGCTTTCCCGGATTCTTTAAAGGTATCAAAGCCCGGGCATGGCGTTCGGTGATTTTCTTTTGCGCTAAAGCTTCTTGAATTTCTTGAGGCAGCTTTAACAGCCGCAGCTTATTAGCGACAGTAGATTGCCCTTTTCCAAGACGCTGAGCAAGGGCTTCCTGGGTCAGTCCATGAAGTTCAAGTAATTTGCCATAGGCAATAGCTTCTTCAATGGGCGATAATTCTTCTCTTTGCAAGTTTTCTATTAGAGCAACCGAAGCAGTCTCGGTATCACTTAAATTATTAATAATTGCAGGGACAGTTTCCCATTTTAGTGTTTGGACTGCCCGCCAGCGCCGTTCACCGGCAATCAACTCATATCTCTCATCATCTGTCTCCCGGACAACGATCGGTTGAATAATGCCGTGAATATGAATGGTTCTAGCCAGCTCTTCTATCTTCTCATTATTAAAAATTGTTCTTGGCTGAAAGCGGTTCGGAACAATCAGGGAAACCGGAATCTGTTTGACTTCTTCTCTCTCAACTGTTGATTCTTCTTCTGTTACTGTTGTTTCTTCTGGCTGCTCTTCCGCTGTTTTTTCCCCCATGCTAAAAAAACGAGAGAAACGATGCTTCATGACCCCTACACCACCTTTAACAAACTCCCTTTATACCTATTCTCTCTTTAATAGCCTTCTTCCTTCTTCTATAGACTGCTTTTTTTACTTTTTAAAGAAAATAAAGTTATCCACAAGTGGATAACTTTACTCGATTGGTGATTTATTCGGCGTTCCTGGTTTTCGAGGATACTTTTTTGATGTTGCTTTTGTTTTTTCAATCACCATAATCGTCCGCTCGCTTTCTTCCATAGGAAGCATAAATGAATGATCCGTTTTTAAACGTCCACCGAGCACATTAAGCGCTTTTTGACTGTTTTGCAGCTCATCTTTCGCACTGGCTGCTTTCATTGCCAAAAAGATGCCTCTAGTCTTCACAAGCGGCAAACACAATTCACTCAACACGGACATGCGGGCGACCGCACGGGCCATCACTACATCGTATTGCTCTCTATGTTCAGGCTGCCTGCCAAATGTTTCGGCGCGGTCGTGGTAGAAATGCACATCGTTTAACTGCAGCTGCCCGGCCAAGTGATTTAAAAAAGTAATTCGTTTATTGAGTGAATCTACGATCGTCACGCGCAGATGCGGGAAAGCTATTTTTAACGGGATGCTTGGAAACCCGGCTCCCGCTCCGACGTCGCATATAGCAAGACTACCGGAAAAATCAAAGTAAAACGCAGCCGACAGCGAATCATAAAAGTGCTTTAAATACACTTCTTCTTCGTCTGTAATAGCTGTTAAGTTCATTTTTTCATTCCATTCAACGAGCAGTTTGTAGTATAAATCAAACTGTTCAAGCTGGGAAGGAGAAAGGTCGATCCCTTTCTCCGCAAGCAATTGCTGAAATTGTTCTTTATTCACTTGCCTAACATCCCTTCAACTAGACTTAATTAGCTGTGCGGGCTATGCGGCCCTGTTCGATATAAATGAGCAAAATAGAAATATCGGCTGGATTGACACCTGAAATCCGGGAAGCTTGGGCAATGGAAAGAGGTCTTACTTCCTTCAAGTTATGACGCGCTTCCGAAGCAAGTCCATTGATGGCATCATAATCAATGTTCTCAGGTATTTTTTTGTTTTCCATTTTCTTTAGCTTTTCCACTTGCTGAAGGGATTTTTCAATGTATCCTTCATATTTTATTTGAATTTCTACTTGTTCCTCCACTTCGGCGTCCAGCGCTTCAGGGGAAGGAATAAGTTGGTGCAAATGGCTGTAATGCATTTCTGGCCGTTTTAAGAGATCTGTGGCGCGGATACCGTCTTTTAGTTCGCTGCCGCCAGCCTCGCGGATAATAGCTTGCGTTTCTTCATTTGGCTTAATAATAATTGATTTCAGCCGATCTATTTCCCCGGCAATAGCCGCTTTTTTCGCCAGGAACCGTTCGTACCGTTCTTCAGAAATTAAACCAATTTGATAACCAATTTCCGTCAGGCGCAAATCAGCATTGTCATGACGCAGAAGCAGGCGATATTCCGCACGGGAAGTAAGCAGGCGGTATGGCTCGCTCGTTCCTTTCGTAATGAGGTCATCAATTAGCACACCGATGTAAGCATCTGACCGGCTTAAAATGACTTCGCCTTTGCCGAGTACGCGGCAAGCCGCATTAATGCCCGCCATCATGCCTTGTGCAGCCGCTTCTTCATAACCGGATGTTCCATTAATTTGGCCAGCTGTATAAAGATTTTTCACTTTTTTCGTTTCAAGTGTCGGCCAAAGCTGTGTTGGCACAATCGCATCATATTCAATGGCATAGCCCGCTCGCATCAGCTGAGCTTTTTCAAGACCCGGAACCGTGCGCAGCATGCGATATTGCACGTCTTCCGGCAAGCTTGATGACAAGCCCTGCACGTACACTTCTTCCGTATTCCGCCCTTCCGGCTCCAAAAAGATTTGGTGGCGCGGCTTGTCATTAAAGCGAACCACTTTGTCTTCAATAGATGGGCAGTACCGCGGACCTTTCCCTTTAATCATTCCGGAAAACATCGGGGAACGGTGCAAGTTTTCACCAATAATTTTATGTGTTTCTTCGTTCGTATAAGTGAGCCAGCAAGGGAGCTGGTCTGTAATAAACTTCGTTGTTTCATAACTGAAAGCATGTGGCTCTTCATCGCCCGGCTGAATTTCTGTTTTGCTGTAGTCAATCGTCCGGCTGTTCACACGCGGCGGTGTCCCTGTTTTAAAGCGAACGAGATCAAATCCGATTTTCTCCAGGTATTCAGACAGACGGATCGATGGCTGCTGGTTATTCGGTCCGCTGGAATATTTTAAATCGCCGATAATGATTTCGCCGCGCAAAAAGGTTCCCGTTGTAATGATGACCGTTTGAGACCGATAAACCGCTCCTGTTTGCGTCACAACTCCGCGGCACTCGCCATTTTCTATAACGAGCTCTTCTACCATCCCTTGAATAAGCGTTAAGTTTTCTTCATTTTCAATCGTTTTTTTCATTTCTTGCTGATACAGCACTTTATCGGCTTGTGCTCTTAACGCTCGCACAGCCGGTCCTTTACCAGTATTCAGCATGCGCATTTGGATATGTGTTTTGTCGATGTTCTTGCCGATTTCACCGCCGAGCGCATCAATTTCCCGAACAACAATTCCTTTTGCCGGACCGCCAATCGACGGATTACACGGCATATAAGCAATCATGTCCAGATTAATGGTAATCATTAAAGTCTTAACGCCTGCCCGTGCAGCCGCAAGTCCTGCTTCCACGCCGGCATGGCCGGCACCGACAACAATGACATCGTATTGGCCAGCTTCATATTGTGGCATGTTTTTTCCTCCTAGTTGTATTATTTATTATTTCCCGAGACAAAATTGCGAGAATAACTGATCAATTAAGCTTTCATGGACACTTTCACCAATAATTTCACCTAACAATTCCCACGTTCTTGTTAAATCAATTTGAATAATGTCAATTGGCGTGCCTGACTGTGTATTTTCAATAGCGTCTGTAATGGATGACAGCGATTGGTTAAGCAAAGCAATGTGGCGGGAGTTGGAAACGTATGTCATATCACCGGATTCAATCGCACCCGAGAAAAACAACGAAGCAATCGCTTCTTCAAGCTCGTCTATACCCTTTTCCTCCAATAAAGAAGTCGTGACAAGCTGTTTTCCTTCTGTCAGTTCTTTCACACGTTCCATGTTGATTTGCTGCGGCAAGTCTGTTTTGTTGACAATGACGATAACATCCATACCAGCTGTAGCTTCAAACAGCTTTTCATCCTCCGCTGTTAACTGATCGGAATAATTCAATACGAGCAAAATTAAATCCGCTTCCTTTAACACTTGGCGTGACCGTTCCACGCCAATCCGTTCAACAATATCTTCTGTTTCACGGATGCCAGCTGTGTCAACGAGACGCAGCGGGACTCCACGCACATTTACGTACTCTTCAATGACGTCACGGGTTGTTCCCGGAATATCTGTCACAATCGCTTTGTTCTCTTGAACGAGTGCATTCAATAAAGAAGATTTTCCGACATTCGGGCGGCCGATAATAACTGTGGACAGTCCTTCACGCAAGATTTTCCCCTGTTCGGATGTTCGCAGCAGCTTTTCTATTTCTTTTTGAACAAATGCTGCTTTTTCCAACAACACGCGATGTGTCATTTCTTCGACATCATCATACTCGGGATAATCGATATTCACTTCAATATGTGCGAGCGTTTCAAGAATCTCCTGGCGCAGCTGGCGGATCAGCTTCGAGAGGCGGCCTTCCATTTGATTCAGCGCCACGTGCATTGCTTTATCTGTTTTGGCACGAATTAAATCCATGACAGCTTCAGCCTGCGATAAATCGATCCGGCCGTTTAAAAAAGCCCGCTTCGTAAATTCGCCCGGTTCTGCCAGTCGTGCTCCTTCGTTTAAAACAAGCTGTAATACACGATTAACGGAAACGAGCCCGCCATGGCAGTTTATTTCAACGACATCTTCCCGTGTAAACGTCTTTGGTCCTCTCATGAGAGACAGCATTACTTCTTCCACCGTCCGGCCTGTTTTCGGGTCGACTAAGTGGCCGTAATGAATCGTGTGGCTCGCGGTTTCAGTCAATGTCTTTTTGGATGGGCTTTTAAAGACTCGGTCTGCAATCTTTACTGCTTCCTCGCCACTTAAACGTACGATAGCGATCGCACCTTCCCCCATCGGTGTAGAAATAGCGGCAATTGTATCAAAATCCAACCTTTTCACCTCTTCCTTCTTCCGGTGTTATCTATAGAAATAAATGAAGTTTTATTCTCAAACCACTAGACTAACATAAGCGGTGTGATTTAAAAAGAAGGCTGTTTTGTCCACAGCCTTCTTTTAATCTTATTTATTTTAACTTATTAACGTGTGGATAACAATAATTACTGCGATTGGTTTTTTGGAAAATAAAGTAACAAACTATTAAATAGAAAAATAAAAAAGGCTTCCCGGGTGTTCCTTTCTTTTTATAAGATAAGGACTTACCGGGAATGCCTTTATTTCGTTTTTGGTGCAATGACCATAGAACGCTTTGGTTCGGCGCCTTCTGAAAATGTCCGAATGCGCCGATCGCCAGAGAGCGCCGCATGAACAATTTTTCGTTCAAAAGAAGGGAGCGGCTCCAGGCGGACTGGTTTTCCTGATGACACTGCTTTTTCAGCCATGCGTTTCGCTAACGCGGCAAGCGTTTCTTCTCTTCGTTTTCGGTAGTTTTCAGCATCAAGCGTAAAATGAATGAAGTCTTTTGAGTGGCGGTTAATGACGAGCTGAGTGAGCTGCTGCAAAGAATTCAACGTTTGTCCTCTTTTTCCAATTAACAAAGCAATTTTTTCACCTGAAAGCGAGAAGATGACTTGCTTGCCTGCTTTTTCCACTTGGATGTGCGGAAAGACGCCTAAATGAGCGGCAATAGACAATACGTAAGTTTTCGCTTCTTCGACCGGATCTTGTGCTCTCAATCTAACTTTTACAGATGCAGGCCGCTGTCCGAAAAGACCAAAAAGCCCCTTTTTTCCTTTGTCCAAAACGTCGATTTCTACTCTTTCTTCTGTTACTTTCAGCTGTTTCAAAGCTGATTGAAGAGCTTCTTCAACTGTTTGACCGACAGCCGTAACTTCTTTCATTCATGCCCCTCCTAGTCGTTAACTGAAGTGGTCTTGCTGACACTAGGTTTGTTAATAATGAGTGTTTGTACAATCATGAAAATGTTTCCTACTACCCAGTACAGTGATAAAGCGGCCGGTAAGTTCACCGCGAATACGATGATCATAATCGGCATGAGCCAAAGCATCATTGCCATTTGCGGATTTTGATTCATTGCACCAGCCATCATTAATTTTTGCTGCAAGAAAGTTGTTACTCCTGCCACGAGAGGAAGAATGAAAAATGGATCTGGTGAACCGAGGTCGAACCATAAGAAGTTATCCTGCTTAATGGCTTCTGTTCGCATGATCGCTTGGTAAAATCCAAAAATAATCGGCATTTGCACGATCAGCGGAAAACAGCCGGCCAGCGGGTTTACTCCATGCTTTTGAAAAAGAGCCATCGTTTCCTGCTGCATTTTTTGTTGAGTAACAGCGTCTTTTGATTTATACTTTTCTTTAATTTTTTGCATTTCAGGCTGCAATACTTGCATGGCCTTCGCATTTTTCGTTTGTTTAATCATCAAAGGCAAAATGATTAGACGAATGATAATCGTGACAATAACAATTGACCACCCATAACTTCCAACTGCTTCCGCTGTTTTCATAATGACTAGTGAAAGCGGATAAACAACAAATTCGTTCCAAAAGCCTTCACTTTCCGGTGTAATTTCTTTGTTTACTTCTGTACAACCGGCCAGCAGCATCGTCATTGCTGCTAAAAAAATTAAGGCTATCATCTTTCTATTCAAACTCATATTCCCCCTGTCAGTCTTTCATAGCAGCCGCCAGCAGGCGAATGCAGCCAAACTCATATGATAGAGAATGTATTTTATTGCTATTTATTTATAGTCAGACCGATATGCTCTTCTGCTCAGCGCCTTTGCCCGTTTTAATACATGGATCAGGCTTTTTTTCACTTCATTGCCATCCATGTCAGCCGCGGGCTTCCGGGCGATAATAATGAAATCATATCCGGGCAGAATTTCTTCTTTTAGTTCCGTAAAGCTTTGTCTGATGCAGCGTTTGACCCGGTTACGTGTCACCGCATTCCCAATTTTTTTACTCACAGACAAACCAATTCGGAAAGGAACATTTAATTCATTTTTGTACATATAGACAACAAACTGACGATTGGCAAATGACTTCCCGCCTTTGAAAACGGATTGAAATTCACTGTCTTTTTTAATACGGAACGTTTTTTTCATCAGTCAATCACCTTTTCTACGTCATTTTTACTAAAAAAAAGACCACTGAGATTTTTCAGTGGCTTATGCAGATAATACTTTTCTTCCTTTAGCACGACGGCGAGCAAGAATGCGACGACCGTTTTTAGAGCTCATACGGCTACGGAAACCATGAACCTTGCTTCTTTTACGCTTATTTGGTTGGTAAGTTCTTTTCATTATAAAACACCTCCCTGAGGAATGGAAAATTTAACGTTAAAGACAGTCCTTTTGATTATAAAGACGAACCATCCTCCTGTCAACACCTTCTCTAGAAATAACGAAAAGCGGAAGCGCCTGTTCTGCCTTAGACAAAAATGTTCTTCCCCCTGTCCAGCTGCAGGCGCCAGCGCGTACGCAGATTTCACCCTCTCTGTCGGAGTCTAAAAAGCGGAGCCGACTGCTCTGGAGCGACAAGCATATGACCTAGAGCCCCAAGGAGGCGAAGCTGGACAAGAAAAGTGGAAGGTACTCATTCATAGAGCAGAGCAGATCCAATCCATTTATCCCCGACAGAGAAAGCAAAAAATTTTCTTTTCACGTTATACCCAGCTTTTTTTCAGCAGCTGTGGATAATTTTCGACAGCTATTTTTTTATTCACACTCCTTACTGACAACTTTTTCACAAATGCGCAGCCTGTGGAAAAGTTATTTGCACAAGCTGCATGTACTGTGGATAAATTTTATATGTCATTGCAACAAAGCACTTTTTCTGCTATTATTATTTTGTTTTCACTCTGGATAAGTGGTTTCTGATTTATAATTATCCACAAACTGTGAACAACCTGTGGACAAGTTATTCAGCCTCTCTGCAAAACTTTGTCCACAGGTTGTGAATCATGTCGAAAAACTACTTTTTTCTTATTTATATATTTAACCACAATCAAGTGAGTGCATAAATATAAAAATCAGATAAAAAACTGTTATATAATAGCTGCAATTTGATTAAGAGGAGGGGGCCTTATGGAAAATATCGAGGATCTTTGGAACAAAGTGCTGGAAAGCATAGAAAAAAAAATTAGCAAGCCAAGCTTTGATACGTGGCTAAAATCCACGAAAGCACATTCTCTACAAGGTGATTCCATTACTATTTCTGCTCCAAACGATTTCGCCAGAGACTGGCTCGAGGGACATTATTCTCAATTAATTTCCGGGGTACTCGGTGAAATTACTGGTGAACAGCTGGCCGTCAAATTTATCATTCCCGAAAGCCAGGCATCTGAGGACTACGGGCTTACTATGCCAAAAAAACGGAAAAAGAAAGACGAGTCATATGAATTTCCGCAAAGCATGTTAAATCCTAAATACACTTTCGACACATTTGTCATTGGCTCCGGCAACCGTTTTGCCCATGCGGCTTCGCTCGCTGTTGCAGAGGCACCGGCCAAAGCTTATAACCCGCTGTTTATTTATGGGGGAGTGGGACTTGGTAAAACTCATTTAATGCACGCAATTGGCCACTATGTACTAGAACATAATCCAGATGCAAAAGTTGTTTATTTATCTTCTGAAAAATTTACAAACGAATTCATCAATTCCATCAGGGATAACAAAGCAGTTGATTTTCGCAATCGGTATCGTAATGTAGACGTTCTTCTGATAGATGATATTCAATTTCTTGCCGGCAAAGAACAGACTCAAGAAGAGTTTTTCCATACGTTCAATACACTTCATGAAGAAAGTAAACAAATTATCATATCCAGCGATCGGCCTCCTAAAGAGATTCCAACACTTGAAGACAGACTGCGTTCCCGTTTTGAATGGGGTTTAATCACAGATATTACCCCTCCAGATCTGGAAACGCGGATTGCTATTTTACGCAAAAAAGCGAAAGCTGAAAATCTCGACATTCCAAATGAGGTCATGCTTTATATCGCTAACCAAATCGATACGAATATTCGCGAGCTTGAAGGAGCACTTATTCGTGTAGTTGCTTATTCTTCGTTAATTAATAAAGATATAAACGCAGACCTTGCAGCAGAAGCATTGAAAGATATTATTCCGAGTTCAAAACCGAAAGTCATCACGATCCAGGCCATCCAAAAAGTTGTCGGTGAGCAATACAATATTAAACTTGATGATTTTAAAGCGAAAAAACGGACAAAGTCCATTGCGTTTCCTAGACAAATTGCCATGTATTTGTCACGCGAACTGACAGATTTTTCGCTGCCTAAAATTGGGGAGGAATTTGGCGGGCGGGATCATACAACCGTCATCCATGCTCATGAAAAAATTTCAAAGCTGCTTGATACCGACAGCCAATTACAATATAAAGTGAAAGAAATTCAAAGTATTTTAAAATCTTAATAGTGTGAATAACTTTCTGTAGTTTACAAACAGTCTGTCCACATGTGGATAGGCTGTCTTTACTTTCATTTTTTAGCTTATCCACATATTCACAAGCCCTACTACTATTACTATTACTTTTTTAATATAAAATTATTATTATATGCAGCAGCTGCAAATATCATGCTTAAATACCGAAAGGAGAAAAAAATGAAGTTTTCAATTCAAAAAGATCGTTTTGCTCAAAGTGTACAAGATGTATTAAAAGCAATCAGTTCGAGAACAACGATACCCATTTTGACAGGGATTAAAATAGATGCCACAGAAGAAGGCATTAAGCTGACTGGCAGTGATTCAGATATTTCAATTGAGTCTTTTATTCCAAAAGAGGAAGAAGATCAAGTCATTGCTGATATTAAACAAGTTGGCTCTATCGTACTTAATGCACGTTTTTTCAATGAAATTGTGAAAAAGTTACCTTTAGAAAAAATTGAAATTGAAGTGATTACCTCTTTTCAAACAGTAATTAGGTCAGGCCAGGCGGAATTCAACTTAAACGGCCTCGATCCTGAGGAATATCCGCATTTACCGCAAATTGAAGAAGGTGAAGTGTTTAAACTGCCAACAGATCTGCTTAAAGCCATGGTCAGGCAGACAGTTTTCGCAGTGTCCACCTCAGAAACACGACCTATCTTGACAGGTGTCAACTGGAAAGTAGAAGATGGCGAATTAATTTGTATTGCTACAGACAGCCACAGGCTTGCTTTGCGAAAAGCGGCAGTAGAAACGGATGCAAATGCTGAATATAACGTCGTAATACCAGGAAAAAGCTTAAATGAATTAAGCAAAATTTTAGATGATACACAAGAACCGGTGGAAATTGTTATTACAGACAATCAAGTGCTTTTCCGGGCTAAGCATTTATTGTTTTACTCTCGGTTGCTTGAAGGGAATTATCCTGATACGAGCAGGTTAATTCCAGCTGACAGCAAAACAAAACTGGAATTAAACACGAAAGAATTTTTACAGGCAATCGACAGAGCTTCCTTACTTGCAAGAGAAGGACGCAACAACGTGGTGAAATTATCGATGATTGGCGAAGAGATGATTGAAGTCTCCTCTAACTCCCCGGAAATTGGGAAAGTGACTGAACAAGTGAAGAGCCAGTCCGTTGAAGGAGAGGAACTTAAAATCTCCTTTAGTGCCAAATATATGATGGATGCGTTGAAAGCACTTGAAGGGACAGAAATAAATATTCAATTTACTGGGGCGATGAGACCTTTTGTCATCCGTCCTCAGCATGACGATTCAACTTTGCAGCTGATTCTGCCAGTGAGAACGTATTAACTCCTCTCAAAAAGGGAACAATGTGGGAAAAAAAGAAAGAAAAGGCTGTTTCCTGAAAAATGGGCAGCCTTCTTTCGTTTGCTTCTAGCTCCAGCGTCTAGCCCCTCGAGGTCAAATAACCTTTCCTCAATGAAGTCAAAAAGCGACTTCTTTGAGGAAAGAACATTTGCTTGTCGGGGCTGATCAAGGCGCTTGCGCTTTTGTTCTTCTTCTCCTTTGTGTTAAGGTAAAAAGTTTAGTAAAATAAAGTATTAGAGAATTCAATCGAAAGCAGTGAGAATAAATGGACAAAAAAATAGCCATTGAAACGGAATATATCCCTTTAGGTCAATTTTTAAAGCTTGCTGAGGTGATTCAAACCGGCGGTATGGCCAAATGGTTTTTAAGCGAGCATGAAGTGTATGTAAACGGAGTGCTTGACCAACGCAGAGGGAGGAAGCTTCGTGCAGGCGACCGGGTAGAAATTCCGGGTGCCGGCAGCTTTGAAATTGTGGATTCATAAAACAAAAGGGTGTTTTGCACATGCACATAACAGATCTGTCTTTAGAGAACTATAGAAATTATGTTTCTTTAGATATTGAATTTGAAAATAAAGTGAATGTTTTTCTTGGAGAAAATGCCCAGGGGAAAACAAATATAATTGAATCCATTTTCGTGCTGGCTATGGCAAAATCCCACCGGACCTCCAACGATAAAGATTTAATTCGCTGGGAAGCGGAGTATGCTAAAATAAAGGGAAGGGTTCAAAAAGCTCGAAGTTCTATCCCGCTGGAATTAATCATTTCAAAAAAAGGAAAAAAGGCGAAATGCAATCATCTTGAGCAGCAGCGCTTGAGCCAGTATGTTGGAAATATGAACGTCGTAATGTTTGCACCGGAAGACCTTCATCTTGTTAAAGGAAATCCTCAAGTGAGAAGGCGCTTTATCGATATGGAAATCGGCCAGGTATCTCCTGTCTATCTTCACGATATTAGCCAGTACCATAAAGTGCTGCAGCAAAGAAATCATTACTTAAAGCAGCTTCAAATAAAAAAAACGAATGATTTTACGATGCTCGACGTTTTAACCGATCAGTTAATTCAACTAGCTGTAAAGATTGTCAGAAAAAGATTTGATTTTATCCACTTGCTGCAAGACTGGGCCCGAACTATTCATTCAGGGATCTCACGCGGGGGGGAAAACCTTGATATTTTATACGAGCCGTCTGTAGATGTATCAGATGGGCACGATTCGTCAAAAATGGTTAACATATTTGAAGAAAAATATCATTCCCAGCGGAAAAAAGAAGTGGAGCGGGGAGTGACGATGAGCGGCCCGCACCGCGATGACCTCGTTTTCCAGGTAAACGATAAAAATGTGCAGACGTTTGGTTCTCAAGGCCAGCAGCGGACGACGGCTTTATCCGTCAAATTAGCGGAAATTGAACTGATTCATTCTGAAATCAAGGAATACCCCATCCTTTTACTTGATGATGTGCTGTCAGAACTTGATGATTACCGGCAATCACATTTATTAAATACGATCCAGGGGAAAGTACAAACATTCGTGACTACGACGAGTACGGAAGGGATTAACCACCAAACATTGCAGGAAGCCGCTACATTTGCAGTAAAAGAAGGAACAATCTCGCAAGTAAAGTGAGGGAGCATCCATGTATGTTCAAATTAGTGAAACAGCTATTTTACGAACGAATGAAATTATTGCTATTATCGACCAGAACAGCACGGATTTGTCCGAAAAGAATGCGGCGAACAAAGTTCATAAAGATTCTTTAGCTCTCCTAGCCAATGGCGGTTATAAATCGGTTGTCGTAACCGGAGATCACTTTTATCTTTCTCCTTTTTCATCTCATACATTAAAAAAACGAATATATGAAAATCACTTACAAAAGTCTGGCGGATAACAAATTTATGTTAAAAGCAGGCTTTCAAAAGAAAGGGCAGGTGAACGGATTTGACTATGGAACAACCTAATGTAGCTAACCAGCCTTCTTATGATGAAAACCAAATACAAGTATTAGAAGGACTTGAAGCCGTTAGAAAGCGGCCGGGAATGTATATCGGTTCAACGAGTGGAAGAGGTCTTCATCACCTTGTATGGGAAATCGTTGATAACAGCATTGATGAAGCACTCGCAGGATACTGTGATAAAATTCAAGTCATTATTGAAAAAGATAACAGTATTACCGTTAAAGATAACGGCCGGGGAATTCCGGTCGGCATCCAGGAAAAAATGGGCCGGCCGGCAGTAGAAGTTATTTTGACCGTTCTTCACGCAGGTGGAAAATTCGGCGGCGGCGGTTATAAAGTGTCCGGCGGCCTGCACGGTGTAGGGGCTTCTGTCGTCAACGCTCTATCAAGCCAGCTTGAAGTGTTTGTCCACCGTGATGGAAATATTTATTACCAATGTTATAAACGCGGCGTGCCGCAGGAAGATCTTAAAATTATTGGTGAAACAGACTATACAGGGACAACCATTCAATTTCAGCCGGATGAGGAGATTTTTACAGAAACGACTGTATATGAATACGACACGCTTGCTAATCGGCTGCGCGAACTTGCTTTCTTAAACCGCGGCATTAAAATCGTCATTGAAGACCGCCGTGAAGAAGGAAAAACGAATGAGTACTACTATGAAGGCGGGATTAAGTCTTATGTAGAGCATTTAAACCGGACAAAAGAAGTGGTGCACAGCGAGCCAATTTACATGGAAGGCACGAAAGAAGGAATTTCTGTTGAAATTGCTCTGCAATACAACGAAGGCTTTGCCAGCAACTTATATTCTTTCGCCAACAACATTAATACGTATGAAGGCGGGACACACGAGTCTGGATTTAAAACAGCTTTAACACGTGTGATTAATGACTATGCCCGCAGAAGCGGTTTAATTAAAGAAGCGGAAACAAATTTGTCGGGTGAAGATGTCAGGGAAGGTTTGACAGCGATTGTTTCCATCAAGCATCCGGATCCCCAATTTGAAGGACAAACAAAAACGAAACTTGGCAACTCCGAGGCCCGTACAGTAACGGATTCGGTTTTCTCTTCCCGTTTTGAATCCTTTTTGCTTGAAAATCCGGCTGTGGCTCGAAAAATAGTGGAAAAAGGTTTAATGGCAGCCCGTGCGCGAATGGCCGCTAAAAAAGCGAGAGAGTTAACTCGCAGGAAGAGTGCACTCGAAGTATCCAGCCTGCCTGGGAAATTGGCTGACTGCTCGTCACGCGATCCGGAAATCAGTGAATTGTATGTAGTTGAGGGAGACTCGGCTGGTGGATCGGCTAAGCAAGGACGTGACCGCCACTTTCAGGCAATCTTGCCGCTCCGCGGAAAAATTATTAACGTAGAGAAAGCCCGTCTTGATAAAATTTTATCGAACAATGAAATTCGGACAATCATTACCGCACTGGGCACAGGAATCGGAGAAGAGTTCGAAATCTCCAAAGCCCGTTACCATAAACTTGTTATTATGACGGATGCAGATGTGGATGGAGCTCATATTCGCACCTTGCTGCTCACTTTCTTTTTCCGCTATATGCGTCAGCTGATCGAAGCAGGCTTTGTTTACATTGCTCAGCCGCCATTGTACAAAGTTACACAAGGAAAGCGAATTGAGTATGCTTACAATGACCGCCAGCTCGATGAGATTATAGCGACTCTTCCGGAAAATGCGAAACCAGGACTGCAGCGCTATAAAGGACTTGGTGAAATGAATCCGGAACAACTATGGGAAACAACGATGAACCCGGACACGAGAACGTTGCTTCAAGTCAGTCTGGAAGATGCCATTGAAGCGGATGAAACGTTTGAAATACTGATGGGGGACCGGGTAGAACCGCGTCGTCAGTTTATTGAGGAAAACGCTCTGTATGTGAAAAACCTGGATATTTAAAAGGGGCAAATTAAGCCTGGAAAATAGACTGTCAGGAAAAGCAGGATAGATGTTAATCTATCCTGTATGTCTTTTTTTATCCTAGTGCACTGAATATTTTTTAAAGCAGTTCGTTGAAGGAGGTCTTTAAAAATGGCTGAAACGCCTCGATCCAAAGTAACGGAGATTAATATTAGCCAGGAGATGCGTTCATCTTTCTTAGATTATGCGATGAGTGTAATCGTATCCCGGGCTCTTCCGGATGTTAGAGATGGCTTAAAGCCAGTTCACCGCCGGATCTTATATGCAATGAACGATTTGGGTATGACCGCTGATAAAGCGTACAAAAAATCTGCCCGGATTGTTGGTGAAGTGATCGGTAAGTACCATCCTCACGGTGATTCGGCTGTGTATGAAACGATGGTGCGGATGGCGCAGGATTTTAACTACCGCTATATGCTTGTAGACGGCCACGGTAACTTTGGTTCCGTTGACGGAGATGCTGCCGCTGCGATGCGTTATACAGAAGCACGCATGTCCAAAATATCGATGGAATTAATACGCGATATTAACAAAGATACGATCGATTATAAAGACAACTATGATGGGTCAGAAAGAGAACCCGTTGTGCTGCCGGCTAGATTCCCTAACTTGCTCGTTAATGGGACATCAGGCATTGCGGTCGGCATGGCGACGAACATTCCTCCTCACCAGCTTGGAGAAGTGATCGATGGACTCATTGCTTTCAGTAAAAAAGAAGATATGACCATTCCGGAAATTATGGAGTACATACCGGGACCAGATTTCCCAACGGGCGGAATGATCATGGGAAGAAGCGGCATTCGCCGGGCGTATGAAACAGGGAAAGGCTCTTTAATCATTAGAGCTAAAGTAGACATTGAGCAGCGTGCTAATGGCAAAGAAACAATTATCGTAAATGAGCTCCCTTATCAGGTTAATAAAGCGAGGCTAATAGAGAAAATTGCTGAGCTTGTGCGTGATAAAAGAATTGATGGCATTACTGATTTAAGAGATGAATCGGACCGGAACGGCATGAGAATTGTGATGGAAGTCCGCCGGGATGCCAATGCGAATGTCCTGTTAAATAATTTGTACAAACACACGGCTATGCAAACGAGTTTTGGGATTAATTTGTTAGCACTCGTGGACGGGCAGCCGCGTGTATTAAATATACAAGAATGCCTCTATCACTATTTAGAGCACCAGCGGGTTATTATCCGCCGCCGCACTGAGTTCGAACTGAGAAAAGCAGAAGCGAGAGCGCATATTTTAGAAGGTTTAAGAATTGCTCTCGACCATATTGATGAAATTATCAGCTTAATTCGTAGTTCTCAAACAACGGAAATTGCCAAACAAGGGTTGATGGAGCAATTTTCTTTATCCGAAAAGCAAGCGCAAGCTATTCTTGATATGCGGCTCCAGCGTTTGACAGGTTTGGAAAGAGAAAAGATTGAAGAAGAGTATCAAAACTTGATTCAATTAATTGCTGAGTTAAAAGCTATTTTGGCCGATGATGAAAAAATTCTTGCGATTATTCGCGAAGAATTGCTGGAAATTAAAGAGAAATTTAATGATAAGCGTCGGACGGACATCATGGATGCCGGTATTGAAGGCATCATGGATGAAGATTTAATCCCGCGTGAACAAGTTGTTTTAACGCTCACGCATAACGGCTACGTGAAAAGGCTGCCTGCATCCACTTACCGCAGCCAAAAACGGGGAGGCCGCGGCATACAAGGCATGGGCACAAATGAAGACGACTTTGTCGAACACTTGATGACCACTTCCACACACGACACGATTCTCTTTTTCACGAACAAAGGAAAGGTTTACCGTTTGAAAGGGTACCAGATTCCTGAATTCAGCCGAACAGCAAAAGGTATACCGATCATTAACTTATTAGGTGTTGAAAAAGATGAATGGGTGAACACGATGATTCGTGTCGAGCAATTCACTGAAGATCACTACTTATTTTTTGCCACAAAGTCAGGTATCGTGAAGCGTACACTGTTAACAGACTTTGCTAATATTCGAACAAATGGCTTAATAGCTCTTAATTTACGGGAAGATGACGAATTAATCTCTGTACGGCTGACAGACGGCAATAAGCATGTGGTAGTAGGTACACGCAAAGGAATGATGATTCGCTTTGAAGAGGAAAATGTCCGCCAAATGGGACGTGTGTCAACCGGAGTAAGAGGGATCAGACTTGCCTCTGATGACGTTGTTGTGGGAATGGAGTTGCTTCATGAAGACGATTATGTACTTATCGTAACAGAGAACGGTTATGGAAAACGTACACCGGAAAAAGAATACCGCATCCAGACGAGAGGCGGAAAAGGGCTGAAAACGTGTAATATCACAAGCAAAAATGGCCCACTTGTTGCGATTAAAACAGTTAGCGGCGAAGAAGACTTAATGCTGATTACAGTCGGCGGCGTTCTCATTAGAATGGATATAGATGATATTTCCATCACCGGAAGAAACACTCAAGGAGTAAAACTCATCCGGTTGAATGGAGATGAAACGGTGGCAACTGTTACAAAAATAGCTAAAGAAGAGGAAGAAGAGCTTGAAGACATTCTTCCTGATGAAGCGGCAGAAGAAACAGTTCCAAGCGATGAAATAGACGTGGAACCAACAGAATAAAGTGTAATGATAGAGCCGGGTAATCCGGCTTTTTTTGTTTCTTTCCTATCCAATATTTGTTAATATATAGATTAAAAAACCTGGGGGAAAAGACTTATGTACGTGAAGGTAGAAGAGCTGAAGGAAGGAAACGTACTCCTAGAAGATGTCATAAGCAAAGCTCCTGAGCCATTAATGGTGAAGGACACTATCTTAACAAGCTGGCACATAAAAATCCTTGAGGCATTTCTAATTGACAAAGTGGCCATTGGAGGCGCTTCGATGGGAATGGTTGTCGAAAATGCAGGGCTGCCAGCTGAAGAAAAGAAAAGAGCGGCTGTCCCCGTGCAAACGAAAACGAACTTTTTTGAAGTTTACCTTCGAAGTGTAGACGAATATAAAAAAGAATTTCATAAATGGCAGGCAGGATCGGGAGTGGATATTATCCAGATCCGTGAAATCATTTTGCCATTGCTTGACGAAGTGACAGCTGATCCTGGATTGTTTTCCAAACTTTATCAATGCGCGGAAAAAGAAAACTATTACTGCCATCACTCAGTTGTAACCGGATTGTTGAGCGGTGCTGTAGCTGCCCAATTAAATTATGAAAAAGGATTTGTTATACAAACAGCTTTGGCCGGAGCCCTAGCCGATTGTGGAATGGCTAGAATTAATCCGCGCATTCTCTTAAAAGAAACTTCATTAACTGCCGGAGAAAAAAAAGAAGTAGATAAACATCCTGTCTTAAGCTATAAAATGGTGAAAGATATTAACCTTCTTAATCCAGAAACAAAAATAGCCGTATTTCAGCATCATGAGCGAATGGATGGCTCAGGGTATGTCAATGGAGCGAAAGCGGAAAATCTACCTCCAATTTCGCGGATTGTGGCAGCAGCCGATGTATTCCATGCGATGACATCGGACAAGTTATACCGCAAGCGCCAAACCCTATTTAAAGTGATGGAAATGTTTGAACAAGACTTCTTCGGCAAGTTTGATTTACCAACCGTAAAAGCATTGACAGCTTTGTTTACAAAATTGGCGTCCGGTACGGCTGTCCGATTGTCTGATGGCCAATTAGCGAATGTTTTATTCATGAAGCAACAGCACCCGACAAGACCGCTGTTGAAACTGCAAGCCAATGAATCAATAATAGACTTGGAAAAGAGAAGAGATTTACATATAGAAGAAGTGCTTTAAGTTCTTATTTTCGGCTCTGAAAAAATCAAATCAGGTTTTCTCAGAGCTTTTTTCTAAAAGGGAGAAACAAGCATCACTGTAAGAATGAAAAGGAAGGATCAATGTTACCTATTTGTTTGCTTCATCTTTTATTCTGTACGGTAAAAGAAATTTTATAGGAATGTTAACAGCTAACAAGCGGATATTATATAATTTATAAAAAAAATGATAAAAGTTATTGACCTAAAGAATAAGAGATGGTATATTATAAAAGTCGCTTAGATGCGACGGTGATTGAACATTGAAAACTGAACAGAATACAACATGCCAGTAAGTTAATTCTTATTTTTAAAACATGAGCAAGTCAAACATCTTTTTGGAGAGTTTGATCCTGGCTCAGGACGAACGCTGGCGGCGTGCCTAATACATGCAAGTCGAGCGGACTTGACTGGAGCTTGCTCCAGTTCAAGTTAGCGGCGGACGGGTGAG
>NZ_WEIO01000004.1 GCF_009183655.1 Bacillus aerolatus
CTCACCCGTCCGCCGCTAACTTGAACTGGAGCAAGCTCCAGTCAAGTCCGCTCGACTTGCATGTATTAGGCACGCCGCCAGCGTTCGTCCTGAGCCAGGATCAAACTCTCCAAAAAGATGTTTGCATAGCTCATGTTTAAAAATAAGAATTAACTTACTGGCATGTATTTTGTTCAGTTTTCAAAGATCAATTTCCTTAAGTGCGTTTCAATACTATAGCACACTCAGTTTGCCCTGTCAAAAACTTTTTCGTTTCTGTCTTTCGGACAAGTAATAATATATCACGGGATCAAAACGATAGCAAGTGTTTTTCTGAAAAAGTTTTAAAAAGTTATTTGGATTATTCTATTCCAAAAATAACAACGTTTTCATTCTAGCACTTCCCGGCATTCTTTGAAAACATTTTTTGAATAACTTATTTTTACAAAGACAAAAGGAAGAGCCAAGACCGCTCCCCCTGAAGTATAACTGTAACTTACCTCACTATTAATGCACTCGCTGCTTTCGTTTATGAAGCATGCTTTTAATCTTTTTCGGATCCGCGACAAAAAGCAAAAGACCTGATAATACAATCGCTCCGCCTATAAATTGGGCAGCCATTACTTTTTCCTCAAGCAGCCACCAGGCAAGGATACTGGCCCCAACCGGTTCTAACAAAATCGCCATAGATATAGATGAGGTACTGATGTATTTGAGTGACCAGTTAAACAGCGTATGCCCGAGCAAATTAGAGATAATGGCCAGCATCAAAAAGTTGATCCATTCATTAACTGGATAAGGATAAAATGATTCCTGCTTAATTAAGACATAGAAAAAAAGCACAACCGTACAATTGAAATAGACGATAAACGTATATGTCATGAGAGACATTCGTTTGCGAATCGTCTGTCCGAACAACAAATAACCAGTAATGAGCGCGCAGGCAGCAAGGGCAAGTATATCACCATAAAGAGCCTGACCGCTCACTTGGAAATCTCCCCAGCCAATAATAAAGCTTCCTGCAATAGCCACTGCCCCTCCGGTTAACGCCCCCAATGTAAACCGTTCTTTAAAAATAAAGTACGTACCAGCAAAAGCAAACAGCGGCTGCAAAGTAACAAGCACGGTCGAGCTCGCCACTGAGGTGTAATTCAAGGATTCGAACCATAGAATAAAATGAAACGCTAAAAAAATACCAGCAATAAGAGAAAAGATCCAATCTCTTCTCGAAACAGCTTTCAACTCCCCCACATATTTAAAAAGAAACAGAGGTGCCATTAGTAAAACCGTAAATAGAAGGCGGTAAAAAGCGATGATACCTGCGTCGGCTGATGAAAGCTTCACGAATATGGCTGACGTGGAAACAGAAAGAACGCCAATCAGCAGCACAGCGTAAGGATTGATTTTTGGACTATCCATAGACGGTCTCCCCCAATACTTCTAGATGTGTTCATTAAAAATAAAAACCATTTACAATAATAAAGCTTGCTTTGCCATATTGCCAGCGAATGAAAGAAGGTGCAGATATGGAATGGCTATTTGATGTGGAAATTCTATTAAAATTAGGCCTTTCTTCCATACTAGGTTTAATTATTGGGTTAGAACGCGAACTGAAAAGAAAACCGGTCGGATTAAAGACGAGTCTCGTCATTTCTATCGTCAGCTGCCTGTTGACAATCGTTTCGATGGAATCTGCTTATAAATCACCAGGAAGCGGCGATATTAATATCACGATGGACCCTCTTCGTCTCGCAGCACAAATCGTTTCCGGTATCGGATTTCTCGGCGCCGGTGTCATTTTGCACCGCCGCAACGACAGCATTTCAGGCTTAACTACGGCCGCTATGATTTGGGGAGCAGCCGGAATCGGAATCGTTGTCGGAGCCGGATTTTATGCTGAAGCCATCGCCGGTGTAGCTTTATTAATTTTCAGCGTAGAAATCATCCCAATGGTTTTTTTTGTATTCGGTCCTTCCAGTCTCCAGGAGAAAAATTTACTTCTAAAAATGTCGATCAAAAATAAAGATCATATTAACGAGGTCATTAAAAATATCGAAAAAGAAGATATTTTTGTTTCCGGCCTGCGTATTAAAGATTTAAAAGAAGAGCAGGCTCATCTACTCGAACTGCAGGTCGCAGTCAATTTCAAGCGGCAAACAACAGAAGTTTATTATACGATCACTGAAATTCCATACGTCGAAAACATTGAGATAGAAAGCTTATAAGCAAGCAAATACACTTTCATCCCATATGGCATCATAATTTTTAAAAATAACAAGGATATTTTCTGTAAATCAGGGAATATATAGAAGAGGGACTTATACGGAAATAAATAATAGAAAGGGGAATTGTATGACAACAAAATGGACGCGGCTTACAGGAGGGTCGATTCTTTCAGCAGTTATTATTGCGATTATGTTTTTTGCAGGGTGAATGTTTTTACAGACGAGGAGAGAAAAAAAGAATTGTCTGTCTCATTTCTGCTGATTCAAAAGCTTTAACAATGAATAAAACAAACTTTTCATCTTTTTTCATGCACAAGTATAAAAGCATCCTTAACAAAATCCCATTCTTCACACATTTTCTATAAGTAGAGCCCCTTTCTTATAAGAAAGGGGCTCTACTTATTCATATTTAACGTACTATTCGGCAAGCCGTCAATAAATTTTACGTTTGTTTTCATTATTTCATCTTTTTCTGTTTCAAATATTCTTCATTTCTCCGAGCCTTACGAGTAATGTTGTTGTTTTTCCACCAAGCAACAACTGCTGTTATCACCGTGATTACCGTCGATACAAACAAATCAATTTCTTCGTCGCTGAATGGCAATATTGAATAACCGAATGCTGCCAAGCCCTGATTAATGAGAGCAACAAAAAGTATGACCGTCCGCACGATCGTTCCCGTTTCCATTTTCAATTGAACTCCTCCTCCATTTCCGCCAGCTGTTCTGAGGATGATTTTTTCCTGCGTATTAAGCCGCTTAATTTTTATATCTTTCTTTGCTTCTACAGTATATTCCGCTCTTTTTAACAAGTGATGGGCGGATAGGTGGAGGAGCTCCCTTTTTCTCACCCGTCTTCATGACTGTCACTGTTTTTTGTCGACAAATAGCAGGAAAGTTATAATTTTAACCAAAGGAGAAGTGAACTGCTGGGGATTGAATTAGCTAAAATTAATTTCGAAAAGCAAGAAATTTTTATCGATCAGGCGATTGTTCGCGGCAAAAATGGAAAACCTGTCATTAATGATATAAAAAGTGATGCATCTGAGCGATTGATTTCTTTGCCTGCTTCCGTTTCTTTGGAATTAAAACATTATATTCATCAGTTGCAAAAAGAAAGGTTGAAGGCTGGTGAGGATTGGGTAGAAAAAGAACGGGAGTGGCTGTTTTGCAATATTGATGGAACCCACTTTTATCCGACACCCCTCTTTACCTGGTCGCAGCGATTTGCGAAAAGAGTTGGAGTCCGATATATCCGGCTGCACGATCTTTTTGAACATAAGAAAAACCCTTGCATAGCAAGGGTTTAAGTAATGGAGCATAGCGGGCTCGAACCGCTGACCTCTACACTGCCAGTGTAGCGCTCTCCCAGCTGAGCTAATGCCCCGTTCAACGTTCTATTAATATTATATTCAATTCAATTGAAATAGCAATACCTTTACAAAAAGAAAGAATTTTCAAAAAATATAATCGAGGAGGAAACTCCAAATGCTCCAATCAGCTTATTATAAATTCATTGAAGCTCCTATTTTAGTCCGAATATTTGGGATCGCTGTCTTTTTTATCGTCTCTTTCGGAACAGCTGTCCACTTTATTGAACCGAAAACGTTTCCCACCATTTTCGAAGGAATCTGGTGGGCTGTCGTTACAGCCTCTACGGTCGGGTTCGGTGATTATGCTCCTAAAACAACAGCCGGACGACTGCTTGGAATCGGACTAATCTTTGCCGGCGCGGGTTTTTTATCTGCCTATTTCATTAATCTTGCCGCTGTTGCCGTGACCTCGCAAAATTCCCTGCGTGAAGGAAAAGCAGTTTATACGAATAAAAATCATTTAATCATCGTCGGCTGGAATGAGCGAACAAAAGAGATTATCGATCATTTGCAAGCGATGCCTTTTTCCCGCCACATTGTGCTTATCGATGATTCGTTAAGAGCCAATCCTTACTCAGAAAAAACGGTGCACTTTATTCAGGGCGCCCCTTACAGAGATGAAATATTAAAAAAAGCAAATTTAAAGGATGCAGCAATCGCTTTAATTACATCTGATCAAAATAAAAATGAAATGCATGCCGATATGAACTCAATATTATCACTGGTGGCGATGAAAGGCAGCAATCACACTCTTCATTGCATAGTCGAAATTTTAACGAACGATCAAGTCATCAATGCTGAGCGGGCAGGAGCGGACGAAGTGATCGAAACAAATAAACATGCAAGCTCCGTCATGCTGAACAGTCTTCATCAAGAAGGCGCTTCAAAATCACTTAAGCAATTACTTAACCCGTTAAATGGAGGACATTTAAAATCGATGGAACCGCTGGAAGAATGGAACAATACGACATTCGGAGAGCTCGCCGTTCTTCTTCTCCAAGAGCGCACGCTGCTGATCGGCATTCAAAGAGCGGAGGAAACGATGATCAATCCCCCGCTCTCTATTGAAATAAAGACTTCAGATAAATTGCTCGTTATTAAACATTAAGCGTTTTTTCCGCTTCTTCAAGCAGCCGCTTCCCGGATATCACATATCTTTCTTTTATTTCCGCATCCGGGTCTTCCGGCTCGGAAAATTGGTTGAACGCTCCTCCGATGTTTCCTGAAGAAGCGAAATCATCAAGTCCCCGCTCATAAACATGGGCCAGGACAAACGGCGTGCCAAACTCTACTGTCACGCCCGGCGAGTCAAGCTGGCCGTCTATGGCGGTGAAAGGAAGGCGCAAAAATTGGTACCCCTCTTCAGCGTTAATTTTATAATCGAAGAAGCCGTGGTCATAATCCCAATTGCCGCCGATTGAATAGCCAAGCGGCTTTAGTTTTTGTTCTAGTTCATATAAATTAAAGCTTTTTCCTTCTAATGCAGAAGATAGTTCAATCATAAGCTCATCCCCTCTCTTTTTCTATAGCATCTCCAACAATAAAAAAATCCCGCGTTTTTTGCCGCGGAATTTTTTTCATTTCATTCATTAAAGTGATGCTTGTAAAATATCTAGCACTCGGTTTCTATTCATTGGATAGAACCGGCCGAATTCGCCGCGCAGCATAGCTTGATCCGCTATCTCTCCAAAGCGGCTGCTGTCAATACCGTAATCAGCAAGGCGTGCCGGCGCTCCGAGGCTTGTCCAAAACTGCCGCAGAGCTCTAATACCTTCAAAGCCGGCTTCTACATCGGACTTGCCTGCGTCATCGACTCCCAATACACGGACAGCCAATTGTTTAAAACGAGCCGGATGGGCTTCCAGCGTGTATTCCATCCAGTTCGGAAACAAAATGGCCAGCCCGCCGGCATGAGGAATGTCATATACACCGGATACCGCGTGTTCAATTATGTGAGCGGTCCAGTCGCCGCGATACCCTGATTGCAGCGTGCCGTTTAAAGCAATCGTTCCCGCATACATGACCTTAGCACGGTGATCCTCATTTTCGAGATCTTTCAAAAGCAGCGGGGCCGTCTCTATTATCTTCTTCAGCGTGATTTCACTAAAGCTATCTTGCAAATCAGCCTTCTCTCCGTTGTGAAAGTACTGCTCAAGAATATGGCACATAATATCCACGATTCCAAAAACCGTTTGGTCATGGGGGACCGTAACCGAATAAGCCGGGTCACAAATTGAAAATTTAGGAAACAAATGCTGGCTGTGCCAGCTGATTTTTTCATTCGTCTCTTCGTTTGTAATGACAAGCCCTGCGTTCATTTCAGATCCGGTCGCTGCTAAAGTAAGCACCGTGCCGATCGGCAACGCCTCTTCTATTGATTCTCCCCGCAAAATAAGATCCCAAACATCGCCGTTATATTTAGCGCCGGCCGCAATGGCTTTGGCGCAATCAATGACACTCCCGCCGCCCACAGCTAAAACAAAATCGATGTTTTCTTTTCGGCAGATCTCGACTCCTTTGTGGACAGTAGAAAGCCGCGGATTTGGTTCCACCCCCGGTAATTCAAAGACACGCGCTTCCATTGCGTTCAACTTTCCCGTAACCTCATCGTGTAAACCGTTCTTTTTTATACTGCCCCCGCCATACACAACGAGTATATTCTTGCCGTAACCGGCAACCTCCGCCTCTAGTCTTTTCATGGATCCTTTTCCAAAAATCCATTTAACCGGGTTGTATTGAATAAACCGATTCATTTCTTCCCCCTCCTTGCTTTTTATTATTATGTATTCATTTGAGTTTTTCAAAAAATCAAGATCTGCCGCCCGATGTATAGAAGCGAAACAGCGGCGCATACTAATATTGTCACACTAGTGAGCCTGCGCCCCGCACTTCACTTCCTTTTATACATAAAGACAAGGCCGGTGAATATTCACCGGCCTTGTATGATGGAGGCTGTTCTTTTTGGTTTTTTATCTAATTATACCCATCCTCTGAACTTAGAAGCTTCTGCTGTTCTGCGGACACCGACCATATAAGCGGCCAGACGCATATTTACTCCGCGTGTTTGGGCTGTTTCATAAATGTTGTTAAAGGCGTTAATCAACGTTGTATGAAGTTTTTCGCCTACTTCTTCTTCTGTCCAGTAATATCCCTGGTTATTCTGTACCCACTCGAAGTAAGAAACCGTCACTCCCCCCGAGCTTGCGAGCACATCTGGAACGAGCAGAATACCACGTTCTGTCAATATTTTAGTCGCTTCCAGTGTAGTCGGGCCGTTAGCCGCTTCTACCACAATGGATGCTTTAATATTTGCCGCATTTTCTCCCGTAATTTGATTAGAAATCGCTGCCGGCACTAAAATATCACAATCCACCTCTAACAATTCTTGATTCGTGATCGTATTGTCAAACAAAGTAGTGATCGTGCCAAAGCTGTCCCGACGGTCGAGTAAATAATCGATATCAAGTCCGTTCGGATCATGCAGAGCGCCATACGCATCGGAAATTCCGATTACTTTCGCTCCAGCATCATGCAAAAATTTGGATAAGAAGCTGCCCGCATTACCAAACCCTTGAATGACGATGCGTGCGCCTTCAATATCAATGCCGCGCTTTTTCGCCGCTTCTTTAATACAAATGGTTACGCCTTCCGCTGTCGCTTTTTCCCGTCCATGTGAACCACCCAGCACGAGCGGTTTCCCCGTAATAAAGGCAGGAGAGTCAAATTCGCGGATTCGGCTGTACTCATCCATCATCCACGCCATGATTTGCGAGTTCGTATAAACGTCCGGAGCTGGAATGTCTTTCGTCGGGCCAACCATCTGACTGATGGCACGGACGTAGCCGCGGCTCAGACGTTCTACTTCTCCCATTGACATTTGGCGCGGATCGCACACGACTCCGCCTTTTCCTCCGCCGTATGGCAAGTCAACAATCCCTGCTTTGAGAGTCATCCACATTGCTAATGCTTTCACTTCTTCTTCATTCACGTCCGGATGAAAGCGCACGCCGCCTTTGGAAGGACCAGCCGCGTCGTTGTGCTGTGCTCTATACCCGGTAAATACTTTTGTAGAACCATCATCCATGCGCACAGGTATACGGACCGTCAACATGCGCAGCGGCTCTTTCAGGAGTTCATACATTTCCTCCGTGTAACCCAATTTTGTCAAAGCTTCCTTAATGACATTCTGAGTTGATGTGAATAAATTTAGATTTTCCGCCATTTTGAAATTCGCCTCTTTTATTATTTAATCATTAGTTTGTGCCAGTCGTACCCAGCACTTGTTGAATTCGTTCGATCGCCCAATCCAGCTCTTCTTTTGAGATAACGAGTGGCGGAGCAAAACGAATCACCGTGTCATGAGTTTCTTTACAAAGCAAGCTCTCTTCTTTCAGCGCTTCACAATACTTACGTGCCGGCTCACTTAGTTCCACGCCGATAAATAAACCTCTGCCTCGTACATCTTTAATAATTGGATTATTAATCTCTTTCAGCTTACCCAGAAAATAGTCTCCTAATTCTCGAGAACGCTCAGCCAGCTTTTCTTCTTCGAGCACTTCTAGAGCTGCAAGCGACACAGCACAAGCCAGTGGATTGCCGCCAAAAGTGGAACCGTGCGATCCCGGGTTAAATACACCAAGGATATCTTTATTCGCCACTACGCAAGAAATGGGGAAGACACCACCTCCAAGCGCTTTACCGAGAATATACATATCCGGCTCAAAGCCTTCCCATTCGCAGGCAAACATTTTTCCTGAACGGGCAAGCCCCGCTTGAATTTCGTCCGCTATAAACATAACATTATTTTCTTTACAAAGCTCGTAAGCCGCTTTTAAATAACCGGCCGGCGGGATGTTAATTCCAGCTTCTCCTTGAATGGGCTCAACGATAAAAGCGGCCGTATTTGGCGTGATGGCTGCTTTAAGAGAATCAAGATCACCGTATGGCACGAGTTTGATGCCCGGCAGCATCGGTCCAAAGCCGCGTTTGTATTCCGCATCAGATGACAACGATACTGCTCCCATTGTACGACCATGGAAGTTATCTTCGCAAGCAATAATTTCAGATTGGCCATCTTGAATGCCTTTTATATCGTATCCCCAGCGGCGCGCTGCCTTCATCGCTGTTTCTACCGCTTCCGCTCCAGTATTCATTGGAAGGGCCATTTCTTTGTTCGATAATTGACAAATCTTTTCGCACCAAGGGCCGAGCTGGTCGTTATGAAACGCACGGGACGTTAAAGTTGCCCGATCTGCCTGGTCTTTTAATGCCTGAATAATTTTCGGATGGCGGTGTCCCTGGTTCACAGCTGAATAGGCACTGAGCATATCCATGTACTTATTCCCCTCTGGATCTTTCACCCAAACACCTTCTGCTTCAGAAATAACAATTGGCAGCGGATGATAGTTTTGCGCTCCGTACTGTTCTGTTTGTTTAATAATTTCTTGTGAACGGATTAATTTAACCATCGTTTTCCCCCCTGTTTTCACTTTCAGAGATCTCCCAATCGGAGACCCTTACTACCTTAGTCTATGATTAAAACGTTTCAGACGTTGTTTTTGCTTGCATGTGCAGCTGCAAGTAATCCAGGCTAAAGGTTTCCCCCTGTATTAGGCGCGCCTTGGGATCGAAATCGGCAATGATCGCCGGCTGAACAAAGCAGCCCGTTTCGCTTGAAAAATCATTGAACGGTTCGTGTTTATATGGAATCAATATATTTCCCCCTTCAAAATGATTAATCATTATTTTGAAACGATGACTACGTTTGAGCGCAAATATTTTTTGCAATAAAAATCTTTTACATTTATAATGATGCAAAATTTTATTGCTTTTTTCAAGTGGTTTTTCCTAATATAAAGATATATTTGAAAAAAAGGGGGGGTTTTATGATTGCTAAAAATTTAGAATCACTGTTAACGATGTATAAAGAAGTCGTAGAAAAAGTGGATCTTGGTATCCACGTCATTGATTCCACTGGAAAAACAATTATTTATAATAAAAAAATGCGGGAAATTGAAGGAATGAATATTAATGATGTACTCGATAAAAACTTGCTTGATGTTTTCCGCTTCGGCTCTGCCGACGAAAGCACCTTGCTGCGAGCGCTGAACAACGGGGAAAGCATACAGAATGTAAAGCAAACCTACTTTAACAACAAAGGCCAGGAAATCACAACGATCAACCATACGTTTCCGATTCAAGAGAATGGCTTGATCACCGGTGCCGTTGAAATTGCTAAAGATGTAACAAAACTGGAAAAAATGATTCAGGAAAACATATACAAAAAAGGGCACGCCCCTTATACGTTTGATCAAATTCTCGGTCAAAACGAACGACTGAAAGAAGCAGTTGAAACGAGCAAGCGGGCTGCCCCTACCGCCTCTTCCGTCTTAATCATCGGTGAAGCCGGAACGGGCAAAGAGCTGTTTGCACACAGCATTCACAACGGCAGTTCCCGGTCCGCTAAAGCGTTCCTTGCTCAAAATTGCGCTGCCCTGCCAGATACCTTTATGGAAACGCTGCTGTTCGGCACGGAAGAACAAGGTGAAACAGAAGGCCGGCCAGGGTTGTTGGAACAGGCGGATGGCGGCACTGTTTTGCTTGATGAAATTGACTCATTAAGCCCTTCTCTGCAAATGAGACTGCAGCAGGTCATCCAGGAGAAAAAAGTGCGCCGCGCAGGGGGAACGAAAGACATCCCCATTGACGTCCGCGTTCTTGCCACTATCAGCGAAGATCCGATTGACGCGATTGCGGCTGGCAAGCTAAGAAAAGATTTGTATTATCGTTTAAGCGTTATTTCCATTTTTATTCCACCGCTGAGGGAAAGAAAAGAAGACATCGATGAACTCACTTCCTTTTTCACCGAAAAGTATAACCATCTATTCGGCATGAAAGTCAGCTCTATCGATAAAGAAGTAAAAAGTTATTTTCTTGAATATGACTGGCCGGGCAATATTCGTGAATTAGAGCACGTCATCGAAGGCGCCATGAACTTAATGGAACATGAGGAAACGCTCTCATTCGGCCACCTTCCTATCCAGTTTCGCTATAAATCAGGGAGCGGCGGCCGGACGAACGATTTAGAAAAAATTGAAGGATTTCTTTACCAGCCTGGCAAAACCATTTTGCCTTTGGATGATTATATTCATGAAGCAGAAACGTATTATATTAAAAAAGCGCTGCAACATCATAATTTCAACGTGACAAAGACAGCTAAAGCTCTAGGGATGAGCCGGCAAAACCTGCAATACCGCATTCGAAAATACAATATTGGAAAAAGTGATGACTCATGAATTGACGTAAAAAAGAGCTCCTGTAACGAGGAACTCCCTTTTATATTATGCGGTTTCCGTCTGTTCCGCTTCTTTTGCTTCTAGTTCTTTTACTTGTTCATCTGTTAAGTACTCCACTTTCCAGCCAAGAAACGCCATTAAAATCGCAAGCAGCGGTACGGCATAATTCATCACGGCATACGGCGCATAAGCAAACGGATGGACAGCGAGCGTGGCTAAAATAAATACACCGCACGTATTCCAGGGCACGAGTGCAGACGTGATCGTTCCGCCATCTTCAAGCGCGCGCGATAAGTTTTTTGAGTGCAGCTTTTTATCCCGGTAAGCTTTTACGTACATCCGCCCCGGTAAAAGAATCGAAACGTATTGCTCGGAAGCCGTTGCGTTCGTTAAAAAGGCAGAAGTAATCGTTGCGGTAATCAGGCTGCCAGCCGAACGGGCCACCTTTAAAATCTGGTGGACAATCGCTTTCAGCATGCCGGTCCGTTCCATTACTCCGCCAAATGTCATTGCAATAATGGCAAGTGAAACTGTGTACATCATTGAATCAATGCCGCCGCGGTTAAACAAGTCGTCCACCATTTGATTTCCCGTTTCGATTACAAAGCCATCGTGGAGAGTGTTAACCGCTTCTGCGAGCGGTGCTCCCTGGACAAAAGCATGACACGCCCAACCAAGGAAGATTCCAGCTGCAAGTGCCGGAACAGCTGTTACTTTTTTGACGACTAAGACGACGACCGCCACCGGAACGAGCAGGAGCCACGGAGAAATAACAAAGCTGTCTTGCAATACTTCCATTACACCATTGATTTTTTCTGCATCGACTGCTGAACTGGAAAATTTCCGGCCAAGAAAAAAGTAAACGATAAGAGCTAGCCCCATCCCGGGAATCGTTGTGTAAAACATGTGCTTAATATGATCGAATAATTCTGTTCCCGTAATACCGGCAGCTAGGTTGGTCGTATCAGACAGCGGCGACATTTTATCACCGAAATATGAACCCGAAATGATCGCGCCCGCGACCATCGGCGCCGGTATGCCCATACTTATGCCAATGCCCATTCCCGCTACGCCAATCGTCCCCATCGTCGACCACGAACTGCCGATAGCTAGTGAAACGATCGCACAAATAACACTGATCGACACTAAAAATAAAGAGGGAGTAATAATCTTTAAACCGTAATAGATCATCGTTGCTACAATGCCGCCGCCAATCCAGGCACCGATTGTCAGCCCGACCATAATAATGATTAGAATAGCAGGCAAAGCGAGGCGGATCCCATTGTACGCTCCTTCTTCAATTACTTCCCATTTATAACCGAGTTTCCAGGCAATAAAAGCCGCTGCAGCCGCACCAACGAGAAGAGGAACGTGAGGACTTCCTTCAAATTTAATGATTGTGACTGCCATAATTCCGACCATCACGATCATAGGAATAATAGCCAAAGTGAATGGAATTTGAATATCTTGTTGTTTTTCTTTCACTTTTTCTCCCCCTTTTTCAAAATCAGCCGCGTTACAGTTCTCTCATTTTCAACTTTAAAATTAATCCGAATTTTCAAACTTCATTATACACAGATTTGTCCATTTGCACATCTTTATTTTTGTAGAAAGGAACAAATGCGTAAGCGCCTCGAGGGGCTAGGCGCTGAAGCTGGACAGGATGAAAAGCGAAGCCGACTGCCCTGGGGCAACAAGCATATGACAAGCTGGCGAAGCGGCGCTTTTAGCCGCACAGCCAGATTGGCATATGATCTCGAGCCCCAAGGAGGAAGAGCTAGACACAGACCCGCCTCATTAGCAAAGTGATCCCCCGTGCGATTATTTTATAGTTTCCTAAGCAGTAAAAAAGCATGAACGCTTTATGCGCTCATGCTTTTTTACTGCTTTATTTGTTTTCTCCAGATTGGTCGATCCATTCTTGCAACTTGTCTTTTAATGTGTTAAATCCTTCGCTGTTTTCATCGATTTTCAGGCGGCGGGCCGGCTGTGCGGCAGCTGGCTTCGCTTCTTCCGTTGCCCGGATCGACAGGCTGATTTTCCCCTCGTCTTTGTTAATAGACATGACCTTCACTTTTACTTCTTCGCCCACTTGAAGGTGCTCATGAATATCCTTTACAAATCCGTGAGTTATCTCTGAAATATGGACAAGCCCCTGTGTGCCGTTATCCAATGCGACAAACGCGCCATAAGGCTGAATTCCTGTTACTTTGCCTGTGATAATCTGCCCTTGTTCAATTTGATTTCCCATCCAAACACTCCTAAATATTAATTTCATTATCTACGCATCACAAAATTATAACACATTTACTTATGAATTTCTAAACATCTCACTTTTCTCTACATAGTGCGTGTTCAAAAAAGAGGACAAAAAGTTTAAGGAAGCCCAGTTTCAAACGCTGGAGTGTATGGTAAAATCCATTGCGCCAGCCGCTATTATTTTAGTGATTCTACAATCTTTTGGATTATTTTAATGAAATAGGAATAAACTCTGGATAAACGGGGAACTACTAAATTAAGCAACATTCCCTATTCTCCCCCTGACTAGAGAAGGCAGCCGAAATGGCTGCCTTCTTTTTTATGAAGTTGTTTAACATACCTGGAGAATTTGAATACGCACTTTAAGCTTCTTTTTTTCGCTGGGCCCGTTCCGCGGCAATAATGATGTCTTCAAGCGGCGACAGCCGGCCGAGTTCATCTTTATGAACAATATGTTTCCGCTCAAACTTCGTTGGTGAGTCAATGCCAGCAGCAGCAGCTAAATTGTACAATCCTTCTCGAAGCGAAACAACATAATTACATACGCGGTAATGTTTTTCTTCAACAATTAAGCCGTCCTGCAGCTTTTCATCGGTTGTCGCTACTCCGACCGGACACGTATTTGTATGACACACCTGCGCCATAATGCAGCCGACACTGATCATAAACCCGCGGGCAATATTGACGAGATCGGCTCCCATCGCAAGAGCGACCGCTATTTTATCAGGCGTAATTAGCTTTCCAGAGGCAATTAATTTCACTCTGTCGCGAATTTCATACCTTCTCAGCATTTCATCCAAGACCGGCAAACCGGACATAATTGGCAGACCGACTGTATCGGCGAGCTCTTGAAACGTCGCACCCGTTCCACCTTCTCCGCCATCTACTGTAATAAAATCAGGGCCCTTCCCGCTTTCTTTCATGTAGGAAACCATATTTTCCAGCGCGTCCAGGTCACCGACGACAATTTTAATACCAACCGGCTTGCCGCCGACAGATTGTAATTGTTCAATAAAATTAAACATCGATGGGACGTCATCAAATTCGTAAAACCGGTTTGGACTGTTAATTGTTTTCCCCCGTTCCACAAGGCGAATTGCGGCAATTTTTTCCGTTACCTTTTCCCCTTCCACGTGGCCGCCCCGTGTTTTTGCTCCTTGAGCCAGCTTTAATTCAAAGGCTTTCACTTTTTCCATTTCACTTTTTCTTTTAAATTCTTCCCATGAAAACTCTCCGCTCGGCTTACGTACGCCAAATAAGTCGGGACCAATCTGCATAATCATATCGGGACCACCTTCGAGATGATACTCCGACAAACCGCCTTCTCCGGTATTCATCCATGTTCCCCCGGCAAGCCCTAAGCCTTTGGACATCGCCGTAATCGCTCTTTCACCGAGCGCCCCGTAACTCATACCAGACTGGCCAATTAATCCTTTTACTTTAAAAGGGTGGCGGCACCTTTCCCCGCCGATGATGACCGCATCTTCATCCCGTAAATAATACGGATCAATCAGCCTCTCCTCCCCGTGCTCTTTACGAGTAAATAAATTATCTGAATCCACCTTGTATACTCTCGTTTTAATTTTTTCTGTATTATCGACTTTCATTTCATCGCGCTGTTTCGGGAATAATGTATTGCGGATATAAAAGCCTTCTTCATTAAAATCACGCTTAGAGCCGAAGCCGATCAGCCGTTCATTGTACTTGCCCGCTTTTACGATATCCTGGTACTCTTTTCTCGAAAAAGGCTTCGCTTCATTATCGTTATCGAATAAATACTGCCGGAGTTCCGGTCCTATATGTTCGGTCAAATAGCGGACTTTTCCGATCACTGGAAAGTTGCGCAAAATCGCATGCTGCTTCTGCCTGTCGTCTTTAACGTATAAATATAAAAAGAAACAAACGGGCACAACAATTGCCAGCACGATAAAAACAATAAGAGCAGTAATTACAGACGTTAAACTCATGGAAATCCCCCTTTGTATCTATTTGCGAAAGACAAGATTGATATTTACTTGAGAGCTTGCAGCGCCTCGCGAATTGGCGTATCTCCCCCGGATACATCAAATGTTTTATTGAAAGCCATTTCATTCTCAAGTACAGCCACCAAGACAGAAGCAACATCCTGCCGGGGAATGGTCCCGCCATTTTCCGCAAGAGAGGCAGCAACAGCTACCGTTCCTCTGCCAGGTTCATCTGTCATTTCGGCCGGCCGGATAATAGTGTACGCGAGTTCTTCTTGTCTGAGCAGCTCATCCGGCATATGCTTAGCACCGATCGTTTCAGCGCTTCCTCCTGAGCTTTCATCCGCCCGAATCGCACTCATCATCACAAAGCGCCTGACCCCGTTTTGCTTCGCATCTTTGACGGCGTCAATGACAGCACGCTGATCGACTAAAACGGTCTTGTCCGATCCTGTATTCGGACTAGAGTCAGAAATAAAGATGGCAGCAGCGCAACCCGAATAAGCAGCGGAAAAATCGCCCCGCCCATTGGCATTCACTTCTGTCGCTCCGAGTTTTTTCATATCCGGTACTTTGTTTTCTTCATTGATGACAGCGACGGATTGATAGCCATTTTCCGCCAAACATTTAATGACGAATTCACCGACCTGGCTGTTTGCCCCGATAACAATTACTTTCACCTGTATCCCTCCTTTTACAATTATCATTTCTTTTCCACTCCTTGCTTTTTTAAAACCTGCCCTCGCCGGCAGCAAAATAAAAAGAAGACAGCTTTCGCCGCCTTCTTTTCTATTTTTTTTACTTGCCTGCAAAACGCCCAATCCGCTTTACCGCTTCCTGGAGCTGCTCCATTGACGAAGCATACGAACAGCGGATAAACCCTTCTCCTCCTTTTCCAAAAACAGACCCTGGTACGACAGCTACTTTCTCTTCCCTTAACAGCGACTCAGCAAATTCCTCTGACGTCAAACCCGTGTTCCGGATAGAAGGAAAGACGTAAAACGCTCCGCCCGGCAGATGGCACTCAAGCCCGATTTCATTAAAAGACTGAACGATGTAGTTGCGGCGCCGGCGATAATCTTTCTTCATTTCTTCGACGTCGCTCATGCCCGTTTTCAGCGCTTCAAGTGCTGCATACTGGGCGGGAGTTGAAGCGCACATCATCGCATACTGGTGAATTTTCAGCATCGCCTCTGCAAGTTCACCCGGCGCGCAAATAAATCCGAGCCGCCAGCCAGTCATCGCAAACCCTTTGGAAAAACCATTAATCAAGATGGTCCGCTCTCTCATGCCGTCCAAGCTTGCGATCGATGTATGCGGAACATCGTAAGCAAGTTCTGCGTAAATTTCATCGGCAATAACAAGTAAATCGTGCTGCTTGACAATGGCGGCAATGGCTTGCAAATCTTCCCTGCCAAGTTGGGCACCGGTCGGGTTGTTAGGCGAGCAAAGCAGCAGCGCTTTCGTTTTCGGCGTAATCGCCTGCTCAAGCGCTTCCGGCTGCAGTTTAAATTGCTGCTCGCCAGTCGTTTCTACAGTTACAGCCTTACCGCCTGCCAGCTCGACAAGAGGAGTATAGGAAACGAAGCACGGCTCGACGACAATCACTTCATCTCCAGGATCAAGAATGGCACGCAGCGCTAAATCAATCGCCTGGCTTGCTCCGACCGTGACAATGATCTCTTCTTTTGGATTATAAGGCACGTAAAAACGGCCGCTGACATAACGAGCAATTTCTTCTCGTAACTCGAGCAATCCCGCGTTGGCTGTATAAGACGTATGCCCACGTTCCAGCGAAAGAATCGCTGCTTCACGTGCAGACCAGGAAGTAACAAAATCAGGCTCACCGACTCCAAGGGAGATTACTCCTTCCATTCCGGCAGCCAAATCAAAAAATTTACGAATACCGGATGGACGCATCGTTTCGACGGACTTAGCAATATAGCTTTTTGTCACTGGCATCACGGAGACACCACGATTCTATTATCACTTTGCTTTTCTTCGAAGATGATGCCGTCATGCTTATATTTTTTCAGCTGAAAATGAGTCGTTGTAGAAACAACTGAATCCAGCACAGATAATTTTTCTGATACGAACCGGGCCACTTCGTTCATCGATTGTCCCTCGACAGTAACCGATAAATCGTAAGCGCCTGACATTAAATAGACAGAGCTGACCTCTTTAAAACGATAAATTCTTTCCGCTGTTTCGTTAAAACCGACTCCGCGCTTCGGTGTCACTTTCACATCAATCATCGCTGTGACCCTCTCGCGGGCTTCAACTTTCGACCAGTCAACAAGAGCGGTATAATGGACGAGCACTTTCGCTTCTTCGAGCCGTTGAATCATTGCTTTTGTTTCTTCTTCCCCTTCACCGATCATTTTGCTCAAATCGGCTGCCGTTAAACGGGCATCTTTTTCAAGAATCTCGAGGATTTCCAACTCTTTTTTAGTAATTTTCACAAGAATTCCTCCACTTTTTCATTAAATGATACAATTATAACAAAAAATCTTGTGAACTAAAGAAATTGTTTAAATATTTTTTTATTTATTGAGAAAGGAGCTTTTTTCATGAAAAAAGAAGAAACCGTTAACGGCATTCGCCTTTCTTATGAATGGTCGCCGCATCCAGACGCAGCTGGCACGATTGTGCTGCTGCATGGCTTTTTATCTTCTTCTTTCAGTTTTCGAAAGCTCGTTCCGCTGTTAACAGAGCAATTTTCCGTGCTGGCCGTGGACTGGCCGCCGTTTGGAGCGAGTGAAAAACCGAAGCGCTATGTGTATTCATATGAAAACATTTCCAAAACAATTGCTCATTTAATTAACCAGCTTACTTCCGGACCTATCACTCTCGCCGGCCATTCCATGGGCGGCCAGCTTGTGCTGCACTTGTTGAAATACCATCCCGGAATTGCCGATAAAGCCGTGCTTCTTTGCGCCTCAGGCTATATTCCAAAAGCAAAAAAACATTTAATTGCGGCGAGCTATATGCCGTTCGTTGACCTGCTTGTGAAGAGGTGGCTAGAGAAAAGCGGCGTAGAAGGAAATTTAAAAAACGTCGTCTTTGACCAATCGTTAATTGATAAAGAAATGGTCAACGGCTACAGTCTTCCATTCGAAAAAAGAGATATTTTTCTCGGGCTTGCCCGTTTTTTGCGCCACCGGGAAGGGGACTTGACGAGTGAAGAAATCCACCAGCTAAAGACGCCGTGCCTGCTCATTTGGGGAGAGCATGACCGCATTGTACCGCTGAGCACAGGAAAGCAGCTCGCCGCCGACTTGCCCAACAGCTGCCTGGAGGTCATAAAAAAAGCCGGCCATCTCCTGCCGGAAGAAAAACCGGAGGAGACAGCCGCGCTAATAAAGGCGTTTATTCTTGGATTATAATTCACAAGCTGCATCATTTTTTACTTGCAGCAGCTGCAAAGCTACTTTTTGGCAGCTTTCCAGCGGAAGTTTTTTTTCAAAAGAAAACTCGTAAATTTCTTGAATTCTATGAGCCAGCTTGTTCGCATCGTCTAGCTGGTGCACAGCCTGAATGGTATCCGCCGTTTCTGTATCATAAAAGTCGCCGCCCACTTTAAACGGATCCCATTTCCTAAGAATGCGGCCAAACTTGATGTTCGTTCTGATATCTTTGTCCATTTCTTTCCCCTGCCTTTTTGATCAATTAAAAAACGGAAAAGTTAATCATTGCCCTTTCCGCTACAAATACTTTAACATGATTATATATTACTTTTCAGGATGGTGGAAACAATGAGTACATTTGATCGAGTGATTAACCGCACAGGCACAGGCGCTGTGAAGTGGGACAATATAAAAGCGGTATTCGGCGTGGAAGATGCGCTGCCGATGTGGGTTGCCGATATGGACTTTGAAGCACCCGACGCTGTGAAAGAAGCTGTTAAAAAGCAGGCAGAGCATGGTGTATATGGCTACACAGCTATCCCGGATTCTACGAGAGAGGCGATTCAAGGCTGGATGGCTGAACGCCACAATTGGAACATTGAACCGAACTGGCTGCTGTTCAGCCATGGAGTCGTCCCTTCACTCGGCACTGCGATAGAAGCATTTACCGACCTGGGCGACTCTGTTCTTTTGCAGTCACCGGTGTATACGCCGTTTTTCGATATGATTGAGCGCAACGGACGCCTCGTCGTCAACAGCGAACTCGTCTTGCGCGACGGTCAATATGAGATCGATTTTGAAGACTTTGAAGAAAAGTTATCTCGTGAAGAAGTGAAGCTGTTTTTACTTTGCAGCCCTCATAATCCAGGCGGCCGTGTTTGGACAAAAGCAGAACTGACAAAAGTCGCTGAACTATGCCAGAAGCACAGTGTTTTAATCGTATCAGATGAAATTCACAGCGATTTAACGGCCGAACCTCATAAACATACGCCGATTGCAGCCATTCGGGAAGGGTTTCAAGACATGGTCATCACATGTATCGCTCCGAGCAAGACGTTCAACCTTGCGGGCCTGCAGTCGTCTGCTATGATCGTGCCAAACGGCGAACTGCGCGCCAAACTGCAAAAAGCACTTGCCAAACAAGGCTTTTTCACATTAAACATGATGGGAATTGCCGCAATGGAAGCTGCATACCGTGAAGGCGGACCGTGGCTTGATGAAGCAATCGAATACATTCGTGGCAACGTCCGTCTTGTGAAGGAATTTATAGAAAGCGAACTGCCGGAATTAACAGTGATTGAGCCGGAAGGAAGCTATTTAGTCTGGATTGACTGCCGCAAGCTCGGCCTCAGCGATGAAGATTTAATGAAGAAACTTCTTCTAAAAGGCAAACTCGCCCTCGGCCAAGGATCGAAATACCGTGCCGGCGGCGAAGGCTTTATGCGCATGAACGTCGCCTGCCCGCGTTCGGTCGTTGAAGACGGATTAACGCGGTTGAAAACAGCGCTTTCGAACGAATAAGTATAACGCTACTGGCGGGATCATCACTTTTGCAAGGTGGATGAACCAATTTACTGGCCAATTTCAGACATTTACGAGCCAAAACTGAACATTTACTCGCCAGCCGACGAAATAAAAAGGAGATGCCCGAAATGCGGCATCTCCTTTTATCATACTCCTTGCTTATTCCCCCACACAAACGTATGCAGCTGTGGGAGGACGCGGACGTTTTTCCACTCGTCGTCGGGCATCACTTTGTTAATGAGCCATTCATATTTTCCGACAAGATACGACAGCAACCCGGCTGGATCTTGTTCTTGCACTTTGTCGTTTCCGGTCTGCAAAAAGAACGGGACATCTGGATACAGCTTATGCACATGTTTCGCAAAAGCTAAATCTTCTTCATTAAAAATAACCACTTTTAAACTGATAGCTTTTTCTTTTTCCGCGAGCCGGCTGACGATGAGAGTCAACTGATCAAAGTCGGTCTCCATCTTTGAACTCGGCGGTTTCGGGGAAATCGTCAATTCATCAATCTCATAAAACCAGTCCTGCCAGCGGCTGCCTTGCGTTTCAAGTGCCGTTTTAATACCTTCTTCGTGCAGCTTGGCAAGTAAAGCGGCGATTTGCGGCAACAGCGCCGGGTTCCCTCCGGAGATCGTCACGTGGTCAAATGTGTCTCCACCCGTTTTTACGAGTTCTGCCCAGATCTCATCCGCGGATAAAAGCCGGATTTGTTCTTTCGCCGATCCATCCCAAGTAAAAGCGGAATCGCACCAAGCACAGCGGTAGTCACAGCCAGCTGTCCGGACAAACATCGTTTTGCGGCCAATGACGGCTCCTTCGCCTTGCACCGTCGGACCAAACACTTCTAGTACAGGAATTTTCCTCATTGAAAATCCTCTTCCTGCGGACGGAAAATTACATAGCTTGTCGGCGTCTCCCGCAAAAAGACTTGCACACATCGTGGTGCGTTCGGCAATTTATTCAATGACTCCTGAATCACTTCCCAAAACTTTCTTGCCACAACTTCTGTCGTCGGAAAATGGTTTGGATCCATTTCATTGAATAAAGAATCTTCATTTAACACTGTATGGTCAAATCGTTTATGGATTAAGTTTTTTATATCTTGGAAGTTCACTAAAAAGCCGGACTCATTTAAGTCGTTTCCAACAACCGTCACATTGGCAAAATACGTATGGCCATGAAGGCGGCGGCAAGCGCCGGCATCTTCATGCGGCACATAATGAGCCGCGGCAAACTGAAAATCTTTATTCAATTCATATCTGTAAGAATGCATAGGCGCCGGATACATTTGCTGAATCATTTTTATCTAGCCTCCTTTTTCGCTACATACTGTTCAAGGCCGTTATTGCGGAGCTTGCACGCCGGGCATTCGCCGCAGCCGCTCCCTTTTATGCCGTTATAGCAAGTAAGCGTGCGTTCTTTCACGTAATCAAAAGCGCCGAGTTCATCGGCTAACTCCCACGTTTCCGCTTTATCGAGCCACATGAGCGGCGTATGAACGACAAAAGAATAATCCATCGACAAGTTTAACGTCACATTCAATGACTTAATAAACACATCTCGACAGTCCGGGTAGCCGCTGAAATCTGTTTCGCATACACCCGTAATAATATGGCGGGCATCATATTGCTTCGCTAGCACAGCAGCGAAGGATAAAAACAGCAAATTCCGGCCTTCTACAAAGGTAGAAGGCGGCTCCCCGTCTTTTTCAGTGATCGCCATATCCGTCCGAGTTAAGGCGCTCGGAGCCAATTGATTTAACAAAGACATATCCAAAATGTGGTGCGGCACATGTAAATCCTTTGCAATTTCAGCTGCACAATCTAGTTCAAGGCGGTGGCGCTGGCCGTAATCAAATGTCACAGCAATCACTTCATCAAAGCGCTCTTTTGCCCAGAACAGGCACGTCGTACTGTCTTGGCCGCCGCTGAATACAACAATCGCTTTTTCTTTCTTCATATTTCATCTTCCTTCTCTTTAGTTGAAAGAGGAAAGAGATTCTAGAACTGTCACTCTAAAAGACCTTTTTAAGGCAATAGAAAAAAACCGTCTTCATTCAGACAGGCTTTCCCGTAGTTTTTTATAGAGGGAGTTCGCGAACCTCTCCTGCATAAAGCAGAATTCTTCCTTTTAGTCCCGTACACTATACCATACATGAATGATATTTTAAAATAGAAAAAGCAACCATCCGCTGCTTTATTTATGCTTGATACCTTTATATTTTTCCTCTACCTTTTCTGCTTCTCTCTTGGACACTTTTTTAATATACAAAAATACAATCACACACGCCGCCATAAAAATAGTCATCGAAATAACTGCCGGAATGTATTCAGTCTTATCTTCGGGGAAGTACAAAAAGAACATACTTAACACTAATGAATTTAGCACAAGCCCTTCTCCTTTCAGCTGCTCAAGCAGCTTAATCTCTATTCAGGTGCCTTCCCTTATTATAACAAGTTCCCTTTTCCAAACCAACCGCCCACAACTAAAAAACAGCCGCCAAAAGCAGCTGCGTCAAACAATGTTCATAAAATTAAAAGCGGAGGCGCCTGTCCTGCCCCGACAAGCAAATGTTCTTTCCCCAAAGAAGTCGCTCTTTGACTTCATTGGGGAAAGAACATTTGACCTCGAGGGGCTAGGCGCTGCAGCTGGATAGTAGTAAAAGCGGCAGCGGCCGTTCAGACTCGGCAGGCATAAGACGGACCGCCGAAGTGGCGCTCTTTGCCACACAGGCGTGACGGCTTATGACCGAGAGTCTGGCCGCTGCAGCTGGATAAATTAAAAGCGGAGGCGCCTGTCCTGCCGGCAATTACTCTACTACTGTTACTTTTTCAATCACAATGTCTTCCTTCGGCTTGTCTTGGGCAGCGGTTGGCGCACTCGCGATCGCATCAACGATATCCATGCCTTCCACAACTTGCCCGAACACGGTGTGACGGAAGTCAAGCCACGGTGTGCCCCCGTTCTCCATATAAAAATCTGTCACTTCTTTCGGATAGCCGGCTTTCTCCATTTGTTCTCTAAAACCCGGGTCCATTTTGCTGTTTTGTACGATGAAAAATTGGCTGCCGTTCGTATTTGGGCCGGCATTGGCCATAGACAGAGCACCGCGGAAGTTGAATAGTTCACGGGAAAATTCATCTTCAAACGTTTCACCGTAAATGCTTTCTCCTCCCATTCCTGTTCCTTGCGGGTCGCCGCCTTGGATCATAAAGTCAGGAATGACACGGTGAAAAATAAGGCCGTCATAATAGCCATTTTTGCTGTGTGTCACAAAGTTTTCCACTGTTTTCGGGGCTTGTTCAGGGAATAGCTTAATTTTAATCGTGCCCTTATTCGTTCTCATTTCGACGAGCTGTTCGTTTTCTGCGACTTCTGTTGTTAATTGGGGATAGTTCATTTTTTTATCTCCTTCCTGTTGTTCTCTTTCTTCCACGGCCAGCTCCGGAAGCTCAGTTGATTCTTTTTTGGATTCCGTTTCTTTGCTGCAGCCAACAAGTAAAAGAAAGAAAATAGATATTGCCATAATGTAAAATCGATACATATCTTCACCCCTGCCTTTTCCACTTTAACTGATTGTCAAAAAAAAATCACCTGCCATCTTCCGGCGGCTATATATTTCTTTCGTGCTTTGATTTTGGTAGAGTAAAAGAGCAAAGGAGGTTTTTACAATGAAAACGGGAGATGTAGTCACAGCATTTTATAAAACGGGGAAATACATTGGGGAAGTAACAGCTGTCTATCCGGATCGCTGTACTGTCAAAATAATGGCCGTCCTGCGCCATCCTGCCCAGGGAGATCTCCATAATCCGAAGCAGACGGATGTACCATTTTTTCATGAAAGAAAAGCGCTTGCATTCCGGGAGCAGGCCAACATTCCGGCGACAACTATTCAGCCCTATGAAGGAAGCATTCTAAATTATAACGACTCACTGAAAGAAGCGGTCCTCACATTAAAAAACAGACTGGAGCAGGATGGAACCGCCTTTTCCGAAAAAAGTCTCGAAGCGCTGAAAGCTGTTCAAAGAGAATATGAACTTATGTACAATCTTGCATGGCCTTAAGCCATGCGATTCAACAGTTTTGAAAAATCAACGCGGTCGCCGATCGTCGGCGGCTTTGATTTTTTCATATACGTCTTGTCTTTTTCAACGAGATTGTAAATATTGTAGGTGGTCAATGCGTCATCGAGCGCCCGGTGATGCCTGCCTGTCCCTTCTTTGCCATATTCCTGAACAGCTTTCCATAAGCCTGTCTGATTGCGATCGCCAAAAAACTTTTTATATTCCATCGACAAATCGATGAAATGCCCTTTTAGCGGAAAGAGAAGATTGGCTTCTTTACAATTTCTTTTCAGCACCTTCATATCCATATTGCCCCATGTAACAACCGTGTGTTCTCCCATTCCATTCAGTTCTGCAAGCAAACGGATTAGTTCCGCAAACGGCAATCCTTCATCCACTTGCTTTTGGCTGATTTTAAGAAAGCGCTTGCATCTTTTTGTCAGTTTCGGAAAAGCGGTCGGCACTACATACGAAGAAAACGTATGAACGATTTTTTCCCCTTCGACAGCTACTAAGCCCGCTTCGATAATTTCAGGATAAAAGCCTTGCGCCGTCAACTCGGCATCCGGCATCGAAAATTCAAAATCGATAAAAAACAATTTTTTATTCACGAAATCCTCTCCTCCAATCAAAACGAATCTCTTGTTTTCTATTATACCATTAATTTTCAAAAAAATTAGATTCTTCTTTTTCTTCTTCACCTTTCCTCTACTCACTAATACTTCTTAAATTTTCCTATTTTTATCTTCATAGACTCTTTCTAAATCGCCATCTTTCGATTATGATGATGGAAGGATTATTTTTACTTATTTTCTCACAGGCACAACAAACTAGATGGAGAAGGCGGTTTACGGAATGAGGACGGTTTTTGGTTATATGTTAATAGTTTTGCTCCTCCCTGTAGCTGTGTTTTTATTTTACTTCGCGAACGCAGAAGCACAAAAAGTCAGGAGCTTTGATGAAGTAGTGGAAGAAAAGATTGTCATTAATGAAGTTCATCTTCCTCAAGCAAGCAAATTAGTCGATAAGGACGGGAACTCTTTTTTGGAGATTCATCAGCCGTACCGGATCATTACAGACGGCAAAAACATTCCTCCTTTTTTAAAAGAAGTTTTTCTGCAGTCAGAAGACCAGCACTTTTATGATCATTCCGGTATTAACGCAGCGGCTGTCATGCGGGCGCTGCTCGTCAATGCGAAAGCTGATGGGATTGAACAGGGAGCAAGCACGATCACGCAGCAGCTTGCCCGCAATATTTATTTGTCGCATGATCGGACTCTTGTCCGGAAAGTATCAGAAGTATTATATGCATATGAACTTGAAAAAAGGCTATCGAAAGATGAAATTTTAAACCTTTATTTACATGCTATTTATTTTAATCATCAAGTATACGGCGTTGAAGCTGCTTCACAGTTTTACTTTAAAAAGCACGTCAATGAACTGACGAAAGCACAAATGGCATTTATTGCGGCTATTCCAAACAACCCGTCATTATATGACCCGATCCGCCATTTTGATAACACGAAAAAGCGGCAAGAACGGCTCATTGATGTGATGCAGCGGGAAGAATTTATCACTGCATCAGAAGCAGAAACAATTAAAAAAGAGCCGATCAAGCTCCAAGTTAGAGACCGAATAGACAAATATGCCAGCTACTCTACTTACGTAGAAGATGAATTAAAACAGTTAATCGCCAAAACAGAAGGCTTCGACCAGCAGATGAAAAATGCAAAAGGCGAAGAAAAAACCTTGATCGAACACAAATTGAAAGACCGTGTAGAAAAAGTAAAATCATCCGGTATTGTTATTCATACTGCGCTTGATCCTGCTCTTCAACAAAAAGCAGAAAATGCCGTCAATTCAACGCTCGCTGGCTCATCCGTGCAGGCATCAGCAGCCGTCATTAAAAATGACTCGCGCGATGTAGTTGCTCTTGTTGGCGGGAAAAATTTTGATAGAACCCAGTTTAATAGGAGCTTTCAAGGGTTCCGCCAGCCCGGATCTACGATTAAACCGCTGCTTGATTTTGCGCCTTACATTAATACGACTAACGCTGGCGTTACTAGCATGGTAAGCGCCGATAAATATTGTATTGCAGGCTGGTGCCCGAAAAACTACAGCGGCAAAGAATACGGCATGGTGACGCTTAAAACAGCGTTATCCAAGTCATACAACACAGCAGCCGTGCGTTTATACGTGAAAACAGGTCCAGAAAGAGCTTATTCCTATTTAGAGAAATTTAACTTCGAAAGAATGACAGATGTAGACCGGCATCCAGGTGCATACGGCAAAGCACTTGGCGGCTTTAAATACGGCATGACTACACTCGAAATCGCGGGAGCATATACCTCCTTTATCGACGGTACATTTACAAAACCGCGTGCCATTCAAAAAGTAACAGATCGTCAAGGCAACTTGCTCTATGAGTGGAAAGATGAGCCGCAAACAATCTGGTCCAAAGCAACAACGTATAAAATGCGCGCCTTGTTAGCAGATGTTATTTACAATGGAACAGGTAAAAAAGCGAATCCTGGTAAATCGTATGCCGGCGGCAAAACCGGCACAACGAACAGTACGAAAGACCTCTGGTTCGCCGGTTTAACGGATCAATACACAGCCAGCGTCTGGGTCGGAAAAGATCGTCCTGAGAGCATCCGCTATTTAGAAAGCTATGCACCGAACCAAGTGATTTGGCGCAAAATTATGCGCTGACGAAAAAAGCAACGAGGAATTGTTCCTTGTTGCTTTTTTTATAGTTTAATAGGATTTAATGAAACTTTTTGCGTTGTTCACCATTTTGCTCTGTTTGTCCACGATCCCTGTCCCTTATTCACCATTTCTCCCTTTTGTTCATTACTTTGATTGTTTTTCCGAAGTTTCCCCGCAAAAACGCAAATAAAAAAACCGCCAAAGCGGTTTTTTTATAACGGCAGGCTGCCGAGCAGTCCGTTGTAGATTTTCATTCCGATCAGAGCCAGTGTAATGCCAAATGCAGACCATGAAACGACTTGAAAAGTGATAATGCCAATTAAATTTGCCATGGAAAGCGCCGGGCTTGCTTTATAAACAAAGAAAATAAGATAGCCTGCTGCAGTTAATAGAAAGATAACTACAATCCCGATCAGCGATGAAAAGCTGATTAATGAAATTAAACCACCGGCAAAAAAGATGATTGACCCGTTTCGGACTGCTTTTAACAAATCCCCTTCTGTATCTTTAGAAAAAAACAAAAGTGACAGTTCATTCAACGTATTCGCGACAACTTTTAAACCTGCGATCACAAAAAAGAACATTAGCATTAAAGCAAAAGTGATGGCCAGCTTCATTTCCGTCTCGGTGAACAATTCGAGGATTTCTGTGTATAAACCGACTTGTTTAAAGAGTGAAATGATAAGACTTTGGGCAAATAAAGCAAGAGATAAACTAAATAACAAAATAGCTACTAGAGGCAAATAGCCAGTTAAATAAGTATTTTTCATGAAGATTATACGCTCCTGTTCCGTTCAATCCATTTTATTATGCAAGAGCTGACAAACAAAGACAAGTTCTTTTTTAATATTTTTTGGAAAATGCACACCTTTTTTGGCAGAAAAGATACAGGCAATAAGGAGGATTAAAAATTTTTTAACGAGTCATTATTCCATGTTTCTTCATATTTATTATTATTGATCGAGTTTTCAGCAAGTTTCGTTTTTAGACAATGCATGAAGTGATTTTTTACGTTATAATGCTTTTGGAGGTTTTAAATTGCGTGGCAAAACAAATAAGCACACAGTTAAAAAGGAATTGGTACACGCCAGCGAACGCCTTTCTCTTCATTCGGTGTTCTTTTATTTTTTGTACACATATTAATTAGTCCACAAGGGGGGATTTCTTTGTCTTTACTTCACTTGGCCATCTTTTCTCCTTTTTTAATGGCTATGTTAGTTCCTTTTTTTTATAAGGGGCTTCGAAGCATACATACAGGCTGGTTTGTTCTCGTCCTGCCTATTTTGTTGTTTACTTACTTTCTCGGGTTCCTTCCGATTACCCGAAACAATCAGGCAGTCGAAAAATCATTCGACTGGATTCCATCGCTCGGCATCAGCTTTACCGCTTATGTAGACGGGCTGGGACTTCTATTTGCTTTACTCATTACCGGGATTGGTGCGCTCGTCGTTCTTTATTCCATCTTTTACTTATCAAAGGAAAAAGAAAGCCTGCACAACTTCTATGTGTATTTGCTGCTGTTTATGGGCGCAATGCTTGGTGTTGTACTGTCGGATAACCTCATTACGCTCTATATGTTTTGGGAACTGACCTCTATTTCTTCTTTCCTGTTGATTGCCTATTGGTACGATCGTGAACGCTCCCGTTATGGCGCGCTGAAATCGATGCTATTAACAGTATTTGGCGGTCTTTCCATGCTCGGCGGAATTTTGCTTCTGTCCCTCATGGGAGATACGTTCAGTGTGCGTGAACTCATCTCGCAAGCTGGTGAGCTAAATGAACACCCTCTCTTCCTATTTGCGATGATACTCGTTTTGCTCGGGGCTTTTACGAAATCGGCACAGTTTCCATTTTACATCTGGCTCCCTGATGCCATGGAAGCGCCTACACCTGTTAGTGCTTACTTGCATTCCGCTACAATGGTGAAAGCAGGCATTTACTTAGTTGCCCGCCTTAGTCCGATATTCGCTTTTTCAGGCTATTGGTTTTGGATTGTCGGTGCAGTCGGGATTTTCACGTTATTCTGGGGATCACTCAATGCAGTCAAACAAACCGATTTAAAAGGGATTCTTGCCTTTTCCACAGTGAGCCAGCTCGGTTTAATTATGTCGCTGCTCGGGGTAGGGGCTGCTGCTCTTCACTTTGATGCTTTGGATGATAACATTTATACCGCTGCCACGATTGCTGCTGTCTTCCATTTAATCAACCACGCCACATTTAAAGGCAGTTTGTTTATGGTTGTCGGTGTTGTCGATCATGAAACCGGCACACGGGATATTCGTAAGCTCGGCGGCTTGCTCGGCTTTATGCCTGTCACCTTTACTATTGCTGTCATTGGCGCTTTTTCTATGGCGGGCCTGCCTCCATTCAACGGCTTTTTGAGTAAAGAAATGTTTTTCACAGGTATGATTCAGCTTCTTGAACTAAACATCTTTAACTTGCAGACATGGGGTCTTTTATTCCCGATTCTTGCCTGGGTTGGAAGTGTCTTTACGTTTATTTACAGCATGATGATTGTTTTTAAAACATTTTCCGGGAAATATCAGCCCGAAAAACTCGACAAAAAACCGCACGAAGCTCCTGTCGGCATGCTTATCTCACCAATGATCCTCGCTGCGCTTGTTGTCGTATTCGGTCTTTTCCCGAATTTGCTGTCATACAGCTTAATCCAGCCGGCCGCTGCTGCGATTATTCCTTCGCTCGTCGGTCCTGGTGAAAAGCTATCTGTTCATATTTCCCACTGGCACGGATTTTCTACTGAACTGCTGATGACAATTGGTGTAGTAGCTCTCGGGGCTCTTATGTATGTCACACTAAGTAAATGGATCAAATTGTACACCGTATTTCCAGGGAAAGTTTCTTTAAATAATTTGTATGATACTAGCTTATACGCAGCTGAACGCGGAGCTTATTCGATGACAAAATCTTATATGAACGGCTTTATCCGTACATATCTCGTTTATATTTTTGTCTTCTTTATCGGCATCCTTGGTTTCACGATGTGGACTGAAAATGCGTTTACTTTTAATCAAAATAATTTAGCTCCGATCGGTGTGTATGAAATCGTACTTGTCGTTATTATTACGGCCGGTATTATCACTATTTTAATGGCGAAATCACGCTTAACCTCGATTATTGCTTTAGGAGCTGTCGGATACACCGTTTCTTTATTCTTCGTTATTTTCCGGGCCCCGGACTTGGCGTTGACGCAATTAGTCATTGAAACAGTATCTGTCGCCTTGTTCCTGCTGTGCTTCTTCCATTTGCCGCAGCTTAGCCGCCATGAAGAAAGGATGGGCTTTAAACTCGGCAATGTACTCGTTTCACTCGGAGTCGGCGCGATGGTCACGCTAATGGCCATTTCCGCCCACAGTAATAAAATGTTCGATTCAATCTCTAGCTATTACGTAGCCAACACATATGAAAAAGCCGCAGGTAAGAATATGGTAAACGTCATCCTTGTTGACTTCCGCGGATTTGACACGTTGTTCGAAATTAGTGTACTCGCCATTGCCGGTCTCGGTATTTTCGGCATGATCAAGCTTCGATTATCGAAGAAAGGAGAAGAAGCAGATGAAAACTAATGATGTGATTTTACAAACAACGAGTAAAGTGGTCTTTTTCATGATTGTCCTCTTTGCCATCCACTTATTCTTTGCCGGGCACTACAACCCCGGCGGCGGATTCGTTGGCGGATTAATGACTTCAGGGGCGATCGTCTTGCTTCTTCTCGCTTTTGATATTAAAACAGTAGTCAAAGGATTTCCGATTGATTACATAATTTTAGTCGGAATCGGCCTGCTTTTCGCAGTCGGCACAGCAGCCGGCTCTCTGTTGTTCAACATTCCCTTTTTCACGCATGCGTTCGGTGACGTTACTTTGCCGGTTTTAGGAAAGACATCGTTGCATACAGCCATGTTGTTTGATACAGGGGTTTATTTAGTTGTCATTGGTGTGACCATGACCATTATTCAAACGATAGGAGAGAGTGAATAATGGAAATATTAATGTCTTTAGTGATCGGCGCATTGCTCGCGAGCGCCGTCTACTTGATGCTTTCGAAAAGTTTATTGCGCATTATTATTGGCACCGGGCTGTTAAGCCACGGCGCCCACTTATTAATCATAACAATGGGCGGTCTGAAGAGAGGCGCAGCTCCTCTTCTCGGTGAAGAAGCAGCTGCATACGTGGACCCGCTGCCGCAGGCACTTATTTTGACCGCCATTGTCATCAGCTTTGGTGTCACTGCTTTTTTCCTCGTATTGGCGTACAGAGCTTACCAGGAACTAGGCACGGATAACATGGATGAAATGAGAGGTAATGAAGCCAATGATTAATCTGTTAATTTTGCCGCTTTTAATTCCTCTCGTGACCGCCACTGTATTAATCTTTTTAACGAAATCAGTTGGAGCTCAGCGGGTTATTTCCGTGATTTCTACCATTGGTACACTTGCTGCTTCGATCGTTTTGTTACTAACGGTTAAAAACGAAGGCATTCAAACGATCAATGTAAGCAGTTGGGAAGCGCCATTCGGCATAACACTCGTTTCCGATATGCTGTCTGCTTTACTCGTTACAACGACGTCACTCATTACACTGTGCGTCATTCTTTACTCGTTCCGTTCCATCGGAGCCTCCCGCGAACGTTTTTATTATTATTCCGTGATCCAGTTCTTGCTCGTCGGAGTAAACGGCGCCTTTACGACAGGTGACATTTTCAATATGTTCGTCTTTTTCGAGGTCATGCTTATGGCTTCGTACGTATTGATTGTTATCGGCGGCACGAAAATTCAGCTGCGGGAATCGATTAAATATATTCTTGTGAATGTGATTTCATCCGCTCTTTTCGTTATTGCCGTCGCTCTTTTATATTCAGTCGTCGGCTCGCTGAACATGGCGGATATTTCCCAGCGCATTGCTGAAATCGGCCAGTTGCCCATCTTAACAGTCATCGCGGTGCTCTTTTTAATTGTATTTGGTTTAAAAGGAGCCATTTTCCCGCTTTATTTTTGGCTCCCGGGCTCTTACTATGCGCCGCCTGTACCAGTACTCGCTTTATTCGGCTCGTTGCTGACTAAAGTAGGCGTCTACTCCATTTTGCGGAGCTACTCGCTGTTCTTTTATCACGACCAGGCATTCACGCACGAGCTGCTCGGCATCCTCGCCATTATTACAGTGATCATCGGCGGCATCGGTGCCATCGCTTACTGGGATGTTAAGAAAATCATTATTTACAACATCATCGTAGCGGTTGGCGTGCTCGTCTACGGAATTTCAGTTGCTACAGAAGAATCGTATAAAGGCATGGTGTTTTATACGATCCATGACATGATTATTAAAGCCGCTTTGTTTTTATTAATCGGCGTGATGATCAAGATCACCGGCACGAGCGATTTACGAAAAATGGGCGGACTCATGAAAAAATACCCGTTACTCGGCTGGACATTTTTAATTGCCGCTTTTGCGCTCGCCGGTATTCCTCCGCTCAGCGGGTTCGTCGGTAAGCTATTGATTGTACGGGGCGGTTTTGCAGAGGGAGAATATGTCAGCTCGCTGATCGTTCTGCTGTCGAGTCTCGTCGTCCTTTACTCTGTCATTAAAATCTTTATGAACGGTTTCTGGAAAGCTCCGAAAGAATACCCGGGCGAAGACAGCCAGCCCGTCACCTTTTTGTGGGTGCCAGGGGCGATTCTCGTGCTCACATCTATCCTTTATGGGGTGGGCGCAGAAGTAATGTATCCGATTATTTCTCAAGCCACTGATGCACTCGTAAATCCGACAATCTACATTGATGCAGTGTTAAAGGAGTAATGTCTTATGGCTTTTCAAATTTTACTTAATTTCTTTTTAGCGTTTCTTTGGATGTTTTTGCAAGTGTCCTTTGACGGAACTACTTTTTTCGTCGGGTACCTTCTTGGCTTAATCGTACTTTACGGCATGCGCCGCTTTTTTAAAGCTGATTTTTACATGCGCCGGGTGCTCGCCGTTATTTATTTAACGCTGCTGTTTTTTAAAGAGTTATTCATGGCAAATATTGATGTATTAAAAGTTATTTTAAAGCCAAAACTCGATATTCAGCCGGGTATTTTCGCCTTGCCGATCGAGCTGAAAACAGATTGGGAAATTACGCTGCTGGCTAATTTAATTACTTTAACGCCAGGTACGCTAGTGATTGATGTATCAGACGACCAGAAAATATTGTACGTTCACGCAATTGATGTACCTGATGTTCAGGACGCCATTAAGGGCATTAAAGACTCTTTTGAAAAAGCAATTATGGAGGTGAGCCGCTAATGCTGGAAACTGTTATGCAACTCTCACTCGTTTTAGTTACGATCGCCATGATCGGTTTCGTTTACCGGCTCATTAAAGGTCCCTCCATTCCCGACCGAATCGTCGCTTTAGATGCAATTGGTATTACCCTTGTAGCTATGATCGCGATTCTTTCCATGCTGCTTCGAACGAATGCGTTTTTAGATGTCATTTTACTGCTCGGCATTTTATCATTCATCGGGACAACCGCTTTCTCCAAGTTTCTTGAGAAAGGAGAGATCATTGAAAATGACCGCAACCGCTGAAATCGTGATCATCATCTTCTTGCTGCTTGGTGTCTTTCTCACCCTTGCCGCCGCTTTCGGGGTGATCCGGCTGCCTGACGTATATACTCGCAACCATGCAGCATCAAAAAGTGCCACACTCGGTGTCATGTTGATCCTGCTCGCTTGCTTTCTTTATTTCTATTTAATCGAAGGGCACTTCAGTTCACGCGTCCTGCTCGGGATCGCTTTTATCTTTATTACTGCTCCCGTGGGTGGTCACTTGATCAGCCGTGCAGCTTACAATTCCGGTGTAAAGCTCTGGGAAAAAAGCGTGCGGGACGATTTGAAAAACAAAAAATAATGGAAAAGCCAGCGGGGCTGCCGCTGGCTTTTTCTATGCGCATGGATTGTTTTGCAGCGCTGAAAGTATGAACAAAATCCACATTCTCTTTCTCTTTGCTGAACAACACTCCAAGAACGTATAGCAGCTGCCCCGCCAACAAGCAGTTGAGACGAGGCAACTGGAAAATTAGTTCTCATACAATCTTCTTTCCTCGCTTCCGTCTTCACGGTGGACAACAAGGATGCCGTCGTGCTCTTTCACGTAATCTTTTGCCTCGTCGGATAAACCGCCTTTCGTTTCATCCGACAAAATGCTGCGTTTGCCTTCCTCTTTAATGAGCTGCCAGCCATCATCATTTTCTTTTGGCTGCAAATGATACACCGGCCGGCCTTCATCGCTGCCATGTCCCTTCCCAACTGAACTGCGGGCACGATCGATAGCGATGGCGATCGATCTCCCTTCTTCGCAGCCGTCTTCAAGCAGAGCGTTAGCAATTTCAATCGCTTTTTCGCGCACATTATCTGGCAGGTTTTTCATGGAATCGGGGTAATCTTTTTTATTCCAAGGCATACTGAATCCCTCCTCGTTATTAGATTACCCTTCTTTTCCCGTTTCCACCTTTCAAAAAACTTACTTAAGTTCTCTTAGGCACAACCGCCACTGTGCAGCGCGACAGACAAATAAGCTGTCCTTCTTCGTCACGGATATTGATTTCCCAAACCATTGTTGTCCGCCCGCGGTGTACAGCTTCGGCGACTGCAGTAACCGTTCCTTCCCGCTTCGCTTTAATATGGTTGGCGTTAATTTCGAGGCCAAAACACAGCTGAGTTTCCCTATCAATTAAATGGGCTGTACCGACACTTGCGGCTGTTTCTGCCAAAGCGACGGAAGCACCGCCATGTAAATACCCTAACGGCTGATGAGTCCGTTCATCGACTGGCATCGTCATAACAACTTTTCCTTCGCTGATTTCCACAACTTCCATTCCAAGTGTTTTTATTAACGTTTGCTTTTCTGTCATTTAAAAATTCCTCTCTCTTTAAAAATGAATAGCCGTTCATTATATATATTCTCTTTCCGTATCCTAATTCCTTTTTTAAACGCTGTTTATTTCTATGCATCTATGAATAACATATGCACCACTGTATAGGAATAAACTATTGCTTTTTTATGAAAGACAATAAAAACAAGCATTTTACCGCCTTCTCGTTGTTCTGAAAATTTTATATATTGGCATGATTTTTGCAATAAATCAATTGATTAATTACTAAGAGAAAGAGGGATAAGGATGAATAAACGAAAAGCACCGTCGCTTGGCCTTGCTTTAATTCCGATTATCGCCATGGTGACCTTTTTATTCGTTGGAATTTTTGTGTATGAAGCAGATCCCCACATTCCGCTTTTATTAAGCGGAACAGTGGCCGCTGTTATTGCGATATATCTCGGGCATACGTGGCGGGATATTGAAAAGGGAATCATTAACGCTGTGACACTGGCCATGCAGGCGCTCTTAATTTTAATGATCATCGGCACGATTATCGGCACGTGGCTGGCCGGCGGCATTGTGCCAACGATGATTTATTACGGGCTCGATATTTTGTCTCCTGCCTATTTCCTCCCGGCTGCTGCAATTATTTGCAGCATTGTGGCGATTGCTTCAGGGAATGCCTGGACAGCAGCAGGGACAATCGGCATTGCGATCATGGGAATTGGCGCCGGCCTTGGCGTCAACTTGGCAATGGTAGCGGGAGCCGTTATTTCCGGCTGTTACTTCGGCGACAAAATTTCCCCGTTATCAGAAACGACGAACATGGCTCCCGGCATTACCGGTGTGGAATTGTTTGATCATATTCGCCACATGTTATATACGACGATCCCCGCCCTATTCATTTCTGTTATCATTTATTTCTTTATCGGGCTTTCTTTTAAAGGTAAAGGAGCTGGAATGGATGAGGTGGCTGCTTTGCAGCAAAATTTAAACGATATTTTCATTATTAGCCCGTGGCTTCTGCTCGTACCGGTCGTTGTACTTGGGTTGATTGCGCTGAAAACTCCGGCTCTCCCCGGTCTTGTAATCGGCTCTATTTTAGGCGCGATCGTAGCGATTACTGTCCAAGGTGTGACTGTAGGAGATATTTTAAGCATTATGGTGTACGGCTTTGAAATGGAAACGGGCAACGAAGTACTCAATAATTTATTGAACAACGGCGGTACAGAAGCAATGATGTATACGGTGTCCCTCGTTATGATCGCCATGAGCTTCGGAGGCATTCTTGAAGTGAGCAGTGTGCTTGAAACACTTGTCACGAGTTTACTAAAGCTGGCCAAGTCGACTGGCAGCTTGATCGCCACAACAGTCGTTACATGCATGACAGCTAATGTCGTCGCCTGCGACCAGTACTTGTCCATTCTTCTTCCTGGACGAATGTACATTAAAGCATACCGAAAACGCCGCCTTCATCCGAAAAACTTGTCCCGGACATTAGAGGACGCCGGTACGATGACGTCTCCGCTCGTTCCGTGGAATACGTGCGGGGCTTTTATGACAGCTACTCTTGGCGTCTCGACATTCCAGTATGCCCCGTACGCCTTCTTATGCTTCATCAGCCCATTGATCGCTGTCATTTACGGTTACACCGGTTTTAAAATTAAAAAGCTTTCTCAAGAAGAGATCGACCGTCTGGAAGCGGAAGAACTGTCAATGGACGAGCCCGTTGAAAATGACATCGGCCGCACATCGGAAGCTTATTGAGCCTCTTTTTGTAAACGCTTTATTCATAGAAAAAGAAAAGGACCTCCGGGCTGGAGGTCCTTTTCTTTAATAATAGCCGTACGGCGGCCGGCCCGGACCGTAGTATGGATAAGGCGGGTAAGCATAATACGGTGGATAATAAGGGCGATATGGGTAATATGGACGCGCAATCGCTCCCCCAATAAGACCGCCGAGCAGTCCACCGACAAACGGGCCGCCAAAAAAAGGGATAATGCGGTTGTTTCGATACATCGATCAGAAAACCTCCTTTTTCTTTGCCTACTATGTTGTATGCGAAGCACAGGCAAAAGGCATGGGCGGTTTTTCTGCAGGCCTGTCTATAAGACCGATTTGGATGGACGATTCTTTTACAAAATTAAAGCAGCGATCCAACCGAATAAAATGACCGGAATATTGTAGTGCAGAAACGTCGGTACGCACGTATCCCAAATGTGATTGTGCTGCCCATCCACGTTCAAACCAGACGTTGGACCGAGCGTACTATCAGAAGCAGGTGATCCGGCATCTCCGAGCGCTGCTGCCGTTCCGACAAGAACAATAGTAGCCATCGGGCTGAAACCGAGCTCCAGCGCGAGCGGAACGAAAATAGTGGCGATAATCGGAATCGTAGAAAACGATGAACCGATGCCCATCGTTACGAGCAAACCGACAATAAGCATTAAGAGCGCACCGAGCGTCTGATTGCCGTCAATCAAAGCAGCTGCTTGCTCCACTAGTCGTTCGACATCTCCTGTCGCACTCATCACATTCGCAAAGCCGGAAGCAGCAATCATAACAAAGCCGATAAACGCCATCATGCGCATGCCGTCTGTCAGCAGGTTGTCTGCTTCATTCCAGCGTAAAGCCCTTGATGCATATAAAACAACAATCCCCGCAAGCGCGCCGAACACCATCGATTCTGTCCAAATCTGGGCTGCAAGTGCGGCAATAATCGCTGCCACTGAAATAGCTACACCCGACTTCGAATAGCCTTCTGTTGCAGCAGCCGCAGCAGGCATGACAGACTTTTCGTACTTCCGCGGCTTCCGGTAAGAGAAAAAGACAGCGATCAGTAAACCGCAAAGCATTCCAGCCGCCGGATAAATCATCGCTTTCGTTATATCATCCATCGCGACTGTCAATCCGCTTTCCGTTATATTTGTGACGATAATTTCATGGAAAATCTGGCCGAATCCGACCGGAAGCAACATATACGGTGTAACTAAGCCGAATGTCAGCACACAGGCTATGAGACGCCGGTCCACTTCTAATTCATTTAAAATTTGGAGAAGCGGTGGAATTAATAATGGAATAAAGGCAATATGAATAGGAATTAAGTTTTGCGAAAAACAAGCCATTAATAAAATAAAAAATACTATAAGTGCCTTTGGCAGCTTTTTCGTCCGCGCTTCTTCTTTATTTCCCACATACTTCAATACAACTTCAACAAGCGCATTCGGCAGTCCGGTACTTGAAATAGCCACCGCAAAGCCTCCGAGCATTGCATAACTCAGCGCAACGTTCGCTCCGCCGCCAACCCCTTCTGAAAAAGCACCAATCGTTCCTTCTACTCCTAAGCCGCCAATGACTCCCCCGATCAGTGCACCCGTAATCAATGAAAATACAACATTTACACGAAATAGACTGAGGAGGAGCATGACGATAACAGCTATAACAACAGCATTCATCTGAAATGCCCCTTTCACTTTAGTTTGCTAAATTGGTAGAGAACTAAAATCAAGATAGCAAATTTTGTAGGGAATTGTCAATGCCTTTTCAAAACTCCTTTTAATAACGTGTCGATATTTGTCGCAAAAAGAAAAACCTTCAAGGGAATTGAAGGTTTTAACAAGCTAAATATGCCATTGTTGACAACCAGCTTATTTCATTCGTTCCATGGCTTGCTTAACCGTCGCATACGTTTCAATCGATGAAAGATCTACTCCGATACTGACAAATTTTTGTGCTAAGTCGGGGCGTATGCCTGTGGCGATCGCTTTAATGCCAAGCAATTTGAGGATACGATGAATCTCAAATAAATGTTTTTCAACCATGTCATCGATGTGCAGAATACCTGAAAAATCAATAATTAAGTATTCCAGCTGCCATTCAGCAATTTTAGGAATAGTCGCTTCCACTAAATATTTCGCTCTTTCTTCATTAATTGTACCAATGAGCGGCAGCACGGCCAATCCATCTTGAAGCGGGACAACAGGTGCAGATAAACCTAGTATTTCTGAACGCGCTTCTTTAATTATTTCGTCTGTCACTCGTTCAAAGGCAAGAACAGTTTCTTTAATACTGATGTCAAGCATATAGTTAAATCGTTTATTAATAAAAACGACTTCTTCAGCTGGCAGTCCGAACTCTATAGAGATGTTCGTCAGTTTTTCAATAAAAACCAGACGAGTATGCGGATAACGCGCAATAATGATAGAGACCTTTTCTCCTTGAGCAGCCGTGCGTTCTCCATTTGTTTTGCTCCATTCAATCAGCCCCTCTGGCGCATCGTCTTTCTCAAATATAATGGCTTCACCTAAAAGGCTGATAAAGTCTGTATAGACAATAATGGCCGCGTCAATTTCCTGTTTAGGCACTTCAAATTCAAACCTTTGGACAATATTATGTACAATTTCATTAGCTAACTTTTCTGCGTTTTCATTTAAATAGGCCGCCACACTCGAAATGCGCTTCAACATGTCTCACTTCCCCATTTTCTTTTAATTTTATTATAATCCAAAAAAGAGTATTGAAACATAGAATTATTTTTTCCACAAAAATGACGCAGCGGAAAAAGAGATTTGCCAAAAAAAGAAGTCCTTTTCCCGGCAAATCTCTTCATTTACATCGTTACTATTTCGTTCTTCTCATTGCTAACAGTGCAAGCGTCCGGGCCATTACGCCTGTCGCTCCTGCCGGCCCTAAAGCTCCTGCTTTGTTCATATCTGCTGTGCCGGCAATGTCGAGATGCACCCACGGCGTGTCTTCCGCGAATTCCCCGACAAAACCACCGCCCATAATCGCATGGCCTTCACGCCCTGGCGAATTATTCAAATCAGCAATTTTACTGTTGCGGATGCGCTGCTTGTCTTTTTCCGTGAGCGGCAGCTGCCAGACGAATTCGCCTGCTTCCTTGGACGCGTCAAGTACTTCTTCAAAAAAAGCGTCATTATTCGTCATCGCCCCTGTTTTATCCGTACCGAGCGCCACGACCACTCCCCCGGTTAATGTAGCGACATCTACTAAATAGTCTGCTTTGTGATACTTGGCATATGTCATCGCATCTGCCAGCACGAGACGTCCTTCTGCATCAGTGTTCAGCACTTCAATTGTTTTCCCGCTCATCGATGTAATCACATCATCCGGCTTAAATGCTTCACCGCTGACCATGTTATCCGTCGAAGGGATGACGGCGACGACATTTTGATCAGGCTTTAATTCACCGATAATTTCCATCGCTCCAAGTACAGCGGCTGCGCCGCCCATATCCATTTTCATGCCGACAAGGCCGTCTTTCGGCTTAATAGAATAACCACCGGTATCAAACGTAATTCCTTTGCCGACGAGACCGAGCACGTCTTTCCACTCTTCTTGCGGCTGGTATTTCAGCGCAATCATTTTTGGTGGTTCCACCGATCCTTTATTAACCGCCAAAAAAGCGCCCATGCCGAGCTTTTCCATCTCTTCTTTTTCGAGAATTTCCACTTCGAACCCGTAAGTCTCGGCTAACTTTTTTGCATGGTCTGCCATGCCAGAAGCCGTCAGCATATTTGCTGGCGTGTTGACAAGTGTCCGGGCAGAGTTTGTCCCTTGGCTCAGCACGTACCCAACATGAAGAGCGGCTTTCACTTCTTCTGCATTTGCTTTCGTATACACAGCGATTTGTTCGATAGACTGCTCAGGATCATTGGACGGCTGTTTATACCCTTTAAATTCATAAGAAGCGAGTCCGAACGCTTCACTGAATGCATGCGCAGCATCGTCTACACTAATGTTTTCGCATACGAAACTATCAAGCGCTACCGCTGCAGAGGCAAGTTTCAACTTTTTCATTTGCTGAACAGCTGTACCGATAGCTTCTTTCATTTCGTGAAAATCTGCTTGTTTTTCTTTGCCGAGCCCGATAAAAAGGAGCCTTTTCACAGGAATTCTCCCTAATGCAGGAATCATGGCTGCTTCGTGTTTTTTTGCTGAAATATCGCCTTCTTTCACAAGCTCGGTCAGTTCGCCAGTCATTGCTTCATCCAGCTTGGCAAGTTCCCCTTCAAACTTGATCGGGCGGTCATAAAGCCCGACGATAACAACTTCTTCTTTTTGTTCAAAAAACAAATTATTTTTAACTGTAAACATACACCCACCTCCATCGTCATTATACAGGAAAGAATTTCCCGGGACGAATGGAAGGCATGATACAATAGAAGCAACGTTTGTAAAAGGAGGGACAATATGAAGCTTATTTCCATTTGTCCAAGCAATACAGAAATTATTGAGTTTCTTGGTTTGACTCACCAACTTATTGGTGTCGATGATTTTTCCGACTGGCCGGCTGATGTCGATCATTTGCCGAAGCTCGGACCCGACTTGAATATTGATATGGATAAAGTAGAAGCATTGCAGCCCGATTTAGTCATTGCTTCCTTAAGTGTACCGGGCATGGAGAAAAATGTGGAAGAATTAAAAAAACGCAGAATTCCGTTTATCGTCACAAATCCACAGTCGCTTACGGAAATTGGCGAGTCGATTGAAGAAATGGGAAAAGCGTGCGGCGTGCCTGAGCAAGCGAAGCGGGCAGCGGACCAATACCGCGCGCAGCTGGCGCAGTTTCGGTCAGTCGCTTCGCTTATTAACGAACGCCCTTCTCTTTATTGGGAATGGTGGCCGAAGCCTGTGTTCACGCCCGGGAAGATTAATTGGCTAACAGAAATCAGCGAGCTGGCCGGAGCCCGGAATGTGTTTGCTGACGAAGCCACAGCCAACTTCCAGACGGACTGGGAAGAAGTGAAAAAGAGAAATCCTGATTTTATTTTACTTTCATGGGTCGGTGTCCGTACGGAAAAAATCGATCCCGCCATTGTCCACAAACGTCCGGGCTGGAGCGAGCTTCCAGCCGTACAGCAGCAACGTGTCGTTGTCATGGAAGAAGACTTCTTTTGCCGCCCGTCGCCGCGGCTTGTTGTCGGCTTGCATAAATTAGCAAACATGACCCACCCAGAGGCTTTTCAATCCATTGAACTAGCCCCTATCTTTCAAAAAAGCAGCGAAGCCCGCTAAACGGCGTTCGCTGCTTTTCATTTCGAAAAGCGCAAGCGCCTTGATCAGCCTCAGGCAAAAATGTTCTTTCACCAAGGAAGTTCGCCTTTTGACTTCCTTGGTGAAAGGTTATTTGACCTCGAGGGGCTAGGCGCTGGAGCTGGACAACACGAAAAGCGGAGCCGGACAGAGCTAGACACACCCCCGCTCCATAGCAAAGTGATCCACAATGCGAATACTTTATAGTTTCCTAAACAATAAAAAAACGGCTTTTAAATAAGCCGTTAAAACATTTGATAACCTTTTTGGCGTAATACTCTCATCGTAATGCCAGATGTAAGCGCACCGAGAAGGCCACTCGTCAAAATAATTAAATCCGCCAGCTTCAAAGATGTCATTTTAGTTCCTAATACGCTAAACGCTTCATTCGCGTTAAAAATATAGTCAAATGTGCTGATTCCATCCACAATCGCAATTGTTACAAGCGGATAAAGAATCGCCATTACCCAAGTCATTCGAAGCAGCATATTCAGCAAAAAGCCAATGCCGAAAAAAAGCACGAAAAACAGCAAAACCGAGACAAGTAAAATGGCTATATGCATCCTGTTTCCCCCCTAAATCACTATTGAATAGTGTACTCAATTCTGCCCAAAACGTCAACCACCTGAAGCCATCCCGCTTTTTTCGGGAGTCAGTCCTCTGCTGCTTTAAAGCAGCGGGGGACTGACCCCCATTCCTTTAAAGCATTAAAGTTATTCTCCCTTTAAGATAGGTTTGAGCGAAAAAGGAGATTGATTGGGTTTTATGTACGTGTTATATTATCAGAAAATTCAAAACCGAAAGAGGAGATTAAATGACAGTTCAAACGCCGACGAAGCCTTGCAGTTATTGTGATGGTCAAGGATATTTTCAGTTGTTGCTCGGAGGATCAGAAACGTGTCCAAGCTGCAAAGGAAAACAAAGTCCAAAGAAATAAACAACGACAAAAGAGACCAGCATTTATGCTGGCCTCTCTTTTTATTATCTTATAGTAAATTAAATTTACCTTTTTTCAGTACGAGTGATGGTCCGCCGATCATTAGCAATGCGCGGTTGTCGACCATTTTCTTCATAAATGACGCTTTTGTACCTGTTACTTTCTTGCCGAAAACAACACCGATCGCATCGTCGTCACCTAAAGAACATACTGTACCTTTAATGTCCGGCTTGAATGTTTCAAGCTCTCCTTCGCCGCCTTTTACAAGCTTCACTAAGTTGCGGGCGCACACTTCTCCTTGCTGCATCGCAATTTGAGCTGTTGGAGGATATGGACGGTTGATTTCTTCATTAATCATAAGTGAAGAATCGCCTAAGACGAAAATGTTGTCATGGCCTGGAGCTGTCAAGTTAAGGTTCACTTTCACACGGCCGCGCATGTTATCGATACCGGCTTTTTCAATGACGGCATTTCCGCGGACCCCAGCTGCCCAAACAACCGTACCAGCTTTAATTTCTTGCATTTCTTCCTCGCCTTTAGCCACTTTAATGCCTTCAGGAGTTGCTTCTTTAATAGCTGTGCCAATTTTGAATTCAACGCCTTTTTTCTCAAGCAAAGCGACTGCATATTGAACAAGCTCCGGATCAAATCCTGGAAGAACCATCGGAGCGGCTTCTACGCAATAAATGCGTACTTTGGAATAATCAATGTCATACTCACGGCAAAGCTCAGGCACACGGTTAACAAGCTCGCCAAGGAACTCAATGCCAGTGAAGCCGGCGCCGCCGACAACAATCGCTAAACGCTCATCTTTCTTTTCTGTTTCCATTGCATATGTAGCAAATTGGTAATCAATATGCTCGCGGATCTGACGGGCTGCGTTAACGTTGGAAATCGTAAACGCGTACTCTTTCAAGCCTTGAATGCCAAATGTTTCTGACTCTCCGCCAAGAGCGAACACTAAGTAGTCATAGTCAATTTCGCCGGTATTCAAGATAACTTTCTTTTCATCTGTTTTAATATCCTGTACTTCCGCACGGATGAATTCGACTTTGCTGCGGTTGATAACGCTGTCAATATCATAGCGGACGCGGTCGTGGTGAAGCGTGCCTGCAGATGCTTCATGCAGCCAAGTTGTTTCGTAATGGTAATCATTTTTGTTTACAAGAACGATATCGGCTTCGTCCTGACCTAATGCTTTTTGAAGACGAGTCACTGTCATCAATCCACCATAACCTGCACCTAGAACAACAATTTTTGGTTTTCTCATAATGATCCCTACCACCTTTTGTACATATTTTTGCGAGTGTTTCGCATGAATGTATTCATAGTTTGCCAGCTATTCGTTAAAAATGTGATTTTCTTCACGAATAATTGTAAAAAAACACAATAAAAAAATGTCATGAAATTTTAACAAAGGCATATCTACTTCAATAATATGCTTTTTATACTTCTTTTTCAAGCCATTTAGCGGATTTCATTCAATTGCTTCCTCTCTATTTCCCCCCGTTTTTTTGAATTGAAATAGGGTACATTATTTAACAAGACTTTTTTAAGAAAAGGGTGATTACTTTGAACGTACTTGTCATTGGAGCAGGGGGATTAACCGGTAAAAGAGTAGTCAAACGACTAGCCGAAAGCAACCAGCATCTCGTCCGTTCCATGATCCGAAAAGCTGAGCAGACTGATGAGATGGAGAAGCTTGGTGCAAAAGCCATTCTTGCCGACTTGGAGCAGGACTTCAGCTTTACGATGAATGACGTGAATGCCGTCATTTTTGCCGCCGGATCCGGTTCAGCTACGGGCCACGATAAAACGGTCGCGATTGATCAGGAAGGAGCGAAAAAAGCGGTCGATTTCGCGAAGGAAAAAGGAATCGAACGATTTATTATGCTCAGCTCCATGGGAACGGAAACTCCTGAAGAAGCTCCCCCCGCTCTTCAGCCCTATTTGGAAGCGAAAAAAGCAGCAGACGAATATTTGATGAAAAGCGGACTGAACTTTACGATCGTGCGCCCAGGGAGCTTAACGGATGAACCAGGGACGGGTATGATCGATCTAGCTGCGCAATTCTCACCTGTGGGAGGCACCATTTCCCGTGACGATGTTGCTCAAGTGCTAGTAGAGTCCCTGCTGACAAAAGAAGCAGAAGGTAAAACATTTGAAATTATTAGCGGCAGCACGCCGATCAAAGAAGCGTTAACGAGAACATGACAGAACCCCCCTGCATTCGGCAGGCAAAATAAAAAGCGCCTTGAAGAGGGCGCTTTTTTCTATTTAACAATCTTCCGGCTTGCCGGCATTTACAGCTGTCCGGAACGAAGAACCGCAGCCGCAAGACGCGATGGCGTTCGGATTTTCGATCGTAAACCCTCCGCCCATTAAAGATTCTTTATAGTCAACGACTGTCCCACTTAAAATTGGGGCGCTTTCCTGGTCAACAACAATGTCAATTCCGTATTGACTGAGTTTGATGTCGTCCTCTTTAATATCTTGGTCAAATCCCATGCCGTACGATAAACCACTGCAGCCTCCGCCATGTACAGTGACACGCAAAGTGGAACCTTCTTCTTCATTTTGTTTCATCATTTCTTTTATCTGAAAAGCAGCTGCTTCTGTAATCTTGACTACTTCTTGTTCTTGCAATGGAACCCCTCCATTCTTTTATCGTTACTATTATTATATACGCCGCTAACCTCCTTCTCAACAAAACAGCTTTCTCATTTTCAAATGAGTACGTAAAAAAGTTCTTTTTTCATAGTTCTATTTACATAAAAGAGGTATAATCATTTTAACGAAATAAGCATTTCGACTCACAAGAAACAATTCAGGAGGCAATTAAAATGGAAAAACTTTCTCCTTTTTATGAAAAACAAGAAACTTGCCACTTATGTCAACATTCATTCCAATCTACGAAATTGAGAAACCGCTTCGTCAAACTGGCGGGCCGGGACACAGATTTAAAGCCGCTATACATAGATTCCGAAATGAACCCGCTGCTTTACAATGTAAAAGTATGCCCTCTTTGCGGTTATTCCTTCACAGATGACTTTTCCAATTTTTTCGCTCCAGGTACGAAAAATGAATTGAAAGAAAAAGTGAGCGGTAATTGGAAATCACAAGACTACGGCAAGCAGCGGACTATTCATCAAGCGATTAACAGTTACAAGCTCGCTCTCTATTCCGGTTTGATTAAAAAAGAAAAACATTTAACATTGGCAGGCCTGGCTCTTCGCACAGCGTGGCTTTACCGTGACTCAGCAAATGAAGAGGAAGAAAAACGCTTCCTTGCTCTTGCTGCCAAACAGTACGAAGAAGCATATATTAATGAAGATTTAACGCTAACGGCCATGTCTGATATAAATTTGCTGTATTTACTCGCCGAATTACATGTACGGATTGGCCAATGGGGAAAAGCGGTTCCCTATTTTTCGAAAATTCTTAAAAAACAGCGGGAATCGCAAGAAAAACAGCTCATTGAAATGGCAAGAGACCGCTGGTACGAACTGCGGGACGAAATGAAGAAAAATGAAACGAGCGTTTAATTTACACAACACTATTGATGGATTATATAAAAGTATTTTTTCATTGTTTGTTTTTTGATAATTGATCTCGATCTTTCGTTCCTGGTGGTTGTTCAAGCCAATTATGTTTAATCATAATGTCGGCTCCACTTTTGGCAAATTGGGCGATTTCCAGCGATAACCGCTCATAATTGAACGCTAAATCGCTTCGCTGGCTGGCAGCTGCGGCAGTCGCATAGTTCCCTATTCCAGCGGCACCTAAAAGTGACATATGAAACATCAGCAATTTGTCTGAAAATGTCGGGGTAGTTGAATCACTCACTGAAATATCTGGTAAGTGTGGTGTTTGAATGTCGCAATCCAAAAGAGCAGAAACAAAAATTTGAATATGTTTATTTGAAATATCTTTTCCCCGTAACATATACTCTTGAATTTCTTTAGATGAAGAGGTTTGAGCAAACGCAAGGCAAAGTTTAGCTCCCATTGTGTTTGTCATCACATTCATATACAAATGAGCAATTTCAATGGCGTTTAATGGCCGTTTGCTGCCAAATGGATTTAATCCACTCAAATATTTTTTACTATCCACATAATCGGTTTCTTTTGGCACTTCAATATAAGGGTGTCTGGCATATACTCCTTTAGTAAGGGCAATGTCCGCCGTTTTGTTATAAAGAGTGGTCGTTTCGATTAACCCTTGTGTAAAATAACTTCGCATATCTTCCCTTGTACTCATGGCGACAAACCCGCCATAAGCGAGCAGCCCCACTTTTGCCATATAATTCACATACGTTAAACAGAATATGTCTGAAAAAAGCCAAGGGGCGTCCATGTTTACATCCTTCTCCGTAAAACCGTTAGGGACGGCATACTGTTCTTGCTCAAAAATGGTGAGCAACTGTTTCAAGTGACTGGATGCCATGTCAAAGGCAAGCTGAACAGCAGGTTTTATGCCTGAATCTTCGATATGCTTTAGCATGTACTCCAAGAAATGTTTGGCCATACTGTCATTCATATACGCCGTCCAAAGAGAAGCAATTTCAGCCGATGTTAAAGGAATTTTCTTTTCGCTCATCGTGTTAACCTCCAAAAATAGGTGGGTGTTGATCTATTCTTTGTATTTTAGAAAGACAATCATAACTTTTCCTATCATAGGAGATACTATACGTGTGATAACCGATAGACTCAGTGGGAGGTTAGTTAAGTGACAAGTCATGACCATATTAAATTAACGTCAAGTGAACTGTCTGTTTTGTTTGGATCGTATTTGAACGATACATTGGGGATTTGTGTCATCTCGTACTTTTTAGAGCATGTGGAAGACCCGGATGTGAAATCTTGTTTGGAATATGCGTTAGAATTAGCGGAAATGCATGTTGACATGAATCGGATCATATTTAAAGGGGAAGGCCTTCCCGTTCCCGTGGGATTTACGGAACAAGATGTCAATGTAAACGCCCCAAGGCTTTTTAGTGATGAATTGATGCTGCATTACGCTCAAAATATAGGTTCAATGGGGTTAAACGCTTATAGTATTGCTATTCCGAATTCATCCCGTCATGATATTCGGGAACATTTTACATCTTGTTTACAATCGTCTGCTGAATTGTATAACCGTTCATCAAATGTATTGCAGGAAAAAGGACTGTACGTTCGTTCTCCCTATATCCCGTATCCGAAACAGACGGAATTTGTGCATAAGCAGCATTTTTTAGCTGGGTGGATGGGCGAGCAAAGACCTTTAACGAGCACGGAAATTTCATTTTTATTTACGAATTTGTATCGAAACGCGCTTGGAAGTGCCCTATTGACAGGGTTTTCTCAAATAGCACAATCAAAAGAGGTTCGCAGGTTTATGACAAGAGGGGCAGAGATTGCCCAGCACCATAGTGCCGTTTTCAGTAAGTTCTTAGGAGAAAGCAACTTGCCAACGCCGATTTCGTGGAGTTTAACCGTAACAACTGCCGAAGAACCTGTATTTTCCGATAAATTACTTATGTTTCATACAGCTGCCTTATATAATGCCGGAATCGGTTTTTATGGAATGAGTATGGGAGGAAGTTCAAGAAAAGATTTAGGAGCTGCTTATGGCCGTTTAATAATCGAGGTTGGGGAATTTGCAACAGACGGGGCAAATATTATGGTTGATAATGGCTGGCTCGAAAAACCGCCTTCAGCTCCCGACCGAAAAGATTTAGCAGGGGGTTAAACCGATGTGGATGCAAAAGAAAAATTGTTTTGGAGCATTGCCCTTCCCGGCTTTGGGCAATTATTAAACGGAAAATATTTTAAAGGATTTGTGTTCATTGCTTTAGAGTTTTTAGTCAACATACAAGCGCATTTTAACGAAGTCATTATTTCAAGCTTTCACGGTGATATCGAACAAGCGATTATTCAAGCCGATTTTCAATGGCTTATGTTTTATCCATGTCTTTACTTTTTCGCGATGTGGGATGCGTTTAAGGATGCAGGTGGAGGAAAAAAACCGTATTCCTTCCTTCCATTTGTATTTGCGGCTTATTTTGTGACCGTAGGCACCATTTTTTCCTCGAAAATAACATTATTCGGTGTATTATTAGGCCCCATTTGGCTTCCGATGTTGAGTGTGATTCCAGGGTTGATTGTCGGATTTACACTAAAAAAAATAATAGGAAAAAAATAATCCATTAAATAACCGCAGCCACAACATACACTGCCCTCAGAAAAAGGGGCTGTTCCAACAGCCAGTTATTCACTAACTGTTGGAACAGCCCCTTTGTTCAATTTATACCGCTTTCTTCTGCTTTCTTTTTCGATAAAAGGAAAAGATCGGTTGAATGATCAGCAATAAAAAATAAAGGCCAAAAATAATCAGCTCGATAAGTTCCATTACCTGCAAAGGACTAATCATATCTAGAAGCGCCCTCTTCAGATCAGCCCCTGAAAGAATGTCCATGCTCAGGGAAAGGGCCATTAAAAGCCCCAGCATTAAAATGATGATACCGGCAATTTTCAATTTTTATCACTCTCCAATGAATATTCTTCCCATTCTAAAGCCCGTCTATGAAAAACAAGCAAACGACTTTATAAGAAAATGTTATAAAAAAGAGCTTCTTTGGCTAAAACGGAGAATGAAAAATAAAGAAAGGATTGTGTATGCTATGCCTTCATTTTTTAAACGGAAAAAGCCAAAAAAAAGCAGTGACAATCATCCATCACAGTCCTTTGATAGTTCTTTAACAGCTAATCTTGACATCATTAAACAAAAGACAGGAAACAGTCCAGATGTGATTACTCGGACGTTAAAAGTTGGCACCAACCCTGAAATTAAAATAGCTCTCGTGTATGTGGACGGAATTGTCGATGGTCAGTCGATCAATGACTTTTTAATCGAAGCGATCATGGAAAAGCATGATTTGGGTGATTTGCTGATTCAGCAGGAAGCGTTTGAAATAATGGCAGAAGGTGTCGTTACGATCGGCAGTGTCAAGCCGGTGCGTGACTGGGACGAGCTGTTTTCCTCCTTAATGTCAGGTGAAACAATTGTTCTGATCGACGGAATAAATGGAGCACTCAGTGCGGACACAAAAGGCGGAGAACAACGGTCAATCCAGGAACCGAGTACGCAAATGTCAATCTTAGGGCCACAAGGCGGATTTACTGAATCCATTGGAACGAACACAGCGATGGTACGCCGAATCATTAAAAACCCTAATTTATGGGTGGAGACGATGAAAATCGGCAAAGTCACGAATACAGATGTGGCCATTATGTATGTCAACGGAATCGCCAATGACAAAATCATTGAGGAAATGCGGAAACGCTTAAAAAGGATTGACACTGATAGTATTCTTGAATCCGGTTATATTGAGCAACTTATTCAGGATCAAACGGCGACCACATTTCCAACGACTTATCAAGCAGAAAGGCCGGATATCGTCGCAGGTAATTTGCTGGAAGGACGGATTGCGGTTTTCGTGGATGGAACTCCATTCGTATTGCTTGCACCCGCTGTATTTATTCAATTTTTCCAGTCCGTTGATGATTATTATACCCGTTTTGATATTGCCACTTTCCTTCGCCTGTTACGAACGTTAATTTTGATCATCTCTCTTTTCGCGCCCGCTTTATATATTGCCGCTACGACCTTTCATCAAGAGATGATCCCAACACAGCTGTTGATCGTCATTGCCGCTCAGCGGGAAATCGTTCCTTTCCCCGCGTTTGTCGAAGCTTTAATTATGGAAGTGACGTTTGAAATTTTACGGGAGGCAGGAGTCCGGCTGCCAAAAGCCGTCGGTTCGGCTGTCTCGATCGTAGGCGCTCTTGTCATTGGCCAGGCCGCGGTGCAAGCTGGAATTGTGTCGCCGGCTATGGTTATTATCGTGGCGATTACAGCCATTGCCAGCTTTGCCACTCCCGCTTTTTCAATGGGCATCTCCATTCGTTTGATCCGTTTTGGATTTATGACAGCGGCAGCCACCTTTGGCTTCTACGGAATTGTGTTGGGAGGCATTATGTTAGTCGTTCATTTATGCAGCCTCCGTTCCTTCGGAGTGCCATATATGTCCCCGCTCGCCCCGCTTATTCCAGCGAATATGAAAGATACGGTCGTCCGTTATCCTTGGTGGGCCTTCAAGGAAAGACCAAGATTAATTGCCAGTGATGAAAATCTCATTCGTCAAGGAGAAGATCAACAGCCCGCACCTCCTTCAGACCGGGGAATGGTCAATAGCCGCACGGAAAAAGGAGATCGAAATGAGCCGTAGATTATTTTTGCTTTTCTTCATTATGATCAGTGCCGTTTTGCTCTCAGGATGCTGGAGCCAAAGAGAATTAACGAACTTGGCAATAGTGTCGGCCCTTGGTATTGATAAAAATGAAAAGGGTGAATATGTTGGCACCTTTCAAATCGTCAATCCGGGGTATGTGGCGGGAGGTCTGCAAGGCGGGGCGGGTGGACAAAGCGCCCCCGTTACCGTCCGTAAATCTACTGGAGATAATATGATGGAAATGAGCAGACGCTTAAGCACGCATCTCTCGCGAAAACAATACTTTGCCCACACTAACTTGTTAGTCATCGGTGAGGACTTAGCAAAGGAAGAAGGTATTCTGACTATTCTTGATGTTTTGGACCGCGATCCTGAATTTCGGACGACGGCATCCGTTGTGATTGCCCAAAATGGAACGGCGGAAGATGTGCTTAAAGCGTTATCACCTATCGATAAAATTCCAGCTAACTATGTGCTGAAGACAATGAAATATACGGAAGAAAGGTGGGGGGAGAATATTGATGTCGCCCTCCACGAAGTGATAACTGACCTCATCTCCCCTGGCAAAGAGCCTGTCATTACCGGTTTTCGCTTCACCGGGGATGGTGAACAGGCCGAAAAATTGGAAAAACTCCAAAACACCACCCCGGAAGCACTCCTTCAAGCTGACGGCCTTGCCATCATTAAAGACGGTAAATTGACCGGCTGGCTTGACGGGGAAACAGCTAAAGGAGCGGTGTGGGTGCTGGATAAAATTCAAAACACAGCAATCATCGTTAATTGGAAAGAGAAAAAAGCGGCAATCGCCTACGAAGTCATCCGTCAACAAACGAATGTTTCTGCCCATATAAAAAATAACACACCGAGCATTTCCATTCACATCCGGGCAGAAGGAGACATTGGCGAGGTGACGGCGCCTGTGGATCTAACCGACGAGCAGACGCTTTTGAAAATAGAAAAGAAAGTGGAACAAGAAATTAAGAAGCAGGTAGATAACTCCATCCGGCATGTTCAAAAGGAGAAAGCAGACATTTTCGGTTTCGGTGAAGCCGTCCATCGATCCGATCCCGCAGCATGGAAAAAATGGAAACACGAGTGGAATGATCTTTACTTTCCAGAACTGCAGGTGAATATGACAGTGGATGCCTTTGTGCGCCGCAGCGGCTTACGAAACAAATCGTACCTTTCTGAGGTGGAAAACAATCATTAAAAAAAGGAAGTGATACAGCCGTGGAGAAGGCGAAAATCAGCGCATACCAACTGTTCGTCCTTATCGTGTTGTTTGAAATTGGCAGCGCCTTGCTGGTTCCACTTGCCATCGAGGCAAAACAGGATGCGTGGCTCGCCATTCTGCTTGGAATGACAGGCGGTTTTTTCATCTTTTTCATGTATCACCGCCTTTATTTATACTATCCTGATTGTTTGCCGACCACCTATGTGCAAAAAATAATAGGAAAGTTTTGTGGACGGATACTCGCCTTTCTCTACATGATATATTTTTTGTACCTTGCTGCAAGGGTGCTGCGGGATTTTGGAGAAGTGCTGGCCGTCATTGCTTATCCCGTAACACCTATAACTCTCAATCACGCATTCTTAGTGCTTGTTGTTATTTATACGGTCCGTAAAGGCATCGAAGTGTTGGCGAGAACAGGTGAGCTGTTTTTTGTTTTAATTTACCTTCTCGCAATTAGCGGGTTCATACTGCTTCTTGTTTCTGGTTTAATCGATTTAAATAACTTAAAGCCGATGCTGGAGGAAGGTCTTTCTCCGGTAATAAAAGTAGCCTTTACTCAATCTTTGTTTTTTCCGTTTGGAGAAGCGGTCGTATTTGCAATGATTTTGCCTTATTTGAATAACCCGAAAAAAGCGAAAATCATAGGTTTATCGGCCTTAGGACTAAGCGGAATTAATTTAGCGATTAGTATGACAGTGAATATTGGTGTCCTTGGCGTTTCCCAAGTTTTACGTACACAATTTCCGCTCCTTAGTACGATACAAATGATCCAGTTAGCGGAGTTTTTGGAACGTCTCGATATATTTTTTATGCTTGCTGTAATCGTCCTCGGATTCTTTAAAATCAGCTTATTCTTTTACGCGGCTGTGATCGGCACGGCCGACTTATTCCATATTAAAAAACCTTCGCAGCTCGCTTTTCCGATCGGGTTTGTCCTTTTATTTTTGTCCATCATTATCGCAAGTAATATAATGGAGCATTTTCGGGAAGGTTTACAAATCGTCCCCGTTTACTTGCACCTGCCATTTCAAATCATCCTTCCGCTTTTGCTTCTCATTATCGCATTTTTTAAAAATAGAAAAAAAAGGGGACAAGGCAAACCATCAACTTAGGCGGCCAGTCATTGCCGAATGACTGGATAGCTCCCAAAACAGATGCCTTTACGGCAGAAGGCTCAATTTCAATATGAATCATTTTTGCCCCTTTATTTAAATTGGAAATCAAATGAACATTTCACTTAAACAATAGATATAAAAATACAAAAAACCAGCGGGTACCCTTCTCCTCCGCTGGTCTCTTCTTCAAAACATTGGATTTTCTTCTAAATACTCATATATATTGTCGACAAGCTCTTCCGGAGTATTACCGTCGACCGGCTCTCCATTCACTAAAGCAAACATACCTTCCGCGCATCTCGTGCAATAGCCGAGACAGCCATATTCGATTACATCCAAATTGGAATCACGTTCTAATATCTCAAGCGCTTTTTGCGCACCACTTGCTAAATTGCTGACACAAAACTCGATAATCGGTTTCATTTTTTTCCTTCACCTCTAATCTTTATTCTACTATCTCTTCCGCCTGCTGAAAAGGAGAAAACTTATCTGTGAAAATCCATGATGTCTGTTGTGAAAAGCGCTGCATTTAGATATACTCATGATGGCAGATAAAAATTGCGGCTTTTTTGACGGTGCCTTCGAGGACGTCAACATTCAAATACATATTGTACAGAAGGGGAAAATTCAGATGAAACATTTAGTGCTGCTTGGCGGCGGCTACGGAAACATGCGCGTATTGCTTAGGCTGCTGCCAAATCAATTACCTGAAGATGTCACTATTACATTAGTGGATAAGTTTCCATACCATAGCTTAAAAACGGAATATTATGCTCTGGCAGCCGGAACGATATCCGATCAAGAGGTGCGGGTTACGTTTCCCGAACATCCTCGCTTGAACCTTGTATACGGGGAAATAACGAAGATCGACTTGGAAAGCAAGCAAGTTCTTATTAAAGACAATGATGCGATTCCATATGATGATCTTGTCATCGGTCTCGGATGCGAGGATAAGTATCATAACGTACCTGGTGCTGACGAATATACGCACAGCATCCAATCGATTGATAAGTCGCGCCAGACGTACCAGACGCTTTCAAATATGCCAGCTGGTTCAAAAGTCGGTATCGTGGGTGCTGGTCTGAGCGGAATTGAACTGGCGAGCGAATTGCGCGAAAGCCGTCCGGATCTCGATATTACATTATTTGACCGCGGCTCGCGTATTTTAAAAGACTTCCCTGAACGGCTGAGTAAATACATTCATAAATGGTTTGTTGACCACGGTGTGGAAGTGATTAACAGCGCAAATATTACAAAAGTCGAACCGCACACGATCTACAATCACGATGATGCGTACCCAATGAATGCAGTCGTCTGGACTGCCGGCATTCAACCGAATCGAATTGTCCGTGAAATGGACGTTGAAAAAGACGGTTCCGGACGCGTGAAGCTCTCGCCGCATCACAACTTGCCGGAAGATGAACATGTATATGTCGTCGGTGACTGCGCCAGCCTGCCGCACGCCCCGAGCGCCCAGCTCGCTGAGGAACAGGCGGAACAAATCGTCCAAGTGCTTGTGAAACGCTGGAAAAACGAGCCGCTGCCTGCGGAAATGCCGCAAATGAAACTAAAAGGCATTTTAGGCTCGCTCGGCAAAAAACAAGGCTTCGGCTTCGTCGCTGACCGGGCGATTACCGGCCGCGTAGCCCGTTTCTTAAAATCCGGCGTTCTCTGGATGTATAAATATCATAACGGATAATACAAACAAATGAAAATATGCGAAAAATGGTGATGTATCGGGGTTTTTGAAAGAAAAAGAACCGATATGCAACAAAAAACGACGGGGGTTCCCCGTCGTTTTTTGTTTTTTATGAAGTTATAATTCTTCCTCTCTTGGCTCATAATAAAAGCGACTGTTTTTCTCGCATTTCAGACAAAGCGGGATGGAGAGGGGGGATTTCCAATGCGGAAAAAGTCTAAACAAAAAGATTTAGCTTTTCAAGAAAGCGAACTTGCTAAGCTGTTAACAGCGTGCGGAGAGTCAGCAGACTTTCTCACGTTCCAGCTTCATGAAAACTCGCCCTTTTTCATTGCCTATTTTAAACCATTAGTCGATCCGAACATTGTTCATAAAGATATACTGACTATCATTAAACAACAGGAAGTCTCTTCATTAGAAGAAATAAAAGAAAAGCTGCCGATCGAGGATCTTTCTCTCACGGACAATGTACCGGACATTCAAAATAAATTAATGACCGGACACTTGCTTTTCTACCAGAAAGAAGCACAGTCTGCCTGCCTTGCCGTTCCCGCACCAGCCGTCGAGAAACGGCAAGTATCTACTCCGGAAACGGAATACGTCGTAACGGGAGCAAAAGAAGCGTTTGTTGAGTCCATCAATACAAACTTGAATCTTGTTCGCAAACGCCTGCCAACTCCCGGGTTACGAACGAAAGAATTGACCATAGGAAAACTATCAAAAACAAAAGTTATTGTTGCTTATATTGACGGAGTCGCCAATCCGGAAAATGTCAATACAGTCATTCAGCGAATTCAAGGAATCGAATACGATGCCGTTTCTGATAGTGCGGTTCTCTCTCAAATGATTGCCGACAATAAAAACTCGCCGTTTCCGCAGTTAATTAATACAGAGCTCCCTAACCACGTGGCAAGCGTACTCTCTGAGGGCAAAGTGGCTATTTTTACTGACGGTTCTCCTTTCGTGCTGACAGGGCCTGTGTCATTCTTTACATTTTTCTCGACAGCTGAGGACTACGTTTCAATCTGGAATATCGCATCTATTTTCCGGCTCATCCGACTGTTTGCGATTGCTTTCTCTATTTTAGCCACATCGACTTATGTAGCCATTTTAACGTATCATTACGAAATGATCCCCCAGGATGTACTGAGCTTACTAATTACATCCCGGGGAACCATTCCGTTCCCACCTTTTTTGGAAGCTATTTTGCTCGAATTGGCGATTGAACTTTTGCGGGAAGCAGGCGCCCGGCTGCCGACAAAGATTGGTCAAACGATTGGGATTGTCGGCGGGATTGTGCTCGGAACAGCTGCTGTTCAAGCAGGATTGACAAGCAATGTACTGCTCATTGTCGTCGCTACGGGCGCGCTTGCTTCTTTTACTACGCCTGTCTACCAGGTCAGCAACGCGATCCGCCTGATTCGCTTTCCATTTCTCCTGTTTGCCCAGCTGCTCGGTCTTGTCGGAGTCGCCGTCGGCTTTGCTTTTCTTACGGCTCATTTATTAAAGCTGACTTCTCTCAATCACCCTTTTCTTGAGCCTATATACCCGTTGCGTGTGCAGGATTTCAAAGACTCTATTTTTCGCCTGCCGTTCAGCAAGCAGGCACTCCGTCCTATACAAATAAGAGCGGAAAACCCTGTAAGATTTCAGCCGGAGACTCCGCCAAAAAACGACTGGGATATTGACGACTAATTCACACACGGAGGTGTCTGTATGCTGCCCTTACCACCGGAAAAGCGACAAGTCTCCCCTTTCTTTGTTTTTTATCTTATCACCAGTGCGCAAATTGGCATGGGTATTCTCAGCTTGCCACGGTATATTGTCAAATCCGCGGGCCAAGATGCCTGGATCGCTATTATTATTACTGCCCTCTCCATTCATGTCATTCTGTGGATGGTTTATCAAATATTAAATAAAGGAACGAATGATATTACCGTTACCCACAAGGAACTGTTTGGAAAGTGGCTTGGCGGACTCCTCAGTTTGGCATTGATTGTTTATTTGCTGCTTGTGGCAGCATCCACGCTCCGCGGTTATATCGAAATGATTCAGGTCTGGATCTTTCCGCAATTGGACACATGGTATATGGCATTGATCCTCTCTGCGCTCGTGTATGTGTATGTTATCGGAGGCTTTCGAGTCGTTGTTGGGATTTGCTGTCTCAGTTTCATTTTCAACTTTCCTTTAATTGTAACGTTATGGTTCCCTTTACAGGATGCGCAATTTTCTCATCTTTTTCCTGTTTTTGATCATTCCGCGGCTGAGATCTTATCCGCCTCTAAAAAGATGACTTTGTACTTTTCAGGGTTTGAAACAATTTTTTTCTTTTATCCGTTTATAAAAAATGCCCGCAGTTCTCAAAAGTGGGCACAATATGGGGCAGCTTTCACTACATTCATTTATTTAGCCGTAACGATCATCTCCATCATGTACTTTAATAAGAATCAATTAATTCAGACGATTTGGCCGACAATTACTCTCTGGAAAGTTGTGGATTTTCCTTTTCTTGAAAGATTTGAGTACTTAAACCTCGCCATCTGGTTGTTTAACATTCTTCCTAGTACTTGTTTATTTATTTGGGCCGCTACGAGAGGAATAAAGCAGTTATTTACCGTGAAGCAAAAACATAGCCTTATTGTCCTTCTTGTCATAATAAGTGTGGCGGCTGTTCTCTTGAAAGACCGCGAACAAATCCAGCAGCTAAATACAATGCTAAGCTCAGTGAGTTTTTACGTCATGTATGCTTACATTCCTTTTGTCTTCTTTTACCAGCTGATTAAAAGCAAAGTGAGGAAAACATTATGAAAGCTTTCCTATTTTGGAGCGTCTTCACGCTCGCCCTGCTATTCGGTTATTCAATTGAAACAAAGATACTTGAAGATATTCAGCATATTTCTGCCATTGGTTATGACTATGTAGACGAGCATCGGATGAAAGGAACAGCTGCCGCCCCTTTTTATCCTCCGGGGGTGGATGTTCAGCCGCTCAACGCTTTCTTTACAGGTGTGGGGCATAATGTTTTAAGCATCTTAGAAAAGCAGCAAATACAGGCCCAGAGAAAGCTCGCTACGGGACGCTTGCAGGCTTTTTTGATTAGTAAAGAACTGGCAAAGAATGGAGTCGACAAGCTCACTGATCCGCTCGCCCGCTCTACCGCTGTCGGCAGGGATGTTCATATGGCGGTCGTCGACGGCAGCGCCGAGGAGTTGTTGACTTTTACATATCCGAATGCGCCGACCTCTGCTCAATATCTTTCCGATTTCATGGAGAAAACTTTGAAAGATATTGTTCCCCATCCGACTACTCATGCTTTCCTGTCTCAGTATGACGGGTTCGGCCAAGATCCGTTTCTTCCTATTCTCGAAAAAAAAGAAGATCATATTCGTTATAAAGGCCTCGCCCTTTTTAAGGATGATCAATACGCAGGAGCGCTTTCCAATAAAGATAGTTATGTATTTAAACTCCTTTACGAGAAGTCTAAAACAGGCACGTATGAAATAAGATTCAAGAATAAAAAGTACATCTCTATTGAAAATATCCGCTCCAAAACGGAATATAAAGTGTCCGGCAGCCAGGACAACCCGCGGGTGGCCATCCATGTTTCAATGATGGGAGAGGTGAGAGATGCTTCCAGCGTGGTGTTGAAAGGGGACACCCTAAAAGAAGTGGAGAAGGAGTGGAGCAAAGAAATGACGAAAAGAGCGGAAAAGATAATGAAAAAATTTCAGGAATTACATGTCGATCCGCTCGGAATCGGCGAAAAAGTCCGGAGCCATTTTCGGCATTTTGATAAAGAAGCCTGGAAAGACCACTACCCAAATGTTCCCGTCGAGTTTCATATGAACGTTCGTATCAGGAACACAGGCATTACTGAATAGATTAAAACAGACACCCGGAAACACCCGAATGTCTGTTTTTTCACTATAGTCCTAAAGAAATATATTTGATTTCCAAATACTCATCAATGCCGAAATGGCTGCCTTCGCGGCCAAGTCCGCTTTCCTTATAACCTCCGAATGGCGCCTGAGCGACAGATGGCAGCCCGTCGTTTAAGCCGATGATGCCATATTCAAGACCTTCAGCAATGTCAATTGCTTCTGTGATGTTTTCACTGAACACATAAGCAGCCAGGCCGTACGGCGAGTTGTTCGCACGCTCAATGACTTCTTCTGTCGTTTTGAATGTTGCAATCGGTGCAAGCGGACCGAATGTTTCTTCGTTCATGCAGAGCATGTCGTCCGTTACGTTCGTGATCACTGTCGGCTCAATGAAAAAGCCTTTTTCGCCTTCCGCTTCTTTACCGCCGGCAAGAACTTTCGCGCCTTTTTGTTTCGCGTCTTCAATCTGGGCAATCACTTTCGCCACTGCCTGCTCATCAATTAAAGGTCCGATATCAATGCCTTCATCAAGTCCATTCCCCATTTGCAGCTTGGCTACTTCTTGCTTGAACGCTTCGGCAAATTCAGCTTCGATGGATTCATGCACGTACACTCTGTTGGCACACACACACGTTTGGCCGGCGTTGCGGTATTTAGAAGCAATTAAGTTGACCGCTGCTTTTTTCACATCGGCGTTCGCTGTGACGATAAATGGCGCATGTCCGCCAAGCTCAAGAGAAATTTTCTTCACTGTATCAGCCGCACCGCGCATAAGCAGCTTGCCGACTTCTGTAGAACCAGTGAAAGATACTTTCCGGACGCGGCCGTCTTTCATCCAGGCTTCACTAATTTGACGCGCACTTCCCGTCACTACGTTAACGACCCCTTTTGGAATGCCCGCTTCTTCAGCTAGTTCTACGAGGCGGATCGCTGTTAAAGGCGTTTGCGTCGCCGGCTTAATCATCGCTGTACACCCAGCGGCTAAAGCAGGGCCGACTTTTCTTGTAATCATTGCTGCCGGGAAGTTCCACGGCGTAATCGCTGCAACCACACCGACTGGCTCTTTTTGAACGAACAGGCGCTTACGTGGATGGGAAGCAGGAATCGTTTCACCGTAAATGCGTTTTCCTTCTTCTGCGTACCAGGAAAGGAAGCTGTTTGCATAAACGACTTCACCGATTGCTTCTTTTAGCGGCTTTCCTTGTTCTTCTGTCATCAATTTGCCGATTTCTTCTTTATTCTCATCAATTAAGCGGTACCAGTTCATTAAATATTCTGCACGCTCATTCGCTGTCAGTTTCGACCATTGCTTGAACGCTTCATGAGCGGCATCGGCTGCCCGTTCCGCTTCTTCTGTGCCGCCGTCTGGAATCGTTGCAATCACTTCATTTGTCGCCGGGTTAATGACGTCAATTGTCTTTTCTGTTTCGATCCACTCACCATTAATACAAATTTTCCAGTTTTTCATTCTTTTTTCCTCCTCTTAATCTCTTATTCTTCTATTTCTCCAATATACTTTCTCACTTTTCTTGCAGCTGTTGATTGGCTGATGCCGAGTATCTTCGCTAGTTTATAAGTCGATTTTTCTTGGCTGTACGTCTGCACAATCAATTTCCGTTCCACTTCTTCGATGATCTCCGGCAAAGTCGTGCCTTTTTCCGTTAATTCCTGCTGAAACAGCTCCGCTGGCAAGTCATTCCATGTGACGATTTCATCTCCTGTCACAACGAGCCGCTCCACCATATTTTCCAGTTCGCGTATGTTGCCTTTCCACTCAAAATCTAGAAAAGCGTGCAGCACTTGTGGCGAAAAGCGAACCTTCGTTTCATACAGCTGATTAAAGTAATCCAAAAAGTGATACGTTAACGGAATGATGTCTTCTTTTCGCTCACGAAGCGGCGGGATTTGAATCGGCACGACATTCAGCCGGTAATACAAATCCCTGCGGAAGCTGCCTCTGTCCACCATTTTCTTTAAATCTTTATTTGTAGCGGCAATGATCCGCAAGTTTAATGAAATCGGCTGCCGGCCGCCGATCGGGCGGATTTGCTTTTCCTGCAAGACGTGAAGCAGTTTTCCTTGGGCAGCGAGCGGCAGTTCTCCGACTTCATCTAAAAACAATGTACCGTGATTGGACAGTTCAATCAGTCCTTTTTTCCCTTCCCGGAAAGCGCCGGTAAACGTTCCGCCTTCGTAGCCGAATAACTCTGATTCAATCAGCTGTTCAGGAAGCGCAGCACAGTTAATATCGTGAAGCGGATGATCCCGCCTCTCGCTCAACTGGTGGATGGAACGGACAATTTTGCTTTTGCCGACACCTGTTTCCCCAAGCAGCAGCACGGTTGAATTTACTTTGGCAATTTTGCGCACGAGCAGCATGATTTTGCCCATTTGTTCACTTTTCGAAATAAGGCCGTCAAATTCAAACGGTTCTTTTAATTCTTTTTTGTACGTTGCCAGTTCGTCTTCCATTTCTTCGATTTTTTTTCGCAGCTGCATCATTTCCGTTAAATCGCGCGAGTAGCTAATGACGCTTTTTAATGAGCCGTCCGAATGAAAGACAGGTTTTGTACGAACGTGATAATAGCGGCCTGTATTGGACGTTTGAAACAATTCAATCGGCTGCAGGCTTTCAATCACCTTCAGCGTAGCGGACGGATAAAAAATCCCCATTTTCTCCAAGTCCTTTACATGCTTGCCGATTAATCCATCCGCTATTTGCTCATAATTCTTCCGGCATGTAGCATTCACGCGAATGACAATGCCACTCGCATTAGTGACAAGTATCTCATCGAAAGACGATTCAAAAATATCAAATAATTCTTCGCGCACAGGATCGCGGGCCTCATTCATGACAAGCCTCCTCCCGGATAGTCATTGTTTATATTATAACAAAAATACGACCGGGAGATAAACTTGTCTGTTATTCACTTTTATAGATCAGGCGTTAACAACTTGCTGTGAGACGGCTGCTTCCATCGCTTCTTCAAGAATATCCAGCCCTTCTGCCACCTGTTCATCTGTGATAACGAGCGGCATCAACAAGCGCAGAACGTTGCCGTATGCACCGGCGCTCAGTACAAGCAGGCCGCGTTTATTTGCTTCTGTAATAATCAAATTGGTCAGCTCTTTATTCGGCTCTTTCGTTTTGCGGTCTTTGACGAGTTCGATGGCACACATGGATCCGAGGCCGCGAATGTCGCCGATTTCATCATATTTCTCAGCGAGCTGGCGGAAACGGCTCATCACAACTTGACCTAGTTTTTCCCCGCGCTCATTCAACTTTTCTTCCTCAATAATATCAAGAACAGCGAGCGCTGCAGCACAGCCGAGTGGACTGCCGGAATACGTGCCGCCCAGCTCTCCCGGCGCAGACACTTCCATAATCTCCTTGCGGCCGATCACACCGCTGATCGGCAAACCGGCTGCCATCGATTTAGAAACGGTAATTAAGTCAGGAACGATATCAAAGTGCTCCATGCCGAAGTAACGGCCAGTGCGGCCAAATCCTGCTTGAATTTCATCGGCGATAAAGAGAATACCGTGCTTTTGACACTCTTCGTACACTGCTTGAACGAAGCGCTTTGAAGGAACGATAAATCCTCCTTCTCCTTGAACCGGCTCCATAACAACAGCGGCGATGCTTTCCGGCGCCACATCATTGACGAAGAACTCATGGAGCTGCCCGATGATGAAGTCTTCATATTGTTCTTCTGTCGTGCTGTCCGGGCGGCGGTAATTGTACGGATAAGGTGCTTTATACACTTCCGGCGCAAACGGACCAAATTCAAACTTGTAAGGCTTTACTTTGCTCGTCATCGTCATCGTCAAAAGCGTACGGCCATGATAACCGCGGGAAAATGAAACGACGCCGGAACGTTTCGTATATTTACGGGCGATTTTCACTGCGTTTTCTACTGCTTCTGCTCCGCTGTTAAATAAAATCACTTCTTTTTCATGCTCTCCCGGCGCAATCGCCGCCAGTTTTTCAGCTAGTTCAATATACGGCTCATACATCATCACGTTAAAGCCGGGATGGATATATTGATCCACTTGCTTATGTAGGGCTGCGGTCACTTTCGGGTGGCAGTGGCCGACGTTCATCGTGCCGATCGCGCCGACGAAATCGATAAACGTATTGCCGTCCACATCATGGATTAACGCGCCTTCTGCCTTCTCAGCAAACGTCGGCACCCCATTGGAGACACCTTTAGGAACCGCCTGGCCTCTTCTTTCCAATAACTTTTTCGCTTTTTCTCCTGGCAGGCTGCCATTGACTTTAGCAAACTTTCTCGTCATTTCTATACCCCTTTCCTTTTCAAAAATCATTTCTTAATTAGGAGTATTGCAAAAAGCGTGCCAACTTAAAAAAGGCGTAAACACTTCAATTATTGTGAATAAACAGACTTTTGATAAGTCACTTAAGACTCAATCGAGTCTTAAGTGACTTATTTAATTGATCGTTTCCCTACAGCGCTTCATTGCTCGTATATCCATACTTCTCCATTTCACGATAGATCACTTTCAACTTCGGGTTTCCTTCCCCAACAACTGTGTCTTCTAAAAGCACGACCGGATAAAACATATCTTCTTCAATGACTCTTTCCGCAAACGCTCTTTTCTTCTCGTCTTCCGGCGGTGCTTGAATGTCCACATAACTGATCGTGAACGGCTGATCCGGATATTTTCTAGAAATAGCCGCTTCCAGCCATTCATACGTTTCTTTTGAAGACGGCAAATTGACACAACTCGGACAAAGCTGTTCCGTACCGTATATAATGATTTCTACTTTTCTTTCCATGATTCCCCCACCTTCCAGTGTATTACATCCATTTTACCGAAAAATCAGTGTTTTCGGAACAAAAACATCCACTTGATGAAATTGTTTATCAATCAATGGATTTTTCTCATGATAATCATTATAATAAGAAGGAGAATGAGAAAGGAGTCGATCAAAGTGGCAGAACAACAAATGGAAACACAAGTACAAGAAGTATTAGATAAATTACGCCCGTTTTTACTTCGTGACGGCGGCGACTGTGAACTAGTAGATATAGAGGACGGCATCGTCAAACTTCGCCTCCTCGGTGCATGCGGCTCGTGCCCAAGCTCTACAATCACACTCAAAGCAGGCATCGAACGTGCCCTGTTAGAAGAAGTACCTGGTGTTGTTGAAGTAGAACAAGTCTTTTAATGAAAAGAAGAGATCCCGTCACGGGACCTCTTCTTTTTGTTTGCAGTTTAATGCCTTGAACTCAAAAAATCTTTGTTGACGAGTGTTCTCGGTGTACGGTCAGCAAAAATGGCGTCGAGGTTGTCACAGCACGTTTCCATCATGGCGATCCGCGTTTCTTTCGTTGCGCTGCCAATATGCGGCAAGGCGACAACGTTTGTCAGTGCGAGGAGCGGATGATTGGCACCAATTGGCTCCTCATTGAAAACGTCGAGACCAGCGGCCGCAATTTCCCCAGCTTGAAGAGCATCGTAAAGCGCTTCTTCGTTGACGATCGGGCCGCGGCTGGCATTGATAAAAATAGCGTCTTTTTTCATTTTCTGGAACTGCTCCCGCTGGAACATCCCTTTTGTCTCCTCCGTGAGCGGCGCAAGACATACAACAAAATCGGCTTCTTCTAGCAATTCATCCATAGAACAGTAGCGCGCGCCGAGCATTTCTTCGGCCACTTCATGTCGGCGGCGGTTATGATAAATGATTTCCATATCAAAACCAGCAGCTCGTTTGGCGACAACTGTGCCAATCTTTCCCATACCGACGATGCCGATCGTTTTATGGTGGACATCCGTGCCGGCCAACAGCATCGGCGACCAACTTTTCCATTCGCCATTTTTCACAAATTCTGCTGCTTCTACCATGCGGCGAGCTGTCGCCAAGAGCAGAGCAAACGCCAAATCAGCCGTCGTATCCGTTAATACGTCTGGCGTATTGCAAATGGCAATGCCGTACTTGCTTGCAGCATCAAGATCGACATTGTCATAACCGACCGCCATGTTGGCGACCACTTTTAAGTTTTCCCCTTTGGAAAATAACTCTTCATCGAGCCTGTCTGAAATGACCGTCAGCAGCGCATCGGCTTTTTTTACCTTTTCCAATAAAATTTCACGTGGTACTTGAACTTCTGCTTTTGACCACATATCAATTTCATAATTTTCCTGCAGCCTTACTATAATTTCTTCGGGCAGCTTCCGGGTTACATACACGAGCGGCTTCACATATACACCTGCTTTCTTTTTTATTCACCTCCTCATTTTAACATAATTCAGAAAAATGCTCCTTCCTTCAGTACAAGATATGAAAATAAGCTCTGCGCTTCATGTGATAAATTATTTCAGCCATTGCACATCGGGTATTTTTAATTTTTTGACTGGTACGCCCGCCCACTCATAAAAGAAAGCTAAAAATTGCTCGTGTTCAGGCGAATGAACCGTGTATTTCTTTAATTTTTCTTCATTTTCTTTTTTTATATGAAGAGAAGCGGCAGAAAAATAATTTTCTGCGCATTCGAAATAATGTACCGGGAACAGCAGCCGTGCGTAAATAAGCCGCCAAGTAAACGGAGAAAGCGGCCTTACTTGTTCATATTCCTGCAAAAATTGCGTAAAACGAGAACGATAAAATAAAGAACCTTGCCAATAATGGGAACGGATCCACTCTGCGATATCGCGCGCCGCATGATCAAACACCCAATCAAACGGCTGACGGATGGCCGGTTCGCTAAGCCATGCTTTTTCACTGAATGTCCATTGGCAAATGGTCCCTGTATCCCACTTCCCCGGCGATTCATCCATTTCCGTATCTGCCACATATTGAATTGCATTTTCTGCTAGTCCCATATAGTAAGGAAATGCCTCAACCACAAGGCGGGCAAATGGATCATCTTGTTCTTTTACTAATTGGCCGGCTGCTTTCTCCAGCTTTTCAAGTCGCTGCTCCCAATTTTCTTTCCAGCGGCCGAATTCGTTCACAGACGTCATTTGAACAGGAATCGAACGGCCTCGTAAATGAAATCTCGCCAACTTTCCCCCGGTTAAAGTCGGCTGTGAAGAATAACGTTTACTCACGAGAACGACGAACTCCTTTTTTCCCTCCACAATTAAAAAGTAACCGCTTTGGTCCGGCATAAATGCCGCTATTCTCTTTTCTCCCTGTCTAATCATGTGCTGAGACATTTGATGCAATTCATTTAAGTATTGTTGTTCCTTCTTTGTCACCTCAACAATAAGATAAAGTAGGCCGTTGCTTTCATAACACATCGCTTCTGATCTGTACGGAATCCGGTCTGCCTCTATATGAAAGTGCTTCTTTAACAGTTCTTTCCCGTCCATTCGCTTTCCTCCTCTTTCTTCAAACGCTTTTCATTTGAATAGACCGTTTGGCTTAAGGGAATATAGGTAACAGAAAGCTTTTCTAAAAAAAAGGAATTTCGCTGCTTCATCTGGAATTCTTCTAGTAAGGAAATGCCCAATATTAACATATTAGAGAAAAAGGTGATTGTATGACTATCGACGATAAATCAGTAATGAGCATGTCCGAAAAAACAGCGCGGCGCTGGCTGGGCGAACGAGGTGTAACCGTAGATGACATTGCGGAGCTAGTAATGTTTCTGCAAAAGAAGTACCATCCAAACTTGGAAATCGAAGAATGTAAAGAAAATATAGAAAAAGTATTAAAGAAACGCGAAGTGCAAAATGCGATTTTAACAGGCATCCAGCTCGACATGTTGTCAGAAAAAGGCTTGCTGGAAGAACCGCTGCAATCGATTATTGCCAGCGATGAAAGCCTGTATGGCGTTGATGAAATTCTGGCACTCGCTATCGTGAATGTTTACGGATCGATCGGTTTTACAAATTATGGATACATCGATAAAGAAAAGCCTGGTATTTTAGAGCACTTGAATGATAAATCAACCGGCAAAGTGCATACGTTTCTTGATGATATTGTTGGCGCCATAGCGGCGGCTGCTTCCAGTCGGCTAGCCCATAAGGCGGCTAATGCGGAATGAACAAACAACCGGTTTGGCACACAGCCAAACCGGTTGTTTGTTCTTTAGAAACTGACTGATCGAGGTCATAAGCCGTATTTGGCTGCCATCCTTCACTTACAGGTCAGATTCGTGGGTTTACGAGCCAGGACGCTCCCCCTTTTATTTAATCTCCCAATCGCCAAGGTTGTTTCTGATGTGGGTTGGCTGCTTTTCTACGTGATTCAGGTGTTCTTTTTGGGTTACGCCTGTGTGAACGAGGAGCGTGTCTATTCCTGCCCGAATGCCTGCCAAAATATCGGTTTGATAATTGTCACCGACCATAAGCGTTTCTTCTTTTTTTGTTCCGAGCACTTGAAGGGCTTGTTCCATAATGATGGCTTCCGGTTTGCCGATAAAGACGGGACTTGTTTCAGTCGAAACCGCAATGACTGAAGTTAAAGATCCATTACCTGGCAGTAAGCCGCGTTCAGTCGGGATGGCAATATCTCCATTCGTAGAAATAAATGCTGCTCCATTTCTGACGGCAAGACAAGCCATCGCCAGCTTTTCATAACTGATGCCGCGGTCAATTCCTGTTACGACAAAATCCGGATGCTCATGTTCAACAAGTGTTAGCCCTTTCTCCTCAAGCGCCGAACGAATGCCTTCTTCACCAATCACATAAACAGAGGCGTCTTCTTTTTGATTGGAAATAAAATTAGCTGTCGCCATCGATGTCGTAAACACTTGCTCCGGTGCAGCCGGAATTTGAAATTCCGTCAGCTTCCCTGCCACTTGAGCCGGCGTGCGCGATGAGTTGTTCGTCACAAATAAGTAAGGAATATTTTTTTCATTTAAGCGAGCAATAAAATCCCGCGCTTCTTTTATTTCTTCCGTTCCCTGGTACATCGTTCCGTCTAAATCAATTAAATATCCTTTATAAGCTTTCATGTTTTCACCTCGATATGTATTTGAAGAACAAATGCGTAAGCGCCTTGATCAGCCTTAGGCAAAAATGTTCTTTCACCAATGTCTAGCTGCGCCTCCTTGGAGCTCGAGGTCATATGCCAGTCTGACTGCATGGCTGAAAAAACGCCATTTCGTCAGCCTGTCATATACTTGTCGCCTCAGAACAGTCGGCTCCGCTTTTCTATAAAGAAGTCCGCCTTTTGACTTCATTAGTGAAAGGTTATTTGACCTCGAGGGGCTGGGCGCTGGAGCTGGACGATGAAAAAACGCTTTCAAGTGTGAAAGCGCTGCCCTTTAAGGCTTAAATGCCGAAACCGGTCCTAATTCGTTTATTAAATATTGCCTCACCTTTTGAGGAAACTGTTCAAGTGCTTCATAATTGCCTTTAAAAGTCCTCTCCACTTCCAAATGGCTGACAGCAATATATTGCTGGACGAGCATTTTTCTTAAAGCAATAACCACTTTTAGAGAAGCAGCCGTTTCTTTTTCGATCACTTGCTCATCTTCCAAAATGTCAATAATGTCTTCATAGCTGCCGGGATCTCTCATAATAAACCCATCAATCATCGCATTGCCCACATCGAGCATGGATTCAATGACCGTATGGGCGATCCGCTCCAAAGCGGCCTGCTCAATCGTCGTTTCCCAACTTTGTTGTTTGGCAAACGCGGACAACTGGACCTCCATAAACTTTAGCGTTTCTTCAATTTTTTCACGATCCACGAAATACACAACGGGCACCTCTTCCATTTCCTTTCTGTTGTTCGTTTCTATTTTACCATGAATCCACAAACAAAACATATCTTCACCCGGGGACAATCATGGTACAATCGAAGGAAACGAACAGGAGTGACGAATGTGACTGAAAGATTTTTCCTTTACGATGAAACAGAATCAACGACCACACGCTATATTAGCTTTATGGGTGAGCACCAGCGGTTTGATCTTGCTCTCATCCAGACCGACCACTACTACGGAAAACGGATTGTGCTGGATATTCAAGGCAGCCGCTTCGCCATCATCGGCCGTGATGACCTCGACGAACCGGGCTATCTTGAGCAAGTATTTAAACTGACAGGAGAAGAAGCCGCAGAACTGCGTGACTTTTTATATGAAGTGATTTAAACGAATAGACAGCCAAACGCCGGGTATGATAGAGATAAAAGCGCAGAGTGCCCGCTTATCGGCGATTAACTTAAAAACTTGAGCCGATGGGGCTAAGCGCTGGAGCTAGATAATAAAAAAGCAGCCCGAGGTGATCACTGTATTGTTTAACGAAGAGGAAGAAGAATATACTGATTTTTCAAATGTAGAAACGATGCGCAATTACTTAACGGTAGAACATATGCCGGAAGGGCCTTACGGAGCGCCGCGCAACAAATATGAGCCCGTGGAAAATAAATCCACCCCGTGGAAGGAAGGCCAGCGATACCACACACCGTACAATTACGAAAATAAATCACTTCACCAAAACTTGCCACGCCAATATGACGGGGCTCATCCGCCTCACGATGACCCGGAAAAAAGCCAGCAAGTTGAGTATAAAAATATTCGGCCCAACACATGAAAAAAATCGAGCAGCCCGCTCGATTTTTTCACTTTTGCATTTTTCTAACAACAAAATACGCGCAGCCGAAGTTGCAGTATTCATATAGGTATTCTTTGAGCGTGCTGATTTTTGAATCAAATGTGGCTTTTTGATTTTTATCTTCGTAAAAGCCTTTTAGGCGAAGCTGGCCGTACCCCCAGTCCCCCACTATGTAATCATATTTCGTCAAAATGTCGCTGTACCGTTCCCGAAATACTTCTTCATTAAAACCGTTGCTCCGCTCGTCAATGATTTCATAGCAATGATTTTGAATGCAAATCATTTGTCATCATTCCTTTCTCTCTTTACATTATAGCCCATCAGCCATTAATTACTAAGAAAAAATTAAATGAAAACGGGCAATCTAGATGGTGAGGGGGTGTTAACATGAAAAAGGCAATGTTAGCTGCAGGATTTTCCAGTTTTTTGATGCTGGCTGCCTGTAACGCAAATGATCAAAATAACTTAGCTGGTGGTTTCGGTGACCGGAATGATAACAACAACAACAATAACAATGCAATGAACGTTAACGACCGGTATGATAGAGACCGTTACGATATGGTGAACGAAGGCAACAACAATGGCAGAGGCGGATTGTTGACAAACGATCGAAACGACGACTTCGGTTATGTTCGCCAGCAGAAAAGCCCGATCCAGGGAGAAAACGTATCCTATAGAAATATGCATACGATTGACCGTGAACGAACAGCCGATGCCATCAGCAGGTTAAGCGTAGCACTTCCAAGAGTCAATGACAGCTCCGTGCTCGTGACAGATCAGGAAGTATTAATCGCTTACGATACAAATGCGAATACGAATAAAGACCACAAAGAAACGGCCCAGCAAGTAAAGAAAACGGCGATGAGTGTCGTTCCGCGCTGGTATCATGTGTACGTCACCGATGATACTAATTTGCGCCGCGAAATTGAAAATATCGCTCAAATCAACGGCGACATGGGCACAGCCCGAGATACAATCAACCGAACGATCAAGCTTATGAAACAAAACTCTCCACAAGGCTATACAGAGTTAGAAAAAGACAATACCCGCAACGACGGGACGCGCGGGACGGATGGAACAACCGGGACACCGGGAACAAATTGGACAACTGGACCGAACGATCAAGGCGGAACAACAAACCATACACCTGGAAACGCCAATCCAAACACTAACAACTAAATAAAACTTTTACTAAAACCAAAAACACCCGGTTTCTCCTTTATGCATCGCTTTTTGATGACGGGAGAAGCCGGGTACTTTTATTTATGATTACGCTTCAAGCGTTTCTACTTCACCGAGTTTTTGTTTTGCTTTCGTTGCTGCGTTTACTTGCTCATCTGCATGGTAAGAAGAACGGACGAGCGGGCCTGCTTCACAATGGCTGAAGCCTTTTGTCATGGCGATGTCGCGAAGTTCCGCGAATTCATCCGGATGATAATATTTCTGTACTTTCAAATGTTTTTTAGACGGCTGCAAATACTGTCCGATTGTGACAATGTCGACGTTGTGGACGCGAAGGTCATCCATCGCTTCAATGATCTCTTCCTTCGTTTCACCAAGGCCGATCATGATGCTTGATTTCGTCGGAATGTCAGGCTGCATTTCTTTCGCCCGGCGCAAAAATTCAAGCGAGCGGTCGTATGTAGCACGCGCACGGACTCTTGGCGTCAAACGCTTCACCGTCTCAATATTGTGGTTTAAAATATCAGGACGTGCATCCATCAGCATTTTTAAGTTTTCTTCAATTCCCCCCATGTCAGAAGGAAGAACTTCGATGGATGTAAACGGACTTTTGCGGCGAATCGCCCGCACGGTTTCCGCAAAAACGGCGGCTCCGCCATCTTTTAAATCATCACGCGCAACGGCTGTCACAACTACGTGCTTTAAATTCATAAGCTGAACAGAATCAGCTACCCGTTCCGGCTCTGCCCAGTCCAATTCAGTTGGAAGACCTGTTTTTACTGCGCAGAAACGACAGGCACGTGTACAGACGTCACCGAGAATCATAAATGTAGCTGTCCGGCGTACGGCCCAGCATTCATGGATATTCGGGCACTTCGCTTCTTCACAAACGGTATGAAGCTTTTTCTCCCGCATCATTTTCTTTAAGCCTGTATAGTTTTCATTCGTGTTTAACTTTATTTTTAACCAATCCGGTTTACGCAGGTGTTCTTCTTTCTTGCTCATCTCTTCATCTCCCATCATTCTGCTTTGGCAAAACAGAACCTTTCTAGAAAGAAATACTATTCTGTAGCCACCTTATCATAGTAAATATTTTAACACAACTTTTGCTGTTTTCATGAATTTCCCGAGTTTTTCTGCATGAAAAAAGCGCAATTCCACAAAATAAACAAAGAATCATAAAAGGGAGAGGGATTCATTGCAAAAGTTGATTTGGCTTTCATTCATCTTTTTCTTCTTGATGGCCATGCCTGTTCAAGCAGCGGACTCGAAAAAAGATGAACAAATGTATAAAGAGCGCATGGAATTATTCAAAAAGATGGAAGCAGCCACGTCGATTCCATGGTATTATTTTGCAGGCATGGATCAGTATGAAAGAAACTTGCGCTTCGTACGAAAAGATTTGCCTGAACCAGATACAGTTTCTATTTACGTTCCCGAAACCAAATGGGCCGGCCCGTTGAATCCTGATCAAGAAGACGAAAACCCGTCTACTATTGCAGCATTCCAAGGTATTGGAGCAGATGGGAATGGCGACGGCAAAGCAGATCGACTGAACGGAGAAGACGTTCTCGCCGCTGTTGGCAATTATCTTTTGACATACGGAACAGAACACGACAACATCAAAATCGCCCTCTGGCGCTATTATGGCCGCGACAAAGCCGTCAGCATCGTCATTGGGAATGCCAGAATGTATAAAGCGTTCGGGAAGCTTAATCTTCAGCATAAAGTGTTTCCTCTTCCCCGCAACTTTAATTATTCGTTTAAAAACACATGGGGAGCGGCGCGCGGCTGGGGCGGACGCCGTATTCATGAAGGGACAGACATTTTTGCCGGCCACGGCGTACCTGTCCGCTCCACTTCGTATGGAATAGTAGAAATGAAAGGCTGGAACAGATTTGGAGGCTGGAGGATCGGCATTCGTGACATCAACAATACGTACCATTATTATGCACATTTAAACGGCTTTGCAAAAGATTTGACGCTCGGACAAGTTGTTAAACCAGGCACCGTTATTGGGGGAGTAGGCAGCACCGGATACGGTCCGCCTGGCACATCCGGCAAATTCCCGCCTCATCTGCACTTTGGCATGTACAAAGACAATGGCCGCACGGAATGGTCGTTTGATCCTTATCCCCACCTTAGACAATGGGAAAGAAATGAATAAGTTGATGATCTAGCCGTAAGTGCTTCCGCTTTTCTTGGTCCAGCTTCAGCGCCTAGCCGCTCGAGGTCAAATGTCTGTCAGCTGTGGTGGCTGGAATACTGCCTCCTCGCTGTCAGCCATTGCTTGGTAAATAAAAAAGCTGGCCCCTAATCCATCAGGAGCCAGCTTTCGTTTATTGTTGTCTTGCTTCTTTCGCTTTTTTCACTGCATGGGCAATGCTTGCGGCCAAGCCGCCCCATATAATAACAACACCTGCCACCATCATGGCAATTGCGCTTCCGTCCATAATTATAAAACCTCCTTATCAGAAGAAGATGCGGATGAAGAAGTTGGCGCCTCAAGCGTGCCTGCTTTCCAGCGTTTCGCATACATAAAGACGACACCAAAGACAATTGCACCAACGGCTACTGTCCATCCATACGTGTTAACGAAGTTTTGCGGGTAGTCACCGTACGGTCCGGCGATATTTTGACGGATGTTGTCAAACATCATGTAGCCAAGAACGAGCGGTGTGATAATGCTTAAGCAAATTTTCCACCAAGCGCCAAGCTGAATGTCTGAAACCGCATCCGCGTGGCTTTTCAATGGATCCAATTGTTTGAATACCCATGAGAGAAGGATAACTTCAACGAGTCCAGCAAACGCGACACCAAAGTTGTTAATGAAGTAGTCGACCGTGTCAAGGAAGTTCAATCCGCCTCTTGTCGCATAAAGAATCGAGATGAGCGCTGCTGCTCCGCCGCCAATCAAAACTGATTTTGTACGGGAGACATTAAATTTCTCTTGTACACCGGCTACAAATGTTTCCACGATGGAAATAAGGGAAGTAAAACCGGCAAGTACGAGTGAGCCGAAGAACAAGAAACCAAACAACTCATTCGCAAATGGAAACTGATTAATGATTTGCGGGAACACTGCGAAAGCAAGAATCACACCGCTTTTGACGACTTCATCCACGCCTACCCCTTGCTGCATAGCCATAAAGCCGAGAGCGGAGAAAACACCAAAGCCCGCAAGCAATTCAAATGCCGAGTTACTAAACCCTGTAATAAAGGCGTTATTTGTAATATCCGATTTTTTCGGAAGGTAACTTGAATAAGTAATCATAATGGCAAACCCGATTGATAAGCTAAAGAAAATCTGGCCGTATGCGGCAATCCACACTTTACCGTTCGTCAACTGTGACCATTCCGGTTTAAAGAACGCATTTAATCCGTCAACCGCTCCTTCAAGTGTTAATGCTCGGATAACGACGATCAAGAACAAGAAAACAAGTAATGGAATCATTATTTTCGTTGCCGTTTCGATTCCTCTTTTTACTCCGGCTATTAATACACCGAGCACAACAATCCAGGTGACCGCCAGAGAAATTAATATTTGTGGGACGACTCCGCCAAACGCACCTGCTTCCGCTACTTGCAAATAATCTGATAATAAGAACGTTGTCGGGTCACTTCCCCAAGACAATTTAAAAGAAAATATCGTATAAGATAATGCCCAGGCGATAATAACTGAATAATAAGTGGCGATAACAAAAGAAATGGCGACTTGCCACCAGCCGAGCCATTCTGCATTTTTGTTCATACGGGCAAAGGACAACGGACTTGATCCCCGATACTTATGACCCATTGTGAATTCTAAAATAAGCAACGGAATTCCGGCTGTCAACAAAGCGAATAAATATGGCAGGAAAAACGCTCCTCCTCCATTTTCATAAGCAACTGCTGGAAAACGCCAAATGTTTCCTAAACCAATGGCAGAACCGACTGCAGCAAATATAAATCCGGCTCTAGATCCAAACATAGGACGTTGCTGATCCATAAAAATCCCTCCTGTTTTTCTTTCCGAAAAGAAAGTATTTTCAGATAATTTCGATAATCTATTATAGTATAAACGGGAATTTAGGATTAGTAAATATCTTTTTTCACTTTATGAAAATAATTTTTTTTGAAGGGAAATACACCTGCACTTAGGTGGTTATAGGATTTTTCCGACAATATATTCTATGCACTTGTTGCATATGTTATTCTATTTTTCTTCATGTGGATTTTAAATCTCCTTGTTTTCTTATCAAATTTATTAATATTTTGACCAATGAAATATATCTTAATAAATAAGAAAAAGACCCGGAACTAATCCGGATCTTTTCAAAATCAAGCTTTAGCAGAAGCTTTCATTTGTTTTTTTCCTTTTAAAACAAACGCTGTGACTAGTAACAGAGCGAGTGTAACAGCAAGTGCCAGCCAAGTGTTATGAGTAAAGCCGACAATTAAAAAGCCGACCGCTGAAATAACCGCTGATAACAAGGCATATGGGATTTGAGTCACAACGTGATCAATATGATGGCTTCCCGCCCCTGTTGATGACAAAATCGTTGTATCCGAGATCGGTGAACAATGATCCCCAAATACCGCTCCAGCTAAGACCGCCGCCATCGCTGGTAAAATAAGTGACACGTCTGTTGCGGCGGCGATTTCTCCGGCGATCGGAAGCAAAATGCCGAAAGATCCCCATGATGTACCTGTAGAAAAAGCCATCACACCCGCAACGGCAAATAAAATAAATGGAAGCAGTCCAACATTCAAATTAGACTGTTCAACGAGCCCCGCTAAATAAGTACCTGTCCCTAGTACGCCAATCAAAGTAACGATTGTCCAGGCAAAAAATAAAATGTATACAGCCGGCAGCATTGATTTGACACCTTCCCACAAGCCAGTGCCAAATACATTTTTATCCACGCCTTTTAAGACGATGCTTTGACGAAGGAACATGGCAATAGAAACAGCGAGTCCAAGCAAACCGCCATACAGAAGTGACTTAGCTACATCTGTATTTTCAAAGATTTTTAAAATCGTCACGCTGCCTTCCGTCGCTTGCGCACCCGTCCACATCATCGCAGCGACCGTGCCGATAATTAACGATACGATCGGCCAAATCAAATCACCAACTGTTCCTTTAGAGCTGACTGGCAAATCTTCTTTTAGCTCCCCCGGCGCTTCCCGGTCAGGAGGCATGACTTCTCCTGACTCGATCGCCCGCTTTTCATGTTCTTTCATCGGTCCAAAATCAAACTGCATCCAAGCAGTTAAAAAAACGAGTCCAAGAGCGGTCCATACGTAAAAGTTCATCGGAATCATTTGAATAAAAGCAGAAAAAGCGCTGTATTCTGTTACTCCATGAGCCACTAAAACGGTGCCGAGAATCCCAATAATATAAGCGCCCCAGCTCGAGATCGGTGATACAACGCACACAGGCGCCGACGTTGAATCAATAATGTACGCGAGCTTAGCCCGTGACACGCGCTGGCGGTCAGTAATCGGACGAGAAATCTGCCCGACTGCCAAAGCGTTAAAATAGTCATCAATAAAAATAAGAATACCGAGAAGCGCGGACATAATTTGAGCCCCGGCGCGTGTTTTTACCCGCTGGACAGCCCACTCTCCAAACGCACGGCTTCCGCCGGAAATATTAATAAATGCCGTAATCACTCCTAAGAGCAGCAAGAAGAAAACAATATAAATATTCCACGTGCTCCATTCCCCGTCCGCATATATATTACCAGAAAGGGCATCCCACATAATTTGGAGCGTTTTGCCAATCTGAAAGTTTGCCAGCAGCAAAGCTGATGCAACAATCCCTGCTCCTAAAGATAGCAGGACGCGCTTCGTTAAAATGACCATTAAAATGGCCAGAGCCGGCGGTATTAAAGAAAAAATTGTGTTTTCCATGATGTTCTCCTCCCACCGATGCTGCCTGAGGAAAAGCTTTAAACAGACGCTGAAAAATAAAAAAAGCAATGATAGAGAAAACTATCATTACTTTTTGTAATGCAAGTCAATTCTCCATCGCGATCTGTAGCTCCCTATTGCAAATATTTTCTTTGCAATAAGAGTGTCACCCTTTTTCAAGGTAACCCCAATGCCAGAAGGTACGACTTTCCTTCTGGCACTTCGGCAAAATCACCTTTCAACCGCGATCTTCGTTGTCATCCTCACGCCGTTTAATCATCAATTTTGCAGCCTCTACCCCACCGGATTTTGATAAGGTTATTTAATTTACTAATCAAATAGTACCAGTTATCTTTCCTTTTGCCAAGCCCTATTTATTAGTTGGGAGTTCGATGGCAGGAGACATATCTCCGCCGTTATTATAAAAATTCGGCACCTCTCCGCGAATCATTCCCATCGCAACCGGAATGTCTTGTTTCACCGTTGCCATTTCAGTGGCGAACGGCACGATAATCTGCACATTCACTTCGACTTCAATAAACACTTCGACATATGCATTATTGATGCCGTACGGTTTAACGTTGGATTTAACATTCGTTATCACATCCCCAATGGCATGAAAACGAATCGGGATTTTCGGCCCGAGGTTTCCGAGTAAAGCGTTGTTTGTCACTTGCCCGAGTGGAACGGAGTAAACGATCCCTTCGGCGTTTTCCGTTTCTTCCGCTTCAATTTCCACATCAGACAGCAATTCCAGCGCCTGCAGATTTCCTCTTTCCGCTTCTTTTAAATTTAACTGGACAAGGTTTGTCGTTTCAGCCATCACCCGGTTAATGATTTTTGTGTTCAGCTTTGTCGTGGAAGGGCTGGCGGGATCAGTTTCAATAATATCGTTAATGTCCATAACGCTTGCTACCTTTTTGTTGATTGCCTTATTGATCACCATAGTGGCAATTTTTTTCGTTTCTGCATGGGCATAGCCAAGCAATGTTGGCTTTACGTTTTTATTGATAACCCACAAGCTGGCAGAGGTCGAAAATGTAAATAAAACGAGAGTGATTAAAAAAACGTATGGAAGAGGGAGTGGCCCTCTCTTCGATTTCCACCTTTTTTGCGCAGCCAAAAAAATCCCTCCTTCTTTAAGCTAATCTATGCTCAAAAAAGAAAGGATCATGCAATAAAGTTTTATTCTTCGAGCTGGTAACCATGATGGAGCAGCTTCCACTCCATCACATCGCGCAAAAATTCAGGCATAAAATATGTTTTTACCGGTGCCCGGTAAATTTCCGGAAAAAACTGGCCGTATGCGAACATATCGAGTGTCGCCAGCTTGTACTGTTTATCGGGATGGATGTCCTCGCCTCCCACAGTAAATAAATAATGGTCCAAGTCCGCTTCTAAGCGGTCGTACACAAACTGGCCCATCAATTTTCCTCTAAAGCCCAGTCCTTTAATCACTAAATGCGGCCATTTATCGTCCAGTGTTTGTTTTAACACCTCTTTTAGCTCTGCTCCTGAAAGCTCGATAAGGCATGGATTAATCGGATGAGGCAGCATTTTGTGAATGTCATATTTCGTGACGATGCCGGCTTCAAGACCTTCAAGCACAATACCGGCATTTAAAATAGCACAATCTGCCCCGCACCACTCTCTCAGCGCTTCACAAAGAAGCTGTGGCAGCTCGGAAGGGGCAAACCATTCACTCGAAAGTGGAGCAGGCAAATGAACAACTGGCTGACTAAGCGCCTGCTTTCCCGCCTCAATAAACTTATTGACTTGCCTTTGTTCATCCAGCGGCGCGTCCAATTCTTCACTCGTTTTATACACGCGTGCTTTTTTGCCAGTTATCTGCTTTCTTTCTATATCCACTTCAATCATAACGTGGCCGACATAATAACCGAACTTTCCAGCCGCCGCTAATAGCGTGCCATTGACTTCTTTTCCTTCGTGCAGCAAATGGTGGGTATGAGCGCCAATCACAACGTCCGCTTCCGGAATTTCAAGAGCTATTTTTTCATCCTCATAGATGCCTAAATGAGAGAGAACAACGATTAAATCCGCTTGCTTGCTTAATTCGTTTACTTGTTTTTTCAATTCTTCTATAGGCGGTGTCAACTTCCATCCGAGCTGTTCATATGCTCCCGAAAAAAAAGCCGTGGCTCCAGTTAATCCAATTTTCATTCCGTGAGATAACTCGAACACAATGGAAGGAAGCGCCCACTCCGGACGCTCACCGCTTTCGTAAAAAAGGTTGGCGAGCGTGACCGGAAATAAAGCATTGTCATACAAAGTATCGAGTCCTTCTTTCGGCAAGGTGATGCCTTCGTTATTCCCAATTGTCACTGCATCATAATTTGCTTCATTCAGCAAGTCAATGTTTCCTTTGCCGAGCGTGCCTTCAGTCATCGGATGCGACCGGTCCACGTGATCGCCCAAGTCAAAAATGAACACGTCTTCCCCCTCTTCTTCATGCCACTTCTTACGGTCTTGAAGAAAGCGGCGGATCCGCGGCCAATTTTCAAAATGGCTGTGAAGATCATTCGTATGATAAACATGGATCGTTTTCTTCAAACTTTCACCCCATTCCATTACGCCAGTCCATCATAAATTAATCGTATGCCGATCAAAATTAAAATTATTCGCAGGGCGGTCACAAGTGTTTTGGACTGCAGCCGCGTGTTTAAGTAAGCGCCGAATTTGGCGCCAAACCAGGCACCTGGCACTAAAGCGGCCGCATAAAGCCAGAGTACGTTTCCTAAAGCCACGTGCGTGACCGAACTGACTACCGACGACAAAAAGATCATGAACATTGACGTCGCCACGGCTACGTGCGGCGGAAACGCAAAAAGCAAAATCATCGCGGGCACCATAAGCGATCCGCCGCCAATTCCGAATACCCCCGAACAAAAACCGACGAAAAAAGCGATGCAGATCGCCGTGCCCGGTTGAAAGCTATATGTATAGACCTCGCCGCTCCGCTCTGTAAATTCACGGACAACTCCACCTTTGTGCTTTGATGGAAGCGGCTTTATTTTCGAGCGGATCATTAAAACAAACGCCATCAATATCATAAAAATCCCAAAGTAGATGTTGAAAGAATCGGCGCTCAGCGTTTTATTAACAAAAGCGCCCACAATCCCGCCAGGTCCGCTCCCTGCGAAAAACAGCACCCCGCTTTTATAATCAACAGTTTTATGTTTCATGTAAGCTAGTGTGGAAGACAAGCCAGTAAAGATCATAATAACGAGCGATGTCCCGACCGCCTGCTGCGGAGAGATCCCCATTAATAAAGTTGTTGCTGTGCCGAAAAAAAGAAGAGCCGGTACGATTATGACTCCACCGCCAAGACCCACGAGTGCCCCAAGTGAGCCGGCTGTAAATCCGATCGCCGCGAGCAGCATCCATTCCATCTGCAGCCCCCCTTTTTAAAATAAATCCAGCTGGCGTGAAGCCAGAGTTTCGTATGTAACACCGGATAAATCAATAAACTGCTTGGCATTATCCGCCGCATCACCGCCCGAATTGTTGTTGAATAGTACGTACACATGCCGGCTTTGTTTTTGCAGCTCTTTGGTAAAACTAACCCATTGATTTAATTCGTTTTCATTGTAGCGGTATAAATAGCGTACGTCCCGCCAGTTTTTATTGCCTTGCTTGCGCCACCCTTGTCTGTTACGGCCATGCAGGCGCACGAGAGTTTTTTCCGGGTCGGTCGCCTGTAAAATAATCGGTACAGAGCCTTCTCCGGCCTGCGGTTCATCGCAAACCGTATGGATCCACTTTTCTTTCCGCAGAAAATCAATCGTTTTCTCTAAGAAGGCAGCCGAATACCATGATTGGTGACGAAACTCGACAGCGAGCGGCACACCGCCCATCTGTTCTTTGCAATACCGCAAATACTCGACATTTTTGCGCTGACAGTCGAACCACGGCGGAAACTGAAACAACACCATCGCCAGTTTCCCTGCTTCCGTCATTGGCGCAAGCGACTGCAAAAATGCTTCAAACATCTCTTCTTTCGTCTCAAACGGGATATCTCCCCGCTCGTGCCCCGTCATCCCTTGATACGCCTTCACGATAAACTGAAATCCTTCAGGCGTCTCGTCGACCCACTTTTGCATATTGCGCAGCGGCTGGACCGCGTAAAAGCTCGCATCGACTTCCACCGCTGGAAAATGGGCACCGTATTCTTTTAGCTTGTCCCGAGAAGCAATTCCGCTTTTATAAAGCGTATTATGATCTCCCCACCCGGTTACACCAACATACAACATCGAACTCCACCTCACCTTTATTTTATCTTGAACCCTCCCGCCACTTAACACTCTTTCGAGTTGTTTGAAGTGGGGGATTCTTTTTCCTGCGAACACCAGTGTATCCACCAGTTATTAAGCAGGCGATCCCCGCAGTTCCTGCGGTTAGGTCGTACAAGCGGCTCACGTCTCCGACAATGCATCTAACGTTAACCTTCTTAGTGCTTCATTTTTAAGGTTGGCGGCTGCGTTTTTATCTCTATCGTGATGCGTGTGGCAAGAAGGGCAGTCCCACTGACGCAAGACGAGACTTTTTACCTCTTTATGCTGATGACCGCAAGCGGAACAAAGCTGGCTGCTGGCGAATATTTTAGACACCACCACCACTTGTTTTCCATACCATTCTGCTTTGTATTCAAGCATGTGACGGAACTCTGACCAGCTTGCTTCGCTAATCGCTTTGGAAAGGTTGCGGTTTTTCAGCATATTCGATACTTGCAAATCCTCTATGCCTATGATGTCGTGGCTTTTGACAATATAGGTAGAAAGTTTGTCTAAGTAATCTTTTCTGGCATGGGTGATTTTCTCATGTAAGCGGGCAACCTGGATTCTTGCTTTATTCCAATTAGAGCCACCTTTTTTCCGTCTGCTCATGATGCGCTGTGCTTTCACTAATCTTCGTTCTAATGTTCGGAAGAATCGAGGATTGCTGAATACTTCTCCTGTGCTTAGAATGGCGAAATCTTTTAAGCCGACATCTACACCAACAGAAGAGTTCATTTTAGGAAGTTCTTTTACTTCTGTTTCTATCAAGATAGATACATAATATTTTCCGCTCGGATTCTGCCTGATCGTTGCACTTAAAATCCGGCCTTCCACTTCCCGGCTTTTAGCAAACTTGACAAGTCCGAGTTTCGGAAGTTTGATTGTATGTTCAACAATGGCAATGTTCCCATTTGTGTGTTTTGTTTTATAGGACTGAACATTGTTTTTCTTGGATTTGAAACGCGGAACATCATTTTGTTTTTTGAAAAAACGGTCAAACGCATCCGAAAGGTTTTCAAGGGAAGATTGTAAGGCCACACTATCTGGCTCTTTTAACCAGGTGATTTCTTTCTTCAATTGCGTGAGTTGTTTGGAACATTTGTTGTAGGACAACCCTTTTCCTGTTTGCTTGTAGGAATCATTCCAAAGAGACAAAAAGTGATTGAATACAAACCGGCTGCAGCCGATTGTCTTATTAATTAAGACGGCCTGTTCTTCAGTAGGATATATCCTGAATTTATAGGCCTTGTTCACCATCATGACTTTCACCTCCTCGCGTCTCTTTATATACTTATTATGCCATATCAGTCATTAACTTCGTATTATTTCGGAAGTGAAATCAAGGAAAACAAACAGTCGTATGACGAGTTCCTAAAACACTTTTGAAAAGAGTTGGCGAATACAAAGAGAAAAAAGGATTTGGCGCCCGTACACAAACTATTTTTCATTTACTGCAAGTAGCACTCGAACAGTCGGACAATCGAGATAGACGAGGCTATCCCTTGTCCGAAGGCGATTCATCCCCTACTTAATACTAGGCTGCGCCCTTCACGTATTTGAAGATGGGGGTATTCTCGCCTGAAAATCTGATAAAACGGTTCTTTCTTATGTATTATCCATTCACAGCCGAAAACTAACACAATTGGCCTTTTTGCTCATGACTCCCGCACGTTGTTCGTCATTTCGGCCACTTTCTTCACGATTCCCACGCGTTGTTCAGCATTTTAGCGGCTTTCTTCACGATGTTCATGTGTTGTTCATCATTTCGGCTGCTTGCTTCATAATTCCCCATAGAAAAAAGGGCTGTCTCGTGGACAGCCCTTCTGGATAAAAAGATTAACCGATTGAACCTTCCATTTCGAATTTGATCAGGCGGTTCATTTCGACCGCGTATTCCATTGGAAGTTCTTTTGTGAACGGCTCGATAAAGCCCATAACGATCATTTCTGTTGCTTCCTCTTCGGAAACGCCGCGGCTCATCAAGTAGAATAATTGTTCTTCAGATACTTTCGACACTTTCGCTTCGTGCTCGAGTGAAATGTTGTCGTTTAAGATTTCGTTGTAAGGAATCGTATCTGACGTCGATTGATTATCCATGATGAGCGTATCGCACTCAATGTTAGAGCGCGCGCCTTCCGCTTTGCGTCCGAAGTGGACAACGCCGCGGTACGTTACTTTTCCGCCGTGCTTCGAAATTGATTTCGATACGATCGTGGAAGACGTGTTTGGCGCCAAATGAATCATTTTCGCTCCGGCATCCTGATGCTGGCCTTTACCTGCTAAAGCGATAGAAAGCGTTAAGCCGCGTGCGCCTTCACCTTTTAAAATGACCGCTGGATATTTCATCGTTAATTTCGAGCCGATGTTTCCGTCGATCCATTCCATTGTAGCGTTCGCTTCACACACCGCACGTTTCGTCACAAGGTTGTAGACGTTGTTCGCCCAGTTTTGAATCGTTGTGTAACGGCAGTACGCATCTTTATGGATAACAATTTCAACGACCGCACTGTGCAGGGAATTTGTCGTATAAACAGGAGCTGTACAGCCTTCTACGTAGTGTACGTGAGAGCCTTCGTCCGCAATGATCAGTGTACGCTCGAATTGACCCATGTTTTCTGAGTTGATGCGGAAGTACGCTTGCAGCGGCGTATCTACTTTTACGCCTGGCGGTACGTAGATAAACGATCCACCTGACCAGACAGCGGAGTTCAATGCCGCAAACTTATTGTCTGTCGGCGGAATAACTGTTGCCCAGTATTTACGGAAAATATCTTCATTTTCCTTCAAAGCGGAATCCGTGTCTTTAAACACGATACCGAGATCTTCCAAATCTTCTTTCATGTTGTGGTACACTACTTCGGATTCATACTGTGCAGATACACCTGCCAAGTATTTTTGTTCCGCTTCAGGAATACCAAGCTTGTCAAACGTCTGTTTAATTTCTTCCGGCACTTCATCCCATGAACGCTCTGTGCGCTCAGAAGGCTTTACGTAATAGTTGATTTCGTCAAAGTTTAACGGTGCTAAGTCTCCGCCCCATTGTGGCATAGCCATATTATAAAAATGTTCGAGCGATTTTAAGCGAAAGTCGAGCATCCATTGCGGCTCGTCTTTTAACTTAGAGATTTCTTCCACGATTTCACGTGTTAATCCACGCTCTGAACGGTAAACGGACACATCTTTATCTTTAAAGCCATATTTGTAATCCCCGATTTCCGGCATTTGTTTAGCCATGATCTATTCCTCCTGTTAATTTTTATTTTCCGTCCTCAGACAAGCCTTTTTCCATAGCTTTCCATGCGAGTGTTGCGCATTTAATTCGGGCAGGAAATTTCGATACCCCCTGCAGCGCCTCAATGTCGCCAAGGTCTAGGTCATCAGGATAGTCGTTTCCTTGCATCATGTCAGAAAAAACTTGTGAAAGCTTCAATGCAGTTTCTATATCTTTTCCTTTGACAGCCTGTGTCATCATCGAAGCCGAAGCCATAGAGATGGAGCACCCTTCTCCGTCGAACTTCGCCGCTGATACTTTTCCGTCTTCCACATTCAATGTGAGGTGAATGCGGTCTCCGCACGTCGGATTGTTCATATCAACGGTTAAAGTACCGTCTTCCAACTGTCCTTTGTTACGCGGATTTTTATAATGGTCCATAATCACTTGCCGGTACAACTGATCTAAGTTATTAAAAGACATCGCTGAAATACTCCTTTGTTTGAACGAGTCCCTGTACGAGTCTGTCAACGTCTTCTTCTGTGTTATACAAGTAGAAACTTGCTCTGGCCGTTGCCGAACATTCTAGCCATTTCATGAGAGGCTGCGTACAGTGATGGCCGGCACGGACAGCAATCCCTTCTGCGTCAAGCACAGTCGCCACATCATGCGGATGGACATCACCTACATTAAATGTAACAAGACCGGCACGTTTTTCACCGGCAAGCGGTCCATAAATCGTCATGCCTTCGATCGTGCTAAGCTGCTCCATCGCATAATCAGCTAAACGGTGTTCATGCTGTTCAATTTCATCAAGCCCGATTTCTTCAAGAAAATCAATGGCTGCGCCAAGCCCAATGGCTCCTGCAATAATTGGCGTGCCGCCTTCAAACTTCCAGGGCAGCTCTTTCCAGGTTGATTCATAGAGACCGACAAAATCAATCATTTCTCCGCCGAACTCCACCGGTTCCATGTTGTCAAGAAGATCTTTTTTGCCATACATGACGCCAATGCCTGTCGGTCCGCACATTTTGTGGCCCGAAAAAGCGAGGAAATCACAATCGAGATCTTGCACATCAATTTTCATGTGCGGGGCTGTCTGCGCTCCATCCACAATCATGATAGCACCTTTTTCATGAGCTATTTTCGTGATTTCTTTAATCGGGTTGATCGTACCGAGTACGTTGGACACCATCATGATGGAAACGATTTTTGTCTTCTCAGTAATCAATTCCCTTGCATCATCAAGTAAAACTGAACCATTGTCTTGCAGCGGCAAATATTTCAACACAGCGCCTGTTTCTTTAGCCAGCTGCTGCCACGGGATGATGTTACTGTGATGCTCCATATACGTAATGACGATTTCGTCGCCTTCTTTTACGTTAGCGCGGCCGTAGCTTTGCGCAATCGTATTAAGCGATGTTGTCGTACCACGGGTAAACACAATTTCTTCACGAGCTTTCGCATTAATGAACTTACGCACTTTGTCACGTGCGCCTTCATAAGCGTCCGTTGCCCGGTTACCGAGTGTATGAACGCCGCGGTGGACGTTCGAATTATCTTCCCGGTAATATTTATTCAACGCTTCAATAACCTGTATAGGCTTTTGTGAAGTCGCGGCACTGTCTAAATAAACAAGCGGATGGCCGTTCACTTTTTGGTCGAGAATGGGGAAATATTGTTTAATTTCCTTCGCATTCATTAGCGTACTTTCCTTTCAATCACTTCAGTCAGCTGTTTCTTAACGCCTTCAATTGGCAATTTTTCAACAACCGGAGCCAAAAATCCGTGAATGACAAGGCGTTCTGCTTCTTGTTGGGTAATGCCGCGGCTCATTAAGTAGTAAAGCTGAAGCGGATCAACCCGGCCGACAGATGCCGCGTGTCCAGCTGTTACGTCATCTTCATCAATAAGAAGAATCGGGTTCGCATCGCCGCGCGCTTTTTCACTAAGCATCAATACGCGTGATTCTTGTACCGCGTTCGACTTAGAAGCGCCGTGCTCGATTTTACCGATACCGTTAAAGATCGATTTGGCCGCATCTTTCATGACGCCGTGCTTTAAAATAAAGCCTTCTGTGTTTTTGCCGAAGTGAACGACTTTTGTCGTAAAGTTTTCCGACTGGTTTCCGCGGCCAACAACGACTTGCTTCGTATCCGCAAATGATCCATCACCCATTAGGTTTGTGACGTTTTCAGAAACAGTGTCGCCATCGTTCATCATGCCAAGCGCCCATTCAATGCGGGCATCGCGGCCGGCTGTACCGCGGCGGTTCACGTAAGTCGTTACTCCGCTTGCCAAATTATCCACAGCTCCATATACTACTTTCGTGTTTGTTCCAGCGATCACTTCTGCAATGATGTTGGCTACGCCGCTTTCGGGAGCAACGGTCGATACGTAGTTCTCCACATATGTGACCACACTGTTGTCATCTGCCACAATGAGCACGTGGTTGAACAGCGCTGCTTCTTCGTTATCGTGGACGTACACAGCTTGAATCGGTTCTTTCACTTCAACATTTTTTGGAACATATAAGAAAGCTCCGCCGTTCACTAAAGCCGCATGCAAAGCAGTCAGCTTATGTTCGTCCGGCTTCACTGCATCTGTCATGAAATATTTTTGAACGAGATCGCCATGTTCCTTCACCGCTGTCGCGATATCAGTGAATATCACGCCTTGATCTGTTAAATCCTGTGAAACAGAAAGAAAAGCAGGTGTTTGGTTGCGTTGTATATAAAGGTTTTTGTTGACTTCTTCAACATTGATTAAGGACTTCAACTCTTCTGGAAGTTCCCCTAGGGAAGCAAACGGCTCACTCTTCACAGAATGAGATGTAAATTGCGTGAAGTTCCATTTATTAATTTTCGTTTTTTCCGCGATTGGCAGCGGCAGCTCTTCTGCCTTATCAAGAGCAGCAAGACGCAAATCCGCCAGCCACTGGGCTTCGCCTTTTTCCGCTGAAAAAGAGCGAATATACTCTTGATCTACTGGTAGGTTTGTTTCTACAGTCATGTCCGTCCTCCTAGTTATCCAACTTTCATGTATCAATGAAGAAGCAGCTTCTTCACTTTTGTCTTGCTCCAGGCGCTAGCGCGTACGCTGATCGAGCGCCTTCCGCTTTTCATTTGTCCAGCTGCAGGCGCTAGCGCGTACGCTGATTTCGCTCTCTCTGTCGGAGTCTGAAGAACGACTCCGACAGAGAGAGCTATAAATCCGCTATCGCGCTGATCGAGCGCCTTCCGCTTTTCGTTATTGACTTACTGTTTCGTCTTCGATGCCTAGTTCTTGTTTGATCCAGTCGTAGCCTTCAGCTTCAAGGCGATGAGCAAGCTCTGCTCCACCAGATTTAACAATGCGTCCCTCCATCATCACGTGGACGTGATCCGGTGTAATGTAGTTAAGCAGGCGTTGGTAGTGGGTGATCATTAAGCAGCCGAAGCTTTCGCCGCGCATTTCATTGATGCCTTCAGCAACAACTTTCAACGCATCGATATCAAGGCCAGAGTCGATTTCGTCAAGAATCGCGATTTTAGGTTTAATCATCATTAGTTGTAAAATTTCATTGCGCTTTTTCTCCCCGCCTGAGAAGCCTTCATTTAAATAACGCTGCGCCATATCTTGGTCCATTTCTAAAAGGTCCATTTTCGAATCCATTTCGCGAATGAATTTCATCAAGGAAATTTCATTGCCTTCTTCACGGCGGCTGTTAATTGAAGAGCGCAAGAAATCGGCATTTGTTACACCGCTGATTTCGCTCGGATATTGCATCGCAAGGAAAAGGCCGGCACGCGCGCGTTCGTCTACTTCCATTTCCAATACATCTTCACCGTCAAGCTCAATGCTTCCGCTCGTTACTTCATATTTAGGGTGGCCCATAATAGCTGCAGATAAAGTGGATTTACCTGTCCCGTTCGGTCCCATGATGGCGTGGAACTCTCCGCCTTTTATCTCAAGATTTACACCTTTTAAAATTTCTTTTCCGTCAATAGCTACGTGTAAATCTTTAATTATTAATGTTGAAGCTGTCATGTCCATACCTCCGTCATTATCGAAAATGCACGATGTTTGTTGTCATTCTCAATTTATTCTCATTACAATCTTATAACAAATGAAAATTATATTCAACCGGTCTGAACGAATTACACCGGATATTCAATGATAGTTCACTCTTTAGTCAACATCAAGAGAGCTGGCAGCCGCTTCCCTTTAGCTTTTCCGCTTCCCAGCTATCTTATTTGCATTTTTTCATATCATAAGAAAAGCCAGCGTCTCACGCTGGCTTTTCAATCGTTTCACTTCAATTGGCATAATTATGATAAATAGTTCGTAATTTTGCGGTTATGATCCGCAACCATCCGGCGGCTTTCCACATATTCCTCTTGACGTTGACGTTCAACATTCATTCTCACTTCATGATTTTGGCGGTACACCTCGTATCCTATTCCATGGGATCCATGCATAGCCTTTTCCATACTTTCTGTGTACTGCATATTCAGTGAGTTTAACGAGTTAATGGGGAATCAATCCTTTCGGTTTTTAAAATCATTTTTTCTTACACTATTCATGGTAACAGGCTTTCCTTTTTTTCTCAAAAGGCATATAACTTCCTCTCACCTGCTCACACATGATTTTACGTGCTTACTATCATATATATAACCGCATACTTAAAATTTAAACCATATACTCTCCTATTCTTAATTTTCCGAAATTTCTTCTTGAGTAAATAAGCCCTTAAGTCGTTGGTATATAAGGAAAAACAAAAACTTATTTCTCTGTTTCTTTATTTATCATTTTTTAATGATTCATTTTCAACTCTTCGATTGCTTCTTGCACGAGAGTAACAGCCTGGCTCATCGCAGCTCCTCCACCGAAAGCAGCAGCTACACCGAGCGCCTCCAATATTTCTTTTTCACTGCAGCCCTGATCAAGACAGCCTTTCACGTGATAAATAATACAGTACTCATCCTGGGCAAACACACTGATCCCAAGGGCAATAAGTTGTTTTTCTTTTTGCGTGACTTCTCCTTCTTTAAAACACTCGGCTGTAAAGTTCTGATAATGCCGCGCAAGTTCTGGCATCTTTTCCGTAAACACACCAAGCCCTTCTTTATAATCAAGCAGCGCCGCTTCCATTGAAGTTAAATTTTCTTGGTCCATGTGATGACCTCCTCTATTTTTATCTTTTTTAATATGTAGCAAGCAAGATGACTTTATTCAGGAAAGAATGGCAGGAAAACATATAAGAGTATATTGATCGGAAGCCAGTTGTTATAGTTTGCGCACCTGCTTTTCGTATTTGTGCACGCACTTCTGAACTTTATGCACCGCTGCTGCAGCTCTTCACAAGAAAAAACCTGCAAGGAGGCATCCTTGCAGGTTTCGTCATTATTCGTTAACCGGTACGACCGATCCTTTCCACTCTTTCATAATGAAATCCTGGATTTCTTTTGAATGAAGCACTTCTACGAGCGCTTTAATTTTTTCTTTCTCTTCATCACCGCCGCGAACAGCGATTACGTTTACGTACGGAGATTCTTTGTCTTCAATCGCAATAGAATCTTTCGTTGGGTTTAACCCGGCGTCAATTGCGTAGTTGGAGTTGATTAAAACAGCATCGCCTTCTCCGTTGTTATACGCTTGCGGAAGAAATGCCGCTTCATAATTATATTCAAATTTCAAATCTTTTTTGTTTTCAGCAATGTCTTCTGTTGTCGCTTCTTCTTTCTTTACGCCTTCTTTTAACTTAATAAGTCCTTCTTTTTCAAGCATTGTCAAAATACGGCCATGGTCAGCAACCGAGCTGCTCATTAAAATTTTGGCGCCTTTCGGAAGCTCGTCCAGGCTTTTATACTTTTTAGAATAAACACCGATTGGTTCAATGTGAATTCCACCGGCGTTTACAAATTTATAGCCGTGTTCTTTCTTTTGTGATTCAAGGAAAGGAATGTGCTGGAAATAGTTCGCATCCAGGTCGCCTTCTTCCAATGATTTATTCGGTAAAATATAATCTTGGAATGTTTCAATTTTAAGGTCATAGCCTTTTTCTTCAAGCAATGGTTTTGCTTCTTCCAAAATAATAGCGTGAGGCACGTTTGATGCTCCGACAACGATTTCTTTATCTTCTTTGCCGCCGGCTTTTTCTTCTTTCTTTTCATCTGAGCCGCCGCAAGCAGCAAGCGCGAATACAGCTAGTGCTGTTAATAAAGTCAGTAACCACTTTTTCATTCTTTATTTCCCCTCCTGAAATTATCTTTTATCTAATTTATTAGTGACGAGGTCACCAATCAATTGAATCACAAATACAATGATCAAAATGACGATCGTTGCCACAAGAGTAACATCGCTGCGGCTGCGCTGGAAACCGTCAAGATAAGCGAGGTTTCCGAGACCGCCGGCACCAATGACACCGGCCATTGCCGTGTAGCCGACAAGAGCGATCGCTGTAACTGTAATTCCGGAAACGAGCGCCGGCATTGATTCAGGAAGCAGCACTTTAAAAACGATCGTGCTCGTTTTCGCTCCCATCGCTTTTGCCGCTTCAATGACACCTTTGTCGATTTCACGCAAGCCGATTTCGACCATACGTGCGTAAAAAGGAGCAGCGCCGATAATGAGCGCCGGCAGCGCAGCATTTTCACCGATCATCGTTCCAACAATCGCTTTCGTAAACGGAATTAATAACACGATTAATATAATGAAAGGAACCGAGCGAAACACGTTGACGAAAGCAGCAACGACACTATACACCGCTTTGTTTTCCCATATATTCCCCTTTGCCGTTAAAAATAACAGCAATCCAAACAATATCCCCAAAATAAACGTCGCGAGAACCGAAATACCGGTCATATAAAGGGTCTCACCAGTTGCTTCCCACATCTTTTCCCAATTTACATTCGGAAGCCATTGTTCAAGCATGACTAATCACCTCCGAACTAACTTCTTGCTTTTCAAGATAAGCCACCGCTTGCGCCACTTCTTCCGGCGCACCCGTTAAATGAACAAAAAGTGAACCGTATGCGCCATTTTGCGTTTGCGAAACTTTCCCCTGCACAATATTTACAGCAATATTGAATTGTCGGATTAGATTCGTAATGATCGGCTGCTCCGCACTTTCCCCGATAAAAGTAAGCTTGACCACTTTCCCGTCTGGAAACTGTTCAAGCAAGTGTTCAATAGTTTCTTTTGATTCTTCCAGTTCTGTCACTTGCTGGACGAACCGCTTCGTAATCGGCTGCTCCGGTGATTTAAAGACGTCAAGCACCGGGCCAAGCTCCACGACACGGCCTTCTTCCATCACAGCGACCCGGTGGCAAATCTTCCGGATGACGTGCATTTCGTGAGTAATGAGCACGATCGTTAATCCGAGACGCTTATTAATGTCAACGAGCAGATCCAATATGGAATCGGTCGTTTGCGGGTCGAGCGCGGATGTCGCTTCGTCACATAAAAGTACTTTCGGGTCATTCGCCAGCGCCCGGGCGATGCCGACACGCTGCTTCTGCCCGCCACTCAGCTGGGAAGGATAAGAATCCTCCCTGCCTTCGAGGCCGACAAGCTTGATCAACTCATCTACTTTCTGATCCCGCTCAAGCTTCGACACTTCAGCAATTTCAAGCGGAAAAGCGATATTTTCCCGCACTGTTCTTGACCAGAGAAGATTGAAATGCTGAAAAATCATGCCAATTTCCTGGCGTGCCCGGCGCAGTTCATTTCCCCGGATTTTCGATACTTCGCGGCCGGCAACAACAACTGAACCAGAAGACGGGGTTTCCAGTCCGTTCAGCATCCGGATGAGCGTACTCTTTCCGGCGCCGCTATACCCGATAACACCGAAAATTTCGCCTTTATCTATCGTTAAGTCTATATGATCTACTGCCGTGACTTTTCCGTTTTTCGTGGAAAAGACCTTTTTCACATTAGCTATTGAAATCATGTTGCGGTATTCCTCCATTCAGCATTGCCTTAAAAAATAAAAACCTTTCTGCTCAATGAGCAGAAAGGCAGACTTTGTCAGATTCCTTTCTCTCATCTTCCAAAGCATGTCGCTTTGTGTGAATTGGCACCTTTTCAACAGCAAAAACAGCTGTTGACGGTTGCCGGGCTTCATCGGGCACATCCCTCCGCCTCTCTTGATAAGAGCAGTATGCGTAATGTAACTTTCTCAGTGGATTGATTTTATCATTTTTCCGCGAAAATTGTCAATCGCTCCGTCGAAAATTTGTTCCTGCCGTTATTTTCCTTCACGATAAGGCCGGCACAGCCAAAGCAGTGATTCAAACCAGAGCTGAAACCGGTAAAAGCCTGAAATTTTCACCGCTCCCATACGTTCATGCAAGCGCAGCTGTCCCTCACCGGCCAACAGCGGTTCCACCTCGCCGCTCAACTTAAGCTGCCAGTTTCCTGATGCATTGTTCGACACGTCCATTCCTTGATCGCTGATCGTCAGCAGCCAGCTGCCGCCTCTGCACTCAAGCAGCACACGGACAGGTTCCCGCGGCAGCAACGGCCAAATATGAGTTCGATCCTGACAGGCTGCCTGCATAGCAAACAATTTCTCTTCCATCTCATTTCCCCCTCTGCACCTCTTTCATTAATTCAAAAGAATTCAAGGCAAAAGGGAGAAGTTCCTTTATTATTTGCTCGACAAAGTGCGCGCCTGTCTCCCGCATTTTTCGCCAAAAAAAGCCGCTTCCAATTTAGAAGCAGCATTTAGACATATTGATTCAATTTTTCATACACATGGGGAACCGACTGGAAAGCATAAAGCTTTTCCTTTAACTGTCCGTCTTTAAAAATAAGCAAACACGGCACACTTTCAACCGCGTGTTCAATCGCAAAACTTTCATAATAGTTTAAATCGAGGCGGACCCATCTAAAGTCATCCGCCACTTTTTCTACCACATCAATCATTTTTCCGGCAAGTTGGCACGTCCCGCATATCGGCGTATATGCATATACCGCTGTTAAGTTGTTCGATTGCACAATTGCCTGCATATCTTGTTCCATTCGCATCTTACCCATCCTTTTGCAAAAACTCTCCATGTACGTCAATATTGGCACTAAGTAACACAGAAGCCAGGTGACGGTAAGGAGCAGTAGCGACTTCTTTGTAGACACGGTCGATGTATAAGTGGCGGGCTTCCGGAAACTCGCGGATAAATTGCTTGCGCAGCTTTTCCCCCGCCCGGTCCGCATCAACAAGAATGTACACATCCCGCTCATATAAACCTTCAATCAGCTCATCCAGCCGGCTTACACCAATCGTGCCATTCGTACAAATAATCTCCACCGGCTCATTAATGATCTCCTGCACCTTTTTCCGGTCAGAAGTGCCTTCGACAATAATCGTTTTCCCTGTGAACATGATCATCATCCTTCACCGTCGCGATACTTGCCTCGTTCTTTTATTGTCCTTTATTTAACAAGAAATTGCAAAAGAACACTTTCGCACGGAAAGTGTTCTTTCGTAATTAGTCTTCTTTTGTCATTTCGTCATACTGCTCAGCCGTCATTAAGCTGTCCAGTTGAGCAGGATCAGATAATTCGACAACGATCATCCATGCTTTTTCATACGGAGATTCGTTGACGAATTCAGGATTGTCATCAAGATCCTCGTTCACTTCAACAACCTTCCCGCTGACAGGTGCATACAATTCTGAAACTGTTTTTACAGATTCTACACTGCCAAACGGCTCATCGGCTTTGATTTCATCGCCTACAGATGGAAGCTCAACGAACACAATGTCGCCAAGTTCCGATTGCGCGAAATGGGAAATCCCAATGCGGACTTTCTCTCCTTCTGTTTTTACCCACTCATGCTCTTCTGAATAACGTAATTCTTTCGGTGTACTCATGTTAATCCCTCCATTACCTGGTTTCAAGTAAAACTTTACTTATTATAAAGGCACAAAGCAAGTAAAAAAAGCTTCATGCTCGCTTTACAACCATTGTTTCTCAAATTCCTCTTCTTTAAAACCTACCGTGACTTTCTTTCCGTCAGTTGTGAGCGGGCGCTTAATCAGCATGCCGTCTGAAGCAAGAATCTCCAGCAGCTCGTCGTCAGAAGCTGTTTTCACTTGGTCTTTCAACCCGAGCTCGCGGTATTTCTGACCGCTCGTGTTGAAAAACTTCTTTAATTCAAGTCCGCTCTTTTCATACATATCTTTCAATTCTTCTTTTGAAGGCGGATGCTCCACAATATGTACGGCCTGAAACTCAATACCTTGTTCTTCCAGCCACTTCTTCGCTTTGCGGCAAGTCCCGCATTTCGGATACCAATAAAACGTCAATGCCATTTCCCAGTCGGCCTCCATTCTGCATAGATTTCCGGCTTTTAATCATTTTCGACATATTTTCTAAATCTCCTGCTCTTTTTAGAATATATTCTTTTTTATTATTAAAAGCGTATTACTGTTTTAAAAAGCACCTGCCGAGTCAGCAGATGCTTTCATACAAGCTTACACTACATATTTTTCGGCATCAATCAGACGATCGGCTGCTTCGCGCTTTTTCGCGATCACATTGACCGGCGTGTATCTCGTTAATTTACGGAGAACGGACATCATCATGCGCAGCGTGTCGCCTTCTTCGACAGCAATCACCGTTTCTTTTGCATGGGTTTCAATTTCATTGAACGCTTCTTGGCAGTAAATTTGCGTGTATAACAGTTTTTGCTTCGCTTTTGCTTCGCCAGTGTTCGCCATTGCTTTTTCTGTTCTGAGCACAACCGACTCCATCGCATAAATATTGTTCACAATATCTGCAATATTCGCCAGAATTTCCTGTTCTTTCTCCAGCTCTTTTCCATACTTTTGGACGGCAAGCCCAGCTGCAAGCAAACCGATTTTCTTCGCGTTTTTCACTAAATATTTTTCCTGCTCAAGCGCTTCTGTGCCGACTTCTTCTGGCATGAGCATCATTAGTTCATTTTGCAGCTCCTGTGCTTTTTCAAACAGCGGCAATTCACCTTTAAATGCTTTACGAATGTACGTACCAGGCACGAGCAGACGGTTAATTTCATTTGTCCCTTCAAAAATCCGGTTAATACGGGAGTCGCGGTACATTCTCGCAATTTCATATTCTTCCATGAAGCCGTATCCGCCATGAATTTGCACGCCTTCATCTACCGCGTAATCAAGCACTTCCGAGCCAAAAAACTTACCGAGAGAACATTCAATAGCATACTCAGCGATGGACGCAGCGACGGCCAATCCATCTTTTTGTTCTTCCTCAGACAGCTGGCTCATGCGGTCTTCGAAATAACCGACTGTACGATAAATGGCGCTTTCACTCGCGTAAATCTTCGAAGATATATTGGCAAACTTTTCTTTCATTAAGTTGAAAGAAGAAATTTTCGTTTTAAACTGCTGGCGTCCGTTCGCGTATTTTAAAGAAATCTCCAGCGCGCGCTTTGAGCTGCCGACGGTGCCTACTCCAAGCTTGTAACGGCCAATGTTTAAAATATTAAAGGCGATGACATGGCCTCTGCCCGCCTCGCCGAGCAAGTTTTCTTTCGGCACCTCGGCATCCTGTAAAATCAATGTCCGCGTCGATGAACTTTTGATTCCCATTTTATCTTCTTCCGCACCGGTTGAAACACCTGGGAAATCCCTTTCCACGATAAAAGCAGAAAATTTGTCGCCGTCGATTTTCGCATAAACGATGAACACATCAGCAAAGGCCGAGTTCGTAATCCATTGTTTTTCCCCGTTCAGCACGTAATGAGTGCCTGCTTTGTTCAGCCTTGCCGTCGCCTTTGCCCCGAGTGCGTCCGATCCAGATCCCGGCTCTGTCAACGCATAAGCGGCAATTTTTTCGCCAGTCGATAACTGCGGCAAATATTTTTGTTTTTGTTCTTCATTGCCGAATAAGACAATTGGCAATGACCCGATGCCGACATGCGCGCCGTGAGTAATCGAAAAACCACCCGCTCCGGCCATTTTTTCAGCAATGATTGCCGAGCTGATTTTATCAAGATTGAGCCCGCCGTATTCTTCCGGTACATCTGCGCTTAACAGTCCGAGAGCGCCCGCTTCTTGAAGCAGCTTTACGGAGCGGTCAAATTCATGCTTCTCCAAATAAGGAACTTGCGGAACGACGCTGTTATTCACGTAATCTTCCGTTGTTTTGGCAATCATTTTCTGCTCATCGGAAAAGTCCTCCGGCGTAAATATTTGATCATATGTGACATCTTCAATTAAAAACGCTCCGCCTTTTACCGCCTGTCTTTCTGCTTGGTTTGCCATGTTTCATTCCCCCCGTTTTATCGTTTTATTTATAACAGCTCGAATACACCTGCTGCTCCCATGCCGCCCCCAATACACATCGTCACGACACCAAATTGCTCCTGGCGCCGTTTCATTTCATGAAGCAATGTTAATGTCAGTTTCGCTCCTGAACAGCCGAGCGGATGGCCGAGGGCGATCGCCCCGCCGTTGACGTTGACTTTTTCCGCGTCGAGTCCGAGCTCCCGGATCACTTGAATTGACTGGGAAGCGAACGCTTCATTTAATTCGATTAAGCCGATATTTGACAGTTCCAGCCCGGCAAGCTTCAATGCTTTCGGAATGGCCACGACCGGACCAACACCCATAATTTCCGGAGGTACGCCGCCGACAGCGAATGAACGAAATTTCGCCATCGGTTTCAGTCCAAGGGATTCAGCTTTTTCCCGTTCCATCACCATAACAGCGGCCGCACCGTCGCTCGTTTGCGAAGAGTTTCCGGCTGTAACCGAACCAGTGACTGAAAAAGCGGGACGCAGCTTTGCCAGTGTCTCCATGTTCGTACCCGGACGGACGCCTTCATCCTGTGAAAAAGTAATCTGTTTCTCTATTACTTTATTATCTAGTCCGAGATGGCGGAGCGTGACGTCCACCGGCACGGTTTCGTCCGCGAATTTGCCTTCTGTGACCGCTTTCGCTGCCCGGTCATGACTTTGGACAGCAAACGCATCCTGCTCTTGGCGGGTAATGCCGTATTTTTTCGCCACTTCTTCAGCTGTATGCCCCATGCTCATGTAATATTCGGGCATTTCTTCTGCGATGCGGATGTTCGGACGGACGACATGCCCCATCATCGGTATAAGACTCATTGATTCCGCTCCGCCGGCAATAATCGTCTCGGCCTGCCCGGTCATAATCCGCTCGGCTGCAAAGGCAATGGCTTGCAGTCCCGAAGAGCAGTAGCGGTTAATCGTAATGCCCGGCACGTTGTAAGAAAGGCCGGCAAGCGCGCCAATATTGCGCGCCATATTCAGCCCCTGCTCTGCTTCCGGCATCGAACAACCGATGATCAAATCATCGATTTCCCCATCATAATTCCCCGCACGCTTTACCGTTTCCTTGACCGCAATAGCACCCAGATCATCCGGGCGGACTGTGGCGAGTGTGCCCTTTTTTGCACGTCCGACCGGCGTTCTTGCACCGGCGACAATGACCGCTTCTTTCATTTGCTTTCTCCCCCTTGCATTTTCATGTATATAGTCGACCCGGTTAGTTGCGCAGCGGCTTTCCTTTGACGAGCATATGCTGCATGCGCTGCTGTGATTTCGGTTCAGCGATTAAGCTCAAGAAAGCTTCCCGTTCGAGATCAAGTAAATAGTCTTCGTCAACTTCTGTGCCAAACGGCAGTTTCCCTCCGGCAATTACGTAGGCCAATTTCGAGGCAATGTTAAAATCATGCTCCGAAATAAAGCCGGATTTCAACATCGCCCGCGCGCCCAACAAAAGGGTGGCATAGCCTGTTTCGCCGACGACCGGCACTTTTTTTCTTTTCGGTGCCCGGTAGCCTCTTTCATAAAGATGAAGAGCTGCCTGCTTCGCATCGTATAATAAATGATCGCCATTGACGCTGATGCCGTCCGCCTGCGATAGGAAATTATTTTCCCGAGCTTCAGCAGCTGATGTGGATGTTTTAGCTGTAGCAATCGTTTCAAATACTGTATTGGCGACTGCCTGCAAGTCAAACTGGACGCCATTGGCCATTCGCTCTAAGTGCCGGATATATAGTTCTTTGTTTCCACCGCCGCCTGGAATGAGTCCGACGCCTGCTTCAACAAGCCCCATATACGTTTCTGAACTTGCTTGAATGTGGGCAGCTGGCAGACAAACTTCCGTGCCGCCGCCGAGTGTCATAGAGAACGGTGCGGCAACGACCGGCTTGCTGCTATATTTCACTTTCATCATCGCCTGCTGGAAGCCTTTGACGACCATATCTACTTCCCACAAATTGTCATCTTGTACTTCCATCAAAATCATCGCCAAGTTGGCACCGACACAAAAGTTTTTCCCCTCGTTCCCAATCACGAGCCCTTTGTAATTTTTCTCGGTTTCTTCTACTGCATAGTTGAGCATCTGCACAATATCCATGCCGATCGCATTGTTCGGCGAATGGAATTCAAGCAGAACCACCCCGTCGCCGACATCAATCAAGCTTGCTCCGCTGTTCTTTTTCAGCACTTTCCCCTGTTTCTTCAGCTTCTTCAAATCAATGGTTTTCTCATTGACTGGCACTCGTTCGTACTCGCTATTATGATAAAAATAAGTTTCGCCGTTTTCTTCTTTATAAAAAGAGGCGGAGCCGTTCGCGATCATCTCTTTCACCCATATCGGCACGGTTAACCCTTCTGCTTCCATTTTCTGAACGGATTGTTCAAGGCCGATTGAATCCCATACTTCAAACGGTCCTTGCTCCCAGCCGAAGCCCCACTTCATTGCTTGATCAATGGCCACAATATCATCGGCAATTACCCCTGTCAGTTCGGCTGAATAAGCGAGGACAGGGGCGAGAATCTTCCAGAGGAAGACCCCTGCTTTGTCGTCAGCGTAGACAAGCGTTTTCCATTTGGCCGAGTTTCCTTTTTGCTGCTTCGCCATTTCCACTGAAGCTGCTTTCAATTTCTTCCGCTCACTGTATTCCATTGTTTCTGGATTCAGCTCGAGAATGGACTTTCCTTCTTTTTTGAAAAAGCCCTGGCCGCTTTTCGCGCCAATCCAGCCGTTATCACGCATGTTCTTCATAAAGTCCGGCACAGCAAATACTCTTTTTTCTTCACCCTCCACCTGTTCATACACGTTATTTGCGACATGAATGAATGTATCGAGCCCAACTACATCTAACGTGCGGAACGTTGCGCTTTTCGGACGCCCGATCAGCGGTCCGGTAATCGAATCTACTTCACCGGCAGAAAGGCCTGAAGCCAGCATTTCCTGAACGGTTTTCAACAGGCCGTATGTACCGATACGATTAGCGATAAAATTCGGTGTGTCTTTCGCAAGCACGACTCCTTTGCCGAGCACGTCTTCACCGAATGCTTTCATGTAATTGAGCACTTCCGGAGCCGTGTCTTTCGTCGGAATGACTTCAAGCAATTTTAAATAACGCGGCGGATTGAAAAAGTGTGTGCCGAGAAAGTGGCGGCGGAATTCTTCCGAACGGCCGGCTGCCATCTCTTCAATGGAAATTCCCGAAGTATTCGAGCTGACGATGCTGCCCGGTTTGCGATGTTTCTCCACTTTTTCAAATACTTGCTTTTTCACGTCGAGGTTTTCTACAACCACTTCAATGATCCAGTCGACATCTTTTAATTTCTCTACATCATCTTCTAAATTTCCTACTGTAATTAATTGCACGTTTTTCTTTGATGTGAGCGGAGCCGGCTTTTGTTTTAACAGCTTTTTTAATGCTCCTGCAGCAAATTTATTTCTAATTTCTGTATCATTTAGCGTTAACCCCTTTGATTCCTCTTCTTTCGTGAGTCCCCGTGGAACAATATCTAATAGTAAGGACGGAATGCCGATGTTCGCTAAGTGGGCCGCAATACCTGACCCCATTACTCCCGAACCTAGAACGGCAGCCTTTTGAATGTGCTGAACCACCATTATTTCCCCCTCCACACTCTTTGAATGAATACTCATTCATTATTTCTATTACTAATATAACCTAATCACAAACACGGCGCAACGATTAAAATGAAAATTTAGAAATTTTAAACTACAAAAAGAGCAGAATCATTCCGCTCTCTTTATTTTTTTAGTATGCCTTTTAAAACAAAAGCGACGTTGGCCGGCCGTTCCGCAAGCCGGCGCATGAAGTAGCCGTACCAATCCTTTCCGTATGGCACGTACACGCGCATTTTAAACCCTTCGTCAGCAAGTTCCTGCTGCCGCTCCGGCCGAATGCCATAAAGCATTTGAAACTCAAACTGTTCATTCGGAATACCGTGTTTTTTGACAAACCCTTTCGTGAAATTAATTATCGCGTCGTCATGTGTCGCCACAGCAGTATAATGACCGTTCAATAAATGTATACGAATGATTTTTTTAAAATTGTTGTCCACATCTTTTTTAGTCGGAAAAGCAACTTTAGGCGATTCTTTGTACGCACCTTTGACGAGCCGCAGGTTAGGGGAAAAAGCGTCCAGATCTTTCATGTCATCCATCGTTCTATACAAATACGCCTGGATGACTGTACCAATGTTTTCATATTCGCTTTTCAACTGCTTAAATATGTCAATCGTTGGACCACAGCGCGAATAATCTTCCATATCAATAGTGACAAAGACGTGATGTTTCTTCGCCGCTTCTAAAACTCGGCGCATATTGGCAACAGCCAGCTCCGGTGACAGATCCAGCCCGAGCGACGTCAGCTTTAATGACAGCTGCGAATCCAGCTTTTCCCGGCCGATCGCTTCAACCGCTGCAACTGACTGATCAGCCATCGCCCGCGCTTCCGCTTCATTGTCAATAAATTCACCGAGGTAATCGATCGTTACACATAAATTTTTCGCGTTCAGCTCTTTTATCACTTGCACTGCCCGATTAATGCTGCTTCCCGCAACAAAGCGGCCCGCCCCGAAACGAAGCCCATACCTCTTCGCCAGCTTCGTCATCGGCTTGTTTTTTGATAAAAACAAAAAGAAGTTCCTCATCGCCTTTTCCACATCCATCTCCTCCCCAACATTAGTTGAGCCCTTTCTCTCTATGTATATGTTTCATTATTTCTTTTTATTGAAAAAGAAACAAACCGCCGAAGAAGCATTTCGTCAGCGGTTTTGTCTATTTAGCAGTCGTTCACAAGGATATACGCTGCTTTTACGGGTCCGTGCACGCCAATGACGAGGTTCATTTCGATGTCGGCGGAGTTGCTCGGTCCAGTGATGAAGTTAATACACGATGGCACGACTTCACCCCCTTCAATTTTTCCCCTGATGGCTTCGGCCGCTTGAGTGATGCGCGGCACGATCGTGCTTTTTGGGATAATGGCGATGTATTGTTTTGGCAGCAGGCTGACGGAACGGCCTTTATCCGGGCTGCTGAAAAGGACGACTGTTCCAGACTCGGCGAGCGTCATGTCGCTAAATGTAATGCCGATGTTCGCTTTTTCAGCAAGTTCAATATTTTTTTCACCGAGCACCGGGTCCCAGATGTTCACTTCTTTTTTTTCCGCGGGCCACTGCTTATGAATTAATTCATCGAGGCCAAACCCGCTGAACCGTTCATCTTTCCAGAGAGAGAGCGGACCGCCGCCGTATAAGTTGACAGCCGCTGCTAATCTTTTCGGCAAATCTGCAAGAGATGTTTCGATCAGTTCTGCGTGAATGAGCCGGCACTGGCTGCGCAGCACTTCGACGAGTTCTTCTTGCGACGCATCTTTTAACACATGATGCTGCGGCTGAAACTTCCATACAGGCCGCTCCACTCGCTGTTTTCTTTCTCTTCCAAGGCTCGAGGCGACATTTGCTAAAAAGGCATCACGGTTTTGAATCGTTCCGCTCATGACTTACCGTCTCCTTTCTCTTTTTGGTGATGTGTAAACCAGTCGCGAAACCGTTCTTTTTCCGGCGCCGGGAATTCGCGCAGCTCCGTCCATGCTTTCAGCGGACCTGGTCCTTTGGAAATTCGGTCATTTTTCGTCAACGGCTTCATGACAGTCGAAGCCACTTTTGAACCCATTTGATAAAGCGGATTAGAAGCCGCTCCGAGGCCGAACGCTTTCATGGCCAGCTTTTCGGAAACAGGCGCGCGCCCTTCTTTTTCTACAATGACTTGCCGATGCTTATGAAGTAATTCATGAAGCGGAATTTTTACCGGGCATGCATCTGTGCAGGCGGCACACAAAGTGGAGGCATACGGCAGCTCTTTAAAGTCGTCATAGCCGCCAAGCAGCGGCGATAGCACAGCGCCGATCGGACCTGAATAAATCGAGCCGTACGAGTGGCCCCCAATATGACGGTACACTGGACAAACATTGACACAGGCGGCACAGCGGATGCACTGAAGAACCGACTGAAATTCAGTGCCTAAAATGCGGGATCGTCCGTTGTCCACAATGACTAGGTGGAAGTCTTCCGGTCCGTCCACATCCCCTTCCCCTTGTGGTCCCGTCAAAGCTGTTACGTAGCTCGTCAACTTTTGCCCGACCGCACTGCGCGTCAGCAAACTGACAAGCACTTCAAATTCTTCAAACGACGGGACAATCCGTTCCATGCCCATGACCGTAATTTGTGTTTTCGGCAGCGCTGAGACGAGACGGGCATTTCCTTCGTTCGTGACGAGGGTAACCGAACCTGTTTCCGCAATAGCGAAATTGCAGCCAGTAATGCCAATATCGGCTGTTAAAAACTCTTTGCGCAGCATTTCGCGCGCATGCATTGCGAGTTCTTCCGGTTTCGATGTCCGGTCATAATCCAGCTTTTGGGCAAACACATCGCGGATCTGTTCTTTATTTTTATGAAGTGCCGGCGCGACAATATGAGACGGCGGGTCGTGGTCATCAACTTGCAAAATGTATTCGCCGAGATCGGTTTCGATCACTTCGCAGCCCGCTTCTTCTAAGCAGGCATTTAAGTGAATCTCTTCCGTCACCATTGATTTCGACTTCACTACTTTTTTGCCTTCTTTCTTCTGAATCACTTCTTTAATATACCGGCTTGCTTCTTCTCCTGTTTTGGCAAAAAAGACGTGTCCGCCCCGGCTCGCTACGTTTTCACTCAGCTGATGTAAATAGTAATCGAGGTTTTCTAACACATGCTGGCGAATTTCTTCTCCATGGGAGCGCCACTCTTCCCAGTTGCCAAGTTCTTCAGCCGCATCAAGCCGGCGGGTGTGCAGTCTTTCCTGCGCGCCTGCGACGGCTTTCCTCATAAAATCATCGCCAATATTTTCTTTTATGCGCTCTTTAAAATCTTCCGTGCTAAACTTCATTGCCATGATGATCCCCCCTTTTCACTTGTAAATTTACCGGCTGTTCAACACTTCAGCTATATGCATCACGCGCACCGGCTTGCCTTTTCGCTCCATCCGTCCTTTTATATTCATTAGACAGCCGCAATCAGCACCGATTAAATAATCAGCGCCCGTAAGTTCTGCACTGGCCACTTTTTCATCGACCATCTGTTCAGAAATAGGTCCCATTTTCACGGAAAACGTGCCGCCGAATCCGCAGCAATTATGTGCGTTCGGCAAAGTAATCAACTCGAGTCCCTCAACTTCGTTCAACAGCTTCATCGGGGCATCTTTCACTCCTAACAGCCGTGTCATGTGACAGGAAGGGTGGTACGTTGCTTTTCCTTCAAGCTTCGCCCCTGTTGCTTCCACTTGCAGCACTTCTACGAGAAACTCCGTAAACTCATATGTTTTCCCAGCAAGCTTTTCCGCTCTCGGCTCCCATTCAGAATCTCCTTTAAAAATGCGTGGATATTCTTTAAACATCGTCGCGCACGAACCGGAAGGCGTCACTACGTATTCCGCTTCTTCAAATGTTTGAATCATATTTTTCATTGCTGCTTTCGACTCTTCCACGTAGCCGCTGTTATAGGCCGGCTGCCCGCAGCACACCTGTCCTTGTGGGAAAGTTAACTCACAGCCAAACCGTTCTAGTACTTCCACCATGTCCTTACCGACATTCGCCTGGAACATATCAACGAGACACGTTACGAATAAGCTGACTTTCATTCTATTCACCTACTTTATCAAAGTATCAACTGGTCATCTGATGACCTTATCAATGTATAGTTAATCATACTATAAATTCAGACTTTTTTATACGTTTTACTTAATTTTTCAAAAAAAATGATCCATCTGCTTTAACATACTAAAGCTGGATGAACCACTTTTCTGCTTATAATCATTTGTCAATTGATAACATATACGTGGATAAAGTGGTTTCAACATTGTGTAAATGCACACGCATTTCCAACGCCGCCTGCTCTGATTGCCGTTCAACAATCGCCTTAAAAATAGCTTCATGTTCTTCGTACAGTTTCTCTATTGTTGCTTCTTCTGTGTACAGGCAAATACGGCGTGTTTCTCTCATTGATTCCGCCATTAAATCAGACACATGGTTCATCAAGCTGACGAGCAGCGGATTCCTTGTAGCTTCCGCCAGTGCCAGATGGAAATTCAAATCCGCTTTTTCTCCAAGCAAAATATCACCAGAATGTTCCTTCATTTCTTCTAAAGCAGTTTGAATTTTTGCCAAATCTTCTGTTGTTCGCTTTTCTGCTGCGATAGAAGCTACACCGGCCTCAAGCATTTTTCGCACTTCAAGCAAGTGAAAAATGTCTTCTTTATTCATTAATATGGCACTTTGGATCGGAAAAGCAATATCCGTTGGCGAGAACTCGTTAACATACGTCCCCTCTCCCTGGCGCAATTCGATCAACCCCATTGCTCTAAGGGAAGTTAACGCTTCACGAATAGCTGACCGTCCCACTTGAAAACTTTCTGCCAGCTGCTGAACTGAATCCAGTTTGTCACCTGGTTTCAGTTCACCGGAACGAATGGAATCGAGCAGCGCATCCGCTACTTCCTCATAAATTTTTTTCGGTTTAATTTGTTTATATTTCATTCATCATCACCTCAATTTATCATCTCTATTATAAACCAAAAACGGTGAATGTCTGCTGGCAGCTAAAATAACATTTATAATATTTCACGAAATATTAATAATTGTCTTGTAATTTGGAAGTAACCTCTCTATAATCAAAAAATATATATTGATTGTCGTTAGGTCATCAGATGACCTAATCATCATTCTTATGAAAGTTGTAAACGTTTTCTCTTGTTTTAATGAAAAGTGATAACTAAAGGAGGTCGATTTTCTTGAACTTGCTCATACTTTCATTGATTGCCATTGTGCCGATTCTTACGATTCTTATTTTTCTCGTGCTGTTAAACTGGCCGGCAAGCCGCGCCATGCCAATTGCCCTTATCGTGACTTCTCTAATCGCTATTTTTATTTGGGGGACAGATACCCAAGTTGTTGCCAGTGCAGCCTTTAACGGTTTAGTCACAGCGCTTGAAGTTATTTTTATCGTATTTGGAGCTGTACTGCTTTTAAATACGGTAAAAGAAAGCGGGGCCATACATACGATCCGGACAGGATTCACTTTGATATCGCCTGATCGCCGCATTCAAGCAATTATTATTGCCTGGCTGTTTGGTGCTTTTATCGAAGGGGCTTCAGGTTTCGGTACACCGGCTGCGGTCGCTGCGCCTCTCCTTGTAGCGATTGGTTTTCCAGCTATGGCCGCTGTTATGGTTGCATTAATTATTCAAAGCACACCGGTTTCGTTCGGCGCCATCGGTACGCCCATTCAAATCGGTGTGAACACGGGTCTCATCGGCCAGCCTGCTGTGCTGTCGTCTTTAAAGGAAACCGGTATGAATTACGCCGACTACATGCTTTACGTTACATCAAATGTCGTGTTCATCCATGGGATTGTCGGTTCGCTTATTCCTCTGTTTATGGTAGCGATGTTGACGCGCTTTTTCGGTCCGTCTAAATCGTTTCGTGAAGGGTTCAAAGTGTGGAAATTTGCCTTGTTTGCAGGAGTTTCTTTCACGATTCCATACTACTTGATCGGCACAATACTCGGCCCGGAGTTTCCATCGCTTCTCGGAGCGCTCGCGGCTCTTATTATCGTTATTCCAGCTGCCCGCGCCGGACTATTTATGCCTAAAAAAGAAGATCTATTCGATTTTCCCCCGCGCAGCCGCTGGGAAGAAGAGTGGTTCGGCAAACTTAATCATGAGCCGGAAAAGCCAGTGGGATCCGAACGATCAATTTCTATGGGGCTTGCCTGGCTGCCGTACATTCTTCTCGCCGTTCTGCTCGTTTTGTCGCGCACAATGGATGCGTTGACCAACTTATTAAAAGCGCCGGCTGTGACTCTTACGTTTGAAAATATGTTCGGTTCAGGAATTACGACAACAACAGCGCCGCTTTTTTTACCAGGTTTCTTTTTTATCGTCGCGTCGATTCTGACATTTTTCTTGCACCGCATGAAGCCGTCTGATTACACACGCGCTTGGAAAAACTCGTTCATAACTGCTGCGTCGGCAGGGATTGCGCTTGTTTTTGCCGTACCGATGATCAAGATCTTTCTGCATACTTCATTGGCAGCGGACAAAGTCGCTGCTGAAGCTGCCTCACTGGCAGGCCAAAATATGCCGCTCGTTCTTGCCGAAAGCGTCTCAGTCATCGCTGGTGATCTTTGGCCAATCGTTGCGCCATCTGTCGGAGCTCTTGGCGCGTTTATCGCAGGAAGCAACACATTCAGCAATATGATGTTCTCTCTTTTCCAATTTGGTGCAGCCGGCAATATCGGGCTTGACACTGCTCAATCCGGCATCGTTGTCGCCATGCAGGCAGTCGGCGGTGCAGCCGGCAACATGATTTGTGTTCACAATGTAGTTGCTGCGTCGGCGACTGTTGGCTTGATCGGAAAAGAGGGCGTGCTAATCCGCCGCGTTCTTCTGCCTTTAAGCTATTATTTGCTTACGGCCGGCTTTTTTGGAATGGCCGTCATCCATGGCTATCTTAATATTTGGCTGCTTATAGCAACAATTATTGTTGCTGCTTATTTGTTAAGATTCTATACGTATCAAGGTGCTCTACTTCCCGGTGCCGCCAGTAATAAGAACACGTTCAGATTGTAGTGAACAAATCGGCCGGATTGATGATCAACTACCCGGATTCGTGAACAAAGGATTTTACAATGCTGCTTATAAAAAAAACACTTCCCCAGTTTGCTTTTATTAAGCAATTTGACGGAAGTGTTTTGTTATTTTTGGAAATTAGTTCGGTCAAATGGGAGAACACCCCCTTACTTTTACGCTTACTTTCTTTTCACCGGCACACATACTTTCGGGCACGTTTTACAGTTTTTCGCACCCGGTTTATCGAGCAGATAATTAAAGCAACACGTTTTTCGCACTTTGATTTTTTCATCTCTGCCTTCCACTTCAATTTTCGTCCGGTCGTACCTGGCGAGCGGATTGGCGTGATAAGAGCCGAAAAGAGACGCTTGTTCGTCTGCCAAAAGCCAGTCTAAATCCGCTTTCGCACGGTTGCGCACAGCGGCAAACGCTTCTTCTTCTGCCACTGTGTCGTACAGCCAGAAAATATAAATCGCCACGTTTTCCCAGGCAATTAAGTTGGCCAGTTTCGTCGTCTTCCTTAGCGCGTCGACGACTTCTCCCATATGGCACAGCCACTCTCCCGGATGATCGTTTACGGAAAGCTCAGAACCGATGCTGAACTTCGGCTGCCAATTGCCGTTTTTTTCATAATCGACAAGCTGCGCCTCTTCTGCTTGGAGGGCTGGCAACTTGCGGAACAAAGACCAGGAAGCAAGCACGCCGACGAGCAGAAATGCGTAGCGCTTCATGAAAATGGAACCGGCCACTTTCGGCTGATCGCTGCAAATTTGGTCCGCTTTCTTTTGCAAAAAGGCTGCGAGCTTTTCTTCATCCGTTAAATCAGACAGCTTTATGTCTCCTCCATTTAATGACTCATCAACTAAACAGCGAAACCGTTCTTCAAGCAGTTGTTTCTCTTTTGTTGTCCACACCTTTCCTACACCTCTCCCTTATGAGCGGCTTGCGCCTATTTCATTCGAAAAAGCAAATAAATAAAATAAGGAGCGCCGATGCCAGCTGTAAACACTCCTGCTGGTACTTCCAGCGGCAAAAACAATGTGCGCCCGGCTAAATCGGCAGCCATAACAAGCATAGCGCCGATTAAAGCAGAAGCCGGCAGCAGTGCACCGAAAGCCGAACCGACGAGACGGCGGGCCATATGCGGTGCCATTAAGCCGACAAAGCCAATTCCCCCAGCGAAAGCGACTGCTCCTCCGACAAGCCCAGTCGCAAGAATGATCAGCAAAAGCCGCTGCCACTCCACGCGGGCACCAGCATTCACTGCCAGCTCATCGCCAAGCTCCTGAATATTTACATGGCGGGCTGCTAAAAAAGCGGCCGCCAATAACACAATTGTCCACGGAGCTAAAACCGCCACGTCTTTCCAGCTCGCTCCGTTCACCGTGCCGGTCAGCCAAATATTCGCTTTGGCGGCCTGATGAATCGGGCCTAAAATCATGAGCATCGTCTTAATTGCCTGCATAAGTGCGGCTACTCCAATTCCAATTAACACGAGCCGAACCGGAGAGACACCGTTTTTCCATGCAAATAGATAAATAGCCAAGGCAGCAACAGCAGCGCCAAAAAAAGCCGCAAGCGGCAGCCATTGAATGCTGACCGTCAGCGCATTGCTTTCATTACTGAATATCGTCAAAAAGCCGACAACAGCGGCACTGGCGCCTGCTGTCAGTCCGATAATATCCGGCGAAGCGAGCGGATTGCGCACAAGCCCTTGCAAAATGGCTCCGGCAGCCGCAAGGGCCATGCCGGCAAGTAACGCCACGACCATCCGCGGCATCCGGAAGCTGTAAACGACTAACTGGTCAAAATCCGTGCCGCCGCCAATAAATGTGTGAAACACCGCCGGCAGGCTCAGTTTTATATCTCCGAGTGCAGCGCTTGCTGTAAGAAGCAGAAATAGCAGCAACAGCAATACGGCCATTTTTTTGCCTGCATGTTTGTCGATTAAAAATGAAATGCGGCCACTGAACAGCCGTCTGGACGAATAACGCTTCATTTCGTGCCAATCCCCTTTCTTGCGATGTAAATAAAGAATGGCACGCCGATGACGGCTGTCATTACACCGACTGGCACCTCCTGCGGCATGATCACATACCGCGCGCCAATGTCAGCCGCAATTAACAAAATGGCACCGAGCAAGCCGGAAAATGGCAGAAGCCAGCGGTGATCCGTCCCAATCCATTTTTTCGCCAAGTGGGGAATGATAATGCCGATAAAGCCAATCGGTCCCGCGACAGCTACAGATCCGCCTGCAAGCAGCACAACAGCCAATGCAGACAGCAGCTTAATCAAGCCGGTTTTCAACCCGAGTCCTCGGGCGACGTCTTCTCCCATTGCCAGCACATTCAGCTTGCGGGCGAGAAGCAGAGCGAGTGTCCCGCCTGCCGCCAAGTAAGGAATGATTCCCTGCAGGAGTTCGAGCTTTCTTCCTTGCACCGATCCGGCCAGCCAAAACAGCACTTGATCGAGTGCCGCTTCATCTAATACGAGCAGTCCTTGGGTAAAAGAAGAAAACATGGCCGCAATGGCCGCTCCCGCAAGCGTCAGCTTCATCGGCGTCATCCCTTCTCTTCCCGCAGAGCTGATAGCGAACATGAGAAAGACAGCCACGGCTGAACCTATAAATGCCATCAAGGCAAATGCCTGGCTGCTATTGAAGCCGAATAAAGACAGAGAAACAACGACAAAAAATCCGGCACCGGCATTAATGCCTAAAATATCTGGCGAAGCAAGCGGGTTTTTTGTCAGTGTTTGCAAAATCGCGCCCGCTATCGCCAGGCTCGCGCCGACAGCTGCAGCAATAAGCGCCCGCGGCAGCCTCACGCTTTGAATAACTAAATGTTCTGTTGACCCGTCAAAGGCTGTAAATGCATGGTAAGCCATTGACCATGATGTATTTGTATATCCATATACAATGCTTAGAGCCATCAGCAGCACGACTGAAACTGCGCCGCCAATCAAAAGCCCAAGCTTGCCTGCCTTACTTTTCATCTGGCAATCCTTCCTAAGTGCAACACTTCTTTTTCTTTATTGTAAGAAAGAATTCTCTGAACGTCAATGAATTTGAAAATCATTATCATTTGTAGTTGACATTCATTCTCAATTAAAATATGATTAATATATGAACAGCACAATTTGTCCCGTCGCTGTTCTCTCACTAGAAAAAATATGCACGTCGGCTGTGCGAATGCCCACCCGCACAGCCCCCCTTTTCAACACCATTCTATTTATACGGGAGGAAAACTACATATGGGAATGAAAAAAATCTCAGCAGCCCTGCTTACTCTTCTGCTTTTGCTCGTGCTGGGCGCATGCGGCAACAAAGAAGAAACGAAAGAGCAGCCTAAAGAAAAGAAAGAACCTGTAGAAAGTTACACAGTCGAACACGCCATGGGAAAAACAGAAATTAAAGGCACACCTGAACGTGTCGTTATTTTAACGAACGAAGGAACAGAAGCACTGCTAGCCTTAGGAGTTAAACCGGTCGGTGCGGTTCAATCATGGACAGGAAACCCATGGTATGATCATATTAAAGAAGAAATGAAAGACGCCGAAGTCGTTGGAATGGAAGATCCGGTGAATGTGGAAGCGATCGCTAAGTTAAAGCCTGATTTAATTATCGGTAACAAACTGCGTCAGGAAAAATTATATGAGCAATTAAATGCGATTGCACCAACTGTTTTCTCCGAAACGCTTCGCGGCGACTGGAAAGAAAACTTTAAGTTGTATGCAAAAGCAGTCAATAAAGAAGAGGAAGGCAAAAAAGTTCTTGCTGACTATGACAAGCGGATTGCCGATATGAAAAAAGAACTTGGCGACAAACTGCAGCAAGAAGTATCCATCGTCCGCTTCATGGCGGGAGATGTCCGCATTTATCATAAAGACTCTTTCTCCGGCGTTGTTTTAGACGAACTCGGTTTTGCCCGTCCGAAAGAGCAAGACAAACCAGACTTCGCCGAGAAAAACGCGACAAAAGAACGCATTCCGGCGATGGACGGAGACATCCTTTTCTACTTTACGTATGACACAGGAGACGGCAAAGCAGCCGAACTTGAAAAAGAATGGATCAATGATCCTCTCTTCAAAAACTTGAACGTCGCCAAAACTGGCAACATCCACAAAGTCAGTGACACTACTTGGAACACAGCTGGCGGCGTCATCGCAGCAAACCATATGCTTGATGACATTGAAAAAATCATGCTAAAAAAATAAAAACGATCAGCCTGCACTCATTGTGCAGGCTGATTTTTTTGTTGATCATTTTTAGATAAATACTATCAACTTAGCGCCTTCTTCAATTACCATGCCAGTTGGCTGTTGACTAAGTTTTCAGCAAAATGCTTTGATGTATTAGCCTATACATCAAAGCCTATCCCTCCATAGTATATACATCGAGATGAATACTAAATAAGGAGGCTCTCAGATGTATGATTATTCCCCATACACGCCCCTCCCTTACAGAAACCAACAAGCTTACACGATGACGGTAGAAGGAAATGGACAGATCACAGTTAAGCCGGACGAAGCGATATTAACTGTAGGTGTAGTAAGTTCCTATAAAAATGACAGAAGGAAACCGTACTGAAGAACCGCAGCCTATGGTATTAGCTTTTTCACAACCTTCTTCAGACATTCCCCCTCCTATCCAAACAGGAGAATTGACTATAAGTGCAAATATAAAAGCCGTTTTTGAATACAACTAATTAAAACGGCGTTCCTTTACTCATCATGGCGGCGCCATTGCAGTCCACTCTATGCTTGATAACCTTGAGAAATTCATGCCGCAAAAAATAATAGCGAACAGCCTGCACTCTTTGTGCAGGCTGATTCTTTTATGACATGTTGGCTGGCCGCTCTAGCGCGTGAATAAGTTGGGGTGATTTGATGAACAACCTGACGCTTGCGTGAACAAACTCGCTGATTCCGTGAACAACCCGACGCTTGCGTGAACAAACTTGCTGATTTGATGAACAACCCAATCGTGGCTTTAAAGAAAGAGGATGCTTATTCTTTTTTTACCTCTTTCACAACAAACTCTCCACTTGAATTGTCGTTATTAAGTGTGATTACTAATGAATTCCCTTGTCTTAAATCATTTAGCACTTTCACTCTTATTTTAATTTCATAAAATTTCCCGGGCTTCAGTTCTTCTGAAGATTCAGGGAGATATTCTTTTTTGATTGAAATGATTTGTGCGCTTTCAAACTGTGGGAATCTAACGTTATAGGATTTTTTTATCGAATCGGATATTTGTTTATGGAACTGAGTGGTTAACACTTCCTCCATGTCCGCCTTGCTTACTTCTTGGCCAAAGACAGGATTTACTCCTAAGAAAATGATTAGTATCGACAACGACAAACTGCGTATTATTTTTCTCAACAGATTCACCCTTTGTTTTTACTTCGTTACTTTATTTTCTCCTGGTGAATGCTGTTTATGAGCGTTAAATACATGCAATTTTAATACGCAAAAGGGGCCTTTGAGAAACTCCTTATGAAGAAAGCGCGGCCGCTTCATTAAATATCACCGTACCCTCTAAACGTGCCGAGCTGCATGGAGACGAATACGCATAGGAAAAACAAGCCGATCATTAATCCGAAAAAGAGCCAGTCTTGTTTTTGAATGTGTATTTGGTGATAATATGTGCGGCTGCGCCCGCCTGTGAATCCTTTTGATTCCATGGCGATCGCGGCCCGTTCAGCTTTGCGGATGGCGCTTGCGAGCAAGGGAATCGCATATCTTTTGAGCGCAAACAGTTTCCCTTTGAGACCTGTTTCCCGGTTGGCGCCTCTCACTTTGTGGGCGTGGCGAATGATTTTCACTTCCTCTGTTAAAAGCGGCAAAAAGCGATAGCCGGCCAATAATCCGTAAGCGAGTTTTGGCGGCAGTTTGCATTGCTGGACGAGGCTTAAAATAAATTTGACCGGGTCGGTCGTTAAGATGAACAGCAGTGACAAGCCGGCAAAACAGAGTACGCGCAGTCCGAGCGCAAGGCCGGTGGAAAGACCGTAATTCGTTATTTCAACCGGGCCAATCGTCCAATACGTCACGAGCTCTGTTCCTGCAGGCGGATTCGAAAAAACAGCCGTTGTCCACACGTAACCGAGAGCGACGACCAAAAATGGAACAAAAATGAGCAGCCATTTTCGCGTCTCGACTTTTCCAAGACTGAAAGTGACCACAACAATGAACAGCCAGTAAAGCAGAGGCGTCACCGGATCAAAAACGAATGACAAAAGAAACACCAATAAAATGACGGTCAACGCTTTAATGCTTGGATTAAGCTTGTGAAGCCGCAAGTGACTCCCCCCTTAATCTCCATTTTTCCCGAATCGAATAAGCCAGCGGCCGCTCTAGCTGTGCTTTTTCCAGCAGTCCGCTTCGATCGGAAAACAAGTCGTGCGGCACTCCCGCAAATAATACTTCTCCTTCTACGAGTACGATCACTTGATCTGCAAAAGCGGCAACAAGCTCCATATCGTGAGTGATCATCACCGCTGAAAATCCGGCGGCAAGCCGCTTTTCCACCATTTTCATCAATTCCGCAGCCGCTTTCTGATCCTGACCGTACGTCGGTTCATCCAGTATAAAAAGAGACTGTTCATCAACAAGCATCGTGGCAACACTCAACCGTCTTTTTTGCCCTTGGCTTAATGAGAACGGATGCTGGTGTGCCAACCCTTGGAGCCGGCAGGCGGCCAGAATTTCCCCGACGATCTGTTCAATGTCTGCCTCTTTTTTCTTTTGCATGCGCAAGGAAAAAGCAATTTCCTCATACACGGAATCGGTAATAAATTGGTGTTCAGGATTTTGAAACACATAACCGATCTTTTCGCTCATCGCTGCACCGGATAAGTGCGCAAGCGGCTCTTTTTCATACAACACTTCTCCGTTATCCGGTGTTTCTAAGCCTGCGAGCGTGTAGGAAAGCGTGGATTTTCCGGCGCCGTTCGGACCAACAATAGCGGTCAAAGCCCCTTTCGGCAAGCGAACATTTACCTGCTTCAAAATTGGCTTTGCCCCTCTTAAAAAAGAGAGTTTGCGTGTTTCCAAAATCGTCCCCGAATACTCGCGCCTCTCTTTTTGCAATAATTGTCCTGCTTTCTCAAATGCTTGCCAGTTCATTGCCGCCAGCAATTCATCTTCCGTCAGCGGCAATTTGCCTGCCATATTCAGCTGTTCACTGAAAACGAGCGGCTTCGGCAGCCAAACTCCCTGCTCTTTTAATTCGTCCAGATAAAAAGAGAAGCCGTCTTCTGGAATACCGTCGAACATGACTTCACCCGTTTCGGTAAAAATGAGGCACCTGTCCATGAAGGAAATCCAATGATCCAGTTTATGCTCAATCACTAGTAAAGAAAAACCGAGTTCCGCATGTAACGCTTTTATCGTCTCTGCTAATTCTTTTGTCGTGACAGGGTCGAGCATGGCAGTCGGTTCGTCTAAAATAATCAAATCAGGCTTCATAGCCAATACACAAGCAAGTGCCAGCTTTTGTTTCATCCCTCCGGAAAGTGAAGCGATAGGAGAAGTTCTATAGTTTTGCAGATCGACTAGCCCAAGTGCCCATTCCATTCTGTCCGCCATTTCCTCCCGGGGCACGTTCAAGTTCTCTAAACCGAAAGCAAGTTCATCTTCAACTGTCAGCATACAAAACTGGGCATCCGGATCTTGAAACACGACTCCAATCCGCCGGCTTGCTTCTCCCGGCAAATAAGCGTCGAGTTTTTTCCCAGCTAAAGAAATCTCGCCTGTTGACGAGCCGTCTACAGCGGCAGGATACAAGCCGTTCAAGCAAAGCGCCAGCGAACTCTTCCCTGAGCCGCTCGGGCCGAGAAGCAGGAGCGCTTCTCCTTGTTCTACCGTAAAAGATAGATTGTGCAGCACAGGCTTTTCCGCTTCATCGTACGAAAAGGTGAAGTTGTCGACGGTGAGCAACGGCGCAGTCATGCCGCTTTTTTCCTTTTCATTTCTTTTCCGAGCGCCATCCCGTTCAACACACCTGTTCTTCCTAAAGAATCACCGACATACTTGCCTAACAGTCCGGCCAGCACCGCGCCTGACACTAAGCGGATCACAAACATTGCGAGTACATATTGCGGAGACAACGCCGCATAGCCCGAGACGAAATATCCCCAGACGAAGCTGAAGACGGAAGACCCCATGCCGGCTGCCATCAGTACCCAGACAGAGTAGCGCTTCCACCCTGTTGCCGCAAAGGCCGCTTCTGCTCCGAGGCCTTGAATCATCCCTGAAAGAATGAGTCTTGGCCCGTTTACGTTTCCAATTAACACTTCAATAAAAGCAGCGATCGTTTCCGACAGAAAAGCAGCGCCCGGTTTGCGGATGATGTACGCCGTAATGATGGAAACGATAAACCAAATGCCGAAAATCGGTTCATACCCGATTGGCCCCATTAAGCCGGCAAACACATTCCCCACTTGGACAAACAGTAAATATACGATAGCAAAAACGACAGCCAAAGCGGACATGACAACAATTTCACGAAGATTCCATTTGAACATCTTTTTCTCCCCCTGTTCGGTTAGCGATTTTTTCTAGAAGGACTGTTGGCCGCTGCATTAACCGTCATCGTGACGTGGCTTACTTTTTCCTGCGTGAAGCGAAACACTTCTTCCAGGGTGGCGAACACATCGTGCGCATCGCCGTCGAGCCGGCTAGCATAGTGAATACCACCTGTGAGCGTTCCTTTTTCGTTCGCTATCTCGACCACATCAGCGATAATTGGCATGTAGTCGCCTTCATTCATCGGATAAAGGGCAAACTGCGTCGGCGCTTCGATATGTATATCCGCCACTTTCTCTTCGTTGCTGCGCACATCGTCTTCAGACATATACGTATCCCCGTCTGAATCTCCCGGACAGCCGATCGAGAAAGTACCGTTCAACACGACATGCTTGCCTGTGTTTGCCGCATGAAGATAAACGGCTTTTGCCACATCAAATACGTGCTCCATTTTTCCGCGGATGCACGTGCTAATATCATCTGTCTGCATCCACACTTTCGTCGTATCCGTTTTCGCTAATGTCGAAGTAATCACTTCTACAAATTGATCGCTCATCGGATAAAGAGAAAAACGAAATCCGACAATTCGGCTCGTGCTGCCGCAAAATAAATTGGTCATCTTAAACTCCCCCTTGGTTTTTTTTGACAACAAAAAAACTGCACCTTATAGAAGATGCAGCGGTGTACGGAAAGAAATTTGACCGTATAACGACTGCACTTCCCCACGCTAGTATTATCCAGATCGGGTACTAAGGGATTGGCGCGCTCTTCCGCGTCCTATCTCAGCCGTTTCGGCACCCCTAGTGCAAGCTTACATATGCAGTTTTTCATTGTTTGTTTCATCATATCGAATGATGTCGATAAAGTAAAGATGCTACCCTGCATTTTTTCTAATTTTTCTGAAAAATTAAATCACGGTTATTTTCTTTTGGAAGATGAAACAACCTTGCCCTAAGTGAATAATCAAGGCAAGGTTTCATGGCTTCATTTTTACGTGTTAATAATATAAAACATTTACTTTATTACACTTGATACATGTTTCATAATACTGATTCCCTTTATATTTGTGCTCACAATTTTGTTGAATTACTTTTAATCGTTTTTCCAAAAATGTAAGATTCGTTTTCAATTGATTGATTTCCGCTTCAATTTTTTGGACGTTCATCCGAATAACCTCCTTTGAAAACTACTGATAGATCTGGCCGCCGGATTGCTTAAACTCCTCCGCCTTTTCCTTCATCCCTTTTTCAATGGCTGCATTCGTATCAAGTTTATTTTCTTTTGCATAATTCCGGATATCTTGAGAGATTCTCATGCTACAAAACTTCGGCCCGCACATGGAACAAAAATGGGCTGTTTTTGCCCCTTCCGCAGGTAACGTTTCATCATGATATTCCATTGCACGTTCAGGATCTAAAGATAAATTAAATTGATCTCTCCAACGGAATTCAAAACGTGCTTTTGATAAAGCATCATCTCTTTTATGAGCTCCTGGATGTCCTTTGGCCAAGTCAGCGGCATGTGCGGCGATTTTATATGTAACCACCCCTGTACGAACATCCTCTCTATTTGGCAAACCTAAATGTTCTTTCGGCGTCACATAGCAAAGCATCGCTGTACCATACCAGCCAATCATCGCCGCTCCGATAGCGGATGTAATATGATCATAACCGGGAGCGATATCCGTCGTGAGCGGTCCCAGTGTGTAGAATGGCGCTTCCTGACACACTTCCAATTGTTTGTCCATGTTTTCTTTAATTAAGTGCATTGGCACATGTCCTGGTCCCTCAACCATCACCTGGACATCATGCTCCCAAGCAATCTTTGTCAGCTCTCCAAGCGTTTCTAATTCGGCAAATTGCGCTTCATCATTCGCATCCGCAATCGACCCAGGACGCAAGCCGTCACCTAAAGAGAATGAAATATCGTACGATTTCATGATTTCACAAATTTCTTCAAAGTGAGTATATAAAAAACTTTCTTTGTGATGATGTAAGCACCATTGAGCCATGATCGATCCACCGCGGGAGACAATGCCTGTTACGCGCTTTGCCGTTAATGGAACATAGCGCAGGAGAACACCCGCATGAATGGTGAAGTAATCAACGCCTTGCTCCGCTTGTTCAATCAACGTATCACGGTAAACCTCCCATGTTAGATCTTCAGCCACGCCATTTACTTTTTCAAGCGCTTGATAAATTGGAACGGTCCCGACAGGAACAGGTGAGTTGCGGATAATCCATTCCCTAGTTGTGTGAATGTTTTTGCCTGTGGACAGGTCCATAATATTATCAGCACCCCAGCGTGTCGCCCATGTCATTTTTTCAACCTCTTGTTCAATGGAAGATGAAACAGCCGAGTTGCCAATATTGGCATTGATTTTCACATGAAAATTACGCCCGATGATCATAGGTTCTATCTCAGGGTGGTTGATGTTAGCAGGAATAATTGCCCGGCCTCTTGCCACTTCATCACGCACAAATTCTGGCTTCATATTTTCTCTTAATGCGATAAACTCCATTTCAGGAGTAATGATTCCTTTTTTTGCATAATGAAGCTGTGTAACATTTTTTCCTTTTTTTGCGCGCAGCGGCCGGCGCTTTAATCGTGGAAATACGTTTTGATTAGCACGCGGATCGTTTTCATCCTTATAACCGTTATCTTCGGGCTTAATCTCCCGGGCTTCATATTCTTCAACATCGTCTCGTTCATGAATCCATCCGCTTCGAAGGGCAGGCAGACCTTTTGTGATATCAACAGAGTACTCGGGATCCGTATAAGGTCCACTCGTGTCATAGACGCGCACCGGCGGGTTTTCTTCTTCACCAAACGTCCCTGTTGTCGGACTTAACTCAATTTCACGCATTGGAACTTTCATATCGGGCCGGGAACCTTCGACATACACTTTTTTACTTCCTGAAAAGCTGGACATGATGGAAATACTTTTTTCGTTTAATGAAGATGTTGACATAAATAAATCTCTCCTTTTCAATGGGTTATTAGTTAAAGGACGAGATTCAGCACATAACAAGTGGAAAAGCTTATCGAAGTACATAAAAAAGCCGGGTCCCACGAATGGTTGGACCCGGCTAATATGTATGCAGAAGTAGTGTTGCATGAGTGATTGCTCTAACTTCCCCACGCTGGTATGAACCAGATCAGGTCCTAAGAGTCGAGAAACTTCATCGCGTTTCTTTCTCAGCCCAGCTCATTGGACTCCCCTAGTCATTTCTATTCAATTTAAATTCATTATACATGGGAGTTTAGCAAAAGAAAAGACATTTTTTGAAAATTCAGCAAAATCTCCTAAAATCACGATAAAACCGACACGCATGTTAAGCTTCCTCTTCTACAATCTCAAATCCCTTCCTAAATTTTTGGTGTCGTAAACGGACGGATTATAGGCTCAAAGCTGCTATCCTTCTTTTTTCACATAATGATCATATAAATTTAGGAATGCAATTTATCCTGTTGGTACTAAACGTATGAATGAAAAGAGAATACATCCTGATAGGAAGGTGAACCGCTTATGTACTATATATCAAACCCTGGAGGAATAAGAATGTATGATCATTCCCCTTATAGAAACCAAAATGCTTACACGATGACGGTAGAAGGCAGCGGACAAATAACAGTAAAGCCAGATGAAGCAATATTAACTGTAGGTGTAAAACCCCAATTTTTATTATCAGGAAGCATTAAAAATAGCCATTCATAATGCAAGGGAAAAAGCAGAAGTAATCGCACGAACAATAGGTGTAACTGTAAAAAAAATCCCCCTAAAAATTACAGAAGGAGGAGATAATGAAGAACAAAGACCTATGGTATTAGCTTTTTCGCAATCTTCCCCTTCGGACACGACTCCACCTATCCAAATAGGAGAGTTTACTATAAACGCAAATGCAAAAGCCATTTTTCAATATAGTAATAAGCTTTAACTTTTTCCCTTAATTTTTTATTATACAAATTATAGTCTCGCATCTTTCCAAAAGTTTTGGACAATGTGAGCGGACGGGTTGTAGGCTTGAAGTTGATAGCCTTCTTTTTTCAAATATTGCAAGATTTGCGGCAGCATGTCGGCGGTGATTTTTTTCTCATGCAGCAAGATGACAACGTGCTGGTCGCCGCGCTTTTTTTGCTGTTTAATACCGGCCTGAATGTTTTGTAAAATACGCGCTTTGGAGCTGGCGCTGTATCTCCAGTCTTCGCTGTCTATGTCCCAGTCCCAAAGACGATAACCTTTTTTGGCCATCGCATCGCGGAACGGCTGTTTCAAATAAGGAGAGCTGCCAAACGGCGCCCGCACTAATACCGATGAGTGGCCAGTGACTTGTTTCATTGTTTGATTTGTTTTCGCCATTTCATTCATAAAATTTTGCGGTGATTGATAGAGGGGATTGACTTGGTGAGTCACACTATGCAGAGCGAGATAATGCCCCTCCGCTGCAGTCTGCTTGGCGGCAGAAGCGTGCTTCGTAATGTTCGGTTCAATATAGAAAAATGTCGCTTTCACCTTATAAGCAGCAAGTGTTTTCAATATGCTTGCCGCATGGACACTCGGGCCGTCATCGAATGTCAAATAAGCGATGGGACCTTTTGTCGGCGGCCGACTGTTGATTCGGTCAAAAAATGATTTATTCGCGGCTAGAAACTGATCATTAGACAACTTAGCTCCCGCTTCCCTATACACGCGGACGGTGTGATGATTGCTGAGATAATCTACTTTAAAGCCGAATAATTCCACAAGCCAGCGGATGCCGATGTATAACTGTCCATTTTCCATGTAAGTAACAGCAGACGTTGTTGCTTTGCCATTTAAAAAAGCCGCTTTTGTTTTTAAGTTAAAAGTCAGCTGCTGATCGCCTTTTTCAAATGTATAATCCCCTTTAGGTGGGCTGCCTGTTTGTTTCATATACAAGTAACGTGACAGCTTTTCAGCCGGAGCCACCGCCTGGCCGTTGACAATAAATGCTTCTCCTGTTGCAAATGGCAGCATCTTATCGTGAAGCCCGATATAGATATTTTTTTTCGTGACCTCACTGGCAGATGCCCCTCCCACGCCTAGAAAAAACAGCATCATCACACACATGATCATCCACTTTTTCCTCATCTTTCCCTACCCCTTTTTTCTTTAAATGGAATTTTTTAAATGTTATTTTCCCATTATACTATGGTCACCTCTTTAATGTTACGAAAATATTAAAAATATTACATGATTTCTTCTTACAAAAAGGTGTCTTTTTTGCTTCATTTTTTTTATATAGAGGGTGAAAGGAGGTGATCATGATGGCACAAGCAGTTTTAATGAAATCTACTTTAAGCCTCATTTTTGACCATGGATTGAACGGTGAAGGAAAACCAGTTTACAAATCAAAAACATTCGCTAACGTGAATGAATTGGCGACAGCGGATGAGCTGGAAGCGGCCGGGGCTGCCATTGCTGCTTTAACAGATAAGCCAGTGGTGACAGTTGCACGTAACGACTATTTTGAAATCAATTAACGGGAGGATGTAAAACATGGCAAAAACACTTCAGTTGCAATTCACAACAGAACTCGGAAAAACAGCGAGCTTATCGCTTGAGAACCCAAAGGAGCCAGTTGACCCCGCGGCTGTCAAGCAATCGATGACAGAAATGATTCAATCCAATGTATTTAATTCGACATCCGGCGCTTTCACCGGTATTAAAGGAGCGAGTCTCATCGATCGCAATGTCACAGACATTCCGGTCAACTAACATGAAAGGGAAAGTCAGCTGCCTGACTTTCCCTTCTTTATATAGGGGGAAATCAACATGGAACAGATCATGCCTTTTATTCAGGACGTCGGATTTCCGATAGCCGTCACCTTTTATTTGCTGTACCGAATTGAAACGAAGCTTGACGGCGTCATCCAATCGATCCAGACCTTGCCTGAAAAAATGCGCGAATCATAAGAAAAGCGGAAGGCGCCCGCTTATCGGCGACAAGCATAAGACAAGCCGGCTGGAAGGTTGTTCTTTAACCTTCTGGACGGATTGGCTTATGACCTCGAGCCGATGGCGCCTGGAGCTGGACAGTAAGAAAAGCGGAAGACGCCCGCTTATCGAGGAACGCAGACTAAAATCGCCACGTCCTGTGGCAACATCTGCATGACCCGCTTCCTGCGGGCCTCAAGCATAAGACGAGCCGGCTGGAAGGTTGTTCTTTAACCTTCTGGGCGGATTGGCTAGACCACAGAGCCGATGGCGCCTAGAGTTGGACATTAAAACAAAGTATAAAAAATTCATGCTTTATTATTGAGTAACAAACAGGCTGACCGGAAGACCGGTCAGCCTGTTTGTTCTTCTTCTTTTTTCATGATAATTTTTTTCAGTTCTTCTTTTTTATCTTTCTTTACTAACACATAAATGACATCCTCTGGCAGCAGCTTCGTTCCTCCATAAGGCGTAATTAATTGATCGCCGCGAATTACTGCGGTAATGAGCGTTTTAGGCGGAAACGAAATGTCTTGAATTTCTTTATTAGCCACCGGCGATCCATCAAGGATTCGCGTTTCTACCATTTCGCTGTTCGTTTTACCGATAGAGATAAGTTCCAGACTATGTGCCGACTGAGCTTTTTTTCCGGCTCCTGCTACGCCAAGCAGTTTAGCAGCTTGGGAAATCGTTGTACCCTGGATCACTGCAGACAAGAGGACAACGAAAAAAACAACGTTAAACATGAGTTGGCCGTGTTCGAGCCCTTCCACAAGCGGATACGTCCCGAGAATAATCGGCACCGCCCCTTTTAAGCCGGCCCATGAAATAAACAGTTTTTCCTTCACATTTAGTTTAGAGAAAATCAAGCTGACAAACACTCCGACCGGCCGCGCGACCACCATTAAGAAAACAGCAAGCGCAATTCCCTGCCAGGCGACATCCAGCAAATCTTTCGGGAAAACGAGCAAACCTAAAATCATGAACATCAACATCTGCATCATCCACGCCAAGCCTTCATTAAAACCGAGAATCGAATGGCGGTACGTTAAATCAGAATTACCGATGATGATCGCCATTACATACACTGCTAAAAACCCGCTCGCATTCATGATCGTAATCGTACTGAAAGCAAAAATCGCCAAAGCGACCGACAAAACAGGATAAAGTCCGGAAGAATCGAGGTTGATTTTGTTGATCACCCAGACAGAGACTTTGCCGAACACGACACCGAGTATGAGCCCAAGCCCCATTTGCCAGAAAAAGTTTAAAATAAGGTTGAGAGGGTCAAATGAGGGAGATTGAATCACTTGAATTAAACTGATCGTCAAAAAAATAGCCATCGGATCATTGGAAGCCGATTCTGCTTCAAGCACTGTCGTCAGCTTCGGTTTGACGTTCTTACTGCCGAGCACACTGAACACGGCGGCCGCATCAGTTGAGCCGACAATAGCCCCAACGAGAATGCCTTCCGCCCACGTTAAGTCGAGGACAAATTTAGCAGCAATTCCGACCATAACCGTTGTTGCAATCACACCGAGTGTAGCCAGCGACAACGATGGCTTATAGACGGTTTTCACACTTTCCCACTTCGTCTGCAGCCCGCCTTCAAATAAAATAATGACTAACGCCACCGTCGCCAGCAGCTGTGCGAGCCACGCATTGTCAAAAAAAACAAACTGGTTCAGCACCATACCTGCGACAATAAATAAAACAAGCGACGGCAGCCCGAGCCTCGTAGAAAACTTAGCGCTCACGACGCCGACTAATAATAAAATAGCAAAAGCCAAAACAATGTTTTCAATCGTAAATGTCATTACTTCCTCCTCTTTTAAAAAATGTCTCTTTTTATTGTATAGTAATCTTCTCACTTTCCCCAACTAAATTGTCTCAATATAAAGAAAATCTTTTTTCCTCTCAATTTTTTCAATAGTTTTCTGCTAATTACCTCTATACTATGACAAACGAATGAGTTTATTTTTCTCTTTTTTTAACGTTTTATTCTATTGGAAGCGGATATATAAAGAGCGTACACCAAATATTTCACTTAAGGAGTTGACACAAATGGCAGAAAGAAATGATCGAAACAACGATAACAAAATGAGTGTGGAAGAAGCGGGACGCAAAGGCGGAGAAGCCACTGCGCGCAGCCACGACAAAGAATTCTATCAGGAAATCGGCCGTAAAGGCGGGGAAGCAACCGCTGAAAATCATGGAGAAGACTTCTATAAAGAAATCGGTGAAAAAGGCGGAGAAGCCCGCGCGAAACAAAGAAATTCAGATTAAAGAAAAAGATTTTTCGTAAAAATGTTTAACTTATTATAAAAAGGAAAAATAAACCATGTAACTAATTTTATTAAAAAGGAGATGGACAACATGGCAAACAACAAAAACAGAAACAACGATAACAAAATGAGTTTGGAAGAAGCAGGACGTAAAGGCGGAGAAGCCACTGCACGCAATCACGATAAAGAATTTTACCAAGAGATTGGCCAAAAAGGCGGGGAAGCCACTGCCGAAAACCATGATAAAGAATTTTATCAGGAAATCGGCCGTAAAGGCGGAGAAGCCACTGCTAAGAATCATGACAGGGATTTTTACGAAGAAATCGGTGAAAAAGGCGGGAATGCCCGCGCGAAACAACGCGACAATGACGACGATAATTAATTGATGCACGAAATGACCATAAAAACGGCCCGATGAGCGCGGGCCGTTTTTCTATTTGAAAATTATATAACTTTTTCTTGATGATGCTGACCTGTCTTTTCTGCTTCCTTTTTCGTAAGCAGGCTCACAACGACAAAGACAATAGCCGAAAGCGGGAGCGCATAGATTAAAGGATCAACATGTGTCATCGGATAAGCGAACAATGTATCTTTGCCAAATAGCGCTTTTGATAATCCAAGGACGGCTGCTTCTTTTTCATGCAGGAACAAAAACCCTAAAATACTGACCGCAAACCCAGTGACCATGCTCGCTTTTGCGCCTGTTCTCGTTGAATTTTCCCAGAAAAACGCGCCGATCATTACCGGCAAAAAGCCAGCTGCACACATGCCAAACCAGAATGCTGTAGCCTGAGCAATCACACCACCCGGCAAGATATAAGATAAAATGACAGCTGCCACAATGCCGATCAGCACGCCAATACGCGATGCATCCATTCCGAATAGGTTTTTGACTCCGAAACTCTTCAAAATATCCTGACCAAAAGCTGATCCTTGGAGGTGAATCAGCGAACTAATCGTTGATATAGCGGCCGACAGCAAGGTAAGTGTAAACAAATAGACAAACCAGTCAGGCATTAAATGATTAATAAATGTCGGAATGACAAGGTCAACATTTCCTTTAGCAGCCTCTATCGAAAGCTGTCCTACTTTATCTTGAAAATACAGGTTGCTAATTGGGCCGATCATGAAAGCGGCTCCAGTCATAAAGAAAATGAAGACACCGCCAACGATGACGGAACGGTACAACGCCTTATTGTTTTTCACCGTCATAAACCGCATGGCAAGCTGCGGCTGTGCAAGCACCCCGATGCCGACACCCATAACGATCGTACTGACTAATGTCCACCAGATCGGGGACCCCAATTCAGGCATGGACGTCCAGCCCTGATGCCCTTGCTCTACTAAAGCTTTGGGAACTAAATCTTTCATGGCAGTTAATCCAGCATGTCCATCTATAACGCCTCCTACGGCCTTATAGCTCATGAATAAAAAGATCGACATCCCAATAAACATGACAACCGCCGCGAAAGCATCCGTATACATAACCGCTTTTATCCCACCGCTTAATACATAAAATCCGACTACAATCGCTAACACAAGGAGGGCAACGTTATAGTTCATTGACAGTGTTTCCTGAAGAAAACGGCCTCCTCCAACGAGTACAATACTTGTATAAGCCGGCATAAAAACGAAAATGATGATGCCCGAAAACACCGTGATAAATTTTGATTGGTAGCGCTTTCCTAAAAGCTCGGCGAAAGTATAAGCTTCGAGCTGGGCAGACACTTTTCGAATACGGGTTCCGAAAAAGACGAATGAAACGAACACACCAAAAACGATATTTAAAAAGCAAAGCCACAAAAGGCCAAAGCCGTACAGTGAAGCTACGCCGCCAAAGCCAATTAATGAAGACGTACTAATAAAAGTCGCCCCGTAAGACAGCGCCATAACGGTCGGGTTAATATCCCGCCCGCCGACTAAATAGTCAGCCTCTGATCTCGTCGTTTTATAACCGTAATACGCAAGCGCCGACATGATGCCCAAATAAAGCAACAGAATGGGAATTAATACAGCAAAGTTCAATCAAATCACTCTCCTTCTTCTCCGCGATTCCACATAATTAGCCCGAAGATGATACAACCGATCATAGATAAAATGGTACCAATCCACGCAAAGGAAATAATTGGATCTTCCATTCCGAACATTGTGAACGCCTCCCGCCTGTTATAAATCATTTCTTTACTCATTCTATTTTCTTACATACCGTAAAATGGCTCTCTAGAAATCCCCCTTTCAGATTAATAGACCCTCATAATTTTCGTTAAATTCAAAATTATCAATCTACTTAAAATAATACATTTTTCAAGAAGAAAAGTATATCACTTTTTTTAATTTTCGTGAAAGTTCGTTATATTCCACAAACAAGGGGTACATTCATCAAGTCAGCAAATGGGCATCTATTAATAATTGATAAAAAAACCTTTTTAAAGAAATGAAAATCATCCATAACAAAAGTCTTCTTTGAAAGAAGACTTTTGTTATAGGACAGCTTGAATCACTTTATTAAGTAAGTGTTTTTTTGTACCGTGCATGGATATTATTTTGCTTATATGTGCCTGCTTCGCTGAACTCAATCAATTCCATCGAAAGCGCCAAATATCGTTTAGCGAAAAGGGCGGCGAAGTGGTCTTTTATAATCTCAAACAGCTCATCGCACGCGGCTTCTTTATCCGCTTCCGAACGGCCGGCGCCGATCTTCAACACAGCATGGACGAACGCATCGTCCTCTGTACCATCGGCTACGCGGTAATCATGGAGTTCGATTGCTCTAGAGCGGATGCCTCCAATTGGAAACACGTCGCTTCTGGAAATGAGAGATTGATTGATCTTTTCAAGCAAGGCGGGAATGTTCGCCTCCGATTTGATATTATCTGTGTATTCAATAATGAAATGCGGCACGTCTTTGTTCCTCCCTTTTTATGTTGTCAATTTGGACGCTTCTTCTTTGGAAGAGGAGCGAATGGAAAACGTATCATCACCAGCGATTGTGTTCACGAGGCGGCCGATGCCTTCAACTTCCGTAATAACTTCATCGCCGACTTTCGTGTCCACCGATCCTTTTGGCGTACCTGTTAAAATAATATCTCCTTCATTCAGTGTCATGAAGCTGCTCAAGTATTCAATCAAGTAAGGAATATCAAACACCATGTCTTTCGTGTTTCCTTCTTGAGTTACTTCGCCATTTACATATGTTTTCAACGTTAAATTCATCGGATCTTTAATATCTTCTGCATCGACGAACCACGGGCCAATCGGCGTGCACGTATCGCGGTTTTTCACACGCAAGTTCGGACGGTAATAGTTTTCTAAATAGTCGCGGATGGCATAATCGTTGGCGACCGTGTAACCAGATACATAGTCATACGCCTCTTCCCGTTTCACGTTGCGTGCCGGACGGCCAATGACGACAGCCAGCTCACACTCATAATGCATGTACTCGACATCCGCCGGACGGCGTGTTTCTGCCCGGTGACCGATAAACGTATTCGGGCCTTTTAAAAAGACGAGCGGTTCTTCCGGCGCCTTAAATGCCAGCTCTGCCGCGTGGTCCGCATAATTCAAACCGAGGGCGAAAACGGTGCGCGGTTCGACCGGCGGCAGCCAGACTACTTCTTGTTCTTCAACCATTCGGCCATCATTTAACTGCAGACGTCCGTCTTTTTCCACCGCTTCGTGAATGGCTCCTGCGTAAGCGACTCTTGCTCGTTTCATTAGAATCCCCCTCCTGCTAATTCATTTTCACGTACCACTTTATTCTCTAAACAACCAACTCCGTCAATTTCGATACGGACTTCGTCTCCTGCTTTTGCGAGCGGTGCATTCTCCGGCACACCGACAAGCAGCGTATCACCGGCATTCAGCGTCATAAAGTCTGTCACATCTGCAATGAGCTTCGCGACAGGCCGGATCAGATTAGCGGTTGTGTTTTCCTGGCGCAATTCGCCGTTAATGAATACACGTGTAATTAATGAATCAGGGTTGTCGACTTCCTCGCGGTTAACGACCCATGGACCGACCGGACAAAAGCCGTCACGCGCTTTTTGCTTAATAGCCGGGCGATAGACGCTCGCGTGCGGAATACTGACATCATTGACGACTGTATAGCCGGCCACATATTCAAGCGCTTCTTCTTCACTTACCCGTGTCGCCGTGCGGCCAATGACAACACCGAGCGCCGCGCCGATTTCAAGCTCTGATACACCTTCCGGCAGCGGAATCGGCAGGCTGTGGCTGTTGATTGTGTTCGCCGGTTTAATATAAAGAATCGGTGCTTTGGGTGCTGCCTTGTAAGGGGCTTCATTGACTTCCCCACCGAGCGCTTCAAGGGCTCCTTTATAATTTAAAAGCGTGCCGTAAATAGTACCCGACACTGGAGCATCAAAAGCGAGCTCGTTCAGCCCAAGCTGATTGCCGTTTTTTTCAACGACACCTTCTGCTGCTCTTACGTTCACTTCATCTGATTGCGGCACGCCGCGAAATTTCACTTTTGCTTTTAACAAGCTACCCCACTCCTTTTTCCTTTAACGATGAAAGGGGAGGCAGAAAACCGCTCCCCAGGATTTATACTTAATTTCATCAGCGTCTATTAAATGACAAGTTCATCTCTTTGCATGTAATCATTCATTCCAGATGATTCACTCAGCTTGCCATACAAATACTTTTTCCATTTAATCGTTATTTGTTTTCCTTGCGTTTCGGCAAAGCAGTTTTGTAATTGAACTAATAACGATGGTTTCCGGTCCGCTACAGACATTTGGTGGCAAATCCCGCTGTACACCCTTCCGTCCATTTCCACTTCCACACGGTACACTCCGAGTTTTGGAAACCGGTAATTTTCGCTAGTATCCACTTTAATAAATTGATGGTTTTTATAAAACAAGGAGTTTTGTTTGACCTCTCCTCTTACTTCATAGAAGCAGCCTAACAAACCGGGAACCGTCTCCACTTTTCCAGCGGACAGCAGTTCGCGGATCGCCGTGGAGCTGATTTTCTCTTCGTGCTGTTCGATTTTTCGGATCGTGGTCACGTCAAACTTTCCGCGCCCGGCTTCAGTGAGCGTTTCCATGTTACCTTTTCCTTTATGGCCATAGTGATAATCAAAACCGGCCACCACATGCTTGCATTGCAAACTAATAATATAGTGCTGAATAAAGTCTTCAGGGGAAAGTCGTGCAAAGTCAGGAGTGAATTTTACGATGAACAATTGATCCACGCCCAGCTCCCGGAAGCGCTCTTCTTTCACAGGCAGCGGTGTTAAATACGTCATCGGCTCCCGGTCCGGAAAGATGACATCTCTTGGATGAGGGTAAAAAGTCATCACGCTGAACTTACACCCTTTTTGTCTCGCTGCTTCTTTTGCTGCTTCAAGAATTCCCCGATGTCCGACATGGACACCATCGAAAAAGCCGAGCGCCAGCACACAAGGCGCTGATTCAACAGTTGCTTGCATGGAGTTTGAATGTTCAATGTAAATCGTTTCCATCAGTTGCACGTCCCCTTTCTTATTATTTAAGTAAGCTGGCGGTCGACGATCTTGCCGTATTTTCCTTCAAAAAATGTGAGCGGCGTGCCTTCACGAAGAATGATGTCCTGCACTTCACCAATGAAGAGCGTATGGTCCCCAGCTACTTGCTTGGAATACACTTTGCAGACAATGTTAGCCAGAGCATCTTTCACAACCGGCACATCTTGAATGCGGTCAAAATCCGCCTCGCGTTTTTCCTTGATTTGTCCCGCGAACAACATCGATACTTCCTGTTGCTCTTCTGCTAAAATATTAACGGCAAAAGTGCCGGATTCATTGATTTTATCGAGCATTTTTGCTTTTTCGCCAATCGAGATCACAACGAGTTTCGGATTGAGAGACACAGACATGAAGGCGTTTGCCGTCATGCCATGTGCTTCTCCGTCCAACTCGGTCGTAATCACCGTGACGCCTGTCGCAAATTTCCCCATTGCATTTCGAAATAAACGATCATCCATCATAGATTCCTCCCGTTGTTCTATTTTTATGGGACTACCGTGTTAAATAATAAACTCAGGCTTCTTTTGCTCAAGCTTCGCTGCTTCCGTTTGAATTTCTTCTCCTGTTTCAATATCAAGGAAAGGAGATGTTTCATTAAACCAGCTGTCCGGCGCTTTTGCTCCCCAGAACGTTTGGCGTCTTGGGTCATTTAACTCCCAGCGAACCGGTTCGAAATCAGGGTCACTTGTTAAGTAGTCACCGTTGTATAGCTCAATGCGGTGGCCATCCGGATCTCTTAAGTATAAGAAGAAGGCATTGGACAAGCCGTGGCGGCCTGGTCCGCGTTCAATATTTTCCGCATAGCCGAGTGAAGCAAGCACGTCACAGCAGTTAATCAATGCTAACGGATCCGGCAGCCAGTAAGCAAAGTGGTGAAGACGAGGGCCTTCCCCGTTCATGAACGCTTGGTCATGAACGGTCGGCTTACGGTGCAGCCACGCCGCCCAAATGCGGTCATCTTCCGTCGCTGTGTACTCAGAGCAGGCAAAGCCTAGTTCATTAATGAAGAAATCGTACGCTTTTTCTACATCCGACACGGAGCAGTTTACATGGTCGATGCGCTGGATTCTCGCGCCTCTATACAAGTCATAGCGCTGGATCAAACGTTCTGCTTTCTCCATTTTGCAGAAGAATTCAAGCGGCATTCCGGATACATCATGCACGTGCAATGCGCGGCCAAGAGCATGCTGTGTTCCTTCTTCAAGCCATTTTGTTTTCAAACCTTTTGACTGGAAAAACTCCGCGAGCTTATCAAGATCCTCTTCTTTTTCCACTTTGTAGCCGAGTGCGTGAACACCAATTTTATCTGACTTCTTCAAAACTAAACTGTGGTGGACATGTTCTTCCAACCCTCTCAAGTAAATGCAGTTATCCTTGCTTTCTGTTTCGATCATGCCTAAAGCGTCAACATAAAACTTTCTTGAACGGTCGAGATCCTTTACGTTGATGACTGTTCTCGCAATTCGGATGATGTTAAAATCCATTGCCCTTGCCTCCCTTTTCTTTTAAAAAATTAATTATTTTTAACGAGTTTTTCTGAACGGTCTAAAAATTCTTTTACGCGGTCTACGTATTCTTGCTTGTCATAACCGTTATATAAGGCGCTTGCCATTCTGACCGGATCTCCGAAGAAGAAACGCTCATACAATGTTTGTCTCGTACCAAATGCGCTCATGCACACATCCCATGCCAGACGATACAACTTCACGCGATCGTACGCGCTGCCTGTAGCCGATTGCAAATATTTGTCGAGGTCCGGACGGATGTCCGAATTGAAGTCAGCTTCGTTCGGAATCGCCATTAAGCCGCTCGCTCCAAGCAATTGCATGATTTCACTGAAGCGTGGATAAATTTTTGGATAGTAGTGACGGGCGATGTTCAACGGCGTAAAATCAGGCGTCATGATACCCCACTTATCGATTTTCGCGTTCGCTTCCGATGCCGTTACATACGCTTTCACCGTTTCAAGTGCCATAATAACTTCAGATACTTTCTCCTGTACGTGCTGGAACTGGCCAATGTTGATTGTTTCTACCATCAATTGGACTAAACCGAGAATAAATTCTGTTTTTGCAACGTTTTTCGAGACGACTTGGTGGGTCATGTGAACAACGGCATTACTTTCGTTGTAAGCCTGGTTACAAACGCCAACGTCTCCGAGTGCAAATACGCGATCCCAAGGAACAACAACATCATCAAAGACAACGATCGTATCCATTTCCTCAAAGCGTGATCCTAGTGGATGGTCGAAATTGGATTTACCGTAATCGAATGATTCGCGGCAAATGAATTTCAATCCTGGCGTATTATTCGGAATCGAGAAAGCGTAAGCGTATGGGTTTTCTTCTTCTGACTGCTTTAACAGCGTGGAAGGGAATACCATGATTTCATCTGTAATTCCGCCTTGAGTAGCGAGCAGGCGCGCACCTTTGATGACGACTCCTTCAGATGTCTTTTCCTTAATGCGGGCCGCAATATACGGATCCGGTAACTGCGCTGAATTCACGCCGCGGTTTACTTGCGGCTGGATAAGTGTATGAGTTAAAGATAGGTCGTTCTCACGGCAGTACTCATAATATTTCGCCATATTTTGACCGTAAAACGGATCTTGTTTACCAAACATTTCGGAAGCCGTTCCGTAAGCCATCATACCGACGTTAATGTAATCCGGGGAACGCCCCATCATCCCATTGTTGTGTCTTGCCCACTCTTGCATCATTTTACGGCGCATCGCCAAATCTTCTTTCGTCTTCGGCTGAATGAAAGAAGTACCGACACGGTCACCTGATGTTGGCGATTCATACGTCATAAACTCTTTCTTTGCTGGATCGTGCTGCATATCATACAGCTCAGCCTGCGTTTTCATAACCCCTTTAAAAGCCGCATGCTCAGAAATCTTTCCTGTAACCTGCTCTCCGTTAATCCACACATTCGCTTGCGCTTGATCGACTCTATCGATGTATTCCTTACCTGTTTTAGCTGGCATATCATTCTCTCCTTTTCTATTAAATGCGGAAGTGCCTCGTCAGCCCCGACAAGCAAATGTTCTTTTCCAAAAGAAGTTGTTCTTTGACTTCATTTGGAAAAGGTTATTTGACCTCGAGGGGCTAGGCGCTGCAGCTGGATAGTTTTAAAAGCGAGGCGACCGCCTAGGTGCGACAAGCATAAGATGATCTGCGAGGAGGCAGCTTTTCAGCCACCACAGCAGAACAACTTATGACCTCGAGCACCTGGGAGCCGCAGCTAGATAGTTTTCTTAAATGCGGAAGCGGTCATTCAAACTCGACTTATAACCTCAAGCCGCCAGCGCCTCCAACTGATTATTACTGAATATTCTGTTTATTTTCCAAACTGTGGAATATGATGATCCGCAATCGATACGTGGATCACTTTCGGTTCTGTATAAAATTCAAAGATCGCATAGTGGCCGCCTTCTCTGCCGATGCCGCTGTCTTTCGTTCCGCCGAATGGAATGCGGAGATCGCGGACGTTTTGGGCGTTGACCCACAGCATGCCGGCTTCGACCGCTTGTGCGACGCGATGGCCGCGTTTAATATCGTTCGTCCATACATATCCTGCTAAACCGTAACGGACGTTGTTCGCTGCCTCAACCACTTCTTCTTCTGTTTCAAATTCGATAACCGCCATGACCGGACCAAAAATTTCTTCCTGGCATACTCGCATGTCATTTTTCGCATTAAGCAACAAGGTTGGCGGCACAAAGTTGCCGGCTTTCACTTCTTCAGGAACGACGCCCTGAATCACTTCACAGCCTTCTTCTTTTGCCAGTTCAATATAGCTTTTTACTTTGTTGAAATGCTCTTTTTCAATAAGCGGTCCGAGCTGAGTTTTGGAATCCATTGGATCGCCAATTTTAATGTTCATGACGCGTTTCTTTAACTTTTCAACAAACTCGTCTTTAATGTTTTTATGAAGGAACACGCGGGAGTTGGCTGTACAGCGTTCCCCGTTAAAGGAGAAAATGCCCCAAACCGCCGCATCAAGCGCCCGGTCAAGATCAGCATCGTCGAAGACGATAAGCGGTGACTTGCCGCCTAGTTCCATCGATGTTTTCTTCAATGTATCGGCTGAGTTTTTAATGATGATGGAGCCGGTTGTCGTTTCACCAGTGAACGAAATCGCTTTCACATCTTGGTGTGCCACTAGTGCCGCACCGGCTGTTTCGCCAAAGCCGTGCACGATGTTGAATACACCAGCCGGCAGATCCGCTTTGTCAATCACTTGGGCCAGTTTATTCGCTGTCAGCGGAGACAATTCCGCAGGCTTTAGCACGACTGTGTTACCAGTTGCCAGCGCTGGAGCGACTTTCCACGTCTCAAGCATGAACGGCGCATTCCAAGGTGTGATGAGCCCGACCGGACCTAGCGGTTTATATACAGTGTAGTTAATGAATTCATCATCCACCGGGTACGATTCACCGTGCAGCTTCGTTTGCACCATCCGCGCATAAAAACGGAAGTTTTCCGCGGCACGGGCTGTCATTTTTCTTGTTTGGCTAATCGGAAGCCCTGTATCAAGTGATTCTAAATAAGCAATTTCTTCGATTTCTTCATCAATCAAATCAGCGATACGGTTAATGTATATCATGCGTTCGGCCACTTTCAACTTGCCCCATGGACCTTCTTCGAACGCTTTTTTCGCCGCTGCCACCGCTTTGTTCATATCTTCCTCGCGGCCTTCCGCAACGGAATTATTCACTTCATTCGTAAATGGATTAATATTTTCGAACTTCGCTCCCGATTCAGCGTCTGTAAATTGGCCGTCAATATACAGCTTTACATCATCTATCCGCTTGTGAATCAATTGATTTTGTCCGGCTGTTTGCACTTGCATGATGGTCACTCCTTCTTCATTCCCCCGCTAAGAAAAGCGGGGGCTGATTATTGTCTTCATTGATTTCTTTATTTGGCAGATACGCCTTCTGGTAAAATATTGTACGTTTTCAACACCTCACGAATTTCATCCTGCAGGGCTTGAGCCGGCAAGTCCATCGGCTTGCGCAGAACTGGTTCGATTTTGCCCATCATGCCGAGTGCCGCTTTCACTGGCGCCGGGTTCGTGTCTTTAAATAACACATCATTCAATGGCATTAATTCGTAGTGAAGCTCAAGTGCTCTTTCCGCGTTTCCTTCCGCCCACGCATTGTGCATTTCCGCTACTTGCGCCGGTGCCACGTTCGCTGTTGCGCTGATCGAGCCGGCGCCGCCGATTGTCAGCATCGGGTAGCAAAGCAGCTCAATGCCGGAGAACAATTTGAAATCTCTGCCGCAATTTAACAATACGCGGTTCACATGTTCGAAATCTTTATTTGATTCTTTCGCACCGATAATATTCGGACAGTCTTCGACGAGGCGAGCCAACGTTTTCACTTCGAGGTTCACACCTGTGCGTCCTGGAATGTTGTAGACAACGATCGGAATATCGACCGCATCCGCAATTGTTTTATAGTGATTGTAAAGCGCATGCTGGGAAGGCTTGTTGTAATAAGGAACGATGACCATCGCCGCATCTGCGCCCATTTCCTGAGCCGCTTTCGTTAAGCGAAGTGCTTCATTGTAGTTGACAGAGCCTGTTCCCGGTGCGAATGGTACGCGGCCGTCGATCGTTTTGATCGCTGTTTCCATCACAAGTTCTCTTTCTTCTACCGTTAACGAGCTTGGCTCTCCTGACGTACCTGTTACGGAAATCCCGTGACTGCCGCTTTCAATTTGCCAGTCAATTAAACTTTTAAATGTATCTAGATCTAAACTTTCATCTTGTTTGAACGGAGTAATGACCGGTGCAATCGACCCTTTTAATTTTTCTTTTGCTTCTTGAACTTTTGACATGTTTCCTTCTCTCCCTTTTTTATAATCAAGATGGAACTTGTTAATAAATTAAAGAATCTATTTTTCCGTTTGCCACTAATGACCTTCAAACATTTTTAGATTCAATGTTTCTAAAAATTTCGAAAAAGTAGTGGAATCGCTTACACATATAACTTATCATGGAGATAAGAATATTAAAAATATTTAAATAATTGGTTTACCATATTAAAAAAGTATACATAACTGTTAGGGGGTACCAAATTTGGATATTAGACAACTCCGTTATTTTGCTGCTATCGCCGAAGAAGGGCAAATTACAAAGGCCGCTAAAAGGCTTCACATGGCCCAGCCGCCATTGAGTCAGCAATTGAAAGCTTTAGAAGAAGAGCTCGGTGTTTTGCTGCTGGAACGCAAAGGCAGAACTCTCGAACTAACGGAAGCAGGAAATGTATTATACAAAAAAGCGAAATATTTGCTGGAACAAATGGATGAAACGGTTCTTGAAGTAAAGGAAGTCGGAGACGGCTTGAAAGGAGTTTTGTCGATCGGTTCCGTTAAAACATGCTTCTCTTACATACCGGAGCGCTTCCGTCACTTCAGAGAAAAATATCCATCCGTGACATTCCGGCTAAAAGAAGGCGATTCCTCTTTATTGGCGCATTACGTAAAAAGCCGTGAAGTAGAACTGGCTATCGTAAGGCTCCCTCTTGACATGGAAGAATTCTCTTATTTGCCGCTGCCGACCGATCCATTTGTGGCCGTCATGCCGCAAGAGTGGGAAAGCCCCTCCGTCATACAAATGAATGAGCTCAACGGTGTCCCCCTCATGCTGCTGCACCGGGTAACCGGCGTCGGACTTTACGAACTTGTCGTCAACGAATGCAAAAAACACGGCTTTGACCCAACTATTATTTGCGAATGCCCCGATGCAGCGATGCTCCTGTCACTCGCACGCACGGGACTCGGAGCGGCGCTTTTGCCAAAGTCAACGTTGCTCTCTTTTCCAACGGACGACTTAAAAATTATCGAAATTGAAGATTGTACGATCCAATCAGAATCTGCCCTTATCTGGCTGAAAGAACGGTATTTGTCTAAAAAAGCCGAACGTTTTATTGAAACGTTCCAGGCGGTTGAATCTACTATATAAACAAACATGAGATCGCACGGGGCGATCTCATATAAGCGAGGAGTGGAATGATCACGACGAACTGTAGAATGACTTCCGAATCGATTCCTTTCTAATGCGGAAACATTCCGGGGAGTGTGCCGGCCGTAAAATCGGTTTGGTCATTATTTTTCTTTATATGGCCAGTATTTCAGCCCGAGTGGCCAGTAAATCTACCTATTTGGCTCGTAACCAGCAAAAAACAAGCCTTCTCCGCCAAGGAAAAGGCTTGTTTTCTATGAGGCTCTATGAAATGAACCGACGACTTCTATTGTTTGCGTAACGTTGACGAAGGCACAGGGATCCGCTTCGTGAATCATTTTCTTCACATCTGTCAGCTGATAGCGAGTGATGACTGTGACGAGCACTGCCCGGCCTTCCCCCGTGTAAGCTCCTTCGCCGTTCATTTGTGTGACGCCGCGATATAAATTCGCCAGAAGCTTTCCTTTCACTTCTTCCCCTTTGGCGGTAATGATCATCAGCGTCAATTTCACATGGCTTGTGTGGATCATATCGACGACTTTTCCCGTCGCGTAAATCGCGATCATCGTATTCAGCGCCGCATCCCAGCTGAAAATAAAGCCGGATGCGAGCACGACGACCACGTTCATTGCCGTTAAGATGGAGCCGAGCGGAAATTCTTTCTTTTTCGTGAGGAGCATCGCAATGATATCAAAGCCCCCCGATGATCCGGATGCCCGGAACACGATGCCAATACCGGCACCCGTGATGATCCCTCCGAACAGCGCGGACAAAATCGGCTCTGTTGACACTTCAACAATTGGAATCACATACAGGCTGACTGAAATTGCTACAACAGACACAATAGTGTAGCAAATGAAACGCTTTCCGAGCTTGATCATGCCGAGGACTAGCAGCGGCAAATTCAGCAGCAAGTTTACGACCCCTGTGTTTAAAGGAGTGATCAGTCCGAACATAATCGCCACTCCGCTGAGCCCGCTGCTCAGCACCTCATGCGGAATCAGAAAGAAGTTATAAGCTATCCCAACCAAAAACGAGCCGAACAAAATGCTTACAATGTTCCACATTCCACATCCCCCTTATCCCATCCACTATTTAATTGAGTTCATTATAAGGGAGGAAATGGCGATTTTGGAGATGATAGTTTTTTCTGAAAAGCCAGACGGATGTCGTGAAAAAAGCCGGTTCCTATCTGTTCCGCTTTCAGTGCGCACAGATTGAACCGGCTTTCAATAGGGCTGCTTCTTCATTTGTTTCTGGAGTTGGTCGATTTGTTTTTGCATTTTTTCGAGCTGCTGATCCAGTTGTTGTTGCTGTAACTCGCTCTGTTTCTCCTCCATCTTCTCTTGGATCCTCTCTCTTCTGCTAACTTCGAAATCTAAGAGCAGTCCCGCATAAGAAATAATCCCCCCGACGGTTGCCAGCGTATCTCCAATAAGAAATAATGACTCGCTCACCCTCTCCAGATGCTCGGTCTTATTCTGTTCTTCATGGCTTTGACTGTTTCCTGTGCCTTCGTTCATACGCTTCCCTTCTTTGCTTCTTCGTTTACTATAACTTATGCTAATCGGCTAGAATTGGTATCTGCAGCCTGACTTGTTTAAGCATCTTTTAGAAAACAGACGACGATCTTAAAATAGAAATATTCAAGACGCTTAAAAGGGCAAGAAAAAACCCCTTGCCCTTTTACCTATTCTTCAAACAAATTTCTTCTTCCCGACAGACAGTCCTAGCACAAAAATAAGTGCCGATGCTGCAATGAGCATGAGTAAAGGAATGGTCCAGCCGTGTGTAACGTCATGCAGCCAGCCGAACAATACTGGTCCGACAGCCGCTAAAAGATAGCCGAATGACTGAGCCATGCCCGACAATTCTGCCGCTTCTTGTGTGCTTTGCGTGCGAAGACTAAAGAACATCATACATAAGCTAAATGCTGATCCTGCCGCAATACCGATCATCAGTATCCACAATGGGAGGAGCAAACTGCCGCCCGACAAAATACCGGCTAATCCGGCGATGAATAAAGCAGCGGTCACAGCGGCCATGCCGCGCTGGCTTTGCATCCGCCCCGCTAATACAGGAACGATAAACGTAAACGGAAGAATGGCAAACTGCATGAAAGACAGCATCCAGCCTGCTGATTCTGCATCAAGCCCCTTTTGTTGAAGAATATCCGGCAGCCAAGCGATCACCGTGTAAAAGATCAGCGATTGCAGCCCCATAAACAAAGTGACTTGCCAGGCTAGCCGGGAACGCCATAAACGGGTGCTTTGACTCTTCCCTGCTGCTCCCGCCGCCTTCTTTTGACGGCCTAATTGCGGCAGCCAAAATAAAACCGCACTCAACGACAGGACGGCCCAGATCCCAAGGGCGCCGGTCCAGCCAAAACCGGCACTCATAGCAAGAGGCACACTAAGACCGGACGCTACAGCTCCGCATAAATTCATCGAAACGGCGTAGACGCCTGTCATTACTCCAATGCGCTGCGCAAAATGCTGTTTGATCAAACCCGGCATTAAGACATTGCCAATCGCAATAGCCAAGCCGAGCAAAACCGTCCCCGCAAATAATACGCCCACTCCCCCTGAGGAACGAAGCACAATACCCGCCGTCAGGGCGATCAAAGAGACGAATAACGTCAGTTCCACCCCAAATCGGCGGGAGAGGCGCGGGGCAAACGGAGATAAAAGCGCAAAAGCAAGCAAAGGCACAGTCGTTAATGTACCGGCTGCCGCATTGGAAATTCCTAAATTGTCCCGGATTACGGGCACTAACGGACCGACCGAAGTCAAAGGGGCTCTAAGGTTAGCCCCGATAAAAATAATGCCGATAATCAGCAGCACTGTTCCCAATTTTATTTTTGAGCTTGTTTTTCCTTGCTGTTCGACTGCTTGCGGCTCACCCATTATAATTCCTCCAAACTTTTAGACAGCGTTTCTTTTAAATGAGCCATATATTCATTGACCGCTTCAGCCGCCCCGTCTTCATTTTGTGCAATAATGCCATCTACGAGCTTCCCGTGAATGCGTTGATGGACATCCGTACAAGAAGTAAGTTCGACTAAGTTACGAACGGAGGAATGCAGAGCATCCGTCATATGTTCATACAAATCGATCAACAGGTTGTTATGAGATGCTGCTGCAATGACTTGATGCAGCTGGATGTCTGCTTCTACATAAGCTTGGTGATCGTTTGCTTGAATCGCTTTGAGACAAGCGTCCATTTGCAAGCGCAGTTGCTGCACATCTTCTTCACTTCGGCGGACAGCCGCTAATCTCGCTGCTTCCCGCTCGAGCGCGTGCCTGACCTCCAGCGTTTCCAGCAAGTTTGATTTATGCAGGCGCCGCTCGATGGCAGCCCCTAGAACGCTGGATGAACAAACGCGGGTTCCGCTCCCTTGCTTCGTCTGCAAAAGGCCGCCGTGAACGAGGGCGCGCACCGCTTCCCTCAATGTGTTGCGGCTTACATCAAACCGTTCCATTAATTCCATTTCCGGCGGCAGCCGAGTACCGACTGCCCACGCACCGGATTCTATTAAACTTTCCATTTGTGAAACTACCTGCTCCACAAGAGAAATGCGATTCGTTTTTTCAATCTTCATACTTACACCTCAAAATTGTAGGATGATTGGTTCGTAGGTAATCTTATCATATGTTCAAATAAATATAAATCCGTTTGACTCCATCATCGAAAAAATTAAGGCTCTTTTCTAAGAGATTGTTGCTTTTAAAACAAAAACTGTTGAAGGTTGATTGGAGCGGAAGTGCGAGACTCCTGCGGGAGAAGCGGGACAGGTGAGACCCCACAGGCGTTTACGCCGAGGAGGCTCACCGCCCGCCCCGCGGAAAGCGATCAACTGCAGCGGAAATCAACCAATCCGTACTACTTGGTAATATAGAAACAAAGTTTGCGAAAACAGCCAAAATTAAAGGTTGAAAAGAATGACATCATGTGACAAAGTGGAGGAAAACTCAGAAAATTGAGAAAGGAAAGGACATGAACTAATTGAAAGCGGATAAATTTCCACTAGGTATCATTATGTGTTTATTTGCCGTTCTTACCTGGGGAGGAATGTACCCAGTTATGGCAGACGCTTTAAAAATTATGGACCCTTTTTACATTACATTGTTTCGCTACGGTTCAGTTTCGATCGTTTTTGTATTTTGGTTAATCATGACAGAGGGGAAAGAACATCTGAAAGTAGAGGGACGATTAAAAGAAGTCTTGTTTCTTGGTACGATGGGTTTTGCGGGTTTTAGCTTTCTCGTGTTTTTAGGTCAGCAGCTGGCCGGTCCTTCTGGCACTGTCATTGCGGCGGTAATAATGGCGACTCAGCCGCTATTAGGTGTCATTGTTATTTGGATCACCCAAAAGACCACACCAAAGCCTTTAACGTTCTTGTTTATGCTGACAGCTTTTGTCGGAGTGGTCATGGTGATTTCAAAAGGAGATATAACGATCTTTTTTTCAAAAGACGGAAATTTGTTTGCGAACTTTCTTATTTTAATTGGGGCTGTTTGTTGGGTTATTTATACATCGGGCGGCAGCTCATTTCCAGATTGGTCACCTCTTCGTTATACAACAGTCACTTCTATTTACGGTTATCTTTCGATTATAGTGATTGTTACCGGCGCTACTTTAATGGGCTGGCTGGATGTTCCAACTATCAAAATGTTTAGTGATATATCGGGAGCACTCATCTATATATCATTAATTGCAGGGGTTTTAGCTGTGTTCAGCTGGAATGCCGGGAATAAAATCCTAACACCTATTAACGGCATTGTCTTTATGAATTTGCTGCCGGTCACGACCTTCGTCATATCAGTCATTCAAGGATATGAACTGAGCCTATTTGAACTGGCAGGAATGATGATTGTCATTCTGAGCTTAATTGCCAACAATCTTTATATCCGGAAGGTCCAAAAGGAAATTGCCCTCGGTTGACTTCTCCCACGGCTAAAGCCACAAGCCTCATACTTTACAGTATTTCGGTAGGATTCTTTAAAAGAAGTTTGGTCAAACGACCCTTATTCTTAGTGGGTGAGCCAAACACCCTCTAGCTTGTAAGATTTTGCAATCCATCAAGTTACTTTTGCGTAAAATATTTAAAGCTCCATTTACGTCAGCATTTAGTTCATATCCAGTAGATGTGCGGTACAAACCACGTTTGACACGTTTGCCGCTAAAAATGTGTTTTTCTTCATCTGCTGGTTTCCATTTAGGTAAGTGGTCATTATCAAAAAAAGACGCCTTGCTTGTATAGGATTCTTCTTGTTCCACATATTCGATTCCATATCTCTCACAAAGATGGAGAAGCTGTTCTCGAAGATGGCCAAAAGAAATTTGAGTGAATTGCTGATTATTCTTTTTGCCAATGTTGATGTTTCTTTTAAAATCGTCGTTGTACCCAACGACGAGATTTCCTATTTTGTTTTTTAAACAGTAATTAATGATGATTCTCGCGCTCTTTTTCATGTAATCATTTACTTGTTTATTTCGCTTCAAAGTGATGGAACCTATTTGCTTCGTGTATTTCATTCCTTGTTTCATAGCAACAGACTGCAATCTTGCTTTCTTCTTATTATACAGACGGTTAATTGATTTAAGTCTTTTCCCATCCACTAAAAAGGATGCCCCGTCTGTATCTACACAAGAAGCGAGATTATTGAGTCCTATATCAATGGCTAATGCCTTATCAACATCTAGTTCTGTTGTTTCATACGGCTGTTCATACACGTATTGAATATTGAAAAACTGCCCATTGTTTCGAGGAACAATCCGAACTTCCTTCATCTTCTTTCCTTCTAACCTTGAAGGGAAAGGAATCAGAATATCTTTGTATTCCGAATTCAATTTCTTATATAGATTGGATACAGGTACACGAAAATATCCATCTTTAATGGCCATGGCATTTGTAGAGAAAATGAGCGTGAACAGTCCGTCTTTCTTTAAATACTTTGGTATTTTAATGTCCCGAAAACGATACTCGCCCTTTTTGGCTTTCTTCATTAAATTAAAGAAGCTTTTAAAAGAACGATCGACGACTTTCAAAATTTGTTGAGAAACTCCAGCTTGAAGAAGCTTGTAATTCTCATTCGTCTTCGATACATGATAATTGCTTTCGTACTTTAGAAAAGATTTTTCTGTAAAGTAATGTTGACGAACATTGTACAACCCCACATTGTACAAGTTCTTTGCATAGTGACACATCTCTTTTAACTGTTTGAATTGTTCTTTGGACAGACCTCTAATTTGATTACTTTGCGTTACATACATGGTCAATCGTTTCATCTCCCTGCTATATATTCATTATATGGCAATTAGAGGTGGATATCTATTTTGTTTTTGTGAAATTTCTGTAAATTAGGATAGCCAATGTTATCCCTTGACCGGCCTCCCTATCACCCCATGCCTAAAGGCGGACTAACGCCCTTCATGGGTTTTCTCGTTCGGAAAAGCTATAGTAAATGGTAACAATACCCCTTTCATGTAAATATGTAAGACGGGTTTTCCAATTATTTTTTCTTTAGAAAGTTATAAAACCACAAAAAAGTACCGTTCCTGGACACTTTTCTACATGAACTATATACAGGATTTATATTAACTTGTCTAACCGTCCAGCTAACTTTTCGCGCCAGTCATCAGCTAATTCCTCTACTTCTAATACTTTTTGGATTCCTTCTCTACCTTGATGCTTGTCAAAATAAACTCTATTCCCGAAAAGAATAGACACTCTTTTCGGGTGCGGTTCTATTAGTGTGATATCAGAATCTTTTCTAACAATTCCTTCCTTAAGAACGCGACACAAGTAACCAGTAAATCCAGTCTCGACTATTCTTTTTAAAAGATGCGGGATATTGGTCCTCTTTGTGATCGTGCTGCACGGAATTCTGCCTTGTGTGATTTGAATAACAGCATCTCCTAATCGATACACAGCTCCTATGCAAACATCGCGTTTCAGCATATTTGTAACAGTCAAGTTTTCACCGAATGCCGAAAGAGGCAATGACGTTTGAAATTCTTGATTCCAAAGTGAATAATGTTCGTATGAATACATACAAACAGCTCGGTCAAGACCGCCATGATGGCGTAAATCACCCACTCCATCGCCGCGAAACCCTTGCTTTGATAAAAAAGCTTCTTCCACTGTATCTTTACAAATCCCCGTTTCCATTTCTTTACCTGTGCCGTATTTCATCTTTTTCGGCATACTTACAGCGAAATTTACGAGTTCGATCTTGCTGTTTTCCATCTGTTCTCTTCTCCCGTCTTTTAAAATAAATAACCCGCTGCAACTGGCCAGCGGGCGCTGTTTTATTATTTTTCCGTATAAAATCCTGCCGGAATCGGGCCGAAGAAGCGGCGGTGGTAAAGCATTGGGTCTTTTTCTTTATCAAGATGGATATTCGTCACATTGCCGATCAATATCGTGTGGTCACCCGCTTCCACCGCTTTAAAAGTCTCACATTCGAGTACGCCGAACGCCTCTTCAATAATTGGCAGGCCGCCTTCGGACATTTCCCATTTGCACGTACTGAAGCGGTCAACACCTTTACTTGCAAACGTTTTGCAAAGCTCCTGCTGTTCGCCTGCCAGGACGTGGACAGCGAATTTGCCGCCTTCCGTGAACGCTTTAATCGTCGACACTTTATGGTCAATCGACCAGAGCACCATGAGCGGATCAAGAGAAACAGACGCAAACGAATTCACCGTCAAACCAACCGGTGTTCCATCTTCCGCCACCCCGGTCACCACAGTTACGCCCGTCGGATAATTCCCCATCACTTCTTTAAACAAGTTTTGCTGTTCCGCTTTCTCCATTTTCCATCTCTCCCCCTTTTTACTGACTACTATTACTGTATCAAAGAATAGGGAAAAACAGAGCAAAAATACTTCGATTTATTTTAATATTTGATCTTTTCTGATCAGTAATATGCTACGATGAGGGAGGTGGACTATTGAACTATAAGGGGGATGGATGATGAGGAACTTAACGATTCGTGAACTGAAAGCAGGCTTTGAAAAGAAAGAGTTTTCGCCGGTGGAAGTGACACAGTCTTATTTAGACCGGATCAACCAAAATCGAGACTTGAACGCGTACATTACGATATGTACCGAGCAAGCGTTGAAGCAGGCGGAAATCTCCGAGAAAAAATTTTTAGCGAATGAATCGACGGGCATTCTTGAAGGCGTGCCAATTTCTTATAAAGACAACTTGTACACGAAAGGCATTCGAACGACGAGCGGATCGAAAATCGAAGAGAATTTTATCCCGGATACCGATGCCGGCGCCATCCGCACGCTTCAGCGGGAAGGCGCGGTAAATCTCGGAAAAGTGAATTTACACGAGTACGCATTCGGCATCACGTCGAACAACCCTTTTTACGGACCGGTCAGAAACCCGTGGAATAAAGAATATACGCCGGGTGGATCAAGCGGCGGATCCGGAGCAGCTGTTGCGGCTTCTCTTTGCGCCGCTTCGATCGGCACTGACACAGGCGGGTCGATCCGTATTCCGGCCGCTTCGTGCGGCGTTGTCGGCTTAAAACCTACATATAACTTAGTCGATGCGTCTGGTGTCAAAAACATTTCCTGGTCAATTGATCACGTCGGACCACTCACAAAAAATGTCGATGATTTAGCTGTCATGATGGAAGCGTTAACCGGCGTCTCTTATTCTGAGAACTTGCAGGAAGACATCCGCGGCTTACGGGTCGGCGTCCCGAGAAATTACTTTAACGAACAAATCGACAAGGAAGCGGCTGCTCTTTACAAACAGGCGCTCGACAACCTTGAAACACTCGGAGCGGTGCTTATCGACATCGATATTCCGTTCACAATGGACGACCTCTCTTTAGTGTCCGTCCTTGCTGTTTCCGAAGCCGGCTTCATCCACGAACATAGCATGAACACGGCGATCGATCAGTTCGGCCTAGATGTCCGCGCCGCTGTTGAGGCGAGCCGCACATTCTCCGCTCTTGATTATATTAAAGCGTTAAAAAGAAAAGCGGAACTCACTGAACAATTTGAGCAGCTGTTCCAGCAAATCGACGTCATTGCCACGCCAACGCTGCCGGACACCGCCCAGAAAATCGGCGTCGAAGAATTTGAAATCGATGGCAAAAGAGAAACAACATTCAACGCGATGATCCGCTACCCTGCCGTCTTCAACTTAACCGGCCAACCCGCTTTATCGATCCCGAGCGGATTTGCCTCAAACGGACTTCCGGTCGGATTGCAGCTGGCCGCGGCATCTTATAATGAAAAAACGCTCATCCGCACAGGGTTTGCGTATGAGCAGAGTTTTTTAAAAGAGTTTTATAAGAAAAGAAATAAAGCAGCTGAGCTTGTATAATCACTCTAAACAAAATAACGTGGATTTTTTTCCACGTTATTTTGTTATGTTATTTTCTTTTATATTATTACTAGCAAGCTCTGTTTTCTCGTGCAGTTATTCATCCTTCAAGGCCTTTTCAATCAGCTCATGGAAATAGACTGCCGCATTTTCAGTTGGAGAAAAGATACCATTTGCAAATGCCTTGGAGCCCAGGCCTTTCTGCAATTCTTCCACTAGTTGAAAATCTTCCAGGCGTACTTGATCGACAAATTTAAAATAGTCTTCTTTTTCTTTCGTTATTTTTTCATCGAGGGAATAATCGCGATAAATACATAACGACGTCTCTGCATCAACAGGTATAACTTGGATCGTATTCACATTGCCGTCTCCTGGATAAACGTTAACCATCATATTTGGCCAGATCCAATAAAAACGCGCAAGGTCACCTTCATCAGCATTTTTGCTTGCTGCCATATATTGATGAGTAAATTTGTCATGCGTAGTGGTACAGAAGTTAGATAAGTCATAAGACTTGGCAAAACCGGGATGGGCAATGGAACAATGATCACATTCAAGGTAGTTATCAATAACCGACTTCCAATTCGCCTTCACTTCGCGGCGGGTTTCTCTAACCAGCTTTACGGAATCAAAAAAGGAAAACTTTTTCATTTCACTTAAAAATTCTTGATATGCTTCTGAAAGCGAAGGAGCATCTTTGTCTAGATTAACAAAGATCATTGAATGCTGAACTTCTAATCGAATCGATTTCATACAGCTGTGTGCCCCCAGCTCATTCGTTTTAAAATTGGGTGCTCTATTTACATCGCCATCTAATTTAAATGTCCATCCGTGGTATCCACACTGCAGCACTTTTTTATTTCCTTGGTCGCGCTTTTCCACTTTCATTCCACGGTGCGGGCAAATATTGTAGAAAGCCCGAAGCTCACCATCCGTACCATGAGTGACGATAATAGGCTCCCCGGCAACATCAAGTGTCAAGAAGTCGCCCACTTTTTCAACTTGGCTGGCATGCCCCACGAATATCCAGTTTTTTTCGAAAATCTTTTTTCTTTCTTCATTAAATATCTCCGGATCTACATATCGTGAATAAGGTTGCGTTGGGCTAAACTGTATATTTTCTTTCGTAGTCATAATGAAAATCCCTCCTGATAATTACTTAATTTTAAAAAACCGCTTCGCTACAACTTTTAAATTCCCAGTTACATCCGGTCCATATAAACGGTCTTAACTTCTGTATAAAACTCAACAGCACTCTTCCCTTGTTCACGGCTGCCGGTGCTTGAGTTTTTGCAGCCGCCAAATGGCAGTTGCGGTTCTGTTCCTGCTGTTTCCGAATTGACATGAACAAGTCCTACTTCGATTTCTTCAATGAAACGCTGAGCCACTGACAAATTATTCGTACAAATGGCTGCGCTCAATCCGAACTCTGTATCATTCGCCATCTTCACGGCTTCCTCATAATTTTTCACTTTAAAAAGGGCAATAACTGGTCCAAAAATTTCTTCGCGCGCAATGCGGGCATCTTGTGGAACGTTTTCAAAGATCGTTGGCTGGACATAAAATCCGTTCGCCAGTTCCTCTTCTGCCGGAATCTCGCCTCCACATAAGAGCGTTGCTTCTGACTTCCCGACTTCGATCATTTCAAGCACTCCATCGCGCTGCGCTTTCGATACAGCTGGACCGATATATGTTTCTTCATTGAGTGGGTCGCCCACTTTCAATTCTTTCGTACGCTCGACAAGACGATCGCGAAACGCTTCGTAAATTCCTTCTTCGACAATCACCCGGCTAGTAGCTGTGCATTTTTGCCCCGTCGATTTAAAGGCTCCGCCGACAGCAATTTCCACCGCTCTTTCAAGATCAGCATCAGCGAGGACGACGAGCGGATTTTTTCCTCCCATTTCCATTTGCACTTTCTTCCCGTGTTCAACAGCTTGTTTTTGAATTTGCTGGCCTACTTGATTCGAACCGGTAAAAGATATCGCTTTTACATCCGGATGTTCCACTAATTCAGCTCCAATGACAGAACCTCTTCCGAATACGCAGTTGATAACACCAGCTGGAAGACCTGCCTCATCAAATGCTTTCATTACATGGTAGACCGATTTCGGTGTAAGATCGGCCGGTTTAATGACGACTGTATTTCCATAAATAAGAGCCGGCGCCAGTTTCCATACAGGTATAGCAATAGGAAAGTTCCATGGAGTAATCAATCCAACGGGACCGAGCGGCGTACGAGTTGTGTACAAAAATGTATTCGCATTCGCTGAAGGGATTACTTCTCCAAGCGGCTGCCGTGCCTCCGCTGCATAATACTCAAGAATGCTGGCGGCACGATTGGCTTCCCCCATCCCTTCCGCGAATGTTTTCCCCTCTTCTTTTATTAGATCTTGGCCTACTTCCTGCACATTCTGTTTTAAAATGTCGGCTGCTTTTTGCAAATACGCCGCACGCTGTTGAAACGAAAGGTTTTTCCAAGCTGGAAATGCTTCTTTTGCGGCTGCTACCGCATCATGTAAATCAGCTGCCGCACTAGATGGAAACTCCCCTAGATTTTCTCCGTTATGCGGACTAAGATTTTCCTTATATTCCCCTGTAGTTGGTTCTTTCCATTGTCCATTAATGTAATTTAAATAACGCATATTTTCTCCTCCAGTTATCTACATTTCTTTTTAAAACTTCATTTCAACAATTAGACGTCCGCCATTATTTGCTGGACGCGAGCTTTTTCTGTACTTTTTTCTTATCTTGGCCTACAGATAAAATCTCTGGATTGACCGCAACTTCGATCACAGCCGGAAGGCCGGAAGCTATCGCTCTTTGCAGCGCTGGCGCAAAATCACTATTTTTTTCAACTTTTTCACCATGTGCCCCAAACAAGCGGGCTAATTCGGCAAAGTCTGGATTAGACAAGTCTGTTCCAATGACCCGTTCTGGAAAATGCATTTCCTGATGCGTTCGAATGGTTCCATAAATATTGTTGTTCACGACAATGGATATGGTCGGAATTTTATAGCGCACGGCCGTTTCAATCTCTTGGAGTGTCATCATAAAGCCGCCATCTCCTGAAAAAGAAACGACATGTTTATGAGGCTGTGCCAGCTTTGCTCCAATCGCTGCAGGCAGTCCATACCCCATCGCCCCCGAAGTCGGTCCTACGTAAGTATTTTCCTGTTCAAAACGGTAATATCGGGACAGCCAGCCAAAGAAGTTACCGGCATCATTTGTAATAATCGTATCCTTCGGAAGCTCGGCAACAATATCATGCATCAATCCGTCCATGTCTACGAATTCTTCCGTATAGTCAGCCTTCGGTTCAGAAAACTCCATGTATTTAGCGTGCAATTCTCTTACTCTCTCATTGTCCGATACAACTGGTTGTGAACCAGTTGCTTGCAGCGCCTGCTCTAAGAAACCCTTGGCATCTGCTTCAATAGCGAGAGAAGGAGCATACACTTTCCCGAAAATGTCGGGACAAATATCTACATGGATCAGTTTTGTCTTTTCAGAAAGCAAGGTGTAATCTTGTGTTCCTACTTGAGAGAAGCGTGTCCCCAATGCGACGACTACATCTGCCTCCCGAATTGCCTCAAGCAAATATGAAGGTGTGCCAAAACCGAGCCATCCCGCATAGCAAGGATGCACGTTCGGAAACGCATCAAACCGGCGGAAAGCGGTGACGACAGGAAGATTCATTGTCTCGGCAAACTGCGTAAGCAGTGAGCTGGCTTTCGCATGAATGACACCGCCGCCGGCAATCAATACCGGACGCTCTGCATGTCGTATCGCTTCTACCGCCCGCTCTACTTCTTCATTATGCGGATAAGGGCGATTCAATTGATAAGAAGAATAATCAGCCATTACTGCTTCATCTTCTAACATGTCGTGCGGCAGAGACACTAAAACAGGACCTGGACGCCCCGAACGCGCCATATGAAATGCCCGGTGCAACAATTCTGGAATTCTTTCTACACGATCAATTTCTACCGTCCATTTACATAAATGACTGAAGAAGTCTGCCAAGTTTACTTCCTGAAACGCTTCCTTTCCTTTAAAAGGTCGTTCAACTTGGCCAATAAGTGCAACCATAGGAGTTGAATCCTGGGCAGCGGTATGAATTCCGATCCCTAGGTTTGTAGCCCCTACTCCGCGGGTTGCCATGCAAACGCCTACCTCACCGGATGCCTTGGCATACCCTTCCGCCATAAAAGAAGCTCCTCCTTCATGACGGGCTGAAATAAGTTCAATTTCGGGATGTTGATAAAGCGCATCCATGACACCTAGATAGCTTTCACCGGGTACACAAAAAGCTTTCTTTACTCCCTCTTTCACCATGACATCAACGACTGCTTTACCTCCACTAACTTTCATAAATAAGCCTCCTGTTTTCAAGAACATGTTTTTATCTCTAGTAAGCTATGTTTATCTTCATTTCGAATCCTTTTTTAAAACCTATTTAACGAGTTTGCCAAGCTCAGTAACTTCTCTATTCTCTTCTTCCACTTTGATTGCTGGTTTCCTTGTAGCTGCACTGACTCCTAACGTCACAGCAATGTTGATCAGCAATACAGCTAATCCTACGTCAAGATCTTTTATTACTTGTGGAAGAGATGGGAATAATGTAGCAATTGTCGTACCTGAAGTCGTCGAGTAGATGACGATCAAAATCCCAACAATCATTCCGGCAAAAGCTCCCTGGACGGTAACGGGATTCTTTTTCCATAGACTGAAAAATAGTGCCGGGAACAACTGTGCCATAAAACTATAAGCCATAAGATACAACGTAAAAATGGACTCCCCGCCATTAAACGTAAAATAAAGAGTCACCAAAGCAATGACAGGAACTAACATCCGGCTCACTCTTGCAAGCTGGTCATCTGTTGTATTTGGTTTCCATACCTTATATATATTTTTAGAAAGAATCGTAGCTGTTGCCGTCAACACCAATGAGCTAGGTATCAGGGCAGCCATCGCCCCTGATGCTCCAATCACTCCAACGAACCAAGGATCAAATGACATCTTCGCCATCTTAAATAAAGCTAAGTCCGCGTCAGGTCCTTGTAAGTTCGGAACTTGAAGAATCGCAGAAAAACCAATAAACAGTGAAAAAATAATAATTACTTGATAAATCGGCATAATCCCGGCATTCCAACGAAGCGATTTCGGACTTTTTGCAGAGAAAACTCCCGCCAGCATATGAGGAAACATGTAAAATGCCAGTGCTGTCATAACCGTAGCGGAAATAAACCATGAAATACTCAGTCCTTGTTCAGGGAATATTAAAAACCCTTGTTTCGCTGTATCAATCGCTTCAAACATCGGCTGCAAACCACCGTAATAATGAAGAGGGAAATAAATGCCCATAAAGACGACAACCGCCAAAATCATAATATCTTTAATAATGGCCGTCCACGCGACGCCATGCATACCCGAAGCTGTTACGTAAATCGTAATCGCAATGACCCCTACAACTATGGCCATGTTTGGAGAGATCGTGCCATAGGAAGTTTCCGATACAATAATCCCTAACCCTTTTAACTGCATAATCAAATAAGGAATAATCGAAATAACACTGATTACCGCCACAAGCACACCTAACGCCGGGCTATTGTACTTTTTGTCATAAAAATCAGATTGCGAGATAACATTATTTTTTTTAGCGTACTTCCAAATGGGCGGCAACAGCCAGTAAGCGATTACAAAGTAGAAACAATTAAAAGCGTATAGAGCAGGAGGAATACCGGATCTATAAGCGCCGCCGCTTGCTCCTAGGAAAGTATAGGTCGTAAACATTTCACCGGCTATCAAAAAGAAGATCAAAACGCCGCCGAAACCTCGTCCACCTACCGCCCATTGTTCCAAGCTCATATTTTTACCTTTGCGGGCTTGAAGCCCTAACCACATACAGAGACCTAGAAAGAAAAGGATAACAAGAAGGGCTGCGTTCATTATTCTTCCTCCTTGTTTGCAGGATCAAGTTTATTCGTAATTAACAAAAACATCGATGTAAGACAAACCCACATTATGGCCCAAAAAAGAACGAACGGCATGCCTAAAACGTAAGGTTCGACTCGATTGATAACGAAAAGCGAGCCTAATGCTGGAATTACACTTGTCACATAAATGATCTTCTTCATTCGTTCACCATCCTTATTCTTTATCAATAAATAGACCAACAATCGGGAGAAACACCTCTTCTGTTAGATTGTTCTAAATAAACAGATAATTATATCGACAGCCCTTTAACTAAAGGATCATTAACATTCCAACTCGGTTTTACGCCAGTAAAAACTTGATCCACTTGCATGGCTGCATGGACAGCCATGCGGATCGAACCTTCCTTCGTCAATGCCGCATTATGGGGGCTGACAATCACATTATCTAATTTAAAAAGAGGATTCCGTTTGTCAGGAGGTTCAACTTCAAATACGTCTATTCCCGCTCCGGCAATTTTGCCTGCTTGCAAAACTTCTACTAAATCATTTTCCTTTACCACGCCGCCTCTGGAAGCGTTAACAAAATAGGCCGAAGATTTCATCCAGGAAAACTCCCGGCTTCCTATTGTCCCTTTTGTTGCTTCCGTTAACGGCAGGTGAAGACTGATGACATCAGAATTTCTGAATAACCATTCTAAATCCGTCACTATTTCTAATTCCGGGTTCGAGCTGGCTGCCACATAAGGATCATAGCCAATAACTTTCATATCGAAGCCTTTAGAAGCCTTTTTTGCCAGTATGTTTCCAATTCTTCCAAGACCAATAATCCCTAATGTTTTGCCTTCCAAGTCCATGCCAAAAAGTTGATTGCGGATAGCAAAATTTCCGCTGCGCAGTTCTCTGTCAGCCTGGCTCAAGTTTTTGGATAAAGATAGAATGAACGCCATGACATGTTCGGCTACAACATTCGCATTTGCCTCTGGCGTATTCGTTACATAAATGCCTCGCTCTGTGGCCGCTTCGATATCAATATTATCCAAGCCCACCCCATACTTAGCAATCACTTTAAGATTTTCACCGGCTTGAATGACTTCTTTATTAATAACAGCCGTTGACCTCGTTAATACTGCATCACAATCCTTGACCTCTTTCATAAGAGTTTCTTGCGCCAAATCAGAACCCAATTTAATCTTATAGCCTTTCCCTAATAAATAATTTTTTCCCTCTTCTTCAATATCTTGAGGAATATACACTAAATAACTCACATAACCCCCTCTTTCATGTTAAACTGATGTCCAATCTTTTAAAGGTTGTTCAAAAAGTCCGGGAAAAATAGCTAAGGAAAAATCTATCCCAGCCTTTGTTTATATATTTGCAATATTTATGCCAAGATTCAAAAACATCAGTTTATTCAAGAAAAGAGCCCATTCGTTCTCCAATTTACCCTTCAATAAAGTTAACAATTCGTTTCATTACGAAACAAATTGTTTCATCATGTTTCATTTCGTTTCAATATTCAAACCTTTTAGCTTTCTCCATAAAGTTGTGCGGCTCATCCCTAACTCAAAGGCAGCTTCTCCTTTATTATAGTTAACCTTTTTTAGCGTCTGGAGAATTCTTTCACGCTCGGATAAATTCTCTCCAGATGACATCTCCCTTTCTGCCGCTTGATTCAGCAGTAGTTTCTCTTCACTCTTATTCGGAAAATACTTTTCGATATCATACACATCAATTATCTTATCTTTATAGAGAACGCTTAATCGCTCACAGAAGTTTTGTAATTGGCGAATATTCCCTTCCCAATTCTCCTCACTCATCTTTTTCTTGGCCGCATCCGTAATCATGATTTGTTTTTGATTCGAAAGACCTTTCTGGAGAAAAGCATTCGCTAATAACGGAATGTCTTCTCTACGTTCACGAAGAGGAGGCAATACGAGATCTAATACACTTAAGCGATAATACAAATCCTCCCGAAATTCACTGTTTTTGACCATATGCATTAAATTTTTGTTCGTTGCCGCCACAATTCTCACATCAACCGGGATCACTTTATCATCACCGATGCGCATAATTTCCCGTTCCTGCAGAACACGAAGCAGCCGGCTTTGCAGTTTAGGAGAAATTTCCCCAATTTCATCTAAAAAGATCGTCCCTCTATGGGCTAATTCAAAAAATCCTTGTTTACCGCCTTTCATCGCTCCTGTAAAAGCTCCTTCTGCATATCCGAACAGCTCGCTTTCCAATAAGTTTTCAGGAAGTGCCGCGCAATTAATCGCTACAAACGGATTATTTTTCCGATTGCTATGATTGTGTATGCTTTGAGCGAATATTTCCTTGCCTGTTCCCGTTTCTCCAATAATAAGAATGTTTGAATCTACTTCACTATAACGTTGAGCCGTTTCAATCGTCTTCTTAATTTCCTCACTCTGAAACAAAATGTCTTCAAACGTGTACTTAGCCACATGTCCACGCAAATGAATTTTCTTGCGGATCTTTCCTTCCATCTCCTGAATACCTGTGACATCTTGAAAGGCGACCATATCGCCTACTTTTTTGCCTTTCAAAAATATCCCCACTTTTTTCACTGACAATTGGATCGATTGGTAGGCAACAATATCTTCCTGGTATTCCCCATCACTGAGCAGCATATGACGAAATTTCCCTTGTTTTACTACATCGTATATAGAATTTCCGATTAAGCTTCCCTTGGAAATGGATAATATCTCCTGAGCCGCCGTATTAAATACAGATATTTTCCCTTTTAAATCTACGGCTATCACCCCTTCATAAGCGTAATTAAGAATCGTTTGATAACGTTTAGCTTTCTCCTGTTCCCTTCTGCTGACGAGGGCTACTCGCTTCGCCTCAATCAACGCCTGCCGAAAGGATTCCTTCCCGGTTTCAACGAGAATGGCCCCTAATCCTATCTCTTCCGCATATTTACACGTACTCAACCCACTTAGCACCACCTCACAGCCATCACTAGCAGCTAAATCTACTAAGCTGACTGAGGACTCAATATCATTCAAAATATAGGACTGAATAGGCAAATCAACAATGTCCGCGAGATTTTCCACCCCATAAATCATATTCAGCGCTCCAATAACGGCCACTTTTTTTCTGCCAAAATGTGCTTTACAATCATACAAACACCGAATGAGATCAATTCCTTGTACCGGTATATCAACGATAGGAATAAATTCATTGCTTTCTTTTAAAAGTTTCGTAACCAACCCCCTCGAGATGACCACATCAGCATCCAGTTTCAACTTTCCAATCTGATCAGCAGCCACCACCACTTCCTCTAATTCAAACTCCTCCAATTCATTGCCCCTATTTTCTATCGCTTCCAATCGGTTGAATTCTTCAAATCTTTCAAAGGCATCCATAATATATCCTTTGCGCGGAACAACGAGCTTAATTTTAATCAAAACAGCCACCTCCAACGACAGTAAAATCACTTTAGCTTTATCACATTATAAAATAATAATGTAACGATTCTCTATAAAGCATTTTATGAAAAAAGAGACCCATTGAATAACCCGCTGACTTAACAACAAAAAGAGCTTGTGCTGCCGGATAAACTCGGCCGGTACAAGCTCTTTTTTCTCTGCTCAATTACAGGAGCAGCCACTGCAAGTTAATTCACAAAACGTCCAGTGTTGCCTGCCTTGTCCCAATACTCATTGCGCAAATGCACTTTTTGGATTTTGCCTGATGCCGTTTTGGGCAGCTCTTCTACAAATGTAACTCCTGTTATCGCTTTAAAATGGGCAAGGCGGCTTCTTGAGAAATCGATTAAATCTTGTTCTGTTACATTCGAAAAAGACCGCTTGACGACAAATGCGTGAGGAGTCTCTCCCCATTTTTCATGTGGAACAGCGATAACAGCCGCTTCTAAAATGTCTTGATGCTCGTACAACACACCTTCGACTTCAATGGAAGATATATTTTCACCACCGCTAATAATGACATCTTTTTTCCGGTCAACGATATCGATATTGCCATGTTCGTCAACTGTGGCCATATCTCCTGTGTACAGCCAGCCGTTCCGAATCGCTTCCATTGTCGCCTGCTCATTTTTCCAGTATCCCTTCATTACACCGTGGCTTCTAACCGTCAATTCTCCTATCGATGTTCTGTCATGAGGCACCTCGTCCCCAAGTTCATTAACGACGCGCACTTCATTGCCTATCATCGCAAATCCCGCTTTTGCTTTCATGCGGTATTGTTCTTCCAAGGAAAGCGTATCGTGCTGGGGCCGAATGATAGAATACGTGCTGAGCGGGGACGATTCCGTCATTCCGTACACTTGGATGAACTCCCAGCCAAGTTCTTCTTCCACACGTGCCACAAAAGCTGGCGGCGGCGCAGACCCGGCAATGACCACACGCAAATTCCGCTGGATAATTGGCGCATTCTCTTCATTAAATTGAAGCAAGCTATTTAAAACGGTTGGAGCCATGTGCATCACCGTTACATTATGTACGGCACACGCTTCAAAAATGGCTTTTGCGTCTGTTTTCTTTAAACAAATGTGAGTGGCACCATTAGCTGTATAATAAAATGGAGACCCCCAGCCATTTACATGAAACATAGGCAGCACGTGCAAATACACATCCCGGTCTGACACGCGCAAGGCATGCATCGATGACATCGCATGCAAATAGTTATTGCGGTGCGTCAACATCACTCCTTTTGGATCTCCTGTTGTGCCGCTCGTATACAAAAGGCTGGCAAGATCTTCTTCACCAACGTCCTCCCGATTGAAAGCGGTTTCAGAAAAACGCGACAGCCACTCGTCATAACCGGCTTCCGGGCATTCTTCAGACTTGGCGTGCACGATCACTTTCTCCACTGTCGTTAGTCTGTCTTTGATTGGTTCAATTAATGGATAAAGTTCATCATCTACGAAAAGAAGCTTAGCTCCACTATGGTTTAAAATGAACAAATAATCCTCTGGTTTTAAGCGAATATTGAGCGGAACCATCACGGCACCGATTTGATACAATCCGTAAAACCCTTCCAGCATCTCAAGCGAATTCGGCGCAAGATAAGCAACCCTGTCCCCTTTTTGAACGCCTTCCTCTTTTAATCCATGAGACAAGCGCTGCACTCTGCCAAACAATTCTTTATAAGTAAGTGATTTCGTCTCTGTAATAACAGCCGTTTTCTCTCCATAATACGTAACAGCCCGATCAAGAAATTGCGTGACAACAAGCGGTACATTCATGTTTCCATCCCCCTAGTAATCTAGAATTTTTTATACTGAACTATCGTATGTATCACAATTCCTGGCCATTCATCTATTAATAATGATCGGTTAGACGTTTCCTCCTTTCATATTTATTTTAATATATTTTTCTGATAATTCAAATCTCTTTCTAATAAAGCGGCATTAAAAGTGAATAGATAGTTAATCAAATCTTAATAAAAGGCTATTTTCTAAAAGATTGTTGTTTTTGTAGTATATTCTTATGACAAAAAGTGTAATGGGAGCGGAAGGTGCGAGACTCCTGCGGGATTAGCGGGACAGGTGAGACCCCGCAGGAGCAAAGCGGCGAGGAGGCTCACCGCCCGCCCCGCGGAAAGCGAGTATCCTGGAGCGGAAATCAACCAACCCTCTTCTAATAGCAACAAAGTTTACGAAAACAGCCTAATAAAAAGATTTTTTATTATAAAATAATTTTTCCCGCTTCATTAATAGACCTAATAACGAAGAATAAATATAAGTGAATATAATCCCGATTACTACTGATTGCCAGCCAAATACAACAAAGCCGAAAACTAATACAAAAACGTTAATATATCGAATGGATTTTGCAATATTTACTTTATTGTTTCTTTTATGCATGACAAGTGCTATAACATCGATTCCAACTGTAGATGCATTTGTAGAAATACAACAATAATATCCGAAAGCAATAAAGATACATGCTAATAAAAGGTCCACACTTATATTTACCGTACAATCAAATGGAAGGCTATAAAACAAGGAAAAGAAACTAGCATAAAAAATGCTGCTGCAAATTGATTTTAAAAAGTTTTCTTTCCCTAAAAATAGTAAGCATACGATTAACAATAATGCCGTGATTCCATTGCTTAAATAAAGCAGCGGTATATGTAAAACTTTATTCAATATCATTGATAGACTTGTTACCCCACCATTAATAATATTGTTAGGTACCACCCACTTTGCATAAGCAAATCCCATGAAAACATTACCAATAAAAATGATAAATATATCTGCCTTTAATGAATTTTTCATGATTCACCGGATATTGCATCCATATCATCAACTCCTTATCTTAGATCTGCAACAATGTATTTTATCTATTACTAATTTGTTTACTATAGTAACAAATTTATTTAAACATTAAAAATATTCAACTTATTTGTTTTTGTTGATATACTTTTTATATGTAGTATACTAATTATATTAAAGTGAGGTGATCCTGATTAATATTTGTCCCTATTTAGAGCTTTCATTCCAAATACTAGGCAAGAAGTGGAACGGGTTAATTATTCATTACTTGTCCCTTTGCAAAGATAGCACGGCTCATTTTACTGAAATGAAACGGGATCTTCCGGATATTACTCCGCGAGCCCTTTCGCTGAAGTTATCTGAGCTTATCGAACACGGTTTAATTGAAAAGAATGTGACGGGTGGATCGCCTGTCATCATTTCCTACGAATTAACGGAAAAAGGGCGATCCCTCTCCATTGCTTTACAGCCCATTCAAAAATGGGCGCAGGAGCATATGGATTTAGAAGCCAAAAAACAAAGGAAAAGAGGAGATTTATATGAAGAATAACAACATGATTTGTGACTTGGAAACAGGCGTATGCGGGCCAGGCGGAGAAGAAGAAATGGAAATCATCCAGCTGGATCACTTAAAAAAATCGATCGAGCTTTATTATGTAACTGATCCGATCTGCTCTCACTGCTGGGCACTCGAGCCCGTTCTTCGCCGGTTTGAAATACAATACGGCCACTACTTCAACATCCATACCGTCATGGGCGGCTTGCTGAAAGGCTGGGAAGGATTTGCGGATGTCAAAAATGGCATTTCTGGCCCTGCCAGTGTGGCGCCTCACTGGCGTGAAGTCGGCGAGCATTCCCGCATGCCGATTGACGGATCATTGTGGTATGACAATCCTGTTCAATCATCGTATATCCCGTCCCGCGTATTTAAAGTGATTCAGCAGCAAGATGAACAGCTCGCTATCATCTTTTTACGCCGTGCGCGCGAAGCTGTGTTTGCTTTTAACCGCAATATCGGGGATGATCAAGTGCTGATTGATATCGTGAACAAGCTCGGGCTCAACGGAGCAAAAATAGTCGAAGAGGCAAGCCAGCCAAGCGCCCAGCAGCTGTTGGATCAAGACTTTGCCCTTGCCGGAAAACTCGGCGTCCGCGGATTCCCAACGATCATTATGGTCAATGAAGAAAACAAAGGCGCCAAAATCGTCGGCGCGCGTTCACTGGAACATTATGTGAATGGACTAAAACAAGTTCTTCCTAACGTAGAACTACAGCCAAAGCCGCAGCCTGGACTGTCCCAGCTCCTTGAAAAAGAAAAGCTATTGTTTTCTAAAGAAATAGAAGTTATGTATGATATTGAGCAAGAGAAAGCGACTTCTTTTATTCAACAACAGCTTTCCGCTGATGAATGCGAATTAAAAGACATTCTTGGGGAAACTTATATCGAAAAACAATCCAAATAAAGGAGACTGAAACATGGCCTATTTACTGCAAGTCGACTTCAACCATCAAGGACCATTCGGCGCTGAAATGACAGGTGCATTTATGGAGTTAGCGCAAAGCATCAATGAAGAAAAAGGATTCATCTGGAAGATTTGGACAGAGAATAGAGAAACAAAAGAAGCGGGCGGCATCTATCTTTTTGAAACGAAAGAAGACGCCGAAAACTATTTAACGAAACACACAAAACGATTAAATGGATTCGGAATCGCGGAAGTCCATGGAAAGATATTTGAAGTGAACGATCAACTGAGCAGCATCAATCATGGTCCTGTAAAATAAGAGATGAATCACTCCAGTTACCATCGGCATCGGGCGGCGTGCATATTCCAATGTTTCTCGTGCAGAAATCGGGCATGAGCGCGCAGAAATTCGTGTAACTCGTGCACAACGCCCGAGGATCGGTGCATAAGTCTGTTTGCTGTGCATATCTCAGTGATTCCTGTGCAGAAATCTATCATAGCCGCGCATAAACGCCAATTACTAGTGCACAATCTGGCACCGCTTCATTGAATGAGGCAGTCCCAAAAATCAGCTATTCACTGAATTTGGAACTGCCATATTTCGGTGTGCTGTTCACCCTCACTACCGAAAACCCCTCCCTTTCATTTAGAAATCGTGATATCCTAAAAAGAGACAATAAACGTGAGAACGGTGAAAACAATGGTCTACTTCTCTATATTTGCCGTCATCAGTTTTTGCATGATGGCCATCATTTTTCTAAAAAAAATTTATATTAAAACATCCACGATGGCGATCGTCATGTCGATTGGCATCATCATCCACGGAGTTCTTTATCATCTGTACACGTCCGATCATGTGTCGTTAAAAGTGTTCAGCTTATTGAACATCGCCTTGTGGCTGGCGTTTGTCTTTTCCATTACCCTAGCGGCCGTTCATAAGCAGTTCACCGCGCTGCACATGACCAATCCCGTCAACCGGTTTGGGATCGGCACGTGGATCGCCGGCACGTCCATTTGCGCTATTCTTATTTTTGAACAATTTACCCACTGGCGCATGGCCGCCGTCGTACTTTCATCTATCAATGTCGGGCTCTGGTTCATCTATATCGGGCTGTCCCTTCGCTCATTTTATGAACTGCGCCACAAACACGTACACGGTATTTTGCTGCTGACAACCGTCAGCACCCAGTCCATCGTCCTACTGCTGAATGTCGTCCATAAAACTGTACCGATCATGCTCGACCGGGCACTTATCGGGATCGGACTTAGCCTATACTTGATCGGTGCGTTCTTTATTATGAAACACCGCTTCACCGCCGATTGGACAATCGAAGACCACTGGGCCAACACAAACTGCATTTTGCACGGCGCCTTATCTATTACCGGATTCGCCTGCATCATGTCAGAAGCCGTCAGCAGGCAATTGACTCTCTCACTCTGGCTCGTCGTCGTCGGCGTGTTCATACTCGTCGAAGCCATCGAAATGAAGCGCCTCGTCAAACGGCTGAAACGCTACGGATTCAAACAAGGCCTCTGGACATACGACGTCACCCAATGGAGCAGAATCTTTACGTTCGCCATGTTTTATACGTTTACTTCACTTGTTGAACCGGATGCCGCCTTCCTCATACTTATAAGGGAAACTATTTTGGCATCAGGTGTGCCGGTGATCTTTTTGCTTCTGGCTATAGAAATTTTGCTTTACAGTCCTTTTGCTTTGCAGACTGTGAAGAAGCCGATCAAAGATCGAGCGGCTTAAAGAAAATATGAAAAAAGCTGAACTGTTTATGCCTAAACAGTTCCTTTCTTGTGAAGAAACATAAGGAATAGCAGACTAAGTTGCACTAAAAAATGGTTGGCTATTTCTATTGATATATCAGTGGTTTCACAATAAATAAGTCCAAAATAACACAGTAAACAGAATACAAATTAGCAGTATGACAATAGCTATTATATTTAGGTTAGATAGGTGAGATAGCTGATAAAAAAAGGACTACACATTTTAGATATGTCTAATATGTGTGGTCCTTTTTTTAATTTCTTCTTCAACTAACGCCCCCATTTAGTTCCACAAATATTTCCCCCAAAAATACTGTTTTCGTAAAACAATTTGGCTTATTTTTCACCTCCACGAGACCATATCACCACTGGAATTAGTAATAAGGATAAAATCGCTCCAGTAAATGATAATGTTAGATAACTTGAACCTGCCACAATCATTCCAGACAATGCTCCGCCAACAGCCCCTGACAACGCAATCAAAACATCCACTGTACCTTGAGTTTTAGCCCGTGTGGAAATTTCAGTTGAATCAACAATAAGTGCAGTCCCACTTATCAAACCAAAATTCCATCCTAATCCAAGTAAAGAAAGAGCAATTACTAGGAGAACCATAGAATCTCCAGGTGCAAATGCTGCTATCAAACCTGCCAGAAGCAATGTAGTTCCGGAAGCAATAGCCATCGCAGTACGCCCCAACTTATCAACAAGGATACCTGTAACCAGTGAAGGGAGATACATGGCACCTATATGAAAACCAATAACAAGACCTACTGCACCCAAGCCATGTCCATGATGTCTCATATGAACTGGTGTCATTGTCATAATAGCTACCATTACAATTTGAGTAAGAACCATAATTGTTGCACCAATGATTATGCCTCTTTTGTTTTCTGTATGTTCAGTTGTTGCCAAATGTCCATTATCACTAGGTTCTTGGTTGGTTGCTTCTATCATTCTAGCTATAACGAATGGATCCGGACGAAGCATTATGAAAAGGACAACACCTGCTAAGATATATGCTGCTGCTGCTAAAATGAAAGGACCAGCAAGTGATGGAACACCAATAGAAAGAGCGAAATTCCCCATCACATTCACTAAATTCGGACCTGCAACTGCACCAAATGTTGTAAAAACCATAGTAATACTAATAGCAGTTGCTCGTTGTTTACTATTCGCTAAGTCCGTACCAGCATAACGAGCTTGTAAATTTGTTGCTGTCCCTGAACCATAAACAAGTAGGGAAGTAAATAACAGGAAAACACTATTTATTATTGCTGCAATTATGACTCCTATTGCTCCAAGTCCACCGATCATAAAACCCGCTGTCAGACCTATACGACGTCCATAGCGTTGAGAAAGTCTCCCCACAAATAAAGCTGCTCCTGCTGACCCTAAAGTAAATAAAGCTGAAGGAAGTCCAGCAAACACATCAGTACCAAGCATTTGCTGTGCAAGCAGTGCCCCCACAGTAACTCCTGCTGCTAATCCTGCTCCGCCAAAAATTTGTGAAACACTTATGACGAATAACGTACGCTTGTATAACGCTTTTTGTTTTTCTGAAGAACGAATGTAGCTTTGTAACGAAGCTGTTTGGGCGTCTAACGCTTCTACACTATCTTTATGTAACATAATCTAACCTACCTTTCTAGAAACCTAATTCTATTTCTTATTAAACTTCCAACAAGATTTGAATCATCATAACACGCACAAAAAAACCATACAATATTATAATTGTATGGCGAACAATATTAGGTAAAATCATTTAGCAAACGTTTAAGGATAATCAATCCTTGCTCAAGCTCTTCAAGCGTATTTGGTGCACAGACAGAAACCCTTACTGCCCTTTCTGGACAACTTTTTCCAACTACAAAGCGTTCAGCCGCATACACTTGTACTCCCTCTTGTGCAGCTAACGTTTCAAATTCAGCACCTGTAATCTTGCCTGGTAATAGCAGCCAACGAAAGATGCCTGTTTCAACACCTAGACACGTATAGTCACCCAAATATCGATTTACGACTTGGTTTCTGCAAATGGTTTGTTCCTGATGACTCTCAATTAAGAATTCAAATTGATTCGATACAATCGTACGTGCTGTCAGTTCTGCTAATAACGGGGACACTGTTATATTTAAGTTATAAAGTGCCTTTGAAATTAGCTCCTTGAATTGACTCGGCACTGCTACATAGGCTAGTCGTAAGCCTGGTGCTAATGATTTAGATAAACTTGCAATATAGATAACCTGTTCTGGCGCAAATGATGCGACTGCTGGCAGTGGTTTTTTGTTGAGTAGATGGTACGAGCCATCTTCAATAATGAACTGATTATACTTTTTGGCAATTGCTGCAATCATTTTTCGATTCTCGACCGACATAAAGGAAGCAGTCGGATTATGATAATCTGGAATCAAGTAAATGCCTTTAATATTTTCATTTTTACACGCATATTCAAAAGACGTTGGACTCATTTCATAGTTCTCTGATTTTATCGGTACTATTTGCACATTAAGCATCGCTGCAACAGTTTTTAAGCCAGGGTACGTATGCTGGTCAACACCAATGCGTTCTCCAGGCTTACAAAGACTTGCTAGTGTAGCAGCAATCGCATTTTGACCCCCATTTGCAAATAAAATGTGATCAACGGTTGTTTCAAACCCACCTCTTCGGATTAGCTTTATAGCTGCATCCTTTTGCCAAAGGCTTTCTCCTGCCCGGCCATAACCAAACCACTTTTCATAATCTGTCTCTTGCAGCATACTTTTTAGTTGGAGTAACAGTGGCTCGTAAGAAGCATTATCTGGAAGTGTTGCTCCCATTTCAATTAAGTGCTTCGGCTTTGTATCTTCAAGTAAATACACATTCGATAACGCATCATACGATACAAATGTCCCACTTCCAACTGATGCACTTAACAAGCCCTTTAACTCACACACTTTAAAAGCTTTTGAAATGGTACTCAGATTTAAATCCAAATAATCAGCCAGTTCTCTTTGTGGAGGAAGTTTTGTTCCAGGCAGCAAAACTCCGTTTAGTATATCCTGTTCCAATTGCCTTGCGAGTGCTTGATAAATAGGCTTTTCAGCTTTATCAATCGATGGCTTCCAGCTCATCGGATAGTTATCAAAAGAATTAATTGGCATGATACGCATCCTTTTTCACACAATTATATGATTGTGCCGTTTATAAAACAATTATAATTTTCTTTAATATTATGCCTTTTAGTGAATATTCGAGCAACGATTCTTTTTACTTAATTTTTTCGAAAGTAGCAAAAGCTGAATAAGGCTGACTCCTTAATTATAACGCTTGGACTCTTTATTACACTAATCTGCCCGTTCATTGAACAAGATTTATATCTCCTTAAAGTATTCAGCCATCTTTTCATTTTCCTTTTCACGTAATCGCTTATTCTCCTTTTCGAGTTCTTTATTCTTTTTCTCCAATTTTCCAACCCCAAAAATTAACTTTAACACCGTAAATCCAAGCATTCATATTCGCTCATATCCAGTTAATATTTAAACCTTTCTCTTCTCTTTTCTTGTATGCTATGTTAAAAATAAATACCGTGGTCACACTAAGAATCAAACTTATCAATAAAAACAGCAAGGAGAGTACAAAATTGCAAACATTAAAAAGAATCTCTAATCGCCTCTTTTACTTACCGCCGTATCAGGAAACGGACCGTCCTATACTAGCAGCTATCACAGGAGAAGAAAAAACGCTGCTCATCGATGCCGGAAACTCGTCAAGTCATGCCAAGTTGTTTCTAGACCAACTAGAAGAACGTAATATTAAAGGAGACTTGCTTGTTCTCACTCACTGGCACTGGGACCATGTATTTGGCATGCGAGAAATACAAGCGCCGATTATTGCTCATGACGAGACGTATAACAAAATTAAAGAATTACAAGAGCTGTCCTGGGAAGATAAAGAATTAGATCAACGTGTGAAAGAAGGAATAGAAATCCCCTTTTGTGCAGATGCAATCAAGAAAGAGCTCGGGAACGAACGAGATATTTTTCTTCCTGACCCCGATCTTACATTTGAAACCCGCATGAAAGTGAATTTAGGCGGGGTGACTTGTCTAATCGAACATGTAGGCGGCGATCACTCCCATGACTCCAGCATCGTCTATATTCAAGAAGAAAAAGCTCTTTTTCTAGGGGATTGCCTGTATGCCAACCTCTACTCAAAAAACTGGAATTACACGATTGACAATACGCTCCAGCTCATTCAGCAAATTGAAAAGTACGATGCGGATATCTTTTTCCTCTCTCATCATGACAGACCATTAACGAAAGAAGATTTCAGCTCCTTCCTTCAGCTTATGAAAAGCGCAGCCTTTTTGACTAAAAAGCATGAGGGAAACGAAGAAGCTGTCGTTCAGGAAATGTCTGAGAGTAAGCAAAGAAAATTGAGCGAAGAGGAAATGGAAACGATCACTTTTTTTGTTAATGGCTTTTCAGGAAATTAGGAAACCTTCTTCCTGCTTAACCATCCATTGTTCCACAAACACTCATACCAATTATTTCCTGTTGCCAAAGCGGAATCTTTCCAGCTTTGGCAACAGTTTTTTTATATCTAATTAAGCTTGTCGAAAAATGCCGAAAAACAATTATATAACAGATGTTGATTTTTAAATTCTGTTATAATACAATGAATTTAACAGCAACACATAAATGAATAAAAAACGAGGAGGTCATCACTATGATGCCATTAGAATTTTACCGAAACATTCCAGGAAAAGAATGCTGCCAGTGCGGAGGACAAATCATCGAGCAACACGAGTCTTATCACACTGAATGTGAATACTGCCTAAGCAAAGTGGAGGAATAAATTTGATTGCTGCCCATAAACCCTGCTCATAGATCCGCCTGTTCTTCTAAAAGACAGAGCGGATTTTTTTGTGGCTCCGTTCTATTCTTTGTTCGTTTTCAGCAAAGAAAAAAGACCGGCATGTTCACTCAGCCGGTCCAGCAAATCTCCATTTTTGATTATTACGATTGTTTAATCCATGACGAGTCCACCGTCGACAACTAAGTTTTGTCCTGTGACGGCACGACTCCATGGTGATGCGAAAAATAATGTGGCATCCGCTAGTTCCTCCGGAGTTGTTACCCGGTTTAATGGCGTGTTGTCTCTAATCAGATCAAAGACTTCATCAGGAGTCGATGCACTTGCATCTGTTTTTTGCAATAACCCACCCGAAACCATATTCACAGTAATGCCATCTGTTCCGAGTTCACGTGCCATGCTTCTCGTGAAACCGATTAATGCTGCCTTCCCTGTATTATAGTCATGATAAGGGACGACAGGGTTTTGCACTAAATTTGTTCCAATGTTTATGATTCTCCCAAAATTCAATCTAGCCATTCCTTCACAGGCAGCCTGCGTTGTATGTAAAGCTGCTTTCACGCTCCCCTTTAGTTGTGTTTCGTAGTCTTCCCAATCGATCACTTTTGCGTGTTTTCTGTTCACAGCATCAAATTTAAAATGAATAAGAGCATTGTTAATGACGGTTGTCACCGCCTGGCCAAAATGTTTTTCCGCTTCATCAAACATAGCTTGAACCTGCTCTTTGTCGGTGATGTCTGCTTGAATGGCAATCGCACGGTCTCCAATATTCTGTGCGACTTCTTTCGCTTTCTTTTCACTTTGATGATAGTTGACAATGACGCGCGCCCCTTCACGTCCAAACGCTTTTGCAATTTCTGCTCCTAATCCTCTGCCTGCTCCAGTTACCAATACAACTTGATCTTTAATTTCCACTATTTACTCCTCCTCTTGACTTTTCTAACAGTAACTCATTTGTCCAGAATTCATCAGGCTCTAGTAATGAATCGGTCAGTTCTGATTGCTTAAGCCATTTTTGTAAATGATCAAAATAATCGAGCGGCATGGAGAAATCTTCTGTAAAATAATTTAATGTCGCATTTACAATAGCCGCTTCGATCGCATTCATTGGATCTTTTTTCGTAAATTGATAGTAAATCTCTTTTGCTTCCTCACGATTGTTTCGAATAAATTCATTACTTCTTTTCAAAACCTCTAGGAATCTGCCAATCTCCTCATGCCGTTTACTGAAAACCTCTCGTGAAGTAACTAAAATTAAATTCCCTCCCGCAGGAAGCCCCCATTCTTTCAACGAAAAGAATCCTGGTTCATACCCACGTTCCCGTGCTTCGATTAATTCATGATGCTGCTGTACGGAAAAAGCGATATCGGCTTCATCGTTAATTAAAGCATCCGTATGATAAAATCCTTTATTGATCGGAATTAAATCATTTACATCACAATGTCCTCCATCAGCCTCTATGAGTGATTTAATAAAGGCTAACCCCGTTGGCCCTGGAGCACTCGGATAAGTTAATCTTTTACCAATCATATCCCTTGGTCTCGTAATCCCTTTATCTTTCAAAAACATGACGCCGCTGTCGGATTGCAAATACCTGGAGAAGCCAACGACATCATGGTTTTGCAGCCGGTCCTGCACTAAATGAAGAGGTTCCGTAACAGCAAGATCCATATTCCCTTTATAAATTTCATCAATTGCATCAAAGTGTGCTTCAGGTTCTATCATTTCAACATCCAAATGAACCTCTGCAAACCACCCCTTGTCGATTCCAACCAAAAACGGAAGGTGATTTGGGTTTAAATACCATTCAAGACCAAACTTTAAACTTTCCATGCGTCTTCCTCCCTATATACAATTGTGATTATTACTTACCGAAATTCTGGTCCTCAGCCAAATCTCTTAACTTTACATTTGCACCAATGATTTAATGGCAACAAAAAAACAGCACCACATAAAGTGATCCTGTTTTTCCAATTAATCAATGGTAAGATTAACGTTAAACAACATCACTTCCCTTCGCTGGTACTAACCAGATCAGGTTCAGAGGGTCGAAGAAAATATCATTTTCTTCTCTCAGCCGTAAAGCACCCCTAGTGAATTTCATTTTATTTAGATTAACACATCAAATGAACTTTGTCTTAAAAAATGACAGATTATTTATAATATTATATCATTTTGGAAGTACCACTGTGGTTCTTGTTCGTGTTTCATGACCTTTCAAATCAATTATTAGCGTAAAATGTAAAACGTTGTACTAATCACCATTATTAATCCATAACTTTAGCAATTTTTTCGGATGGGTCATTCATTAAGTCCTTACAGGCTAATCCTTTTTCTTTCATATACTTTTCAACTAAGTAATATCCAACGCAATATCCGGCCATTTTTGGATACAATCGCAATCCATATAATATACTATGATGCTTACGGTGGATTCTCGGCACCTTTCTATTTGGGAGCATGAGGTTTTTCCACATTTTTTCTAGCTCCTCAGTTGAATAATACGCTGTCCAAGCCGCAACGAATTCTTCGCCAATTCTTTCACGAACTGCATTTTCAGCTAATCCTTCCATAATAATAGAGTCCAATAATACATAGTCCTCTTCATTTTTTTGATAGTTGCCTAACCGGCAAACATGGTTGTATTCATGCGTAAGTATCGCTCTTATTTCATTTTCCGTATTGTTTTCCGAAATAAATAAAAATAACTTATTCTTGAAGGCCAAACCTGATTTTCCGTTATATTCATATTTCATTCTTCGGCTGTTTGTATCTGATGGCAAAATAAAGATGGGGATATCTGGACCGCTCCACAGTTTTCTCAGTTCTTGCTCCTCTTTTTGCACAATTTCCCATACATTGTTTTTCTGTAAATTTTCTACTACTTCAAATCCGTTCTTGTCCGGGCGGCAATACATCCCGTGCCAAGTTAATTCACCATAGATGTCAGCAGCTGAAGCACCCTCAAAATAATCCTCTATTTTTTTACATATTTCAATCGGCTTATAATAGAAATCGAGCAGCCACTCATCCGTTCGAACAACACTCATATCCGCACCCCTTTACCTATTAATACCAATATATGTTAGGATGAGAAAAATGATATGCAGGATGTCCCGCCTGCCCTTAAAAAACAACTAGCAGCGCGGTGCCGTATGGTGAACGAATTTGGCGAATTTGTGCACGTCTACGTCTGATTTATGCACGAGAACCACTGAAATGTGCGCGCAACCCGATGATAAAAGAATTAGGCGTACACGAATATCCAAATCTGGCTGGAATTGAAATTATTATCTGAAACTAGTAAAAGACTGTTGTTTTCATTCGCAAGTTTTGACAGCCTGTTCGTTTCAATCGGATAACACAAACCGACGTGCAATTTCTAAACTAACTCCATTAAAGGCTTGAAATTATAACCTGTTTTTTTCCACGAGCGTTCGACGATCAGCATTTCTTTTTTCCTTAAAGAATACAACCACTTACGAATTTGGCGAGTACCGCATTCTAAGTGTGCAGCTAGTTCTTCCTCTGATATATAGAACGTCCAATTGTCTGCTTCATATGAAAAAATAGCGCAAATAAGTCCCCATTCTCCATGGGTAATTCCAAGTTTTCGGTAATGGCGTGCCAGCCGAGCTAATGATGAAAAAGGCTGATTATCCGTTGTCAAAAGGGAAGGAGAGGCCGCTTTACCTCTAGGCAACTCCAAAGGTTGCGTCATTACATTCTCCTTAGACTCATGCTTTAAAAAGAACGACAAATGAGCGGGCTCCAAATAATCAGTATCGGTCATCACGATAAGCCGTTCAATGATATTGCGCAGCTCTCGTATATTACCGGGCCAGTTGTAGGAATAAAAATGTTTAATCGCCTCTTGGGAAAACACCTTTGTTTTAGAGAATTTCCTATTGAATTCCTCCGTAAAGTGTAAAATGAGCGGCAGCAAATCTGCCTGGCGGTCACGCAAAGGTGGGATATGAACAGGCACCACATTAAGACGGTAGTATAAATCTTCACGAAAGTTCTTTTGCTTTACCTCTTCTAGAAGATTGCGGTTTGTTGCCGTAATGACACGTACATTAATTTTGATTGGCGTTGTTTCACCAATTCTCGTAACCTCTTGTTCCTGTAACACCCGCAGTAATTTTACTTGGAGGGAAAAAGGCATTTCCCCAATTTCGTCCAAGAAAATTGTTCCGCCGTCAGCGGCTTCAAATAACCCTTGTTTTCCTTCTTTCAATGCACCTGTAAAAGCTCCTTTTGCGTAACCAAAAAGCTCGGATTCAAGTAAGTTTTCCGGAATAGAGCCGCAATTGACTTTAATAAATGGCTTAGCTGCGCGATCGCTCCATTGATGAATATAATGAGCGATCACTTCTTTTCCTGCCCCAGATTCCCCTGTAATTAAAACGGTCGAATCAACATTGGCAATTTTAAAAACCATCAACATGACATTATTCATAGCATCGCTGTTAAATACAAGTGATGGAACTGCATTATCATATAAAAGCGCGTGCAACCGCTTGTTTTTTACCTTTTCTTTATTCAACTCTTGTTTCAATGAACTGATTTCGGTGATGTCTTCCGATATGCTGATTATTCGCTGAATATCGCCGGCTCTATTTTTAATCGGGATACCTGTTACCATTAACGTTCTGCCCGTATTTGTCTGTTGAACAATTTGCACTTGTTCTTTTTTCTCGGAAACTAACCGTGTGGCTGAAGGAGAAATAACTCCTTCTTTTTCAACTTGAAACACTCCTTTTTCAAAAAAGTCTTTTCCTTCCGCCTTCCAAAGATCTTTCCATGAAGAGCTCACCCGTAAAGCTTTGCCGCATGCATCTGAAACGAAGATGACCTCCCGGCAATGATCAAGAATTGTTTTTAAATCTAGTTCCATATCGGAATATTCCGGACATTGACTCAGCAAAGATACGAGTATTTCTTTATGTATGACAAGATTGGCTGTATAATCACGATCTGCCACCTTGAACTTGGTGGAATGCTCGACGAGTGAATCACTATCAATGACAGGCTTCGTCCCGGATGCTGATTCGAAAATGTGAACGTCTATTTTTAAACTTTTAAGTGCCTGCTCTAATAAATTGTTAACGTCCTTTTCCTTGCTCATTTTGACACCCCCACTTAATAACCTTATCATATCACCTGTTTCCTCCGTAAAAAACACATCCCCAACTCAGTATATAAATGAGTTGGGGATGCTGAAAAAACGATTCTTTATTTGTTAAATACTGCTTGTTCAAAAGAGTAAGCAAAACGATACAAACGGCTCTCATCAAAAGCACGGCCCGTCAGCTGGAACCCAATAGGAAGCCCTGCATTAGAAAGGCCGCAAGGAACCGACATACACGGCAAACCCGTTAAATTAGAAGGACCCGTAAATTTATTAAGAACAGAAAAAATGTGTTCTTTTTTATGATTCACCACCACTTCGCGCTCATACAAATTGAGGGGCATGATCGGCGTATTCGGTGTAAGCAGAACATCTACCTGTTCAAATACTTTGTTGAATGATTGAATGGCCCGTTTCCTTATTTCCTGCGCTTCTAAGTATTCAAATGCCCTCACATCTTCACCTGTTTGGAGACGATCTTTCACTTCATCTTCCCACAGACCCGTTTTATTATCGAGATCAAGTTTGTGCGTGGCATACGCTTCACTTCTTAACACCGTACCATGAGCCTCTGATAATTCTTCTAGATTTTCTATTTCAATAAAACGGATCGAGGCACCTAAATCTTTGTAAATAGAGATGACTTGCTCCATTTTCACTTTAATCTCACTATCCAGCTGTTCGAAGAAAAAAGAAGAGGGGATACCAATCACGCATCCTTGCACTCCTTCCTCCAGCTTTTCCGTGAAATCTTCCGGTTCTTTTGCCGCGGAAAAAGGGTCTTGCGGGTCATATCCAGCAAGAGCATTTAACATCATCGCATTGTCTCTTACCGTTTTAGTCATCGGCCCGACATGATCCAGCGTTGGGCAAAGCGGGTACACTCCCCATTTGCTGACTCTTCCAAATGTCGGCTTCATTCCGACAACACCACAAAAAGACGCGGGGATACGGATAGAACCGCCTGTATCCGTTCCAAGGGCGGCATAACATAGATGAGCGGCTACTGCAGCTCCCGATCCGCTGCTGGACCCGCCCGTTATTTTCGCCGTATCATGCGGATTGCGTACCGGTCCAAAATAAGATGTATCACCTGTTGTGCCATAAGCGAATTCATGTGTATTTAATTTCCCAACAATAATCGCGCCCGCTGCCTTTAATTTTGTGACAACAGAAGCGTCATAATCAGGCAGAAAATCCTCATAAATTTTTGAGCCCATTGTCGTCCGAATACCTTTTGTGTAAATTAAATCTTTTAAGCCAATCGGAATGCCATGCAGGGGACTTTTAATAGTCCCTTGCATGATTTCCTCCTCTGCCTTCGCAGCAGAAGCCATTGCTTCTTCGTGCAGAACAGTAATAAAAGCATTCAACTCCGGATTGATGGCTTCAATGCGCTCCAGCATTAATTTTGTCAGTTCTTTAGGTGATAGTTGCCGAGATTGCAGCGCTTTCGATACAGCAATTAAATCCCAGTTCAATATCTCCCCATACTCAATCTTTTCCACCGAGATGCAGCTCCCTTTATGTCATCGTTTTAATGGGAATGCAATTGGCTGCAGAGGTGCTCCTGTCGCTCCGACAAGCGGCATAGCTCTTCCCACGAATCCTACTTCGTAAATTTTTTCTTTCGCCAGTTCTTCCAGCCACAATAGTTCGATGATTGGAATACCAACTTCCGAGAATAAGTAAGTGTGTACAGGGAAATAGTTATCCGGCTCAGGAGACGGATTTTGTTCCAGCGCAATATTATCTGCTCCAATAATCATCGCACCGAGACCAGCTAAAAATTCAGCACCTTCAACGTTAAGTCCCGGCGAATTTGTTAAATATTTATCGCGGTCCGGCCAAACAGTCATTTGGCCAGTTCTGATCATCACGATATCCCCTTCTTCAATGGATACTCCTTGCTTATCCATTGCATCTTGAAGATCTGCTTTCCCAATTCCATAAGATTCTGGCAGCCTTTCAACGCCTTTCGCATCTGGAATATCAAGCATAACGGCACGCGCAATAATAACTGGGAATTTTTCTGGTCCACATTTATTCCAATGACGGCTTCCGAGATGCTCCTTCTCGTTAAATTCGTTCCAAATTTCTCCTCTGTAACCGAAGTGGTTAAATGTATCAATATGGGTACCGCAGTGCGTGTACATAGAAATGGCATCACCTGAATAGCTGATCAATTCTTTGCTTTCTTTTGATACGTTCAGCAAATTGTCGTTCACGTTTCCTGTCGGTGTATGTGTCATCCAAATTTGATAAGGTGGATCCCCAGCGGCGGACCATGACGGCATCCCCATAAAATAATTAACAGTCAAATCAAATGTTTTCGTTTGATCAATAGATGAAAGCACTTTTTCCTTCGATTCTGTCGTAATTAAATTTAATCTCCCTATCTCATCATCCGGTCCCCAAGGACTTTTACTTACTTTTAATTGACGTTGATGTTCAAATTTACCTGGTTTTAATTGAAGATGGAAATCACACATTTTCTAACCCCCCTGAATTTTTAAAAAATTAAAATATACTTTATATATGCAATATACATGCCATCTCTTATGATTTACAACATAACATCGCCTGAGTTCGGCCCCAGCGTCTGCCCCGTGTATAAGTTTCCATCTGGATCAGAAGCAAGCATCACTGCTGTCGGCGCCACTTCTTCCACTAACCCGAAACGGGGAATCGGAAGGGATTTTCCTTTTTGTTCTTTCCAATTATGATCTAAGTTTTTAATCATGCTTGTTTCAATCGGACCTGGCGCAATACAATTAATGTTAATTCCGTATTGCCCCACTTCCCGAGCTACTGACTTTGTAAATCCAATTACTCCCGCCTTTGCTGCACAATAATGAGATAGTTCCACTCCCCCGATTTGACCAAGCTGAGAAGCAATATTAATGATACGCCCATAATTATTTTTCAACATATGAGGCAAGATAGATTTTGTACAAAGGAACGGCCCCCGCAGATTCACTTTAATCATTTGATCCCAATCTTTTACGGTCATATCTTTCAGGAGCATTTGATTGAGAATTCCCGCGCTATTAACCAAAATATCAATTCTTCCGAGCTCATTGACAGCTGTAGTTATCATTTCTTCCACTTGGTTTTCATCTGTTATATCAGCCTCAATCAGTACAACAGTAACCCCATACTCAGCTGCTAACTCTTTTTGAACAGAAATCGCTTCTTCTTCCTTGCCAAAATAATTTATAGCGATATCAGCCCCTTCTCTCGCAAACGCATCCGCAATGCCGCGGCCAATCCCCGTTGCTCCTCCAGTTATTAACGCTTTTTTTCCTGCTAGTTTCATAGAAACCCCTCCGCTTTTACATCTTTTTTCTCGATATTTACCAATTAAAATAAATTTATTTATCCTATTGAAAAATAAGTTGATATTTTACAATCTACACAATGTCTAACAAGTTCATTAAATTCACTTTTTATATTTTTTTGGACCTTTAAGTTCATTTCTTCTCTTCCTTAAATAAGCTCTCCGACAAACGAAGTAAGCCCCCCATCAACAACTAAGGAATGCCCGTTCACAAACTGAGACCGCTCTCCTGCTAAATAAAGAGCTGCTTCCGCAATATCATCAGGCATACCGAAACGTTTCAACGGATTACGCTTTAATAGTTCTGCTTCGAGTGCAGCGGGATCATTTGTAGATCCAATATATTGTTCCTCCAGTAAAGGCGTTCGAATGGCTCCGGGTGAAATGCTATTTACACGAATACCGTATTTTCCATTTTCGACCGCCGCTGCTTTCGTTAATTGCACAACCCCACCTTTAGCTGCAGAATAAACACCCAATCCCGGCCAAGCAGAAAGACCGGCAACTGAGGCAATATTGATGATGCTGCCTTGTCCTTGTTTTTTCATCATCGGGATAGCATGCTTTATACCGAGAAATACGCCTTTAAGATTGACATCCATCGTTTTAGACCATTGCTCTTCAGTCGTTTCTTCAATCGTTGTAAAGTATTCCAATCCGGCATTATTAACTAAAATATCGAGACGGCCAAATTGATCATTCGTTTGTTCAATCATTGATTGAACGCTTGCTGATGAAGAAACATCAGTGTTCAAATACATGGAAGGATATCCTTCTTCCTTCATTTCCATTGCTGTATTTCGGCCATTTTCCTCGTTTATTTCTGCAATGACAACCGTCGCTCCCGCTTTTGCGAATGTCTTTGCAATAGATTTGCCGATCCCTGAGCCGGCTCCCGTCACAATAGCAATTTTATTTTTTAAATCCATGTTCTCTCCTCCGTCGTATAGTAAAAAATTTATTACCCCTTCTATAAGTAGGCATATATAAAACTAAACCATCGATATTTAAGCAATGTGATCATCTTCAAGAACATCTTCGGCTTTCTGTTTCATGTAATACCTTCCTTTAGTCGCTATTGCTAAAGCAATATAAAGCAAAGAAGCGATGATTCCTGACAAAAAGGCAGATGTATTTGTGAAAAATTGTCCGAAGTAATTAAAAGCGGCAAGTGTACCGATAAAGCTTGAAACAACTAACGAAACGACGCCTACTGGATTCCACGCATACAAATATTTCTGTCTATATTCAAAATAAGGCGGACCTATTTTCAACAGACGTTTGACGATCACTGCATCTGTTAAAATAATGGATACCCATGCAAACAAAAATACACCTTGAAATGTTAAAAGCGCCCCTAAATAATCAAGTACATTCAAAAGCATTAGTCCAATGGCCGCTAAGGCTACCACTACTACCCAAAATGTTCGATTCGGCTTAAATTTGAATACGTTTTCAAAAAAGCTCGCAAGCGATAATGATCCACTATAAAGATTGTTAATGTTTATTCGGAGCTGCGTTAAAATGGTAAACATCGCTCCGCCAATTCCTAAAATTTGCACGAAATAAATACCCGGGTTTTCTTCAGCAAAACGTACGCCAAAATAAATTCCAATTAAACCGCTTATAAAAAAAGAGATGAGCATAGGAACAAACCCTACCATAAATACACCAATTTTCAGCTCATCCTTTTTTATAAAGCGGGCATAGTCCGTCATTACAAGCGGCAAAATGCCAACAAGCCCATTCATAATCCCGATACAGGCTAGTAAACTTGCTCCGCCAAATTCCTGTCCTTCTGGAAGAAATGAAAAAATACTACCTTCATATTTAGGTACCATTTTAAATGAGAGAAAAATTGCGGCCCCTAACAATACGAGATAGATAGGCAGTGACCACTTTTGTAATTTGTCCAGCTGCTTAATACCAAACCAATTTAACGGGATAACAGCCAGCCCAAAGAAAATCATATACACTTGCACTGGAACGATAGGCAAATACGCGTGTACAGCAGATGCCATAATCGCTCCTTCAATTGCGCAATACATAATGAAGTTTGAAGCGTAAATAATAGATGTAACAGACGCACCAATGTACCCAAATCCGCCGCCACGAGCCATTAAGTTCACGTTCATTCCCGACTTTGCTGAGTAATAGCAAATGCCAACACCAAGGATCGTCGTTAATACCGTGGCATAAATTTCTGCGACTAACGCGTTCATAGAGCCGAAACGCATCGCCATCATACTGCCCATCTGCATAAAAACCATCGCTGTCGCAATGCCAATGGTCGTGTTCACCAGGCTTCCCCACTTCATTGTCTTCGCATGCTCTGGTACTTTTTCAAGAGTAAAGTCTTCTTCTTTTCCTTCTGTAGAAGGAGGGCTATAAGTTCCCGCCATCTGCTTCTCACTCCTTTTTGAATGTTCTTGACCAATTCAACTGGAAAATCAGTATACATTTAACGATTTGCAATTATTGTGCCAATTTTCAAAAATTTGTTCAAAGCCTTCAAAATGCTATTTCAAACCATTTTTGTATAAATAGTCTTCCTTCTCTTCTAATCCTAAAAAGAGAAAAAGAGACCTTTAAGTTCCGAAAAATACTATTTATTCATTTATTAAACTTTCCATCAAACGACTCGTCTTTCTAAGCATCCCCGAGCTGCAGCGCGGACTTGTCGTGTGTTAGATTAAATAAGGAAACTGAATTCATTTTGAAAAAATAAGAAACTTAAGTAGTGGGAGGAGCAGGGTTTTATGAAAAAAACATACCAAATTAAAATAGGTGCCCCTCCCTCACTAGAATGGGCACCCGCTGATATTCCGACGGTGGATAAGCTTTTTGACGGATAAAAAAAGATCGAGTACGGCCAGCACCCGATCCAAGCAGCCACATGCCGCATAAATAGCATCTAACCTTAAAAACGACCATTGTTAAAGCTTCTATTACAACTTAGTTTGAATATCATTCCACGCTTATAAAGAGGGTTCAATTTTAGCCATTCTTTCAGATCGTTCATTCATTAGATCCTTGCAAGTTAATCCGTTTTCCCCATACAATTTTTAACTAAGTAGCATTCGACACAATACCCGGCCATTTTTGGGTATAAACGCAATCCATATAGTAACCATAGATTTTAGCAGCTGAAACACCATTAAAATAATTCTTTATTTTTTCACATATTTCGATCGGCTTATGATATGAATCGAGTAACCACTCATCCGTTCGAATAATGCTCATTTCATCTAACACCATTTGTGGAATTTAAATAAATGTTCCTATACCTTTTACAAATTTTATAATTTAGGACATACATCCTTTCAGAAATCGTTCCAGTGAATAATATGTAGTAGGGATTAAAGAAAAGAGGTGTTATGTGTATGTTTCCTATGGGACCAAGACGACGACCAATGCCCCCGTATCGCTCTGTTCCCCCGCGTAGACCATTTCAAGGCCGACAAAGTCCATCTGCAGCAAATTTCATGTCCCTGTTTCAAAACTCTGATGGGAATCTGGACATAGAAAAGATTGTAGCCGCTGCGCAGCAAATTAATAAAATACAAAGTCAGATAAGTCCAATGATCTCCATGTTCATGAAAAAATAACATGCCCCCTTTTAACTGGAAGGTAAAAAAAAAAGAGAAAAGCTGCTTAGCGCTTTTCTCCTCTTTGCTTTATTGAGCCCTTATACGATTTTCACGTAAAAGGTGCGAGTACGCGGTCCATCAAATTCACAAAAATAAATTCCTTGCCACGTCCCTAAAAGCAAACGACCTTCAGTTATAATGACATGCTGCGACGCACCCACTGTACTTGCTTTCATATGTGCCGCGGTATTGCCTTCCGCGTGCCGATCCAGCTCATGTTCCCACGGATAAACTTCATCAAAGCGCCGGATCATATCACGTTTTACGTCTGGATCGGCATTTTCATTAATCGTAATGCCAGCTGTTGTGTGAGGACAATAAACAACGGCTGCTCCGTCCCGTATGCCCTTTTCCATAATGAAATCCTGTACTTGTTGAGTGACATCGATCATTTGATCACGATTGTTCGTTTTTAAAGTGAATGTTTTGAGCATGTTTTTCTTCCTTTCCTCACTGTTTTTTACAGGCTGTTTTCGTAAAGTTTGTTGCTATTTACCAAGTAGTGCGGATTGGTTGATTTCCGCTGCAGTTGCTCGCTTTCCGCGGGGCGGGCGGTGAGCCTCCTCGGCGTAAACGCCTGTGGGGTCTCACCTGTCCCGCTTCTCCCGCAGGAGTCTCGCACTTCCGCTCCAATCAACCTTCAACAGTTTTCGTTTTAAAAGCAACAATCTTTTAGAAAAGAGCCTTTTTACAAAATTCAAGATAAATGAACACTTAACCTATTTAACATTATACTTTGGCGGCTCACACTCGATCAAAGCAACTACATGCCGCATGAAGAGCGGCTGGTCTAAAAGCGAATAAGTAGTATTTAGAAAAAATGTAACTACCTTACTCTTTGGTCGGAGGCTAGGCGGTTACTTTTTTCTTTGTATAACGACCATCACAACAATAATGTTAACGTTGCCAGTTCTTTAAGAATAAAGTTCTGTGAAGTCATACATATCATCAATTACCCCTTTGGTAATTTCTAAAAATTTATCTGTAGAAGCTTTATGAATTCTATCTTTAAATGTAACGAGACTTATTTTGATGACTAATCTAGAATCTTCTATTTCAACTATAGGCGGAAAATTAAAGCTTTCTAGTTTCAGGAAGGATTTTGGTAAAAAGGCAATTCCTAGACCCATTTGCACCATATTCAACATTGGCAAAGTTTCTGTCCCCCAATATATAACATTTGGAAAGAAACCGCTCGCTTGACATTCCTCAATAATTATTTCTGAAATTCCATGTCCAAAAGTAGTAGCCTGTAATAAAAACTTCTCGTCCTTTAGATCTTCTATCCTTACATCCCTTTTTTTCCGTAATAATCTATGATTAGGAGGAAGAGCTAGCATTAATGGCTCAGTGAATAGTATTTCATTATGCAAATCATCCTTTTTAAACACATTTCTAACGATACCAACATCTAACTTATGATTTCTTAATTCATCTAATATGTAAGATGTGTTACCTTCTTTTACGTTAATGACAATATTTGATGTATCATTTATTCTTTGTACCACCTTTGGAATAATAGTTAGATTGGCATTAGTTGAACAACCAACAGCAACCTGCCCTTTTAAGCCTTTATTTTGTTCGACCAACTCATTCATAATTGTATCAGCGGAAGCAATAAGATTTTTTGCACGATTGTAAAGCAACCGACCCGTATCTGTAAGAATTAACCTTTTCCCTCTTCTGTCGAATAATTGAACTCCTAATTCCAACTCTAGCTTTTTAATGACAGAACTTAAAGGAGGTTGTGTCATATTTAGTGCAATTGCTGCTTTTGTTAAAGAACCTTTTTCTACAATTTCGACGAAGTAACGAAGTTTTTGTATATCCACAGTCTCAAAATCCCTCCCCTTAATTTCCAATTCTCTATTAATGCACTTTCAATAATGAATGTAACTAGATTAATTCCATTATATACATATCGTGTATAAATAATAGATAATATATATATTTTACATTTATAAAAAACCAAGTTAATATAAAAACATAAAGTTCTGAATTAAAACATTATTCAAAAAATAATCTAAATCCGTGATGTTCTTCGGTCATAGGACAAGAAAGCTTGAAAGCACCTGATTCACCAGTGAAGAGAAGAGTCTTTCGGCGACGCATAAAAATTGCTATTAATTTTTAATTTTGAAAACGCTTGCAAATTTTATCTTTAGCTAAAAGTAATCCAATTAAAATTATAGAGGTTATTGAGCAATGTGTTAATCAAAAATAGTGAGCTGGAGGTTATCTATCAATGATAAACGTTGGTTTTTTATTGACAAAGGTACAAACGTATTTCGCAGTTGAACATGGCGTTCCATAAGTGTTTTTTGCCATAAGCAAGTGGTCACCAAAATTTCTCCTCCCCATGCAGGAGGAATGAAAATTGGATGAGCCCCTTTCCCCACCTGAATCGGCAAATTCCGAGAAGCTATTTAACTAAAAGGAGGACAAAGCGATGAAGAATTCAATCTCATTAACGAAAGCAATTACACTATTGATCGTTTCAATTCTAATTATCTTTGCAGGCTTACTGTTCGTTAAAGCTCCTGCAGCGATTGTACTTATCACTGCAGGAATAGCGGCTATTATTCTCTCACTATTGTGGGGGTTTAAATGGGAGGACATCGAAAACGATATTATCGATACCCTGCGAAAGGTGTTGCTTCCTATTTTGATTATGTTTGGTGTCGGGATGTTAATTGGAGCCTGGATGTTAGCAGGCACGATCCCTGTCATCATATATTATGGTTTGTTAATTTTAAAACCATCGATATTTTTGGTTGCCGCCGCTCTGGCATGCGCTTTAATGTCTTTAATGACAGGAACTTCCTGGGGGACGATTGGTACCATTGGTGTCGCTCTTATGGGTGTTTCAATCGGATTTGGGATCCCTCCTCATTATAGCGCCGGAGCGATTGTGGCAGGAGCTTACTTTGGTGATAAACTGTCACCACTTTCTGATGGAACTATTATGGCAGCTGCTTTAACGGAAGTGAACATTGTTGAACACATTAAACATTTGATGTACACGACCATACCTTGTTTTGTTATTTCCTTAATTCTTTATATCATCTTAGGTTTTCAGTTAGACGAACAAGTCCAAAATACGAAAAATATAGAATTAATCATGTCTACACTGGAGGCGAATTTTAACTTAAGTCCAATCCTCTTGTTACCCCCTCTGATCGTATTGTTCTTAATTTTTAAACAGAAACCGACTTTACCTGTTTTTGGAATTGGAATTTTGCTAGGTTGTATATTGGCAGTGTTCTTTCAAGGTAGAGATCTTTTAGAAATAGCTAATACACTTAACAATGGTTTTACGGATACAACAAATGTGAAAATCGTCAATGAAATGTTACAGCAAGGCGGATTATCGAGCATGTATAGTACAGTGGCTGTCATATTTGCTGCAGCTTTGTTTGGTGCCCCACTGAGAACATCGGGAGTCGTTCAAGTTATCTTGGAAAAGATCGTAAAAGTAGCTAAAACGGGGAAAACAATGATGGCGTCTTGTCTATCTATACACGGTCTCTTTTATACAATAACTGGTAGTTGGTACGTATCGTTTTCAGTATTCGGGCCAATGCTTGCACCATTGTATGATAAATATGGCCTTCATCGAAAAAACTTATCGAGAACACTTGAAGATTCAGGTTCCGCTTTTGGACCAGCGATTCCTTGGAGTACAACAGGTGTCTTTATCGCAAGCACTTTGAATGTTCCAACTGGCCAATTTATTCTCTATACCCCAGTGGTCTATCTGGCAGTTGTATTTGCCCTTATTTACATTTTTACAGGGTTTGGCATTGCTAAGGCAGATCCCGAAGTTATTAAGGACAATATGAAGAAGGAAGCTGTCCTTCATGGGTGAAATATACGCGCGGGTCCCTACTAGGCCGGCAAGCCTTGTAATTGGGATCATCACCTTCTCTGTTATTGAAAGAATTGTTTGGAATAAAATTAGGAGGGTTAAGCATGGAAAAGCTTCTTAAAGAAGATTGTTACACAGAAGATGCCGTGTTACAAAAAATCAATAATTACTTGGATAGCCAAAAAGAAAATGCTTTAAGATTCCTTGAAGAAATCGTTAATATTGATAGTTTCTCCTACGATAAAGACGGAGTTAATAGAGTTGGAGCAGTTATCCGCAAGAGACTAGAAGATTCCGGAATCCCTTATGAGATCCGTGAGAATGGGGAGTTTGGGGATCACATTATTGCCGTGATTAAAGGAAAAAAACAAGGAAAAATCTTATTAATGGGGCATCAAGATACCCCTCATCCGCCGGGTACAACCTTACAACGCCCTTTTAAGATTGAAGGAAATCTGTTGCGTGGGCCAGGCGTATCTGATATGAAAGCAGGCCTTGTATCCATGATTAATGCCGCCATTGCCTTACAAGAGTTTGCATACGAAGAAATGTGTGACATTGAATTACTATTTACACCCGAAGAAGAGATCGGCTCCCCTATATCAAGAAATGTGATTGCAGAGAGAGCCAAAGATGCTCTTGCTGTGTTTAACTTAGAAGCCGCTCGACCAGATGGGTCAATCGTTACATCAAGAAAAGGCTCTGCTCACATGAAGATTGAAATTGAAGGAAGAGCAGCCCATGCCGGAGCTTTCATAGAAGATGGTATTAGTGCTAACGACGAACTCGCTTTAAAAATGGTTAAAATAAAACAGCTAATGGATGATAAAAAAGGGACGACTGTAAACTTTGGAAAAATTGAAGGAGGAATAAGTAATAATATGGTGTCTCCCTACGCTGTTGCTACAATCCACTCTGCCTTCTGGTCAGAAGAAGATTTTAACGAGCTTTATGATCAAATTAAAGAAATTGTTGCAACACCGTATATCCCAGGAACAAAAAGTAAACTAACAGGCGGAATTGGCATACAGCCAATGGAAAAGCACGAAGGTGTTTCAAAAATGTACAATGTTGTTCAAAAAGCTGCTGAAGTCTTAAATTTAACAATAACTGAGCAACGGACGAAAGGCGCCGCAGATGCAGGCTTCACTGCTTCGTTAGGCGTTCCGACCATATGTGGGATGGGTCCCGTCGGTGGGAACTGGCATGCGGTGGACGAATATATGGAACTTGACACTTTTATCCCAAGAATGAAGCTATTAGCTAATTCCATTTTGCTATTTGTTAGAGAATCAAAATTATAAATTAATAAAACAGAGTACCATGCATATCATTTTTGCATGGTATCTTTTTTCCCTTCTCGGAATTCCCCCTGCTTTTTAGCAAACTCAATACCTTCACGCTGGGCAATCCTAATTTGTTTTTCCTAATACATAAACAGTCTCAATATTATCTTGATAGTGTCTAGCACCTAATTCCCTCTCCAAACATTTATATACTATATTGTGTTTTCCTCCATTAAAATAGCCACCCTGAAAAACTAGGATGGCTAAAAAACTACCTATTAGGAGCGGCTGTTTCCTCTTTAATTGTTCTTCTATTGAGCAGCTTTTTGCAGTGCTCGAGTCAAAAAGGCCGAAAATTGTCCTCTTGTAACATCTGCTGTTGGTTTAAAAGTATTATCCGGATAACCGACTGTGATTTGAGCTGCTAGAATGCGTTTGATTGATTCATATGCCGCCATATTTTCCGCGACATCAGAAAAATTGATTTTAGTCGTGTCCTGCAACTTAAAGGCTCTAGCTAAGAAAATAGCCATCTGACCGCGGGTAACGGTTTCGTCCGGGCGAAATGTGCCATCCGGAAAACCCGTGATAATTTTGCTCTTATATGCAGCTGCGATGTAGCCGGCTGCTTTTGAAGAAGATGACACATCATTAAATGTCGTCTCTGTTGAATCGATTGTTAGCTCCAATGCACGGCCAATCATAATCGCGGCCTGTGCTCTCGTTACCGTTGTATTCGGCCGGAATGTTCCATCTGGAAAGCCAGTAATAATACCTTCATTACTTAAAGTGTAAATCTCATTGTAGAAACGTTCGCTTTTTAAGACATCAGAGAAAGAAATTACCGAAGCAACCTGCTTTACCGTAACTTCTTTTGCTTCACTTATGTTTCCGGCTTTATCTGTTGCAGTGATCGTTAACTTTGTTCCTGCTTTTTGGACAGGAATTATTGCAATAAATTTCCCATCAGCATCAACGGAGACGGTAGTTAATACTGTCGTGCCAGCCTTAACCGTCACGGTAGAACCTGCTTCCGCTGTTCCTGCCACACTCGTAGATTTCTCTGTTACTTCATTTACATTTGGAACGCCTGGAGCAGTCACATCTTTTACGATAACTTCTTTCGCTTCACTTATGTTTCCGTCTTTATCTGTTGCAGTGATCGTTAACTTTGTTCCTGCTTTTTGGACAGGAATTATTGCAATAAATTTCCCATCAGCATCAACGGAGACGGTAGTTAATACTGTCGTACCAGTCTTAACCGTCACGGTAGAACCTGCTTCCGCTGTTCCTGTTACACTCGTGGATTTCTCCGTTACTTCATTTACATCTGGAACGCCTGGAGCAGTCGCATCTTTTACGATAACTTCTTTCGCTTCACTTATGTTTCCTTCTTTATCTGTTGCAGTGATCGTTAACTTTGTTCCCGCTTTTTGGACGGGAATTGTTGCGGTAAATTTCCCATCAGCATCAACGGAGACGGTAGTTAATACTGTCGTGCCAGCCTTAACCGTCACGGTAGACCCTGCTTCTGCTGTTCCTGTCACATTCGTGGATTTCTCCGTTACTTCATTTACATCTGGAACGCCTGGAGCAGTCGCATCTTTTACGATAACTTCTTTCGCTTCACTTATGTTTCCTTCTTTATCTGTTGCAGTGATCGTTAACTTTGTTCCCGCTTTTTGGACGGGAATTGTTGCGGTAAATTTCCCATCAGCATCAACGGAGACGGTAGTTAATACTGTCGTGCCAGCCTTAACCGTCACGGTAGACCCTGCTTCTGCTGTTCCTGTCACATTCGTGGATTTCTCCGTTATTTCACTTACACTTGGAACGCCTGGAGCGGTCGCATCTTTTACGATCACTTCTTTCGCCTCGCTCATGTTTCCGACTTTATCTGTTGCAGTGACCGTTAACTTTGTTCCCGCTTTTTGGACGGGAATTGTTGCGGTAAATTTCCCATCCGTACCAACAGTGACGCTAGTTAATACTGTCGCACCAGCCTTAATCGTCACGATGGATCCCACTTCGGCTGTTCCTGTCACACTCGTATGATTATCGCTCACTTCATTAACTATTGGAGAATTCGGAGGAACTATATCATTAGAAACAATAAATGTTTGATAAAAATTACTTCCTTCACGTGGGAACAAGCTACTTTGATTTCCTACTTTATCAACAAAGTAAACCCAAGATGTATACCATACACCATTTATTGCATTACTAGGCACTCTATACGTACCTTCATATTTCTTTGTGGTAGAGTTATATGTTAGATAAACATATTGATCTGTATCTCCACCTTGCTTCTTTACTTGTACCACTCGATGTGTAGTAACATCCGAGATGCCCGATTCCAAATCTTCTGCCTCGACTTGAATATGGATCTCATCCCCTGGCTGAACTGCTGTTTTATCAAGCTTTATACTCTTTAGTGTTGGCGGGGTTAAATCATTACTTCCATTAGAAACGCTAAATGTTTGATAAAAGTTACTTCCTTCACGCGGGAACAAGCTACTTTGATTTCCTACTTTATCAACAAAGTAAATCCATGATGTATACCATGTACCATTGATTGCATTGCTTGGCACTCTATACGTACCTTCGTATTTCTTGGTGGTAGAGTTATATGTTAGGTAAACATATTGATCTGTATCTCCACCTTGCTTCTTTACTTGTACCACTCGATGTGTAGTAACATCCGAGATGCCCGATTCCAAATCTTCTGCCTCGACTTGAATATGGATCTCATCCCCTGGCTGAACTGCTGTTTTATCAAGCTTTATACTCTTTAGTGTTGGCGGGGTTAAATCTGTTGACGCTAAAACCGGTAAGATATCACCTAGCGAAAAAGCAATAATTAATGTAAAAGCTATCATAGCTCTCACTCGCTGTTTAAACATTAAGAAGACTTCCTTTCCATGTTCCCTTATTTTCCTTCCTACTAATATATAACACTCTAAAAGGACCGAATTAATTATACTGTTTTTCCTAATACATAAACAGCCTCAATATGTTAGATTAAATAAGTAAAATGAATTCATTTCGAAAAAAATAGTTAACTTAAGTAGTGGGAGGAGTAGGCTTTTATGAAAAAAACAGTGAAAGTTGTGGCGGCAGTTTGTATAAACGAACAAGGCAATGTTCTCTGTGCATTGCGCTCACCAGAAATGGCACTTCCAAACCTTTGGGAATTCGCAGGCGGGAAAATTGAAAAAGGAGAAACACCTGAAGAATCTTTAATAAGAGAAATTCAAGAAGAGCTAGACTGTACAGTGGAAGTGCATGAGCTCATTGAGGATGTTGTACACGAATATCCAAATGTCATTGTCAATTTGCTTACATACAAAACAGTGATCATTGAAGGAACACCAACAGCAAAAGAACATGCTGAATTAAAATGGGTGCCCCTCCAAGAGCTTCGCTCATTAGAATGGGCACCCGCTGATATTCCGACGATTGATAAACTTGTTAACGGATAAAATCAATATATAAATCTTCCGGCACGGGATGATGCAATCGCCATTTTATGCTCATGGGGTTATCATTCCGTGCAGGTGATTCAACTTTCTTAATCGTCTGTTTCATTCTTAATATAGTGATAAAGCTGACTATCAACGGATTGCTCCATCACCATGTTCATGCGAACAACCGGAATATTTTTTCCGTTCTTATCTTTCATTTCAGTTTGTTCCACGCTCTTTTTATCGGGAGTAGCCTGTCCTAAATAGTAAAAGTCGCTTCCTTCATCGTCGTCCTTTTTTATAAAAATATGAACGTCAATATGATTTTCTTCTGCTTCAATAATGGTTCGAACTTCCTCTGATTTCAATGTTCGATTGCTTCTTGTGTACCATTTAAGAACATCTTGATTAAGAAACTCGTCCCCATAATTGACACTGGACTCTACTTCGTCGTTTTTATGATATGTGATAAAGATTGGACAAGTACCGTACTTTGTTTTGTATCCATACATCGTCGAACTTTCATCGCTGTTCCAATTTAGGAGCCTGCAGGCGTCTTTTCTTGAGTATTTTTCATACAAAGTGAGCGGCTGATTGCATCGGTAAGATTCACTTTTGGCTTTACTGCTTTGGACGATATCAATGACCATTTCTTTGAAATAACTATTTTCCTTCAGACGTTCTTTAATCAAATCACTAAATACAAAATTCTTCTCTTCCTTTAAAGCAATAATTGGCTGTTCCCCATACTTTTTCTTCATACTTTGAGTGAAAAACGATAAATCAAATATGCGCTGAACAGACACAATTGTATCTTTATCCGCTCGACAATTCGACTCAGCTAAACAACGGACATAATCGTCATACGTTACTTCTCCTTTATGCAGTAACAACTCCAATAACAAAATTTCATGCTTCCGCTTTCCATTTAATATTTCTAATGAAAGCATCGTTAACACTTTGTTTTCGTAGCTCGTTAGCGAAGGAACTTCTTCTTTCATTTTTACTAAAAATTGATGATAATTCGAGTGCTTCTCTGCAATCACAACTGGATCAATCGAATGATTTAATACAAAATCATATAAATACGGAACCCTGCCAATTCTATTTTTCAAATTAACAAAGGCTTCTTTTAAAACGCTCATTGCCGTCAAATTACTACTGTTAATGGCTTTAAAAATCTTTTTCTTAGCGATCTCTTCAAAGTTCACCGTTGAGACGCCTTTAATATAACTTGTATCCTTTGTTCGTCGCCGTATATTATCTTTATTTTGCGATTTGTCTCCTGAAAGGGCCATTGGAATTAAATAATTATTTTTATAATTACCGATAAAATCGACGATCGTAACGAAATCCTTCGAATCATGTTTGCGGAGTCCTCTTCCAAGCTGCTGAATGAAAATGATACTCGATTGTGTTTGTCTTAACATGACCACTTGATTAACGCTCGGAATATCGATCCCTTCATTAAAAATATCCACAGTTAATATATAGTCGAGTAGACCATCTTCTAATTCCTTTACACGGCATGCTCTTTCCTCTTGCGAATCATCCCCTGTTAAAGCAATGGTACGGAAACCTTTTTCGTTTAGCCGAAGAGATAGCTCTCGCGCTTCTTCTTTTCTACTACAAAAGATTAGTCCTTTTACTTCCTTGCCAGAGAATCCATAGTAATGAATCTTTTCAATGAGATGATTCACACGTTCCTCAGTAACGAGCTTCGATAAAACTGTCGTATCGTCAATGATCTCGCCGTTACACTCAAGGTCCGTCACACCAAAATAGTGAAAAGGACAAAGCATATCTTCTTCAAGTGCTTCCTGAAGACGAATTTCGTATGCGATATTGTAATCAAATAATTCATAAATATTAACATCATCTGTACGTTCAGGCGTTGCTGTCATTCCCATCAAAAACTTAGGTGTGAAATAATCAATGACTCTTCGATACGATTCAGCACCAGCTTTATGCACTTCGTCAATTAAAATGTAATCAAATGAATCCCGATCGAATTGGTGCAATGTTTCTTTTTTTGAAATCGTTTGGATTGTCGTAAATAAGTATTTGGCGTTTGTTTGTTTACTTGTTCCTGTTAACGTGCCAAACTCTTCATCTATCCCACCGAGCACCCGCTGAAAATCAGATTTTGCTTTGTTTAATATTTGCTCCCGGTGAACGATAAATAGCATTCGTTTAGGTGCAAAGCGTCTCACATCAAATGCGGAAAGGTAGGTTTTCCCCGTCCCTGTTGCTGAAATAATTAATCCTTTATCCTTTCCCGCTTCCCGGACAGTCTGAATCTCTTGTAAAGCCGCTTGCTGCATTTTATTCGGCTTAATCTCTATCGAATCTTTCAAAGAATTCGACGTATAGGAAGCAGGCATTTCTACTACTTGATCCATTACCTTTCTATCGACAAGCTGAACATACGTTTTTTCATAGTCTTCAACCCATTGTTCAGTCAATGGATGAGCATTTTTCCAAACATCCTCAAATTGATTTTTAAAATGGTGAACAATCTCTCCATTTTCATGTGACGTGAGCTTCACATTCCATTCATAGTTGACCTTTAGCGCATGTGCCGTTAAATTAGAGCTGCCAACAATAAGTGAATAATGTGTATCATGGTCAAAAATATAACCTTTCGAATGAAAGCCTTTTACACTCGTCAACCTCACTTCTACATTTGTAATTTTCAGCAACTCTCTAAATACTTTCGGTTGATTGAAATTCAAAAATGTCGATGTTAATATGCGCCCTTTGATTCCTTTTCGGTTAAGATCGAGAAAATGAGATTTAAGAGTAGCAAGACCGCTTTCTGTAATAAAAGCGACTGAGAAAATAAAGGAATTACTATGTTCAAGCTCCTCTAGCAACGAAGTTAAGACATTTTCATTTTCATTTTCTTTTACATTATTCACTAACAGCTTAGGCTTATAGTTTCCAAATTGATTATAACTTTGATCGATAAATCCCTTATGTAAAGAGGCCTCTAAATTTTGAATAAAATTCTCCATATGATCACCATTCATTACCATTTATTTATATCAATTGTAATGCTCGCTGTTTAAGTGTGCAAATATATTTTAAAAAGCTATTCATGTATAATAATTAAATTAATGTGCTTAGGCAGTTACTTTTTTCTTTGCATAACGGCTCTCACTAAAAAGGAGAGCCATTCCCCTACTACGCGGTGGCTCTCCTTCTCTTTTATATGACTATTCTTTCAACAAAGCTCGGGGAGTGATAGGCACTATTATCTTACTGCTCTGGCTCGGATGGATAAGAAATATCTTCAAGCGCCTCTCCCGCTTTGCGATCCGTGTTCTGGTTGACAGCAAGATCTCCTAAAGAAACTATTCCAACGAGTTTGTCATCATCAACGATTGGCAGACGGCGGATTTGATGGTCTGCCATCAGCTCTGCTGCGTCCTCAACAAGCATATTCCGATTCCCCGTGACTGGATCCGTACTCATTACTTGTGAAACTTGGGCATCAACAGGTATATTATTGGCCACACCCTTGATAACAACATCTCTGTCTGTCACAACGCCTACCACACTGCCACTGTCACAGATCGGCATTACACCAACATCCAGCTCTTTCATCTTCTCGGCCGCTTCATAAATTTTACTTTCCGGTTTACACCATTCAACATTGGAAGTCATTATATCGGCTATTTTCATAATCGAAATCCCTCCTTTGTTTGTGTTCATGAGTACTTTTCCCTTAACTATAATACTAAAACATAATAAATTGTTTCTGCTGAGCTATCCCTCCATATATTATATTAAGTTATCCTGAAATTTAAGAAGTGTTTCAAACAATTAAAAGACAATCCCCCCTACATATAGTTGTAGAAGGAGAGATTGTCGAATTAGACTTAATTATAAGAGTTGTGATTGTTGTTGACACTCAAAAAATGTATGTTGTGGCAGTATGAATTTTGCATACCACTGCGCTTTACGTGGAGTGGCCGCGTGTTAGGCTAATTGTCTTCAAAGGCCATTGGCTCTTTCCTTTTTAATAAAATATGTCCGCAGAGACTCCATTTCAAGCGATAAAATGAGATTGCATATTTAGTATATAGCACTTATAAATATGCCGCCATTTACTACATCAATTGATTGCCAAATACAGTTGTGATAGCAGTTCTTTGTCCATGGCTAATTCTACTTTCTTCTTTACCACTATTTGTGACACGGTTCTCCGTATCAAATCTGAATGAGTCATCTCTATTCGCATAGATTACCTTTAGAATCAATTAAATGCGTTCTTAATATGTTATTAAGGTCATTTTCAGTAATCTGCCTTTGTTGTTGTGTTTTTTGGAGATATCTACTCGGTGCGTTTCCGCCAATGATTCTATTCGTCTTGTAAGAAAGTGGTGTTTTATTCACTATTGAATCATACATTTTTTTATCTATGGCATTTTTTTCGCAATACGCTCTCGGGAATATGTGATGAATATCTATTTGGCCGCCGTAATAAGTTTGTACATCAATAGGTATTCCAGATATGAAATCTCTTCCCCCCGGCCTTCATTAACATTACATGTAACCCTTTGTATGCAGCACTATTACGTGTACGAAGTGAATAAAGTCTTTCCGCAGCAAAATTAGCATCTCTGACAGTACTAGGTTCCGATCCTCCCTTAGTCCAGTCAATTACCTCTGGTAGATCTCTAGCAAATCTAGTTTCAGATCCTCCGCCGTACAACTCGCCTAATACACCGCAACAATACCATCGTGCCATCTTATGCGGAAGCAGATAAGTTGGATGAGCCGACGATCACGTGCCCTTCTTCTACAAGGATGGAGTCTTGTTTGAAGTGAGCAAGCATGCTGTACTCTCCGCCTTCATGTTCAATCACGACAGTGTTTCCTTCCGGCCAGATCGGGTCCGTCTCTCCCGGCACATTGTCTTTGATTCCATCCAATACTTTGACAACTTTTCCTTCCGCTGGGGCCGTTATTTTTTTGCTAAAAGCGTAATAGTTTTCATTTTTATCTGGTGATTCATGATAGGACTCGCCATTTTTCATTATGATTAGATCATAAGCGTATCTTTGGCTTTCAATGACGTAGTGGTAGTTGAAGAATTGATTCGCTCCGCCCCAAAAGACAAACCACTTCTCTTTTACAGGCATGATATATGTATTCTTCGTGAGCCGCTGATCGCTTTTTCCCGCTTTTGATCAAGCCACAAGAAAATTAAAAAGCTGATGGAGTCACCGAAAAAAGTATGGCAGCATTTTCATTAAAATTATTTTCCCATTTATGCTTCATTTGTGCCGGTATTTTTACACTATCACCAGGTTCCAATATGTATTCTTCATCATCTAAAAACACTTTAATTTTCCCCTCTAATACAAAAGCAACTTCTTCTCCTTTATGCTCCAGCTGTTTCTCAGATGAAGCAGTGTTCGGCGGAAAATTCATAATGGCTGTTGCCAGGTTTCCAGTAAAATCAGGCGAAACTAGCTCATAAGATAAGTTTTCAATGATCATTTTCTTTCGTTGACTAGACCTAACAACTAAATCAACCGTGTTTGTTTCTTCAATGAAAAAGCTAAATGTAGGAACGTCTAGGGATTTCGCTAAAGCTTTAAGAGTTTGAATAGAAGGGTTGGCTAAACCACGTTCGATTTGGCTCAACATTGAAGGCGTTATTTCAGCTAACTTTGCTAATTCTCTAATGCTTAAGTCTTTAGCTTTTCTATATTTTTCAACCTTCTTACCAATATCTATATTTTCCACTGTTATGCACTCCTTAACAATAAATCGTTAATTTTAATTTAATTATTTTAAATAAAACTTAACAATAAAAATAATTTGTGTTAACTTTTATTTAACGTTTATTAAATTATATTTTATTTTACTTCGTTTTGATGGCTATAATCAAGTCAATTAGGAGGATTAACTAAATGAAAGAGATTGAATGCAGCGATCTACAAACATGGAAAGACCACTATCCTTTACTAAACAAACTTATTTCGATGGAGGAAACTTTGTGGTTAAATCCTAATATTGAAAAATTCAAAACAGGAATTAAAAAATCCCCCCTTACTCAAGATGATGTAAAGGATGCAGAGGAAAGATTGAAACGTTTTGCTCCATATATTGCCAAGGTTTTCCCAGAAACAAAAAAGATGAATGGGATAATAGAATCTCCTTTAGCGAGAATTCCTTCCATGAAACAATCCTTAGAACAGAATTACCAACAACCTATATTAGGTGAATTATTGCTTAAGTGTGATAGTCACCTTCCTATATCAGGGTCTATAAAAGCAAGAGGCGGGATTTATGAAGTTCTCAAACATGCAGAAGAATTAGCTCTTCAACATCAATTGTTGACGATTCAAGATGACTATTCGATTTTAGATAGTGATAGGTTTCGAACATTCTTCTCACAATATTCAATCGCAGTAGGCTCGACTGGAAATTTAGGACTTAGTATAGGCATCATGAGTGCAAAGTTAGGTTTCAATGTGACTGTTCATATGTCGGCAGATGCAAAACAATGGAAAAAAGACTTACTTCGAAACAAAAATGTTAAGGTTGTTGAATATGAAGCGGACTATAGTAAAGCAGTAGAGGAAGGTCGAATCCAAGCAGATAGTGACCCAACATGTTATTTTGTGGATGATGAAAATTCTCACGATCTATTTTTAGGATATGCAGTGGCTGCATCTCGATTGAAGAAACAATTAGAAGAGCTAGAGATAACAATAGATGAAAATCATCCTTTGTTTGTTTACCTCCCATGTGGGGTAGGCGGCGGTCCCGGAGGCATAGCTTTTGGTTTGAAATTATTGTATCAAGACCATGTTCACTGTTTCTTTGCAGAACCTACTCACTCCCCCTGTATGTTACTTGGTTTAATGACTGGACTTCATGATAAAGTTTCTGTAGAAGATGTTGGTATTGATAATGTAACAGACGCAGATGGACTTGCTGTAGGAAAGCCATCTGGATTTGTGGGTAAAACTATAGAACCGTTTCTAAGTGGTAATTATACGGTTAGCGATGAACAGTTGTATAAGTTATTAAAGGAACTAGTTGATACAGAGGGGATTCATTTAGAACCTTCAGCACTGGCAGGCATGATAGGACCCATTAAATTATGTAAAGAAGGAACCGATTATTTACTGAAGCATAATTTAACAGAAAAAATGAGTAAGGGTACGCACATTATTTGGGGGACTGGCGGAAATATGGTTCCTGAAGAAATGATGAAGCAATATTATCAAAAAGGATTGAATTTAACGTTAGAGAATCAAAAGTAATTCAACACGGGGGCTAATTGCCCCCCGTGTTTTTATTGAAAAAATTTTTTCTTCTTTAACTAACCCGTTTGTTTAAGTACAAATCTTCACAATCGCTTTTAAACTTTAACATAGATATCCAATTTTCTATCAAGTTTGGTCCAAAAACCTTGCAAACTAAAACTTTACAATAAACAAAAAGAGCGTCAATCCTTCATGGATCACCCCCCCGATGCCAAGCTAATTTTTAACATCTTACATATTTGCGTTTGAAACCAAGCTTCCCTCTATTAATTTCTTTTTGAATACTTTCGTAAGCGTTTAGGAAACTGCTTTTTTTCTTGTCTCGTTTGACTTCTACTGTACCTACTTCTTTTGCGGTCTCAATTGCCTTTTCATGTAGCGGCAAATATGAAATCCCCACTGTGTATAAAAAATTATTCATAGCGGATTTCGCTCGTTCTGGCGAATCATGAATCGTATTTTTCACAATATCAAGCATATTGGAAATCTTGCTTTCGGAAAATTCATTATCTAGTCGATTCCCTAAAAGCCAGCAGTAGCAACTCCAGCCCGCTGACATTCTCAGCTCGTCACCAGTTGCAATCCATTTATCAGCAACGTCTTGTGCAATATCTGACTCTGATAAAGTTACTGCCACCACAAAATCGGACAACATATAAAAATACGCTCCATCCATCCAACGATCAAAATCCGACTCAGTCATGGCTTTTGGGTCTGCAATAATGCCTGCAAAGTACATTGCATCGTAGTTACCTGTGGCATAAAACTCTTCAGCTAAACGTTGATTTATTTTTATTTTCTTTGCAATTGGTTTCATAACACCGGTAGCCACGCCAAAAAGCGGCTCGTGCGCACCATTGGATATGTACATTTTTTTAGTTCGTTCCTTGCCGAGGGCTTCAAGCTCCTGCATAACTGTTTCGAAATCCATAGTTTTGCACTTCCTTCCTTAATATTAATACCTATTTAATTGTAACCAACTAGTTTATATACTTTATCAAGTCTTCCATATTTCTCAACTTTACCATTAATCTTATTCCTTGTTGCACTTATAAAACATTAGATACAAAAAGGGTATCCGACAAGCAAGGCTTTTCGGACACCCTCCGCCTTTTTAAATAAATAGAATGAAGCAGCAGCGCTTTGTGCGCTATTTTTTGAATTTTATGCGCGGCGATTATGGATTTATGCGCGGGAATCACGAATTTATGCGCGCTCATGTCCAACTTGTGCGCGAGAACTTCGGAATTATGCGCGCCGCCTAAATTTTTAAGACCGCTTTTTTAAATTCATGGCGCTTTTCTCTTTATGCTTAATTATACAAGCTTCCCCTCAGCCAAGGGCGATGTCGATAGGGACCGATCGGGACTTGGATGAGGCTAGTTTTTCCTTGTGGATCCATCTTGTAAATGTCATCACACAAGTTGGCATCAAATCCGAGAAGTGGATGCCCCCCCATCCCGATGGCTGATGCCGTTAACAGTAATCGCTGCACGAGCATGCCCGCTTCCATTTGTTGGATGCGGTATCCTCTGTATCCCAGTGCTGTTTTGGAGTAATCCTTGTCTCCTGCCACATGCAGGCAGAGCGGTACTTGGAGCAAATTTACATTATCTAAAGACATTCCATATTGCAGCTGGAGTCGATGATCCCCGCGATGTACTTGTTGTAACGCATGAGCAGTACTGTCATAACGATAAGCACCATCCGCAATGCCTTCAACATGATACAAACAGCCGTACAGTGAGACACGGGGCTCGCACTTCCTTTGTGCTCCATCCAAATCATTTCGATACGAGAAAGAAGCCGTCGCCTCCTGCAGCAGAGTGGCCAGCTGCGGTTGACTTACCTTTCCTAAAACGAAATCCATGTCCGGTGAATATCGCTTTCGGCAGACCGACGCCAGATCATCCGACAACCGCTTCGCGGGAGGCAGAGCTATCCCTTGCCCCTCACAACTCATATTCTCCTTCGCATTAATCTGCCGAAACGCCTCCGTTGATTCCATCATGGACGCTTCATTCATTCTGGTTAACATCGGATACTCTTTGACTCTCCGTGACCGGACGTAATGATTACACTGAATCGCTGTCAACTCTCGGCACAATTCGGCTGCAGAGACAAGCCCGCCTGTGTCACTGACATTAGTAAACCAGATTGTAGGTTCCACCGATAGCGGGATAACCGCATACGCGCTCTCCTCTTTTTCGGATAGTCCAAGCAGATGGTTGATGGCCCGGTCAAGAAATTGGAAATACACCCCCGATGCGAAGCCAAACCGTTTCGCCACTTCCAGCAACTGTCCAATCAGCACACCAGCATCCAACCCTTGCAGACGGTAGGAAAAGTTATTGTATTTATAGAAGTTTTTCCAAAACATTGTCGACACAAAAACAGCACCAAAACAAGCGGACATGTCACAGCGATTACCAAGAGCCTGGGCTATATAGGAATCGAAATTACCTTCTCGCAACAACACTAAGCGATGGTGTGCCACATCATAATGGTACACCCCAACAGGCAAATCCTCCATCTTCAAATACATGTACAATTCGTTTGGATACAATGCTCCCCCGGAAGGAGCAAAACGCCGAAACGACTGCATTAGTTCCGGCGCTTGATCTATGGAAGGAAAGGCTGTCTCGGAAAATTGAGTAAGGCCAAATACATACCAGAGAAAATAACTGATTTTCCAAAAATCAGGCTGTTCTGGTGCTTTCCATTCTTCGAGCGTCAACGGTACTTCCAAAGATAATGGAAAAACAGGCAAGCCACGGTAAAGCTTATACGGAAGGGGTGCATCTTCCCAATCCACTTCCGAGTCCACCGGGCTTGCCTTGTCAATGTCAAAGTGTAGATTGTGCAGAAATGTCTCTAGACTCATCCTTCTGCCTCCTAGTTACAGCTTATGGAAACGGATGCGGATGTGGATTAAGTTGTTCAAGTGTCAGCGGCTGCTTCCTATATCCAAGTTCCATTGGTACCCGCAGCACCCTCTCCAGTCCTGTTACGCGGGTAAGGTGATGTCCGAATGTCATCGGCAGCATCCCCGGGATCAACACTTTCACGCAATGCAATCCATTCCGTATGGTTTCCGGTGTTGTCTGGTCCACCACAATTACATCAAGGTTCAATCGACGAAACTTCTGAAGAATGTCCTGCAGATCATCGGTCAGATCTGTATGATTCGACTTCCACTTGAATTCCTCGTCAAACGTTCGCAACGGACGATTATCATCCAGCAAAAACTGCAGGCGCTCCTCTGCTTGCGGCAAACCGTACAGCATGCCATGATCATCCATCTTCTGTACTAGGGAAGAATCTTGCAGCATTCGCACATACTCCTCCTGGTTTTCCTCAAATTTCTCGTCGAGCGTCAGCATCATGGCAGCCAACTCGTGAACCGCGCTTTTTACCGCCCGTACTGGGTCCAGATGAGCTCCGGCCGCGCAATTGATGTTCAATCCTTTTTGCTTCCTGTTTTTCGCCATCGCCCATACGCTTGGAATTCCGTGCTCCATCGTCGAGTTATAAAAATGCAGATCATATCCTCCTACCGCTCGTACGCGGTCGATCATCAATTCCAACTCTTTGTCGTTAGCCGAATAAGGATCAAGACGCGGGAGAGGCAGCTCTGCGTACCAAGTCATCAGGAACGAATCACGTTCCACCACTTCCAAAATACCGTAGAAAATGGCCTCTTCCAAACTTCCGCCTAATGCGCATCCGTTGGAAGTTTCATAAACAAATCCCTCCCCGCAGCCCAAGCTATAATAAGCAAACAACTCTGGAACGAGAATCGGACGCTCTTGCAGAAACGAATAGCCCCATACCCAATTGATTGAGCGATCAGGATTAAACGGTCTGAACGGAAAACCAGGTTGTGCATATTGTTCCTTTGCGTGCACGCCTAACTCGATAGGATTGAGTGCTTGATCTTTCAAATTACGGTAACTATCATGGATTACTGTCCGTTTGCCGCGGGGCTCCAGACCGCAATACCGCTCCAACCCCTCCAAAATGGCAGTCAACTCACTTACCGCGTATGAATGAGTCCGGCCTCCTGCTCCCTCGTCCCCGATGAACAAAGGCAGATTGACACTTACATCGGCAAATGGCGGCACGAGGTCATACATTTTATCATTCAAAAAGCCAGTCCGGTGATCTAGATAATCTTTGGCTAGCACTTTACTCAACTCATCCATCGAACGGCAGCGGTAACTGTCGGTGCTGATCTTCGGACTTGGCTGCAGTGAAATCCGGGCCGCCGTTGGTGAATCATCGGGTAATCGGCCACAAACCGTACACAACGGGTTGGGAAGAAAAGAATGCCATGAACTACTCAATGTTTTCAAGTTGATTAATGATACACGCCCTTCCGAGTGAGCCCGCTCACCTTTCATCACTTTCTCTACCTCCGCCCCGATCAGATGAGCCATCTGCAAAAGTCCAGTGCGTGATGCCGCCGCGTCACGCTGTATTCCTCCGTGCGTCTGCAGTTGCTGTCGTATTTCCCTCATCTCTCTACGGTCGCGTCCTGCCATGAGATGTCGCAAATCTGCACACTGGGAGCACCCCTGCGTACCTGGGCGAACTAGCGGACCGATCACTCCCTCGCCAAATGAAACGAAACCTCGCAGCCAAGGAGTGCCGGCTGCTCGCAACACTTCTTCCGCCTTTTGATGAACAGAGGGATTCCAGGCATCTTGCAACACCAGAGCCATATTAGTCGTTTCCGGTATCCCTGCCTCGAAATCGGTCTGGCGAATTACCTCGTATTGGCCGGACAGTTCTCCGTACACGCGGTCTGCCAACACTCCTTCTCCGACAACTACCACGACAGCATTCACCTTGATTCCTCCTCTCGCAACAACACACCAAACACCCCTGCCAGTTCCTCTTTCAAAAACGGTTCCATTTCTAGTTCGAAGACTAAGAGCCGCTTATGGTTCCGTTCTAAAACTTGCATAGCGGACTGCAAAACTTCGGATTGTGTCGTCTCTTCACCCGCGGGAATCACAAGGTTTAGCGGTCCTGTTTCTTCTTGAAGCACGGTCGAAACTTCCAACCCTTGCGCCGCCGTGAGGCAAGCCGCTTCATTTTGGGCTTTCATAATTGCCTGTTGTAACGCATTCCGCAGCGCCATTGTTATATTCAAACCTACACAGCCATGCCAGCTATCATTTGTACCGACCCATACGACAGGGTAACCGGCCACTTCCTCTCCTAAGCCAATCATCGGTACACCTTGCATCGTGGTCAGTGCCTGTAAATAAAACCGGCAGCGTTCATCTTCTACCGCGTCCAACTGCACCCGAGCAACAAGGTTCTTCTCGTTGAACTGTCGCTTGCGGAATTCACCGTCTAAACACCTTTGCAGCCCGCGGCAAACACATTCCGCAAACGTTTCCCCTGCTCCGACGCCGACAAATTCCTGTAGTGCTGCCATATTATTCTCTACTTCCTGCTGTGGAGGCAGAGTCGTAACGAGCTGGCTGACTGTTCGCGACACATACGCTTCAATCCCTGTCAGACCCGCTTCCCTTCGTGCCTCCTCATGTGTCATACCTGTACAAACGATGTCTGGCAACAGCTCAGCCGGTCCGTCCGACATCGGGTCGACGACCTGAACGCGGCATTGGGCCAGCGGCAGCTGCTGTAAATCTCCCTCCTCCCAAATATGGAAAATGCCTGATTGTTCCGATGTCAACCGGCTGAAGTGAATAAACAATCTGCCTGGCTCACCTCTGCCCGATTTCTGTTCGAGCCGCTGATCGAAATCTTGAACCCATTCGGCTCCCGCATGTCCGGTCACCAGCGGATGAGGCAGGAACGAATGCCAGTTTCCTTCCATTGTTTCCATATCAAGCAGGAAGAATTGATTGTTTTGTTCTGATTCGGTCACTCTTGTCGTCTCTTTAAACAATTCAAATGCAATCACATTGGCCAGCATCGCTCCTGCTGTGGAAGAGAAAGTGGGGAATTGCTGGTCTTTATTAAACACAGATTGGTGTATACGGCGCCACGCAGACTCCCAACACCCCTTAGAGTCCGGATGTACGAGCGGTCCTGCCAAACCTACCTGGTGAAGACATATAGCGGGGAGCAGCATCTTCTTCTCTTGCCTGCAAACCGTATGAAGTAATCGTAATTCCTCTACATCCCCCTCCTGTGACACATACAATATCGAATCAAACGGCTGCACAATCTCCCTCCAAGAACTTATCTCTTCCTTCTGCAGGACGACCTCCTCTACCTCTACTTCGGGGTCTGTTTTACGTGCATGTGCCACGAGTTCCCTCAACCGCCGTCTATTAGTCGGTACCGAGTCCGTAATGAAAGTATGGAATTTAGGCAATCCGGATTCAATCAATGCAGAAACCAACGAAATTAAAAAAGGGCCAGAGCCAATTGCCAACACTTTTACTTGACGATAGGTTTGAAAACGGTACGCACCTGAATCGCCCGAATTGTCCAAAAATTCAATTTGAGAAGCATACTTTTTAAGAACCTGATCCGCCAATTGATGCGGTCGGTCTTGACTCACATCCCGAACAAATCCGTTTCGGTACAGAACTTCTGCAATTTCAAACACCCGATCCCGGTATGGGCCCGGCAATCCATCTGTCAAATCCCTCAACGTGTAGTCCCCATTGAACATCGGTAATAGCTTTTCAATCCACTGAACGATCGTACTGCCTTCCATACGGAACGAACTTAAGTTGTTCCGAAAATACACACCGTTGTTTGGATCAGGGAGAAAAAACGTGTCCCTTTTCACTTTCAGACGCATAGAAGGTGCTAAATTTGTCATTCCGTTCCTCCTAATCCGCAGCTATTCTAAAATCTGCATCATCACTTTCACTACAATCCTATGTAAGACAATTTGTCTCTTATGTCTAATCTTACAGAGAAAAGTCCCTGCAACAACTCATGCAGGGACAATCTCTTCTCAGAACTATTAATCACCGCAACGACTACAACGGCCGCAGCGACCGCCGCAATTAGAGCAGCGAAAACAATTAGAACAACGGAAACAATTAAAGCAACGAAAGCAGTTAAAGCAGTTAAAGCAGTTAAAACAACGAAAACAACTAAAACAACTAAAGCAACGGCCGAAACCACCGAAACCAACGAATTGTCGAGACGAATCATCCATATAGTACTGGTTTTGATCCAAAGGAACTGCCTCGCTTGTCTGGAAATCGCCAACATTCATCATTTGAAGTTCGTTTTGGAATTCATTCATTTTGATAACCTCCGTGTATTAAATAATAAGGGTGCACAGGCAACATGAAAGGGGAACAGAAAAAACATAATCAGGTGCTTCTAATACTCTCCCAAACAAGATATGAACAATGGGTGGGGATTGTTACTGATTCAAATGCCTATGTTTATTGAATCTTCGTAAAACCGTTCAAAATGGAAACAGGATGATCACGTGATCAATAAGGCAGCAGAATCCAGTGAGGCCGCCAGGAAAAGAATTAATATAATGGCAAAAGGGATATAGGCCAAAATATTTGGCATGGCCATTTGCTCAAGTAAAATTACTGAACTTATACAAAAAGCTGTTCATTTCTTCTGCTCATATGTTGTTGAAAGAAAGTAAAAAGGAATACCAAGTCAAAAACATATAACATTTCATAAGGATTGATACTTATATTTCCTTTTCAAAAGTTGTAATATTATAAATATTGAAAATTGGTAAATATTCAAAGTATTGATACACGAAGGGTTTTGATAGAATTCAATGGAATCAAAGAAGAGCTTAAAAATTATGCCAACGAGAAAGCGTATCAACTTTAGATATGGGAAGATCTTATAGCTGCCGAATTGTTTATTTCGATTGAACAAAGAGTCTGGCTGAAAATCGCTTGTTTGTTCTTGCTTAGAAAACAGATAAGAGAAATGCCTGAATCTTCGGATGGAGTATTTTAGGCTGTCGATTTTGTCGACAGCCTTTCTAGTTGCTATTAATTCTTTAATGACTAGAATCTTCTCCAACTGAAGATAACTATGTACTGCCCTTTTTCAACCATCTCGGTTTTTTTAATAATCGGAATAACTTTTTTAGCACCTATATTTTAAAATAACGGGAAGGAAGGTTTGCATGTTTAAGACCAAAAAGGATTTCACTTTTTTTATACATATTATTCCTAAGATTCTCCAAATAATATTAAATACTTCTCTCGTTTTCCTAGCGCTTATTCTATCTTTTTTATTAGTTAAGGAATTAATTATTTTCAGTGAGGTTTTGATAGAAAAAGGCAGTAATGACTATAAACTGTTTCTTGCCAATATACTTACCTTCTTTTTATATTTTGAGTTTATTACTATGATTGTTAAATACTTCAAAGAAGAATATCATTTCCCTCTTAGATATTTTTTATATATAGGCATCACAGCAATGATAAGACTGATTATTGTTGACCACGATCACCCTGTAAACACATTATTTTATTCGCTTGTCATCCTAATTCTAATAATTGGATATTTCATTATGAACATAACTCCACGTGAAAGACCCGATAGTAAAATGAGGTTAGCTGACGTTCTACATGTCAGAAACTAACAAATTTGAATTAAGTAGAAATTTTTTCTTTCTCGAACTTAATTACCAAAAGAAGTTCGAGGAAGTATGGGCAAATCTTTTCATTGGTTTGATCTATAATAACTTAGAACGATTTTTATGAACTTGAAAATATCGTCATTATCCCACCGATCGGGTAGTATATGTCACTATTTCTAAGATATAAAGAGTAATAGGCAGATAAGGTGGATCCTTTACAGTCTTATAACAAAATAAACGCAATAATGACGTTTGATACGATTTGATTATATCGTTATGATTAAAGAGTTAAAAAAAGTAAGATTGTGAAATTACACACAAATAAGGAGCTGATAAGTATGGGATCTGTCCGAGTAACAGATCACAAAGTGACAGAAGAAATGAAGGATGATTATTCATTAGACAGAGTGCCGCGGCAACAAAGGAATATGGGTTGGTTAAGTATTACAAATATTACCTTTGGCATAGCAACAGCTATTTTTTATTTTCAAATGGGAAGCGTTATGGCGCTTCAGTTCGGAGCCATTAATGCCATTATATCCTCCGTTTACGCAATCATCGTTGCCGGTATACTAGGAACATTCATTGCTTATCTTTCGGCAAAATCCGGTATGAACGTCAATTTATTATCCAGAGGCGGCGGATTCGGCTACATAGGCGCATCGTTAACTTCGTTCATTTATGCAACAAACTTCATTATGTATTGTGCATTTGAAGGCTTGATTTTAGTTTCTGCGGTTCATACCTTCTTCCCCGTTATCCCAGAATGGGCGCTAATCATCTTCTTCGGAACCATTGTTATCCCTTTGAATTGGTTCGGTATAAAACAACTGGATAAATTACAAAAATGGTCTTTACCGATTTTCGGTGTTTTTCTAGTAACTGCCATCGTTGTATCGATCTACACCCCTTCAGTATACGAAGGAAGTTTTTGGACATATATGCCGGAGGGCGTTGAAGTCGGCGGAAAAGCCTTATTGCTTTGTATCGGAATGCACCATGGAATCATGGGTCTGACAGCCCTTCTTGCTTCGGATTATGCCCGCTTCCTTAAACCGAAAGATATCAAAATAGGATCAGTTGCCATTGGATTTATTCCTCAGATTTTCTGTTTTGGTGTCATGGGCGGTCTTGGTATATGGTTTGGTGTTCGTCTAGGCGAGCCGAATCCGGGTGTTTACATCGTCTTGCTCCTTGGTATTGGCGGCGCATTGTTCACCATGTTAACCCAACTGCGAATTAATGTGACAAATATATATAGCAGTTCCTTATCGCTGGCCAACTTCTTCGAAAATATCTTTAATTTTACACCGGGCAGACGGTTCTGGGTTGTTGTAACGGGTATAATTGCAATGGCTTTAATGCTGGGCGGCATCGTGGATCATTTGGATACAGCCATGACATTCCAAGGAGTCTTTCTATTAGCCTGGGCAGCTATATTAGTCAGTGATGCCATGATCGTGAAAAAAATGTTAAAGATCGGCCCCGGTTATTATGAGGCCCGACAGGAGTACTTGTACAAATGGAACCCTGTTGGAGTCGTGTCTTTGCTCGTATCAAGCGCTTTAGGAACAATCGCTGCATTAGGCTTTATGGGAGAATTCTTACAAAGTACTGCCGCGTTCTTTGCTGCAATTTTAGCAGCTGTACTCACAGTGATTCTAGCGATTTTTACAAAAGGAAAATATTATAGCAAAAGTGAGTCTGATGACATTCATAAGGAAGATTATATCGCCTAAAAATTTTTATTTCAGTAAGCTGCTTATGACAGTCTCCTAATTTTTTGACTCTTGTTCTCCCCCGGTACTCACCAGCCAGGTTTGCCAGCAATCTTCTTTGCTTTCTCCTGGATTGTCCAACCTTTTTAACCTGCAGCAGCGAAGCCCTTGCAGCTCTTTTGTATCTGCCAGGCTTCTCTTAATATGTCGTTAACAACAATCATTGCGAATAAAAGTACAAGAGAGTAGCCGGACTAATTAAGTCGGCTGCTCTTTTATGGTTTATTTTATTAATTATCAAACAAACTTGCAAACTCTCCATAGCCTTCTTCTTCGAGCTTGTTTTTGGGCACAAATCGAAGAGCTGCTGAGTTAATGCAATATCGCGCACGATCCGGTCCAGGCCCGTCATCAAATACGTGGCCCAGGTGAGAGTCGGACGTTTTAGCACGAACCTCGATTCGCCGCATTCCGTGCGAGGTATCGAACTTTTCTTCCATTTCCATGCGGTGCAGCGGTTTCGTAAAGCTCGGCCAGCCGCAGCCTGCATCATATTTATCTGTCGAACTAAACAGCGGCTCCCCTGAAATGATGTCGACATAAATTCCCTCTTCGGTATGGTTCCAATATTCATTTTGAAACGGCGGCTCCGTTGCATTATTCCTTGTTACTTCGTATTGAATCGGCGTTAGCTCCTCCCGCAATTGCTCATCGCTTTTACGTTTTTTCCAATTCTCACGGATGAAGCGCGCCCGTCCGGAACTTTCTTGATAAAGATTATAGTGAAAGGAATTCTTTTTATAATAATGCTGATGCTTTTCCTCTGCCCGATAAAAGGGACCTGCCGGCAAGATTTCTGTTACAATCGGCTTTTGGAAGCGGCCGCTTTCAGCAAGCTCTGCTTTCGAAGCCTTAGCCATTTTCCTTTGTTCTTCATTATGAAAAAAAATTGCCGTCCTGTAGGACAGCCCCCGGTCATTGAACTGTCCGCCCGCATCCGTCGGATCAATTTGCTGCCAAAACAGCTCCAATAATTTTTTATATGGAAAAACAGCAGGATCAAAAGCAATCTGGACCGCTTCATAATGTCCGGTTGTATTAGAGCATACTTCCTCGTAAGTCGGGTTTTCTACATGGCCGCCTGTATAGCCCGAGATCACTTCTTTAATCCCCGGCTGTTCGTCAAACGGAGATACCATACACCAAAAACAGCCTCCCGCAAACGTTGCCAGTTCAAATTGTTCAGACATGAAGAATCAACTCCTTTGATTGTTCTTTGCAACGGGAGTATCTTCCTCCCCATCTTCTCCTCCATTTAACAGCTAATGAAATGATTAGTAAAGCATTTGAATTACCCTGCCCTTTAGCAGACGTTAAGTTATTGTATAAAAATTGAATAGATTGAACAAGATGATAAAGCGACAAAAAAGACAATATTGGAAAGAGAGGAAACGAAAATGCCTAAAAAGTGGTTACGTATATTACCTGTGTTTTTGTTATCTGCCGTTGTGTTAATGGGCTGTAATAATGATGATCCGGCAGAAGAGGAAAATGATACGCAGCAAACACCTGAAAATGATAATATGAATGAGACGAATGAAAACAATGATATAGTTCCTGACGGCGAAAACAATACAGACGGGGGTAATGATATAATCCCTGATGGTGAAAATGGTACGAACGGGGACAATGAGATGGTTCCTGATGGTGAAAATAATATGAATGAGAATAATGATATGACTCCTGGTAACGGTGAAAATAATGAAGATATAATTGAAGATAATCAAGATATGCAGGACCCTAATAATAAGGATGAATAAATACCTTCGTAAATAACAGGTCTATAGTATAAACCGTCTTCAAACCCTGCCGGATAAAAATAAAATCAGACGTAACAAAAAGCACTGATGATAGCTAAATCAGTGCTTTTTGTTGACTACATTTATCTTGCTAATAATAAGAACCTCTTCAAATTAGCATCGCAGCATGTTACCCATTCCATAATCTTTCAAGATCTAATGGTACGTATATTTCACTTCCATGAATCCGTCTATGTATTAATGGATTTGAAAATTGTTCTGCCTTATGTCTTTCTTCCTTACGACGCACGATTGAATTTATTCCAACCAATTTTTCACCTAAATAAAAGTAATCATTCTCTTTCTCCTTGAACGCAGTCTCTATTCACTTCTTAAAAAATAATAGCCAATATCTCTTCAGTGAGCATTGGCTATTTCTATTGTTCAGGAATAGGCTGATACATGGCACTGATGGCTTGAATGGCTTCATCAGATGCTGGCATTAATGGATAATAACCGTTTTTAGCCATGTATTGCCATACGTCATAAGCGTGCCGGTTACTATTCATAAAAGCATTCTCTAAAATAGGCCTCCTCAAATTTAAATATCACTAAACCATACTACTTTTTGCAAATAAAGAAATTCTATCCGTCAAAAATGAATTTCACTAAAGGATAGCTGTTTTGCGATTTCGAGAAGGGTAAAATAGGTAGCAACGAATAACATGATTTTTAAGACATTATCGTTACTTAGCAACCGTTTGCGATGGAAATCGACCTAGTGAATACAGCAAGCTTCTTTTTCGTGGTATACGCAGCAGCAGTATTAGTATCATGCCCATTCACAGGCCGCTTAATGGACATGAAAGGTGCGAACTTTATTATTAGCCGGTATCCTTATTGGTCTATGCTTCCGCAATATGCAGTCAAGCACCCAGGCGGTCGCAGTTAAATTGACTCCTCCTCATCGCATGGGACTGGCGACGTCGACCTTCTTTATCTTTCTTGATGCAGAACTTGGATTCCGCCCTTATCTACTTGGGTTCATCATTCCATTAACCGGCTATAGTACTCTGTATGTCATTATAGGCGTGATGATTCTGGCAACTTCTGCCCTTTACTACTTCCTGCACGGCAAGAAAGAAAGAGCAGCAAGAGTGAGTATCAATGCTTCGGCTTCAGTTTGATAAATAACTAGAAAAGGGACATCTCGTCATGGAGATGTCCTTTTTTCGTTTCTCACTTCCAAAGTAGTTACCCCGGAGCAAAGATTCAGTTAGATCACAACAATACATAATATGACTTTCCCCAAACCTTTTTGTTCAGCCTCTTTCGGAATAACTCTGTTTGGATTCACAAATCAACAGAGTTAATTAGCAGAGCCTATTATTAACTAAATTTATTGCTCTTTTTCTCTATTATGATATTAGTCCAAGCCATCTTATTGACTTTACATAATATATCAATATAAGGACATGTCCTTATATTGTAGTTAAAAAATGAAAGGGGGGGAATATATGAACTTTAACCTTGCGACATTTCTTATTGTGGTTGTATTGTTAGTTGCTTTACTCTTAGCTTCATTACTTGGCACTCCTGAGCAAGAAGAGGCAATCAGAGATGCGATCTGCGCTGTCCTCGGATGTTAATAACCCTTGAAAACGGAATATAACCAAAGAAGATTTATAACCTTAGATTGATCTAAATTAGAGAACTGGCAAATCTCAGAATGGAATGCTGCTGCAACACTCCTGGGAGATCAACTAGAAATAGATTGATCTCCCAGGAATTTTAATATGGCCAGGCAAGTCGTGCTTGTGTATTTAGATAATAACAAAAAACAGATGATACCTATTCGGTTCTTTCTTCATAGAATACATCATGTAAGAGATTGTTTGACTATTTTCTAAAAAAGGGAGACTATCCTATGACAGACAATAATAAGGAAATCGTTGAATCTAAAACAAGTCAAGAGAAAGATGACAACTCTGTTAAGAGGGAAACTGTTATGAAGCTCACGTCCGATTTATTGAATGATGAAACTTCTATTGATATGGGTTCTATATTGAAAATGGCCACAAACCTTTTTACCGATGATGCGCTTATGAGTTCTGTAAAAGACCTTGCTAAATTAAATCAAAACAAACCTTTAGATGTATTAAAAGAGCCTCCAAAACAAAAAGAGGAAGATACAGCTTCATCCCCTCAGCGCATTGAAGATATTACTCATGAACTGACCGAGTTAAAACAATTGTTACAAGACTTGAAAAAACAAAATGAATATTTAACAGAATTGATCCTTACTAAGGAGAAACGGCAAGCGGAAAAAGATCTTGAAAATGCCAATAAGGACAAATTTCTTAACCAGCAGATCATGACATTGTTTCAAGGTTTAAACAAAACCAAAACGTCTATGGCTGCTATACAGCCCAAAAAAAGTAAATAACACAAACATACTAAGCTTAGCAGCACAAATCACGGTCATGATTTGTGCTGCTATTTTTTATAGTAGAGGCGAAGAGTTGACCGCAACAGTCCCAGGTCCGATTCATGCGCAGGAACAGCCAGAATATGCACGCAGCTCGATGATAAAACAAAAGAGGCGATAATGAAGCAAATGAGTTATCTAATGATTTTTCGCTTTCCCCCCTAAAAAAAGTATCCTCCTCCGTGTCAATTGACACAGAGAAGGATACTTCCTTTTATCCAATTATTAGGATTTAGTTAATGCCTGTTCTTTTTCTCCCCAAGGCAGTGGCTGGTCTGACAAAAATCTTCTTAATACATTCTCAGTGAGCTGAGAGATATTATTATCATAATTGTTGTGAGATAAACTGCCGCAATAAGCAATGGAACTAGTAGAAAATACAGCTCCGCCATTAGGCGTAGGGTAATACACCATATCGGCTCTCACTCTCGGGTTTTCTGCACCTGACAGACCAGGAATGTTAAAGTATAGTTCTTCTGCAACTGGCATATACACACTTGTGTGATTCTCCGATGAAGCAATAATGACGGCATGTGACGGGGTGCCAAGCTCTGTATCATAAATATCTAATTCTAATCCAGCCGCTCCTCCGCCCACTAGACCGAAGTCTCCAATCTTTTCATCCTTATCAATACCTTCAAAGATCCAATCTACCTTTGGATCAAAACTTTCTTCTGTTCGACGGTAGTAAGAAGACACTTCAAAGCCTTCCGCCACATATCCCGTACCGCATATTTTTTGAGGAGCTCTGCCTCGGTGCTTCCAAATACTTCCTTGCTCTCCTGTAAAGCTTAAATGGATCTCACCTGGTTTTGATTTCCATCCTTGGTTTCCGTAATTTTTCCTTACTTCCATAATGTTTGGATTTTCCGGATGGAACGCAACGACCCAATAAAATCCATTCGAGCCCATATACATAAAACGGCCGCCGTCGCTTTGGAAATCCTCAATTGCATCTAACATCTGTCCAGAATAATATTCCGGATGAGATCCTGTAATGGCTACCCGGTATTGATTGAGCAGTTCAGCTCCTTCTAAATGAAGGTCCTGGTCCGTGATGACATCAAAATCAAACCCTTTTTCCGTCAGCCAATCAACTAAATGAAGATCCGCATTGAATTGCCATAAGGAAGGCGAAAGGTTATGGCGATATTTCGGTCTCATATTTAAAATCGGACGTAAGCTAGATGAGAAGCAGACCCCAGTCCCATCATTATGATGGTCATATGTCGACAACCCATATTCAGCGTGTTCCCCGAGATACATATCTTCCTGCTGGACGACTGGCGCTCGTCCAAACATTAGCTGCGCAAGTGGAATATCTTGAAAGCGATTATTTGCGTAAGCTAAATAACTAGCAGTAGGAATGATGAGAACCGTTTTCGCAGTCGGTTGTCCTTTCTTAGGTCTGACGAAAAATGTGATGTAATCCTCATCATCTCCCGCACAGACATGAGCTGCGTACACGCCGCTTTTCAGATTGTCAGGCACTTTCCACTCAAAGTCTACATCCCACTTTGCATCTGTCAGATCATCATCATGAAAATGAATCGCTCCGTATTGTTCCGGGGCATGGACGAAGTTTTGTTCCTCTGATGTCCAGTTATACCCTGTCATTGCACGCGTTGGATGGTTGACGGTTTCGCCGTGTATTTGATTTGGAGACTTATCGTATACTTTTTCTAGTTCCTTAAACCCTTTTTTGGTGATTCCTTCAGAGAAGTCCCACGCTGCTACTAATCCCTCACCAGAAGGATGATCGATCCACGCAGTCATTTCTTCTTTGCTTAATGCGATACTAGCCATTCGCGGCCGGTCAATTTTCCCATTATATCGGTTGATGACTTTGTATTTACCTTCTGATTTTTTTTCAAAGATACTTGCAATTAAAAACGGTGCATTGTTATCTGCACAAGGTTGAACCTTGATATTTTTTTCATTGCTTATATTCTGGTTGTCCGCTCCATAAGGCAATGAAAATCTTCCATTTGTTTTACTGATCACGGCTTCTTGAAAAATGGTCATTTTTCCGCTGTCTGCATCAAATGAGCCGCCTACAAAATACCAGCAGCCTGAAACTAATGGTTGATTCGTACTTATTTTTTCAACGTTCCCCTTTTTATCTCCAATCCATAAAGCTAGACAGCCTTTTTCATCAATAAATAATCCATACCCTGTCTGATCTGCAGGCGACCATTTTGTAAGAATCCCTTGTGTTCCTAATTCCGGGGTCGTAGGAAAAATCATTGCTTGTAAAGAGAAACTACTTATTTGTTCAAAAATACGATGGGCATCAAACTTGATGTATGACCCCATATGTATGTCTTGTTTTCTGCCGTTATATTCTTTATTTACTCTTGCAGCTATTTTTTCAATTTTTACACCTGGCCCCTTAGGATCTGAATCTCCGTGTATAAGCCGGACGATTTCCGCTTTATATTTCTTATGGTGACTGTTCACCATGAATTTAATATTTTCTCCAGGCTGGACACTCATTCGGTCAGTATAACCGGTAATCTTCATAAACGATCGTCTCCCTCATTAGGTATTTAGGTATCTAATAATCTAGTTATCTAGTTATCTAATAAACCATGCTTTTTTAATCTTTTAAGGAACAATCCATGCTCTGCCGCCTCACGCGAATCAAAACATTCATCCTCAAATACTTTATAAGGAACGCCTCGTTTACCTGGATGTTCTCCGAGACACCATTTTTTATGTGGCTCTGTGCAAACAATTAAATCCTTTCCTGCGATTTCTTCGTGATTTCTTCGAAAGTAGTTAAGCACGAGAGTCAATTCGTGGCTATGTCGCCCAACTGGGGTTTTCCTATGCTCCTCAATTAACTCCTTCGTAATAAGGGGCTTTATGTTGTTCTCAAGAATTAGCTTATCTTTCTCTAAATAAACCTTCTTTGCTTGATCAATCATAGTAAAACCTCCTTTTTTTAAAAAACATTCCAGTAATTCAGAGCATTACAATCATCAGAACACTATCACAAAGTATCATCAGTAGTGATGCATTAAGCAAATTCATCCCCAATCCAGTACCTTTGATCTCTTCTTATTCATTCCACCTCCTTCTTATCACTTTTCTCATTATAAGAAAGAACCATTGTCGAGGTTGTTGAATCTTAGGATAAATAACCACTAGTTTTGTCGTTTTAACATGAAATCATTTCACGGTTGCCAAAATCGAATCTTTCGACCTTTGGTAACCGCCTTTTAGCATTTAATTAAATTTTTAAAAAACTTTTAAAACAATTGTATAACAGGGGTTGTTTTTTCTTAACTGTTATAATACAATGAATTTAACAGCAACACATAAATAAATAAAAAACGAGGAGGTCATCACTATGATGCCATTAGAATTTTACCGAAACATTCCAGGAAAAGAATGCTGCCAATGCGGAGGACAAATCATCGAACAACACGAGTCTTATCACACTGAATGTGAATACTGCCTAAGCAAAGTGGAGGAATAAACGATTGATTTTTACAACTGTATCTTTTTCATAAATCCGCCTGTTCATTTGAGACAGAGCGGATTTTTTTTATGGTTCCGTTACATTTTATTATTGATTTTTAGCCAAAGAAAAAGACCGACATGTTCACTCAGTCGGCCTCTCCCTATGACTAAAGTGCTGAAAGACGAAAAGAGTGCATAGACTGACAGGGAGAAAAAAACCATATCTTTGAATAAAAGATGTGTAAAGGGGAAATAAAATGAAAATTTTACGTATCGGGCATGCGATGTATGTGTTGACGAGCCAACAGGGAAAAAGGTATTTGGTGGATCCGTTTTTTGATATGAATCCAGGATGCCCCCCAAAATATCAGACAAAGGAGTATTTACAAACCATTGACGGAGTGTTTTTGACTCATGGACATTTTGATCATGTAAGCGGGCTCAAAAAGCTGAGGGATTCGAATCCGGACTGCCTGATTATCGCTCAATATGAGCTGGCAATGATTCTTATGCAACAAGGATTTCAACATGTCTATCCGCTCAATCTTGGCGGCTCCTTTGCGTACGAAGATATGACGGCGACGATGGTACAGGCACGCCATTCATCCAGCTACGGTGAAACAGAAGGCACGCCCATCTATGCAGGGGAGTCCGCGGGGTATATCTTTGATTTCCATGATGATGAGACTGTCTATCATTCGGGTGATACTAATGTGATGTTGGATATGAAATTGTTTCAAGATATCTACCGCCCATCGATTGCCATTCTTTCTTCATCAGGTCAATTTACAATGGGACCGAAAGAAGCAGCGTATGCGGTGAAGCATCTGCTTGATGTGGATTATGTCATTCCAAGCCATACCTTTCCAACAAGGGAGACAGCATCAAATCCTGAAACGTTAGATGCACTGCTGGTGTCTTTCCCAGTTGTGGGAGAGATGATAGGAAAAGATGAAGAATTAAAGAAAGAACTGGAAGGACAAAGTAAAACGAAAGTGATTATTCTCGGCTATGGAGACGAAGCAGCATTTTAATCGAGCAAGGACGATGACTAACCCCCGCCTCCTCACACCACCGTACATACTGATAGGTGTGGGGGTTACTTTTAAAACAAAGGAGATATAAGTTATTGGCACGTTCACGAAAGCAGATGCGTGAATTTTGCGCACCGCCCACCTTAAAAACCGAACAATCTCACTTGACGATAGAATCCACCATAAAAGCTTTATAGTAGCAATTAAGCAGCCTTGTTAATAAAAATTGAAACAACAAGGTCGCTTACACTATCTCCCTGCTCATTATTTTTTGCCTTTAGTTTACTCTATTGATTAATCTACTATTTTACCATTTCACCTTCCAGCTTATCCGGAATATTATGAAATGGCGTGGACGAGAATGATGATATCGTTCCAGGCAGCGAAGGCTTACTGGAAGATAGCCAAGAGAGGCAAAATCCTGGTAATACGGACGAATAAATATTTTTGTAAATAACTGATCTACACTCTAAACTGTCTCTAAACCCAGCCGGATAAAAAATAAAACAAAAACACTGATGATAGCCAGATCAGTGTTTTTGTTCATTTTCTCTTCCTAAACCCTCTATTTCACCTTCACTCTAAAAATCTGCCCTCCCCTGCTGGCAACAACGATGGAGTCGTTAAAAACAGCGGGTGAGGCTTCGATGTTGGATCCTAGATGAAGTGTATTGATGATCTCTCCTGTTTTTCCGTTTAACAAATGCATCGTACCGATTGAATCACACTGAATCAAATATGCTTGTCCACTTTTATCGTACACAGCAACTGGAGATGACCACGTGTAACTTGGCATTTCCCATCGCCATACTTCTTCGCCGGTCGTTTTATTAAGAGCGACCATCAATCCGGCGTCCATCTTCTTGTGCCGGGCAATCGTGAAAATGGCTAAATCCTTTATTTCATTTTTTCCAATAATCGGTGTAGCGAGCATGCCTCCATTAACACTTTCGTTATAAAAAGCAGGATATCCCTTTTTCCAAATAACCTCACCTGTTACCCCATTTATTTTGCGTATAAGGGAATGGCTGTTGCTTCCTCTTAATTTGTCTACTTCTGTTCCTGTGTATAGGAAAGGAGTCGTTTCCTCTTCATCAATCACAATCGACGCATCCGTGTCATCAGTCCCTGACAGCGCCCAGATCGGTTTCATTGTCACTAAATCGACCCCTTGAACACTTCCTCCATTATCTGCGAAAAAAGCAAGGTTTTTATAGACAGCTGTAGAGTTTTCAATCCCTTGATAATCATTCCCATTCACTTTGTAGCGATATGTAATCTGTTCCGGAGTAACCTTAATGCTTTTCTCTTCCTTGTTAAAAACGGTATTTAATTTTACATTGTAAAATAATCCATTTTCACCGCCCATCACAAGAGTATCCGTTTCTCTATTCACAAGAGCAGAACCATCGAAAGCTCCCCATGGACGATAGGCATCCGAGTCAATCCCTGGAATGAAGTGCAGCACCTCTCCATCTATTAAACTGAAAATACGAAAACCGATTTCTCCTTGCTGAGGGATTCCCTGCCCCGTATAAAGCAGCGGATAGCCGCGCGGATCAATGGATACGCTTCCTTTAATAGGGTTGTGAATATTAATCGGATTTCTTGATTGTTTACCAGATTCAAGGTCAAAGAAATAAATTTTCCCATCAAGGCTCGCATGAATCACCTCTGTGAAATGTTCCTTATCTTTAAATTCTTCCTTAAGATTCATCATTTCTCTAACGTCTGAATCCCACTTGATAATGGCCGGCTGCCCTGTCCATCCGGCCCCTCCTCCCCATTTAGGACTTGAACCTGTAGAAAATGACCACATTTTCTCTAAAGAGGCAGGATTCATTTTCACTTTGCCATAACTAGGGGCATCTCTCAAATTATTTCCACGGAAAGTTAACACACCTTCCACTTCCGTATACACCTTAGGAAACGTATGTACTGATTTTAGTTCATGTAATTTGTCATTTGGAAGGATTTCAGAAAAGATTATTGGATTTTCCTTTGGCTCAATTTTAAGAAATGTTTCCTCGGTTTCATTCACTTTCTTGATTGTTTTAGGCTGTTCTTTTTGTTCTGAAGGCACAACCGGCTGCTCCATTTCATCATCTTTCGTTATTTCGCTTGCTTGAATATGTTTACCCGCTTCCTGAGCTGCACAAGCTGTCGTTAAAGCTAAACTAGAAAGAATCAAAGATACGAATACTAATCTATTTGTTTTCAATAAAAACACCGCCGCCATATTATTTTCTTAAACTTTGTTTCCATATTCCTGCTTGTAGTTGCCGAAACATGTGTCCCTTTTCTATGATAAGTTTTCTAAATATTATTAAAGCACACACATTACTTATATCACAGTAATAATGTCATATACTTTGTTATTTTGTCGCAAGATTAAAATTATTTACAAATTTTTTTGGCGTTTGTTTATGCCCCCAATGAATAATCCACACTATTCATTCTTTTAGCGCCGTTGCAAGTATGATGAATGTATGTGAATAGTTCAGCGAATGGATGATTTCTGGCACCCCACCTTTGGGCACCTTACTGCTTATTTATTTTTTAGTACAAAGCTCATTTGGCTGCAAATGTGAGTATATTGTATTGGATTTAAAATCCCCATTACAATACGAAGAGGTGAGTATGCTGAAGAAAAAAGCTCTTTTTACCGTGCCGTTTAGTATTTTGCTCATAGCCGTAATTGTTACATCCTTCTTTTTACTAAATATCAGGCCAGACACTTCAAACGTTTCTCAAGCTCAAAAGTTGTCCGAATACTCGAAGCCAGCAGTAGTAAGAGTGATCGATTACGCGGTTGTTGAATGGCAGTTTAATGATTATTTTCCTGAAGTCGATGCCCTCCTGCAGGAAATAGATTATCAAACTCTTATCGGAGGCTCTGGATCGGGTGCCATTATTAGCTCTGACGGCTATATCGTCACCAACGCCCATGTTGTGGAAGGCTCCAAAATGGAAGAGGCCGATCTTGCTAACGCAGCCTTTGAACAACTGGTCACCATTGTTGCTGAGCATTTTCAAGTAGATTATAACGAAGCCTATGATTATATGGTGGAGTATACTCAGTACACGAAAGTGACTAAAGTGTTAAAGGTAATTTTACCGGGCGGGGATGTTCTCGATGGCGAAGTGAAAAGCTATGGTGCCCCTATTAATGAAGGAAAAGATGCAGCGGTTCTTAAAATTGAAGGAAAGAACCTTCCTACTCTGCCACTCGGGAATTCAGAAACAATAGCGGACCAAGACAATATTTGGGTGATTGGGTATCCTGCAGCAGCAGAGTCAGAGTTGTTATCACCTGATTCATCTTTAGAATCTTCCATGAACGCTGGACAAATCTCAGCTACGTCAAAAAAGACAGAACAAGGAAGCCCGGTTATTCAATTAAATGCTGCATCGACACACGGAAATAGCGGCGGACCGGTCATCAATGAAAAAGGGGAAGTCATTGGTTTACTGACATTTAGAGGGGATACGGTAAATGGCCAGGAAGTTCAAGGCTTCAACTTTGCCGTGCCTGTCAATACCGTTAAAGAATTTGTTAATCAAGCAGGGGCAAAAAACACAAGCAGCCGGACAGATAAGCTCTTTAAAGAAGGCTTAATACTATATTGGGGCGGCTACTATAAAAATGCATTAGAAAAGTTCGAAGCAGTCGAAAGGATCTTCCCGAATCATTCGGAAGTAAAACAATACATTTCCAATTCCGAGAAAAAAATCGATGACAGTAAAATCCTTTGGTCTGACTATCAAACGCTATTCTATATTGTTGACGGCGTGGCAGGATTGCTCATCATCCTTCTAATGGTATTCACCTTCGTCATCAAACCGAAACAGCCAAAATTAGCGGCAGCCACAAATTCTGATCCAGCAACTCCAAATGAAAATATCATTCCCGATTTAAACGGAGATGGAAAAAGTGATATGCAGGACGTCCTGATTGCCCTTAAAAAACAACAGGATGAGGAGAAGAAAAAGGAATGAAATGGTGAAAGATTATGTGTAGTAAATGTCTACAGACTAGATGAAGCTAGCGGGGATTTGTTTAGGTGAGTATAAATAAAACAAAGGCTGTCGAGGTTTCTCGACGGCCTGACTAGCATTTAGTGTCACTTTTCTTTTCTTTTTTTTGCTTATTTTCCGTTTCTCCTGCCCGGATCTCATAATATTTACTTGCGTTCACATCTCCAAATTCCGCCCCATATTCTTCACGGTGATTCAACTCTTCTTTTTTTCTCATCATTTGCCTCTGCCTTTCCGACCGAGATGAGAGTTGCCATTTGCCCCTTTCATTGGATCTTCTCCATCAGAAAATTCTACGGTATAATCCGCTTTCTCAATATTTTCTTTCGGCGTTTTCGCATATTTTTCTAAAACATTTTTTTCAGCTTTACGCTTAACCATTTAGTCATTCCTCCCTTTCAATTGTGATGAGTCACCGATAGTTTCCCCGATTCTTTCGTTCATATCCACTTGAAAAATGAATTGGCGCCAGTTTGCACAAACAAATAAAAACCTTTACAAAAAGCTAAAGCCGCTAATCAAGCGGCTTATTGTCCAGTATTCCGGCGTTTTGTCGGATGAATGGCTTTTTCTAACTCCTCCGCAGCAATTGTACGGCTTACCGTGTCACTGTTCGGTTTTCCTTTTTGGCTGTAGCCTTTTTCCCGTTTTTGGCTCATTTGAGTCGTCTCCCTTCTAATTGGCTTCACTTAATAAGATGGATTAAGAAGTGCGGGCTTATTCATAGTTGGATTGTCCAAATAATTCCCTTTTTCTATTTATGAAAAAGGTTGAATTCTATGTTATCTGAAAGTGCATTTACTACTTTTTTAAATCCTCTTTTCCAGCTGTCCCATTCTCTGCTTTTCCTAAATGCTAAATAGTATTTCCTCCTTTTTATCCAACTTTTTTTCCAGCATTTTTTTTTACCTTTTTAGCCATAAAAGGAGCTTCTTTCTCTCCAACCCTCTTGCCGATGACACTCAAACAAGCGTGATATATCGTCCGGAAAGACAGTGTGGTAAACACGCTAATTAAGCCAACTGCCCAATCAATCGGAAATGCATAGAAGTCTGCTTGAGTTAACCTTACCGTGAAAAGAATAAATCCAATTATCGAAGCCAATATTAAAAGTAGTTAGCTTAAGCAATTCCTGATCCAACGGTACTTAATCATTTTGTTTTTGACAGATCATCTTTGAAAAGTGGACCACGCTAACAAAAAAGCAAAAACATACTTACAATGGTAATTGCAAACATAACGTATTCAATTAATTCAATTGAGTTATAGGGTTTTGCTCCTTAGTATAGGGAATGATAGAAAGGTACAAGCATTCTGCTTCATAGTGGACACCTCTTCTCGTAAATTGTTTGGTAGTACTTACCTTTTACAAGAGTGTGTCCTTTTTATCGTTTATTTATAGAAAGCTATAGATAATCAACACGCGTATTAGTATATAATTAATAAAAAGTACTTTTTTGGGGGTAAAATAGATGTCACAAGTTACATGCTCTAAATGTAATCGCGCTATTGATTCTGAAGAAGCTATTAAAACGGATAAATTTCAATCATACGGTTCTGAAGTGAAGGGATATTGTCCATCTTGCTTTTTGCAAGATGTTGAAAAAGGTTTTGATAATTATGAAATAGATAACTGCGTAGTTTGTAACAGTCCGCTAGTGCTACAATTCGATAATGAAGAAACACTCTCTCTTGCTCGTGAGGATTATACAGTACATTTTACATGTAAAAAAGTAAAGGATGCAATTGAAAGAGATGACCAAGCCGAGATTGAACGATTAGATAAAGAAGATCATGATTGGTTAATTGTGTATACAATACAACCTAATCCTGAAGAACCTGACTTTGGTTAAGATTACTCAAAAAGGCTGTGACTCTAAGGAAGGGTGCTAGAAAAGTCTATTTAAAGAGGAAAAAAGCTAATCTCCTACTACATATAGGACATTAGCTTCTTTTATTATCTGTATATTGATGAAGATTATCTTTACTTTCAAAAGCCATTACTTCTTCAGCAGCTGAACTAACTCTTTTTACTTTTGTTCTATATTTAGAACTTATATACTCAATCATCGCAACCTTACTTAGTTTTATACTGTTAACTTTATCCGGGTGTTTCAAAATATTCGTTTTTTCTATTATAATAGTAGTATATACCCTTCATTATCCTAATATTATTAATTAGTTATTAAATTTAAATCGGAGTGGATTAAAATGAATATAGAAGAAAAATCCTTATTGAGGGAGTTGCTTAAAAAGCATGATCTCTCCTCTTCTTTAATAAGCAAATTAAAAAAAGAATCCAACGCTAACATGTATGAACAGCGTAGCGAAGCTAAAAAACTACATGAGCTTGAAGCCTTAATCGCTGTTCAAATTAGCGAAGACCGGGGAGAAAAATAATATATGCTTTTTAAAAAATTAATCTTTAATAATTATAAAACTTATTACGGTATTCAGGAAATTAACCTTTCTTTATCTGAAGACGATCTATCCGAAAGCAGAAATATCATACTATTTGGAGGCTTGAATGGAGCCGGAAAAACAACGATTTTGAAGGCGATTAAATATGTACTATTTGGCGAAAGAGGCATCAGTGACGAGGAGAAGAAGAGAGTCTTTTCCAATACAATTAATGATACTTATTTTGATGAAGGCGGTCGTGAATCTTCAGTTTCCCTAATTATTGAATTAGATAATGGCGAAGAATATATCATTAAGGTCGAATGGCTTTTTGATCATCTTAAACGAAGAGTCCACGAAAACAGAACTATCCAAAAAGTTGGGGTCTTTCGCAACAAAAATTTAAATGTTACAGATATCAATGCTTTTAACCGCTTTATTGATAGAGTCATCCCATATAACGCTGCTCCTTTCTTTATATTTGATGGTGAAGAAATAAGAGAGTTGATTACTAAACAAGACGCTTCTAGTATGAGGTTGGCTATTCATAAAATTACCGGTTTAGATACTTATAAGCATCTATTAAAAGATTTAGATTCTCTGGAGAGCTCTTTATACAAAAAGATGCGTTCATCTACGAACGCTGCCACTGTTGAGAGCTATAAAAAAGAACTGATAGATAAAGAAGAGCAACTTCAAAAATTAGAAGAAAGAATCATTGGCTTTCGGAAAAAAACAGAAAAGATCAAGGCTGAATTAAATGAAGTAACGGCTGAACGAAATAAAAAATTAACATCTAATTCAGCATCTCGTGAACTTCTTGTAAAAAAACAAGCTCAAATTTCCACACAATTGGAATTAAAAAGGGAATCTTTCAAGAAGCATTACAAGAATAACATTGTTTTAATTCTTCTTGCTGATTTAATTAAAGAAATGAAAGCTTCGGTAAAAAAAGAGAATGAGCAAAAGGTCGCAAAAATTATGAAAGAATCATCACTTGCTCCTTATCATGAATTTATTGAACAACTGCTTCAGTCACCAATCGATCCCCCTCTATCTGATGAACAGTTGAGGCAAATAAAAAAAATAGGGGAAGCAATTTGGCTGAAGAAAGAAAAGAAAACTTTTAACGTTCAAGAAGTTGAAGAGATACATGATTTATCAACAAAAGATTACCAGACACTACTTTCTCTAAATATCCTAGATCAGCATACATTAGTAAAATATATTGAAGAAATCGAGCTATTACATGATCAATATGAAAAGTTAGAAGCTCAAATTCTCGATGCTCCGACGACAGTTGATGTCTCTAAAGATAATAATACCATTTCTGTCCTTAATCAGCGTCTAGGAGAATTACAAGTTAGAATGAGATCTGCAAATACTAAGCTTTCACCTCTTCGCGAAGCTGTGACCAATTTAAAAAATAAGCTTTCCCGCTCTGCTGATCAAGGTGAATCAACTGAATTAATTGAGCAAAAGCTGGAATATATCTCAAGACTTAAAGCTTTTACTACTGAATATTTAGAGCGAATGACAGAATTGAAAGCCCAGCAAATCCAAGACCAGTTTAGTTTTATGTTGAATAAACTTATTAGAAAAACAAATGAGTTTAGTAGAATTGTGTTTGATAGAACAAGCTACAGCATTAAACTATATAACGATCGCGGACAGGAAATTAGTATGTACGACCGTTCTGCTGGTGAAATGCAGTTAATCTCATCATCTTTTATTTGGGCATTAATTAAAGCATCAGACTTAGAATTACCTATGGTAATCGATACTCCTTTAGGCCGCCTGGACAGCATTCACAGGAATCACTTGGTGAAACATTATTATACAGAGCTATCCAAGCAGGTAATTATCTTGTCAACAGATACAGAAATAACGGAAGAGTATGTTGAGCTAATGGAGAAACATTCAGCGAAACAATATTTGCTCGACTATGATGAAGAGAAAAAATACACAATCATTCGTCATGGCTATTTTAACTTAGTAGAGGTGAAATAAAATGTCCAATCGAAAGATGAATTTATCAAAGGATGGAAAGGATATACTTGATCTGGCAGAAGCAGAGTTAGAACTTGAGCGCCCGCTAGTTATTAAGGTGGCATTAGCAAAGGGGCTAAGTTCGGAAGAACAAACAATTGTAGATGCATCCTCTACACCTAAATGGACAATTCCAGATAATATTATTAAGAATGAAGAATTTTTAATGTTTAAGCATTTAATTATTCACAAGGCTAATAAGCCGTTAAATGAAGAAGATGTCCATAAACAAATGATCTTCTATATTGAAAAAGGCTTGCGCCTGCTGAAACAAAGCTTTCAACAAAAAGGCAGTATAAGTGATAGCCGCTTAGCCATCTTAAATTAAAAGAAGGACAGCCATTTGAAAGGCTGTCCACTTTTTTATGAGAAATACTTCATAATCCTATTTACTTTATTCTCTCCTAACGCCTCTTCTTCGTTATTTCCATAAGAATATTTCAAAACATTCTCTCTGACCAGCTCTGATGAATCAATAAATAGCCACTTTTCAATCTCATCAATGCTTTTCAGTAAACTTTCCCCAACATCATCTTCAGGTAAGTTAATTTTTAAGATATCCTCTTGCAACTTGTTAGTTCTCATGGTAGTTTCTGTTTTGAAAGAAATTATTCCTCCCTGGCCGATATATGAACGAAGATCAAGAGAAAATTCATATTCTCCACTTTTCAACTTTTCTAATAGTGAAGCCGGCAAATCATATTCCCTTGCTGGAAAAAAGTTGGTTTCATTCATTCTTTTAGCATTAGAAATGAACAGCTGAACGAAAAAGTTTTGATGGAATTTCTTCATAAAACCATCTTGTTTATTGATTAGCTCCTCTCTCAATAAACGTACAGTCTTTTCAATTTGCTCTTGCGCCTTTTTCATTACACTCGATTCATTCCGACCAACTTTCACCTCAATTGGGTACAAATGAATGACTAGCTCTTCTTGTTTTTGCTCTAACCCAATGACTAATAAATCATCACTGTGCTGTCCGGAAACCCCTAAATTTTTTGCAGTGAATACACCATTTCTCTTATTTAAGCTCACTGCCCCAGCTACTCGCAGAATTTCTTCCAAGGAAACAGGAACCCATAAAATTCGCTCATGATCTAAATATGCTAGAGCTACCTTGATAGCAGCAATAATACTTAACTTTTCTCTAGTATATTGTCCCCGGCTTCCTACAATCTTTAACAGCCATTCACCATTAATCGTATTAAAATCTGAAATAATAGAATGTATTTTACTCGGGTTAATTCCAGACTGAATAGGAAGCTTGTTTAAATAATCCTGAATTGCTCCAAAAAATTGTTTTGATTTTTTTGTTACAGTGATCGCATCATACTTTGTTGAAGAAGAATACTGATCACTATAATGAATAACAATGAGATCCTCGAAAAGATTTTCGAAAAAGTCTAGCTCTACCCCAGGATCAACAAACGTAGCCCATACAGAATGTTCAAGAATATTTTCGATCATATCAATATCTTCATAAGAAGTTCTCGAAACAATTCCTCGCCCTTTTACATATGTGTTAGATGCTCCATTTTCCATATTGGCCGCTAATTCATTAATATAATAACTTGTAGCTAAAAGTAGATTGCCATCTATATTTAAATCCTTAGTACCAAATCCGCTTCGGTAATCTTCCTCGAATTTACGAGATGGAACAGAAGAATATAGACCCTGCATAGATACCCCTGACTCAAGTTGATTCATTTGCTGTACAGCAAACTGTTGCTTAGCGTGCATTTTATAAAATGTCACATGGGCATATTCTAAATCGCGAATTTCTTCTTTTATATAAAAGCTAACATTCCGTTGAATGATTTTAAAAATCTCATCTTCCGACAAATCCGTATTTGTTGTTTTTAATTTGAGTTGAAAAGATTGCGATAGTTCATTGGCATCCTTCAAAGAGCTAAATAATTCAGCTGATGACTCCCCAAGATTCGTTCGATAAATGAACACTTGTAGTACAAAAGGTTCAATAGGGTTTTTATCCAACTTTTCAATATACCATTGTAAGAGCCCTCTAATCGCCTGGTAATCATTTAAAACATTTACGATATTCATTTTAAACGGTGCCTTTGATTGACTAAGAAAATAATAGGTAAAGTGCTTTTCAAATTGTGAAAGCTTATCTTTTACAACTTTATTCAAGAACAGGTCTGCGTCAGCGACATTAGCTAAATCGATTGTTTTATATACAACCCATCCCGGAATTGATTGCTGAGTATCAGGACTGTATACTTGATTGGACTCCCCAAAGATATACGGAAGAAGACTATCCGGACGAAGACGTTCAAGTATAGTTAAATCAATTTTCTCTTGTTCAATTTCTTTTTCTTGTTGCAACCTAAAAGCGACATTTAACGGATTAAATGGGGTAAGCCATATTTCTTCAGGTGTATGAATTGCCCCCAGGTAAAAAACATTTAACCCTATTCTTCCGGCTGGTTTCTCCTCACTTATTGAAGACACATGTTGGTTAAAAACCTTCAAATACTTCACCGCTCTGTCTACTGTTTCCCTACTCCATGTATGCAAAGACGGAGCCTGTTTGAAAAATGATGTTAAAAAGCGGCTATAAGCTTCCCGCAAGTCATCAGGTAGTATAATACTTTCATTTTTGATAAAAGAACCATTTTGATAAAAACCTGAAGCTACCCCATTTTTGAGCCATTCAATTTCAATTTCAATAAAGTTTCGATATGAGCTGCTTAAAGAAAAGTGAAACTCATTACTTACCACTTTTCCATCATCATAGGTAAACGCCATCTTCTCTTCCCGTCTAACTTGAGCTAATCTGGCCGCGTTGATTGGTACAAGGACACTTTTGTCTCCTTGTAATTCAATTGGTAGAGAAATGTCTGATACCTTTAAGTAAAAGCGGATCACTTCCTCGCTTTCTGCTAGCTTCTCATCTACTTTACAAGTTAGCAGCGACTCACCCGGATAATCAATTATTTCTCCATTTTCACGCAAAGTGACTTGAGATTCTTCTCCAACTTCTCCGAATTGTACTTTATAGTCCCCCATCGGTATTACTAGTTGTTTGCTTCTAACATTCACTTCGTAACTGTATTGAAAACGATCTAAAACATTAGTTATTAAAGGGAGTATGCAAATATGCAACTCTACACTTAATGTCGTACTATCCTCATGCTTATACACAATTTTTTCAAACAGGGGCTCTTTACCAATTTCCGGGAAGTGGATTTTTAACCGGTTCTTCTTTATCTCTATATCAGCAAGGCGTCCTTTTTTTAAATAAGACGATTGTAAAGAGCTTTTTTCACTGTGCTCAATACTAATGAAAGCCTCCAATTCAATTTCTTCTTGATTATCTGTAAAAATAATAACTTGATGCTTTCTTTTTCCAGCAGCCGTATCGCTAAGACGGCGACTAAAGGATTTAATATGATCCGGAAGTTTTAATTCCTTAAGCTCCACTCTCGTTTTCTTATTCAAATTTTGCCGGGCTTCATAAGATTTATAAACAGACTGAAAAGGCACCTCTTCCCAGTCTTCTTTTTTAAAAGTTGGAATATCCTTGGTCATGAAATACTTTTCCAACTCACTCTCATCCAAATTCAACTCTTTAATTCTTTTTACCGCGGTAAAAATTTCTCGATTTTTCTCAAGTCGTTTTTGTAAGTTCCCCCCTTTAAATGTGCTTAACTCTTTGTCCTTAAACAGTTCCATTTTGCTGTAGTCATTTATACTTAACGATCCTTTCATGACAATCTCCAATATGTCACGATAATCATAAAAGTTGATGAAGTGAGTTTTTCGTTCTTCATCTAGCTGATCAATATACTTGCTTAAAACGATCTTGTCTGTTTTATCCACAATCGTTTCGGCAATTTCAGTTTTTACTTTTTTCGAAAGCTCATTTGTGTGGAAAGGCATGTTCTCGCTTTGGAGCGAGATACTTCCACCAGTAATGGAATCTAACTCTCCTGTAATAAGAAGCAGTAATGACTTCCCTTCCCATACGGTTCCTACCTCCTGATCACTGACACGGTTTCTAAGAGTTACAAGAAAATCTGGAGTGATTTCAGGACTATTATAAGCGATAATTAAATCTGGAGTTCTCTCATATGATATTAAAGGGGTCGTATAATCTTCACCGCTCTTTAATTTGTACGAAAATGTGTCAGTAGTTATAATTCCGTTTAATGACTGGATAAAAGTCTCGATATCTTCCTGAGAGTTCAACTGGAGATAATAGCGTTCTCCAGCCATTAAGCTTTTCTCCTGAAAATATTCAGCAATATATTTAGCAATAAAATTAAAGAATTGGTTTGACATATTGTGCATCACCACTATCACTCTTTTTTTCAATATGATTTAATTGGTCTAATAGCTTTATGGCTTCTCCTCTTGAATAACGGTCGAATATAACTCCCCTTTTTTCAAGCTGTGCAAATAATTCCTTCAAAGGTATCTTCCGATCTTTAACTGCTACTGCACAAAGTAAAAGGAAAAGCTCTTGTGTAAGGTTCAGTATATTCCCGTGCCTTCCCCTGCTCTTAAGAGCTACGGAAGAACCAACTTGATCTATATTCTTTCCATATTTAATGCATACCTCTTCACTCATCCCTTTTTTCAGACAGTTAAATAACTCCCTGAATAAATCTGTGAATTGCCCTTCTTCTAAAGCTGTGGGGAGCTCTACCTTTGCAAATTCACAATAAGTTTTAATCCATTCCTGCAGGGCTTTTTTCTCAATTTGTTGCTGTTCTTCAGATAAACAAAGTACTTTCTCCAGCACCTCGTGATAGGTAAAGAATTCTCTTGAATCTCCTTTATTTAATGAATGATAGCTTAAGTGAGATTGGCAATGGATATGAACAAACAAACTTTTAGCATGATCTTTTACAAGACTATAATCTTTTACAGCATCCCGGTAAGACCCTATACCAGTTTCCCAATCTAAAACAAAGTGCAATGCCTTCACTTCTTTTGTAGCATAACTTCCAAAGCTTTGTGAGGAAAGCAACAGTTGGAGAATATATTGAAAAACATAATAATGAAGCAGTAAAGGGAATTGTTTAAGAAAGTATTCTTTTTTCCCACTAAGATAAATAAAGTCTTGCTGGAATATGTTTACTAATGATTGATTAACTCTTGAATAAGACGCCCGTGCTTGTTTCTTCTTGTTTTCTTCCATAACCGGCAATGATTCGATAATCATCTGTGTTAGCAGATTATCAGTTTCTTTATTTAAGAAAATCTCTCTAATCTCTTCTTTTTCTTCATAGAAAACCTCGTGAATAAAACGGGCATATTTTTTCTTTTCATTTTCGTCTTTTTCCCCTAAGGCAATATACAAGAATAAATAGAGGTGCAAAGGGCGAACCTTCTTGTTTTCGCCGTATAAATAATCTTCTAAAAACCCAATAAAAACTTCTTCCGACTCATCATCGTCAAACTCTATCCCTTGGGTAACCTTATTAACCAACGGCTTATCCGAGAAACCATCCTCGTCTTCTAGTAATGCAGCTGGTATTTTTTTACCCGTTGTGTAGCGAATTAATTCCCCTACAATCTCTCGGAAACTATCTTTAAATACACTTGTAACCTTCGAAGAATTAAAAGGAAGAGCACTCTTTACAGTCCCCGTATCGTGGGTTAATCCATTTTTGGATTGTTTCTTTGCTAAAACCCTTTCAATTTCTTCAAATTCGAAAAAACGTTCCATCTATTGTTCCACCTTTTCAAATGCATAAGATGATGTGAAAACATTTTGATTTAGTTTATAAAATTCTTTGTTCTCATGATGATGAATAAGCAGTGGCTGATTTTTCTTGCCGATTCTTAATATACTTTCCATGAAATGAACAAAAGTCAGTCCATCTTCCTGGTCTTGATTACTTGGTCTATACCCTCTCGTTACATGATAAAGAAGAATAAACAGCGGATAATCTATTTCAAGACAAATAGCATCTTCAGGGTGATCTACATCATATGAAACGTATAATCGAATGACTCCTTCAAATGTGTCCATTTCTTTTTCAAGAATCGCTTTTTTCATTCCAAAGACTGGCTCAAAATTTAACTTTTGAGCTACTCTATAATTCTCAGTTAACTTATTCAAATAAACATAACCTTGCTTTGGAGAGCCTCTCCAATTAATAACAGCCGAGTGTACTAATCCATATAGTTTTTGAAGCACCCTTTTATCTTGACGGTTGTATGCATATAAATAGTTGGCGTACAACGAAAAAATTTCTTCTTGCTCTATTTTAACTTTATTTGTTAAATAGATACTTCTTATAAAAGTTTCCGTAATTAATTTTAACGTCTGATCGCCAACCACAGTTTCCTCTGTATCATTTTCCATTAATTTGGCAATCGGCTCAAAAAGTGTGCTTGTTATGTGGTCTTTTAAATATTTCTGTATAGATTTATTAAAATAATTAAGATTATATAAATCATTCATCACTTGATCAAAAAAATGATCTCTAGTATGAATTGGATCCATTTCGGCGAAAGCTCTTAAAATATCTGAACGTTCTCCTCTTGTAAAAAGCAAATTTACAAGTGAATAACTTAATCTTTCGTGTTCGAGCAGATTTTCTTGTCTTAGCTCAAAAACGTCAACATCACTCGGAATTAAAATATCTGCTAAGAAGTTTAAAAAAGAACGTGTTGACACAACAAGCTTATCTTTTAAAATGACTTGACATAACAACAAATCAATTTTATTTTGAAATTCACTATCACTTAATAAATCAAAATTCAAATGCACAATTGTATTTATTCCGTTTTCAATATCTTTTCGGTAAGCAGCATAAAAAGGGTTTTCTAATGATGGAGTGGTAACTCGCTCCATCAGCCTTAAGAAATAGCTGGAAAACATCTTTCCTTCTGTCAACGTAAATGGTTGTGATGCAGAAAAGTTAATAAGGGTAAACTCATTATTAGCAACCATCATTTTTGCTTCATTTGAAAATAGACTGCTTTCATGAATGAATTGATGGATTCTCTCAAAAGATTGTTGTTCAAACGTGGTGGAGATAAAATTATTAATAACGCCCAAGTTAATTGCCACAATGACTTTTTGCGGTTTTTTTGGATCATCCTTATCGCTGAAAGCGGATAGCTTCTCAGCCAAAGTTTCCAAACTGCTTTTTCTCGGGTCATCACTTTCCGTTGCATCATTTATAATTAGAAAGTCTTCTACTAATTTTGGCTTGTTTTGCTGCAAGTAGGAAATTAAATGAGATTTGCCATCACCAACGCTTCCAGCTAAAAATATAAGCGTTCTCTCTTGATTTTTCGCATTTTCTAGCGCTTCTTCCACCAAATTCTGGATAGGTCTTTCCACATGCAAGTAATTCTTAAAGTGGTCGAAGCTACCTTTATCAGCATTTTCTAGCGCTTCTTTTGAAGATGCTCTAAGACGCTCCAATTCCCTAACAAGATAACTCCGACCTTCTTTTAGTGGCTCTAACGCATATTCTTTTGGTGCTTCACTTTCTTCTGCCCCTTCACTCGGTTCTACTATAGGGGATGGATGAAGTGCTTTTTCACCAGCTAACTCTTTAATGTGTTGCTGGACAAGCTGTTCAATCATTTCTTTGTCTATCTCCGGCTGCTTTGCTTTTGGTTCTTTGTAGTCCGGCAAGACAATCTCCTCGCCTAAATACTTGTTAATATACCATTTGCTCAATTGATGGATGACACGGTGAGCCTTTAATGCATTAATAATGTAATCACCGGACGATTCATGAGCAGCCTTGTTTCCATTGATACGAATAAAGCTCATCGCTTCATATACTTGATTTTTAAAAACCTTCCTTTGATATAGCTTCTCAATCCGATCCTTTAGGCTTACGTTATAAATAGCTTCATATTTTTCTCTATTAAAAATATCCTCTACAAGTGATTCAACAAAAGTTCTTGACTTCACTAAAGCTGAAGCGGATTCCAGAAAAATAAGATCATCAATTTTTAAAGCAATATCGTATAGCTCTTTATTGAAAGGTTCAAGAAACGAGCAGTACTGGCCCATTTTTATAACCTCCATATCCTTGTCAATTTTCCTCTTATTTTAACATACTTAATTTCTACCTTTTGAAGTTAATTATTTACTTCTTTAGTACGTACGTAATATAATAAAAGAAGGTGATTTTACGTACGTAGAGGTGATTAGATGGAAGCCGGATTTAATTATAATTTCCCTGCTATTCGCGGTTATCAAGCAGGAAAAGAATATTATATTGCAATGTGTCCTTTAAAAATTATACCCAGACTTTTTTTATTTGATGAAGATGAAATCCCGCCAGAACACAGAGCTCAAAGAATTCTGAATAAAAGTAGAATCCCTGACATCACCAATTATATTGTTGAAAACCGAAATGATTATGTCTTTTCTTCTTTAACTGCTTCTGTTGATGGCGAAATTCATTTTACCGCATTCTCAGAAGAGCCCGGCAAAAAAGATATTGGAAATTTATCCATCTCTTTGGATTCACGTTTCCTCATTAATGATGGCCAGCATCGGAGAGCGGCAATAGAAGAAGCGTTAAAAATACAACCTGATCTTGGCAACGAAACAATTTCAGTAGTTTTCTACCATGATACAGCTCTGAAACGCTCTCAGCAGATTTTTTCTGATCTAAACCGACATGCAGTAAATACAACGTCATCCATTGGAATTTTGTATGACCATCGTGATAAAATGTCTCTCGTTACAAAATTAATTGTAGAAGAGATTGCGTTTTTACGCCGATACACCGATAAAGAAAAAGTTTCTTTATCTAAAAATTCACCAAAAATTGTTGCATTAAACCATATCTATAATACTAACCTGCGCCTATTGAATATAAAAAAAGGCGACTTGATTGTAGAAGGAGATGAGCAGTTTTTAATCGAATTTTGGAACCTCTTCTCGGATTCTATCACTGAATGGAAACTTATAATGAACAGAGAATTAACCCCTAAAGAATTGCGAATGAGCTTTATTGTTGGACACGGCGTTTTTCTAGAAAGCATCGGCATAGTAGGACATTACCTAAGATTGTTTCATTTCGATAACTGGAAAAGTATTTTATCAAAATTACAAAATATAGATTGGTCTCGCTCCAATCATGAACTTTGGTTAGGCAGAGCATTTAATCAAAACGGAAGAATTCAAAAGAACTCTCATACAGTTATGCTAACAGCAATCCAAATAAAAAAACAGCTGGGTCTTGCTTTAACGGAGCAAGAGCAAAGAACCGAAGAGTCTTTTCAGAAAGGAAGGTCATTATGACCGGCATTATAACGGATTTATTTAATGAGGGAACCTCTCTTATTGATGAAGCAAAAGAGGAGATAAAAAAAGTCTATTTATCGGATGAAAGACCTTGGGTAGTAGGTTACAGCGGTGGTAAAGATTCCACTGTTGTTGTGCAGCTTGTCTTTGAAGCTTTAGTTGAACTTCCCAAAACAGCTTTAAATAAAAAGGTGTATATTATTTCATCTGATACGTTAGTTGAAACGCCCTTAATTATTCAATCGATCACTACAACTTTGAGACGAATACAAGAAAAAGCTGTAGAAATGGATTTACCAATTGAAACACATAAAGTAAAACCTGTAGTTGACCAATCGTTTTGGGTAAACATTATTGGGAAAGGCTACCCCTCCCCTAACCAACAGTTTCGCTGGTGCACAGACCGTTTGAAAATTGATCCGGCAAACCAATTCATTATGGATAAAGTAGATTCATTTGGGGAAGTAATTATGGTTTTAGGTGTTCGGGAAAGCGAATCTGCTACAAGGGCTAATGTAATCCGCTCTCACACAGTTGAAGGAAAAGTTTTAATGCGTCATTCTACTTTATCGAATGCTTATGTATATGCACCGATTAAAAAGTTCTTATTAGATGATGTATGGAACTACTTATTAACAGTAACTTCTCCATGGGGGGACGATAATTATGAATTACATCGTTTATACCAGGATTCTAACAGTGGAGAATGTCCATTAGTAGTGGACAAAACAATTAAAGAATCTGCAGGCTCATGCGGTAACAGCCGGTTTGGCTGCTGGGTTTGTACCGTTGTTAACGAGGACAAAGCCTTAACTGGCTTTATTCAAAGCGGTCATGATTGGATGAAACCACTACTGAATTTTAGAGACTGGTTAACTAATATCCGTGATGACCGCAACATGCGTATGAAATATCGCATGAACGGCCAAGTGTATTTTCGTGAAGTCCAAATTGAAACAAAGGATGAGGTCCGGTATGTAAACATTCCGAAAAAAGGAAGTCGACAGAAAGAACTTATTCCGTTGAAAGACTTCGATGTAATTGAAAAGGGTGGACTACAAACATACTTAGATAAACACCATATTGACCTTTCTTCTTCCGATGATCCGAGTGTATTGATTAAAGATGAAGAGGGAAAACTTTATCGTTTGGGACTTGGACCTTTCACACTGGAAGCAAGGCAAGAAATTCTTGAAAGGTTGCTTCGCGTACAAAAACAATTGAAGCACCCAACAGATGAAAGTTATGAATTAATCCAGGAAGAGGAACTACGGGAGATCCGAAAAGTTTGGTTCAAACATGGAGACTTTGAAGACAGCCTTCCTTCCATTTATGAAAAGACTACAGGTGAAACCTTGGATTGGGAAAAAGATGAACGAATGATGTTCGACCCAAATGAACTTTCCCAGCTTGAAATGTTGTGTAAAGAAGAAGGGATTGATTTTAAACTATTTAAGAAATTAATTTTAATCGAAAAAAACTTTGCAGGCTATAAGATTCGCAGAGGGTTGATGGAGCAGCTTGCTTCAGCTTTAAAACAAGACTACCTACACTTATAAGTTTATATTGAAAGGATATCATCATTGTGATCTTCCATAAAATATCACTCACAAATATTGGACCATATCGAGGATTAAATACATTTGAATTTCCCATCTATACAGACTCTAATACTATTCTCATTGGAGGGAAAAACGGGGCTGGGAAAACTACTTTTTTAACAGGCGTTCGTCTAGCCCTATATGGTCCCCTAACGTATGGTCAAAAGACGGAAACAAGAGAATATTATCGAAAGATACATTCTCTTTTAAATAACCAGGCTTTAAAATATGCAGAAAATAATTTCAGAGTACGTATTGATTTCTCAATGGTAGAAGATTTTCAGCGGATTAACTGCTCAATCTATCGTAATTGGACTGTCAAAGATGAACAGGTAAAAGAGCAAGTTCATGTAATCAAGGAAGGCCACCATTTAAATGAAGCAGAGAAAGACGTTTTCTTTACTTCCTTAAGGACAAACTTCCCCCCTTCACTTTTAGAACTATGTCTATTTGATGGTGAAGAAATTGCTAAAATTATAAGTAATGATCGGATCTCTGAATATCTGAATGGACTATCTTTAAAGATCTTTAACTTAGATTTATTTAATAACCTTGAGATAGATTTATCATCCTACGTTTCGCAGACAATCAATAACACCCAGGAAACCCAACTGGCTCAAGAAGAAGCAGCCGTAAAGCAGGAGCTATTCGGCAAAAAACAACAAGCCGAGAAACTGCTTGCGCAACGAAACGAAAGACGAGACACTCTAGAAAGTTTAACGTTAGAATTAGAGCAAATAAAGAAAGACTTCTCTTTACACGGCGGATTGGTCCAAGAGGAAAGAGAACAGATTAGCCAAGAAATTTCCTCTGTTGAAACTCAACGTAAAGTTGTTAATGAACAAATTAAAGAGTTTATTTCGAAAGATTTACCTTTTTTCATTACCCGCTCATTAATGGGCCAAGCTGTGCAACAATTGGAAAATGAAGAAGATTATCATATTTCTGAAGCTCTGAAAAAGAAAATTACAAACTTGCCAATTAGTGAAATTTTATTAAAAGCAAATATTTCATCTTCTTCTGATAGTGATCAGACCGTTAAATCTTTATTATTGGAGCAACTTGTATCAGACCAAAAAACAAACTTAGTTCATCATGCTTCTAATACAGAAGCACAACAAGTAAAGTCTTTCTTTCACCGACTGAACGACGATCGTCTAAGTGAGTTCACTTCTAGCCTTCAGCAAAATAAAGATTCTCTTGCAAATATGCAGACTTTAAAGCAGAAGTTAAAAGTCAATGAAGGTACAAGTGAATTTGAAAAAATGATTCTAGATATGGAAAGACTGAATCGACTTATTCATCAAAATGAAAGTGAGCAAGCTCTTTTAGAAGGAGAATCAACTAATTTAATTAATGAAATAAATGAACTTACTGTTAAGTTAGAAAAAATTTCAACTAAATTATTTAATTTGAGAAAAGAAAATTCCTCGTTCATTCAATCGCAAAAAATCATGTCAGTCAGCCAGAAATTTAGAGAATTGCAGTTGCGCAATAAAATGAAAGATGTAGAATATTTCGCTTCCAAGATGTTTAAAGATCTAATGCGTAAAAAAGCATTTATTAATCAGATTAAAATTCATCCTAACACGTTTAATATTCAAGTGATTGATTCGAACAATGATGTATTGGATAAGGACATTCTTTCTGCTGGTGAAAAAGAACTTTTAATCTTATCAATCATTTGGGGGATTTTCACTTCTTCCAAACGGGAGCTCCCTTTCATCTTTGATACTTTGTTGGGAAGATTGGATTTGGAACACAAAGCCGCTATTGTTACACGCTTAATTCCAAAATTCGGCAGGCAAGTCATTGTCTTATCAACGGACTCTGAAATTGACCGTGAACTGCATACACAAATTCAGGGGCATATTGCAAAAGAATATACTCTCAATTTTGATTCACAAATAAAACAAACGCGAATTGAAAGTGGTTTTTTCAATTCTTCAGCTAAGGAGGTGCCGAACTCTTGAATTTTCGTCTAAAAACAAATACCAAAACAGCAGAAATACTAAAGTCGCTGCAAAGTACAACAAATTTAACACCTAATATTCTTTCAAGGTTGGCAATCTCCCTTTCATTGCGTGATCAAAACATGCCAAACTCTGTCCAGAGTGATAATGGTGGACTAGAGTTTAACCGCAATACACTAACTGGAGATCAAGATTATTTCTATAAAGTACTTATTCGCCAACACGCTAATCGTTCGGTGGAGGAAGAAGATTATTTTCCTGGTCTTTTTAACGCTCATTTAGCAAGAGGTGCAGAATTACTTGAGCAAGAGTACAAATACTCCGGTAACTATGATAAATTTATTGTAAACCTTGTTAAACAAATCTCTTGAGGAGGAGATTTTTATTGCTTTATCTAGACAACAGTGCAACTACCCCCATTCTTATGGAAGTAAAAGAAAAGATGCTCACTTATTTGACAGAAGAATACGGAAATCCATCGGGGAAATATTATGGTCTCGCTGAAGACGCCAAAAAAGCTGTAGAAGAAGCAAGAAGTCATGTGAGCCAATTGCTTGGAAGCTATACACATGAGGTTATCTTCACGAGCGGAGCTACTGAAAGTAATAACATGATCGTAAAAGGTGTGGCGGATCTTTATACTGATAAAGGTAACCATATTATCACTACTAAAGCCGAGCATAATTCTATATTAGATATTTGTAGGTTTTTAGAAACAAAGGGAATTGAAGTCACCTATTTAGATGTTGATCGCTTTGGTAGGATAAATATCGAAGATGTAGAGAAAGCTATTAATGATCGTACTATATTAATCTCTATTATCTGGGGGAACAATGAAACTGGCTCCCTAAATCCGATTAAGGAAATTGCCGAATTAGCAAACAAACATCAAGTCTTATTTCATATAGATGCTACCCAGGCAGTCGGAAAAGTTGAAATGAATTGGCATGAGCATCCTGGTATTTCGTTCTTATCTGCATCAGCTCACAAATTGTTCGGTCCAAAAGGCGCAGGAATTACTTTAATAAGAAGCAATAAATATAAGGAACTCCTCCCTCTCACTCCGTTAATCCATGGAGGCGGACAAGAACACGGCATTCGCAGTGGTACATATGCCGTCCACAATATTGTTGGTCTAGGGGAAGCTGCAAGACTGGCAAAAGAAAGATTTGATCAAAACTACAATCGCTTGATAGAACTTGAAGAGCATTTGTTATCTATTCTCCATTCTAAATTTGGAGAACGTATTATCCTAAATTCAGATAGCGAGGATAAGATCCCCGGTATAATAAATATAAGATTTAAGGGTCTAAATAATGAGGTTCTACTTAAAAAGCTCTCAACTGTTATTGCTGCCTCTACAGGTTCAGCTTGCAGCAGCGCTAAGCCTTCTCATGTACTACAGGCTATGGGCCTAAATTTGGTCGAAGTTCGTGAATCTGTTAGGTTTTCACTTTCTCCGTATCAAACAAAAGAAGAGTTAGATATTTTCAATCAGCTTTAAGGAAGTGCTATCTCGTGGATATTTATGAAATGGTAAAAAAATATGGTGAAACTTTAAAACCAATCGATAAAAAAGAACTTACAGAGGAAATCCCATCTGGCAAAAAAAATACTCCTCCAAAACTTACTAAGGATAATGTGATCCTAGACTTAAACAATGAATTTTCCATAAGTGACTTGGAAGAGAAATACAAAACTAATTTAACAGCGCTAAGAATTTTCTTGAAAAATAATGGGATAAGATTTGATCATCTTATTCAACAATGGACTCACAAAAGCAACTATGATGTTATTACGAGTTTATTTAATGACTACAATGCCTCACAGATGGAACTTAAAGAATATTGCCAGAAAAAGAGCATCAACCAAGATGTACTTTATCAAAAATTTTTGGACTATGATTTTCTTGAAGAACCTTCACTTCATAAAGCTGACTGTGAAAAAGAATTTGTTCAATCAAACACTTTGGCCTTTAAAGAAGAAAGTGACACACAATCCAAAGAGACTTCTCTTAACTCTGGGAAAAAAGTGGTTGAAGAAGAAACTTTAAAATTCAGCTCCAAAGAAATAAAACTACTGAAAAGTTGGTGCAACAACCTACAAGATTTCTCATCTGATTCCAAAGACGGGCAAACCCCTGTAGTGATTCCAACTTCTTTATATTTAAAACTCATTCATTATTCATCGAAGAATAATGAAGACTTCTTCAGAGTGCTAGTAAGATCAATTGAGGATTTTTTACAAAGAGAGGACACTTAATCAGTGACCTCTCTTTGTAATCAATTTGATAAGATCTCTACCATGAAAGCCTTTCAATTAAGCGAGATGGTTCATTCACCTGCGTACTTTTATAATCTTGAAACTTTAATAAATAATTGATTAAAACCTCACTTGTTTGCGTTGGATCTTTCATTATTTTTTCGTAGAGAATTTCAGCACCAGCGGCAGCATATTCCTCAATAATGGTGATCTTTTGTTTGATTAACCCTTGGTCGGTACCATATAAAACTTTGAAATCATGTGTTTCCAAGTACGTAATCAGATTCATTAAAGATTCGTCCGTATCTTCGTTAAATACATTCCAATGAATCAGCTCAAGCGATTTTGAAAAACTCTTTCTTTTCCCTTCTAAAAACCCCACAGCCAGAGAAAGCATAAAATAATCTTTATACGTATCAAAAATACCAAATTCTTTTTTATCTGTCATTGCTTTATATATATGTTCTTGTTCTTCGGGTCTTCTTATTCTTTGGCTTGCCAATTAATTCCCCTCCAGTATCTGAGTATACTCCAATTCAGCTTTCGGATTTTTCTTAGCGTCATGATAGTCTAACGTATAATTAGCCCCTACAAAATCTTTCATTTCCTTTTCAACTTCGCCTTTCCATTGGGAGGTTGAAACTATGACAATAATTTGATCAGACAGTTTATGAATTCCATGAGAAACCCTGCGTCTGTGATCAGAGTCCAGGGCTCCAAAAGGTGAATCCATTACCAATGGGTAAATGCCACCCTCCCCAATTCCACCGCTACTTTTTTCTCTATATTTTTCTCTGGCAATATCAACAATAGCCCCAATAAATGAAAGGCTGGTAATCTGCCTTTCCCCCTGAGACATAGCGACTTTATTCCCATTAGAATTTTTAACTATCAATTTAAATTCATTCGTTAGATCAATCTCGTAATCTTTGCGAAGGAAGTAAGAGTAAACATTCTTTAATTTCTCTCTTAAACTTTTCTTAACTTCTTCTTCCTTAATTGAATAAATCACCTGCATTGTCTCAATAAGTTTTACTGAAAGATCATACCTTTTTCTTGCAATAATTGCTTTTTGTTCGAACTGCTGTTGTTTATCGAGCTTCTTCAAAATATCTCTGAGTTCTTTTGTTATTTCTTCCGCTCTCTTCTCTTTTATAGCCAGTTCTTTAATAAATTTTTCCGTATCTTCTTCACACTCTTTTCTGCGCTGCTCAAGTTTCTGAATATCTTCAGAGTCTCTTTTAGAAATTTCAGCACTTTTCTCTTCAAGTAAATTGTTAATATCGTTTAATTCTTGGCTATACTCTGTCTGCATTGTTTGAAGCGCTGCCAATTCAGTGAAGAAATGTTGGCGGCTGTTTTTAACCAGCTTTATTTCTCCTTTTAGCTCCGTCATTGAAGCATACTGGTTATGAGGAGCCACCTGCTGCAATAATGTCTCTACCCTTTCCCTTGCTAATTTGTTCGAAATTAGGTCTTCTCCGCATAGGCATCGATCTTGTTCTAAAATTGCCTCAATTAATTGAGCTGTTAAATCTGGATAAGTTTCTTTGGCACTGTAGGATTCAGAATTCAGATTGGAAATTACCCTTTGTTCAATCCCTTCTGTTAAAGCTAAATACCCTTTTTTTGTAATATGAACATTAATACTTTTTTCAACACCCACTAATTTTTGACTTGTTTTTTCCTTTCTTTCTTCAAGACGTTTTCTCTCATTTTGAATCTCACTTATAGATTCTACTTTTGCCAACCGTTCATCAAGATCTTCTTTTTGCTTTCTGATTAGACTGATATTCTTTGTTAGTTGTTCTATCTCTTCTCTGTATTCTTTTTCCTCTGCTTCTTTCGTCTGTTGTTCAGAAATCAAGGCTTTTGTTTCACGATCCGAACTCTCGCTTAAATTTTGTAAGAATTCTTTTTTTGCCTCTTCCGTATGTCTGATGCTCCGCTCTATTATTTCAAGGTCCATAATCGTCTTAATCGCTTGCCTAATTTCGTCATTATCTTCATGACGAGCCAAGCTATCAATTCTTTCCCCATCAAAAAAGAAATAGTTCCGCAAGTTTTCAGGCAGCATTCTATTTACCTGAACTATAGGATTTCGCAGTGTAATCCACTTTCCATCCTTAAAAAATTTTAAATCTACCGTCGTATTATTCACCTTTATGCTACTATCAAATTTATCATAAGTAGCTTTCCTCAAAAGAATATAGTCTATATCCCGTGAGGTAAAATGCAATTCTATATACATTTCTGCCTTCGATCCATTTTCAATATTTTTCACCGTATACTCATTGATTAGTCTTTTAGAATCCGGCAAATCTGTAATTCCGTAGAGACACCAACTAAAAGCATTTAGCAAAGCTGTTTTTCCTGAACCGTTTTCTCCGTGGATCACTGTAATGTTTCGTTTGGGACCAATTGAAAAATTTATTTCTTGTGTGCCGTAGTATTGCCGGAAATTATGTAAAATAATTTTTTTAAGAAGCATTATTCTTCAACCCCACTTTTGATAATATTGTAAACATCCTTGCGTATTTGAGTGCCTTTTAAAGATTTTTTGTGAAGCATTTCCTTTTCTGCATCTAGTATCTTTTCCAGCACTTGAAATTCCTTAGGAGTAAGATTCTTTAAAACGTCCTCTATTTTTTTCGCACTCATCCTTATTTCCCCCTTTATTAAACATCAAGTAAGTGGTAATTCTCTTTCATTTCCCAAATGACCATATCTGCTTCCGGTCCATTAATTGCTAGTCTTGAGAATTCACTGAATCGCTCAATTTCTTTTTTCAATTGGGCTCTTTCAATGTTAAATAGTTCGTCATCTTTGTCTTCGTATAACTCCGGGTCAGGAGGCATTACAATAAAGTCATGAATAATAGCATGCTTTTTGTCAGGATGCTTCCTCAACACCCGTCCACGGCGTTGAATAAACTCTTTAGGATTCGACGTGCTAGAGATTAAATAAGCTGTTTGGGTAGCTGGCACATCTATTCCCTCATCTAAACATTTAATGGCAACAAGCGCATCAATCTCACCCTGCTCAAATTGAGATAAAATATTGCTCCGCTCTTTGTTCGATTCTGAAGAAGTAAATCGCTTCGCCTCAATGTTAAATTCATTGACAACAAGATCCAATACGGCATCCACTTGCCGTTGATCTTCCCCACTGGCTTCTTTTACCTTGCCATCCCCACAGTAAAATAAAGCTTTTGAGACTGTTTCTTGTTTTTTCAATAATTCCTTTAAAACGACCACTTTATTTTGCGCCGAGTAAATAATTCTAGCTCGCTTAATAGCAAGCCTATTCATCATTTCTTTCTTTTCCGGGTCTTTTTCAGCCTGGTGTACAAGCTTTTTTATTTTGTTTGATAACTCTAAATATTCTTCTGCCTCTTCGTCTGTAAGAGTTACCAAGTGTGGATAGTAATAATACTTCGTTAAAAAGCCTGCCTCAATTGCTCGCCCTAGGTCAAAGGTATAGACGACTTTTCCTCCAAAATAAGACAGCAGATTCTCAGTTCCTTCTTCATCCATCCAGCGATTTGGGGTTGCCGTCAATGCGAGTCGGTACTGGACATGGGCCGGCAAGCTTTTATTTAATTTAGCTGCTCCGAAGTAATGAGCTTCATCAACAATTAACAAAACGGGATTATTTAATGAAGAGAGTAGCTCTTGAAAGCTTTTCTGACTAAAAGTAGCATTTGTTGTTACAATCGAGATATTATCAGTAACTCCCCTATTAAATGCTCGTATATATTCCTCCATTTGAGGAAACCATTTTTCTTTACTTTCAAAAGCTTTGACAGGTCTTAACCCAAAATTTCTGCAATCCTCCATCCACTGAAGAGATAACTGAGTAAAAGGAGTAACAATTACAACTGCTAACCTATCGAGTGCTTCGTAGAGCTTAGCGGACAATGACAAAGCGGTAATCGTTTTTCCCGTCCCTGTTGCCATTTCCAAAAGGCCCCTACCTTCATTCTTAAACCACTCAGTAATTGCTTCTTTTTGATAATCTCTTACATTTAGAAAAGCCGGAATTGTGTGAGTCATGCTTTCTCTCTCCCTAACTAATAAATATATTCTTATTATGCCAGTTAAAGTACTCTACCGATGGCTCCACTTCTTTCCACTCCAACAAATCGCTGCCATCCAAACCTTCAATAAAAGTCTGACTTGTATTTTCCGCTCCAATAAAGTGTTTAGATACCTTAATCTTTTTATCTGGCAACACGGTAACGACCCCTTTGTCAAAGGCCCAATGGTGAAGTTTGCAAAGAGCGAGACCGTTATCTATCGTACTTGGTCCCTCAAAGGAATGCCAGAGAATATGCGCCGCATCAAGCCCAAAGGGTGTTTGATTAAATAAAGCTTGAAACCCACACATAGCACACTTATACCTAAAGTTTGCCAGGACATGTCGAGCAAACCTCGGATCACGTTTCACTAATTTATAGGGGTTGTAAAAAGAAAAGTTAAAATATGTCCGCAACTCATCTTGGATGGTCTGAGGCCAGTATTTTTCCAGTATATAATTGATTAGAATAGTCCGGCTCCGCTTATCTTTCTCAAGTAATTTAAAAGCTTCTTCATTTATGAACCCATAAACCGATTCTTGTCGAAGAAGTGAAACAGCAGCTGTTTTAGAACTTGTTAATTGAACTCCTTCTGGAAGCTTAAGGTCCCAAATTGGGGATGAATTTAGGTGGTGGAATGGCTGAAAAGAATTGGGTCTGCCTGTTCTATTTCCAAAGCTTTTTATTATTAAATCGAGCTCTGCCTCTACCTCTTTGTAATGAAATTTATTTTTTATATTTTCATCACGATCAATTTTAGAAAGGAGAAGCAATAGTAGGAGCGGCTTCTTTAGCGCTGTGCCTGCTTTACTGGAACGATGCAGTTTCATCTCATCTATCCATTGCAGAAGAGTATTAATGTCCATATCTGTGCTCCTTTAAAAATAGATGGTTATTTAGCTTCAATCAAAAAAATCCGCTCATCAAATCCGCCACGTTTAGCCGCTTTTTTCTTGCGGATCTCTTCAAGTTGATTGTAATCTGCTCCGTGAATAGCAGCAGCTGCATGGATGAGCTCAAGCAGGTCGGCGAGCTCTTCTAATGCTTTTTCGTCGTTGACGGCTGATTCATATTCCGTCAGTTCTTCGGTCATTTTTTTGCGGACTTCGGCTTCGTATTCTATTTCGTTAAGAATGCGGGTGCTGCATGTTTTTCCGGAGTTCCCGATAATTTCCGGAATGCGGTTGCGGACGAGTTTGTTGTATATTGGCATGGCTTTCTCCCCTCAATTAGTATCTGCCACTATTTTACCAGATTATCAACTTTCATAAATACTTAACCGCTTCATCATGAAACACCCACAGCTTCTTCTAGGAGCTAGATATTAGTCTTAACAATTAAAGTATCCGTTTATATAACCAGTTGATTGCATTTTTCATTGTACCTGGAATGGAGAAGTTATATTCAGGGACTGCCAATAATACTGCCTCTGAACCTTTAACATCATCTTTCAACTTTTTTACGTTTGCTGGGGCTTTGTGCGATGCTTTTCTTTTACACACTATAAGCCCGCATTTTATAATAAGTAGGCGATATGAAGAATAACTATATGACGTCCTGGGCGTCTAAGGATGAGGAATATATGGATACCATTACGCATACGTTGTTTGGCCTTGGAATTTATAAAGCGGTCAATAAAGAAAAAATGAGCAAAAAAGAAAAACAAGCTCTTCTTTTTACCTCTGTAGGGGCGAGCCAAATTCCTGATATTGATGTGATTTCACAGCTTTGGGACACAGCGGGGCAATATCAAATGTGGCATCGCGGAATTACCCACTCTGTCTTCCTTACACCAGTATGGGCCTTGTTATTTTTTATGCTCAACTATCTTTTTTTCCGTCTCAAAAGCTGGCCTTTCTTTTGGATTGCTCTTCTTGCTGTATTTATTCACGATACAAGTGATGTTTTCAATGCGTGGGGAACTGGATATTTTGAGCCTTTTTCAAACGCAAGGCTGACATTTGGCACCATTTCCATTATCGATTTTGTTATTTGGTTCCTCTTCTTATTAGCTTTTGTTATGGCCAAAAAAGTAAAAACGATGAAAGAATATCGTCTTTACCGTATCACCTGGGCTTTGATTGCGGTTCATGTTATCGCTCAGTCTGCCCAAGGATATATTGTTTATAAGCAGTATAAACCCCATTATGAACAAGTCGCTTTATCAGCCAGCTTTATTCCATGGAATTATTCGATTATCGGTAAAGATGGGAACAGAGTGGATATCATTCAGGATTCACTCTTAACGAAAGGAAATTTGATGTACAAACTGCAATCGGGCAGTGATCACGACTTAGACACATTATTTAAGCAGAACCCGAAAGCCCAAACATTATATGAATGGTCCCCTTTTGTGGTGGTCGTGGATAATAACCAGCAGCTTGGTATTTATGATCCAAGATTTTATCGGAAAGGCCAATCGTTCCTCTTTGAATACATTGACAAAACTCAAAAATAAGTTAGACGTAACAAACCGCATCTTAGAGTCAATATAGATAAATTCCAAACTAAAGGACCAAGACATACTAAACATGTCTTGGTCCTTAGTTTTACTTGTTTTCCGATTCATTTTTTCCCGCATCTTCAGCTAGCTGCTCGAAAGACTTGACTTTGCCATGTGGGTTTTGCGATTGCTTTCGGCCTTTCCATTGTCGTTCTTCTTGTCGTTTAGATTCAGTCATCTCGAAGTGCCCCTTTACATAAAGTGATTCACTAATAGATTAACCTTTAAGGCAATTTTTATGCTAAGCAGAAAAATCATGACACTCCCTAACAACGAGCGGTTAACTTCATTGTGCCTCCGCCATTGAATGGCAGAACAATTACAGCCACACAGAGATTCTTCTCTTCATGATCGTATACGTTTTAAGCCTTCTCTCACGGCTAAATTTGATAAATTATGGCTTTCTATGAAATGAACAACAGCATCCGGATTCGTTTTGGAATACTCTCTCAACGACCATCCAATCGCTTTTTGTATAAAGAACTCCTTAATGTGAGCTGTACGCTCAATAATGGAAAACAACAGTTGTTCATCCGTTTGACCTTTATATTTCAATTGGAAAAGAATCATTGTCCGCTTTAGCCACACATTTTCTGACTGAAGCCACTCGCCACCGCGTTCTGTAATAAAGTGTGGATATTTTAAAAACAACTCTCCAACTAAATGGCTCGCAATCGTATCAACCGTATCCCACCATGATTTTGTTACAATTAAATATTCCAGCAAATCGATATCTGTTGCTGCTAAATGCTGTTTCTTTTTAACGAGGTAGTCCAGCGCAATGTATTGATATTCCCTTTCAGGCACTTCCCACAATTCAGTAATGAAGGGCCGCAGCGATTCGTTTGGAATCAGGCCGACGCTTTTCAGCCACTTTGCAGAAATTTGTTTTCTCTCAGGCGCCCTAATACCAATAAACGGAAATAACCCCTTCATATACTTCTCCATTGCAATAGCGTTTTCCGGGTTGCGATGCTCTTCCAACATAGTGACCAATGAATGCATATATGGTTTGCTATCCATTTCTTTTTCCCCTGCCTTTCAATAAGCTTTCTTGTCGTATGCAATTTTCTTTCTGTTTCGTTGTTATGATAACTACCATTATACAGAACTTGGGGAGGTGCCCTGCTTTTTCGAGTCTTGAAGTGCAGCGGCTAAGATGTGTGAAATTCATTTATAATTAGTTCACTCTGCGCTTAGAAGAGTATTTTTGATAGATAGACAACAATTGCCACGGTGAAGCTGCTGAGAATAGTTGTGAGCAGGACGGTTTGTGAAGCGAATTCCGGATAATTATCGTATTCAAGTGCCAGTAAAGCGCTGTTTCTTGATGTCGGAAAGGAGCTGGCAATAAAAAGCGCCTGCGCAGTTGTGTCTGATAATCCGAGCAAGAATATAAGTGATAACGCAATAGCAGGAGAAATAACGAGACGGCCGAGGACCGCCCAGACAATCGGTCTAGAAATACGAGTAATTTTTAAATAAGCTACTTGTGCTCCAAGCGTTACGAGAGCAATGGCCAAAAAGGCATTAGAGGTATTTTCTATCGGTTTCCACAAAAAATCAGGGATATCAATATGCAGCCAGCGCAGTAAAACAGCAAGAAGCAAAGCATAAATAACAGGCAGCTTCATAATTTTTTTCACGATCGCCATCCCGCTGCTTTGAGCAGAAACCGAATTGTAAAATCCATATGTGAAGGTGAGTAAGTTCTGGAAAATGGAAACGATAATCTGGATGGACATGCCGGCCGGATTGGCGGAAAAAACAAGCTCACTAACGGGAAGTCCATAATTGCCCGAATTGCTCAAAACTAAGCTGTTTTTAAAGGTGGCTGACAGCCGGCGGTCAAATCCATTTGCTTTAGCCAGCAACATGCTAATGAAAATAAGGAGCAAATTAAACAGCAGTAAAAATAAAAGCGTTTGACCAACCAATTTTCCGGACATATTGCTTTCATAAATATTCACAAAACAAACAGCCGGCAGCAAAAAATTCACCGTTATCGTTGATAATGTGGATAAATCGAGCTTCAGTAAGCGATGCAGGCCTGCCCCCGCTCCAATCAATACAAACAACGGAAAAATAATATTCAATAAAATTTGATAAAAAATCTCCACTCCGCTCACCTTTTTCTTTAAGTTAGATAATAAAATGACGAATTCGGATAATAAAACAGCTTATTTGGATAATAAACAGGAGAAATTAGCTAATAAGGCACTTTATTCGGATAAAAAATAGCGAAAAGCAACAAAGTCTACAAAAACAGCAAAGAAGCAGGCGATCTCCGCCTGCTTTCGCTGTTTTACCCTTCTTCATTAATGACCACTTCCCGGCCTTTCCACTTTAAAAAGAGCGGAATACAAATCCACAAAGCTCCAATAATTAAAAAGAGAAGAGAAACCGGACTTGTCACAAAGATTGAAAATTCACCGTCCGAGGCAGTTAACGCCCGGCGCATATTGTTTTCAATCATTGGCCCGAGAACAAGCGCAAGAACGAGCGGCGCAACCGGGTAATCATATTTTGTGAAATAATAGCCGAGCACACCACAAGCAAGAAGCAGCATTAAATCAAATGTATTGAATTGAACAGCATACACACCGAAAATCGAAATAGCGATAATAATCGGAAGCAAATACTTAGCCGGTGTTTCAATGACCTTCGCAAATACTTTAACGAGCGGCATATTCAAGGCTAGCAGCATGACGTTTCCAATAAACATACTGGCAATAAGCCCCCACGCCACTTGTGGATGGTCTTCGAAGAGAAGCGGGCCTGGCTGGATGTTATACATGATTAAAGCTCCCATCAAAATCGCTGTCGTCCCTGAGCCCGGAATACCCATTGTCAGCAATGGAATCATCGCTCCGCCGGATGCACCGTTGTTCGCCGATTCAGGAGCAGCAACTCCGGCAATCGCCCCTTTTCCGAATTTCCCCGGATGTTTGCTTAATTTCTTTTCCGCAATGTACGAAAAGAAAGAAGCAAGTGTTGCTCCAGCACCGGGCAGCACTCCGATGAAAAACCCGAGCAGCGATCCCCGTAAAATGGGTGTGGAACTGTCTTTCAAATCTTGTTTTGTCGGCAAGATCCGGCCCACTTTCGAAACTTGTCCCTCTTCATTGTCTCTGTCCAAAATCGTCCGGAACACTTCCCCCAGCGCAAACAAACCGACAGCTACCGTTAAAAATTCAAGTCCAGAGTATAGATTAGGGAAATTATACGTAAAGCGCGACACACCTGATACATTATCGACGCCAATTGTTGCCAGCAAAAGCCCCATGACTGTCATAATTAACGCTTTTGTAATGGATTTTCCGGCAAGTCCGCTGACTGCACAAAGACCGAGCAGCATTAAGGAAAAATACTCAGCCGGACCGAATGAAAGAGCTAGTGCGGATAAAGGTTCTGCTAATAAAGCCAGCCCTAATAATGAAATAATTCCAGCAACGAATGACCCGATCGCAGCAATGGATAAAGCGGCTCCTGCTCTTCCTTGTTTGGCCATTTGATAGCCGTCAAGAGCCGTCACAACCGAGGATGATTCTCCCGGTGTATTTAACAAAATCGAAGTAGTCGAGCCGCCGTACATAGCCCCATAATAAACACCGGCAAGTAAAATAATGGAACTAGCCGCAGCGCTTTCGGCATCAAGACCTGATGTCAGTGTGGCAGTAATCGGTATTAAAAGCGCCACACCGCTCATCGGCCCAATTCCCGGAAGCACCCCGACCGCCGTGCCGATTAGTACGCCGAAAAACGCGAATAATAAATTTTGCCACTGCAAAGCCACACTAAATCCATTTATAAGAAATTGAATGGTTTCCATATATACACCTCCCGCATAAATTAAATTGGAAATCCAGGTAACGATCCTTGTAAAACTTCAACAAATAAATAATAAACACCAAAGGAAAAAGCCGCAGCGATCATGATTGTTTTCAGCCAGCCGCCCCGCTCCATCACTTGGAAACTGACCATTAAAAACAAAAATGTCGTAATCACATACCCAAGCGATTCAAGAAGATTTACATAAAGCACAGCAGCAGCCAAAATGATTAAGAAACGCTTGTAATCTGGCTTACTTTTTTTCTTTTCTTTTCCGCTGTATTTAAATGTTTCAAATAAAAGTCGTATACTTAATAGAATTAATACGATGCCAAGAGCGATAGGGAAAATATCTGGTCCTACGTTACTGCCGTAGGAGCTTGCCGAAATCTTCCGGCTTTCAACAATAAACAAAGCGCCAATTAATAAAAATATAATACCTGCATAACGATCAAAAGTTTTACTCACTTTATCCACCCCCATTATTCTCTTCATAGATGCCTGCAGCTAGACTTTGTAACCGCTTTCTAAAAATTATCAGAATCTTATTTTTATTGAAAGTTTTAAATCATATCTTTAATATTTTTTATATTTTTCACGAAATTTTATAGTTGCGTGAAAATTATGATTTTAATAGAAAAAATGTGTGTAAACTATTCAGATTTTAAACCCGGTGGTACGATTCAAATATGAAAGCGCTATCAATAATTAAGGGGGTAAGAGATATGTTTTCTACAATCAATTTTAAGAAATGGGGAAGTGTTTTTGCCAGCGGTGCTCTGGCTCTCAGTTTAGCAGCTTGCGGAGGGTCAGGTTCCTCTTCAGCAGGAAGCGGCGACAGCAAAGCGGCAGCTTCTTATCCTGAAAAACCAATTGTCATTAACGCACCATCCGGCGCAGGCGGCGGTCTTGATACAACCGCTCGTGCAGTAACAAAAGTATTAAATGACACAGGGCTGACAAAGCAGTCCATGACAGTCGAAAATAAACCGGGCGGCGGCCAGGCTGTTGGTCTTGCTGACTTTATTAATCAAGATCCTAAAGATCCTTACCGTTTATTTCTTCCTTCCGCGCCATTGCTCATTAACAATTTGAAAAAAGAAGGAAACAGCCCGTACTCTTATAAAGATTTAACACCTTTAGCACAGCTGACAAAAGACTATGGGGCCATTGTTGTACCGGTTGATTCTAAATATAAAGATTTAAAATCTTTATTTGCTGATTTAAAGAAAAATCCTGGCAGTCTCACATTAGCCGGGGGGTCAGCACCTGGTTCACAAGATCACTTAGTCGCCATGCTTCCGGCAGTAAAAGCAGGTGTGGATGCAGCTAAAATTAAATACGTCTCTTATGATGGCGGCGGGGAAGCGATGACAGCTTTGATTGGCGGAAATGCCGACGTGCTTGCCACTGATATTTCCGGTACCGGCGAATATTTAAAAGCAGGAAAAGTGCGTGTGCTTGGCGTATCTTCACCTGAAAGACTAAAAGGAACGTATGCGGATATCCCAACTTATAAAGAAGCAGGAATTGATGCAGAGTTCACCATTTGGCGCGGTCTCTTCGGTCCAAAAGAAATGCCGGACTATGCAGTGGATTATTGGAATAAAACATTAGCGGACATGACACAAACACCTGAGTGGAAAAAAGTTTTGGAAACAAACGGCTGGGAAGACGGCTATAAAAACTCTGAAGACTTCGTAAAGTTCCTGGACGAACAGGAAAAATTAATTCAAGAAATTCTCGAATCACTGAACATGCAAAAATAAACTAAAAGAGAAGAGACAGCCTCTCTTCTCTTTTTTATCCATTCCAAAGGAGTGAATTATAAATGAAGGAACAATCTGAAGACATTAAAAAGAAAGTGCAGCAACAATTCGGCCAACACGCAGAGAAGTATGTAACGAGCAGCACCCATGCAACCGGATCCGACTTGGCTCTTCTTCCTGACTGGCTGCAGCTCCATCCCAACTCCGTCGCCCTTGATATTGCTACAGGCGGCGGGCATGCGGCAAAAGCGCTGGCACCCCATGCGGCCCAAGTATTTGCGACAGATTTAACTTATAAAATGCTGGAAACCGCTAAACGCCATTTGGATCCTTTTGCAGCGAATATTTTTTATGTAACTGCAGACGCAGAGTCCCTTCCATTCCTAGACAATACGTTTGATGCGGCTACATGCCGGATTGCCCCACACCACTTCCCTCATCCGGAGAAGTTTGTCAAAGAAGTGGCACGCGTATTAAAACCTGGAGGAAAATTTCTGCTCATTGATAACATTGCTCCTGAAGAAAAAGAACTGGATGATTTCGTCAATCGTCTGGAAAAACTGCGTGATGACAGCCATGTCCGCAGCTATTCCGTGAAAGAGTGGACGGTCTGGTTTGAACAGGCCGGCTTAACTTTACAAAAAGAAGCGTTCCGCAAAAAGACGTTCAATTATCCGGATTGGGTGAGACGCACGACCACATCAGCGGAACAAATTAAACAAGTCGATGCCCACCTTCTTTCCGCTGGAAAAGTTACTCAAGACTACTTTTCTATTCATTCAACTAACGATGACATTCAATCACTGACTATTGACGAATGGATGGCTCTGGCAGAAAAAAGCTTATGATAAAAACCGGGTGTTAACCAGCATGCACTGCCGTTAACACCCAGTTTTGTCATTTTTCTTTCTCCTCCCCCTCTATAGGACAGTCAGTAATTCCGAATTTACAACGTTATCAAGATTTACGTATTCCAAACATTTTATTAAAAAATAATGAGCTCTTTAGAGAGGAAGATTAGCTGCTGCTCCGGCCTTTCCGTTTGTAGCGGTTACTTCCACTCATTGGAGATCGTTTATACCGTCGGCTGCTACTGCTGCTTCCTCGGTGATAATGACCATGTCTTCGCTCGCTGCTGCCTTGGGAAAGTTGCTTGATTTGCTTCAATATTTTTTTAAACATTTTTTACCTCTTTTCATCTTTTTGTAGAGCTTGTTGTTTTGTTTAATCTAGAATAGATTAAGGACAAAATTTAATAACTTAGTACTAAGCTTAGCTAAGTATAGCCTACTTTACTCGTCTAAAGTCTCTAGGTATTTTTACGAACGAACTAAATATAAAGATTCGTTTTTTTGAAATTAATGAAAAAAACGAATCCGATTGATCTAAAAGGGAGTTATTAGATGATTTGAATGATATCCTGGTCTCTACTTTCTACACCTTCGTTAAAAGTGAGCTTTGTTTTAAAATGGTACGATATATCTTCTGTCGAAACCCGGACAGAAGTTGGTAGATTAAAAGTAAACGATACTTTATTCAATTCTTCTGAAAGAATAAGCCTTGATGACAAGATGGTTGCTGAATCTATTACTTTTTCTATATCTGTAGATTGATCAATCATGACCAAATCACAGTCGATTCGTTTGATTTTTTGTTCAATAGTACCGCCGTTGATTAAGAAATACCCGTTAATATGTTCACCAGGACTATACGCTTCCTTAGGCAAGATAAGATCTATTTGTGCTGAACCTATTCCTAAACGAGACATGAATTTCCTCAGTAACAATGAATACCCTCCTCATTTGTTTAAGATTTTATATTTTGCGTACTCCCTAACCAGTTTATAAAACTTGGAAATTTATACACTTCCATTAGATTCTTCTCCAGAAGGCAGCTCTTTTTTCTCCTTTGATAGAAACCAGCCTCCTAATGCGATTAGAACGAGTACCACATAAAATGTTATTTTCCATTCAGGTGATTTGGCAAACCCTTCAGGTAATACTGCCAACTCTGGGTGTGATAACGTAAGAACAGACAGCTTTACTCCAACCCAACCTACAATGAGAAAAGCGGCAATTTCCAAGCCTGGTTTCGTATGAAGCAATTTTACAAAGAAATTAGCAGCAAAGCGCATAATAATTAAACCTATTATTCCTCCAGCAAAGATAACGAGGAATTTCCCCCCATCCAGCCCGCCGATTTGGGGCAGATTTGTATTTGGAAGCGTAACTGCTAGTGCCACTGCCGCAAGAATGGAGTCAACTGCAAATGCGATGTCGGCCAATTCTATTTTGAAAACAGTTCCCCAAAATCCTGATTGTTTCTTTTCCTCTGCTTCTTTATTCTTTTCTTTTCCTTTATTTACGATCAGTTTTCTAACAATATGATTGATTGCAATAAATAAAAGATAAAGAGCACCTATCGCTTGAACCTGCCATACATCGACAAGGAAGGAAATCGCAAATAGTGAAGCAAAACGGAAAACAAATGCACCCGCGAGTCCATAAAACAGTGCTTTCTTTCTTTCCTCTTCTGGAAGGTGCTTGACCATGATGGCTAAAACAAGTGCATTATCCGCTGCTAATAGTCCCTCTATTGCAATTAAAAGTAATAGTACCCAGCCGTATTCTAATAACATTGAAAGTTCCACGTAATATTATTCCTCCTTTAGTATTCTGTTATTACGTATTCTCAACGACGTTATATTTTTCTTTAAGAGATTGTGGAGCCATTTTTACCATTCTTTCTAGAACAAAACCTGCGATAACAACATCATCTATGATTCCAATGAAAGACAGGAAGTCTGGAATCATATCAAAAGGAAAGAAGGCATATGTGAGAATCAGTAAGATTCCAAGTGCTTTTTTATGAAGCTGTACATCCCTTGATACGAAAAAATCTTTTAAAAAGGGGAGGAATTTCCAAAATTTCAACATAAATTTAATTCTTTTTAGGTACTTGAACAAATGAATCACCCTTTTCTAATTTTTAAAAGTCTAGTAGAGTTTAACGGCTTCCTTTACTATAGCCTCAAGTAAACGCTGTCTATTTCCCATAATCTTCCCTCCAACGAAATTTACCAAATAAAAAAACCTTTACCAAATGTGGTAAAGGTTTTTATACAAATAAAGACCTTTACCAATAGGTAAAGGTCTTGCTAACAACGTTATGTTGCCAACAAAGCCGAGAGTGACAGCACTCCGAAATGACGACTTTGTTGTAAAAGCTACTCCCCTTTAGGAGAACTATTCAACTATTTAAAGTAAACATACTATACTCTCTATAAACATGTCAAATATTATTTTACTCATACGTGGAAATCTTGCTATTACCTTTTCCGGTATCTGCGCTCAGGGCGGCCAATCGTTCCATACATAATTTCTACTTCAATCTCTTGATTGGCTACTAAATATTCCAGGTAACGCCGGACAGTGGAATGACTGGCGCCAATCGTTTTTGCAAATTCTTCCGCATTGATGCTGTCCTTTATTTTCTCCATTTGTGCTCTTACTTTCTTTAACGTATGTTTATCAATTCCTTTTGGCAAATCTTCCGGATCTTGCTCCTTTGCCGCTTGTTCTTCCCGGCTCTTCATTCTAAAAAAGCTGTTCACGTCATTTTGCTCTATTGTTTTTAAATTAGTCAGCTTCGTTCTCGTTTCTTTATATTGCTCAAGCGTATCTAGAAACTTATCAATCATAATTGGTTTCATCATATAACTGAACGCTCCGCCTCTGATCGCTTCACTCACTGTATGTGCATCATTGGCGGCCGTGATCATAATCACATCAACGCTGCGCAGTTCTTTTCTAATTTCCCACAATAAATCTGTTCCTTTCATATCCGGCAAAAACACATCAAGCAAAATAAGGTCCGGAGTAAATACATTCAGCAGCTCAAGCGCCTGTTTTCCTGTGCTGGCGGAAGCTATCACTTGAAATCCTTCTACTTTCTCGGTGAACTTTTCATAAATTTTTGTTGCTGTTTCATCATCTTCTATGATCATTACTTGGAAAAATGAGTTTGCTGTTTTGATTCTCCTCACCTCTTTATCTTTTTGGTATGGCGATTGTAAACTTCGCACCGCCTAAATCACTGGCTGATAAATAAACTTCTCCATGTAATACTTCTATTGTCCGTTTGACAATTGCCAGTCCGAGACCGTGGTTTTCTCCTTCTTTCGTAGAAAATCCTTCAGCAAAAATCTTTTCTTGCCATTCATCAGGAATCCCTGCGCCGTTATCCTCTATATCAAAAATAATATCATTTCCGTAATCGGTAAAGGATACCTTCACCTCCGCCTGTTCACCTTTCGTTCCGCTCGCTGCTTCCATCGCATTATCTATTATATTACCAAGCACAGTCACGAACATCTTTGTGTTTAAAGAAGAGGGAATATGCTCGAGATTGCTGTTTTCATCGATCCCCAGCTGCACTTTCATTTCCTTAGAACGGTTAATCTTTCCAAGCAGGCAGGCGGCAATAAAAGGATCTTTAACAGACGATGTTAAGAAAACAACCGTATCCTGACGCTCTTTCACCTCATCGGATATAAGTTCTCTTGCCTCGTCATACTGCTCTAGTGTTATCAATCCGTAAATCGTATTTAACTTATTTAAATATTCATGATTTTGAGCGCGGATATTATCAGAAATGCTTTTAATTTTTGACACTTCATTTGTCATTTGTTCAATTTCCGATTCAGGACGAATCGTCAACACTGCACCGCTTGTTTGCTGCTTTTGCACAATCGGTGAGGCATCAATCATATACAGCTGGTGGCCAACCAGGAACTTTTGATTAACGAGACTTTGTTTTGTCATGACAACCGATTCAATAATCCTTATCAGCCTGCTGTTAACAACTTTACCGCCTCTCTCTATTCGGTCATCTTTCAGCAGCTCTCTTGCCCGCTTATTAATGGAAGTGATTTCATAAAATTTATTGACTGCAACAGTCGCGTCCCGGATCGATTCCAGGGCTGCTTCTTTCTCTTTAAATAAAAATGAAATCTCTTCCGGCTCCAAGTTAAAAATCAATCTTTTTATCCTTTTAGCAATAATAACAGCGCCTATGATACCAGCGATAACGATAAATATCGAAAATTGAAACAATTTTAGCCGGTAACTGTTAATTCTTTTCTCTATTTCATTTGTTAAAAAACCGACAGATGACACACCGATAATCTTCCCTTTTTTATTGTAAATAGGCGTTTTTGCTTTCACAGCAAAACCCGATATCCCCGTTCCCTCATATATAACAGAAGCTCCCTTCTCCAAAGCTTGACTGCTGCTTGTTCCCATCTCTTTACCGATATATTTTGCTTGAGGGTGAGAATAGCGAATGTTTTGTTTATTGCCAATCACCACGTAGCCCGCCCCCGTTGATTTGCGAATTTCTTCGGCAATTGGCTGGATCGTTAAAGAAGGATTGGGTTTCTCAAATGCTTGGATGATCTCTTCCTTTTGGGCAGTCATTTTAGCCACCGTCATTGCTTGGTTGCCTAGTGACATCTTAACTACCTCATCCAACATTAAAGAAAAAATCATACTTACAAATAAAATAGTAAGAAAAACAATAATGGAAATAAAGCCGATCATTTGTGTTAATAACGTAGGCTGTGTAAATTTTCTTTTCAATCATCTGCCCCTCTTTCCAAACGAATGACGCGAATGTTTGCCCGCTTTTAAGCCGCTTATGATTTGCTTATACTTATTAACTCTTATTTTTCTTTCCATTGTCAATGAAAAATAAAAAAGTATGAATAGGGCACACAAAAGCCTGCCTCGCAAATCGATAGATTCCGGTTTGCGGGGCAGGCTTCGTTATTATAATAAACGCTTTCGAGTTTTTTAACGAAATTCGTTGACGTGACCTTAAGGCTGCAAATGCCCGGCAGAAAAACCGGCATAGGCAGCACTAGTTTGTGACATATAAAGCTTTACTTAAGGGCGTTCAACCACCGTTGCAACACCTTGGCCCCCACCAATACATAAAGTGGCTAAGCCGTAACGCTCATCTCTTCGCTTTAATTCATGCAACAACGAAACTAAGACACGCGTTCCACTTGCACCAATTGGGTGTCCTAGTGCAATGGCGCCGCCATTCACATTTAAAATCTCTTCATTGAATTTTAACTCTTTTCCAACTGCTACTGACTGTGCAGCAAAGGCTTCGTTTGCTTCAATAAGATTTATATCTTCAATGGATAGACCTGCTTTTTCCAATGCTTTTTTAGTAGCTGGAACAGGACCAATTCCCATAATGCTTGGATCCACACCAGCACTCGCATTCGCACGAATTGTTGCAAGCGGCTCAATTCCCAATTCATCAGCTTTCTGCTTGCTCATTACAACAACTGCGGCAGCTCCATCATTAATACCTGAAGAATTGGCAGCAGTTACGATACCATCCTTTTTGAAGGCTGGACGCAATTTTGCCAGTGTTTCAACGGTTGTTCCTTCTCTAGGAAACTCATCCTTCGCAAAAACAATAGGGTCTCCTTTTCTTTGCGGAATGACAACAGGAACAATTTCCTCTTCAAAACGACCAGCCTCAATTGCTGCAACCGCTCTTTGCTGGCTTCGAGCAGCGAATTGATCTAGTTCTTCCCTTGTCAGCTCGTATTTTTCACAAAGATTTTCTGCAGTAATTCCCATATGATAATCATTGAATGCACACCATAAGCCATCGCGAATCATACTATCAATTACCTTTTGGTCTCCCATGCGAAATCCTGAACGGGCATTTTCTAATAAATACGGTGCTTGGCTCATATTCTCCATACCACCTGCAACAACAATGTCAGCATCACCAGCTAAAATGGACTGTGCAGCCAAATGAACCGCTTTTAATCCAGATCCACAAACTTGATTAATCGTAAATACCGGTACCTCCTGAGGGACACCTGCATGAATCGAAGCTTGTCGAGCAGGGTTTTGACCTGATCCCGCTTGAAGGACGTTGCCCATAATAACTTCACTTACTTGTTCTGGGGTAATTCCAGCTTTCTCTAATGCAGATTGAATAACAAGAGCACCTAGTTTTGGCGCTGAAATATCTTTTAAACTTCCATTAAAATTTCCAATTGGCGTGCGAACCGCACTTGCTATAACTATTTCTTGTTTTGTCATTTTATTCGTCTCCTTATAATAAAAATGTAGGTTCTTCGTTGTTTATTATACTAGATTAAAAGCTTATAAGATTAATCGGATCCGGTAGCAAATAAATCTTCCTGTATTTTCACCAGGACCGTATTTGGAGTTACATCTTGATTTTCTTTAACCTCCAAAGACGTAATCACACCACTCATCCCAACTCTAATTTCGTTTACAGAGCCATTTTTATCTCTTATTAAAAACAGCTTTTCCCACGCATAAATATAGGATGATTTGTTTACCAAAATGTTTTCAACCTTGCCATAGCAAGGACTATAAATTGGTTGCATAAATGTTTACCCTCCTGGAAAATTATAAGGAAATGTTAATGACTCGTCCTGCATCAGATTCGTATAATTATTTTAAAAGACATCCTGAAAAATTTATCCGAAAATTATTACATATGTAAATTTTCAGTCTATTCTGACGTTTCTTAGCACTGCATTTTTCTTTAAATTCTTCTAACTATCAACTTTTGAGTCAACATTAACGACAAGAAATGCGATGTTCCTGAAACTCCCCCAGCTTAAATAGCAAAAACTATCCTTTGCCTGACTGAATTTTCATCCCGTGTCTAAAGACGGGATGAAAATTCAGAAAATCTGTAATAGGTTGCGCATTAACAATTAAAGCCCTATAAAATTCCATCTCCCCCTCCTGCTAATTTATGGTTTTTATTGGGTTACATACATATATATGATAATTCATACTAAGGTCTATGACAAGGACAACTTTCCAAATTTTTTGTCAATTCTATGTAAATTTTTTTAAGTTTTTATAAAAATTCCCTCTCTGAAAAAGGGGGGCAGATTCCCCCATTTCTTGTTAGAGACGGAGTTATGCCCGGTACCCCTTATAAATAAAAGGTGTTATTAGTGTGATTCAGACATAACTTCACTTTTAACGGGATAGTTACACTTCCTCTTGGCTGCCGTTCTCACCATCGTTTACAGCAACACCGTCCCCGCCAACAGAATGTTGCTGTTTAGTGTTGGAACTTGCAATGGCGGCATTAGTTCCACCCGCACTGTCAGTTCCGCTGCCGCTTGCCACTTGAGTTGCCGATGACACTTCTCCAGCTTGATTGATCTGATTATTGATGACAATAACAAGTTCGTCACCATCGCCCCAATCTTCATGCTTTTCGTGTGGCTCACATTGGTTACCATTCATACCAAAGTTTTTGGCTTCTCCCTCAGCTCCTACACTCTGTTGCTGTTCGGTATTCGACGAATCGATGGCAGCATTACTCCCTGCTGCACTGTTTCGCCCAGCTCCACTTGCAATTTGTGTAGTATTTGGCGCACTGGTGAACTGGTTGTTAATGACAATCACAATTTTAGTTTTTTCAGATATAGGAAACCTGCCGACAACTTTGTCTGAAAGTGTTTCGACAAAGGCGTCTACCTTTTCATCAGCACCTGTTTCCTGTCCCGTTTCGGCAGTGCAGCCATCCTCATGATTTTTATCTAAACTCACTTTCTAATCTCCCTCTTTTGATGAATTCGGCAAGGGCAGCACACATATTTTAACGTTTTTATAGGCCAGAATTTGTCCAGCGTGTATTTTCGTTAAGATGTGCATGGATCCCCTAGTACTATAAAATGCTAAATGAAAAAAATTGCTTGTACAAATGCACAAAACCACTTAAAAAATCTATGGATTTCATGTTTAAGGCTTTTTAAGGTCTTATTTTAAGGAGATTAAAATAAGATACAAAACGTATATATAAGGACAAAAGGAAGGATGATTATGATGGAAGAAGAAAAAAACCTTGAGCGGCTTGAACTTGAGAGAAAATTAGATGAAGTGATTAAAAGGCTGGATCATATAGAAAGACAGAACCATGATGGTAATGGTCTCCTTGGCCGAAACATTTGGGTACTAGTGCCGGTTACCGCTATTATTATGTGGGGATTACAAGGGATATTATAATGACCTTGTACCACTTTGTTATTCAACTAGACTCGTTCGCATTATAAGGCCGGCCAATAGTTGAAGAAAGATGTCAACACTACTCTTTAATAGAGCTAAATAATAAAATCCCGCTGAAGTCCATTTTCAGCGGGATTCCTTATACAATAAAAGAAGGACAGGCAAGCTTTCCATTTCAATCCGGAGGTGTATTCATGAAAAAGTGGTATTTTGCTTTGTTGCCCGCTCTCCTTTTAGCCGCTTGCAGCCAAAGTGAAGGAAAAGATAAACCTGCCTTTTACGAAGAAGAATTAATTCCGAACATCATCTACACGCTCGCCGTTCAATATGTGGTGGATGGTAAACTGACTGCCCCTCCTGTTCCGGGCAAAGTTGAAAAAGGCCAAATGATTCAGGTAACAGCCACGGTGGAAAATACGGGCGACAATGATTACACGTTCGGCGGCACCCCATGTGACGGGGACTTGACGATTGCCATCAATAAAGGCGGCGTGAAGCTGTCAGGAGCTGGTGATATCACCGCCGATTTTTGCATTCAATCTTACGTCGAGCATACGTTGAAAGCGGGCGAAAAGATCACCGCTTCAGCAGAATTTAATTTGGATGACGTGGAGACAGGCGTGTACAAGCTTTCGTCCTCCTACGCTAAAAAGCGGTTTGTGAAGGAGTTGGAGATTACTGATTAATTGCTATTTTCGCGTGCAGAAGTCCTGTATGTATATTCCGGCTGTCCTCGCGCAGAAATCAGCACAACTCGTGCATAAAACCCGGCGGCCGGTGCATAAGTCCATTTGCCGTGTACAATTCAACGATTCCCGCGCAGAAAACCGTCATAGCCGTTAACCTGTGCACAACGCAATGCCGCCTCGCTTCACTTTGTTTATTTTAAAAGGGGACTGCTCCAAAAGTCTGTTAAACAACAGCTTTTGGAGCAGTCCCTTTCGTTTTGTATTGACGATGAAACTCCTTAGGCCAATACCACTGTTCCTTTTTATGTGAATATTGGTTTAACTTTCTTCGGCTTCTGCTTCATGGATACTTTGTGTCACATTCGCAAATTTTTCTTGAAAGTTTTGTGTCACATTTTACGGTTATTTCTTGAACATTTTGTGAAGCGTATCACATTCGGTTGTCTATTTGAATTTATGGTATTAAGATAAAAACATTCATTGTGAAGCATGCCTCACTTTCAAATATTACTTATGCTGTTAAATTTCTAAATCACAAGAAAGGGGTTTCTCTATGAAAATGAAACGGGCCTTTTTATCAGTAATTTTCGTTCTTGCCACGGTCCTGGCAGGATGTGAACCATTAATGGTCTTAGATCCTAAAGGGCCGCAAGCTGAAAGGCAAGCACACGACATTATGTTGTCTATCGGGCTTATGTCGATTATTGTCATTGTCGTTTTCGCACTTTTAGCATTTATGTTAATTAAATACCGTGCTTCTAAACAAAGTAAAGACTATGAGCCTCCCCACATTGAAGGCAATATTATTGTTGAAGCGATTTGTGTAGGGATTCCGATTTTAATCGTTATTTTCCTTTCTATTGTTTCCGTTAAAAGTAACTATATCGTAGAGGCAAAGCCGGAAGGATACGGAGATAAAGAACCACTAGTTGTTTACGCTTCGTCCTCCAACTGGAAATGGCATTTTAGTTATCCAGAAGAAAATATCGAAACAGTTAACTACTTGTATATTCCAACAGACCGGCCGCTTGAATTTAGGCTTTATTCATACGGACCAATCACTAGCTTCTGGATTCCGCAGCTGGGCGGACAAAAATACGCGATGTCTGACATGATCACTACATTACATTTAGCAGCTGATTCTCCAGGTGAATTCATGGGAAGAAATGCAAACTTCAGTGGGAAAGGGTTCGCTGAAAATACATTTGAAGTCACAGCAATGCCCCAAGCAAAATTTGATGAATGGGTAGATGAGGTGAAAGAAACAGCGAAACCTCTAACTGAAGAAAAATTTGATGAGTTGTTGGAACCAGGCCACCTTGGACGGTCCACGTACACTGGTACTCACTTGAAATTTTTGCCGCCTCCAGAGGGACATCATCATGGATCAGGCAATTCTGATGAGCATTCAGAAGATGAACACGCTGAACATCAACAATCAAGCGAGTCTCACAAAGGATCAGAACACCATTCCCATTAATAGATTTTAAGCTTTATAACAAACTAATTTTACGTGATAAGCAATATATTTTCCGAAAGGAGCCACAAAAGTATGGAGTTCTTTGAGCGATTTGCCATTCCTCATCCAAGCCCTGCGATTTACGCATCAATGGTTGCCATTGCTCTTACGATGGTCGCGATCGTCGCCGGCTTAACTTATTTTAAAAAATGGGGCTATCTATGGCGTGAATGGTTAACGACAGTCGACCATAAACGTATTGGTATTATGTATTTAATATCAGCTCTGCTTATGCTGTTCCGCGGCGGTGCAGATGCGATCATGCTGCGTGCCCAGCTTGCCGTTCCTGAAAACAAGCTGCTGGATGCCCAGCATTATAATGAAATTTTCACAACGCATGGGATCGTTATGATCCTGTTCATGGCTATGCCATTCATCATAGCCTTAATGAACTTTGTTGTTCCATTACAAATTGGCGCCCGGGATGTTGCATTCCCGCGTTTAAATGCGCTAAGCTTCTGGTTATTCTTTATGGGTGCGATGTTACTCAACATCTCTTTCGTCGTTGGTGGTTCTCCTGATGCCGGCTGGACCTCATATTTCCCGCTTGCAGGTACTGAATTTAGTGAATCTGTAGGATCGAATTATTATATGATTGCTATTCAGATTGCTGGTATTGGTACATTAATGACGGGTGTTAACTTTTTGACTACCATTCTAAGAATGAGAGCACCAGGCATGACATTAATGAAAATGCCAATGTTCACATGGTCTGTTCTTGTAACAAACGTAATCATTGTTTTCGCGTTCCCTGTATTAACAGTGTTGCTTGCAATGGGAACATTTGACCGTCTATTTGCGACACACTTCTTTACAACGACAAATGGCGGTATGGATATGCTTTGGGCGAACTTGTTCTGGGTTTGGGGACATCCTGAGGTATATATCTTAATCTTGCCGGCATTTGGTGTGTATAGTGAAGTAATTTCAACCTTTGCACGCCGTAACCTATATGGCTATAAATCAATGGTTGCCTCCATGGTACTTATCTCTCTTCTTTCATTTTTAGTATGGACGCACCACTTCTTTACAATGGGTCAAGGAGCGTTAACAAATAGTATTTTCTCGATTACAACAATGGCCATTGCCGTTCCGACCGGGGTGAAGATCTTTAACTGGCTGCTTACACTTTGGAAAGGTAAGATCGAGATTACGACACCAATGCTTTATTCGCTGCTGTTTATTCCACTTTTCACAATCGGTGGGGTTACAGGGGTAATGCTTGGAATGTCAGCTGCTGACTATCAGTACCATAATACGATGTTCTTAGTCGCTCACTTCCACATGGTTATCATTCCTGGTGTTGTCTTCGCGATGCTTGCTGGTCTCACATACTGGTGGCCAAAAATGTTCGGCTTCATGCTGAATGAACGAATTGGAAAATGGACAGCATGGATCATCGGAATCAGCACTCTCGTTGCATTCATGCCAATGTTTTTCAGTGGCCTAGATGGCCAGGCGCGTCGTATGTACACATACTCTGAATCAACTGGATATGGGCCTTTGAATATGATTTCATTTATTGGAGCAGTTGGATTAGCTGTAGGCTTTGTTTTAATTGCTTACAACGTTTATTACAGCGTACGTTATTCTCCACGGAATATTAGTGCTGACCCATGGGATGCACGTTCCCTTGAATGGGCTACTCATAGTCCGGTACCAGAATATAACTTTGCGATTGTACCACAAGTTGATTCAAGTGAAGCGTTCTGGGATGCTAAGAAAAAAGGACATGAACTATTCAAAGGCGAATATGAAAAAATCCATATGCCTAATAACAGCGGCGTACCGTTTCTCATGAGCTGTATCTTCTTCGTATGGGGATTCTCACTCGTATTTAGCATGTGGATTCCTGCCATTGCAGCAACAATCGGCATACTAGCTTGTATGGCTCACCGCTCGTTCGAGAAAGATCACGGCCGGTACATCTCTGTTGAAGAAGTTGAAGAAACAGAATCAAAATTGCGAGGTGCTAGCTAATGAAAATCGATCACTCGCTGCCACTTGAATATAGCACGGAAGAAAATCGCTTAAAGATCTTGGGCTTTTGGATTTTCCTAGGTGCCGAAATCATGCTTTTTGCCACTCTTTTTGCGTCATACTTTACATTAGTTGATCGCACGGGAAGCGGCCCTTCCGGAGCAGACATTTTCGAAATTACCCCGGTGCTCATTGAAACGATCGTGCTGTTAACAAGCAGTTTCACTATCGGTCTTGGGGTTCATGCGATGCGTATTGGCAATAAGAAAGCCATGCTTTCATTCTTTGCGATTACGCTTCTTCTTGGGGCAGGATTCCTAGGGGTTGAAATTTATGAGTTCGTTCACTATGCTCACATTGGGGCAGGAATACAAACAAGCGCCTTTACAGCGATCCTGTTAACAACACTGGGAACGCATGGAGCGCACGTTACACTTGGTTTACTTTGGGGAACAGCTATCATCCTGCAAGTAAAAAAACGCGGGCTGACGCCTGAAACAGCGAATAAATCATTTATCTTCTCTCTCTATTGGCATTTCTTAGACGTCGTTTGGATCTTTATCTTCAGCTTCGTCTACTTGAAAGGAATGATGTAAATATGAGCGAATTATTTCCGCGTAAACAGGTGATGGGCTTCGTATTTTCAATGGTCTTAACCGCTGTTGCTCTTTTAGTTTACTTCTTAGACATGTCATTTACAGCGGGCATGACGGTTCTTCTTATAACAGCATTCGTGCAGGCAGGCCTTCAACTAGTAGTGTTTATGCACGCTGGCGAAACGGATGATAAAGGATCGATCTATACGAATATCTTTTACGGAGTCGTCATTGCTCTAGTTACCGTTTTCGGTACTTTACTAATCTTGGTCTGGGATATGTAATAGTTATTCAAAAGGAGCGCCTATAACGGTGCTCCTTTTTCTGTTGGAATTGGAGCTTCTACCTCAATTCCTTTATATGTTTTCTCATGCATCTCTTCTGTTGCTACAAAAAATACCCCCATTAGAAAGATAAAGATAGCACCAAAAACCGTTCCAATACCAACCGGCGTTAACACACTGTATCCGCTTTCAAAAAAGCCAGCTAAAAAAATGAGCATTCCGAGTGTAAGTATTGTACCGCCGACATACTTTACCGCGTTTAGCATTTTCCCTTTAGATTCCATTTCATCCATCCTCCTTTTTATTTATTATTCATTATGTTCACAAAATTGTCAATTAATCTATACAATTTTGACATAATTTCTTTAACAAATCTCTCATCTGTTCTTCTCTTATGCAGTTAAGTATAAAAAAGAGCCCTCCTAAAGTCAGTGCATAACCGGCTCTAGAAGGGTTCCTTTAGCTTGTGGATGGTTTTACTTAATTTCAGATTCATTTTTCCCCGCGTCCTCAACTAATTGCTCAAAAGACTTGACTTTTCCATGTGGATTTTGAGATTGCTTTCTTCCTTTCCATTGCCGCTCTTCTTGCCGTTTAGATTGTGTCATCTTGACAAGTGCCCCCTTTACGTAAAGTCAATGAACAATAGATTAACCGTTAGGGCAATTTTTATGCTAAAAAGCTAAACTTCACAACTCGGAATGAGCAATTGAATCAATCGAATTATGTTCTCTTTCTAATATTAAAATTATCCCTCAACAACAGCCAATTTTGCGGGAAAGACAACCCCAGCTTCCAATACATAATCCCTCGCAAATTAAACTGCTTAATCAAATCAAATTTCGCTTGAATACTGCGGGCATCCTCGAACCAAACTTCATGCTGTACCCCTGCATCATCGATATACCGGAAGAAAGGTGCTTGGGCCTGATAGTCATACTGAATTTGAGCGTTTTCCCTTAAAGCGATAGCAATCGCTTGTTGAGGACTGATCGCTCTTGCTGGAGGGCCCCCTGCCGGCGGGTAAGGTGCCGCCCAGTCATATCCGTATAAATTTTGCCCTAACAGAATTTTATTGCGCGGAATCACACTCACTGCATATTGTACAATGTTACGTACAGGACCTATTGGGCTGACTGCCTGAGGCGTACTGTAAGTATATCCCCATTCATACGTCATAAGCCCGGTAAAATCAACGATATTGCCAATAGCTGCATAGTCATGAGCTCCGTAAATTCCTGTTGTTATATCACTTGGTTTTGGTGCAACGGCGTTCGAAATCGTTAATCCAGCCGCATGAAGCCTATCCCGGGCTCTTCGTAAAAAGCTCGTATAAAGCTCCCTATCTTCAGGTCTCATAATTTCAAAGTCGAAGTGAATATCCCCATATCCCACTTCGTTAGCAATTTGAATGATATTCCCAAACAATTGATTTTGGGCTGATTCGTTAGTAAATAAAGCATGAGCGAGATCAGCGCTGAATTCAAAATTCTCTATATTGCTGACAACCATAGCATTCACGACTCCCGCAGCACGGGCAATCGCCGGTATATTGTCAATCGATGGAGAATTCAAAGACCCGTCACGGTTTACGCTGTAACTGAACATCGCAAGATACGTTAAAGAGCCAACTCTATTGCGCACCTCGTTGATCATCGTCTGACTAACTGTCGTTGACGGTTCAACATAAAGGAGCACATCAATCGTTGGCTTCGGCCGGGGCGGAATATAGAGACGCTGTCCCACTCGGAGAGGTGCAGCAGCGGATATATTATTCACGCGCGCAAGCTCATTGACGGTTATGCCGTACATTCTTGAAATGGTATAGAAAGATTGCCCTCGCTGCACCCAGTGATAGCGTCCCACAATGGGTATAACTAACGCCTGCCCTACGACAAGACGTGAAGGATCGGGTAATTCGTTCGCCTGAGCGATCGATTGAACTGAAGTTCCATACACTTGAGCAATACCATACAAACTTTGTCCCCTTTGAACAACATGGATCTGCAAAATAAACACCCGCCTTTCATCTATAAAAGATTGCTTCATAATCAAGTATATTTGTGTTACATATATAGTATTCAATGAAATAATCGTTTTTAATGGAGGTTGTGAAATGGATAAATTTATGGAAAGAGCAGTAGAACTGGCGATAGACAACGTGCGCGAGGGCGGCCAGCCGTTTGGCGCAGTTCTTGTGAAAGGTGATAATATCGTTACTGAAGGTGTGAACGAGCTGCATAAAGTGCATGATGTGAGCGGTCATGCGGAAATGCTGGCCATTCGGCGTGCGCAGGAAAAGTTTTCGACGAACGATTTGTCGGGATATACGATGTATGCGAGCGGCGAACCTTGTCCGATGTGTTTAGCGGCGATGTACTTTGCCGGAATCGAAAAAGTTTTTTACTGTGCGGCAGTTGAGGATGCGGTGGAAGCGGGACTTGCGACATCAAAAATCATCTATGAAGACTTGAAAAAGCTGAAAGAAGAACGCGCCCTTTCAATGATCCGAATGCCGTTGAATGAAGGTCAGGAAAACCCGATGAAGCTTTGGAAAGAACGGTCATAGTCTTTCCTGGTGTCCCGATATAAAAAAGCTAGCTGTATTAAGCTAGCTTGAGATTGTAGACAAATTCTATTTTAGACATATTCAGGCTGATTGAAAACGTTTGTCTTTCAAGGCGCGAAGCCTGATGAGGAGCGGAGTGACCAAGAGGGTCATGAGCACCGCAGACAGGAGAGCAACGAAGAAAGCGAGCGTTTGCCAACAGCCTGAAGCTAGCTGTATTAAGCTAGCTTTTTAGGCTCATGACGCTCTTCTATACGCTTTTCAATTTTTTCCAACGCTTGTTTATCGTTAAGCAATTGTTGTTTATTCTCTTTTACAAGCTCTTCAAATGATTTTCTATATTTATGGCGCATAATTACACCCCTTTACATTGTAGTGCTTCCTAAGATGCAATATACTTAGAAAAGGTAATGTCCTGAATGAATTTTCTGAACATACACTCTATTTATAATAATACGCTAATTAACTGTTTTTAACCAGACATAATTCGACAAATTTATGAAGGATTTTTTTACAAGTACTATCTACTTTCGACTTTTATGCTGCTAAGTAGAGGTTTTTATGGGGAATTGTGTCTTTTTTTGACAGGAAGATGACAACATTCAATATGATGTGAAGCGAATGAAAAATCTTTACGAGCATTTTATGAACGGTATCAACGTTCAGCGCGAACCAAATAAAGAGGGTAAACGAGGCCCATTTTGGAAGCGATTTGAATATATAAGTGATAGGAGCGATCACATGGCCGAACATAGTTTTTATTTAAAAGCGAATTGGCCCGGACTGCGGAATGATGTGGGACATATTGAATCCGGCAACTTAAAAACAGAAGTATCGATCCCTCCAGAAATGGATGGGCCAGGCGTCGGGACGAACCCGGACGAAATGTTGCTCGGGGCAGCGGCTACCTGTTATATCATTACGCTGGCCGCAATGATGGAACGAAGCAAGCTGGAAAAAGAAGAGTTGACAATGGAGTCAGAAGGCATTGTCGATGTAACCGGCGGCGTCATCACATACAAAACAATCATCCACCGTCCGAAAATTGTTTTAAAAGCAAACGCTTCTGATAGAGATATTTCCTTAGCGCAAAGACTGGCTGAAAAAGCTGAGAAATCATGTATGATCAGCCGGGCTATCAAGGGGAATGTAGAGGTTCGGCTGGAAGCCTCGATTCAAACGATCACCTAAACGAGGGGCTGTCCCACGAGTCAGTAAATAATTAACTGCGGAACAGCCCCTTTGTCATTAAAACTGTTGTTATCATTAATAAAAATATGAAAATGATGGCTGTTTGTGTAACAAGCCATCATCACTTATCACTCGCCGGGACCTCTGAGTTCTTAAGAATGTCTGCCATTAGCAGATTGTTAAAAGAACGTTAAACACGGTGATTAAAAATTACAGCGATCGCCTTGTTCGCTGTTCAATACACGAAAATGCACCTCAATGATAGCGCTATCATTATTGGTTTTGTTTTTTCATACAGGTACGAACTTTTATAATTTACTGCGTATGTGCCCTGTATTCTTCTTCAACTGTAGGTTCATCCTCTACATACCAGATAAACTTCCCTGTATAGCCATATATAACTGCGATAGTAATTGCTATAAAAGGAAACCATACAAACGGTGCATACGCAAAGGTAGATACACCAAGAACCGCTGTCATGTACATGGCGTTTTCTGTCCAAGGAATCATTACACCAGTCAATGTTCCTCCCGTCTCTGCATTTCTTGAGAGTACACGTCGTTCTATTTTAAGTTTGTCATAGTTTTCTCCTGTCATTTTAGTAGCTGTAATAAGAGCTACAAAAGCAGCACTTCCAAAAAAGTTCCCAAAGAATCCTGCCGCTATCGTTGAAACAGTTAATCTTCCAGCATTTTTAGCCCACCGTGAAAGAATATCACTGACTACTTTTATAACTCCTGTTTGCTCCATTAACCCACCAAAGCCAAGAGCAACCAAGAAAAATACAACTAACCCGGACATAGAACTAATGCCGCCTCTATTTAACAATATATCTAAAAATTCAATACCCGTATTTGCACTGTATCCCTCATAAGCTGTTTTTAATGCCGGAATAAAATCCACCCCTTGAAATGCCCAAGACCAAATCACCCCAAGAAGTGCACCAAACGTTATTGTTGGTATGGATGGCTTATTTAAAGCTAATAACATCATAACAATTAAAGCAGGAATGAGTGAATACCATCCTATATTGAAATGGCTGTTCAAAGCATTAGCGTTTTCTTGTACCTTACTCACATCCACGTTTTCATTTCCATATAGCATTCCGGCAATATAAAACAAAATTGCCGTAATAATGATCGCTGGTAGACTAACATAAAGCATAGATCGAATATGATCCATCAACTTAACCTTAGACAAAGATGCAGTTAACACGGTCGTGTCAGAAATTGGTGACAGCTTATCACCAAAAAATGATCCCGAGATGACAGCACCAGCAACAAGTGGCAGTGGCAGTCCAAAACTTTGACCAATCCCCATCATGGCTATGCCAGCCGTTCCTGCGGTCCCCCATGAAGTGCCAGTAGCTAACGAAGTAATAGCGCAAATAATAACTGTACCTGGTAAAAAAACACTCGGATGCATGATTTCTAGGCCGTAATAAATAATACTCGGTACAACCCCTCCTGCAATCCACGTTCCAATTAAAGAACCGACAGCTAATATAATTAATGGTGCTTGAAGTCCGTTAGTTATCCCTTTAATAATTGACTCTTGAAGGTCATCGTACGTATGTCCAAGATACAGTCCAAAGAATATAACGACGAACCAGACAATAAAAAGAGAGAGTGAAATATCTATTTCAAACACACTAACTGAGCTGAACATTATAGCCATGAAAAACAATAAAAGAACAATAATTTCTCTCACACTTGGAAGTCGAGGTTGTTTACTTATTTTTGGCATGTATATCCCCCAGTCCTATTATTCAAATTTGATACAGAACATTCCGTTAATTAACCATATTCTTCTCTTTATAACCATGGTCAATTTAAAGAGGACTATTATTCTTAAAAAAGATAATCCATCCTAATTACGGTTTAACACTGCTTTATTGTATTTTGCGAGTTTCGTTGATCTATATTCACTTTTAAATAATTTGTTATTGCAAAAAACATTAGACGGCAGTGAGTTTACATATCTCTTAAGTATCGACAGGAGACAGCAACAAGACAATGGGGTGTTATCGAAATTCTAAGCTTAGCCAACCTTGTTCAAAAAACATAGCTCATCCTCCTTTTTTAAATTGAAAATACAGAATATTAAATTTTTACAACTGATTTAAAGTATTGACCAATTTTTCGCATATGTAAAATGAATATAAGTAATAGTAAGAATTAGATTTACTTATGCAACTAATATTTTCATCGCATCTCTTCCCTCATCAAACAAATTAGATTATGTAGTATAAAAGCTTAAGCAAACTGCTTCACCCATGATTTTACACACTCTATAAATTTTTCGGTTGCTGGAGATACACTGGACGTAGTTGCAAGTCCAATCAAACGATAACTATCAACCTCTAAATCAAGAATAGAAAAATCTTTAGAGGACTCATCCAGTGCTACCATTTCTGAAAGAATACTGATACCAAGATTATTTTCAACCATTGAAACAATAGCTTTATCTTCATACAACTCATATTTAATATTCGGTTTAATATTATGTTCTTTAAAAATCCGCGTTACATCAGTATCCCCTCCCTCTTTAGGGATAATAAATGGTTCTTTTTCAATCTGACGAAATGTAATTTTGTCTTGTTTATGTAACGGATGCTGATTTGAAACAATACAAACCATTGGATCTTCCTTTAATGGGATTACCTTGAGCGATTTAGACAAAGAAGGAAGAACGATAAATCCACAATCAACTTCATTATTTAATAACCACTGCTCAATACTTTTGTAATCTCCTTCAAATAATTTAATTTCAATATTAGGATTGCTTTTTTGAAAAAAAGTGATTATTTTAGGAAGCCATTGAGAAGCTGCACTTGCGAAGGTTCCTATCTTGACCGTTCCTACTTCTATTCCTTTTATTGCAGCCACTTCCTGATTAATTTCTTCATTGACTCGTAATAGTTCACGAATATGTTTGAGTATACGTGCTCCATCATTTGTTAATTGAACGCCCGATCGGGATCTTGTAATTAACGGTATTCCCCATTCTGTTTCAAGGCTATTAATGGCATGGCTTACGCCAGGTTGTGTTAAATTAAGCTCGATTCCAGCTTTTGTAAGACTTTTTAATTCTACCACTCTACTGAATACTTCATATCGTGAAATGGTCATTTTCTCACCTCATACATTCATTATTCTTATGCTGAATATTATAAATATTCATTTTACTTATGTAAATACCATGATTATAGTATAAATTAACAAATACATTTTACTTGGAGGAATTTACGATGAAACTAGGCCTATTTTTATATGCTTCTCACCCGCCGGAAAGATCTTATTATGATGCGACACAATGGGATTTAGAAATGATTAAGTATGCAGATAAATTAGATTATGAAGAAGTGTGGATGGGAGAACACTTTACAGCGGAATGGGAACCAATTCCCGCTCCTGACCTCGTAGTAGCCCAGGCACTGCTTCAGACAAAAAAGATCAAACTAGGTGTTGGTGCACACTTATTGCCTTATCATCATCCGGCTGAATTGGCTCATCGTGTAGCTTACTTAGACCACTTAGCTCAAGGTAGATTTTTATTCGGTGTTGGATCGAGTGGTTTAGGCAGTGACTTAGCTCTTTTCAACGTAGATGGAAGTACGGGTGAAAATGTGAAGATGACAGCGGAAGCACTCGAAATTATTCTTAAATTCTGGACAGAGAATGAACCTTTTGAATACAGAGGTAACTACTGGAATGTAAATAAAACTGATCGGATGTACGGAGTGTTAGGTCCTCATATGACGCCTTATCAAAAACCATACCCTCCAATTGGGGTAGCTGGCTTGAGTCCTCACTCAGCAACATTAAAAATCGCGGGACAACGAGGGTTTATCCCTATGAGTTTAGCTTATAGACATAGCGCTGCATCTAAAAACTGGGAGTCGGTTGTTGAAGGCGCAAAACGTAGTGGCAGAACCCCTGATCGCCAAGATTGGAGAGTCGGTAAAAACGTTTTTGTGGCTGAAACGGATGAAGAAGCCTATGAGCATTCGGTAAATTCAATGATGGGAAGACATTTTAGAGACTATACCATTCCTTTATTTAAGAATTTAGGCAGATTGTCTATTTTTAAAGAGGATGAGAATATTCCAGATGAAGATGTGACAGTAGATTATATAGCGGAAAATTGTTGGTTTATCGGCTCACCTGATACTGTGGCAAAGAAACTAGATCATTTTTATGAAATTTCAGGCGGTTTCGGTACTTTACTAACCCCTGGTTACGATTACCTTGACAATCCTGAAGTATGGAAAAAATCAATGAGACTATTAAAGGAAGAGGTCCTTCCGAGATTAAAACAAAATCGAAAAGTTTACTATTAATGGATTTCTCACAAGTCCAAATAGTATTTTTACAAATTATGAAGAGGTGTTGTTAATGGGGCGTTTAAACGGAAAAGTAGCCATAATTACAGGAGCAGCCAGTGGACAGGGCGCTTCTGAAGCTGAAATTTTCGCAAAAGAAGGAGCAAAAGTTGTTGCTGTTGATGTACAAACTGACCTTCTCCAACAAGTAGTTTCAAACATACAGGAAGTTGGAGGTGAGGCCATTTCCATAAAGCTGGATGTGTCTTCGGAAGAAGATTGGAAAACAGTGATAGAACAGACTCTTGAAACTTATGGAAAAGTAGATATTCTTGTTAATAATGCAGGAGTTATTATCTCGAATAATATCGAAAACTGTACTTTAGATGAATGGAATAAGATTCAAAATATCAATTCAACAGGGGTTTACCTTGGTATGAAATATGTAATTGCCGAAATGCTTAAGACGGGTGGAGGCTCGATTGTTAATATTTCCTCCATTGATAGTATCGTAGGAGGAAGCAGCTCTGCTGCATATGTTGCGTCAAAAGGTTCTGTTAGATCCTTATCGAGGCATACAGCAATCGATTATGCAAAGTGTAATATTCGTGTAAACTCTGTCTTCCCTGGTTATATTATAACCCCTATGACCGAAGAACAGCTTACTGATGAGGAACGTAGTGAATATATTTACAGCCAAACAGCACTTCCGTATTTAGGAAAACCTGAAGATATTGCATATGGAGTCCTTTATCTTGCTTCAGACGAATCGAAATTTGTTACTGGAACTGAATTAGTAATAGATGGAGGTTATACCGCAAAATAAACCATTGGGACTTTTAGCAGACAACACTTACTGTGTATTTACTCTTCAAAGGAGTGCTTCGAAATGAGTTCAATCCTTTCTTCCATTCATGGAAGGGTCATTTTAGGGAAACAAATTGGCCGCACGATTGGTTTCCCCACGGCCAACTTGCATATATTATCTGAACTTCCTCGTTTAGATTATGGAGTCTATGGAGTAATTGTCGACTGGAAAGGAAGTAAATTCCCAGGAATAATGAATATAGGAATAAGGCCAACATTTAATGATCACTCTGAGGTAAGCTACGAAGTTCATTTATTGGATTTTAATAAAAATATCTATCATGAAAAGATAAATGTGGATATTTGTTTTCCAGTAAGAAAAGAAAGGCTCTTTAAAGATGTTTCGGAACTTGTTAAACAAATCCGTCGTGATGTTGCTTATGTTAAAGGAAAGTTTCTATTTATGGATTATAGTAATCAAAATAAAAATCACTTCGTTAATGTATAAGGAGAATATATGAAAAATGATATAAACAGCCTTATTCATCTACCTGATTTATTATTTGTACAATGGTTTGATGCTGAATTTGGAATAAACCGCGGCATATACAACACCATTGACTCCTGGTTTTATCAAAAAGGGGTGAAGGACATTACTCAGCGTCGTCATTATATTTTGAAATTTTCTCAAAGTCTAAATCACCTTAGTAATAAAAGACAAAAGATTAAATTAGGGCCTGGTGGTTTGACTACTAGCTTAAACAATTTTTGGGAAGTGTTCATAGATAGAGGCTTGAAAGAAAACGCCTAATCCAAATATATAAATTTCCCTAAAGGTCGAGTTTCTATAAATATAGAAAGGATGAGCTAGCATGACAAAAGCAGTTATCATTTATGGAGGCAATACTCGAAAGTCAAGATTAAAGGGAGTGCTAGACAAGGCAGAAAAGTTCCTTTCTGAGAATCAGTTTGAATTTGAGACAATTCTCGTTCATGAATTGCCTGCAGAAGATTTAATCAGCGCCAACTTTAAAAGTGAGCCCATCATAGAAGCTAATGCAAAGGTGGCAGCAGCGGAAGTTGTTATTATCGTAACGCCGATTTATAAAGCTGCGTACAGTGGTATTTTGAAAACCTATTTAGACTTACTTCCACAAAAAGGATTTGAGGGGAAAACAGTTTTGCCGCTTGTGCTTGGTGGGTCGTTTGGTCACTTACTAGTCATTGATTATGCTTTGAAGCCGGTACTATCTGCCTTAGGTGCGAGAATGATTTTGAAAGGTGCATTCGTGCTTGATACACAAGTTGAGTACGCGGAAAATGATCAATTTCTGATCCATCCTCAGGCTGAAGAGCGACTTGACCATGTGCTGCATCTTGTACGGGAAGAAGAAAGCCGACGCGCATCTTCAATTCACAAATAAAACTAACTAACAAAGCTCATCATGAGAACAAAGGTCCTCATCTCTCAAAAGATGAGGACCTAATTATTTTAGATGCAGTAAAGAAAACTCTTGAAATCATAATAGGTGAGAAATATAAATTCCTTAAAATTGGGCTTTTTTATCAACACTGCTCTTTACACATTTTTTTTGGAGTTTATGCATGGCAATTATGCAAATATGCCCCCTTCCCGCTCACTCTCCCCTCTTCTTTCCTCCCTATTATTGTCACTTCTTTTTTCCATTTTAAAAGTAATTTCGCATATTCATGTGTTTGACCGGCCGAATTATGCAAGTCACTCTATTTTTGTGTCGTGTCATCTTTATTGCAGATACAGAAAGCCGGTTCCATCATACAATGGGATTAACAAAAACGGCAGTAAATGGAGGGTGATAGATGGATATTGAAAACGCAAGTGACTTGCAATAATCTTATGGAACCAACATTTTATTTTTGATCAATCGGCCTTTATTTCTATCAGCTTCGTATTCGTCATTCAATTTGCAGGTAGATAGAAAGCTTTAGACCAACTGAACTCAAGACCATCCATTAGCAAGCTTTTCCTTTCCAAGACAGACAATAGCCCAGATAACTACCACAATATGGATAAAGAGGAAACATCAAAGGGGAGATCAGTTCAAATGAAAGTGTCACTAGACATTGACAGTGATTATGAAGAAACGAAAGTGACGATTCAATGTAAGGAGGCAAATGATTCGATTAAGGAGATTCTTGACTTTTTGAAAGGAAGAGAGCTGGAATTCATCGTCGGCAAAGACGGCGATATGCGGCACATTTTAAAACCGTTCGACATCCACTATTTTTATTCTCAGGCGGACACGGTACTCGCTGTCACTTCAAAAGGGGAATTTAAAGTGAAGGAAAAGCTGTATGAACTCGAACAGCTGCTTCCGTCAAAGCGATTTGTCCGGCTTTCCAAATCGGTCATCGCCAATCTTCACGAACTTAGCCATTTCGAAGCGTCATTTAACGGAACACTTTGTGTCTATTTCAAATCAGGCATAAAAGAATACGTGACAAGACATTACGTCAGTACCATTAAAGAAGCGTTAAAAATTAATAGGAGGAATTAAAGATGAAAACCTTTTTATTTAGAAGTTTAATCGGTATCTTTTTCGGAGCATTTGTCTCAGTTGTGACAACGAACGCGATCGTTTATTTCGGCGGGAAAGAGTGGCTGGACGGCGGGATGTTCCTCAAAAATTCACTTGGTACGATCTTTTGCGGCTGGTTCTTTTCAGTCACCCCCCTATATTTTGAAACAAGATCACTCCGCCTGCTGCAACAAACGGCCCTGCACTTCGCTACCGTCGCTGTTCTCTACTTTACTTTGTCTTTCGGTATTGGCTGGATTCCTTTTGAGATGAAAAGCTTCCTCTCTTTCACTGCTTTATTTATTGTCATTTATGCTATTTCATGGATTTGCTTTTACCTTTACTTTAAAAATGAAGCAAAAAAATTGAATGATGATTTGCGGCACATTTGAATCTTACAGGGAATGAATGGAACTTAGCCTTTCATTATAATAAGAATGACTGCTTCTGGACATCATAATTGATATCACTCACTATAGGGGGTTCTTATGAGTACTCGATATTGCTGCCCAAACTGCAAAACGAACCGGTCTAGATTTAACATTGTTGAACAAGTTGCTCAGGCAGTCAGACTAGATCCTCAAACAGGAGAAGTCATTGAACGATTTGAAGGTGTAAATGACCCGGGTCCTTTCCATGCAGCTTACAACGGGCCTAAACGGAGAATCCAATGCGCTGCCTGCGGATTGATTGAAGATGAAATGACGTTTATTAAATTCGGTGAGAAATAACCATCCCGCTTCGTCTATTGAAGCGGGATTTCTCTTTTGCTTAAAGCATTTTATTCATAATCTGACCTGCTACTCTAAAGTTACGGCTAATTAACAGGATATTTATAAATCTTGTTAAAAAAAAGCATACTGTTGTTATAAGGAGGACAGGCTTATGGAAAATTCGTCTATTTATGATCACCCACATATAAAAAAGCATCTTTTACGCCAATATGAAGATTATTTGCAATTATTTGAATGCGAAATAGAAAGAGATTATGTACAGACGAGATTTGGAAAAACGCATGTGTTAAAACTGGGCAAAGAAGACGGACAGCCGTTATTTATTTTCCATGGCGCCAATTGCTTGAACCCGATGACACTTTCCTGGTTTAAACGTTTGTTCGCCAAATATAAAGTGTATGCCCCTGATCTCATTGGGCACCCCGGGTATAGTGATGAAACGAGAATATGCCCCGAAGACGACAGCTTCGCCTTGTGGGTCAGCGATTTATTAGACCATTACGGCATCGAAAAGTGCTCATTCGCTGGCGTGTCTTACGGAAGCGGCATCGTTTTAAGACTGGCTGCTTATTATCCGGAGAAAATATCGTGCGCCATTTTAGTCGTTCCGACCGGTATATGTGCATTTTCAAAATGGTGGCTCATTCAAAGAATGTCTCTCTCTTTTACCCTTTATCAACTAACCGATTCAACGAAATATAGAAAAGCCATCGCGAATGCCATGTCTGCGGGCAGCATGAAAGCCATTGATGAAGAAATCATCGGAACGATCTTTCAGCACGTGTCCCTTGAACGCAATCTTCCAAAACTGTCACTAAAAAAAGAATTGCGGCACTATCATGCTCCCACTTTAGTCATTGCTGGGATGCAAGACGTCTTTTTCCCAGAGAATAAACTATTCAAAAAAGCAGCTGACATCTTTGGAAATTTATTGGAGTGGAGAGCCTACAATATGGGTCACTTTCCTTCGCACCGTTATCTTGAGTGCATCAACGGCGATATGATTTCCTTTTTACATACGCATTATCGAGAAGAGATTTGACTGTAAATCGGTGCTAGCCGACTGTAATTTTGGTTTAACCGACTATAAATACAAGACGGCCGCCTATAAACTAATGAGTACTGACTGTAATGAAAAAAAAGGATGTCCCATAGTTTAGCTTTTTGGACATCCCTTGTTCGTTACCTTTTTGCTTTTGTGTATTACTGGTTATTACCCTCGTTCTTATCCTCACTTTTCCACGCTGCATCCGCTTTATTAAATTCACTCTGATACAAAACTTCTTGCGTACCGCTCAACCCATTATTTTCTTCAGACATTAGTTGATGCGGAGTCTTTTTCTTAATCTCCTTCTTATCCATCTTCCACTTCTCCTTCCTCATTAATAATGATTGATTTCTTATTCTTACCTTAGGATTTGTGTTTTATGCGGCCAACTTGATCCTCCGAACTTAACGATTCAACAAATTATCCTGGAAAAAAACAGACAAATGAACGGTAATGTTCATTCGTCTGTTTTTTCACTTATATGTTAACAATCCAATAACAACTTTCATTTTATAAAAAACTTTGAATTTCATCTCTAGCTTTAATTAATTCAGTAATGATTTCTTTATCATCTTTTTCTAATAATCTTTCTCTTGGGCCGACAATACTTAAAGAAGCAATCACTCTATGGTTATAGTCATAAATTGGAACACCAAAACTTGCAACTCCCTGATCAATTTCACCATCTGAAAATGCGTATCCTCTTTTTTGTATTAATTGCAAATCTTTTTTCAGATCATCAATAGTTGCCTTTGTATTTTCAGTGTGTTTTTTTACTATACCTTTTTCAAATAGTTCCTTTAATATACTTTCATCAAGAAAAGCAAGTAAAGCTTTTGAGGACGATCCTCCATACAATGGGAAGATCTGGCCGACCTCCGCTGAGACTTGGATTCTTTCTCCAGAATTAACCGATGAAAGACAAATAGCCTGCAAATCTGAATAAACCATTAATTGTGAGGTTTCCCCTATCTTTTTTGTTAATTTCTGCATGATAGGATTTGATACGACCGTTATATTCGTATCCATCGTTACTATTTTAGCGAATTTTAAAAATTTATAACCTAGTTTATAATTTCCTTCATGATCATCCATCAAGTATCCTTTTTCTTTTAATATTCTCACATGCCTATATACGGTACTTTGCGGCTGATTTAATTTCTCTGATATTTTAGCAACAGTTAATTCCCTAGTTTCGAAATCAAATAAGTCCAGTATTTCTAGAGTCTTCATTGTACTCATTTTTATTCTCTCCTTGAAGATTTCCTATGTATTTAAAAAGAACCCCCTAACCTAACGGAATGAGGGGGTTTTAGTAAGGAGGCCATAGATGCTGCTCTCAGACTAAAATGTACATCAAAAACCTGAAAAAGCTATGAATTATCTCTTTTATCAAAATATAAAAGGGCATTGCCTAATGCTTTAACGCCTTTCGCCACTTGGTCGTACTCCGTCCATTCTTCAGGACAATGGCTTTTACCATCTTTACTAGGGACAAAAATCATACCTATTGGAGCAATTTTAGCTATTTGATTGGCATCATGTCCTGCCCCACTAGGTAAATAAATGGTTCTTCCTACTCCTTTACAACCTGCTTCAATTCCTTTTATTACTTCTTCTTTAACTACTATTGGGTCTGATTGCGATAATTTATCAATGGAAACAGACAATTGCCTGCTATTTTCAATGCTTTTAATTTCAGTTTTTATTTGTTCAACCATATGATCGACTATATTTGTGTTTAATGAGCGTAACTCAACATCAAATACAACTCTTCCCGGAACAACATTTGATCCATTCGGCTCAACAAATAACCTGCCTACAGTACCAACCACTTGCTCTTCATAGGGCTTATTTGCAATTTCTTCTATCGCTAATACTAATTTAGAGGCACCAGTTAAAGCATCAAATCGCATATTCATTGGGGTTGTTCCCGCATGATTGGGTTGTCCATTCACGGTAATCTGGTAACGCTGAATTCCTACAATTCCAGTGACTACGCCTAACTCATTATTCGTTTGCTCTAAAACAGGACCTTGCTCAATATGCAATTCTAAGTATAAAGAAACATCTCCAGCTTTTAAAGCTTCTCTAGAAATATCCTCCGGTCTTCCCCCTGCAAGTTTTATCCCTTCACGAAGCACTAAACCTTCGGGATCCTTTCGGTTTAACATCTCTTCAGTTAAATTATCAACCATTCCCCTGCTGCCAATAGTTGAAATGCCAAACTCACTAGGCTCTTCAGCCGTGAAGTCTACAATTAATAGAGAATGCTCTAATTTAATATTTTTTTCTTTTAATTGTCTAGCAATTTCAATCCCTGCCACGACGCCAATGATCCCATCAAACCTTCCGCCGCCCGTCACGGTATCCGTATGGGAACCGATCATGATGGGAAGTAATTCTTTGTTTTCCCCCTCAAGCTTACCGATCAGGTTTGAAGCAGCGTCGATCTGAACGTCTAGTCCACATTTTTTCATTTCTTCTGCTAACCATTTTCGACTTTGTGCATACCACTTTGTAAAAGGCCTTCTAGTATATCCCTCGGCGTTTTCATTGATCATTTTAGACAGGACAAGTATGTCATTTTTTATTCTTTCATCATTTTGATCAAAATAGTTCATCATTACACCTCTCTAGTATGCACAGCACTAATGAATGTACCGTCACCAGGATTACCAGTTATTTTGCCATTAAATACTTCTTTTCCTCTTACAAAAGTCCGTTTAACCTTTCCATGCATCTCCATTCCATTGTATGGACTCCATCCTGCAGTAGAGTGCATTTGGCTTTCATCTAAAACCCACTTTTCTTCCGGATTTAAGATAACAATGTCTGCGTCATATCCAACTTCTATTTTTCCTTTTCGATGACCTAATCCAAAACGATTGGCCGGGTTTTCACTTAACACTTTAACGAGTTGTAATAAAGATATTTTTCCTGTTGCTACACCCTCACTAAATAAAATTGGCAGCAGCACTTCAACACCTGGTGCACCCGATGAATTTTCAAAAATGTTATCTGCTTGTTTTTTATCTATCGTCCAAGGGGCATGATCTGATGTCACCATATCAATTTGATTAAGTGCTAACAATTCCCATAAAATGTCCATATCTGATTCAGAACGAAGCGGAGGGTTAATTTTCGCTTTTGCTTTTAATCTATTCATATCATTTTCACACAATGTTAAGTAATGAGTACACGTTTCAGCTGTAACGTTTGTTCCCTGCTCCTTATAGTAAGCAACTAAATCAAACACCCTGGGGAAAGTACAATGATATAAATGAAGTTTTACATTCGTATAGTGTGCTAATTCCATTACTGTTAGCGCCGCTGTTGATTCAGCCACTTTTGGTCTGCTTTTACAATGGGCAGCCGGGTCATTTTCACCCTCTTCTGCATGCTTTTCAATAAATTTTCTTACAATGGAGTCCGTTTCTGCATGAACTCCGACCGGTCTTCCGGTTTTTTCAATTTCCTGAAATGCTTCAAATAATTCACCTTCATCAATTTTTGGAAAACGTGTTGAATCAGTATTAAATAAAGAAACTTTGAATCCACATGCTCCTGATTGTGCTAATAAAGGAATTTGGTCAAGGCCACCTTGGGGTGCGATTGTCGCTAGCATAGCCACATCTACAACGGCTTCTTGTTCTAAAAGCCCTATTTTATTATCAAAAAGTTCTTGTGTACAAATTAATTTATCTGCATCATATGGCATTTCAATGATCGTTGTCACTCCACCTGCAGCGGCCGACCTTGTTGCGTTGGTGAATCCTTCTGCTAATGAACTGTAACAATGAACATGGGCGTCAATGGCCCCTGGCAGAATATATTGATTAGTAGCATCAATAACATTAGCGCTAGTTGTTTCTTTAGAAATATCAGTGATCTTCCCATCGCTCATAGTTAAATAGGAATCAAACAATATCTCTGTTGGCAAAACTATATTTCCTTTAATGGTTATCACACTGCTCATGTATATCCTCCTAACAAATTTCAATGTATCTAAAAGACTGTGTTTTTTATGTCATATTTATCACTTTGCTAAATCCTCAAAAGAAGACTTGTTTTAGACCGCCTACATTATTATTTAAATAACTCAACCAAAAATAAGCTCAATTGAGGCAGATAACTTATTAAAAGCACATCTATGATCATTATTGCTAAGAAAGGAAGAATAGCTTTTGTAATTTGGTCTAATCTAATATTAGCTATTTGACATGCCACAAATAAGTTGACGCCTAATGGTGGTGTGCACATTCCAATGGCTAAATTAGTAATCATGATAATACCGAAATGAACAGGGTCAATCCCCAATGCTACGGCAGCTGGTGTCAATAAAGGAGCTAATATAATAATGGCAATACCGCCATCAAAGAACATACCAATAATTAACAGCAAAATATTGATAATTAATAAGAATACAATCGGTGATGCTGTTACCTCTGAGAAAAACGTAGCTACTTTTTGAGGAATCCCTTCTCTTGTTAAAATGAAACTAAAAAGACCTGCGTTAGCAATAATGAACATTACTATTGAAGTTGTAATCATTGATTTAGATAAAATAGCTACTAGATCTTTAACTTTTATTTCTTTATAAATGAAGAAGCCTACAATAAATGAGTAGGCAACCGCAACTGCAGCTGCTTCTGTTGGTGTAAAAACTCCACCATATATGCCGCCTAAAATGATAATTGGCATAAATAAGGCTAATAAGGCATCTTTAAAAGCGGCTAGTACTTCCCCTTTTGGAATGTTAGACTCACCTTTATATCCTCTTCTTTTCGATATAATGAATACCATCAGTATCAATGAGGCACCTATTAAAATACCAGGAATGATACCTGCTAAGAACAAGTCACCAATTGATACGCCAGTTGCAACACCGAACAAAATCATGGATACACTTGGCGGGATGATGACTCCTAACTCACCTGAGATCGCCTGAAGTGCTCCGGCATAACTTCGATCGTAACCCTTTTTAATCATCGCCGGAATAAGAATTGATCCTAAAGCCGCGGTTGTAGCGACTCCTGATCCAGAAATAGCAGCGAAGAACATAGAAGTTACAACAACAACCATTCCCAATCCACCTGTTAAAGAGCCTACTAAGGAATTTGAAAAACGTATCAACCGTTTAGCGATACCGCCTTTTTCCATCAGAGTACCGGCCAAGATAAAAAATGGGATAGCCATTAATGGGAACGAATCTATAGAAGTAAAGGTTTTTTGTGCAAGTACGTCTAAAGGTATGTTACCAGCGAAAATTATGGCAATAACTGAAGATAAACCAATGGCGACTGCAATAGGAACCGACAAGGCTAAAAGTGCAAAGAGACAAATTAATAAAACATATACCATATAATTAGACCTCCTCTTGTTCTGGAGGATTTTTATTTATAATTAATTCTAGAATAACTGCTACAGAATTTAATATAAGTGCTGCCGCTCCAACAGGGATTGCTAAATAAGGGATTGACATAGAGATTTGCAAAGCAGGAGTACGTTGCATTTGCACATTGCCAAGTATATTTATCCCTTTAATGAGTAAAACACTAAAAAATATAATCGCTAGAAGATAAACAATAATCTTCAGCGTTCTTTTTGCATGAAATGATATTTTTTCAGCTATTACCTCTACCGCTATTAAAGAGTGCGTCCTTAATGCCAATGCTGCACCTAAAAAGACGGAATAAACCATTAAGTAACGAGAAACTTCTTCAGCCCAAGTAAAAGCAGCGCCAAAAAAATATCTTGATATTACTTGTGCTATGATAACAATTGACATAATTCCTAAACTAAGAGCGATAAATACTCTTATACCTTTATTAATATTGTCAACCATTTGTATAATGCTGCTCATATAGCATTGCTCCTTATTTAGAGAATGAAATTCAATAATGTCCTAACCAATGTTTCGCAATATCTAACCGTCTAGCTATCCAAACTTCTTCTTTTTGTTTGGCATATTCAAGAAATTCACGTAATGCGGATATTCTAGAAGGCTGACCAATAATTCTTGGATGCAATCCAATGGACATAATCTTCGGGTGAGTTTCTCCTTCTTCCCACATGTAATCTAGAGTTCTTTTTAATGAATCTAAGAAATCTGCAGGACCTCCATAACCTTGAGGACGAATGAACTTCCCGTCGTTTAATGTTTGAGAATAAGGAACAATAAGGTGTTTTATCCCATTAACTTTTGTATAATAAGGCAGTTCGTCATTATACGCATCAGAGTCGTAAACAAATCCTCCATGCTCAACAAGTAATTCTCGAGTGTGGATTGAAGGCCCATATCTGCAATACCACCCTTGTGGTGCGATCCCACAAGTTTTTTCAATCGATTTCACTGCCCATGAAATATGCTCTTTTTCTTGTTCTCGGGTTAGATTCCAAACCTTTTCCCATCTCCAGCCATGTGAGCAAACATCATGTCCGGCTTCCTTAATCCAGGAGCCTACCTCTGGATTTCGTTCTAGAGCTAATGCACATCCAAACACGGTAATTGGAATATCAAGGTCATCAAATAATCTTTGTAATCTCCAAATTCCTACTCTGCTGCCATACTCATATACAGATTCAACCGCTAAATCCCTCATATTATTAGGAATTGAATTTGGAAACTCAACAAACCCTTCGTTCTCTATATCACCTAAGGATTTCATTTGTTCTGAACCTTCCTCATAATTTACAACAACATTCAGAACGACTCGTGCATCATTTGGCCAGTTAACAGAAAAACCACTTCTTCCATAACCGATATAATCTCTTTTAGGACCCGGTATATCTAATTCATTAATTTTTTGCATTTCATACCTCTTTTCCAAGAATTGTTTTTTTCTCAATGGTAAAGGGTGGGAACTCATTTGAATATTCGATGTCCGGCTTGTCGCTTTTTAACATAATTGTTAAGTATTCCGTTGGACCATCAATAGGTATCAGTTGATAATGCCATGTTAAAGGGTGAAAACATACTCCCTGATTGCCATTCATCATAAAAACTTCTATTTTTGACATATCAATTTCTTTCTCACTGCCTTTAGCGACAACAACTAAGCTCCTTTTTCCGCTAATCGGATAGAAAAGTTGAGAAGTAAATCGATGTCTTTCTAATTTGCTAATTGTTGCATCAAATAACTCCGTCCTTAGAATTCCTATATTATGGCCTTCTTTAGATAAAAAAGTGTTAAAAGGCACTAAGTGATTCCACTTGAAACTTTTTCCTTCATTTATAATGTTAAAGTTATTGTCAGTATTAAGAACATGTCCGTAACTTTGAAAATTATGTTCATTTAACAACTTAATATTCTGAAAAATTTGACTCACTACCTTTTAGTGAAATAACAACTTTCTATAGTAAAAGGAAAACTATAGAAAGTTGAATGTTTATATTTAATTACTTTGTTTCTTCGATAATTTTGTGGAGTTCTCCATATTTGTCTTCATATTTCTTATAAACAGGCTTTACTGCTTCCTTAAATGGTTTTAAATCTGCATTTTCAATTATTTTCATACCGTTTTCTTGTGCGGTTTTCTTATATTCTTGTTCTAACTTCTGAACAAACTCTCTCTCGTGCGTACCAGCTTCTTTTGCTGACTCCATTAAGATTTTTTGGACATCTGCAGGATATGAATTGAATTTTTCATTGTTCATCAGGATCATTCCAGCAGAATACATATGGTTTGTAGTCGTTAAATATTTGTGAACTTCGTAGTATTTATTTGGAATTAACACAGCCAGAGAATTACCTTGGCCATCAACTACGCCTTGCTGAACTGCAAGAAAAAGTTCGCTAAACGGAACAGGTGTTGCCGTTGCGCCTAAAGCATTAATGGTATCAATTTGGATTTGGTTCTCTTGTGTTCTAAATTTTAATCCTTTCAAATCTGCAACCTTATTTATTGGTTTTTCATTAGAAACTATATGGTATGACCCATTATCTACCCAATATAAATTCTTTAAATTTGTCTCCTCTAATTGTTTAGATATTTCTTCGCCAACCTTGCCGTCTAACACTTTCTCAGCATGCTTGTGATCTCTAAATAAAAACGGAAAATCTAAAGCGTTTACTTTATCAGCAAAATTTCCGACGGGTCCAGTGGAAACGATAGCCACATCTAAACTTTGAGCTTGTACAGATTCTGTCATTTCCCTTTCTGCACCTAATTCAGAGTTCGGATGGATATTCACAGTAACTTTGCCTTCTGATTTTTCTTCAACTAGTTCTTTAAATTTAGTTGCACCTTCGTTAAGGTGAGAATCTAAACTTCCTCCGTGTCCTAGTTCAAGAGTAATAGTCCCATCCGCATTCTGTTTTTCCCCATTTGAACATCCTGCTATGAACAATAAAGCAATTCCGATGAATAATGCACTTTTCAAAAATCTTTTCATCTGATTTCACCCCTTTATTTTAGATAGACAATTATCAATAATTGATAACCTGTTATCATTTATTGATATTTTATATTAAAATATCGGAATTTGGCAAGGATTTTTTTATGGAATTTTCTGAAAGTAATCGTTTTCACAGGAGTGGTTTATATAATTGCTCAACAATAAAAATTACTGGCCAACGTATAAATAAAGATTCTTTTCCTTACCTCGTCTTAAATAAGCCATTCTTCTTATTCATTTTGAGCGCTGTAAGCTGCCTAGACGCTAGATCGTGATCAACCTTCAATTCATATTCTTAATTCGATCGTTTATTAAAATAAGACCCTAGCGATTTAAAACTGAAAAAGGACACAAAAAATGCTGACACCCTAATAAAACCAAGGGTCTCAGCATTTGAATAATATTATTAATTGGAACCTTATTTTTAAAATTAATTACTATATCATTAAACAAACAATTTCATCTTAGTCACTTTATTTTATAAAGAAAACTCGTTATGAGTTTACATCTAATAATTTTCGAGAAAGTGCTTTAACACGTGAACACTATGAACACAGTCATTTAAAGAGGACCATTCAAGTGGGTTATGACTAATACCGTCTTTGCTTTGGACGAACAACATGGCTGTCGGAATAAAGCGTCCGAGAATCATAGAGTCATGACCGGCACCACTTGGTAAAAAAAATGGTTCAATACCCTTTGCTTCGATAGATCTTTTTAATTTCTCCATCATTTTTTCCTTAATTGGAACGGGTTCGATTTTAAGAACTTCATTGTACTCTGATTCTATCTTGTGTTTTTTAGAGATATCTTCTGCCGCATTTATAACTAACTTGATTAATTCATCCCGTGTATGTTCATAAATATCACGTATATCAACAAACAGGGTGACTTCTCCAGGAATGACATTAATACCATTCGGCTTTACCTCCATCTTTCCAACAGTGGCGACCGCCGTTGAACTTACCTTCATTGGCAAAGATGGAATATGGCAAACAAGCTCCCCTGCAGCAACTAAAGCGTCGTTTCTATGATTCATCGGTGTGTTCCCCGCATGCCCGGCGGTACCTCTATAAGTAATTTCCAGCCAACTCGGACCTGCAATGCCGCTCACAATGCCAACAGGTATATCAGACTTTTCGAGGAGTATGCCTTGTTCAATATGTACCTCGATAAACGCCTCAATCTCTTTCAAATCTCTTTTAGCAGAAAAAAATTGTTCGCTTGTAAGATCCACCTGATTAAGCACTTTCTCAAAGCTGTTGCCTTCATAATCAATTAACTTTTTTTGTTTCTCCATATCCACAATTCCAGTCATAGAACGACTCCCGGTAAAACCGTCATTAAATCTCGCTCCCTCTTCATCAGAGAAAATAACCACTTCATATGGATATTCCGGTATATACCCCGTTTCTTTCCACGCTTCCGCAACTTCAAGCGCAACTAACACACCTAATATTCCGTCAAAGTGGCCACCATTTGGAACGGTATCAGCGTGAGAACCTGATAAAAGAGCAGAGAGTTGTTTATCTCTGCCTTCCAGCCTTCCAAACACGTTACCTGCTCCATCTTCTTTTACCTCCAATCCGGCTTCGGTCATCCATTTCATCACAAGCTGTTTTGCTTGTTTCTCTTCTTTTGAAAAACCAATCCGATGGGATCCACCTTCTTCAGTTCTACCTATTTCTGATATATCAGAAATCCGACTCGCTAGGCGTTTACCACTAACCCCCGAACGGGACAAGCCGCTTTCATTATAATTTTCAATCAATCGAGTATAAACTTCCTGTCCATTCATAGTGTTCACCTTCATTTTCCTTTTCTATTACATTCTTTTTGAACTACTGAACATTAACGATAACCTCATAGTATCCTCTGCTCAACATTTTTAACAATAAAGTTATTTAAAACAATCGAACACTAACTGTTGATTATAGTCTAACAGTAACAGCTGCTCCAAGTCAGTTGTCACTGAGCTCCCCTCTTTTATCATCCACAACAACCTCGAACACATCTTGATCTTGCGTGAATTCTACCTTCCATTGATCTGTTTTCACGTCAAATGCAATGTGGCTGACAGCGAGTACAAATCCGCCCTCTTTCTTTGATTGTTTGATTGCTTGACGCACAACTTCCGCTTCTGTTAAATCAGCCTTTTCAGGTTGATACGTCGGCAGCACTTCTACATATTTTGCTGAACCTTGCCCGGGATAAGACTCCATAATTGGACCGGATGCTTCAACTAGCACACGCTGGCCCACCTCTACTTTTTCATCCGCTTTAGGGAAGCTGTAAGAAACCGCCGAATAGAAATTACTTTCACCTCCTGTTGCTGAAAAATCCATTGGGGTGGCTTCGACAACTAGCATGGAACTTTCTGAGACGCTCATCACATACGCACCTTCTTTTGATAGTGTGCGTGTGATTTTCTTTTTAGGATACTCGATATCTGCTTCACCAAGTCCGGCCACTAACCGACCTTCTTGTGTGATAGAAAACGTATGATCAGGAAACTGCTTTTGAATCGCTTCTTTTTGTTTATCCGTCAAAAAATCATGTGAGATTTCTACTGTGCCTGTGATTGTATCGACTGATACTCCGTATGAAACACGGTCTGGAGTCGCATGGCTGCTTGCCATTTTTTTCACTGCAGCAGACACTCGATCCATTAGTTCATTGTTTTCGCTTTGGGTAAATTCACTCTGAAAAATATAAATGTATTTTGCTAGAATCTTCCCTTCGTCTACTTGTTTTTGGAGCTCTTCGACAAATTCAGTTACTTTTTCATCCGGTTCTTTAATACCTAACCAAAACCCCGGTTGATCCGCACCGGACGATTGATTTTCTGAGAAAATAACGCCGACATCGTTTACTCCCCCATGGCCGCCAAAAATCTTTTCAATTGCTTGCATTGCCGCTTCGGCTTCAATCCACTGAACACCTAAATCTTCCCGTAACTCTGGGGTGTTTTTACCGAAAAGCCCTCTATTCAGTTCTTCACTTTCCTTCACTTTCGCAAACGCTTCGTTCCGTATTTTTGTGTCAGTCGTTGTTTGTTCCAGTTCAGCGATAATTTTTCTGCCGCTTACCGTTTTAAGCGCGGGCCACTTTTCTTCTTGAATTTGGCCATTATTGCTTCCGTTCGTTTTATTCCCGTCCGCCATTTGACAACTGGCAAGGATCATAGAAAGGAAGAAGATCGATATCATCATTATTGGTTTTTTCATACATTATTCTCCTCTCGAAATGGCAGATTAATCATTTTTCCACTGCATTTTATAACCTTCTTCTCCGTTCTCCTTCACTACTAGTTTAGCAAAATTTGGATTACACTTCCTTATTTAATGTTAAATTGAAGGCTTATGTAACAAATGGCGGTGCGACCGTTTCATACGCTGTTCGCGGCGAATTAGTGTTTAATGAAGAAAAGAATACAAGTAGAAATATTTATTGGAATTATCGGGAGGAGACAGCCAATATCGATTGGATTGACAATGACACGGTCGTCATTAACGGGCATACTCTTAATGTCCCTCATGATAAATATGATTTTAGGAACCAATAATACTTGTTTGAAGTGGCTGAAGGTTTTACATTCACTTCTGAGATTACAAACGAAAATAAGAAAGTTGGTGTTTTCTCAAAATTCTCTTTTGTATAATTTGATCGTGGGCGCACAGAAAGCCATAGCAGCCATGCATAAATTTCAATAACAAGTGCACAATGTAGTACCGTGCCGCTATATTTATTTAAGAAAAGGCCGCTCCAAAGTCAGTGAATAACTGTCTTTGGAGCGGCCTTTTCTTTTTAAATACCTTTATTTGGGCTGCCGTCTTCCTCTCAACTTCTCAGCTAGTTAAATAACAGCGCCCCCATCAATGCTGAGAATCGTTCCTGTGATAAATTTTGCTTCATCAGACGCTAAAAAAGCGTAACCGTTCGCGATATCTTCAGGGTCACCAAGATCGTCTAAAACCGATTTCTCTTTCATCATTTCCAATACTTTTTCCGGCATTTTCTCTGTCATCGGGGTTCTAATAAAGCCTGGAGCCACCGCATTTACCCGGATGCCGTATTTCCCCAGTTCTTTCGCCCATGTTTTCGTCATGCCATTGACTCCCCACTTTGATGCGGCATAATTAGTCTGGCCAAAATTCCCGTACGTCCCAACAATAGACGACGCATTCAAAATGACGCCGCTCTTTTGCTCTTTCATCACGGCTGCGGCTGCTTGTGCAACGGTGAATACCGCCTTTAAATTTACATCAATGACCGCCTCAAATTGCTCTTCTGTCATCTTCAATAATTGCGCGTCTTGTGTAATGCCCGCGTTATTGACGACAATGTCAACACGGCCAAATTGAGCAGCGGTAAAATTAATTAATGACTGCACCTCTTCACGGTTCGTTACATCCACTGTGTCTCCAATTGCCTGGCCGCCATTTTTTCGAATCTCCTCTACAACTTTCTCGAGTCCTTCTTTCCTTAAATCAACAGCAATGACGATCGCTCCTTCAGACGCAAACTTCTTTGCCGTTGCTTCTCCAATTCCTTGTCCCGCTCCCGTAACAATCGCTGTTTTACCCTTCAGTTTCATTTTCTCATCTCCTTTTATTAAACCCTCACAACACTAGTATGAAAGGTTTGATATTATTATTAGATCAATTTTCCTGATCATCATTTTTGGCAGTAAATCCCTAAACTCATTATATGCACATATTTTATAACTCACTAATTTTACTGGGGAATTTTCGCCAATAATCTTTCATAACTTTAAACACAAAAAATTTCCCGGTCGCCCGGGAAACTTTCCGCTTCTGTTGACTACTTAACTGTTAAATCAAACGGCTTCAACACTTCTTTTTGGGTTTGTTTCACCTGATCAACCAATCCCTCAAACACTTGTAAGTATTCTGAGCGATTTTGCTGCTGCTGATCAAGCGTTTGTTTGCATGCCGTTTCTAATTGAGCCTGTGATCTCAATAGCAGTTCAAGAGATTTCTTACTCGGACTAAAGGCAAGAGTTTGCGTTTTATGTCCAATCTCTTCAAGCTGTGCCGGCCACTTAAGATCGTTTTTTCCACCTAGCTCTTTTTGAGTCTTATTCACTGTCTCTTGAACAGTTGCGATCCACTCTGTTGTCATTGTTTTTGACTGGTCTTCCAACTGCGAGAGTTGGCCGCGGATGGAATGAATCCATTCTTTTTGGCTTTCAAATGCCTGCAGCGGCTGTTTTTCCATTTCCTCTTGCAAAGAGCAAAGCGCATTCAAGCCGTTCAACCAGCCATCCAAAATCAAATCACTCGCATAAACTGCATCTTTTTTCGTCTCCATTTAACACCCTCCGTTACATTAACTTTTTCTTAACTTATATGGAAAATGAACCTTTATTAAAAACTTATACAATCACCAAACTAATTGGATGGATATTGGCTAAGTTTTTCAAATGTTTAGGTGTGTAGTCTAAGAGGCTGAGTCTATTTTTTCTTCTTGTTATCTTCGTTTGAATGGAACCCCGAAGGAATAAAGAATTGACTATACATGTTGAAAAATTGATCAAGCATTTTTTGATAATGTCCAAGTGAATCTGCCCAGAGCTGTAAATATTGCTCGCCCGCTGAAGTAATGGAATAAATACGTTTAGCCGGTCCTCCTGCTGATGTATCCCACTCAGAAGTGACAAGCTCATCCCTTTCAAGCTGGCGGAGAATTCTATATAAGTTCCCCTGGTCGATCGAATAAAATCCGAATTGAGTCAGCTTTTGCATTAACTCATAGCCGTGTCCTTGCCAATCCTTTAAAAGCAATAAAACTACTGGAACAATAAAATTTTTCGGTGTACCTGCTACATTTTTCTTTTCTTCATTCACATTCTTCGAGTGATTGTCGTTTGAAGCCATAACTTTCACCTCCTCGAAAGGTGTTGTACCTTTATGTGTAATTTACACCTATCTGTTATCTTTGTCAACTTTTCCATCAACAACAAATTTTGACAAAATGCGTCATGCTTTCTGAATATTTTTAATTTAATTGTCATTTTCAGTCTATTTTATAAGTAATTTAACGATTTATTTTAGGGTCGCGCGATTAAAATTTATATTATGCTTATTTAGGAAAGACTTTATAAAAGGTAAGATCAATAATTTTTTAAAGGGAGCTGAAGTTTGTTGACACAAGAAACAACGCTTGATCCATTCGCACTTTGGAAAAACATGTACGAAAAAACAGAAGCCAATTTGAATGATGTCATTCATGAAACATTGCAAAAAGAAGCTTTTTCCGAATGGCTTGGCAATTATCAAAATGCTTTCTTGCAATATCAAAGTTTCGTTCAAAAAACGACTGAAAATTATTTAAAGCAAATAAACATGCCGACTCGCGAGGAAATTTCCAGTGTCGCTTCCCTCATCATTAACGTCGAAGAAAAAATTGAAAATCTTGACCAAAAAGTCGAAGATGAACTCCTGACCAACCCTTCAACAGCTGAAATTAACAAGCTGAAAGTAAGTGTTTCGAAACTGGATAAAAAAATGGATCAAATCCTAAAATTGTTGCAGCAAAATGAAAAAAAAGCTCCTCCAGTTTCTTCTGAAGTGCAAAAATAAACGCGTCGTTACATATCAAATACTAAAAGACTACATTAAGGGAGTGTACGTAAATGACTATTCTTGAAAAAGAAATGATTCAACAAAATGAAGAGACTTTTAAATTACAGGACAAAGTTGTGATTGTAACAGGAGGTTCCCGTGGAATTGGTGCCACGATTGTGAAAGAGCTGGCTAAACAAGGAGCAAATGTTGTCATTAACTATAATTCAAGCGCGGAACACGCAGAAGCTTTAGTTGAAGATATTGATCGTTTAGGCGGAAAGGCTATAGCTTGCAAAGCGGACGTAAGCAATTTAGAAGAAGCAAAGCAGTTAGTTGAAACGACGAAAAACCAATTTGGCAGAGTAGACATCCTTATTAATAACGCCGGCATTACGAGAGATCGCACGTTCCGCAAACTTAGTGAAGAAGAGTGGCACGAAGTTTTGAACGTCAATCTTAATAGTGTGTACCATACAACATCCGCTGTTATTAATACGATGCTTGAACAAAAATACGGCCGCATTATTAATATCAGTTCGATTATCGGCCAGGCAGGCGGCTTTGGACAAACTAACTATTCTACTTCAAAAGCAGGAATGATTGGCTTCACTAAATCTCTCGCTTTGGAAACAGCGAAAAATGGTGTGACGGTCAATGCCATCTGCCCAGGCTATATTGAAACGGAAATGTCCGCGGCCATTCCAGAAAACATTTTGGAGCAGATCGTTTCAAAAATTCCGATGAAACGCTTAGGCAAAACATCAGAAATCGCCGAAGCTGTTATCTTCCTGGCATCCAGCGATTATATTACAGGACAATGCATTAATGTAAACGGCGGTGCATATATGTAATTGTTGTGCGAGACTTCCTTTATAGGAATCCGCTAGTTGATACACTTGTAAAGCTCGGTTAAATGAAGGAGGAATTCCATGATTTACGATCGTACAAAAGAAATGGAAGCATGGGTGGATCTGATACCTGAAGAGATGCAAAAAAATTACAATCGCTTTAAGCGCGTCTCGGAGGTTTTAACGAAAGACCCTGAGCCGCAAGTAGGCCAAACGCCTAAAGAAGTGATTTGGACAAAAAACAAGGCAAAGCTTTACCGTTATCAGCCGGCAAAAGCAAAGACGAACAAAGTACCGCTTTTAATGGTCTACGCACTGATTAATAAACCGTATGTGCTGGATTTAACGCCTGGAAAAAGTTTAATAGAATACTTGACGGACCAAGGTCATGACGTCTACCTTTTGGATTGGGGTACGCCTGGTTATGAAGACCGCCACATGAAGCTGGATGATTACGTGCTCGATTACATCCCGCGCGCTGTTCAAAAAGTGCTGCGGACGTCCGGTGCAGATGAAATCAGTGTGCTCGGCTATTGCATGGGCGGAACGATGACTTCTATTTTTGCAGCTCTTCACCCTGAGCTGCCGATCCGTAATCTCATCTTTTTAACGAGTCCTTTTGATTTTGCTGATTTGGGTCTCTATACGAATTGGCTGGACGAACGTTACTTCAATTTGGATAAAATGGTCGATACGCTCGGGATTGTTCCGCCGGAAACGATCGACTTTGGCAATAAATTGTTAAAACCAATTGCGAACTACGTCGGTCCGTTTGTTTCGCTTGCCGACCATGCGGATAATGAAGAGTTTATTAAGGGATGGACGTTGCTGCAAAAATGGGTACATGACGGCATTCCATTCCCGGGTGAAGCGTACAGACAGTGGATCGGTGAGTTTTACCAAAAAAATAAATTGATCAACGATGAATTAGTAATCCGGGGACATCACGTCCGATTAGGCAGTATTAAAGCGAATATCTTGAACATCGCGGCACAGCATGATCACATTGCCACGCCTAAGCAAGTAGAAGCGTTAATGGATAAAGTATCCAGTCGCGACAAAACATATCACGTCATGCCTGCCGGACACGTTTCATTACTAGTCGGCGGCGGAGCCGTTAAACGAACGTATCCAACGATTGAAAACTGGCTGACAGAACACTCTAAATAAATACTTCTTAATCTAGTAACCCCCCTCTAATTTCTATTTAGAGGGGGTTCTTTTATCAGGTTTTCCCGCCATCCCCCTTCAAACAAGATTGGATGTCAGTTCCGCCCGTACCGGAAACTACTTTTTAACTTTGTCTTTTTCCACCAATAATCCAACTTTCAGGTAGACGAACATACGTTCCCTATGTTATTATCAGAATAGTGGGAAACACAAGATAAGTATTCAATCAAATATAAAACTTCTTATTCTGGGGGATCAAATGAAGAAAAATTCATCGACTTTAATAGAAAAACACGGGTTGGGTCACGCAAAACAGGAAATCATGGACAGCGTATATGAGTGTGTGACCATCACTCCGGAAGCGGCGGCTTTCCTGCCGGCCGGGACGTCTAAGTTTGGCGGTGCGCCGGATTTGCCGGAATCATTAGCGTATCCCGAATATAAAAACATTCCATTGAATTTTATCGGACAAGTGAACTTGGCAGAGCTCGCTGCTCTTGCTTTCGACGGCAATCCGCTCCCTCAAGAAGGCATCCTCTATTTCTTTTATTATGATAATTGGGAAGAAGACGACGATGTAGTTTTCGGTGAACCTGATCAAAAAGACGGCTGGCGAGTGCTGTACTGGGACGGCGACACGGCACAGTTGCGTCTAGTGGAGCGAGCTAAAGTATCATATCCGCAGTGTAAAATGGCGTTTTCTATTCAAGATAAGCTGCCTTACATTTTCCTTGAGACAGATGAAGACGAAGAAAAATTTGAAGAACTTCACGATGAATGGCATTTATCCGAAGAATCGGAACACCAAATGCTTGGCTTGCCTGTATCCGTACAGGGAGAAGTGTTCGAAGAAGTATGTGATTATGTCGGAGCAGAAGAAGATGAAATGGTCTTGCTGCTGCAAGTCGATTCCGATGAAGAGAATCTCGATGTGATGTGGGGTGATTGCGGTATGATTTATTATTGCATCAGCAAGCGAGATTTAGCCGAGAAGCGCTTTGACCGCTCGTGGTTCAGCTTTCAATGTCATTGAGAACATACTTTCTCTTTCAAGAGCTTAACCTATATTGATGATCGCAAACTTATTGTTATCATTTAATAGGTCTGTTTTACTTGAAAACTTATATCTCGGCAAATAAACAAAGTAATATTATATTTACAGAAGAATATTTGAACGCTTAAGAAGGAGACAGTTTAGTGAAGAAAATTAGAATAGTATTGTTGCACTTATTGCCTGTTGCCGGCGATATTCGTTATAATCGAAATCTTATTGAAAAAGCTGTGCAACTCGCAGCAGCTAAACATGTTGATTGGATTATCACACCGGAATTAGTTGTTAGCGGACTACAGTTTTCCAAAAAGATTGGAACTGATTGGATTAAGCAGCAACCCGACGAATGGATGACCCGTTTTTTTGCTTTAGTGAAGTCTCTGAATACAAATGTATTTCTTGGATGTCCCGAGTCCTCTGCTAATGGAGAGCTTTATAATTCCGTATTTGTCATCAGCCGGAATGGAGAACTAATAGGAAGACAGCGGAAAATCTCCAGCATTACGGATGATTGGTCACATTCAGGCACTATCATTGAACCGATCGATTTGGAAAACATTAAAGTTGGGATAGTGATCTGTGCAGATGCTTACACGAAAAATGTAGCTGACACCTTATTAACTAAAGGCGCTGAAATGATCATCGCTCCTTCTGCTTGGGGGCCAGGCTTACATGAACCAAGTGGTGAGTGGGAGCAGCGTTCAATAGAAACCGGTCTGCCTTTCATTGTTTGTAATCGCACGGGGGAAGATGAGACAGTTACTTTTTGGGGAGCGAAAAGTCTAGTGATTGAGAATGGCAAACATCTCCTGTCACACCAATCTGTCAAATCTGCCATTCTAACTTTTGAGTGGGACGCAGAAAAGATGGAATTAATTTCTCCTGATTTTGAAATTGACTATCTGCCTGAGGAATAACGAGACGCCGCACTCTAGTTTTGCTTCCTCTGTTCGTAATACGCTTATCACAGCAGTAATATTAATAAGAAAGGTGGTTTAGAGATGGCTGAAGATTTTCAATTTAATTCTGAGATTGCAGCTCATTATGAAGCAGGCATTCGTCAATCGTTGCCTACATATGATCAACTGTTTAAGGTAATTCAATCTTTTTTGCGCGCAAAGTTAAAGGATGATGCTTCAATCCTCGTCATCGGTGCTGGCGGCGGGAAAGAGCTTTCCGTGTGGGCACCGGCTAATCCGAAGTGGACATTGACTGGCGTGGATCCGTCGGAAGACATGCTGAACGCTGCCAAGCAAAAAGTGCGTTTGTTAAATGTAGAAGAACAAGTACAATTCATTCAAGGAACTGTCAGTGAGCTCACGGAAACGGCAGAGTTTGACGCGGCAACTTGCCTGCTCGTCCTCCACTTCATTCACGATCAACAAGAAAAAACAGAACTGTTAAAAACAGCTGCCAAGCACTTGAAGCCGAATGCTCCGTTCGTGCTCGTCACAATGTACGGGGATCCTGGAGAAGACGAGTTCAAGGAAAGAATGAACCTCTGGAAAAGCTTCTGGCTGGACGCCGGCACTTCCCCGGCTGAAGTGGACGAGATGGCCAACAGCATCATGAACCTTTCTCTTCTGTCAGAAGAGAAAATCAAAGAGCTGCTGGCTGACGCGGGATTCATGCGAATTACCCGCTTTTTCGAAACCGCCATTTTTGGCGGGTGGATTTGTTACATGTAAGGCAAATAGTTCCGTTCAGAGGTTTAAATAAAGAGGACTTCGACTTTTAAGAAGTCCCCTTTCCCTCTTCTTGTCTCATATGGCGTGATGAAAGCTTATACAAATAAATAACAATAAATAGATACAATAAACCGCCACAGGCCCCGGCCACAATATCAGTAAGATAATGCACACCAAGATAAACCCTGCTTATTGCAATTAATACCACAATCGTAATCGTTACAGTTAACCATACTAGCCGATGCTTCTGTCCAACTTTCAAAATATGTATAAACAAGTAAAACAAAAAGCCAAAAAAAGCCGTAGAATTCATCGCATGTCCACTCGGAAAACTGTAGCTGCCAGCTTCAATAATTGAATTAAATGAAGGGCGCTCCCTTTCAAATGCTTGTTTTAGCAAGTAATTAACTCCCCTGACTCCCAAAAATGCCAGTAGGAAAAAGAAGATTTCCAGATAACGCTTTTTCATCAATAAAAAGGCTGAAACGATAACAGCTAAAGGGCGTAAGACTTTTATCGATCCAATTTCAGTAAACAAGAAAAAGAAATCATTTAAAAATTCTGTTCGAATCCCCTCAAAAAACAGAATTATTTTCACATCATATCTTACTAATAATGGCTGTTTAAAAGTGAACGCCAATCCAATAAGCAATATTAAACTAATGACCACTGAAGCCCTCTTCAGCTTCCCATCGCTTTCGTTAGTTGCCATACATAAGCAACCCCCTTCTAGGTAATTAGCCGAATGTTTTACTGGCTGACAAAATACATTAACATTGTGTTTCAAAATATATAAGTTTATTCACACGTTGAGGCAAGCTTATTTTACAAAGGTGATAAAGAAAATCAAAAGAAGCTCTAATTAGAGCTTCTTTTGATTTACATTGGCTCATAGCCGGGCACCTATCAGTCTCTAAATTTAAAATGTTTTTTCTGTTTGCAAGACAAATAAACACCTTCCATTATAGGCAATTAATTGGAGTAGTTGTCATTTGCTTGCTCCTTTGAGGTGATGTTGAAAAAATTCTCCGGGAGAGTTGAAAATTGAATATTAGTCTAATTATTTTATATTTTTTCTCTAAGACCTAAACGTTCTCTCTTTATTATATAAAAAAACTCTCGGCAGATGACGCTTATGATCAAGCCCGTTGAATCAGCTTTTCTAGTTCACCGCAAAATCTTTATGTAACATTGGTTGTATAGGGAAATGCGAGTGCGATTTTGAGTTCTTTACTCTATACTAATCTATAAGCTTTTTTGCTGGAATTATTAGAATGGTTATAAGGGTGTGGTTAAAATAGTGATGGCGATTGTGTTATTTTTATTTGCAGGATTAGCTGAGATCGGCGGCGGTTATCTTATATGGCTCTGGCTAAGGGAAGGAAAGCCGATATACTTGGGGGTGTTCGGCGGCATAGCTTTGGCTTTATACGGCGTTATTGCTGCATTTCAGTCCTTTCCTTCATTCGGGAGAGTATATGCCGCTTATGGAGGAGTATTTATTGTCCTGGCGGTTATATGGGGATGGCTCGTTGATAAGAAAACACCAGATGTATACGATTGGATCGGGGCATTTATTTGTTTGCTCGGTGTTTCTGTGATCCTTTGGGCTCCTCGGCACTAACTTTCTATAACGAATAAAGGGCAGCCTAAAGGTCAGTTATTCACTGGTTTTAGGCTGCCCTTTTCTTAATTGGTGCTACAGACTTGTTATTGGAGTTTATGCACAGCTATTATGGCTTTCTGCACAGGAATCAACGACTTGTGCACCGGTCGCCGGGCGTTGTGCACGAGTTCCATGAGTTTCTGCACGCCCACATCTGATTTATGCACGAGAACCTTCAAAATATGCACGGCCTTTACAAAGCATATGGACTTTGTCTCCCGCTCAGCACTTGCACAATATTGAGCGCGGCTTTTTCCCTCACTTCGACCATCGCTTCTTCGGAATACCAGGCGCTATGCGGCGTAAGGATGACGTTGTCCATTTTTAACAGCGGGTTGTCCGGGCTGACGGGTTCGAATTCTGTCACGTCAAGCGCGGCACCGGCGATTGTTCCATTGGCGAGCGCTTCGATTAATGCGGCTTCTTTCACGACTGGACCGCGCGCGGTGTTAATGATGACGGCCGTCGGCTTCATTTGCTTGAGCCGCTCTTCGTTGATTAAATGGTGTGTCTGTTCATTGAGCGGCACATGAATGGAAAGGAAATCCGCCACGCGAATAAGCTCATCCAGCTCCATTTTTTCTGCGCCGGCTTTCGCCATGTCTGCAGCTGAGACAAACGGATCGTACACTGCGATTTTCGCTCCGAGCGGCTTTACTTTTTCCACGAAACGGCGCGGAATCCGCCCGAATCCGAGGACGCCAATCGTCTGCTGATCAAAGCGGTGGATCGGCACGCTCGATTTAAAGTCCCATTTTCCTCTTTTTACTTCTTCGTTTAGCAGCGGAATTTTCCGCGTCCAGGCGAGCAGCAGTGCGAGCGCGTGGTTAGATACTTCTTCCATGCCATAGTCCGGGACATTCGCGACGACGATTCCTTTTTCAGCCGCCGCTGCGATATCGATATTATTCACACCAACACCGTACTTGGAAATGACTTGGCACTTCTCAAGCGATTCAATCACCTGCCGGCTGATAGGCGCGTATTGGTTAATAATCGCATCGGCGTCTTTCGCGTGTGCGATCACTTCTTCTTCCGTCCAGCACTGCGCTTTCAAAAATTGAATGTCCAGGCCGGATTCTTTCAATACCTTTTCTTCATATATTAAATTTTCAAATTCATAATCTGTCAGCAGCACTTTAAATGTCATTGCTCACTTCTCCTTTCACACTTTTCAGAAAATGATTTAAAAGAAAAGAGACCCGCTTTGGAGTCTGTTTTCTTTGATGTATTTTGGCAAAAACCAAGGAGTGGCAGGCTCCCCTATCCGTCCGATGAAAACATGTAATGACGCTCGTTAAAGGTCATTGAAAAGACGAGACTGATGGCGAACATGTTCCCCATGAGCGAACTTCCCCCGTAGCTGATGAACGGGAGCGGAATGCCGGTGATTGGCAGAAGCCCGATGGTCATGCCGATATTTTGAAACGCATGGAACGTAATCATAGCAATAACGCCGGCACACATATACGTGTAGTAAGGTATTTTCGTGCTTAAAGCGAGTTTCGTAATGTGATAGATCAGCAGGAAGAATAAACTGACGACGATGCTGGCGCCAATAAAGCCATATTCTTCCCCGATGATGCTGAAAATAAAGTCAGTGTGGCTTTCCGGCAAGTACACTTCACGGTAGCCGAACCCTTTCCCCATCGTCTGGCCGGAGCCGATAGCGAGCAGCGATCTTGTGAGATGGAAACCAGTTGAGCTTTCATAATTGTACGGATCGAGCCAGGAGTAAATTCGGCCAAACTGGTACTGCTTAACGCCAAGATATTTTTCAAGGATGAGTGGATGCCAAAGAACCATATAAAAAATGCCGATGATGAGCACTGTAGCAGAGCCGAATAACGGCATCAAAATTTTCCACGTGATGCCGGAAACGAAAATCATGCCGAGCAAGATCGACAAAAACACGAGCGATGTACCAAGGTCCGGCTGTTGCATAACGAGCAGGAGCGGCAGTGCCGTCACAAGCCCAAGCTTAATCATCAGCCACAAATCTGATTGAATCGTTTTCACCGGATTTTTCTGATGGTGGACGATCATTACACGAGCAAGCGTTAAAATTAAAAACACTTTTATAAATTCCGAAGGCTGCAACGACAGGCCAGGAAGTTGATACCAGCTTTTCGCTCCGTTAATGACCGGAGCGATGCTTGATGGCGCTACGATTAAAAAGGCAAGAAGCAAAATGCCGAGCCCGTACAAATACCAGGACACGCCCATCAGCTGGTCGGAGTCAAACCGGACTACCACCGCAATGATCGCAATTCCGATTATGTAAAAAAAGATTTGCTTCACCACAAAATTATCACTATACTGCCCAGTAGTCTGGGCGCTGTAAATCGCAATGCAGCTTGTAATAAACATCATTAACAATATGAGTATCAATCCGTAATCAATACGGCTGGAGTTTTGTTTTGGAGACGTCATAAAACGATTCCTCTTTCTGATAAAATTACACTTCTTACATTATACCGTTAATGTGACATTTCACAATAGTATAAGGTCTGACATCAAGAAGAAAAAAAGTTCAAAACCCGAGATACCCATTACGTCAAATAGTCAAATCTTTTTTTATTCTCTAAGCCATTAATCCCAATAATTAAACACTACTTCCCCAACCGTGCGCGGCTGCCAGTGTAAAATTTGGCCCATTTCAGCGCTGTTTAAGTCATGGTCGTGAAGGAGAGATAATTCCGGATGACTTTTTATTTTTAACAATTGATTCAGCTCTTTCGTCTCACAGATGTAAAACCCTTTGAACATTCCGCTTAAGGCCGGCTCATCATAAAATGTAATTTGCCTAAATTCTACCGAGGCCGCAAAAGCGATCAATGGATAATGAGCGTTCATTAAAACGTGAATGCGCTTTACGCCATTGTCGAGAACAGCTTCGAAAAAGTTAGTGTTAAGCTGCGGTTTATGAAAAGCGATGATTTCAGCTTCAATGCTCCGGGCCGCTTCAAAGCACATTTGCTTAAACAGCTTACCCGCATTGCGCGGCGGCGGATTTTCTCCGCTGTTATAAAAGCCCGTTATTCCATACGATAAATGCATGTAACCGCTCCTTCCGCTTGCAATTAGTCACCCCATTATTATAAAAAAACCAGAAACGAATTACTCCTAATTAATGAAAGCTTAATCAGATTGAAATGTTTCATTTGTCTCTAGCCGCCCAAAGTACTAAACTAAAGACGAAATCACAACTGAAGGAGACTGAAAATATGGAAAGAGTAAACAGCACAGACCAATTTCAACAATTAATTTCACAGGAAAAACCAGTCATCATGAAATTCACGGCGGGCTGGTGCCCTGACTGCCGCCGTATGGATATGTTTATCGGCGATATTATTACTGAATACAGCCAATACGACTGGTTTGAAATCGACCGCGACGAATTCCCGGAACTCGCTGAAAAGTACGATGTAATGGGCATTCCGAGCCTGCTTATTTTCCAAAAAGGCGAAAAGCAAGCCCATCTCCACAGTGCCAACGCTAAATCACCTGAACAAGTAGTAGAATTTTTACAATCCGTCTAATGAAAAACGCCCAGGCGCTTTTAAGCCCGGGCGTTTTTTTGTTCTATATGACGGTTTGATTTTAAATTGGGAGCGGCCGACTGTAAATCTGCCGGCGCTGACTACAAACAGATGAATTCAACCGGCTAATTCAGTAATTACCACTCTGCTTCAGTAAATAGCTACTTTAATTTAGCAATCCCCAATCACCGCGTTACTAATAGAGTCTAAACTTCACACCTCTTCCTCTACTAGCTGAATGTTATACTTTTTCACTCTTCTCATAAGCAGCGACTGAGTTACACCTAAATACTTGGCAGCTTTTCTCGTTGACTTCTTTTTTTCGAGTGCTTCCAAAATCATGTTTTTTTCCATTTCTTCAAGCAGATCGGGCATTGTCGTATGATTTAATGAAGCTGTCACAGCCTTAGGGTCTCTGTATTGTTGAATCATTTTTTGTGGAAGATCTTTTTCTTCAATTAGTTTCTCTGATAAAATGACAAGACGTTCAATTAAGTTTTCCAACTCTCTTACGTTTCCCGGCCATATATATTGATGAAAAGCCTTTACCACTTTATCTGAAAAGCTTTTGTTCATTCGATATTTTTCATTGAAAATATCTAAAAAGTATCGAGCCATTTCTTCAATATCATCTATGCTTTCCCTCAGAGGCGGCAGCTTGACTGTTAAAACGTTCAGCCGATAAAACAAATCAGAACGAAACGTCCCCTCAGCCGCCATATCCTCCAAATTGCGATTCGTTGCTGTAATGATTCGGACATCGGCATACTTATATTCCCTCGCCCCGATCGGCAAATACTTTTTTGATTGCAAAAAATGCAGTAATTTCGTTTGTAAGTGTAATGGCAGTTCTCCTATTTCATCTAGAAAAAGAGTCCCTTGTTCCGCCGCTTGAATTAAGCCTGCTTTTCCTTGAGAAGCCGCTCCCGTGAATGAACCTCTTTCATAGCCAAACAATTCAGATTCCAATAACGCTTCCGGCAGTGAAGCACAATTAATCTGCACAAAAGGCTTGCTTTTTCTTTTGCTTAACAAATGAATTTTTTCAGCCGTTACACTTTTTCCTGTTCCAGTTTCACCGGTAATTAATGCTGTCGTATCAACAGCAGCAATTTTTTTGATAATTTCTCCAGCAGCAACACGGTTACGGCTTTTTCCTGATAATATGAGAGCTACTGAGTCTCCTATTTTCGGATTAATTTTTGTCAGCTTTCTAATTTCTGCGCTGTATTTTTCCAGTAGCTCTTCTGTTTCCTTCAATTTGGATGTGTTTTTCACCGCTTCTGTAATGTCGCGGCAGTGGGCGACAGACACGATTACTTTGCCTTCTTTATCCTTCACTAAATGACCGGTCGCAATATATTTTCTTCCTTCATCCATTACTTGCACCGTGCTCACATTTTTCCCTGCTTCCAGCGCCATCCGCGAAACAGATGGGTTAAACACTCCTTCTCTTTCAAGGTCCCTCACATTTCTTCCAATCATTTGCTTTCTCGGCAGACGGCACATCGCTTCACTGGCTGAATTCATCCATAATGTCGTTCCTTCATGGTCAACAATATAGATGGCATCTTTAATGGATTCTAAAATATCAGTAAAAAGTTCAGGCTTTTTTTTCGTTAATTGTAATAGTTTCTCCATATTTGCCCCTTCCCTGCTAAAAATCGAATCTATTCCGATTCGTTTTTTTGATTTACTGAGGAAATTAATCTATTTAAGTGAATTGTTTTCGATTCGTTTGAATTGATTTTAAAAGAATCATAATCAATATTCAGAAACTTTTCAATAATATATTTATTTTTCGCTAAAATTTAGTTGTTTTTGTCCTCGTTGCGCTCTTTCTGCTGGCACGGATCTTGCTTTATAAAAACGTAGGAGGTGCTATTTCAATGAATAATATCATAGCAGCGGCCGTTCAAATGGATCCGAAAATTGGTGAAATAGACAAGAATATTGAAAGCGTTTTACATTTTGCAAAAGAAGCCGCACAACAAAATGCGAAACTAATCGCTTTTCCCGAATGCGCATTAACCGGTCTCGGAGCTGACTCAATGGAAGAAACGAAAGAGATTGCATTGCCGAGAAACGGGGACTGGACGAATCAATTTAATCAGCTGACGGAAATTCACGATATTTATATAGCTGTCGGGCTTCTAGAAATAGTAAATGAACAAGTGTTTAACTCGCTTTACTTATTCGGTGAAGGAAAGGTTTTGCAAATATACAGCAAAGCTCATTTAACTAATCTAGGAGCGGACCGTTTTGTTGAAAAAGGCGACACCCCTTTCGTTCCCGCAAAAACAAAGCTCGGAAAGCTTGGTTTATTAATTTGCTATGACAGCCGTTTCCCTGAACAATCACGAGTTTTGAGTTTGCAAGGTGCCCAAGTTTTACTTCACAGCACGAACTTGCCAATGACAGCAAACGATCATGTTGATTTGCTTTTGCCAACAAGAGCGAATGAAAACAGAGTGTATGTCATCTCAGCCGGCCGGGTTGGAGTAGAGAAAGGCTTCCGCTTTTTAGGAAGAAGCACGATTTATGATTTAGACGGTTCCATCATAGCCCAGGCAGATGGCCAGACTGAGACGATTATTTACGCAACGATCGACTTAGAAGCGGCAACAGAAAAAGACGTCGTGTTTCCTCCGACGCCTGAAAAACCTTATAAACAAGTCAACTCCTTATTTACTTCCAGAAGACCGGATCTATACGGGGAAATTATTAAAACTGATGATAAGAAGGTGATACTCAATGAAACAGCAAATGTACAAAATTAATACAGACCGTCTTATTTCCTCTATTCAAACGAGCGCAAAGTATGGCACATTGCCAAATGGAGGGCTGTGCCGACTGACATTAAGTGATGAAGATCAACAAATAAGAGATCTATTTATGATTTGGATGAAGGAGTGTGGCCTTGAAGTTCGCATAGATGACTTTGGAAATATGTACGGACGCCGGGAAGGGAAAAATCGTGATGCTTCCCCGGTCGTCATCGGCTCACATCTCGACACCCAGCCAAAAGGCGGTAAATACGATGGAGTGTTAGGAGTAATGGCGGCTCTAGAAGTTGTCCGCACACTCAATGACGACAACGTATTGACAGAAAGACCCATTGAAATTGTGAACTTCACAAATGAAGAAGGAGCAAGATTTGAGCCGGCCATGCTCGGTTCAGGGGCTCTTGCCCATGCTTTTCCAGTAGAATTTGTCATGAATATGAAAGATAAGGACGGTAAAATATTCAGCGAAGAATTGGAAAAAACCGGATACAACGGATCGACAGAAAATCGCTTAAAGGATTTGTACTGTTTTCTTGAACTGCATATTGAACAAGGTCCTGTACTCGAAGATAGCGGCACTTCTGTCGGCGCAGTCATCGGTATCCAAGGAATTAGCTGTCTAGAAGTCACGGTTAATGGCCGAACAAGCCATGCCGGTACGACACCAATGAACAACAGAAAAGATGCCCTGTTGTTAGCTGCAAAAATGATTCAAGAAACTTATAAAACAGCTGAAACTGTTCCCGGACTATTAGTCACTGTCGGCCGGATTCAAGCATCGCCTAATGTGACCAACTCACTTGCCGATCAAACTGTCTTTTCTATTGATATTCGTCACCCCGAAGATGCCGTCCGAGAACGGTATACGAATGAAATAAAAGAGAAACTAAGTACCACTGCATTGATCGAAAAAATGGAAATGCACATTAAGGACATCGTCGAAATGAAAGCGGAGATTTTCTCTAAAGATATTATTGGAGAAATTGAAGCAGCGGCTGAAAAACACGGCTATTCATCATTAAGGTTAATAAGCGGTGCCGGCCACGATGCGAAATATATGAATAAAATGGCGCCGACCGGCATGATTTTTATTCCAAGCGTTGGCGGCATCAGCCATTGCGAAGAGGAATTTAGCGAAGATGCGGATATTGAAAAAGGCGCACAAGTACTATTGGAACTTGTATTAACTTTTGCCAATAAAGAAAAAGAGCTAAATAGATAAATATTTTAAAACTTTCATAAGAGGTGAATACAATGGAAAAAATAATTGATGCTGTTATGAATAGAGTTTTTGATGAAGTAGATGCTTCGTGGGAAGAAGAAGTACAATTTTTGCAAAAGCTCGGCCAATTCCCTTCCACACTTGGCAATGAAGGACCTGTACAGCACTTTATCGCCGGTTTTTTAGAAAAAGAATTGAACTTAACTGTTTCAAAAATTATCCCTGATATAGAAAAGCTATCCTCTCATCCTGGATATTCCAAACCCGAATGGTCATATGAAAACCGGCCAGTAGTGATCGGGGAATATCGCGCAAACGGAGAGCAGAAAGGAAAAAGTGTTATTTTTCAAGGGCATATCGATGTCGTCAGCCCGGAACCCGCTTCGACATGGAACTATGACCCGTGGGGAGCAACGATTGTCGGCAATAAAATGTACGGCCGCGGGATAGCCGATATGAAATCAGGAGTCGCCGCGATGATATTCGCCCTTAAAGCGGTTCGCGCAGCAGGTATTGAGCTTTCATCGAATGTCATTATCAAAACAGTGACAGAAGAAGAATGTACAGGAAACGGCGCACTCGCGGCGATTGAGGAAGGCTTTAAAGCGGATGCCGCACTGATCCCTGAACCGTTAGGACAACAAGGATTAACTGCTCAAGTTGGCGTTATCTGGGTCCGGATTAAAGTAAAAGGATTAGGCGCTCATACAGAAAGAGCGGATCAAGCAGTGAACGCTATTGTTAAAAGCTATAAAATGGTCGAAGCCCTGTTAGATTATGAAAAAGAATTAAACAGCCGGCCAAAACATGAAGCTTTCTCCAATCATCCGCATCCGTACAACATTAATATTGGAAAAATCCATTCCGGAGATTGGCCTTCTACTGTCCCTTCCGAGTGTACGATTGAAGCGAGGGTCGGTTTTTCACCAGGCATTAATCCACAAGATATTAAGAATGAATTACATGCTTATTTGTTAAAAGCATCCGAAAAGGACGAGTGGCTGAATGAAAACCCGCCGGAAATCACGTTTTACGGATTTCACGCTGAGGGATTTGCCATTGATCAAAATCAAGAACTATTCGAGACATTAGGAAAAGCTCACGAATTGATAGAAAAAGAGCCATTGACATTTAGTTCTTTTACCGGTACGACTGATGCAAGATTTTATAACCTTTATTACGATATCCCATCCACTTGCTATGGACCTACCGGATCAAACCTTCATGGACCGAACGAGTGGATCGACTTAGACAGCGTGAAAAGAGTGACAAAAACATATGCCGCCTTTTTACTTGAATGGTGTAAATACAAAGAATAAATAACGTTCCACATTTTACATTTATCATTTCGAAAGGAGTGAAATGCAATGAATATTGGTGCACTATTATTATTTTCAAATGCCATCTTAACAACTTTATTATCCGCAGGAATTGTTATATGGATTTTAAGAAAAGAATACTTGCCAACCATTAAAAGGTTAGAAAAAGAAGAGGAATTGAACGCTAATAAGAATGTAAGCAATAGAATAAAAAAGGGGAGTTAGCAAATGGAGAAACTCGTATTCTTTATAGTAGTGGCTATCTACATTATTGCGGGTGTTGCCGTTACTAGGTATGTAAAAAACAAAGATGATTTTTATGTTATGAGTGAAAAAGGATCGACTATTTTAATTGTTGGAACATTAGCAGCCACCTATTTAAGTGCAGTTACTTTATTAGGCATTGGCGGTATGATTTATAATGAAGGGCCTGTCCCACATGCGGCATTCGGCTCGTTCGGTGCATGGTTAGGCACACTTTTTGCCGTTATTTATGTAGGTAGAAAAATGAAATCCTTAGGCTGTCAGACAATCCCCGATTTTTTTGAAAAGCGCTTTAATAATAAATGGGTGACTATCATTGCCGTTTCCATTATGATTATCGCCTTGCTAGGTTATGGGGTTGTTCAATTAATCGGCGCCGGAGTTGTGCTAGCAGAAATTTTGGACATTCCGTTTCCAATTTTAATATTATTATTTACAGGTGCACTTTTAATCTTTAGCGCACTCGGCGGTATGTTTGGCGTAGTTGTTACAGACACTCTTATGTTCTTTACAATGCTGGCCATTTCTTTAATTATTGCTCCATTAATTATTGGTCAAGCTGGATTAGATCAAATTAAAAACTTAGGAGAAGTGATACCGAATTATTGGGGAGTCACAGGAGCCGCTGAAAGGCCAATGGGCTGGGTTATTTCCCAATTCTTAATGTGGATTTTATTTTTCGGCTGTACACCTGCTTTAGTATCTCGTGTATTCCCAGCCAAAAATGATTTTGTCCTTTTGAAAACAGCCGTCATTGGTATTTTCTGCGCTCCATTAATGCAAATATTTATTTTCTTAGCCGCTGCTGCTATGCAAGTGCTTCAGCCTGGCATTGATCCAGCCGATCGGATGTTTATTGTCGGTTTAATGGACTACACTCCTTCTGCTTTAGCAGGTGTGGGATTAGCAGGACTCATGGCTTCCATCATGTCAACGGCTTCTACGCTCTTTGTATTAACCGGTTTCGCTCTGGCAAAGGATTTATTTGAAAATGTTTTGCATAAAGATATAGATGAAAAGAAAGGGCTTATTTTAGGCCGCTTAGCTCAAGTCGTTATTGCCGTTGTCGTCTGTATTATTGCTATTATGCAGCCTTCGTCAATCTTTTGGATTTCCGTCTATGCCGGTTCTATCTTCGCAGTCTCATGGATGCCGACGATCATCGCAAGCTTTGAATGGAAAAGAATGAATAGTAAAGCTGCAATTGCCAGCATGTTATCGGGGGTATTCAGCTTTATTGTTCTTGGAGAGTTAAATAGAAATGAAATCATTCACTTATCACCAAACTTTGATCATTTCTATCTTTCATTTATTATTTCAATTTTGGCGCTCTTATTAACAGGTTTTCTTACAAAACCAAATGAACACGAACAATTCTATTATCACCAAATAAAAACTTCGAAGCTTTCAACTTCCACCATTCAATCCATTTTAAAGAAGAAAAATGGATTGGCAGAATTAAAAAGCGAGTATAGAAAAACCTTTGTCTACGCCGTCTCCTTCGTTGTTATTTCTGTTGTACTTTGGGGTTACTTTATTGTAAATATGGCTTTTTAATCATTTGAATACTGAATGACCCCTATCCCCTGCCAGCCAACTTTTATCCGGAAAGTTGGCTGGCAGTTTTTTTATTGGACGATCGCAGTCCGACTGGAAATTCACCTTTACTGAACCTTCACTTTCCCCACCTCTTCCTCTGTTTGTTCCTCTTTACCGAGGTGCATGAGTTCACTTGCCACTATGCCGGCAGCTCCTCCAGCTGCGTAAGCAAATGCCCATAGTTCGCCGGCGAGAAAAAAGAGGGTGACTGACAGAAGGACATAGACAGGCCAGGCGTACCAGAGAGACATAAATAAGTCATCTTCTCTTTTTTCAAGCCAAGGAATGCCTTTGTAGAGGACAAAGCGGTAAACGGCTGAGATATAGAGGTAAAAGCAGACAGTGCCTGTGAGCGCCACCGCTGCGAGCGTCCAGCTGATGTAGAAGATTGTTAGAAAAGAAGCGAGAAACCATGTGCCTAAAACAACAAGAATATAAGGATTTGTAATAAATTCTCTGATCTTCATTGTGCCACACCCCTTTTTACATTGTATGCAAAAAGAGCTGGGCAAAGACGAATGATTCCATTAATGCGCACAAAAAAGATACAACATTTTTCTTTGCTGTATAAATAATCGCCGGAAACTTCCGATATGAAAAGAAACAGCGCTTTTTTAAAAGAGCCGTGAGACCTTGTCTATGCAAGAGGCAAGGATGGAGGAGTAGGGATATGAAATTTTTCAGAACAAGATCAAAGAAAACGGCTGAAGTTGAAACTGCTGCGGCCATTACAGCTGCCGGTCGGCTATCTGTACGTCCGGGAAGCGATCTTGCTGACCAGCTGGACATGATCGGCTTGACCGAGCGGGATCTAATGATCGTCAAATTGCTGCAGCCTGTGGTGGAGCAGCACATCAATGAAATTATTACAGCGTTTTATGATGCGATCATCAATCAGCCGAATTTACTTGCGATTATTGAAGAAAACAGCAGCGTCGAACGGCTGAAAAAAACATTAAGACGTCATATTCAAGAATTATTCAACGGGGAAATTAATGATGAATTTATCGAAAAGCGCCTCCGGATTGCTTATGTGCATGTGCGCATCGGCTTGAAAACGAAGTGGTATATGTCTGCTTTTCAGGAGCTGTTCAATTCCCTTACGACAATTATTTCTGAACAGGACAAAACGGCGGATGAAAAAATTGAATCGATTACCGCTGTATCCAGGCTGTTAAATCTTGAGCAGCAGCTCGTCCTTGAAGCATATGAAAACGAAGAAGAACGCCTCCGTACTGTCGCTCAGCAAGAGAAAGAAGCGATGGCTGGAAAAGTGCATTCCATTTCACAAGAGCTTGCAGCCATTTCTGAGGAAACGAGCGCTTCTTTGAAAGAGCTCAGCTTACAGTCTGACTCAATTTTAGAGCTCGCCAAAGACGGTATGGCGCTTGCGGATGAATCGGCAAGCCACTCTTTGCAGGGGCAAAAAATGTTGAAAGATCAAGGGAGTAAACTCGGTGATATTCAAAAAGCAGTAGCAGATATTCAGACTTTTTCAACAGAATTAAACCATATCGCATTAAGCATTACAGAAGTCATTACGATCGTGGGAAACATCGCCGGTCAGACGAACTTGCTGGCATTGAACGCTTCCATTGAAGCGGCGCGGGCCGGTGAATACGGCAAAGGCTTCGCCGTTGTGGCGGAAGAAATCCGCAAACTGTCTGATCAGACAAAAACATCCACATCCAGCGTTTCCGATCATATTATGAAGACGAATTCCTTAATCGGCCAAGTGAGCCATTCTGTTGATAAAGTGAATGACTTAGTTTCCAAAGGCATTGACAGCATGGATAAAACGGATGAAGATTTCAATGAACTGCTTAAACTAATTGCGGACACGAAAAAACAAAATCACCGCATTGAAGACCAAATGCAGCAACTCACTCAAATTGTCAGCGAAATTGAACACGCATCCGAAGAAGTAGCAAATTCCGCGGTTTCCTTAAACGATTCTACAGAAGACTATTTACGTTACGACCACTAAAAAAAGCCTGTCCGCGGTACCGGTTTCTATCAAAAGAAACCGTGTGCGCCGGATAGGCTTTTTCTTTGTTTTAGCTCTGCGATGAATCTGATTTTTTCTTTAAGAAGTTCAATTATATTAGTTAATTCAGTTGCCTGTTTTTGCACTTCCGGGTATGCATTCTGCATCATTAGAAGAAGTTGCTGCTGATTCTGTGTCATGCCCGCTTGAATCAGCAATCGTCTTTCTCTTTTATTTCCACCCAGTCATGCGCCCACTTCTCAATTTCCTTCACAATCGGCTCAAGCGCCTTTCCCTTTTCTGTCAGTTCATATTCTACACGCACAGGCATTTCCGCGTATACTTTCCGCGTAGCCAGACCTTCTTCTTCCATTTCCTTTAACCGCTCCGTCAACAATTTGCCGCTGATCGGCAGACCCGCTTTTATTTGGGAAAACCGCTGCGGCCCTGATAACAGCTGATTAATAATTAATCCTGTCCAACGTTTTCCGAGCATCTGCATCCCCTTTTCAAATTTGGGGCAAAGCTGAAATTCACTCATCGCCTTCACCTCTTTATTTGCCTATTATATATCTTTTTTCCTAAAAAAGAAATCTCGCAACTTTTTTAAACAAAGTTACTTGACACTTGTTTGCGATTATTTTATATTAGGTTACGAAAGGTAACAAAAAGATCAATCTAGTCTCCATATTTATTCGGATAACAGACTTGATTGAAACACATACTGCCTATAGCGGTGGACAAAATATGAATAAGAAAGCAGGTAACTATCATGACAAAAGATTTTTACTCCGCAGTAAAAGAAAGACGTTCTATTTATGCGATCAGCAAAGAAAAACCCGTATCCGATGAGCGCATTCAAGAAGTAGTTGAGTTCGCGGTGAACCATGCTCCCTCTGCTTTTAATTCACAATCCTCAAGAGCGGTTGTGCTATTAGGCGAACAGCACGATAAATTGTGGAATTTAACGAAAGAAACGTTGCGTGAAATCGTGCCGGCTGAAAACTTCGGTCCGACTGAAGAAAAAATGGAAATGTTCAAAGCCGGAGCTGGTACCGTTCTCTTCTTTGAAGATGAAAATGTCATTAAAGGACTTCAAGAGCAGTTTCCATTATACAGCGATAAATTCCCGGAATTCTCCTTACAATCAGGCGGAATGCTGCAATTCGTTGTCTGGACAGCACTTGAGCAAGAAGGCTTCGGAGCCACTCTTCAGCATTACAATCCGCTGATTGATGAAAAAGTGCGCAGCGAATGGAATGTGCCCGAAAGCTGGACGCTCTTAGCGCAAATGCCATTCGGTACACCGGTTGCTCCTGCTGGCGACAAAGAATTCCAGCCAATTAATGAACGCGTCAAAGTATTTAACTGAAACTCCCACCGCTAAAGCAGCGGGGCTCTTGAGCGACTAACTTGCCTCTTCTGCACTCTCCCGTCCATCCAAGGTGCAGGCAGGGTACAACATATAGATACTGCAAAGCGTTTGCTCAAGACTTCGACAGCCAAACACCGCAGAGATGCTTACCGGCTGTTTCGGCTCGTTTCGAAACCGGAAAATCATTTAAAAACCAAAGCTGGGAATGGGTGTACACGCAGTTGTTTGAATTCGTTCGATTTCTCTGTCGTGCAGCTGTTTAAATAATGAATAGTCCGCTATACAGGCTGGCCGATCGATTTGGTCTAGTGTATCCGTCACATGCTTGATGAGAAAAGCAGAATAAAGGTCACGCTGAATACGCTCTCCTTCTATCACATTCCAGCGGTCAGAAAGCTTCTTTTTGATCAATTGGCCGGTTTCATGGTTATACTGGCTTGCCTTTACTTTGGCAGTGTGAATATATTGCACTTCCAGGCTGATAGCTTTCAATTTCAGTTCAAGGATCGACACAAACAGCGCGGGGGCCTTCCGGGCGAGTGAGCGGCCAAACCGTTTCTTGCTCTTGAAGCGTCCGCTGCTGTTTTTTGCTGTTTCTTTGGCCCGTTTTTGAAGCGCCCTGAAAGACATCGTTTCAATAAAAAATTGGTCGCCCTGCTCGATCAGTTCATTGGCCAGCCGGCAGTGATCCTGTCTGCGCCGGCTGGCATTCACACGGCTGAGTTCACGGTAGCGTATTTTTAGCTGATGATACCTTTTAGAGAAGACCCATTTCTCCCTCGTTTTCTTGATCGTACCGTCGCTATTATACTTCCCCGGATTCATCGCTCTTCTGCTTCTGTCCATGGCCCGCTGAACGAGCTGAATGTCTTTTTGAACATTGATCACCGACGGAGCCAATTCAAGCAGCGAAGCCTTGGCGTTCGATACAATGGCGATCGTCTGCGTGCCGATATCGATACCGATTTTCCCTTTGCCCGGCCGTCCTTTTTGTCCATTTCGGTTGTATTTGACCGGTGGTGTGCCCTCTAATACCAATTGCACATAATATCGGATCTGTCCCTTTATCCACCGGCGGAGAAGACGGCAGTATTTTACGCGGTCCTTCAGCGCCAGATGCGCATAGGCATCCCCTTCTTTCAGCCTGACCGTCATAGAAAGGCCAAGCCAGTGTACCATGCCTTCTTTATAGCGGATGCCGGCTGTATTTTGCTTCCCTTCCACCGAGTGCATCTCGCCAAAACGTTTGAAGGATATTTTTTTCGCTTTTCCAAACTGTACTTTTCGAACCGCATCAAACGCGCGGGTAGCGAGTTTTTGGGCTGCCTGCGAATCGATCAGATGCTTGAATGTTCGCTGCATAGGTTTCACAAAATCGTGAAGAGCATATTCTTCAAACTTAAACCGCTGATTTAATGAGTGAAAGGCGGCCGCACGGGCTTTTCGTTCTGCTGGTGTAGAGGCTGGCAGCTTACGTGCTCTTTGGCAGGCTTTTGACTCCCGCATGACACGAAGCCGTTTTTCTGCTTCTCTCAAACAGGCATTATATAGGCGGCGGGCCGTTTCAAATCGTTTCTCCAGATGGTGGAGCTGATTCTGTTCCACCTTTAGCGGCAAAGTTAATACATAGCTTGGGGTTGATCGTTTAACTGCCATACCCTCCACATCCTTTTTTACGATCATTTAAAGAAATTTGATAAAAATACGATCATATGTTCTTGTTCTGATTGTATAATGCCCCGAATAAAAAAGAAAGAATATTCAACCATTTTAAAAAAGGAACGAACGAGATGGCCGACTCGTTTGAACCGGATGAATCGGCTAAAATTCTGTAATCAAAAACGACCGGCCAACATTTGGCCGGTCAGTTTTCATTCACTTTTTACGCTTGCCGTCGCTTCTTCATCAACAATCACGGTAACATTCGGGTGCGTCGTTAAAATCGAAGCCGGGAAGTTTTCGTTTGCTTCTTCTTTCAGCAGCTGCGCCACTGCCTCCGCTTTCGATTTTCCGGAAGCGAGCAGCACAATTTCTTTAGCGCGCATAATCGTTTGAATGCCCATCGTGAGCGCTTGAGTCGGCACTTCGTCCAAACTTGAAAAATAACGAGCGTTAGCTTCTCTCGTCGACTCATCTAGCGTTACGACATGTGTATGCGAATCGAAAGGTGTTCCTGGTTCATTAAAACCGATATGACCGTTGCCGCCGATGCCAAGCACTTGCAAGTCCACATTGCCTGCTTCCTTAATTAACTGCTCGTATTGGATGCATTCCGCGTCCAAGTCTTCTTTTTCCCCGTCCGGCAAATGAACGTTTTCTTTTGGCACATCGATATGATCAAATAAATGTTCTCTCATATACGCATAGTAGCTGTTCGGGTCCGCTTGCGACAGGCCGGCGTATTCATCCAAGTTAAACGTCGTTACATTTTTATAGCTTGTACCTGCTGAGCGGTGGTCTTCCACTAACCGTTTATACATGCCTTCCGGCGTGCCTCCCGTCGCCAGACCAAGCACGATGTCAGGGTTCGCTTTCACTTTTTCCAGCACAAGCCGGGCAGCTGTTTCGCTTAATTCATTGTAATCTTTTACTTTTATAAGTTTCATTATTTTATACTCCTTTAATTCACAGTATCCATGCTAAAACAAACGAATGATCTTTCCTTCGTTTTATTTATTTTTATCACATTCTAGGAGATTACGCCATTTTAAAGCCAAGTATTTTTCATTTTATGTAAACAGGTCATTGGCATTTATGCACGGATTTTCTGGCTTTGCGCACAGGAATCGTTGAATTGTGCACAGCAAACAGACTTATGCACCAATCACCAGGCTCTATGCACGAGTTGTACGATTTTCTGCGCGCCCAAGCCCTGTTTATGCGCGGGGGCAGCTGGAATATGCTCGTTGCCCAACGCTAAAATAAAAGTTGCGCAAAATAGACTTTTGAGACACCCCCCTGTCCATTAAGATCCATAAATCATGATGTCCACTTTCCCATTTTCCGCAGTAACTTCTGTCCGGCCGCCGACTGGAAGTGTCGCAATCGGATCGGTGTGTCCGAAGCTCACGTTGGCGATCACTGGAATTCCGGCTAGCTCCGGCTTGTTTTTCAACAAGGAAACGAGCGCAGATTCAGTGATGTCCGACTCTTTCTGGAAACGGCCGATCAGGATGGCTTTTAGCTCTTTTGCGTCCGGCAAGTGAAGAACAGACTGTAAATTGCGGTCAAATGTCATCAAGTGTGTTTCATTATCGTCTTCGATAAACAGCATCGCATCTTTTAAAGAAGGCATAAATTCCGTCCCTTGCAGCAAATTCATCGTGCACAAATTGCCGCCGATAAGCCGGCCTTTCGCTTTCCCTTCTGTCACAACGACCGGACCCGCGTTCGGATAATACGTACGGTCTTCCTGATCCAAATACCATTTATCGTCACTCCACGTCTCTGGCGGCTCGAGTTCAAACGGCGCATCATTCGTTAAGGCGGCAAGCATGCCTTGTACAGTGTAATCGGCCATTTTTCTCATGCCGAACGTGGAAAAGTGCGGACCAGAATACGTAATCAAGCCCGTTTTTTGATAAATCGCCAGCTGCAGCGCAGTAATGTCGCTGTAGCCGATCAATATTTTCGGGTTGTTTTTAATTAACTCATAATCAATATGGGCAAGGAGCTGGTTCGCATTGTAGCCGCCGATCGCCGTGAAGATCGCTTTCACATTTGGATCGCGAAACGCTTCATGCAAATCTTCTATTCTATTTTCAATAGACGTGGAAAACACGAGGTCATGCTCGTGAACGTGGCGTCCGAACGTCACGCGTAATCCAAATCCTTCCAAGCGCTCCCTCGCAATCTCCACTTGCTCTCCTTTGACAATCGCCATACTCATTGATGGGGCAATCACACGGATTTCGTCCCCTGGCTGTAAACGTGGTGGCTGCATTATTTTTCCTCCTCATCATTTATACTGTGATTTTTTTCTTTTAGCATACTACACGAGAAGAGTCAATGTTGAAAAAAAATAAAAAAGACGGCACAATGGCCGCCTGTTACCTGCTATGTACGTTTTCTTTGTACATTTCCTGCATTCTCTCTTTAATTATGTGCATAACCTGTTCAACTTTACTGTCATCCCGGTGTGCTTCTTCAAAAGCTTCTTGCATGAGCAACAATAACTGTTTTTGTCCTTGCACGTTCATTTGGTTACCTCGGTTATCAAATATATTGCTTTCTTTTTAAAGCAGATTTATCATACTACAAAATTATTAAACTTCCAAGAAAAAAGGCAGACTTCTTCCTTTTCTGTCACATTTGTTCCTGTTATTGGACAAGCGGCTTCCGCAGACATCGGCTTTGTTGCTGTTGTTCATCATTTCAAACGCTTTGTTCACGGCTCCGCGCGGTTGTTCATTATTTCAAGCGTGTTGTTCACGATTCCGCGCGGTTCTTCACGACTCTGCGGCGTTGTTCATCATTTTAAACGCGTTAAACGCGTTCTTCACGATTCCACGACGTTGTTCATCATTTTAGCGGATTTGTTCATGCTTACCTTATGTTAAGAACAATACTTAGCTTTTCGCTTATCGTTTCACAAACATTTGTGTGTAGTACGTGCCGTATTCGCCGCCTTTAGCGATACCGATGCCGATTTCTGTGTAGTTCGGATTTAAGATGTTGGCGCGGTGGCCGGGGCTGTTCATCCAGCCTTTCATGACGGCTTCTGCTGTGCTGTAGCCGGCGGCGATATTTTCACCGGCAAATGTGTAAGCGACGCCAAATTGATCCATCATTTTAAATGGGCTGCCGTATGTTGGCGAGTTATGGTCGAAATAATTATTTTTCATCATGTCTTCTGATTTTAACTGCGCGACTTTTTCAACGTCAGCGGCAAACTTCAGTGGAGCGGCCCCTGTTTTCGCCCGTTCCTGGTTAACGAGGTTTAAAATTTGCTTCTCCATCTCAAAGTGAGTGTCCGCTGCCGGCTCTTTCGTTTGCTTCAGAGCTGTCACTTCTTCAACCTGATCGTTCGGCTGCTTGTCATTAAGAGCATTGTTAATAAAAACAGCGAGCTGCCCTCTCGTTACTTGTCCATCCGGTGAAAATGTCGTGGGTGACGTACCGCTTGTGATACCCGCTGCTGCGAGCGCATCTATATATTTTGCTGCCCAGTGGCTGTCAGGTACATCTGTAAAATCCGGCCCTTTTGCTTCCGGCAAGCTGAACGCCGTTACCATGATTTTTGCCAGTTCCGCTCTCGTCAGCGTACGATTTGGATGAAAATGATCCGCTTTTGAAAACACGCCTCGTTCCGTTAACGCAGCAATATACGGATAGGCAGCTGTTCCAAGCGGTGAAATATCCTGGAAGGCTGGGGCTTTCGCCTGATTTGTATTCACGTTTAAAGCGCGCCCAATAAAAATAGCGCTCTGTGCCCGCGTAACAGTTGCTCCTGCTCTAAATGTCCCATCTTCAAATCCGGTAATAATTCCCCGGTCGGCCATTTTTGCAATTTGTGGATATGCCCAATACTCACTGGAAATGTCACGGAAAGTACCCGCTGCATCCGCAGGAGATGCCCAGATACTTCCTGAAAGAATTAATGCAGCCGCTGCCGAACTCATTTTTTTTGAAAGTTTCATAGCTTTCCACCTTTTCTAAATAAGTTATTACTTCTGACCTGCACAATTATACCAGTTCTCTGAATGAGCCTCATCGCCTGATTGACCTATTACGTATATAAGAAAAACTTTCTATAAAATTACTTTTCTCTTACAGAAAAAAAATAAACATATAATTGATCAAATGAATTTTTTATTTGACGTTTTACTGACACATTAGTGATTTACAGTAGGGATATCAGTTAAATATTTAAGTTGTTCCGTACATAGGAGGAATAAATAGATGAAGAAAAAAACGATGTCGTATGTGATGAGCAGTGCTCTTTCGTTAAGTATTTTAGGGTCATCCCCTTCGATGACAGCGGCGGGTCCAACCACGACAAAAGCCGAGATGGCGTCTTATAAATACCGGGAAGGACAGCAAATGAAACGAATTAGAGATTTTTCTGATGTCATTCGCGAGCAGGCTGAGGTTTTCGGCATTGATTCAGATGGCAAAGATGTTGAGACGATGGCAAAAGAAGTGCGTGAAGCGAAATTGAAGCACCAGGCTGCATCGTTTGGCATCAGCACGTTCAACAAAGATGTCCAAACAATTAAAAGAGAAATACGTGCAGCGCAATTACATGCGAAGCGTTAATCGACTCCTTTTTCTTTAAGCTGTCCATTTGGCAGCTTATTTGCATTTGCTTATACTTAAGAAAAGCGAAAGCGCCTTGCTCACCCCCGACAAGCACAAGACGAGCCGGCTGAAAGATTGTTCTTTAATCTTTTGGGCGGATTGGCTTGTGACCTCGAGGGGGCAGGCGCTAAAAAAATGAGGTGAAAAGAGTGACAGCTGCCGTTCTGCTCGCAGAAGATGAACTGGCGATCAGCCAAGTGTTAAAAGCGTATTTAGTGAAAGCCGGCTTCGAGGTCGTCCAAGCCTTTGACGGCCAGCAGGCGCTTGATTTATTCCATTCCGAGCTGCCTGACCTTGTGCTGCTTGATGTGATGATGCCAAAGGCAGACGGCTGGACAGTTTTAAAGGAAATCCGCCAAACGAGTTCGTGTCCGGTCATCATGCTGACGGCTCTTGGGGATGTCAACTACCGGCTGGAGGGGTTGAATAATGGTGCAGATGATTATATTACGAAGCCATTTAACGGCGAAGAAGTCGTTGCACGTGTTAAGGCTGTTCTCAGACGTTCAGGGGAAGTCCCCTCTTCCTCCTCTGTCAAACATTACGGCAGCTTAACGATCGACTGCAAAGCTCACCGAGTGACTTTAAAAGGAGTGGAAATCAATTTAACACCGCGCGACTTAGCGGTGTTGCTGTTTCTTTCTTCTCAGCCAAATCGAACCTTTACGCGTGAGCAGCTAATTGAACACGTCTGGGGACATGATTATGACGGCAGCGACCGCGCCGTCGATTTGTCGATCAAGCGTCTCCGGAAGTCGTTGAAAAACTGGCCGGAAACTGAAGGGGAAATTAAGACATTAAGAGGATTGGGGTATCAATTTTGTGTCTATGAAAACAACTAGAAGAATTTCTTTGCTGCGCTACTGGACGACACGCTATGTCGCCACCCTCTGCCTCGGCCTCTTAATTGCTGCCGGGCTGTCTGTCATTTGGCTGCAGCACACCATGCTCAAGAACCGCCTTGAAGTATCCGAGTTCATTGCAGAAGAACTAGCCAACCGGATTGCCGGCAGCCAGGAAGAAACGAACCTCTCTCCGTCAATTGATGAAAATATGCTGAAAAACCGCGAGCTTTTTTTAAAGACTGAACAACCGCCGGCGATTTATATTACGGATGGAAGCGGGCGCATTCTTTCCGCAAACCAGCCAGCTGATTTAACGGAAAGAAGTTCATTTGCCCGTTCGCTTTTGCAACGAAAGACAGATGTGTTAAAGCTGTCGCCGAAAGATGCTACTGAATCGCGTATGTGGATGATCAAAAAGCCAATCCAAGTGGATCACATCACGTTTGGCTGGGTCGTGATGCTTCAGCCTGAAAATGAACTAGAAAATGTAACAGAAGAATATCGCCTGTTGACCATACTCATCGTCAGTCTCGGTTTATTTGGCTGGGCAGCCATTTATTTATTGTCCCGCCGTCTCTCTACACCAATCAGCCAAGTAGCAGAAGCAGCCAAGCAAGTTCAGGAAGGTAATTATCACATCCGCCTGCCGGAACATATAAAAGAACAGGAAGTGTACGACCTTGTTCATTCATTTAAGGAAATGGCGCAAAAGCTGCAGCAGCTTGAATCATTGCGGGCTGAGCTGCTGGCTGGCGTTACCCATGAATTGAAAACGCCGGTCACGTCGATCAGCGGGCTTTTGCAGGCAGTAAAAGACGAAGTGGTAACCGGCGACGAAGCAAAAGACTTTATTGATATTTCGTTAAAAGAAACGGCCAAGATGCAAAAAATGGTGAATGACTTGCTTGAATTTAATTCATTTTCGGCTAATGCTTTGCCTGTATCAGCTGAAAACCATCTCGTCAATGAGTTAATTAGTGAAATCATCCATCAATGGCAATTGGGGCAGGAGACAGAAGAGATCACTATTTCGCTTTCCCTTCTAGAACGGAACCGCTCGATTTCAACCGACCCGGTGCGGCTGCAGCAAATCATCGTGAACTTGCTGAACAATGCCCGCCATGCTGTCGATTCACGAGGAGAAATTGACGTGGTACTGTCAGAACAATCAAGTGGCATGCTGGCGATTGAAGTGAAAGATAATGGCAGCGGCATCCCGCCTGCTGAACAAACACTTATCTTTGAACGTTTTTACCGCGGCGATGAGAAAAAGTATAAAGTACGCGGTCTCGGCCTTGGACTTCCTTACAGCAAACTGCTCGCACACGCATTAAAAGGAGATCTCACATTAAAAGAAAGCTCTCCTTCTGGCACTATCTTTTTAATCCAGCTGCCGCTTTCTGGACAGTAACAGCGAAAAAGTTCGATACATTGACTTTAGATAATAAAGTAGAGAATTCGGATAACAAAACATCCTATTTGGATAATAAAAAGCAAAATCAGATAATGAAGTGCCTAACTTGGATAAAAAATAGTGAAAAAGACGATCGCTGACAACACTGTGCGATCGTCTTTTTAAGCGAACTATTATTTCCCTGCACGGGTGCCCTTTGGATTTAGCTAAGGCCTTCCGGTTCGAACGTCTTGCAGTCCGTCTCTTGTGTATTAGAGGCTGTTTGCCCTTTATGACTTACTACATAAATACTTTCAGCTGAACATTTATTGCCTCGTGCCCAATATGCGCAGTTGTTTACTTCGCATAATACGTCTTTAGCCAATGTCGCCACCCCCCTCACTTTTTATATTTTACAAAAATGACGTCCCAATACCCGGCTTATTTTGGGTGGTATGACACTAAAAAAAGACTTGCCGCAACAGCAAGTCTTTTTACTTACATTCACTTTTAACCTTCCAGCTCAAACGTCTGGCAATCCGTTTCTTCCACGTTAAATGCTTTTTTTCCTTTATGGCTCACGACAAGAATTTCGTCAGCTGAGCATCTGTTGCCTTTTTCCCAATAGACGCAATTGTTTACTTCACACAACACACCATTTAGGACGTCTTTTTTCAAATTGATTACCTCCTTGATTTATTTCGGATCATGCGGCGGTGTACAGTACATATACGGAGGAGCAGGTGCCAGCATCGGCACTTCTCCGTATATGACCGGCATTTCCTCATATTCCAACTTTTTAATGAAATAATCATTACCGGCTAAAAAGTGCCGGCAATTGAAAAGATAGTATGTTATTCCACTTTTGTCTTTTTTTAAACAACTGAAAAAAAATAACCCTCGGCAGAATGTTACTTCCACCGAGGGTTAAATAAATTACTTCAATCCTTCTTGTACTTCTTTTACCATCCCAGAAACGGATTCCAATCCGCCGCCTGATAAGTACCAGTAGCCCGGGTCAAGATAAACGATATTGTCGTTTTTATAAGCTTTCGTGTTTTTCACTAAATCATTTTCGATGACTTGTTTAGCAGATGATCCGCCGCCTTCTGCTACAACAGCGCCGCGGTCAATGACGAATAAGTAATCAGGATCTTTTTCAACGATGTATTCAAAGGAAATGCTTTGTCCGTGAGTAGATACTTCAATGTCCTTATCAGCCGGTACGACGCCGAATACATCATGGATCACACCGAAGCGGGAACCAGGTCCGTACGCGCTTACTTTGCCGTCGTTAGCCAGTACGACTAACGCTTTTTTGTTTTCTTTTGATGCTTGTTCTTTCAGTTTGTTAATGTCTTCTTCTACTTTTGCCAATTCTGCTTTCACTTCATCTTCTTTGCCAAAAATTTCACCTAGAGTCGTTGCGTTGTTTTTAAATGAGTTCATGTAGTCTGCCGGGTCCACACCTAAGTAAACAGTTGGTGCGATTTCAGCAAATTGGTCATACATTTCAGCTTGACGCGCGGAAATAATGATTAAGTCTGGTGCTAATTCGTTAATTTTTTCAAAGTCTGGCTCTTTCAAGCTTCCTACGTTTTCATACTTTTCGTCTTCGTATTTGGACAAGTATGCAGGAATGTTTTGCTGCGGAAGTCCAGTTACTTCTACTCCGAGTTTATCAAGCGTGTCCAGTGTACCAAAGTCAAAGACAACGACCTTTTCCGGGTTTTTCTTCACCTTCGTTTCATCGAGTTCGTGCTTGACGGTTATTTCTTCTGTTTCTTTTTTCGGTTCACTGCCTGCCTTCTCTTCTTTTTCAGCGCTTGAACCGCAAGCGGCCGCTACGATGACAAATAATGCCGTTATCATGAATAAAGATAGTTTTTTCCACATGATCAATTCTCCACCTCTGCCTTTTTACTTAAAATACACACAAATTTTTTCGTTATTGACTGTTTCAATTTTCATATCAATTTCGTAAATGTCTTTCAACACATGGCGGTCCATCATTTCATCAACTGTGCCCTCTTTGGCGACTTTGCCGTCTTTTAAAGCGACGATGTAGTCGGAATAACAGGACGCAAAGTTAATGTCATGAATGACGATGACGACCGTTTTGCCAAGCTCATTCGTCAGCCGTCTTAACACTTTCATAATTTGGACGGAATGCTTCATATCAAGGTTATTGAGCGGCTCGTCCAGCAGGACATACTCTGTATCCTGGGCAATGACCATGGCGATAAACGCCCGCTGACGCTGACCGCCGCTCAACTGGTCGATGTATTTATCTTGCATGTCTTCCAGTTCCATGTAGCGAATCGCTTCATCGACATGCTTCCAGTCTTCCCTTGTCAATTTTCCTTGCGAGTAAGGGAAACGGCCGAATGACACGAGTTCGCGAATCGTCAGCCGAAGATTTAAATGGTTCGTTTGTTTTAAAATAGCTACTTTTTTCGCTAGTTCTTTGCTTTTTGCTTGATGCACGTCTTCGCCGTCAATGTAAATGTCGCCGTCATCCTTCGTAATTAAGCGGCTGATCATCGACAGAAGCGTACTTTTTCCTGCTCCATTCGGACCGATAAAAGAAGTGATTTTTCCTTTTGGAATTGAGACTGAGACTTGGTCAATGACCGCTTTGCTGCCATACCGTTTGGATACACCTTTTACTTCTACCATTTTTTATTCTCCTTTAGCAGTAAATAAATAAAGTACACTCCGCCGACAAAGTTAATGATGACGCTTAATGTCGTACTGAATGTGAACACTCTTTCCACAATCAACTGTCCGCCGACAAGAGCAACAATGCTGATTAAAATGGACCCTGCAAGCAAATATGAATGCTTGTACGTGCGGAACATTTCATAAGCAACATTGACGACGAGCAGACCGAGAAACGTAATCGGACCGACAAGCGCTGTCGCAACGGAAATCAAGATCGCGACAACAATCAACAGCCGCTTAACGGTGTAATCATAATCGACTCCAAGGTTGACGGCGTGTTCTTTGCCAAGTGACAATACATCAAGATATTTCATAAAGCGGATAAAGTAAAGCGTCACGAGCACCAGGACGATCACAGCGAGAATAAGGACATCTGTCTGGACGTTATTAAAGCTTGCGAACATTCTGTCCTGAATAATCTGGAACTCATTCGGGTCAATGAGTACTTGCATAAAAGACGTAAAGCTTTGAAAAAATGTGCCGAATATTAACCCGATCAGCAGCAGGAAATAAATGTTTTCTCCTTCCCGCTTGAACAAAATCTTATAAAGGATTCCAGCAAAAAACACCATCAGCACAACTGAAATAACGAAGTTCAATTGTTTGTTCATCCACGTTAAATCAGTGGAACCGAACGCGAAAATTAAAATCGTCTGGATCAGCATATAAAGCGAATCGAGCCCTAAAATACTTGGTGTTAAAATGCGGTTGTTCGTAATCGTCTGGAAAATCAGCGTGGAAAACGCAATGGCCGCTCCGGTCAGGACGATGGCAAAAATTTTCAAGCCCCGTTTCGGCAAAGCATAATCCCAATTGTTTCCGAGACCAGTGAACATAAAGGCAACAATCAACAGGACAGCAACAGCCGAAAGGATTAGTAACTTCTTTTTATCACTCATAAGCTCTTCTCCTCATCAGCATGTAAATAAAAATGCCGCTTCCTATGACGCCGACCGTCAATCCAATCGGAATTTCATACGGATAAATAATGATCCGGCCGATAATATCACAAAACAGAACGAAAACGGCTCCAAGCAGCGCCGTATGGGACAAGCTTTTCTTTAAATGGTCTCCCTGGTAAATCGAGACGATATTCGGAATGATCAATCCTAAAAATGGGATCATGCCGACCGTTAACACGACAAGTGTGGCAGACAGCGCCACGATCACAAGGCCGATGTTGACGACCCGCTTATAACTCAAGCCAAGGTTCATGGCGAAATCTTCACCCATGCCGGCGAGTGTGAAGCGCTCTGCGTATATGTAGGCGATAACGAGAAGCGGGAGACTAATATAAAGCAGCTCATACCGCCCGGAGATGACCATCGAAAAATCTCCTTGCAGCCAGGCGGCCATATTTTGAATCAAATCATACTTATAAGCGAAAAAAGTTGAAATGGACGTCAAAATATTCCCGAACATCAAACCGACGAGCGGAATGAAGATCGTGTCTTTGAATTTGATTTTATCCAGGATTTTCATGAATAAAAACGTGCCTGCCAGTGAAAAAATAAAGGCAACGATCATTTTTTCAATCGGGCTTGCGGCTGTAAATAAAATGAGTGAAACTAATATCCCCAGCCTGGCGGAATCCAATGTTCCCGCTGTTGTTGGCGAGACGAATTTGTTTCTGCTCAGCTGCTGCATAATCAAGCCGCTGATACTTAAGCTGACTCCGGCAATAATGATGCTGACAAGGCGCGGAATCCGGCTTTTCCAAACAATTTGTGTCTGGTCATCTGTCAGGTTAAACAAATCCAGCGGAGAAATGTGGGTCACTCCGATGAATAAGGAAAGTATAGATAGAACGATAAGCGCAACAATTAAATATCTTTTTTTCATAGCCATTTCCTTACTTTACTGCCGCAACAGAAATTTAAGTGTCAAATAGAAGAAAGCCGACAATGAAATTCATTATCAATAACAGATGAAAAAATAATCTTCACTCGCTGAAGAAACTTGTTTAGACAAGTATGTAGTTAATTAAAATTCACTCACATCTCAGTCAATTTAAAAATTATTTTAAATTGACTCTGACCTTATCCAGCACTTTTAAACAAATCGCTAATTCTTTTTCATCCACTCCGAAAGCAGCTTCTTGGATGGTTTGTGCAGCCAATGCTGTATAATCCTTTTCCATTCTTTTGCTATATTCGGTTAAGTAAATTAAATTGATGCGTTTGTCTTGTGGATGGGCTTTGCGATCAATCAAGCCTCGTTTAATCATATTATCAATCAAACGGGATACACTTGGCTCGTCTTTCTCATTTAGCCGGGCCAGTTCATTTTGTGTTTGCCCATCTTTTTCATACAGACGGCTTAAAATTTGCCATTGTTCATGGGTCAATAAAAAATTATGCTTTTTAAAATGACGGTTAAGCGTGTTTGTCATTAAGCGTGATGCCTGGAACAATTTATAGCCTAGCGAATCTTCCAGCCGATATGCTTTTTTCTTCATCCGAATTTACTCCTTTGACAGCTTGTCGTCTCACATTTTACAAAAATATACTTGTTTATGCAAGGATTCCTTAAAAGGATAAGAGCTATTTTCAGAAAAAAATGGTCAATTTGTGAACGCTTAAGTCACCCTCTGACAAATGCTTTAATAAATATCACTCGTCCCCTTCCTCATTTATATTGATATTCATTCTCAATTACAATTATAGTTGATAACGCTTATCATTGTCAATCGAAATTTAGAAAAACATTCCCATTTACCTGCACTAAAAATAAAGTGTCAGGCGCCTCCCTCCCTTGGATAGAGGTGCCTGACACTTATGGGATAATTTATCCTACCGGCATAGGCTCACCATGATGAAGCGGCGGCGGCACGAGCCAGCCTTTTTCTTTATTCAATTGCAGGAAGCGGCCTCCGAGGGCTGATTTCTGGTTATGGAATTGCAAAAACATAGCAGCAATGTCTTCGCGGATACATTGACCGACCATTGCACTGCAAGCAGTAAGACCGGCTGCAATATCACGTGAAATGGCTGCTGAGATTTCCGGATCTTGAAAGCGCGCACCTGCAGGAATGCTATTCACATCAGCCTGCGGACGTTCTGGCGGTGCAGGCGGCAGACCAATTCCATTTTCTTTCAACAATTCTTCAAGCTGCTTCACTTCCGTTTGCGCTTGTCCGATTGCTTCTTCTACGAGCTTGCGCAGTTGGGCATCACCTGCATGATTTAGCATCGTCTGATAACAGGCAACCATACCATTTGCTGCAAGAGCAGCCGACCAAACCCCAAATACTTCTCCATAATGCATCGGTTCACTTTTAGGATTTCCGCTTAAAATTCCCATTATAAACCCCCATTTGACGATCGATTTTGTGTGCCGCATACACACAAATATAGCTTTGCCTGAACTGGCTGCTTTATGTGTATTCTTTCTGCTAAAAGGCTGAAAGTACCCGATTTTTTATTTCCAAAAAAGGACGAGATGGCGTATGATTGTAGATGTTAAAAAAAGACAAAGGAGGACGTTCACCATGAAGAAAATCCCTTCCTTCATCGTCCGTTTCCATAAAATGATTCTCGCCCTGTGGCTCATTGCTGTTGTTGTCATGGGTTATTTTGCGATTCAGCTTCCTTCTATGCTTGAAGGCGACGGATTCCGGACAGATGGAGACTTTGAACAAGTCCAGAAAGAATTGACTGACACATTTGACTTCCCTGAATCAACCATCATGATCCTATTCGAAAAAGAAGGAAGCGAGTCAACACAGCATTTTACAGAAAAAATTGCCGGCGCGTTGACTGACATAGACAGGCTGAACATTTCCTCAGCCATTGAATCGCCACTGAACGCCCCTTCTTTACTAAAGGACGATGCCGCTTACGCTATGGTGCACGTGAATAAAAAAACAGAAGACATGCCGAATATTATTAAAGACATCAAAGAGCAAATAAATGGTAAAGAAGGCGTGACGTTAACCGGGGCGCCGGTCATTTCAGAAGATATTAATAAAGCGAGCCAGGATGATTTAAAAAAAGCTGAACTCATCGGGCTGCCTGTGGCGATGCTTGTTCTCTTGTTCGCTTTCGGTACGATTGCTGCCTCCGTGCTTCCGCTCGTAGTCGGCGGGATTACAATCGTGATCGGATTCGGACTGCTGACATTTATCGGCAAAAATGTGGATCTCGCTATTTTCATTTTAAACATCGCACCGATGGTTGGTCTCGCGCTTTCCATCGACTTTTCACTGCTGTTTATTAACCGGTATAAAGAAGAGCTTCAAAAGCAGCCGAAAGCAGATGCCCTCATTACAACGATCAATACGGCTGGCCACTCGATTTTATTTTCAGCCGTTTGTGTGTTTATCGGTCTCGGGTCGATGCTGATCATTGATATCGACATTTTTAAAAACGTGGCGATCGGCGGCATGGTCGTCATTGCTATCGCAGTGCTCGGATCACTCACACTGCTGCCGGCTCTTTTATACGTGCTTGGCGACCGGATTCATAAGTGGCGCATTTTTCGTACAGACAAAGACAGCAGTGCCCGCTGGCGGACATTCGCTTCTGCCGTCATGAAGCGGCCTATCTTAATTACGATCGCCGCAATGGCCATTTTGATCGCGGGCGTTATCCCTGTGCAGCATATGAAGTTGTCGATTCCGACAGTCGACGCTTTGCCGAAAAGTTTTGAATCACGCACAGCTTATGAAAAGATTGAACAGGAGTTTATGGGAGAAAACAAAAGTACGATTTATGCCATAGCTGAACGTAAAGGCGGCTGGCTCGATGAAGCGGGTCTCGAACAAATGAAAGAATTGGAAGATTCATTCCGCTCGGAAAAAGAAGTGAGTGAAGTGAACACCATCTTTTCTGCAAGCAACATAAATGACCCGAAACAACTGGCGGTTTCCCTTCAACAGCCAGCTGTCAGTGAACAGCTAAAACCAGCCATCGAACCGTTTGTTCAAGGAAACTTGCTGATGATCCCAATTCACCTGGGCGCAGAGGCAAACTCAGATGCCGCCCAGAAGCTTGCGCGCGACTGGAGCGGGAAAAGCTGGCCTGTCAGCATTCAATTCGGCGGGCAGCCAAAATTTAATCAGGAAATTTATGATGAAATTTTTAACAAAATTGGCCTCGTACTCGCCATTATTTTATTGTCGACATTCATTATTCTTATGTTTGCTTTCCGCTCCATTATCATCCCGTTAAAAGCGATTTTAATGAATGTGATTGGCTTGACTTCTACATTTGGCATACTTGTCTGGCTGTTCCAGGGAGGCCACTTCGGCTTGCATGAAATGGATATCTCCTTAATCTTGCCTGTCCTCGTCTTCAGCCTTGTATTCGGCTTAAGTATGGATTATGAAGTGTTCTTGATTTCACGCATCCGGGAATTTTACCTGGAAACAGGTGACAACACGAAGTCAACAGTAGAAGGACTTGCCAGTACGAGCAAAGTCATTACGTCGGCTGCTTTGATTATGATCGTGATCACCGGCGCGTTCGCTTTTACAGGCGTTGTGCCAGTGAAGCAAATCGGCATTGGCATTGCGCTCGCCATTGCCATCGACGCCACCATCATCCGCCTCCTTCTCGTGCCAAGTTTAATGAAGCTTCTCGGCGACTGGAACTGGTGGTATCCATTTCGTTCAAAAAACAAAACAGCTAAACAACCAATGAAATCATTGTAAATAGACAGAATAGGGGCAGCCCGACAGTCAGTTATCCACTGATTGTTGGGCTGCCCCTTTTGACTTTTTACCGTCTATTCTTCTTTCTTTGCTGCGGCTGTCGTGCCGATGGGCGGTCCGCTTGCCCGCGTCTGTTCGACGTTCTGCTTTTTACACTTTCTGCTGGCGGAGCGGCGGATTCAACTTCTTTCCGCTCGAGAGTCCGGCCTAGCCCTGATTCAATCAGGCGCAGAAAGTCTTTGTCTTTTAACGCGGCAAATGTGTAAGCTTCCCCTTCTTCCCCCGCTCTTCCTGTACGGCCAATCCGGTGAATGTAACTTTCCATATCTTGCGGGATGTCATAGTTAAATACGTGAGTAACCCCTTCGACATCCAGTCCGCGGGCAGCGACATCTGTAGCCGCAAGCAAATGAAGTTCGGCGTCACGGAACCGCTTCATGACCCGTTCCCTTTTTGCCTGCGATAGATCCCCGTGCAGTTCATCGATGTTGTAGCCTTTCGCTTTTAACTCATCGCACAGCTTGCTTACCCGGCGCTTTGTCCGGCAAAAAATAATACCTAAAAACGGCTGCACTTCATCGATCACTTCACATAAAGCTTGCTGCTTACGGCGGTCGGTCGTTTCGACGACAAATTGCTTCGTCTGTTCCACCGTCACTTCTTTGCTGCGCACATGAACAGAACGAGGATTTCTCATATACCGTTTTGCTAATTGACGGACTTCTTTCGGCATCGTCGCGGAAAATAAAGCCGTTTGTCTTGTGAATGGCGTCTCTCTAATAATTGCTTCTACTTCATCTAAAAAACCGATATGCAGCATTTGATCCGCTTCATCAAGCACGAGCATTGATACGTCTGTTAAATCAACCGTTCCGCGGCGAATATGGTCTAGCAGCCGGCCCGGTGTGGCGACAACAATATGTACATGCTCATTCAACCGCCTAATTTGCTGGTCGACATCTTGCCCGCCGTAAGCGGCCAATACGTGCACGCCGCTTTCGTCTGATAGCAGCCCGCGCAATTCCTCTGTAATTTGCAAGGCCAATTCCCTCGTCGGTGTAACAATTAATCCTTGGATATCGTTTTTTTCTGTATTTATTTTTTCAAGCAATGGCAGCAAAAAAGCAAATGTTTTGCCCGTCCCTGTTTTTGCCTGGGCGATCACATCATCGCCATTTAATAATAACGGGATCGCTTCTTGTTGAACCGGGGTAGGTGATTCAATATGTTTTTCCGTTAATTTACTTGTCCACGCTGTACTAATGCCTAAGTCTGTAAATTCATTCAAGCTGTTCACCTCTTTTTTTCTCATTATACACGAAAAGAAACGCCATCCTTATTAAAAGGACAGCGCTTCTTCTCATTAATGAGTGGACATATTGCCTTGCGTGCCCATAGCCGGTGCATATGCCTGCACCATTTGCTGCATATCCTGCTGGGCAAATTGCGGCACTTGGTAATAATGATGCTTATTTTGATAAATCGAAAGCTCGTATGCCATCTCAATACAGTTAGGAACGGAATCAGCCAGCACTCGGCGCACGACCGGATTTGTCACTTCAAGCGCCGCCATCGCTTTCGCCGAAGCAGATGACTTCATTGTCCCAAGCATTGCGCCTGAAATCACTTCATCATTGATTTCAGCTGCAGATTGCATCGGTTTTTTCGGCTGCGTTGGAGTTAATCCGTAAACAAAGTCATTGCCTTGCTTCATTTGGTAACTTTGCGTCGGCACAGCCGGATCCTGTCCGGACTGAAAACAATCCACCGTCGTGTTATACTCCTGCTGCATAAATTGATACTGGCGATCAAGAATATCGAGCAGCTCTTGATCTTTCACTTGAGGACGAAGAAGCGTGTATTCATTCATTGCGCCTACCGCACCGGATAGCACTTCATGAACGTCCATCACCTCATGGCCTCCGTGATTCAACTGCGGCGGCACAGTACCTGTATGCATATTCGTATGAGTCTGTCCACTTTGATTCATCAAATTAAATCCCTCCTGTAGTTGAGTCATACTCCGTTAGTTTGTCTAGGGGAAAATGATTTATTCACTCACTTTTACATGGGAATTACTGACGATCGGAGGTTAGGTTTCTTCACTTCAGAAGAATATTTTCAAAAAGAAGAATCAAACTATTCCTAAAAGGGGGTTAAACGATGGAACATACGAAAGCATTATTAATTAAGTTCGTGATGTGCACAGCTGCCGTGTGGGTAATCCTTGGACTTTTTTACGGTGTTGATTTCGGCGAAGTATTAACGATCAGTATCCTTTTAACCATCGCTGCTTATATCATCGGAGACTTATTCATTTTGCCGCGTTTCGGCAACGTTGCCGCCACGATCGCTGATTTCGGTCTTGCTTATTTCGGCATCTGGATCTTTGGCAGCATGATTATTAACGAAAATATTTCCCTTGGATGGGCAAGCTTCTGGACAGCTGGCGTCATTGCTATCGCTGAAATATTCTTTCACAACTACCTCGCCAATCGTATATTTGATGAAGACAAGAACGAAAAACATATTCGCCGGAACCCTGCCTACGCTACCGAAATGGCAGAAGAAACAGACATCCATAAAGATGATAAATGAGTCAGCGGCCATTAAGGCCCTGGCTTTTTTCTTGCCTCACTTTTGACTTTACCCCTTCTCCAATCAATTCCCTTGTCTAAATCTTATTTTCGTTGTATTATTTAGTTATTAAATAATTAGATACCTAAATAATTTACAAGAAATGAGGAATGACAGATGAGACTTGAAGGTAAAGTAAGTATTGTAACTGGAGGAGCTTCGGGAATTGGCGAGCAAATGGTGAAACGTTTCAGTGAGGAAGGAGCGACGGTGATCGCAGCGGACATTAACGAAGCGGCGCTTGAACAAATCAGCCGGCTCGACAATGTGCATGGCATGAAGCTGGACGTTTCTTCTGAAGAAGACTGGCAGCAACTATTGAAAGAAGTAAAAGAGCGTTTTGGAAAAATAGACATACTTATCAATAACGCCGGCATCTCCTCGGAAAAACCGACAGAAGACATCAATATTGATGACTGGCAAAAAATGATGACGATTAATGGCTTTGGTACGTTTCTTGGCATGAAGCATGTCGTTCCTTATATGAAAGAACAGAAACAAGGTTCAATCGTCAATATTTCTTCTTTCACGGCGCAAATCGGCATGGGACTGAACGCGTATTCCGCTTCGAAAGGATCCGTCCGTGCCATTTCAAAAGCAGCCGCCACCCAGTACGGAAGAAACGGTATTCGCGTCAATGCGTTATTCCCAGGCATCATTGAAACACCGATGACAAAAGGACTCGAATCGACGAAAGAGCTCGTGCAGCAATTAATTGCCGCCACCCCACTGCAACGCTTAGGAAAGCCGGAAGACATCGCCAATGCCGCTCTATACTTAGCATCCGATGAAGCTTCTTTCATCACCGGTGCAGAACTCGTCATTGATGGCGGATTCTCCGCACAATAAACAATGATGCCCCTTTTCCAAAAGGGGCTTTTCTTCTTATGTTATGATGATTAAAGAAAGCTAGAAAGCAGGGATTTTATGGAGAACGAAACATTTTTTGAACTTTTACACACGATGGACCAAGTAACGAATAAACTAATCATTCACTGGAATAAAACATTTAACGAAAACCTCGGCATTTCCCATATTCTTGTGCTTAGCCACCTAAATGATTACGGAAAAAGCCGTCCTTCCGACATCGCAAAAGCGCTTGGCCTGACGCCGCCTTCTTTAACCCACTTATCAGAAAAGCTTATCACTAAGAAATTAGCCGTCCGACTCGCCGATGAAAACGATAGACGTATTCTTTATCTCGACATTACAGACCCTGGGCGTGAAATGTTAGTAAAAGCCCAAACAGAAGGCCAAAACTTAAGAAAACAGCTATTCGAAAAACTGACAGCGGAAGAACGTCAGCAGCTGTTAGCGATATATGAAAAGTTAAATAGTTAACCATTTTCCTGACGGCTGACCATCTTTTTTTCAGCCGTTTTTGGATTTTATTATCCATTTTCGTCTATCCGAAATCTCCTCTTTATCATTCAAAACCGACTTTCTGAAGCAAGTCCCTCATAGCATATATAAAGATAGTGAAAAATCCTTATTAGAGTGGGGGTTCGTATGCAAAGCTGGATGATAGAGTTTATGGAACAGTTTGGCTACGTCGGCATTTTCCTTTTGATCGCGTTTGAAAATATTTTTCCGCCGATTCCTTCTGAAGTAATTCTTACTTTCGGGGGAACGATGACAACCTTTTCCACATTGACCGTGTCGGGGGTCGTTCTAGCAGCAACGGCCGGATCGCTTGCAGGAGCGTTCATCTTGTATAAAATCGGCAATTTGCTTGATGTGGAGAGACTGGAAAAAATTATTGATCACTGGGGTCACATTCTCCGCCTAAGCAAAAATGATATTTACAAAGCTGAACGCTGGTTTGAAAAGTATGGCTATTGGACTGTGCTCGTGTGCCGGGTGATTCCTCTAGTCCGTAGTCTAATTTCCATTCCAGCTGGCATGTCGCGAATGAGACTGCCGCTTTTTCTATTTTTAACTGCCATCGGGACATTTACTTGGAATCTGATTCTCGTTTCTGCCGGTGCGGCTTTCGGCGAGTCATGGGGAGAAATCGTTCTTTTTATGGACATGTATGCGAATATTATTTATGCATTGATTGGTGCAGGGCTTGTTATTTTCCTGTTTTTATTTATCACTAGAAAAAGAGGATAGAAATGAAGTGAAAGACCCATATAGACAATAATGAAAAAGGGGCTGTCGATTTTATCGGCAGCCTGAAAATGAACAACTCTTTAATTTTCACGCTTCTTTCACTGCTTTATAAGTTTTTGCTGTAGATTTTTCCCGCCAGTAACCTTCAATTTCTTCTAAAGTTTTTCCTTTTGTTTCCGGTGTTTTATAATGGATATAAACGCAGGCAACAACTGATAGTACTGCGTATATTAAGAAAACGTTATTTCCAATGACACCTAACAATTGCGGAAAAGTGTATGAAAAAAGGAAATTCAATGTGTACTGTGAAAATGTAATAACTCCCATACCGATGGCTCTTGCTTGCAGAGGGAACACTTCTGGTATAAATAGCCAAAATACTGGTCCAAGACCAATCCCAAACGCAAAGACGTATAGGAACACACAAATCATACTTAATAGCATATTGTCAGAAAGTAGAGCTAAACCGAGTAACGGAAGGACCTGTCCGCCAATACTGTAGATTAACAAAGTTTTTCTACCCAGTTTGTCCACGATGAATAAGGAGATAGCGGTGGAAACAACTAGCGCAATACCGACACCAAAGTTCGCTACGTTCGAACCGCTCCACCCATTAATATCAACTCCTTCAAATATGATAGGAGCAAAGTAAACAACTGCATTAATTCCGGTGAAGACTTGGAAGAACGTTAAGATTAATGTCATGTTTAAAATACTCTTGTACTGGCCAAACAAATGCTTAAATCCAGCTGTTTGTAACTTAAGAGAGTTATTAATATCTCTTATCTCATCTTCCACTTCTTTCTTCGATCCTCTTAGCTTCATTAAGACTTTTCTTGCGCGTTCTTCTTTTCCGACGGTCAGCAGCCACCGCGGACTTTCAGGAGACATAAGCATTCCAATCGTAAAGATCGCAGCGGGAATAAGACCAATTCCCAACATTAACCGCCAAGCTCCACTGTCGGTTAAAGAAGCTCCTACGATGTAAGCGCTTAAAATTCCAACGTTCACGCTCAACTGATATAGAGCTCCAATAAACCCTCGGATTTTAGGAGGAGCTAATTCAACAAGATAGATCAAGGAACACATATTGGCTATCCCGCAGCCGATCCCAAGAATAAAACGTGACCATATTAAAACGCTTTCACTTGTAGCAAATGCACATCCAATAGACCCGATGATAAAAGTTAAACCTGCTCCAATTAATAATGATTTTCTTCCTAAAACCTTAGATAATGAGGTTGAAAGAACAATAGCCGGCAATGCTCCCAAAAGGAGGAAGCTTACAATTAACCCTTGGCCAGACGGGCTTAATCCAAATTCTTCAGTAATAAAAGGCAATGCTGGAGAAATAGCCCCTGAATCAAAGCCGTATAAAAGTCCAGCCAATCCCCCAAAAATCGCATAAACATACACAATATTCGGAATTCTCTGCTCCAAAAAAAGATCACTCCTTTTTCAATTATTCATTACAGCACACCTTTTTTTAAGATAATGTTGGCATACGGCAATGGTTCACTCGTAGCAATGATGGCATAAGCGTCTTTACTTCGTTCGTAAAATTGCTTTCTTTCAATTTTTTCAATTTGAACAGGAAAATCACTCATTTTCTTTAATAGACCTTCGTATATTTCCCAGATTGCAGGGTTTTTCACATCCCCTTCCACTGTATCCATGAGAGCAACGGGACATTTTACATAAGTATCTAGCGGAAAAAGTTTCAATATTGCGCTTAAAAACTCTTCTACACCATGACCATATCCATTAATTAAACGGGTTGAATGACTTGCAGCTGGAAAATTTCCATCTGCAAGTACAATTTCATCACCGTGCCCCATCTCCATCAAGGCTTTTATCAGTTCCGGAGATATGATGGGTGGAATCCCTTTAAGCATATGTCAAAGCCTTTCCACTTTCTTGCACAAATTTGTTCGTAAGCTTTCCTAGTTTTTCAATTTCAACAGTAACAACGTCTCCTGGCTGAATGTAAATACGCTCGTCAGCTGGAAGACCAAATACTACTCCTTCAGGTGTACCTGTTAAAATAAGATCTCCTGGCTCTAACGTCATATGCCGAGAAATATAGCTAACGATCTCTGCGCAGGAAAAGATCATATCGGACGTATTAGAGTTTTGTCTTAATTCGTCATTTACATAAGTTTTTAAAATGAGGTTGTTAGGATCTCCTACTTCATCTGAAGTAACTAAATAAGGACCTACTGGACTAAACTTGTCACATGTTTTCCCGAGCAGCCACTGTGGTGTTCTCATTTGCAGATCCCTTGCCGACAAATCATTGACTGTACAATAACCAAAAACATGGGAAAGCGCTTTTTCTTGTGTAACATTTTTAGTCTTTTTACCAATGACGATGCCTAGCTCCACCTCATAATCAAGTTCATTTGTTACAACCGGAACAGGAATTTCACTTAGATGACCTGTTAACGTATTATCAAATTTGTTAAACAGGATCGGCACTTCTGGATAAGGTGCATTCGTTTCATCTGCATGTTTTCGATAGTTTAAACCTACACAAATAATTTTACGCGGCCGTGTAACACATGGTCCCCAAACAAGTCCTTCCTCTGCCACTACAACAGCACTTCCATTTGATACGGCTTCGTTGACCTTTGCTTCAAGTTCCTCTAGCCCTGATTGATCTAATTCAATCACTTGCATGACATCGTTTAAAATTTCATTCCAATTATTCTGCTTTGCTGTTTCTTCGACATCAATTAATTGATCGCCAATTTGCACAGCCAGTCTTTCATTCTCGTTTTTCATAAAAGTAGCTAGTTTCATTTTCTCATTCTCCTATTATGCATTTTTTCCAAAAACAACTCCGCCATCAATATAAAGGGGAGACCCCATCATGAAAGAAGACTCATCTGAAGCGAGAAACAGTGCCGCTTTTGCTACGTCTCCAGGTCTTCCCAATTCTCCGCTCAATTGTCTTTTCTTAATATTTTCTATTGCCGTTTCAGGATCATTGTACGAAGTCTTTAAATAATCTTCGACAAATGGAGTTAATATCGTGCCCGGCAATAAAGCATTTACGCGAATGTTATAAGGAGCATAGTCTACTTGCATAGCTTTCGTCAGAGCAAGCACTGCTCCTTTCGTTGCAGAGTATGCGGCACGTTTAGCGAGCCCCATTTCTGCAGCACATGATGACATATTAATAACGACGCCGCTTTTTTGTTCCATCATATAAGGGAGAGTGTATTTACATGGCAAGTAAACACCTTTCACATTCACACTCATAATTCGGTCCCATACGTCTGGCTCTACTTCGTCCACTCTTCCCACATTACTGATCCCTGCATTGTTAAATAAAATATCAATTTTTTTATGCGTCTTAATAATCTGATTGATGACAGATTCAACGGCCCCGGGATTCGTCACATCCACCTCGAGAAATGCCGCTTTTCCGCCACTTTCTTCTATTTCTGATACTGTCCCTTGTCCATTCTCACGATGAATATCTATAATGATCACAAAAGCGCCTTCTTTTGCGAATAAGAGGGCTGTTTCTTTTCCAATGCCGCTCCCTCCGCCGGTGATGACAGCTGTTTTTTGAAGAAGTCTCACACTGTTACCTCACTTTCATGATCCATATGATCCTCAGGCTGTGCCGCTTTAACCGTTAATCCGCCATCTACCATTAATAGATGCCCATTAATTTGCATAGCTTCGTCTGATGCTAAAAATACAACAGCATCTCCAATTTGTTTTTCTGTCCCAAGTCTCTTCATTGGGTTCGCTTCAATTTCTTTTGCTAAAATTTGAGGATCTTCCAAATATTCTTCGCACATATCCGTCGCGATGGTGCTTGGACCAACAGCATTGACATTAATATTATATTTGCCGAGTTCAATCGCCAACGCTTTCGTTAAGTGGCTGGCTGCTGCTTTTGATGAAATATAGTGTGGAACAACTGGACTCGTCACAAGAACACTCGCTGTCGACGTAATGTTGATAATTTTTCCATACTTATTTTGGATCATTTTTTTGGCAGCTCTTTGTGTCGTCAAAAAAATAGATTTTACGTTCGTCTGATACGTTTCATCCCATGTTTTTTCTGACAAATTCATGAAAGGTTCAAACGGCGCAATGCCTGCATTATTCACTAGAATTTCAACCGGTCCTAACACTTTTTCCACTTCGTCTATCATTTGATCCACTTCTTCTTTAATGCCGACATTTGCTTTCACAACGATCGCTTGAGTATTAAACTGCTCTTCCACTTTTTGCTTTAAAGCCTTTGCTTTTTCAAATGAACGAGGTGATGTATAGTTGATCGCTACATTCGCGCCTTCTTCAGCCAACCTCATAACAATGGCCGCACCTATTCCCCGGCTTCCACCTGTGACAAGAGCTGTCCGATTTTTTAATTTGCTCATTTTTTTGCCTCTTTTCATATTGTATTATTAAAGGCTGATGCTGATCCGGCTGATGCTGAATTCCTGATGACCTAAGATTTCAGCTTTCGTCAGTTCCCCCTGTGCTGTTTTAATAACCGTTTCAAGAATACGATTTCCGGCTTCTTCTGTTGTTTCTTTGCCTTTCATAACGAGACTTGTATCTACGTCAATGTTATCTGCCATTTTTGCAGCAGTTATTTCATTGCCAGTTATTTTGATAACAGGAATAATTGGATTTCCTGTTGGTGTTCCTCTTCCTGTCGTAAAGCAGACCATATGGACACCAGCAGCAGCCATACCTGACACGCACTCGATATCGTTCCCTGGAGAATCCATAAAGTAATAGCCGCTCCCTGGAATTTCTTCAGCAAAAGCCAGGACATCTTTTAATGGAGCTGTTCCTGCTTTACTTATGCAGCCAAGTGATTTTTCTTCAATTGTAGAGAGACCGCCTTCAATATTGCCGGGGCTTGGGTTACCGCCTCGCATATCGGCGCCGATGCGCTCTACTTCTTTTTCAAAATTCTCTACATAGGCATACAATTTGTTTGCCACTTCTTCGCTTACTGCTTTTTGAGCGACAAGATGCTCGGCCCCGATAATTTCAGTTGTTTCACCCATTACAATGGTGCCGCCCTGTTTTAAAAGCTGATCAGCTGTTTTCCCTAAAGCAGGATTGCTGCACAGACCGGAAGTAGCATCAGACCCGCCACACTTAACACCAAGTATTAATTCTGAAAGAGGAACATCTTCTAATGGTATTTTCTCAATTTCTCTGAATAAACTATGTACTATTTCAGACCCTTTTTGAATGGCTTTTATTGATCCCCCAACATCCTGGATATCAATCCACTCGACAGGTTTTCCTGTTTCTTCAATTTCTTTTTTCAGTATTTTAGCATCAATAACCTCACAACCCAAGCTAACTAAGAGAACTGCGCCAACATTTGGGTTTTTCCCCATTCCGGCAAGTAAATTATGTGTACGATCCTTGTCATCTCCAATTTGGCTGCAGCCATGCTGATGAGGAATGGCTACTGAAGCTGGTACAGCTTGCTGAATTCGATTGGCTACATGATTTGCACAAATAACGGTCGGAATAATTAATAGGTGATTTCGTATTCCTATTTTTCCGTTTGGACGGCGATAACCTTTTATCATGTTCATCATTTTTGACCCCCTTCCGCTTTATCTCCTCTTCCTCTGATTCCTTCAATATTATGTACATGCACGTGTTCACCAGGTTCAATATCAGCAGTGGCTGCTCCAATTACTTCTCCGTATTTCACAACCATTTCTGATCTTTGAATAGATTTAATCGATATTTTGTGTCCAAATGGAATAGACTGTTTTGCTGTCAATACCTCTTTTTGCCCATTGAGGACATATAGGAAGCTTTCTCCCGCCTCTAAACCTTTCAAAAGAGTAGCGACATTATCGTTATCAGACATAACAATGCTCGTTATATCCTGTTCATATACTGACTTACTCATTGTTTTCTCTCCTGTCTTTAAGTTTGTAAAATGCTTTAGCATTTTCAGAAAAGATTTTATCCGCTTCCAAATGCTTTACCGTCTCAGGTAGATTTTCACTTATAATCTGGAGCGCCTCTTCATAACTCCCTGCCGATAAACATACCGGCCAATCGCTGCCGAAGAGCAGGCGAGAGGAGCCAAATGTTTGTACAATATGATGAATATACGGCTCAAAATCTTCCGTTTTCCACGCGAATGGTTTCGCTTCTGTCATCAACCCCGATAGTTTGCACCAAACATTCGGAAACTGAGCTAATGCACTCATCTCCTCTTTCCACTCATTTAACTCCCTTCCTGCGATATTCGGTTTAGCCATATGATCGATGACAGTCAATAGATCGGGAAGCGCTTGCACAAGAGTCAAAATGGATGGAACATGTTTTTTATTAATTAATAGATCGAGAGGAAGATTATATTGAATAAGCCATTTTAAATTTTCCATGACCTGATCTTGTAAAATCCAATCATTTTGTTCGATATCCTGCAACATTGGACGCAGACCAACAATTCCCGGCTGCTTCATTATTGATTGTAACTGTTTCGGAAAAGATGGCGATGCTAAATCCAGCCAGCCGACTACGCCGCAAATCCAGTCATAGCGTTCATACAACGATAAGAGAAATAATGTCTCTTCATATGTTGGAGCTGCCTGAACGAGAACAGTTCCGGAAATATTATGTTTTTCTAATAAAGGTTGTAAGTTTTCTGGCAGGTAATCTTGATAGAGAACACCCATGTCTTTTGAAAGCCAGGAGTAATCAGCTCTTTCAAGTTTCCAAAAGTGTTGATGTGCATCAATCATGTTATTACCTCACTTTGTTATTTAATTGTTACCGGTAACATAAAATTATCAAAAGAATTTTAATTTGTCAATCAATTCTTACAACTTTATTAAAAATAAAAAAACTCCTATTAATTTATAGGAGTTCCAGATGATTTCCTGACCACCAGTTCAGGTTTTAAATTTATTGTTCGATAGTCGGCAGGACCAACCTCTTCTACTCTCTCAATCACTAATTGTGTCCCCGTGTATCCAAAGTCATATGCAGGCTGAGAAGATACCGTCAAAAAAGGATCAAAATCTGAAAATAATTCCAAATCGTCAAAGCAGACAACAGCTATCTCTTCCGGCACTTTAATCTTTTTTTCGCGCAAACTTTTAATAATTTTAATGGCAATAAAGTTATTCGCTGCAAAAATCGCTGTCGGGCGGTCAGCAAGCGGCAGAGTAACTAAGTGGTCAATTCCATTCCATTGTTTTTCTTGTTTATAATGCGTCTCTACAAGGAATGAAGCATCCATATTTAAATCGTTTATCTTTAACGTTTCAATATACGCCTGATACCGCTCTTTCGAAGTGGAGACTGTAAGCGGGCCATGCACCATGGCTATTCTTTTATGACCATAGTCAATCAGATGCTGAAGAAGCAACTTTGTTCCTTCATAGTTGTCGCCCAGCACCCTGTCACAAGAAATCTCTTCAATCTCCCTATCGATTAATGTAAACGGGATTCTGTTTTTGATCAATTTTTTTAAGTTTTTGATCGATGGATCGCCTGTCGGAGCAATAATAACGCCATCTACGCGTTTTGAAATTAACGCATTAATATAATCACTTTCTTTTTCGTAGTCTTCATCTGTATTACATAAAATAAGCTGATACCCCATTTGATTCGCTTTATCCGCGGCCCCCCGCGCAACTTTTGTAAAAAAAGGGTTTGTAATATCCGTTATAATTAACGAAAGCAACTTCGTCTTTTTGAGATTTAAACTTTGAGCAGCAGAATTCGGTATATAGTTGAGCTCTTTAATCACAGCTTCTACTTTCTCTCTTGTCTTCTCACTAATATTTCCTTTATTATTTATCACCCTTGACACCGTCATCGGTGAAACATTCGCTTTTTTAGCAATATCGTAAATAGTCGTCACTTTTTGTACCTGCCTTTACGTTTTCACTTTTATTGTATCATAAGCCTGATTTATTATTTATTGGCTGTTCATAAAAAAAATCCCCCTTTGATTTTTCAAAGGGAGATTACATTAAAATTCTCATATTGAACCGCTATTTTTCAAATGTTTAACCTAAATTGATACCTATGGAGAACTAATTTCTCTCTTGCATAATTGCATCCTCACTAGCCGTTATGACCCTTTTATGAAAACAGTTTTAATAGCCGTGAAAAATTCTTTGGCTGCTTCTCCTTGTTCACGGGCGCCTGTGCTAGAGGATTTCATTCCGCCGAATGGAGCTTGAAGTTCTACGCCAGCGCTTTCGGCGTTAATTCTGACGAGACCTGCTTCGATGTCATCAATAAACTCCAGTAAGTTGTTAATATTCGTTGTAAAGATAGAGGCACTTAAGCCGTATTTCGTGTTGTTGGCCACTGTAATCGCTTCTTCAAAGTCTGCTGCTTTAATTAAGGCGATGACCGGTCCGAAAATTTCTTCTTGCGCAATTGCCATGTCAGGTGTAACTTCATCGAAGACAGCCGGAGAAATATAAAAGCCGTTGTCAAGCTCTTCGCCTTTTAATTCTTGACCGCCAAAAAGCAGAGAAGCTCCTTCCTCTTTTCCTTTTTCAATATATTTCTTCACCGTGTTGAACTGGCTTTCACTGGCACATGGTCCCATCCAAATACCGTCTTGCAATCCATTGCCGACCGTAATCTTCTTTGTTTCCTGAACCAACTTTTCTTTGAACTCTTCATAAACCGCTTCTTCTACAATCACACGGCTTGAAGCAGTACATTTTTGTCCCGAAGAGCGGAACCCGCCGCTGATAACTGCTTCAACAGCTAAGTCAAGGTTCGCATCTTTCGCAACGATGACCGGATTTTTCCCGCCCATTTCCATTTGAAATTTAATTCCTCGTTCTGTTGCCGCTTTCGCTACATTTTTGCCGACTTGTTCAGATCCAGTAAAAGTGATCGCATTTAAAAGTGGGTGATCGATTAATGCCTGACCAATAACGGATCCTGAACCTGTGACAAAATTCAATACTCCTTCGGGAAGTCCAGCTTTTGCAAAACATTCCACTACTTTTGCAGCAGTCACAGCTCCTTCTGTCGCAGGCTTCAGAACGATTGTATTTCCATACACAAGAGCCGGAGCCATTTTCCAGATCGGAATCGCTACCGGGAAGTTCCACGGAGTAATGACACCTACAACACCAAGGGGCGTACGCTTTGTAAACATTAGCGCATCTTTATCTGAAGAAGGAATCACATCTCCTTCTTTGCGCATACCTTCGCTTGCATAGTATCGAAGAATGGCAACTCCGCGGGCAGTTTCCCCTTTTGCTTCAGGTAATGTTTTCCCCATTTCTCTCGTCATTGTTTCAGCAATGTCGTCTAGATTTTCTTCTAAAATATTGGCTGCCTTAAACAGCAGCTGTCCCCTCGCTGCCTGGCCGAGCTTGCGCCACGCCTTTTTCGCCTCATCCGCTGCTTTCACTGCTTTATCTAAATCTTCTTTTGTAGAACTTTGCACGTAACCGACGATCTCCTCTTTGTTTGCCGGATTTATGCTTGGAATTCTTTCTTGAGAGGATGCTTCCACCCATTCATTATTAATGAAGTTCTTATAGGTTTTTTCTTTAAATACTGTTTGCATGTTTATCCCTCCACGTAGTCATTAAAATGTTGGACCAATTCTCCAAATACCGAAATCATGCTGCTTAAGAACTTCTGCTTTCGTTAATTTCCCTGAAGAAACTTTTGCAATTTCTTCAAAAATTCGTGTACCTACAGACTCGATCGATTCTTTACCTTCAATTATTGTGCCGGCATTTAAGTCAATGTTTTCACTCATCTTTTCATAAATGCCTGTATTCGTTGAAATTTTTATAACAGGGGCAATTGGAGAACCTGTAGGTGTGCCTCTACCTGTTGTAAAAAGAACCACTTGCGCCCCACCTGCTACCATCCCAGTTAATTGTTCAATATCATGGCCTGGGGTATCCATCCACACTAACCCTTTTTTAGTAGGAGACTCGGCATAGTCAATCACTTCCTGTAATTGTTTGCTCCCCGCTTTGTTGGCAGCTCCTAAAGATTTCTCTTCGAGTGTACTTAATCCACCGCGTATATTTCCCGGACTCGGATTGCCTGTTCGAATATCGACTCCCATTTGGATAGAGCGATTTTCCATCGCTTTAATGACTTGATAAGCTTTTTTAGCTACTCTGTCATCTACAGCCCGTTCTGCCAACAGATGCTCCGCTCCGATCAATTCTGTCGTTTCGGCTAAAATAGCTGTACCGCCATGCTCTATAATCATATCGCTGACAGCTCCAACTGCCGGGTTCGCTGAAATCCCGGAACAAGCATCTGATCCGCCACATTCCGTTCCGATAATTAATTCACTAATATCGCATAACTCTCTCGTTTGAGCAGACGCCTCCTGTACCATTCTTGCGGCTATTTTTGCTCCTTCGGCAATAGCTGTTAATGTGCCTCCGTGGTCTTGGATAGAAACAACTTCAACAGGCTTGTTCGTTTTAGCGAGTTCGCCAGCGACACTTCTCGCTTGATGAGTCTCACAGCCGAGTCCGAGAACAACCACTCCATATACATTCGGATTGGCTCCCATCCCGACATACGTTCGGAATGTCTGCTCGTAATCGATCCCAACCTGGGCACAGCCGTGCTGATGAATAAATGAAACGGTTCCGTGAACAAGTTCTGTTATTTGTTTTGCCGCCTGCGTGGCACAAGTAATCGTTGGCAAAATCAATACATGGTTGCGAACGCCGACTTTTCCATCAGGCCGTCTATATCCCCAAAATTTATTGTCATTGGTTAATTGCAACTTGATCACCTCTTCCTCGTATCCCTTCAATGTTGTGCACATGAACATGGGCACCTGGCTCAATGTTTTGCACCGCTCTTCCGATGACTTCCCCGTACTTTACAATATCCGTTCCTTGCGGGATCAGACATACTGCAAATTTATGGCCGAATTCGATTTCTTCCAGCAGCTCAACAGTATAGTTTTTATCCTGGCAGGATACCGTGACGATAGAATTAGCTGGAATATTTTCCAAGGCCGTTGCCACTTTGTCTACTGGTTTCATCATGACTGTTTTATAATTAGTAACCATTTATCATGCTCCCCCACCAATGTTTTAATGAAGAGCGACCGGCTTAGTGGCCGGTGCTTTCACTGGATTGCTCAACACGCCAATTTCCGGGATTTCAATTTCAACTAAATCGCCATCCATTAAAGTAAATTCATTCGGCGGCACAATACATGTACCTGTTAACAGTACAGTTCCATCAAAAATCTCATTGTCTCTTAAAAGGAAGGAAACGAGTTCATCGTACTTTCTTTTTAATTGGCTCGTATTTGCTTTTCCTTCAACGACCAGTTCATTGTTGCGATAAATTTTGCATATGATCTCCAGTTTATAAGCATCCTCAACAGCTTCCGCAAGAAGAAGCGCCGGTCCGATCGCACACGATTGCTTCCATATTTTCGCTTGAGGCAGATAGAGAGGGTTTTCTCCTTCAATATCACGGCAGCTCATATCATTTCCGATCGTGTAAGCCAAGATGTCTCCTTCTTTATTAATCACGAGCCCTAGTTCGGGTTCAGGTATTTGCCAATTGGAATCACTTCTTAAATAAACATCCGTATTCGGACCTACCGTTCGTGCAGCAGTCGACTTTAGAAAAATCTCTGGCCGGTCGGCATCATACACTTTATCATAAAATGTACTCGCGTCTAATTTCCCGTCAGTTGCTTCATAGTTTCTAGCTTCTTTGCTTTTTTCATAAGTGACCCCCGAAGCCCATACTTCAGGTGCTTCAATCGGTACTAACAAAGACAGTTCCTCCAGCTTTACATCTGCCGGATCAATTGTTTGAATTTGTTCTTTAAGAAATGATAAAGGAGTCTGTCCTTTATGTTTTGCCTGTTCTGTCAGTTCTGTAAGGCACGTATATTCAAGCGGATAAACAGTAGCATCATTCAATACTGCTGCTAAAACCTGAGTGTCTTTATCTTTTTGATAGCGTATGATTTTCATAGTCTATTCTCCTTTAGTCATCAACTGATTTTTGGATAGATTACATTAGCATGCCTGGCAGCCACAAAGAAATCATTGGTACAAACGTGATGAGCAATAAAGCAATAATTAGCACAATATACATCGGGAGAACTTCTTTTAAAAAGTGTTGGATCTTTACCTTGGTGATGGAGCAGACCGTAAACATGGCCGTTCCAAGCGGAGGAGTAATTGTCCCGATCCCAATGTTAAACAAAAAGATCATCCCTAAATGCACAGGATCGATTCCATAAGCTTGAGCCATCGGAATCAATAATGGAGTTAAAATGATAATAGCTACATTTCCTTCAATAAACATCCCGAGAATAAGTAAAAAGAGGTTTAGTACTAACAAGAAAGCAATAGGGTTACCGACCATGCCTGTTACGTATTCTGTTGCGATATGCGGGATTCTTTCCCATGTAAGTATCCAGCCAAATGCGGAACCCGCTGCAATGATTAGTAAAATAGAAGAAGAAGTAGAAACTGATTCTTTTAATGCTTGCTTTAAATGAGAAATTTTCATTTCCCTATAAAACAAGAAACCTATTAATAATGCGTATACAACCGCTACCGCTCCAGCTTCAGTAGGTGTGAAAACTCCAATACGGATTCCTCCGATAATGATTACTGGCAAAATTAATGCTAAAATGGCATCTTTAGAAGCGATGGCAACTTCTTTTGGACGTGCTACTTTTTTTCTAACCGGTAAGTAGCCTCTTTTCTTGGAGATGAAATGAACAGCGATCATCATGAGCAAACATGTCATTAATCCTGGAACAATTCCAGCCATAAAAAGCTTTCCGATCGACACATTTCCGATATAACCGTATAAAATCATTCCAATACCTGGTGGAATTAACGGCGTAATAAGAGAAGAAGCAGCAATAACTGATGCGGAAAACCCTGGATCATATCCTTTTTTATTCATTTCAGGATGCATAATTTTCGCCTGCATGGCCGCATCTGCCAAACCTGATCCGGATAATCCCCCCATGATTGTACTTAACACTATACTGACTTGAGCCAGCCCTCCAGGCAGGTGCCCGGTAAGCACTTCAGCAAAATTAGCTATTCTGCGGGTAATCCCCGTATAGTTCATAAGAACACCAGCCACTATGAAAAACGGAATAGCAAGCAGCGGTACAGATTCTATTCCCGCTACCATTCTTTGAACAAGCAGCATTGGTTCTACTTGTTGGGAAATTAAAAAATAGAGTAAAGTGCTTCCTAAAATTGCGTAAGCAACAGGTATGTTGGCTAAAAACAAGGCAAATAAAGACAGTGTGGCAATCGCAATATTCATGCTTTCGCCTCCTTCTGAGATCCAGATTGAAATCCATTTTCTTCTTCACGTATCGTTGAATGTTCTTTATTTTTATTCCAAGTGTTTATCATTCGGGAGATAATGTGAATAGTAGCGAACACCCCACTTAACACGATGGCAATATCAATGTATACGTAACTAATTCGAAGGACAGGTGTTAATTTTGCAGCAGCTTGTGTTGTCAGCTGAGTTCCAAGATAAACAAAAACAAAAGCGTTTAAAAAAAGAAGTACAATCTCACGGAATAAAAAGGCCGCTTTTTTAAAGGCCGGATTGAATTTTTCTACAAAGAAATCAATGCCAACATGGCCATCTTCTTTCGTGACAACACTTGCCCCTAGAAAAGTAAACCAAACGAATAAGGCGAGCGTCATTTCTTCTGTCCATTGCAATGGCTCTCCAACAATAAACCTCATGAAAACGCCTACAACTGTCACACTAATAATTAAAACAAGGGAGATTGAAGCGAAGATGTTATCTACATTCAATATCCAACTACTAAGTCGTTTCATCATATAATCCATCCCTTTTTATTAGAATGTGTACTACTTAACCGAACGATCATACACAACTATTGCAACATCCAGGCAATCTATCTCCAAAAACAAGCTAGGCAGAAAACAAATGGTCTTTACTATTCTGCCTAGCCAGCTTTGCTATTGATTACCTTCTATCAAACGATAGAAAATTCAAAAATTATTCCAGAGACTTTTGGACTTTGTCATACAACCCCGGGCTCCACTCGTCCATTTTTTTATATACTGGCTTAGTAGCTTCTTTAAATTTTTCCTTGTCCACTTCTGTAATGGTTACTCCAGCAGCTTCCAAATCCTTTAGAACTGTTTCTTCAGATTCCTTTACTTTTTCTGCCATGAACTTACCTGTTTCGTCTCCAGTTTCTTTCAGTACCTTCACTACATCTTCCGGAAGTGTTTCCATATAAGATTGGCCTGCGATCCATTGAATGATCATATTCGTGTGAGCAGTTAATGCTAAATGTTTAGCATTCTCATAAACTTTTGATCCATGTATAACCGGAAGTGGATTTTCCATGCCGTCGATCACTCCTTGGGCAATAGACGGATAAACTTCCCCAAGCGGCAGAGGTGTAGCTGTTGCTCCCATTTCTTCCATGATCTTTATGGATAACGGATTGCTTGGGACGCGCACTTTCATTCCTTTTAAATCCTTTGGTGTTTTTACCGGTTTATTCGTAATTAAATGACGGTCTCCGTACATCCACTTTGTTGATACAATGTGAATGCCCTCACCTTGAAGGTCTTTTTCTAATCCTTTAAACCACTCACTATCCGTTAATTTAAATAAGCTTTCGTAATCATCCGTTAAGTAAGGGGCAGAAAGAATTCCGATATCTGGAACGTAATCCATTAAAAAGCTGGCGTCAGCAATGTAAATCACGTTGGCACCGGTTTTCATTTGTTCAATTGCATCTTGCTTGGAACCAAGTTGAGAGCTCGGATAAAGTTCAATTTTGATTTTTCCGTTGCTTTTTTCCTCAGCACGCTTTTTCCATTCTTGTGCCGCTAAGTCTAATGGTTCTCCCGGCTGATTCTCATAACCTATTTTAATTGTATATACGTCACCACTTGCTTTCCCGTTGGCAGCATCTTCTTTTCCACAACCTGCTAATGCTGTAGTAACAATCAGAAATAAAGCTAACAAAATTGTTGAAACCTTTTTATTCATTTCTTTCCCCCCTTATTAATTTAAAAGCTTAAATGCTTTTTACTATGTGATCCCCTGTCATTCTCTGAAATACTTATCTTTAAACATTTTGAGTAACAGCTGATTCTCCAGATTCACTCTTTTGATTTAAAGAAGACTTCATTTCATTCGTTAATTCACCGAGCTTTTCAATTTTGATGGTTATTTTATCGCCGTCTTTCAACCAGTCTTGCTCATGCTCTGGGAGGCCGAATATGACTCCTTCTGGTGTGCCTGTTAAAATAATGTCACCAGGTTCCAGCGTCATATAATGAGATAAATAACTGATGATCTCATCGCAGTAAAAAATCATATCTGACGTATTCGAAGACTGTCTCACTTTTCCATTGACAATCGTTTCGATCGTCAATTGATTTGGATCGCCTACTTCATCTGCGGTAACTAAATACGGGCCCACCGGACAGAAACCGTCGCAGCTTTTTCCTAAAAGCCACTGATTCGTGCGGAATTGAAGGTCCCTGGCCGATAAATCGTTCACATTGCAATACCCTGCTACATAATTAAGTGCTTCATCTTTAGTAACATTTTTGGCTTGTTCACCAATGATAATCCCAAGCTCTGCTTCAAAATCAACCTGTGTTGAATCTGCCGGAAGCTCTACTTTTTCTCCGTGTCCTGCCAAAGCATTACTGAATTTATTAAATAAAACCGGAGTTTCAGGAGGCGTCATATTTGATTCTTCCGCATGTTTTTTATAGTTTAATCCCACACAAATAATTTTGGCGCTTTTAGGTACACATGCTCCGAACTCAACGTTTTCTTCTGATAGAAAAAGATCTCTCTCATTTTTCGGCGCTATTCCTTTAACGAAATCTTCGAAATTCTCAAGAGAGATTTTATCAGCTTTTAACCAATCTTCTAAAGTGAGTGGAATAACCGGAGATTGACCAACGGCTTCCCATGCCTTTTCAACATCTAGTATGCCAACATCTGTTTTTACACCAAGCTTGAACTGTTTATTTGATTCATCTTTAAAATTTAATAGTTTCATTTTTTTCTCTCCATTCTCTTTAAGCCATTTTTCCGGACGTTACTCCACCATCTATATAGAGGGGAGAGCCCATCATAAACGTTGATTCATCCGATGCAAGGAAAAGTGCTGCTTTCGCTACATCCTCAGGACGGCCTAAATCGCCGCTCAATTGCCTTTTTTTAATACTTTCCAATGCCTCCTCCGCATTTTCATAAGAATTATTTAAATAATTTTCTACAAACGGTGTGAGAATCGTACCCGGCAAAAGAGCATTTACTCTAATGCTGTACGGGGCATAATCGACTTGCATTGATTTTGACAAAGCGAGGATGGCCCCTTTTGTTGCCGAGTATATGGCCCTGCGGGAAAGTCCGATTTCCGCAATACACGATGACATATTAATAATGACGCCATTCTGTTGCTTCATCATGTGCGGCAGTACAAACTTACTTGGAAGAAATACACCTTTAATATTTACGTTTGTTACTTGATCCCAAAGCTCTTCACTCGTTTCATGTAACGCTCCGATACCGGATATTCCTGCGTTATTAAAAAGGACATCTATTTTACCTTTAGAACGAACCGCTTCAGCAACCATTCGCTCCACCTCATCCGCCTTTGTTACATCTGCTTGTAAAAATATTGCCTCTCCACCTAGTTGCACAATCTCTTTCACTGTTTCATTGCCAGCTTCACTCGACAAATCATTGATAACTAGATGTGCACCTTCTTTAGCAAATAAAAGGGCAGTTGCTTTTCCAATCCCGGAACCCGCCCCAGTTATTAAAACCACTTTGTTTTTAAGTCTCATTCAGATCCCTCTTCTATTTAGATTTAACTGAAGCCAAAAATCCCGCTTTCAAAGATATTCTCTTTGCTAAATCAACGATTTCTGCTTGAGCTTGAGCTTGTTTCTTTTCCCAATTAGTTGCGAGAATTGTTACACTGATCGCTGCGATGATTTTATTTTCATGATTGATGATTGGAGCAGCGATGCAATAAAAGTTTTCGACTGCTTCCTGGTATTCTTTAATAAATCCATGTTCTTGGATGCTTATTATTTGCTTCCACAAGTCTTCCACCGTTTTCACCGTATATTGAGTTTTCGGTTCCAAATCTTCCTCAGGATATAATGCTTTTAATTCCTCATACGTATACTTGGACAATTGCACCTTTCCCATTGCAGTCGCATGAGCTGGAAATTTCATCCCTGGATCTGTAGCTACTCTTACTGGAGAAGATCCTTCTTTCTTTGCCAAATAGACGATGTTCGTCTCATCAAGCATAGAAAGTTGTACCGTTTCATCCACTTCATCCACGGTTGACAGCGCTTCCAAAGAAAAGGTATTAATAAGATCGAACTGTTTAAAATATGAAGCGCTAAGAACACCGAGTCTCATGCCAAGTGAGTAAGTGTCGTCCTTTTCTTTTTTCACCCATCCTAAAGATTCAAGTGTATTCAATAGAGAAAAAAGAGAACTCTTATTGATGCCTAATTCATTCGAGAAATCTATTAAGCGATATTCACTTGGGTGGTAAGCAATAATACTTAAAATTTTATCTGCTCTTTCTATTGCAGGAACCCAATATTTTTTTTCCATAAGATCAAACCTTTCGACCTTGTAGGTTTACTATAATAAACCAGGTTTATTTTTATAAACTCAATATATCACGCTTAGTTTTACTAATCAATAGAATATTACAATTTTTCTAAAAATTTTAATATTTACTCTTTTTTATCTTTAAAGCTTTTATTGTTATGATTTGAAGCCTTAGGAAAAATAAAAACCCTAGAAAGAATCTTGTATCTCTCTAGGTTTTTCTACAAATAATTTTCATCTTAACCCAAATACATCTACATCTTATTGATTTTTCATCGAAAACGTCTCTTTTTTTCCATTCCATTCGACTGTCACTTCATATTCGCCACTTTCAGGTTGATGAGCACATCCTCCACAATGGCTGTTTAAACCAATTCTTCTATCCTCCATCTCTATTTCCCCGCTCATGCTGCCATTTACCCATTTCACTTCTTTTAAGTGATTTATATCCTCACCTTTGTACACGAGTTCTCCTTCCCCTACTTCCTGGTCGCCGGAATGGTTCAAGGTAAATGTTCCTTTCCAATGTTCACTTTCCCCCGAATAAGTATTAGTAGAAATGCAGCCCATGAGCGAACAACTGACTATCGTCAAAAAGGTGATGAAAAATAGAAACTTTTTCATATACACCCCTCCCTCTAACAAAATATTTTACCTTTGATGAAACATATACCAAGAAAAGGAGGTGTGATCTATCTTGCTGTGTCGTTATATTTTAAACTAATTCTGCTGCTCGTTTTCTTCCCTTAAATTGAAATATTTACAATTTACGCACGACAAAAACAGACTCGCCGCCTCCGGTGAGTCCGTACTCTAAATTATAATACCTTACTTAAAAATGCTTTCGTCCGTTCGTGCTGCGGGTTCCCGAATAATTCAGCCGGTTTGTTTTCTTCGACGATGTAGCCGCCGTCCATGAAGATGACGCGGTCGCCGACTTCGCGGGCAAAGCCCATTTCATGAGTGACGACGACCATTGTCATCCCTTCTTTTGCGAGCTGCTTCATAACTTCGAGCACGTCGCCGACCATTTCGGGATCGAGTGCGGAAGTCGGCTCATCAAACAGCATGATTTTCGGATTCATTGCGAGCGCGCGGGCGATGGCGACACGTTGCTTTTGCCCGCCAGATAATTCTCCGGGGTAGCTGCCCGCTTTTTCCTGCAGTCCCACTTTTGCCAGCAGTTCATGCGCCTTTTTAATGGCTTCTTCCTTGTTCATCGATAACGCTTTAATCGGCCCAAGCGTGATGTTTTCTACGACCGTTTTATGAGGAAAAAGATTGAACTGCTGAAACACCATGCCGACATTTTGTCTTACTTTATTAATATCCACTTTCGGATCGGTAATATCGTGGCCGTTAATGGTTACACTGCCGCCGGTAATTGCTTCGAGCCGGTTTAAACAACGCAAAAACGTACTCTTGCCGGAACCGGACGGGCCGATGACACATACGACTTCTTTTTCCTGAATATCGGCATTAATATCTTTTAACACTTCCAAATTGCCAAACGATTTTTTTAAATTTTTCACTTTAATGACGGTCATCGTAATTCAAACCTCCTTTCAAGGAAACTGGCAAGCAGTGACAATAAGTAAATGATGATAAAATAAATAATCCCGACAGTGAGCCAGATTTTAAACGCTTCAAACGTGGCGGACGCCTGGATTTCCCCTTGCTGTGTTAAGTCGGCAATGCCGATAATTGATAAAAGTGACGTATCCTTTAAACTAATAATCGACTGGTTCGTAATTGTCGGCAGCATCCGCCTGAACGCCTGCGGCAAAATGATGTACCGCATCGTTTGTACATTCGTTAAACCAACGGACCTTGCTGCTTCTGCCTGTCCTTTATCAATGGACTGGATACCAGCGCGGATGATTTCAGCAAAATAGGCGCCGGCGTTAATCGCAACCGTAATAATCCCGGCCGTCGTGCTGTTAAAAGAAATCCACGACAAGGAATTCACACCGAAATAAATAAAGAACAATTGTACGAGAAATGGCGTTCCGCGGATGGCATCGATAAATATTTTAGCGATCCAGTTTAAGATTTTCAGCGGAGCCAGCCGCATGAGCGCCATAATCAATCCGAGAATGAAACCTAGTATAATAGCAATAATAAAAATATAAAGAGTAACCTGAAGACCTTTCAGTAAATAAGGCAATGCGTTGACGATCGTATCCACTCAATCCTCCCCTTCCAAAAAGAAAGCGCGCAGTCTGCGCGCTTTCTCTACATTGTCATTATTCTGCAAGGTATGTTTTGATGATTTCATCATACTTGCCGTTTTCTTTCAGCTCTGCGAGTCCTTTGTTAATTTTATCAAGAAGCTCTTTGTTTTCACCTTTTAACACAGCAATTCCATACTGGTCGCCATTTAAGCGCTCACCAACCGTTTGCAGGCCAAGGTCTTTTTGAGCAATGGCATAAGCAATGACCGGGTAGTCCTCGATCAAGGCATCCGCGTTTCCGTTCGCTACTTCCTGGAACATCGCCGGGCTGTCGTTAAATTGCTTTACTGTATAGCCTTCTTTTTCCGCATTTTCCTGAGCAAAAGCCGCACCTGTCGTTCCTTTTTTCACCGCGACTATTTTTCCTTTTAAATCACTGATTGTTTTAATGTCTTTATTATCTTTTTTCACGACGAGCGTAAGACCCGCATCAAAATATGGCTCAGAAAAATCAACGACCTTTTTCCGTTCATCCGTAATACTCATCCCTGCAATTGCTACATCGAGCTCGCCCGCTTGCATAGCCGGAATAATCCCGCCGAAATCCATCGGGGAGAACTTAATGTTGAAATCCTGGCTGTCGGCGATCGCATTAATTAAGTCAATATCGATTCCTTTGTATTCTCCGTCTTGCTCAAATTCAAATGGAGCATAAGTTGTATCAATCCCCACTTTATATTCCTTTTGCTCGGCTCCTTCTCCGGTGCCGCCGGTTGTTTTTTCTTCGCCGCATGCTGCCAATAAAAGGACAAATGCAAGCACTAAACTGAATAACCCAAATTTCCTCATCCCATTCACTCCAATTTCTTAAATATTTATTGGTGGAACATTAAAAATATAGAATATTCGAAAAATAAAAATCAGACTTGCTCGCCCACTCAATGTATGCATGGACAAACCGGTTTATGCAAAGGGCTATTATACTAACTTTTTCGACAGGAAGGCAGGAATTCCTGCCTAGGTGAGAAAAACTCCGGAAGAAATAAATCGCTATTAAGCGAATGATTCGTTTCAATATCCGGCCTTCACTGCTAAAAAACGGACTGGCTTCTTTGCCAGTCCGCGCCTCTAATGCTTATTCTTTCTCGTACACGCCATGCTTAACAATATCCAGATAGTCCTCAAGCTCTTTCATCAGCGGATCGGGATCATTAAAAAAATCGTATTGCTTATTTTTATAAAGAGTCTGATATTTAGCAGATAACTGTTCAACGATAAATGCCGTCATTTGAATGACCGTGTCTGCTGAAATGCCCGGACGCAACTTTTCCGGAGGGATCAGTTCTTTCATATAAATTCGGCGCTGCAAATAATCTTCTCCATATGCTTCATAATGCTTCTCCATCATTTCTTCTATTTCAATCCTGACAGCTGCCGGAGGATAGAAAAACGCATCGGTAATAAACTGTGTTTCCTGTCTGTAAGGAGCCATCGCTTCATGCTTCAGCCGGGCGATTTCCTTGACCCGTTCAAAAAAATCACCGGATTGCACGTTATTGATTGCTTCCATCGTTTTCTCGGTCAAAAGAGTAACGGTACATTTCACTAAATATATATATAAATTCTTTTTGCTTTTAAAATAATGAAAGAGAAGGCCCTTCGAAATGCCAGCCCGGCTCGTAATAATATCCGTCGACGTTTTGTCATAGCCATTTTTCACAAATTCCTCGATCGCCACTTGCAGAATCAGCTCTTTTTTGGCTTGAGGCTGTCTTTCAAAAGCTGCATACAATCTTGAACACCTCGAACTTTCTTCTTAAACGGAAATGTCTTTCTTTTTATATACTATAAAGGCGGCGAAGACGGTAAGCAAGATAACTGCAGCCATAATTGCCACATATAAAGCTTTTATCGCGCCCTCGTTAATAATATTAGCCGCATCGGCATAATTAAATGGACTGAAATATTTTAACACGTCCAAATCTGCTGATAAGCCGGACATCATATTAAAAAAGTAGGCAATGATCACAACAGCAATCGAAATGGAAAGAATATTTCTCGTTTTTCTCATCATGGATGAAAGCATAAATGAAATCGCCGCAAATGTGAAATGAAGCAATATCGTTGCGATAACTAACAAAGCAAATGTTTTGTAAGGTACGTCGTGACCTTCAGCAAATTGGAAGCCGACTAAGCTTGCGATCACTGCTATCCCGTTTAAAATAAGAAGGTTGATGATAACCGCGGCAAGCTTTTGCGCCACGATCTGATTTCTCGTAATCGGCTTTGACAGCAAAAACTCAATCGTCTTTTCATTTTCTTCCTTCGCTAAAATGTTAGATGCAAGCATTGCTGCATAAATACTTCCGAGAAGAGTCGTCATCATATGAACTTCAATTCCATAAAACCCCATTAATGTGCCAAAGCCGAGTTCATCCATCCCAAACGCTTTTTGCATCGATTCGGGATACGCTTCCATCATCTTTGATAGGCTTTCTTGCTGCTCGGCAAACTGTGGGAACATACTTAACAGCCCTACAATCAAGCCGCCAAGGATCACACTCCAAATAATTAAAGCTTTTCGGTTGCGCTTCCATTCTCTTTGAAATATCATCCTGCAACCCTCCTCAACTTTCATAATAGTGCATAAAAATTTCTTCAAGCGTCGGTTCCTCGATTAACAAATCGTGCAGCGGCAAACCGTTCAATTTGCTGAGCAGCTCCTGAATTTCGCCACTGTAAAGCAGCTTTATTTCATTGGCGTTTACTTCCTGTTTGATTACACCTTCAAGTTCCACATAAAGCGGCTCTGCCTTTTCAAAAGTGAGCGTTATATTTTTCACTTTATTTTTCGTCAAGTTTTCAATCGTTTCCACTCTGACTAGCTTACCTTCTTTTATAATGGCGACACGGTCACACATTTTTTGTACTTCACTTAAAATATGTGAAGAAAAGAAAATCGTGGCACCGCGCTTTCGTTCTTCATGCAGCAAATCGAAAAAATGATGCTGCATTAACGGATCTAATCCGCTCGTCGGTTCGTCTAAAATAATCAGCTTTGGTTCATGAAGAAGCGCCTGAACAATGCCGACTTTTTTCCGGTTGCCAAATGATAGATCTTCTATTTTCCGGCTTACATCCAAATCTAGTCTGGCCGCCAAGTCTTTCATTCTCGCGGCGTTAAAATTTTTGTGAAATCGGGCGGAATAGGTTAATAAGTCAATCACTTTCATATCATCATAGTAATGGACTTCCGATGGCAAATAGCCGACTTGCTGCCGAATCTCTTTTGACTGCTTCACAATGTCTTTGCCAAAAACAGTGGCACTGCCGCTCGTCGGAAAAATAAAATTCAGCAGTGTGCGGATCGTTGTACTTTTCCCGGCGCCATTTGGACCAATGAAGCCGAAAATTTCTCCTTCTTCAATGGAAAAAGACATGTCAGAAATCCCCCGGTTATTTTTATATGATTTCGTTAACTGATAAAGCTCCACAATCGCCATCGTGCTTCCTCCTTTTTGAAAAACGAAACTTTATTGACTGACTAGTCAATTTCAATCTTATCTCGTGTTGACTCACTAGTCAATAAACTTTTTCTATTCCATCCAATGACGAAAAAAAGCTGCCGCAACGGACAGCTTTTACATCAAAATCTAAGAGGTTGTTTACGATTTCTACCGGTTGTTCATCAATTCTAAGGGATTGTTCACGATTTCCACTATACAAATCCTGCTAAACATATCATCATGTATGAAGTTCCAGTGTTCCTGTCTACACTACTAGTAGCATCTAGCGAAGGAAGCGATGAAACATGAAACGGGATTTATATAAGTATTGAACTTACAATAAATGTCTTAGTCGGTTTTCTATTAAAATGTTAGTGCTGTTCCCATTTCAATTATCTATCTTCTATTGGAACATAGCTCCTAAATTGTGATCCAACATACTCAGCTCTTGGACGGATTAAACGGTTATTAGCATACTGTTCAAGAATATGAGCTGTCCACCCCGAAGTTCTGCTAACAGCAAAGATTGGAGTAAATAGCTCTCTCGCTATTCCTAAACTATGGTAAGTAGATGCTGAGTAAAAATCCACGTTAGGAAGAAGCCCTTTTTCTTTCGTAAGGATTTCATCAATTTTCACAGAAATTTCGTATAATTTATCCTGTCCTTTGAGTGCAGTCAATTTTTGTGACATGCTCTTTAAGAATTTGGCGCGTGGATCCCCTGTTTTATAGACGCGGTGACCAAATCCCATGATTTTTTTCTTATCAACTATAGCTTGATAAATATAGGGCTCAACATTTTCAACCTCCCCAATTTCCTCCAACATTTCCATTACCGCTTCATTAGCTCCTCCATGCAAAGGGCCACTTAATGTACCAATGGCCGATACAACCCCTGCATAAATGTTAGCCAGCGTCCCTACCGTTACACGCGAGGCGAATGTTGACGCATTTAGCTCATGATCTGCATGAAGGACCAGAGCCGTATCCAATGATTTAATAGCGATCTCCTCTGGATCTTCACCATTTAACATATATAAGAAATTCTGAGCAAACGTAAACTCAGGTTTAGGAGATAGGATATCTTTTCCTTCTCTTACACGTTGAATAGCAGCTACCACTGTTGAAATCTTCGCTTGTATATTTAATGCCTTGCGGCGATTCGCTTCAGGAAACATATCATTTGCATCTAGATCGTACATTTCAAGCGCCGAAACAACTGTTCTAAGCATCGCCATTGGGTGAGTATTTTTAGGTAAAGTTTTCATTAGGGAAATGATTTCATCAGGTAATACACCTTGAAAAGCAAGGTCTTGCCTTAGCTTAGTAAGTTGTTCAGCTGTAGGCAATTCATCATTCCACAACAAGTATAGTACCTCTTCGAAGCTAGCATACTTGGCTAATTCATCGATACTGATTCCCCTATACGTTAGTACACCATCAATAATGGAGCTAATTCCGGATTGTGTGGCCACAATCCCTTCTAATCCTGCAGTTGACATCGTAATTCCTCCTCTTCTTTACTATTCATTTTAGAAAATTCCGAATAATTGTCCTTTTAAAAGTTTACATCTTCATTCTCTCTAAGTAAAATAAATAAATGGAATACATTTTATGAAGAAAAAGAATAAGTCTAGAAGTCGTCTATGGAATTACGAAGCTTAAAATCATTTATTTAAATACGCGACCATCAAAGTTTAACTAAAGCTGTCGGACGAATCATGTACAAACAGGGGAAAAAAGCGCTAGAACGATTCAGCGTATTCAACTAAAATAACCCATCCAAAAATCCAAACACGTTACATCACATAATAGCAAATATGGAGAGAAATCGACACTCTCTCTACTAGCAATGAGGTATAAAGCTTTGTTAAACGGGTTTTATGTAAATTTAATTTGTTTTTTATAATGCAGCATTCATTTTTTGTAACTTTTTGATATCCTTTGTAGAAACTGTTTACACTTTGCTTCATATTGCTCATAATATCTTTTGTTGCCTATTAGACATGTTATGCAAACAAAAAAATTATCTTTTAATGGAGGGAAGCTTTTCATGTGGGTAATCACCGTTTATTCAAAGGAAAACACTACCATGTTTGAGTTTGACACAGAGAAAGAAGCAAGAGAAACTTTAAAGAACATTCAAGGTTACAAGATTCTGTCTGAGGTTGTTTATTTTAATGATCATCGTTTTGCTTTAACAGTTGTTTAAGATCTTTGCCATAATAATACGTTTAAAAGTGGCTGACTCAAAAGCATGAATAACTTTTGAGTCAGCCACTTTATTTTTTACGTGCCTTAGAGGATTTGAACCTCTGACCTACAGCTTAGGAGGCTGTTGCTCTATCCAACTGAGCTAAAGGCACCTCTAAATATAAAAATAACCCTATTTTTTCTTCTTAGCACAGAAAAAATCGGGATTTTCACTTCCAAAAAAAAACATATTAGCGGAGGTGCCTCTTCAGCCTCTTAAGTACCTCCCCATAAAAAACAACTCCGCAGGCAAGATTCGAACTTGCGACCGATCGGTTAACAGCCGATTGCTCTACCACTGAGCTACTGCGGAACAAAGTGGGCCTGAATGGACTCGAACCATCGACCTCACGCTTATCAGGCGTGCGCTCTAACCAGCTGAGCTACAGGCCCATTTAAAATTAAATGGAGCGGGTGAAGGGAATCGAACCCTCATCATCAGCTTGGAAGGCTGAGGTTTTACCACTAAACTACACCCGCATATTCGAAGTTAGAGGCAGCACCAGGATTTAAAACGGGAATAAAGATGTTGCAGCCCTCTGCCTATACTGCTATTAAGGTTGGCTGGGCTAGCAGGATTCGAACCTGCGCATGACGGAGTCAAAGTCCGTTGCCTTACCGCTTGGCTATAACCCATTCACTCTATGTAATTATGGGGCGATCGAGGGGAATCGAACCCCCGAGTGTCGGAGCCACAATCCGATGCGTTAACCACTTCGCCACGACCGCCATAATAAAACTGGTGGAGGGGGGCAGATTCGAACTGCCGAACCCGAAGGAGCGGATTTACAGTCCGCCGCGTTTAGCCACTTCGCTACCCCTCCATATCTAAAAAAAAGAAGTATATATGAAAAAAGGTGGCTCAGGACGGAATCGAACCGCCGACACATGGATTTTCAGTCCATTGCTCTACCGACTGAGCTACTGAGCCACACAAAAGCTATATACCAACAATAGGGATTCCTACTGGAAGAAATATGGCGGTCCGGACGGGACTCGAACCCGCGACCTCCTGCGTGACAGGCAGGCATTCTAACCAACTGAACTACCGGACCATATTGCGGGGACAGGATTTGAACCTGCGACCTTCGGGTTATGAGCCCGACGAGCTACCGAACTGCTCCACCCCGCGACGATTGTAAGTTTTTATGGAGGAGGAAGAGGGATTCGAACCCCCGCGCGGTTTAACCCGCCTGTCGGTTTTCAAGACCGATCCCTTCAGCCAGACTTGGGTATTCCTCCAAAATAGCGATTCAATTAGTGGATCTTGCAGAACTCGAACTGGCTGAGCTGCACCACCATTTTCAAAAATAAAATGGAGCCTAGCGGGATCGAACCGCTGACCTCCTGCGTGCAAAGCAGGCGCTCTCCCAGCTGAGCTAAGGCCCCATGTTATTATTTTAAACCTTCGGGCTGGTCGGGAAGACAGGATTCGAACCTGCGGCCCCTTGGTCCCAAACCAAGTGCTCTACCAAGCTGAGCTACTTCCCGTTAATAAATGGCGCGCCCGAGAGGAGTCGAACCCCTAACCTTTTGATCCGTAGTCAAACGCTCTATCCAATTGAGCTACGGGCGCAAAAAATGGTGCCGAGAACCGGAATCGAACCGGTACGGTAGTCACCTACCGCAGGATTTTAAGTCCTGTGCGTCTGCCAGTTCCGCCACCCCGGCACTATATGGAGCGGAAGACGGGATTCGAACCCGCGACCCCCACCTTGGCAAGGTGGTGTTCTACCACTGAACTACTTCCGCGTGTGCTTGTCACAGTCCGTGACAGTTCTTAACAGAAGAACATTATAATAAATGCGGGTGAAGGGAGTCGAACCCCCACGCCTTGCGGCGCCAGATCCTAAGTCTGGTGCGTCTGCCAATTCCGCCACACCCGCATTATAAAGTGGTGAGCCATGAAGGACTCGAACCTTCGACCCTCTGATTAAAAGTCAGATGCTCTACCAACTGAGCTAATGGCTCGTTCTAAAAATGAACGAATTGTATAAAAAGTATTAAAGTGGTGCCGGCAAGAGGACTTGAACCCCCAACCTACTGATTACAAGTCAGTTGCTCTACCAGTTGAGCTACACCGGCAACATATTATAAGAGAAATGGTGGAGGATGACGGGATCGAACCGCCGACCCTCTGCTTGTAAGGCAGATGCTCTCCCAGCTGAGCTAATCCTCCATATGGTGACCCGTACGGGATTCGAACCCGTGTTACCGCCGTGAAAGGGCGGTGTCTTAACCGCTTGACCAACGGGCCAACTATAATAAATTTACGCAAAATAAAAACCCCAATAGGGGCTTTGCCTAGCAGCGTCCTACTCTCACAGGGGGAATCCCCCAACTACCATCGGCGCTGAAGAGCTTAACTTCCGTGTTCGGGATGGGAACGGGTGTGACCTCTTCGCTATCGCCACTAGACTGTATAAAATTGAAAGAGTTGTTCTTTCAAAACTGGATAATATGTTGTATAAGTAACCGGCAAGACCATGCCATTTGGTGTTATTCGTTTGTTCCGTTCAGGCGTGTTTCATCGCCTGAACGTTTCGTTTTTGGTTAAGTCCTCGATCGATTAGTATTCGTCAGCTCCACGTGTCGCCACGCTTCCACCCCGAACCTATCTACCTGATCATCTTTCAGGGATCTTACTAGCTTGCGCTAAGGGAAATCTCATCT